>JAEYPO010000002.1 GCA_023410595.1 Bacillota bacterium | reverse complement strand
CGCGCGCTCTGACGTTCTTTTATTATCGTAGAGGCGTCCTTCGGACGCCCGCCTCAGCGGCTATGTCTATATATAGCTTCCCCTTTTAGGGGAAGTGGCGCGAAGCGCCGATAGGGTACGCTTCTTCTTGAAATGCACACTCCCCATTCCGGCGGTCAAAGACCGCCCCTGCACGCTCTGACGTTCTTTTATTATCGTAGGGGCGTCCTTCCGACGCCCGCCTACCGGCTATGTCTACATATAGCTTCCCCTTTTAGGGGAAGTGGCGCGAAGCGCCGATAGGGTACGCTTCTTCTCGAAATGCCTTCCCCCGAGGGGGAAGGTGGCGCGAAGCGACGGATGAGGGGAAAGCACAAAAGCAACGCACGTAGAGACAATGGGCACAGTCTAGCGCGAAGCGCCGATAGGGTATGCTTCTTCTCGAAATGCACACTCCCCATTCCGGCGGTCAAAGACCGCCCCTGCATGCACTCGCAGCCTCCCTTGCCTTCGCCATCGCCTCTACTTCTTCGTCTTCGTCCTTATATACTTCATTACCACATTGGGGTTGCTCGTCTTGCGCGAGTCTATATCGAAAAGCTTCAGCGCCGCTATAAAGGGCGTGAGCTTTGAATACCCGTAGTTCCTTGTATCAAAATCAGGGTAGCGCTTAGAAAGCTTCGTTCCGACCTCGCCCATATAAACCCATCCGTCCTCGTCCGAGCTCTCGTCCACTATAGCCTTTATCGCCTCCACTATCGTCTTGCGGCTCGTAACCGTGTCCTTTAAGGCCTCCTCCGCCTCCTCTTCCTTCGTTTCCACGGAGGCCGCCGACGAGGCCAGCACCTCTAAGTACTTGAACTTTTCGCACGCCGCTATAAAAGGCGGCGGGGTCTTCTTCTCCCCCATGCCGAGCACATACATGCCCGACTCCCTGAGCCGCGCCGCGAGCTTGGTAAAATCGCTGTCGCTCGACACGATGCAGAACCCTTCCACGCTGCCCGAATATAGTATGTCCATCGCGTCTATGATAAGCGCAGAGTCCGTCGCGTTCTTGCCCGTAGTATACGCGTACTGCTGTATGGGCGAAATGGAGTAATTGAGCAGTACGCTCTTCCATGCCGCCATCTGCGGCTTCGTCCAGTCCCCGTATATCCTCTTATATGTAGGCGTGCCGTGATTTGATATCTCGTCGAGTATATGCTTTAGGTATTTGTCCGAAACATTATCCGCGTCAATAAGCAGCGCTATCCTTTTATCGTTATCCATTAGTTTAGTTTTCTCCTGTCATTATATATATGTAAGTATACCATATTTTTATATTTATAGCCAAAACAAATAAACGCGGGCACGCTCTCTTTGAATTCGCTTAAAAGCCCGCATAAAAAAAACCGCCGAAAGGCGGTTAAAGACATGATGTTTACAAAACGGCGGCTTATAAGCACCGCGTCTTTCTATATTATATTTTCCCGGCTCATATAATTCAACGCTTTTATGTGCTTTTGATACATGTATGTTCCGGTTATTAATGAATTTCTTCCCAGCCTCGCGCGGCATTTTTAAGCGTAAAGCCCGTATCTGCGGGCGCTTAAATAGCTTGACTCCGTTTTATCTGTTGCTGTCCCGCATACAACAGCCCGGGCAATGTTTAATAATATTGATTCCATTATTTGAATATATTGTATTACCACTCCAATAAGGAGGAGCCATGTGCATCAGATGTTTTATCTCCTATAAGTCAAACGACAAGCCGTACAGGGACATTATCTTAGGCATGGGCGTCGATATTTCGGCTGTTCCTCCAAACGCAGCGGCCGATTGCTGCTACGATTCCTGCACGCCCGGTAAACTGCGCAAAGCCGTGTTTCCCGATTCGACGGTAACTATATACCTTATCGGCGAACACAGCGCGGAAAACGCGGGTTATGAGAAGCAAAAGTATATAAAAAAGGAGCTTCGTGCGTCGCTTTGCGAAGCGGCGGACGGTTTCTTAAGCGGCATACTCGGTGTAGTGCTGCCCTGCGCATTAAATGCGGTGTTCAGGGACGGCAAAGAGGTAGTGGACGACAGCACGGTACTGAAAGAGTTCAGCGAAAACTACAGTAAAGGAAACCGCTGCTGCGTGCTCGCCGCCTGGGAGGATTTTATAGCCGATCCCGGGGAGTATATCGGGCAGGCGCACAAAGCGCGCGCGAAAGGAGCGATATGAAAAAAACGCGCAACCGCGCTATAAGGCAGGAATTTGCCTATTTCGTAAGCGGCATGGAAGAATGCTCCGCGAGGCACTATATTATGGGGCGCGTCATAGAACAGATGGAGTGGTTTGATAAACGCAGTGTGCGCAATCAAAGGGCATATAAGTTGCTGACAACACTCTCCATATTAATGAGCAGCGTCATACCCGTTATAACGCTCTTCTCGGACGCTTTCGGCGGGTTCGGCTATAAGCTCATTATAGTAATACTGAGCTGGAGCATAACCGCCGCGGCGGCGATAAACGCTTTTGGCAGGTTCAGGCAGCTGTGGATACAATACAGGGCGCAATGTGAAATGCTTAAGTGCATACTCTACAGGTTCTTCGCCCGGTGCGGCGAGTTCAGCGTCGGCAGCGGCGCTTCGTTATACGCGGCGCTTGTCTCAAGATGCGAAGAATACATGAGAAAAGAGACCGACAACTGGGCACTGATGGTTCCTTACGACCGACAAAATCACACTTCGTCCACGGGCTCGTAAGTCCTCCTGAATACGTCGGGCTTGCAGGGGTATTGCTCTCCCTTCACTCCCGTGATTATATAATCCCCCGCGTCGGCTTTCATGTCTCCCTCGAGCGTATGGATTATCATCTCTTTTTTTGCTATAAAAGCCTTTACGACAACAGGCTTTTTGCGGAAATGTACCGCTTCCATGCTTTTGCTCCTTGTACAGTCTTGGCTATATGCGGATTCAATAATCTATTATTATCGTTTCATATCATTATATTCATTGATACGTTTGCTGCTACAAACTGGCTTTTTTGCTCCTGTTACTGCACGCGGATATAGTTTGCGCCGTGATTTGCATAAATATTTAACCGGCAAGCTTCAGATTTGCCGTCGCGTTAGCCTGCGCCCTCTCATTTGACTGATGTCTTGATTGCCAGAAATGGGATTACATGCTTGTGTCTTCCTTTTTTGTGTACTATAATTATACAAAACAAACTATAAAAAGGTGCACTATGGATGAAATACTAAAATTTTTGGAAGAAGCGAAATACTTTTTCTTTGCGACGTGCGAGGACGGCCAGCCTCGTGTCCGCCCGTTCGCATTCTTTATGGAATACGAGGGCATGCTCTATTTAGGCATGGGCGATTACAAGCTCTGCTTCCGCCAGATCAAAGCGAACCCTAAGTTCGAGCTTTGCGCGTACAGCGAAGCCAAAGGCGTCTGGCTGCGCTTAAGCGGCACCGCCGTCTGCGACGAGCGCCCCGAGGTCAATGAGGCCGCGTTTGCTAAAGTACCGTTTCTGCGCGATAAATACACAAAGCCGGACGGCCCGCGTCACGCCGCGTTCCGGGTAATGGACGGCATAGCCGTGTTTCAGGACTTTTCCGAAAACACATGGAGCGTAACGTTTTAGTGCTGTCTTGCGCTATGAAAACGTGTTATTGATTCGGTTTGAGCTGAACAGCGCGTATACTATTATCCCTTCGCCTGCAACCGTCCCTAAAAAGTAAGGAATGCTTATCATGCAAGCGCATGCGAGGCCTAAAGCCGCTCTAACTATATATACCGTCCTGAACAACAGCTTTTTGCGGTAGAAAAGCACCATGCATACAGCTATAGGCACGAGCCGCTTTCGCACCATAGGTTCATACTACCCCTTATGCCGCTTTACGTTTAAAGCGCTCCAGAGTGTCATGTATATTTTAATACACGCTGGTAAGAAAAGTAAAGTGTCCGGTATCCCCCGCCTCTCACAGAGTTGCATCCGGCTTTGTTTTTTACAAAGAAGCGGCTGAAAAGGCTTTAAGAGTATCGATAAATCCAAATTTGTCATTGCTATCAATACATAATAATAATAACGGCAGATTGTAGGGAACGACCCCTGTGTCGTTCCGGCTATTTAGATGGTATCCGTTTATTGTGGTGCGGATAACGCATGATGATTAAGTATCGTTTTTACAGCAAAGAAGCGGCTAAAAAGCCGCTTCTTTGAAGGTAAACCCTGACTTTATAGGGCTATGGGATTATTCAGCAGCCGCTGGCGACGTCGAAATTATAGCGGAAGCCGACGGGCTGGCGGACGGACTTTCAGACGTTTCGGGGCTTTGCGAAGGCTCTTCCGGAGCCGACGGGCTCTCGGGCGCTTCCTCGTTTTGCGAGGGCTCTTCCATATCCTCGCTCTCAGGCGCTTCCTCGTTTTGCGAGGGTTCTTCCAGAGCCGACGGGCTTACCGCAGCCGACGGGTTCTCAGACACGGCCGGCTTATCGCCGTTGCAGGCCGCGAACGCGAACGCCATGACTAAAGCAAGTACTATCAAACCGATTTTTTTCATTTGTGATGTTTCTCCTTTCACATCTTAGAATCTACCTGGACAGGATAGTACGCAAATATGGCAATTCTATGAACTGTTTCCGTATATAATATGAACATAGTGTAAATTGAGAAAGGTACACACTCTCAATTTCGGTCAGTAAAGACCGCCCGGTGTATAGCTTCCCCTTTCACCCACCCCAACGAACTTTGTTCGCCGGGGGCCCCGGCAGGGGAAGTGGCGCGAAGCGCCGATAGGGTATATTTCTACGCCTTATACGCTCTCCGTGATACTGCGGCCTGAGACCGCCTCTACACGCATTGTCGCCTCTTCACCATCGTAGGGGCGTCCTGCGGACGCCCGCTGCCTCTCCTCCATACCATTCCAGCGTCTCGCTCTTTGCCGGGCGGGCGGCAACAGCCGCAGCCGCTCGCAGCCGCAGCACATAATTGGTTCTCTTTAATTACTGATAGGCATACTAAAAAAGTCTCGCGACATTTTCGGAGACTTAAATTATTTGCACAGATGACGGCGTACAGAGAGCCCGTCTTTTCAGCTGCGGATTAAACACTTGCAGGAACAGTCGTATTATGCGTTATCCTTACTGAGCACGAGTACGGCGCTGAGTATGAGCAGCACGCACGTGAGCGCCATTACGCCCAATATTACGAACGTTACCTCGTTGGCGAGCTTTAAGCTGCCCGATACGGCCGCCGGTATGATTATGGAACCAAACGCGGCAGCGCTCGTGCAGGGAGCCGCGATGAGCAGCACGCGCTTGAGGCGCCTTGATTCCACGTACGTGTTCCCTATTATCGCCGCGCCCGCGCCGGCAAGGCCCAGTAAGCCTATTGCAGCGGTCAGTATGTCGACTGCGATGAAAGATATCATGGAGATAGCATGATAAAAAAGTATGATACCGCCGAGTATGCCGAGAACTTTGCCAGCCTTTTTCATACGGATACCTCCTTACCATCAGTCCGGTTACCACCGGCAAGTCTTAAGTCAGCCCCCGAAGTAGCTTACGAACCCATTAGCGAGGCCCTGCGCTATTCTTTCCTGATAGTCGTCAGCGACGAGATGTTCATCCTCGTCTTTGTTCGTCATGTAGCCCATCTCTATGTTGCACACCGGACGCGACGACCAGTTGAAGCCCGTCTGGTCATCGCGGTAAGAGAGCCCCAGATCCTTCGTAACAAAGCCGGGCTGCGTTGCGGCGGCGGCAAAAGCGGCGGACTGCAGCGCCTTGGCCAGCCTTACGCTCGCATTGTAGACGGACTTATCGGTCGTGTTTAGGCAGCCCTCCTTCGGCACCAGAGTCTCCATGCCGTACACGGCGGGGTTGTTGTTGCCGTTCGCGTGTATCCTGAGCCAGCAGTCGACGCCGGCATCGTTCATCATCTGAGCGCGCGCGGCGTTTGAGATATCAACGCTTTTATCGTTTGTTTCGCGTGTCATTACAACAGTCGCGCCCAGCGCCTCCAGCTTTCCTTTCAGCTTGAGCGCGACCTGAAGGTTGATTACATATTCGGCCACGCCCGTAAAGCGCCCCTGTGTGCCCGAAGATACCTTCTTTTTCATGTCGCCGCTGCCCGGAGAGGCAGGCTCGAGGCCTGAGTTCGCGTTTGCCTGATGACCGGGGTCAAGGCCTATCTTTCTGCCCGAGAGCGGCATGCCCGAAGGCGCGGTCGGAGCCGGTGTTATAGCCTTAAGGCCGAGTATGTGAAGCCGCATCAGCGTATAATCGTATATAGTGACACTGCCGTTTCCGTCAACGTCGGCAGCCGCGCGGTATTCGTTGGAAAGCGGTTTTAAGCCCAGTATATCGAGCCGCGCCAGCGTGTAGTCAAATATGGATATATTGCCGTCGCCGTTCGGGTCGCCCGGAACTACAACTTTGAGCGTATCTGCGGCCGCGCCTCCCTCGCTGAGCGTTACCGTTATGCCCGTCATGGCAGCGCCGCCGTAAGGCGCGCCGCTTGAGTCGCAGCACGATATGGCCGCGGCGTCGTTTGCAAGGTTGGCCTTGAGAGCGTCCAAAGACGTACCCGCGGGCACGCCGCGCAAAAACCCTTGAGCACGGTCTACCGTATATACGGACGAACTAATTGCCCCCGCGCAAAGCGCGACGGCTGTAAACATGAAAAGCATAAGCAATGCTGCTGTGACTGCCGCTGCCGGCCTGAAGTGTTTTCTCATCGCGAAGCTCCCGCCAATTTATACGGATATATTAACATATGTAAAAAATAATGGCAATGCGCTCAGCCTTGGTCGCCGGGCACATTATCACTGAATAGCAATAACGCGATATAAAGTTAGTTTGAGAAGTAATCGGCAAAGCCCTGTGCGAGGCCCTGTGCTATGCTTTCCTGATAATCGTCCGAGACAAGCAGGTTGTCTTCGTTTTCGTTCGTCATGTAGCCCATCTCTATGTTGCATACGGGTACTTTAGACCAGTTGAAGCCCGTCTGGTCGCCGCGCGGCTGCAGCCCTAAATCTTTTGCGCCCGTCGAGGAGACGGCGGCTTTGAGCAGCGCCTTGGCCAGTTTTACGCTCGCTTCCTGCACGGCGGCGTCGGACGTATCGAGGCAGCCCTCTTTGGGCACAAGCATGAACATGCCGTACACTTCGGGGTTATCGTTGCCGTTGGCGTGTATCCTGAGCCAGCAGTCGACGCCATTATCGTTCATCATCTGCGCGCGCTCGGCGTTCGAGATGTTTACATCGTTCGTCTCGCGCGTCATCACTACCTTCGCGCCTAATGCTTCGAGCTTTTCCTTGAGCTTGAGCCCGACCTTAAGTACTACCTTATATTCCGGCACACGCGTAAAGCGCCCCTGAGTGCCCGACGAGACCTTCTTTTTCATCTCGCCGCTTCCCGGAGAAACGGGCTCTTTATCGGAATTCGCTTTGGACTGGTGGCCGGGGTCAAGGCCTATCTTGACGCCGGAAAGCGGCTGTCCGCCCGTGTTCTGCGACGGCTTTTGCGCGGGCTCCTTTGACGGTTCCTGGGACGGCTTTTGTGTGGGTTCCTGCTTATCCGTTGGTTTTGGAGAATCCGAAGCCGGCACCTCCGGCGAAAGAGTTACATCGGGCTGCGTCGTCTTAACCGGCGTGGGCGAAGGCGTCAAGGCCGCGGCGGGAGTTTCCGACACCGCATCGGACGGCGAGGCGTCCGGCGGCGTCTCTTTAACGCCGGCACAGGCGGGCAGAGCGGTCAATATCAGCAAAAAGGCAAGAACAAAGCACACGAGCGCCGGTTTCGCTGATTTGATATGCGTTTTGTTCCTGCTTTTGTTCATTGCGTTTTCTCCTGTTAGTGTAATATATGCTGTATGTTAACACAAACGCCGCGTGCAGACAAGCTGAGCGCTCGTGAGTTCTTCTTTGGCGTATGCTACGACAGTGAGAAAGTACGCGGAGGTAAAGCATGAAATTAAGCGGCAGGGGCATGGACAAAAACATGGCGGAACATTTCAGCGGATACGTCAAAAAAGTAAGGAGCGGCTGGGACATAGACACTAAAGCTGTCGACGCGCGCATAAAGGAGTACTCTGAGCAGGCGGCTGCCGCGGACAGGTACAGCATATCCGGGCTGTGTATAGCGCTCGGCATAACTCGCGGCACACTCGAGCTTTGGAGGTCGGGATATGTCTGCGGCTCTGACGCGCGGGACAAGCACATAAAGCCCAACGAGGCGCTCTTAGAGTGCGTGGCAAAGGGCGAGCTTTTTATCCACCGTTACTGGGAGGAGAGCGATAAATCGACGACGCTGCACACGAAGTTTTTGGAGAGCGCGGGACTGCTCGGGCCGAGGCAAGCGGGCGGCAGGCGTCCGCCTTTCAACCTCGGCAGGCTTGGCAAGTACTGCAGGTAAAGCATACTATTATAAAAACTTATCAGTTGGGGTGGAACAGTACAAATTTGGAACGTCCATAAATAAAGGCCAAAATAAACAAGCAACAATGATAAGTTAAAAAAGTATTGAAATAATACATCCGCCGTAATATACTTGTCTGCCGGTACAACTTTAGGGGGGAAGACGTAATTAATTATGCATCATTGGCTGACAGACTTAAACTTTTTTATATTTGTATTGTTTTTTTGCTGCTACTTTTATCAGACAGTCTACATAGTGGTAAGGCTCATAAAGAAGATGCCCGTGTATAAAGCGGACAGGCTGCACAGGTTTGCCGTAGTAATAGCGGCAAGGAACGAAAGCCTGGTGCTGGGCGAGCTGATAAAGAGTATAAGAGCCCAGAACTATCCCAAAGACAAGATAGACGTATACGTTGTCGCGGACAACTGCACCGACGATACGGCGGACGTCGCGCGCGCCTTTAAGGCAACGGTTTTCGAGCGCAGCGATGGTAAACATGTCGGAAAAGGATACGCGCTCGATTATGCGCTTAGGCATATACACAACATGCGCGGCATAGGCAGCTACGACGGGTATTTCGTGTTCGACGCGGACAACGTGCTTGACGAGAACTATGTAAAAGAGATGAACAACGTATTCGGCGCGGGCTACCGGGTCGTGACGAGCTACAGGAACTCGAAGAACTTCGGGTACAACTGGATATCCGCGGGATATGGGCTGTGGTTTTTAAGGGAGTCGAAGTACTTGAACGGCGCGAGGATGATATGCAACACGAGCTGCGCAATATCCGGAACGGGATTTCTTGTGTCGAGCGAAATACTCGGCAGAGACGGCGGCTGGAAATATCATCTGCTTACAGAGGATATAGAATTCTCCGTAGACAAGGTGCTGGGAAGGGAAGTTATAGGCTACTGCGAGAAGGCGTTCATATATGACGAGCAGCCTGTGCGCTTCAAATCGTCGTGGGACCAGCGGATGCGCTGGACAAAAGGATTTTACCAGGTCATACGCCGTTATGGAGCGAGGCTTATAAAAGGGTGCTTCACCGGCAGGAAGTTTCAGTGCTTTGATATGTTTATGACCGTCGCGCCAGCGGCGATGGTCTCTCTCGCGCTGTTGTTTTTAAATACCGGGTCTATTATATACGGGTGTATATTCAACGACCACGCACTGTCGGTATTGGCGCTGGGACAACTGGGCGCCGCGTTTGTGAATTTTTACGCGTCGCTTATATTATTCGGAGCCATCACGCTTATCAGCGAATGGAAAAACATCTACTGCAGCGCGAAAAAGAAGATACTTTACCTGTTTACGTTCCCGCTGTTTATGTTCACATATGTGCCGATAACAATAGCGGCGCTGCTGCAGAAAAGAGTCGAGTGGTCGCCGATACGCCATGTGTTTGCGGAGAATCTTTCTGAGATAAAGGATAAAGCGGCTTAAAAAGGCTGCGGAATATACGTGCAAGGACGCCTGATACGGCGTTCTTTCGTTATTGGCGGGTAAAGCCGTAAGCCTCGGGGGGCGTTACTGTGTTTTGGATAATGCCGGAAATGAAGTTTGTAATGATCGGAATATTGGTGTAATATACAGGTATACGGTCAGGTGGTGAAGGAGGAAACACATGAAAAAATTGATCGCGCTGCTTTTGACAGCCGCGGCTGCGGCCTGCCTTGCCGCGTGCTCGATATTCCCCATAGACACCGATCCTTACGGCACGGAAGAGGCTCCCTCTCCAAGCGCTGCTGAGTCGCCTATTGCGACGCCTTTTGTTTCACCCTCCCCCACGCTTTCGCCGTCGCCCCCGCCCTCGCCTTCGCCGTCGCCTACGGTGTTGCCCGAGCAGGCAGCGGCGCAAAAGGAATACGAAAAGCTTATCGGGTATTGCAGGGATTATCTTGACATGTCCGCCGCGGACGCGATAAAGGACATGTTCGATGAAGGCAAGATAACAAGCGAGCAGTATGAAGCGCTCTGGGGCATGTGGCCCGGCATGAAGGATTACGGCTCGGACGAATGGGCGGAGCTTAAAGATGAGACCGGCATGATGTCCGACATAATAAACGGACGGATGAGCGGCCTTGGCGAGGACGACGGAGAATACTTCTGCGGCATGATGTGCACGCTGCCGCAGCAGGGAGCGGCGTATATAAGCCTTTTTGACTCGCAGCAGAAGCAGGACAGGATAAAAGCCGGGGTGGACCTCGTAAGCAAGTGGTGTTCCGACCCGACGGAAGAGAACATGAAAAGCGTCGAGGAGGCGTATTACTCGGAGGACTTGACGCCGGGAGAGATAATGATGCTTGGTTATTACATATATTACAACAAAGACATGCCCGCGAGGATCGAGGTAGACGGAGCAAGCAAGGAGTCGCTCGATTATATCGCGCGGCAGGGCTACCTTGATTACGCCGACAGCGCTTATTACGATCTGATAGATATAAACAACGGAAGGTAAACACTGCATATTCTCCCTTTTTGCGGGTTAGAATAGGTATCGACTTTAAAACAAATGTCCCCTTAATCGTAAGCTTTAAGGGGCTGAAAGGGTGGGTTATGAAAGCAGAGATAGACAGAGACGGATGCATAGCGTGCGAGCAGTGCGCAGCGACGTGCCCGGAGGTGTTCAGGATGGCGGAAGACGGGCTTGCGGAAGTATACGTTGACGAGGTGCCCGAGGAGTTTGAGGAAGCGGCGCAGGAGGCTGCGGACGGCTGCCCCACGAGCGTCATAACGGTGGAATAGCAGGCGGCGGTCCGCTTTTCCTATAAACCGCTAAAACATTAGAGCGCCTTTCAGCGGCGTTCTTTTTTATATCGGGGCCCCCAGCAAGTCGCGAGACTTGATGGGGTGGTAATGCGCCGGCAGGGCATTAAGTACAACCTGTGTATACGTATGCGGTATTGACAAAGCGTCCCGCCGGGGACTATAGTAGTCTGAATTGAGCATTTTTTTGCCTGGAGAGAAGGTTTACTAATTGGACGACAGAAGACTCAAACTCATGGGAAACACGCCTGTAAGAAGCGCCATAGTGCGGCTCGCGCTGCCTACTATGCTCGCGGCTATAGTACAGATACTGTATAATCTTACGGACACGCTTTATATAGGCATGCTGGGCGACAAGGACCTCGTCGCGGCCATATCGCTCGCCATACCGCTCGTATTCGTTTTAAACGCGTACGGAAACATATTCGGCATAGGCGCGGCAAGCTACATATCGCGGCAGCTCGGAGCGGGAAACTTTGAGGAGGCTTGGCACGCCAACACGGTGGCTGTATACACCGCCGCGGGAGGCGGCGCGGTGCTCTCCGCGGTAATGTTCATATTCCGCGGGCCGCTATTAAGCGTTATAGGCACGAGCCCGGAGACGCTTGCCCCCACCGCAGATTATTTCGGCATACTAGTGGCCTGCGGGCCGCTGCTCATACTTCAGGTGGCGCTAGCGGGGCTTGTAAGAAGCGAGGGCGCTACGGCCAAAGCGATGTGGGGCATGATAATAGGCGTGGGGAGCAATATCATACTCGACCCTATATTCATATTCACGCTCGGCTTAGGCATAGAGGGCGCGGCGTGGGCGACGGTTATAGGCAACGCTCTCGGCACGGCGTATTATCTGCTGCATTTTATAAAGGGAAAGACGGTGCTGTCCATAAAGCCTAAGCACTTTCGCCCCACAAAGCGTATATACGGGCAGACGTTCGAGATAGGACTGCCCGCGGCGCTATCCATGCTAATAATGAGCGTGTCGTTTATACTGGGCAATATATTTGCCGCAGGGTACGGCGACGACGTGGTGGCGGGGTTCGGCATAAACCAGAGGATAAACAGCACGTGCGTTATGCTGATAATAGGGCTTGTGCAGGGGTTCCAGCCGTTCGCGGGTTACAATTTCGGCGCTAAGCATTACCGCCGCCTGTCGCAGGGCATCAAGATAACGACTCTTTACAGCACGGCGCTCGCTGTGATTTTCACCATAGTATTCCAGCTTTACGCCAAAGAGATAGTAAGCCTTTTTATCAAGGACGAGCCGGAGACGGTGGAAGCGGGCGTCAAGTTCCTCAAAGCGTTTTCGCTGGGGCTGCCTTTCATAGGCCTGCAGATGACGTTCATGAGCACGTTCCAGGCGACGGGCCTCGCATTCAGGGCGTTTCTGCTTTCGCTGGGACGGCAGCTTTTAATATACGTGCCTCTGCTGCTGCTTTTTAACAGCCTTATGCAGCTGGAGGGCATGATATACGCGCAGCCTGCCGCGGACTTCATAAGCTCGATAGCGGCGGTGCTTATGAGCATATCATTCCTTAAAAAGCTTAAAGCCATGGAGAAGGAAGAAGGCTTGTGCGGCAGCGTTTAAGCGCTGCAAAATCAGGCCGCGTCAGAAACATAATAAACAACACATAAAGCAAAGGACGCCTTCGGGCGTTCTTTTCGGTTGCTGAAAAGCTCCTTGTTGTCATTTTTATGAATATTAAAAAAGGATAAATTGTAGGGAACGACCCCTGTGTCGTTCCGGTTATTTAGTTGTATACGTTTATTGTAGTGCGGATAGCACATGAGAAATTCTGAGCTTGCCGACCGAAGGGACGGGAATTCCATGGAAAGTGCTTTGCATAAGGGAAATACTTTAGTCGCTTACGCTCATCAAACGAAGTTGACGGAATGACATAATATACTTTTTTGACAGCCCTGGGCGGCCTTTGGCCGCCCGCATATTAACGTACATTCCCGGCGGCAAACAGGGAAATTCGTATGAATATATACAAGAGGTGAGGTAACATGAGCGAAGAGGAAAAGGTGTTGCTGGGCGCGTTCGGGAAGCCTACAAAGAAGCAGGCGGCGTTTCTGGAGGCGCGCGAGAGATATGTCGGGTACGGCGGCGCCAAGGGCGGAGGAAAGTCTCACGCCGTAAGGACGAAGGCTACGTATCTTGCGTTCGCGTATCCCGGCATACAGATGCTGATAGTCAGAAGAAGCTTCCCCGAGTTGCGCGAGAACCACACACTAAGGCTGCAAAGAGCCTACGCCGAGTTCCCGGAAGACTTGCGGCCCAAATATAACGACGACGATAAAGCTTTCATGTTCCCCTGGGGGTCTAGGCTAAAGCTCGGTTATTGCGCGGGCGAAGACGATGTGCTGCAATACCAGGGGCAGGAGTACGACGTGCTGTTCCTCGACGAGGCGACACAGCTCACCGAGACGCAGTTTATGTGGCTGGACGCGTGCGTGCGCGGCACGAAAGCATATCCTAAGCGCACGTATATAACGTGCAACCCGGGCGGCGTAGGGCACGCGTGGGTTAAGCGGCTGTTTATAGACCGCGAATATAAGAGGAGCGAGCGGGCGGAGGACTACGCCTTCATACAGGCGCTCGTTTGGGACAACGAGCCGCTGTTTGCGGCGGACGAGGGCTACAGGGCGGCGCTCCGGGAGCTTAAGCGCCGTTACGGAAAGGAAAAACCGCCGTGCGAACTAAAAAGACTGGCGCAGCGCGAGGCAGCGTATGTAAAGCGGCTTAATAATCTGCCCAAAGAGATGCGGCAGGCGTGGCTGAACGGCGACTGGAACGTGTTCGCGGGGCAGTTCTTCGCGGAGTTCAGCGAGGAAATACACGTGTGCGAGCCTTTCAGAATACCCGAAGGCTGGCGAAAGAGCGCCAGCCTCGACTACGGCCTCGATATGCTGGCCGTGCTGTGGTTCGCGGTAGACCCCGCGGGGCGCTCTTGCTGCTACCGCAGCCTCGAAAGAAGCGGCCTTACTGTATCGGCAGCGGCAAAAGCGATACGGGAAGCGGAGTACGGCGAAGCCATTGAGGAGCACATCGCGCCGCCCGACCTGTGGAGCAGGAGGCAGGACACGGGGCGCAGCGCGGCCGACATATTCGCGGAATGCGGCGTGCCGCTAATAAAGGCGGGCAACTCACGTATAGACGGTTGGCTGTGTGTAAAAGAATACCTTAAGGCGGACGAAGGCAGTCCTAAGATGCTGTTCTTTTCTTCCTGCCGCCCCATACTGCGGACACTGCCGCGGCTGCAGCACGACTCGCTGCGCGTAAACGACGCGGCCACCGAGCCGCACGATTTAACGCACAGCCCCGACGCTTTGCGGTACTGGTACTCGCGCAGGCAGCTTGCCCCGTCGTTTGAGGTCGAGGAAACTGCCGAGGCGTTCACGCCGAGGAGAAGAAGTGGAGGCGGGGAAATAAGCGATGATTACCTTATTGGGGGATTCAGATAGCGCCGCAGCACGCAGCGTGCGTCCCTGCAAACTCTTGCCCTGCTTTTTTAGCCTCTTCACGCTACAGAAGCACGAGCCCCGCGAATACCCCCGCGAGCGCCGAACCGATTATATCGAACAGCAGATCAAAGTTCGTGTCGCGGAGGCCTTTTTGCAGTTTTAACTCAATGTGTTTGCGCGAATCGAGTGCGAACTCTATAAGCTCTACGAATACTCCCAGCATTACGCCCAGCGACGCTATTATTATGCCTGCGAGCGCGGGCGGTATAGACTCGCTGAACAACGACGTAAGCGAAAAATACGCGAGCATAGAGTAAGAAAAGCACCCAAACGCGTGGCTTCCTCTGTCGAACGTTTTCGAGCGCCCGTACATCCGCAGATAAAATCCGAGCAGCGTGTGCACCAGCAGCGACGCCATTGCGAATATCATAACGGCCTCGGGCACGCGCAGCTGCCCAAAATGCGCTGTAATGAAATACGCCGTAAACAGAAGGTACGCAGGCACGACGTTCTTTATAAGCGCCGCCTCTTTCTTCTTCGCAAGGCGGAAGATTATGTACCCTTCGATAAGGGTAAGTATTACAAACGCCGCCCACACGAGCACCGGCATAAGCAAGGCCGTCCTTTCCCCTCTTAACGCTTTTATTATTTCCTTAGCGAAAAAAGATTATGTGCCACTTTTTGGTACGATGCGGGGAACCGTCACCGGCGTCCGTACGCTCTCCCTGCAATCCGGCGACCGCAGTTCGCCCCTACGTGCTGTGACGTTTCTTCCATACCGTAGGGGCGGTCTTTGACCGCCCGCGTTATCCACTCTGTCTCTGCTCGACCACAGGTCGCCCCCTACGCGCGCCAACGTTTCTTCCATATCGTAAGGGCGAGGTTCCATCCCCGCCCGTTTGTTGACTTTTCCCGGGAGGGCGTAGAAGCCCTCCCCTACAAGATGTGACTGTCTTAACATGTCGTAGGGGAGGGCTTTGGACGCCCGCGATATCTGCTCTTTTTCTGGCTACCGCAGGTCACCCCTACGCGCGCCGACGTTTCTTTCATATCGTAGGGGCGGTCTTTGACCGCCCGTGCTATCTGTTCTGTTTCTGGCGACCACAGGTCGCCCCCTACGCGCGCCGACGTTTCTTTCATGTCGTAGGGGCGTCCTTCGGACGCCCGCCCATTTACGCTCCTTCCGGCTCTTTTTTAAGGCTTAATGCCCCATCCTTTTTAGCGCGCTTTTTCTCAAGCCGCGCGCTCTTTCTTTCCGCCTTTACCAGCGCTCTTAAGTATTCTTCATTCATGCCCTCGAGCTTACAGTAAACGCGCAGTTCGTCTTTCATAAAAATTCCTCCTTGGCGCGGCGGCAACAAAGACGGTTTACAGCCGCGTAATAAAATCAAATAAATGTGTATACCGGTAATTAAGCAAAACGATTTGAAAAGCATAAGCTTAGCCCATTCGCCGCGAAAACAGCGCACTGCGATAAGGGCGCGGCTTTTCAGCCTTGGCGTACTGTTTTAAAGAAAACTTAATACGCCCCCAAAAAATACCTAATTGTCTTTTGGAGCGGCGGCATAAAAAACATGCCGCGCAGCCGCCGCGCTAAACGAACGTTTCGCGAACGGAAAAAGCAGGCCGCAGTAATAAATGGCGCTTAACTTTTCAAATATTCTTTTTTTCTACCGGAATTTGAGCACTTCCAACTTACCAAGGGCAACCCCGCCCCCAAATTGAAAGAAGCTTAAAATTGCACAAGAAATTGGCGCGTGCTGTTCAGAACGGTTTATACGTGTAAGATTGATTAATGATTATCATAATTTATGCACCCCCGTGCAAGCGGCGGCCTTAAGTGCCGCAGCAAACTGTAAGCAGTATTATACATATAGTCCCATATGTTGTCAACAGCTATTTGCGTCTTTTGGAAAAAATAACGCCGGGGCTGCCATAGCGGACAAGGCGCGACGGTGCGGCCTCTCCCCCGCTCTCTTGACGTGGTTAAATATTGCGCCCTGTCTGTATTTTCTCCCGATATATGGTATAATCAGAGCGGAGGGCCATACAAATTGCTGATAACCGTCTCAAGCCAGCTTGCCGGCTTCGGCAGCGAAATAGCCGCTTCAGTATCGGGAAAACTCGGCGCAGAGCTGATTGGGCGCGACGGGCTTTTGCCGCGCTTCCTTCCCGACGTGACCGCGCACGAGATGCATATGCTCTCTCAAAGCGCCAAGTTCTACCTTCAGCAGCGCGGGGACGGCAATACTTATATAGAGCTTCTCAGCGGCGCGCTGCATGAGTTCGCCAAAACAGGTTCCGCCGTGCTGCTGGGCTTCGGATCGGCGCATATATTCGCGGGATTCGAGAGCGCCCTCAGAGTGCGCGTAACGGCTCCGGCCGAAGTGCGCGTCGCGCGCATAAAAAAGCGTTACCGCGTATCTGCGCAGGAAGCCCGGAATATACTTATAAAGTCCGACAGGAAACAGGCGCGGTTCGTGCGCACGGTGTACGGCGCGGACATAAACGACGCTTCCAATTACGATATTGTGCTTAATACCGGCGCGCTGTCCGCGGACGAATGCACGGCGGCAATAATAGCGCTTGCCCGTGAGCGCGAGCTTAACATGCGCATGCGCGAATCGTCAGACGGAGCGGTAAGCAACCTCTCCGAATTTCCGGTGTTCAAGAACGAGGCGGAGAGCGAGTTCGCAAGGCTTCTCGACATGTACAACATCGAGTGGAAGTATGAGCCCAAGACGTTCCCCATAGAGTGGAACGCGGAGGGCAATGTAACCAAAGCTTTCAGTCCCGACTTCTATATCGTAAACTTCGACACGTATATCGAGATAACGGCAATGAACCAAAAGTACGTTACCGAAAAGAACAGTAAACTAAAGCGCATGCGCGAGCTTTATCCCGGCACTAACGTCAAGGTGGTATACAAAAAGGACTTGAGTTCTCTGGCGCAGCGTTTCAACCTCGGCAGGGAGGAATAAAGCATGGAAACGAATTTTATACGCACCGTGTTTTCCAAAGAGGACATAGAGGCGCGCGCGCACGCGCTGGGCCGCGCCATAACCGCCGACTACGCGGGAAAAGAGCTCGCCGCCATAGGCGTGCTAAAAGGCTCGCTTTATTTCCTCGCCGACCTTACGCGCTTTATCGACCTTCCGCTGACGCTCGATTTCATGTCGATAGGCCTTTATCAGGGTACGACGAAAACGGGCGTAGTACGCATAGTAAAAGACTTAGACTTCGACGTTTCGGGCAAGCATGTGCTCATAGTCGAGGACATAATACGTACCGGCCTTACAACGGGCTACCTTGTGCAGAACATAGAAGCGAGAGGCCCCGCGAGCGTCAGTGTCTGCACGCTGCTGCTCTCTCCCTCTCAGCTTTTGCTTAGCCTTCCCATCGCGTACACCGGCTTTGAGGTAACGGACGCCTGGCTTGCCGGTTACGGCATGGACATTGGCGAGCGCTGGCGCAACCTTCCCTATATCGCCCAGGCGGAGCGTAAAAAGCCGTGAGCGCATTCACGTTTTTAGGTTTTGAATATCTTACCGACGGCGAGATACTGCTGCTGCTCTGCGAAAAGGCTCCCCCGGACGACGCGAAAGGCTACGTACCGGCGTACAAATACGTTATCATGAGCGGCGGGCGGCTCGCGGGCAGATGCGATATACGCATAGGCGAAAACGAAGCAACGCACCTTGGCGGCAACATAGGCTACGAAGTGTTCCCCGAGTTCCGCGGCAACAACTACGCCGAAAAGGCGTGCCGCCTGCTGGGGCAGGTGGCCAAGGCGCACGGCATGAAGCGCCTCGTTATAACGTGCAATCCCGACAACTGCGCCTCCCGCAAAACGTGCGAGAACTTAGGCGCGCGCCTCACTCACATAGCCGACCTTCCCCCGCACAGCAAGATGTACGCTTTAGGCGAGCGCCGCAAGTGCGTATACGTTTGGGATATACAGTAAGGCAGCAGGCCGTCACTTTAATATTTTATTCAACTAAAGGGAGCCTGTCCGCATGCCCCAAGAGAGTTGTTTTCACTCCCCGCATACAATATAATGTAACTATATTTATGTATTATTTTGGAGGTATCATATGTCTGACAGCAGCAGAAATGCCATAGCGGGCTCCATAGTCGGGCTCGTAGCCCTGCTGGCCACAGCTTCGTTTTTGCTTATAGGTTTCACGTCGCATATCTGGCACCCGACGTGGCTCGTATTCCTGGGCATACCCGTAGCTTCCACGCTCACCGACGCGCTTATAAAGCGCAAGGGCACGCATGCCGCCGTCACCGGAGTGGTCTCGCTGCTCGCCACGGTTTCTTTCCTTGTGCTAGGCTTCGGGTACAATCTGTGGCACCCCGGCTGGCTCGTGTTCTTCGCCATACCCATCGCCGACATACTGATGAAGATATTCACGCAGGCCGGGAACAAGGACTGCTCTGAAACCCCTGACAACAAGGGGTGATTCTATCATACTCGGCGCAGCCGACCATGTAAGTTGACACAAACGTGCCGTTCATTGCCGGAGTTCTGTCCCCTCCCGCGTTAATAAGGCCCAAAAAGCCGTGAGGCTTTCCGGTGTAAATCGCATCAAAAAAGAGGCCTGAGCCTCTTTTTCTGGCGGTCAAAGACCGCCCTTGAGTTCTGTTAATACTTTCCGAATTCGCCGTCCGAGAGGGATATGCGCGTCTGCCCGTCTTTTACCGCGGCTTCTTTAAGCTCCTCAGCAGCCTTCTCATCATTAAGCTTGAATCTTCCCACCATTTCCTTCAGTAAATCCGCTTGGCTGGAAAGCTCCTCCGAGGATGCGGCCGCCTCCTGCGCCGTAGCGGAGTTCGTCTGCACCACCTGCGAGAGCTGATCTATTCCTCTGCCCACCCGTTTGATGTCGGCAGACTGCGAGCTCGACGCGGACGCTATCTCTCCCGAAAGATTCACGGTCTTCTCCACTCCGCTCACTATCTCGAGCAGCGCCTTTGCCGTCTCGTCGGCTATCTTTGTACCCGCGTTAGTCTTGCCTATGGACGTTTCGATAAGCTCGGTCGTCTGCTGCGCCGCCTCCGCGCTCCTTGCCGCGAGGTTTCTAACCTCTTCCGCGACCACCGCAAACCCCTTGCCGTGCACGCCTACTCTCGCCGCTTCTACCGCTGCGTTCAGCGCGAGTATATTTGTCTGGAACGCTATATCGTCTATCACTTTTATTATGTTTGAAATGCTCGCCGAAGAATCATTTATATCCTGCATCGCGGCCTGAAGCGCCTTCATCTTCTCGTTGCCTTTCTCGGCGTTTTCCTTGGCAACAAGCGACAGCTCGTTGGCCTTGCCCGCCCTTTCGGCGTTAAGCTCCGTCTGCTCGGACACCGCCGCCAGCGATCTTTTCAGCTCCTCAATAGAGTTCGCCTGCTCCGCAGCCCCTTGGGATATAAGCTGGCTGCCGTTCGACAGCTGTATCGTCCCCATAGCCACTTCTTTTGCCGCCGCGTCTATGTCGCGAAGCACGTCGTTGAACGCCCGCATGCTCTTGCCGATAGAATCTTTAAGCGCAACAAAGTCTCCTTTATATTCCATCCCTACCTCCGCGGTAAGCACGCCCTGTGCTATTTCTCCGAGCACCGAAGTAATGTCCCCTATATAGCCCTTAAGCGTCTCTATAGTATTGTTAAGCGCGTTTTTGACTATCGAGAAGTCTCCTTCAAAGTCGCCCGTAACTTTGGTGTTAAGGTTTCCGCTTGCCAGCTCGTTAAGCACGCTCGCCGATTCCACTATCGGGTCTATTGTAGCGTCGAGCGTCGCGTTTATGCCCTCGACTATCTTGCGGTACGCCCCGTGGTGCCTGCCCGCGTCGGCGCGTACGGAAAGCTGCCCTTCTGCCGCCGCGCCTATCAGCATATTCGTATCCTCCGACAGATCCTTTATCGCCTTTATTATAGTGCGCAGCGCTTCGCGCATCTGGCCTATTTCGTCTTTCGTCGTTATATCCGATAACTTGATATCCGTTTCTCCCGCCGCTAAAAGCTTAACGTTTGCGGTCAGCTTCTTTATAGGCCTGCTTATGCTCCTTGCAAATAATACTCCGGAGAGTACCGATAAAACCAGCACCGCGCCCGCTGCTATTATTGTTATCATAAATACCGATTCCGCCGTTTTGCTGTTTTGCAGCGAAATTGCCGACGCGCCGCTGGTCACCTCAAACACGAAATCTTCAAGCGCTTTCGAGGTTTCTTTCTCGGCTAACTGCAGGTCGCCGCCCACAAGCCCCTTTAAAGCATACGTCCTGTCCCCGGCCGCAATTTTTTCACTGGCTTCCGTCATAAGTTTTTCGTAGTTTTGGTATTTGGTCTCGAGCGTGTTAAAACTCTCTCTGTTACTTTCGGAGACAATCTTTTCAACTGAACTGAATTGCGAGAGCACGGTGGAGTTGGCGTTCTTTATTTCCGTCAGGTAGGCCGACTGGTATAAATCCTCGGTATGTATAAGCGCCTGGCGTATCATCACGCGCTGCTGGTTAAAGGCAATCATCATTGAGTTTATATTCTTTGTCGGCAGAAGAACGTTGGCGTACATAGCTTTTGACGACTCGCTCACACTCATAAGGCTAAGCGCTGCGTATCCGCCCATCGCCGTAGCCAGAACCGCAATGAATAAAAAGCCCGCGAGCAGCTTCGGCGCTATCTTCACGTTGGCCAGAAACGACGCCCTGTGCTTTTTCTCTCTTGTTTTCTTTACTTTGCTGCGCCTTCCTCTGTTATCTCCGGTGTCCTTGGCGCTTATAACGGCGTTTTGATATTTACTGTTTCTTCTGAATAACTTCATATTGCCCCCTGATCAATTATTAATCTTTAGCTTCTAAAGTCTTTTGGTATACAAAGAAAACTCGCCTAACTCTCCCACACGCCAGCCGTAACGCGTACCCCTTAAGCACGCTTACAAGCGCGTGTAAAAGCCTGCCGGATACAGATTTTACACAGCGCATATATAATTAATCGTACTTCACATAAAAATACTTAAGCAAATCGACCTATTTTTTCAATTAGCTGTTGACAAATGGTAAACTGCGCAGTATTATTGCTCCATCAGATAGAGTTCTATCACGTAGTGCACTGCATGTTAGAACACTTTTTGATAGAGTAATTAAAGGAGCCGATGATTAAATAAGGTATGTTGATTTGGTGAGACGGTTTTGCGGCCTGCAAGGAAAGAAACTGCAGGAATAGCAACGCTATTTCAAGGTTTCGTGACGCGGCAGAGCACAAAATCCGGCCACCAAGGCGGCATAACGAATTAATCAGCGGTTCCTAAATTCGAAAGGTGAAAATATGATCAGCAGCGACATTATAAGAGGTCATCTTGATCCTATAATCCTTCGCCTCATACTCGAAAAAGACCGCTACGGCTATGAGATAAGCAAGGAGATAAGCGCGCGCACGCAAAACCGCTTTCAGATAAAGGAAGCCACTCTCTATGCCGTGTTCCAGCGTCTCGAAAAGAAAGAACTCATAAGCTCTTACGAGGGCGACGTTTCGCTGGGCGGCAGGCGGCGGTACTATACGATAACGCCGCTAGGGCGCGCCTTTTTCAGGGAGGAAGTTGAGGAATGGCGCAGGACAAAGGAGATAATCGATATTTTCATGGAAATGGAGGAGCATAAATGAAAACCGTTCAGGAGCATGTGGACGCGCTGTTCCGGGAGATACCCGACAGCGAACGCAAGGAAGCGCTCAAAAGGGAGATCGTGGAGAACCTTCGGGAGAAGGTTGATGACCTGATGTCTCAGGGCAAGGCCGAAGAGGACGCGATAAACCGCGCAATAGTGGAGTTTGGGGACATAAGCGACATACGCGACGAGCTGCGCACGCAGCAGCTTCTGCCGCAGAAGAAGAGCAGCGCCGGGCTGCAGCTGGGCTTCTCGATAATAGGCAGCCTGCTTATAATAGGGCTCGTGATATTCATAAACTTGTACACCTCGCCTTACTTTTTATGGTGTATATTCCCGATATTCGGGGTGCTGTGGTGGCCTCTCGCCATGTTTTTCCGCTGGCTGAGATTCAGGCGCCAGTAAGGAGGCAGATAGAATGAAAAGTTACGCGACCCCCTTTGCAATTGCGGGGGCTCTCCTCACTGCCGCGCTGTTCGTTGTGCTTAATATGCTGACAACGCCGGGCGTGTTATGGTGCGTCTTTCCGGTGTATGGCCTCGCGTGGTGGCCGATAGGCGTATTTCTCTGCCGCAGAAGGATGTATGCGGCGTTTGCCCTCGCCGGCAGCCTAATTACCATAGCGTTCCTCGCCGCGATGAATATGCTATTGTTCCCAAGTACGCTTTGGTTCCTTTACGCGGTAGCGCCGCTGCTTTGCTGGCCTGCCGCCGTGTTCTTAAAAAAGAGCATGCTGTCCATGCCACTAGCCGCGCTTGTGATGAGCGCTCTCATCATCGCGTATTTCACGGCGGTAAACCTGCTGCTTACGCCGGGCAGATTCTGGGCCATATATCCCATATACGCCGTGCTTTGGTGGCCGCTTGGGCTGTATTTCACCGGCAGGGGCTATCATAAGGGCTTTTCTGTCGCAGGCTCCGTGCTTACGATAGCGTTCCTTATCGCATCAAACCTGCTCGAGACCGCATATCCGTGGGCGCTGTACGCGTGCTATCCATTTGTATGGTGGCCAATCGCCACGTTCTTCGGCAAAAAGCTCGGCGGGCTTAAGTTTTCGATAATCTGCTCCGCCTGCACGCTCGCGTATTACGGTGCGCTCAACATACTACTCGCCCCCGCCGTCCCGTGGGTGATGTTCGTGGCGTACGGCCTGCTTTGGTGGGTGCTGTCGGCAGGCTTTTACGGCCGCCGCCGTCCGCTCGCCTACTCCGCCGTGATGAGCGCCGCAAGCATAGCGTTCTTCATCGCTGTCAACGCCATATTCTCGCCCGGGACGCTGTGGGCGATATATCCGGTGTTCGCGCTGCTGTGGTGGCCCATGACGCTGCTGTTTGCCGGGAAGAAAGCGTGGCGCGGCTATTCGCTTGCCGCGGGTGCGCTCACTATAGCGTTCCTTGCCGCCGTCAACTATATAACGTCTCCCTCATACCCATGGAGCTTATTCCCCATACTCGGCATACTATGGTGGCCGCTGTGCGTATGCTTTGCGGGCAAACACAAACCGTTTGCGTTCTCGGTATGCGGCGCGCTGCTCGCAATGGCAACGCTCGTTACTATAAACCTCGTTACGTCGTCTTCATTTCTGTGGAGCGTATTTACCTCGCTTGCCATACTCTGGTGGCCCGTGGCGGTATACTTCGCAAATAAAAAAAGCGCGTTCGGCTTTTCCGTTGCGGGCAGTCTGCTCACCGTCGCGCTGCTGGCTTCCATAAACGCAATGACGTCGCCGGGATTTCCCTGGAGCGTATTCGGTGTGTTCGCGGTGCTGTGGTGGCCGCTCAGCGTATACTTCCACGTCGTCCGCCGCCGCAGACTGGCAGAGCAGAAAGCATAGAAAGAATAGTTTATTTTAAGGGGCAGGCACACGCTTGCTCCTTTTTTATTCGGGTACAGTACTCATCCAATAATTGCCTGGCCGACATAATAAAGCAGAGGGGCGCCCAGCCTCCCTTATCACCGCTTATATTCTCCACCTTCCACGGGCGGTCAAAGACCGCCTCTATGCATTCTGACGCTTCTTTCTTATCGTAGTGGCCTCTGCGCCCGCCCGCCTTATACCGCTTTCCACGGGCGGTCAAAGACCGCCTCTATGCACTCTGACGCTTCTTTCTTATCGTAGTGGCGGGTCTCCGCACCCGCCCGCCTTATACCGCTTTCCACGGGCGGTCAAAGACCGCCCCTACGCGCTCTGACGTTCCTTTCTTATCGTAGGGGTCTCCGCACCCGCCCGCCTAATCTGCACAATTTCTGGCGGTCAAAGACCGCCTCTACGCGCGCTGGCGTTCCTTTCTTATCGCAGGGGCGGGTCTCCGCACCCGCCCGCCTTATACCGCTTTCCACGGGCGGTCAAAGACCGCCCCTTCACTCTGACGCTTCTTTCTTATCGCAGGGGCGGGTCGCCGTACCCGCCCGCCTAATCTGCACAATTTCTGGCGGTCAAAGACCGCCTCTACGCGCGCTGGCGTTCCTTTCTTATCGTAGGGGCGGGTCGCCGTACCCGCCCGCCTAATCTGCACAATTTCTGGCGGTCAAAGACCGCCTCTACGCACTCTGACGTTCCTTTCTTATCGTAGCGGCCTGCCCGCCCTATCTGCCCTGTTTCGGGCGGTCAAAGACCGCCTCTACGTACTCTGACGCTTTTTTCTTATCGCAGGGGCGTCCTTCGGACGCCCGCAAGGCTTTACTTTCCGCCTGTTTTACGGCACAAAAAAACGGCCTTATGCCGTTTTACTTTTATATATAAATAGAACGCTCCAGCAAACCCCCGCCGTAAACGCTACCAGCCTGCGGCGATCCTTTTATGCAATGAACCTTACAACCTGCCGGGATGTTTCCAGACGGACTGCCATAAGCTTTTAGCTTACGCGTTTTCCTTCCTTCAACTCGCGGCCTGTATGTACGATTCGCGCCCGGTTTCAAACAATATTGTTTTCCCCCGCGCTTGCCTCCGCTTTCGCGGCGACCCTCCGCACGCCCGATAACCATGCGTGGTATTCCCTGGAGCGTGTTTTGATTATACTTAAACACCTATTGGTTATCAATGCGGAAAATCGTCGGATTAGCGCGTAATAGCGCCGATAAATGCGTTAACTTAAGGTATACGCTTTGCTTTCTCGGCATTGCGCCGCATATATGCGTATTTCAAAATTCCTCCAGATTGCCCCAACATGTTGTATTTTTATATCTTAAGCAACACCTATTTTACAAAAAAACTTTTAACCTTTTTCTGTCGCAAATCTGATATAATGTTTGTCGTTACTCAACTCAAAGGAGCTTATAAAATGTCCGACATGCTATACATACTTGAAGAGATATCGCTTCCCATAATATTGCTTATAGCTACCGGTTTCGTGTTCCAGAAGATATTCAGTCTGGATGTGCGGACGTTCTCTAAGCTCGCGCTGTACTTATTGGTGCCCGTCGTCATATTCGAAAAGCTTTACACCACCGACGTGTCGTGGGATTTCTTTATAAAGGTCGTGCCTTTCGTGCTGCTGCTGCAGGTGATAATGTACTTTGCGGCGCTGCTGTTTTCCTCTCTGCTGCATTTCAAAGGCAGCATACGCAAAGCGTTTACGAATTCCATGGTGCTCATCAACACCGGCAACTACGGCATACCGCTCATAGACCTCGTGTTTCGCGGCGACCCGCTCGCCGCAGCGTCACAGATATTCATCGTCACGATACAGAACGTTACGACGTGCACGTTCGGCGTGTTTCAAGCAAGCTCGGGCAGCGCTTCCAAGAAGCGTGCGCTGGTAAGCATCGTAAAAATGCCTGCAATCTACGCGCTGCTGCTCGTTATCGTCATCAAATCGCTGGGCATAACGCTGCCCGGAGCTATTACCAAGCCATTAGGCTATATCTCCGACTCGTTTGTCGCCACCGCCATACTGGCACTCGGCGTGCAGCTTGCGGAAGTAAGGCTCGGCCGGGGGCTCGGGCGTGTAATGGCCGCGAGCGTAATCAAGGTTATCACCGCGCCGCTTGTCGGCTTCGCGCTGGCGCTGCTGCTTGATATACGCGGCGTTTTGGGCGCCGCCCTCATCATAGGCCTCTCCACCCCTACCGCGGTCAACACCGCGGCGCTCGCCCTGGAGTTCGGTAACGAACAGGAGTTCTCGGCGCAGGTCGTGTTTATGACCACGGTTCTTTGCACGTTCACGCTGCCGCTGGTCATATATTTCGTCCGCATATACTTCGGCCTTGCTTAAGTCTTTGTCCCGCTTAAGGATATGTCGGCTCTCTCCCCCGTCATACTGAGCCTGCGAAGTATCTCATACCGAGCCTGCGAAGTATCCCAAGCATCCGCGCTGCACGCCTTTGTCCGTTTCCATACCGCAACTCTCTTTCTGTCATACTGAGCCTGCGAAGTATCCCATGTAATACCGCCGAAAGCCTTTGTCCGCTTCCATCCAGCAACTCTTTTCTGTCATACCGAGCCTGCGAAGTATCCCAAGCATCCGCGCCGTATGCCTTTGTCCGTTTCCATACCGCAACTCTCTTTCTGTCATACTGAGCCTGCGAAGTATCCCATGTAATACCGCCGCACCCTTGCCCCTCAGGGCAGTCGCTAAAGCGATGAGGGGACCCCGTATATAGCCCCGCAGGGGTATGTCGCTGCGAAAATGTATTTCCGGACCCGCTTTTATTTGCTTTTGTTATCTGCTCAGCCGTTCTCTTGCGCCTTTGTCGTATTTAAGTATGCCTTCCACCTTGCCGCAGGCGAACGAGCCGCACTTACCGCAGTCCTTAAGGCCCTTTTCCCGCGCGCAAAACCTTATCTCGCACACTTTGCAATGGCCGAAAAGAACGTCGGAATCGCACCCCAGGCAGTTGATATCCCCCGGCTTTATGTCCGCATTAAACATCCTGCTCCACTCCGCCGCCGTCTTTTCGCGCATTGCCATATCGTCAGCCACCGTAGCCTTGTAGGTCGGGCACTCGCTGCACAGCAGACCGCAGTACGCCATCATCTCGCTCATTATACATACCTCCGAACGTATTTTCTTGAGAACGTTTGTTCTGTCATGTATTCTATCACAATAATTACCATGGTGCAATATATTGTAAAATAATATTATTTGCGATATCTGCGTTTAATGCGGCGTTTTACGGTTATTTATGGAATAGGCATACTATAACTGTAAAGGTTAATGTGAATATACCGATATATATAATGAGAGAGATTGCAGGGAGGCAGCTTTTATGTCTATCGAACCGGTAGCAGGCCAGGTGAGCGCGGTAAATCCCGTATCGCCGGCAAAGGGCGCATACGGCGATGATACCCTTAATGAAGCCGAAGAGACCGCCGCGGTCTATGAGAAATCGTCCAAACCTTCGACCGGCGTTTACAACGCTAACGTCATGAAGATGCGCGCCCAGCTCGACGCAAAATACTCCGGGCTTCGCAGCCTCGTAGAAAAACTGCTTTCAGCGCAGCGCGTAAGGGCCGGCCAGAGCGAGGGGCTTGATTTTGGCGACATCGAGTCGGCATACGAAGGCAACCTGAAAGAGTTTTTCGGGAGCCTGCAGGTTGACAGCGCGACAAGGCTTAAGGCGCAGCAAGACGTTTCCGAGGACGGTTACTGGGGCGTAAAGCAAACCTCGCAGCGTCTTATAGATTTCGCCATTAACGTTTCGGGCGGTGACAAAGCCAAATTTGCCGAGCTTAAAGCGGCCATAGAAAAGGGTTTCGCCAACGCCGAAAAGAAATGGGGCGGCGCGCTTCCCGACATCTGCATGCAGACAAAGGAAGCCACGATGAAAGGCCTCGAAGAATGGGCGAATTCCTGATCTGATAGGTTTATAACTGATGTGTGATAAGTTTATAAAGAGATACAAAGCCGTGCTGCATAGCCGGCTTTGTATTTCTATTACAGAAAAGCCCGCCCCCGCATGCGCTGACGTTTCTTATCTTCTGTAGGGCGTCCTTCTAACGCCCGCCGTACGCGCCCCCATTCCGATGGTCAAAGACCACCCCTGCACGTGCTGGCGCTGCTTATCTTCCGTAGGGGCGGGTCTCCGCACCCGCCCGCCTTACGCGCCCCCCATTCCGATCGTCAAAGACCGCCCTTGCAATCATTGACGCCTCTTCTCTGCGGCCCCATCGAAGCCGGCGCGAACGAATAACGCTTTAAGTATATATCCCGTATTTGCTTGTCAACATAGTCCAGAAATTAATATGTGTTTTTTATGTATATCTGGGGAAAATAAAACACAAAAGGAGGTAAAAAGATGGCTAGAAACAGCAATTGGAAATTAGACAGTTTAAAGCAGACGACGGCATCCGAAGCGGGGATCAACTTAAAGCAGGGGTACAACGGTGACATTGCGGCAAAGGACGCTGGCCGCATCGGCGGCCAGATGGTGAGAAAAATGATTCAGTATGCCGAAGGCAATATGCCCGAAGTAAGGAATACTACGAGCGGCACGCGGTTTTAGACCACCATCAAAAAACGAGGGCATGCGCCCTCTTTTTTTGCACGTTTTGCCCGGTTAACCCATGCATATCCGGACGGGATGAATAATATTATACATTAATACCCAGAAAACCTCACGGCTTTTTGGCCCTTTAATTAATACATTATTCCCGGGGCACATGAAGGCGCATAGGGGTTTTTAGGCGTTAAGTGAGGTGTTTTTTATGCGCTCTTTTGTGGAAATCGTACAATCGTTCGCGGCAAAGCGCACGCTTGGCTATCTAAGCAGCGATCCGGACAGTAACATTCCCCGGCTGCTTGCGTGGGTGGACAGGTTTGACAGAAAGAATGAGTACGCGGGCGTGCGCAGCGTGCTGCACGGCATAATAGACGACCCGGACAACAACTGGTTCAGGTATATCAAGAGCTTTTACTCGGACGTCGACGCCAATGTACGAAAGAAACTGTTTCAAAACCTTATCGTCAACGCGTTTTTGATAGGCGACAGGCGGCAGAAAAAAGCCAAACGTGATTTTAAATGCAATATACCATGGGCGATACTTATGGACCCTACGTCCGCGTGCAACCTTCACTGCGCCGGCTGCTGGGCCGCAGAATACGGCGGCAGCCTCAATATGGATTACGCGACGATCGACAGCATAATAAGGCAGGGCAAGGCCGTCGGCACGTATATGTATATATTCTCGGGCGGCGAGCCTCTGGTACGCAAAAAGGACATACTGCGCCTGTGCGAAGCGCACCCCGATTGTGAGTTCCTCGCGTTCACAAACGCAACGCTCATAGACGAGGACTTCGCCCGCGAGATGCTGCGCGTGAAAAACTTCGTGCCTGCCATAAGCATCGAGGGCTTCGAGGAGGAAACGGACGCGCGGCGCGGCGCGGGCGCGTTCAAAGCCGCTCTCAGCGCGATGGAAGTATTAAAGCGTCATAGGCTCGTTTTTGGCGTGTCCTGCTGCTATACCAGCGAAAATGTAGAAACAATAGGCAGCGAAGCGTACTACGACTTCATTATAGAGCAGGGAGCAAAATTCGCGTGGTTCTTCACATACATACCTGTCGGCAAAAACGCCGTGCCCTCCCTCATCGCCAAGGCGGAGCAGCGCGAATACATGTACCGCCAGGTACGCAGGTTCCGTAAAACAAAGCCGCTGTTCACGCTGGATTTCTGGAACGACGGCGAATACTCAAGGGGGTGCATCGCGGGCGGAAGAAGCTATCTGCACATAAACGCTAACGGAGATATAGAGCCGTGCGCTTTTATACATTACTCCGACTCAAACATACATGAAAAAACGCTTATAGAAGCCTACCGGTCTCCTCTGTTTATGGCGTACCGCGAAGGCCAGCCTTTTAACAGCAACCACTTAAAGCCCTGCCCGCTGCTCGACAACCCGGAAGCGCTGGCGGCCATGGTCACAAAATCGGGCGCGAAATCCACCGACCTTGCCTGCCCCGAAGACGTAAACTGCCTCACCGAAAAATGCAGGGCCGCGGCGGAAAGCTGGTCGCCCGTGGCCGACAGGCTTTGGGAAAGCTCCGAGCGCGCCGAATATTACGTAAAACGCTGACCTATGCCCCATCAAGCCTCGCGGCTTGCCGGGTACCCCGTATTACCCCCCATCAAGCCTCACGGCTTGCCAAGGACCCCGTATTATCACCCCAGCAAGTCTCACGGCTTGCCGGGGACCCCGTAATAGCGTCGCAATGCCTGCGCAAGGCCCGATAGTCTGCATTCGATTCTTTTTGCTGCTGATGAAATGCGGCCTTTATCCGCGCATTGACAAATCAAATTCTCTGTTGTATCATATTCATACGCATTTTGGCGTGTATTTTTTTTTATGAAATCTATTAAACAGCGAACCGCTGGTGGTTTAAAGCTGAAAAACCGCCTGCAAAACACCGTTCAGTTTCTTCAGGAGGCGTCTGTGCCGCGTAAGATATACATAACCGGCCCCGACAGGCTGAGGCTAATGAAGCTGATTGACGGGCTAAGCGACGATATAAAAACGAAAGACTACATCCGGGACCTATATCGGGACCTTATGCACGCCGACATCGTCAGCGCGCCCAGGGTTCCCGCTGATACGGTAAAAATGAACTCGCAGGTTCTTATTTCGCTCGACGGGGATTCAGACGAGATAAGGCTCGCTTTTCCCGAAGAGGCGGACGCGCTTAGAAACATTATTTCCGTGTTCTCGCCGCTGGGTGCGTCGATATTCGGCCGCCGTGAAGGCGAAACGTTCGAATGCGGCGCGATAAGCGTGAAGAATGCGGAGATAAAAGGCGTATATAACGGGCGGACAGGTGCTTAAGAGAGGAGCGCATTATGCTTAGTATAGCTAATTTGATGAATTCTCAGGATATAGGTATTGACCTTGGGACGGCCAACGTCCGCGTTTACGTGCGGGGACAGGGCATAGTGCTCAGCGAGCCTTCCGTCGTTGCCATCAATAAGGCGACGGGCGAGCTGCTCGCCGTAGGCGACGAAGCCCGCAACATGGTGGGAAGGGCGCCGGGCACGATAATAGTAGTACGCCCGCTGCGCGACGGAGTCATCTCCAGCTTCCGGGAAGCCGAGCGCATGCTGCGCTTCTTTTTGCGCAAGGTCATAGGAAAACGCCTCTTTTTCAAGCCGCACGTGCTCGTATGCATGCCGTCGGGCATTACGGAAGTCGAACAGCGCGCGCTCATTGAGGCTTCGGAGGAAGCGGGCGCAAAGCGCGCCGACCTTATGGAAGAGCCTGTAGCGGCAGCCATAGGCGCCGGCCTCGACATAAGCGCGCCTTACGGCAACGTGGTCATAGATATCGGCGGAGGCACGTCGGACATCGCCGTAATATCTATGGGCGGCATAGTTATCAGCAAGTCGGTAGCCTCAGCGGGCGACAAGCTCGACGAAGCGCTGATACGCTATATGAGAAAGGTTCACGGCGTTCTTATAGGCGAGAGGACGGCCGAGGAGATAAAGGTAAACATAGGTACCGCCATACCGCGCAAAGACGATTTTTATATGGAGGTCTCGGGCCGCAGCATGGGCACCGGCCTTCCCAAAACCGTGACGATAGGTTCCAACGAAACGGTGGAGGCGTTCTTAGAGCCGCTCAGCCAGATAGTAGACGCCGTGCGCAACGTGCTCGAGCGTACGCCGCCCGAGCTTACAGCCGACATCGCGGAGAACGGCCTTTGCCTTACGGGCGGGGGCGCGCTGCTCTCCGGCCTCGATAGGCTTTTAAGCGATAAGACGGGCCTTAGGTGCTATGTCGCGGAAGACGCGCCTTCCTGCGTCGCCATAGGCGCGGGTCTCGCGCTCGACAATATAAGCCTCATATCGGGCGAAAGGCCCCGGCTGGAAATTTAGCGTCGTTCACAACAGCTTATCCAAGCCCTATCTTAAGGCGTATAGGTATGCCGTTTTTTCTGAAGAGTTATGGCATGCTTTTTATTGCGCGATTCGTTCGCGGCGTTTGGGTATATAGCCGCCATATCGAAGCCGCGCCGGCCCCTTCCTCTTGTACAAATGGCGTGGTATCATATTGTTATCCGCCGAAGGGAGCCTTTATATGTCACGTCCTCTTATTTTCGTTTCAATACTGGTTATAGTCGTCGCTTTGATATTCATATTACTGCGCGGCAGAAGAAGTTCCACAGGAAGGCCTCGAAAAAGCCTTGACTTTGCGGCGCGCAGCGAAAGCGCGCTATGCGCCTCCGCCGTGGTGTTAAAATTAAAAGGCGCGGTCGCGGGCGAAGCGGGCACCCGTACGTGCGTATCGCTCACGCTTGAGGTAACGCCTCCCGGCAAAGAGCCCTACACGGCGCACGCCCAGTGGCTCGTCGCGCCCTCCGCACTGCCTCTTATCTCTGCCGGCAGCGAGATAAAGGTAAAGATAGACGCCCGCAACCCCGGCATCGTCTACCCCGGCGAGAGCTGGGCGTCGTATATAAGCTGCTGATCACCCTTGCGCGCTAACACGCCGCTCGGCTTCTTTAAGGTTCTCGCCGCTGAACCTCTCGTAGTTGTAGGTTAAGAGCAGCACGTAGATTATGAACAGCCCGAAGAATATCCACTCGCCTATATACAGCTTTTCAAAAACGTTTGCTGTGAATATGTTGAACGCAGCCGTAATTATTCCCAGCACTCCAACGGCGCTGCTCACATAAGGGTTTATAATCGCCGCTATTGCCGTAAACACAAGGAAGCAGTCCATAGCTATCATGTTTATAAGGCTGAAAGTCTGATGAAGCGGGTTCATCCCTATGGGAAACACGCTCGCGAGTATCAGAAAGCACGACGCCAAAAGCCCGGAAATTTGTGCGCCTATATAGCAGACCAGGTACTTCCTCGCCGCGCTTTTATGCCACCCCGTCATGCTGAGGTAGAAGCCCGCGAGCAGCACCGCCGCCGCTATGCAGCCTGCGTTGTAAAACACGGCCCCGCGCGGGTTATAAAGCGGGCTGCCGAAGTCGCTCAGCCAGTTGCGCAGCGGCCCCATCCCCGAGCTCTGCAGCGCGGAAACGAGCGTCATGATAACATACACTGCTGCCGCCGCCGCTCCCGTGTATTTAAGTACTCCGTAAACTCTCTTCATATGTACTCTCCTTATACGCCCCGGCAGGCCTCAATAATTGCCGTGGGCCTCGTTTAAAACTATTTGCTTCTTATCAGCGTATACGTGCTCCATGAGTTGACAATATTGCCCGCTTCGAGCCGAGCCGCGGCCGCCCCCCAGCCATACGTGAGCGCCCAGCCTGCCAGCTATAGGTATTGCGGGTATATTATAACACATGATTTGTCGAGGACAAACAGAAAAAGGTTGAGGCGAGTATGGAAGGTCGATTTAAACTGAGCCGTGCCGGGCTCTCATAAAAAAAGAGCAGGCAGACTCCGACATTAAGGGAGTCTGCCTGCTTTAAATATTGGTTCATGTCATGCTTTTAAGGCACGATGAGACAAAGGTGGCCGCAAAACGGCGAGTATATTCAAATGACTTTAGCAATCATCTGAATAAGATTATAATACTTTCCGTTTTCAGCTTTCCTCATCCTTATATCTTCCTCTATGCCTTCCCAATAGCTGGTGTGCCATTCATCCCATGACTGTTTACAGCATAGCATTTCACGAATGTCCACAATTTCTATGCCCTCCGCTTTCTTCCACAGATCTTTCCACCAGTCAAGAGAATGAATTGTCCTTGCCACCTCATAATTCCAAAACGGCTTCATCTCATCAGGAACGTTTTCCCCAAATTCATAATTTATGCCGGGAATGGCGATGGCGATATAGCCGCCCTTTTTCACAAAAGGAATGAGCGACGGGAGCATTTGCTCCGTATCGCCGAAATGATGGTAAGCGCCCACGGTGAACAGCAAGTCAAAATATCCGTTTGCGAAAGGTAGCCCTTTCGTCGCGTCCACGGAAATAGGAAAGGCCTTATCATCAATCCCGAGAGATTTGAAACACTCGTAGTTTTCCGTCGGCGAAATCCAAAGGTCGGCGGCGAAAACGGACACGCCGTATTTTTTCACCAGATAGAGCGTGGAAAGACCGCGCCCGCAGCCTAAGTCAAGCACGCGCATATCAGGCTCGATGTTCAGATATGAAGTCATCTCTTCTGATAACCGCATGGCGTTTGGCCCCATCATATTGGTTTTGAGGAACTCAACATTTTTATTATTGGACATAAACTGGTCTGTAAATGTATACATGGTATTCCTTCCTTTCTAATTATCGCCTTGTAGAAAGAAACAAAAAAGCACAGTTTGCCGCTGCGCTACAAATCACACCATTATAAACAGTGAATGATCCGTTCAATCTGTAAGGCAGTTTTCGGTATCACAAACAAGAGCAGCACTACTGCTCATTATAGCCATTAACCTTAGTCCTTACAGAATTACCGACATCAATACACTCCTTTTTCCTTAACTTACTTTATCATGTAACTATCATTAAAGCAATGAAAATAATTTTACATGTTGATCTGAACATTATGACTGTAACGTAATATTAAGCATCATGTTGCAGATACGCATTTTACTGCAATAGAGCGGCCGTTGCGTTAAACCCCAGGCTGTTGTCTTTGCTTCCCCTTTCAGGGGAAGTGGCGCGAAGCGACGATAGGGTATACTTCTGTATGCCTGCACACATAACAAATTGAACACCAATCCTTTACCGTGTCTTTTGTTACTTTTCTTCAAGAAAAGTAACGGGGTTTCAGGGGCAGCGCCTCTGAGGCGTATTACCAGCCCTTACCGCGCCTCTTACTTTACCCCAAACGCCCTCGGGCATACGACCCTGCATTTGTTGCAGTTCACGACGCCAAAGCCGCGCTCGTTCTCGCCGTACGTATGCGGCCTGCACCTGGACTGGTCTGCGCTTACGCCATTAAGCGCTCCCGAAGGGCACTCGTCGAGACACCGGCAGCAGCCCGCTATGCACAGCTCCTCCGACAGCTCGTCGGACTCTAGCTCTAAGTCCGTGAGCACCGCGCCGATGTTGAGCATGTTGCCGTATGTTTTATTTATGAGCAGCGTGTTCTTGCCGAGGCTGCCAAGGCCCGCCGCTTTTGCAGCGTGCCGCATCGATATGAGGCCCTTGCCGGTAAGCGTCTCTTTCTCCCAGTAGTCATAAGGGCCGTCTGACGGCAGCGGCACAGCGACGCCGCCCATGTCCTCTATTTTTAGCGCGGTCTCCAGCGCTATGCGGTCGAGCTCTTTTATGTTCGCATCCGTGGCGTGGTTGTATATCAGGCGCGGGCTGACCGAGGTCAAACCCTTTGGCAGCCGTTTCGCGAATACAATGATGGACTTGCAGTCCTTATAAACGTCCCGCGGGCTAAAGCCCTCCGGCGCTCCTGCGAACAGCTCCATGCCCGCTATGCCGCACAGGTCGGCGCCGCTGCCCAGTACGAATTCCTTTATGACGTTTTCCATGATGACCCCCCGGTTATTTAAGTTTTTCGTTCTTCCCGCGCCAGTACTTTACATAACTGCCGCCGCCTTTTATATCGTCCCAATCTTGCACCGAAAACTCGTCTATCATTGCCTGCTCTTGCGCTGCCGCACGCATGGCGAACTCTTTAAGCTGCTCTGAGGACGGCGTGCCCGTAAACAGCCTCTCCTCCTCACCTAGCCACGCCTGCTCCAGCTCGCCTATCCTTGAGCGCAGCTTACTTACGTCCACCTTCCCCGCGATAACCGCTCGGTGCAGCCGCTCGCGCCTGAGCCAGTATTCGCGGCCTTGCGCCTCGTCCTCAAACACGGGCGGAATGTTTATTCCGAAAAACACAGGCTTGAATGCCGCTATGCACGGCGTGGACGCGCCCGTCGCCCATACAGTCATCGGAGCTCCTTCGCGCAGCACCGCCACAAAGCTGCCCGTAGTGTGGTCGCCTACAAGCCCACCCGCGTGCATGCACACGCTGCACACGCTGCCTCGCGAAAACTCACGGCCATCAATACCCTTTTTGTGCGTGCGCAGAGCGCTCATCATCTGCTTTACGGAAACAGGCCCGCCGCCTATGGCGCATAAAGACTGCTCCCGCCTACGCTTCGCCTGTGAGAAGTGCGAAAACAGCGGTTCCGTAAAGCGCTTTGCGAAGTCTTCGCCTTCTTTGAGTCCGTCGCGCAGCGTGTGCTCGCGGCGCATGAACAGCCTGTTAGATATCGCGCCTTTGCCGCTTAACGGCGCGGCCGCGTAGTTTCTGCCCGACGTTTCGAGTATATACGCCGAAGTCGCGTCCGCTATTAGAAAGCTGTTGTCGTACCGAAAATCCTTGGAATAGCCGCAGTTGCCGCCCTGCCCGAACTCCCGGAGCAGGCTCGTAATAACTTCGAGCGCTGCCTCTGCGTTATCAGCGCGCTCAAGCGCGAGCCTAAGCAGGTCCATGCCGGTAAGCGCGTCGGGCCCCTGCTTTGCCTTCGTGAACACCGCCTCGTTGCCTATCGCTACGCCGTGCTCGTTTACGCCCATCTCCGCCCCCCATATCCAGTCGGGCTTAAAAAGCAGCACGGCGTTGGTGCGCCGGGCCTCGGGCACTTCGATATACGTACACTTAAGCCTCTCCCCCGCCTCGTGGCCGCGCGCGGGAACGAACGTTATCACATGAGGCTCGTTGGGGTCGCGGTCGCTGTTCTTGGCGAGCATGCTCGAGCCGTTTAGTGAATACTCAGGTAATACGCAAATAGTGTCGCACATAAGGCATACCTCCCAAGGCACATAGTTGTATGTGTAATTTATGGAATCAGTTATATCACAAAATATACGCGCGCGTACAGGCCTTTGCTGTAACAAGTCAATTATATACTATATACGATAATTTGTATTAAATATGTGATAATTAATATGCGGTGTTTGTTAATTTAATCCACGGCGCATAAGGCCGCGTTGGCAGCCGTAATAAACAGGCATAGGCGTCATAAGTATATACGGGGGAAATGTGCTAAATGTTTGGTCCGCCGGTCATACCCGAAACGCCGGAAGACGCGGGTGAGCTGACGTCTTCCATAAGCATCACAAGGGCTCCAATAGGCGGCGAGCCTTTTATTCAATTCAGCTATGAAGTGAGCATGCGTGTATTTACGATAGCGTTAATACTGCACCAGCTTGAACTAAAGGCGGCAAAGCGCTCCGCGGCTCGTGAAACCGCCGCCGATGACGAGACAAAAGCCGCCAAAGCCGAGAGCAGGCATGACGAAGCGGATCAGACTTTGGCGCCCCGCCCGTCCGCAAAACGCCATACAGACGTTTACACCCCAAAAAGCCTCACCCGTATAAAGAAGAACGGTGATAACGCTCCCGACAAATGACAAAACGGCTATACGTGCGTTCGTTTAAGCTGCTCTATGAACTGCTTTGCCGCTCTCGGAGAGCGTCCGCCCTCCGCGAACCGCTCCGCCTCAAGCTCCAGCCGTTCATCTCCGATATCCAGCCCAGCATCGCCGGCGAGCTCGCGCACTATGCGCAGGTACAGCGCTTTGTCGGGGCGCAAAAACCCTACCGTCAGAGCGAACCTTGCCGACAGCGAAATAAGCTCCTGTATCGTCTCGCCGCGGTGCACGTCGTCGCCCTGCCTGTCCGAGAAAGTTTCCTTTACAAGATGCCGCCTGTTGCTTGTGGCGTATATTACGGTATTGGGGGCCTTAGCCGCCGCCGAGCCTTCCAGCGCGGCCTTGAGCGCGTAAAACCCGTCGCCCTCCCCCGCGAACGAGAGGTCGTCTATAAACAGTATGAATTTCAGCGGGTTGCGGCATACGACCTCTATTACGGCGGGTATATCCCCCGTTTGGTTCTTGTTTATCTCCACGAGGCGCAGGCCCTTATCCCAGTACTCGTTAACCATTGCCTTGACGGTGGAGGATTTGCCCGTACCCGCGTCGCCGAACAGCAGAGCGTTAGCGGCGGGTTTGCCGGCAAGCAGCGCGAGCGTGTTGCCGGCTACTGCCTGCCTCTGCCGCTCGTACCCTTTAAGCTCGCATAATTTAACCGGGTCGGGCCACTTAACGGGCCGGAGCTCCGAATCCTTTACGGTGAACATGCGGTGCCTTGAAAATATGCCGAACCCTTTGAAGGGCAGCTCTTTCATCCTCTGCCGGTACGCGGAAACAAAATCCTCTTCGCCCGTTTCCCAGCCGGGCAGGTGTCCGTCGTAAGCAACGAGCTTTTTTACGTCCTCAGGCCTTAGCCGCGATATTTTTTCCAGCAGACCAAGCTCATTTTCAAGGCATTCCTCCAGCTTCGATACGTCCTCGCCCGCCGCGCGACGCAGCACGTATACGTTCTCGTCCTCCAGTACGCTGCCCAGCACGTGCTCCGTAAGGTTGCCGCCCGCGCGGTAAAGCGCCTCCGCAAACGCGGCGTAGCGGTCCGCCATTGCGGCGGTGTCGCCGTCCTCGCGCAGCAGCGCTTCAAGCTTCCTTATCACGCTGTCTTCCCGCAATCCCCTGAATATAACGAGCGAATTAAGCTCCATACGCAAACGCTGAGTGTCCATCCTTCATTCCTTTCAAGCTGTTACCCTATTATAAACGCAATCTCCCCCGCGGTCTACAGCGGCAGCAAAAAGCGGGCCTTAAGCCCGCGTCGTATTGTATATGAATCGTTAACCAAACCTGGAGCAGCATCCGCCGCCGTATCGCACGCTACGCTTCTCTTTATCGTTTTACCTTACGTACAGGCTGAAAAGCAGCAGAAGCACTATAAATATGCCGCTGAAATTAAAAGACGGGCTTGCCGACATAACGCAACCTCCTATACAATCAGACTTTTACGTACCGTAACGCTTATGTCCAAAGCGTCGTAATATACATTACCGCCTTGCCTTCGCCCTTCGTGAAGCCGCAGTGTTCGTAGAAATCTATCTCGTTGTCGTACGCCACGAGCAGTATCCTAAGATAATCCTTGTAATGTTCCGCCGCGAGGTGCACCAGCTCGCGGCCTATCCCCCGTCCCTGGTATTCGGGCATTACAAGCACGTAGTGTATGTACGCCGTCATCACGCCGTCGTCGAGCGTGCTTATAAGTCCTATCAGCTTATCGCCCTCCCACGCCGAAAACACCGTGCCGTAGTTTTTCATCGCTGCAGCGAGCTTGTCGGGATAATACCCCGACGACCACTCGACCGAGAGAAACAAGTCTCTTAGCTGCTCTGTTGTAAATTCTTTTGTGTCACGGTACGTTATCTGCATGGTATTACTCCGTTGGATTAAAGGGTTCTGCTCTTTCAGAAATCCCTTGTAACCCTTCGCTGCCATGGCGCTTCGCGCCAAAAGCAAATCATCGTCCCCATAAGGCCGGAGACTTTTTTTAGTATAATTATTTTCTTATATAATGGCGTGATAAGGGGATGTTGTCAAGAGGGTATCGTCTATTAAGCATATATCCGGCATGCGACTGAGAGTGTTTATGACTGCCTTCTCCTTGGAGAAAAAGTGTAGCTGCAGATAAAATACCTTTTGTCATTCAGAACGAGCAAAGCGAGTGAAGAATCTTCCGAAAAATAGCCAAGCTTAAGATTCCTCGCAGGCTCGGAATGACATTAGTAGCGCATCTCTGCATCCGCCGCCTACGCCACCGTAGCCACCACCGCTGCGTCCACCGCCACCATAACCGCCGCCGCCTCTTTGCTGCTTTTTTGCTCTACGGCAAGCAGGACATCTTTGCGGTTCGTTTTCAAACCCTTTTTCTTTATAAAAAGCCTGCTCACTTTCCGTAAATACAAATTCATTTCCACAGTCTTTACATACCAATGTTTTATCGGCCATACGAATCTCCTTTTATTATTTATAATAATCTTATGGCCTTATGGGGACCTCATGTCAAATCAATGAACTTTCATATTAATTAATGGTTATCGCACATCTCATGGTAACCACAGATTTATCTAATCTAAAAGGCTATTACGATACCCCCGTAATTCGCATACATCCCCGTTAATCCCCGGGTCGTTGTCACAATTATATCCTTGAAGGAATACTTCTCTTTCACAATCTTCATAAACAGATCAATATGCTTATTGTTACAATGTCCAATAGCAAGAATCCGATCAGCGGTGTCTTTGCAGGTATCTCCGATTATTTCCGCAAGCTTCACGATGGAATTCTGTGAACCTTTGACTTTTGAGTGGAGAACTATCTCGCCATGCTCATTTCCCGCCATAATCAGCCGAATATTCAATACGCTTGCTATTAAACCTGTCACCTTATTCATTCTGCCGTTTTTCAGGAGATTTTCAAGATTCTCAAGTACAAAGAACGTCTTAAGCCTTTTTATAAAGTCTTCAAGCCTTTTTATTATCTCTTTTTTATCCTGCCCTGTGTTCACTAAGTCCCGTAGTTTTTTAACTACCAGCAATTGCCCCGCAGAAGCGCTTTTTGAGTCAAACACATGCGCCTCGATTCCCTTTTCACTTAATATATCTTTTGCTACTAAGGCGCTGTCATATGAGCCGGATAACTTTGATGATAATGTTACAATAAAGTTTATCTTTCCCTCTTCACACTTTTCCATGAAATCATATGGAGATGGGCAAGAGGACCTCGGTAACTCTTTATGTCTATGCATTTCTGCTAAAAAAATATCAACATCTAAATTTTCATCGTCTTTGTATGTCGCGCTACCCAAAGTCATCGAAAGCGGCACTGTTTCAATTCTTAATTCCATTTTGAGTTCCGGCGTTAAGTCACAACCGCTGTCGGATACAATTTTGTATTCCATTTGCCCTCCCTTGCATAATTTTCTATCGCCATCTGTCTTAATTGTTATCAAGGAATCGCCTTATATTCTCCCAACAATATATAGTACGCCTTCTTTTGATTTGCTGAAAGTTATATTCTTCTTTGTTGAAATTATATATTCCTCACTTGTTTCACCGTTGATACTATACTTAACACTTTTAAGATATTTTTCTCCTCTTTCAGGGATAACAATATCCTTCAAAAACTCAATATACTTTTTCTCCCTCATTTTAAACCCACAATGTTATTAAGCATTATCTTTATATCTCTCTTAATATTTTTGTATGTTCCGCTTTTTCAACGCTGTTCGTATAGGTTAATCTGTTCGCTTTATACTCATTTATCGCAACTGTCACATTATTACTTGATTCACAGTCTGTCAGCGTTTCACTGCCTTTATTTAATTGTACTGCCCGCTTACCTATTATGCATGCAAGCATATAACGATTTTCTCGTTCATCTATTGGCATTGATGGATCAAACATTGATCTCCTCTTTTCTTTTTATATACTATTTAAGCATTGATGACAGAAAGCTTGTTCCCGTCTCAGCAGATCGGAGAATAATCCAGAATAGCTGCCGGTTTTGATACAAGCAGCCATTTAATATGGCATCCTCAAAATCGCAAAGTAATTTACTTGATAAACTCATAATATTATGCCAAATATACATTCACGGCTCTAAGCCTGTTTTTGTTTTTCGGGTCTGTTTCTGTATCATAAGTTACTCTCTGTCCCTCCGAAAGAGATTTATACCCTTCAGTCGTTATAGCTGAGAAGTGTACAAAACAATCATCTCCGCCTTCATCGTTGGAAATAAATCCATAGCCTTTCTCTGCGTTAAACCATTTTACCGTGCCATTATTCATAATTGAAATCTCCTTTTAATACTATATCCTGCACAAAATAAAAACACATGCTTTGTAAATCATCAAATGAAGGAATGACTTACAAACCATGTGGACTCAATCGGTACATTTAGAATACTTTTTAATGTTACCACAACTAGAAACGAATGTAAAGGGATATCTCTAAAGACATTTAAGGCAAACATACGTTTGACCTTTATCATTCTTTCGTAAGAACTATATTACTGTTTTTTCATATAGTAAATTATCAATATATTTAGGAGGTAACTAATTGTTCGGAAATAATAGCTCAATATTAATCATCTTATTACTTCTTTGTTGTTGCGGCGATGGTTTCGGCTGTAATACAGGCGGGTGCGGGGACGGAGGGTTTGGTGGGAACGGCATTGGCTGCATATTGCCTATCCTGCTTCTTTGCTGCTGCGGAGGCGGCTCAGGGTTCGGGTGTAATTAACATAAGTAGCAATGACGTCTTAGGCTTTTTGCACCAGAAGTAAATGATATTCTGGTGTGAAGAGGCTCTTGAAAACAACTTCCGCGTTTCACTCCGGCAAAACAATTGCTTTGTACATAATTACTAGCATGGGAAAATACGGTTTGCATTACGGCAGGCTTGAATTTCGCGATCCGTAAGAAAAATAACGGACATTGCATCAATATCTTCGGAGATCCTATACCGTTCATTGCTTTGATTTTTTATACAAGCCGGGTTATTATTCACCCACCGAAGCAAGCGCTCTTTATCAATATCAGCAATTGAAGGCTCCTCACTTCCGCATTGGCAGAATATAGATAGCTCTTCATCACCCATTGGATCAAGACTCGTCCCGCTGCATAATAAGACCCGGATGAAATATCCGCCTCTGTGCTTCTCTGGGCTCCTTTGAATCATAGTTTTACCTCGTCTCTTCTATTAGCTTTCTTCTAAAATATCCAAGCCAAATCCATCTGCTAAAACAAAAAACGGAAACTCATATTTTCATGAGATTTCCGCTTGATTGCTTTACCTGACCAAACAACTCAATAATATATATTTATTATATTCCTTATTGCGATTTTTGTAAACTCGTAGCGCTTACGCTTTACCTGTAATTCAAACCAGAATAAAGCATGCATTATATTATTGTTTGTTTAATAGTCGTCCTTTGGATGCCCACCTGCGTGCTCACGAGTCATTAACGCCTCTTCCCTCCACAGCTGCATTGTCCCCTTATTTGCTTCGCATCTTTAGATTTATAAATTTTTCATAAGCCCCCTTGCATTTCAAGCCCTCACGTGTTATATTCTATTCACTACAGAATATAATACAGTAGTGGACAATAATCACAAGGAGTCGCAATGAACGCGCAGTTCAAAAAAGGCGTGCTCGAGATGTGCGTGCTTACGCAGCTTAAAAAGCGCGACGCGTACGGCTATGAGCTCGCGGATAAGATATCACGGACGATACAGATAGCGCAGGGCACGCTGTATCCGCTGCTCCGAAAGCTCAAAGCGGACGGCTATTGCGATACGTATCTTTCAGACGCATCGGGCGGCCCTCCGAGAAAATACTATACGCTTACCGAAAAGGGCAGGCTTTTAGAGCGCGAGCTTCGCGCCGACTGGCTCGAATTTACGGGCGCTGTAGCGGAGCTCATGGAGGATAGAGATGAATGATTTCTTAGCTGCGTTTTCCGCATCATTAAAACACATGCGGTCGGACGAAAAGGAAGACATACTGCAGGACTTCCGGGAACATTTCGAGATAGGCAAAGAATCCGGCAAAAGCGAACTGGAGATAGCCTCCGAGCTCGGCGACCCGCGCATACTCGCGCGCATGTATTCCGCCGAGAGCGCCGCAAACAGAGTCGTAGAATACAAGGGCATTAAAAATACGCTGCGCATGTTGGGCGCGATAATAAGCTATAAGATAGGCGGCGGGCTGCTTATCGTGCTTATGTACCTGGGCTGCCTGTCGCTTACGCTGACGCTGTTCGGCGCGGCCGCCGCGCTGATGACGGGCGGCGCCGGGTGCGTGGCCATGCTGGTTCTCGAGCTCAGCAGGGGCTTATACATATACGCACTGCTGGCGTTTTTCGCAGCGCTGATGCTCTCATGCGGCGGCGCGCTCTGGTGGAAAGGTACGGCAGCGCTTTGGAAGCTTACTATAGTAAGGCTGCCGCTGGCCGCACGGAAAATGATGCATATGCGCATGCGCAAGTCCGCTCTGGAAGGAGGCGTCTGAATGGGCAGGAAAACGAAGCTTTTGTGGATAGGCCTCGCCATAGGCTTTATAGGCTGCGCCGCCGTTATAGGCGTCATAATCGGCACGGGGACTTTAATGTCCCGCGAAGATGCGAAAACATACGTCATAAGCGAGCCGTTCGATTCCATCATGTTTTCCGACCCGTGCCACGAGCCGGTAATGTTACAACCGTCCAAGTACGGGTACAGCGTAGACGCTTACGTAAAAGCGTGGCGGCCCGGGTCTATAGACCTCGACGACATGCTGAGCTTCAGCGTAGAAAACGGAGTGCTGCATATAACTGAAACACCGTTCCCGGACGACTTTTTCGGGTTCTTCCCTCAGCCTTACGAGCTGAGATTAACGATATACGTCCCTGAAGATTACTTTAAGCAGAGCGTCACAGGAGGTATAGAGTGATGAAGACAGCGATTATAACGGGCGCGACGTCGGGTATTGGTTACGAGGCGGCGCGGGCGCTGTTAGAGCGCGGCTGGCGCATTATAGGCGTGGGCCGTACTAAAGAACACAGCGACGCTGCTTTAACGGAGCTGAAAAAAGCAGTGCCGGGCGCTGATGTTGCGTTCGTATGCGCCGACCTCGCCCAGCAAAGCTGCGTATGCCGCGTCGCGGACGAATTATGCTCGATGCTGGATGAGCATGGCGGCGGGCTCGACGCTCTTATAAGCAACGCGGGCGGCGTCAGAAACTGGTATACGACCACCGAGCAGGGATACGAGCTGCAGTTCGCTCTCAACTACCTCGCGGGCTTCCTGCTCACGCACCGGCTTCTCAAATACTTAAAAGCTTCGGGCGGCAAGGTTATACTGACGGGCAGCAACTCGCACAAACACGCGAAGATGCGCTGGAACGACATAATGCTGGAGAAGCGCTACAACCCGCTCAGGGCGTATAAGCAGTCGAAGTACGCGCAGATGCTGTTCGCCTGCGAGTTCAACCGCTGGTACGGCAAAGAAGGCGTGCGCGCGTATGTAGTCGACCCCGGCCTCGTTAACACCGGCATAGGCTCCAAGCAGACGGGCGGCATAACCAAGGCGTTCTGGGAACTGCAAAGACGCAGGGGCGTAAAGCCCGAAACAGTCGCCCAGACGTATGTGTACCTCTGCGAAAACGACCCCGCCGGACTGTATTTTCGAGATAAGTGCGTGTGCCGCCACGACACTCGCGCCAGCAGCCCGGAGGACGGAAAACGGCTATTTGAGCTAAGCGAAAGGCTCTGCGGCATAACGTTCGGCGAAGGAGATGATAGCAAATGACGGCAATTATTACGGGCGCGGCGGGAGGCCTCGGGCGCGCCATGGCATGCGAATGCGCGCGGCGCGGTTACAGCCTCTTTTTAACGGATATAAGCGAGGCGGCTCTTATTAACATAAAGGAAGGCATAACGAGGCGTTACGGCGCAGACGTGCACATAATGCCGTGCGATCTTACGGGTCCCGCTTCTGTGGACGCTATGCTTGAGCATATGGACTCGCTCGGCATAGTCCCCCGCATGCTATTAAATATCGCGGGCGTAGACTTCGAAGGCAGCTTTCTGGGGCGCGAGCGGCGGCTCATAGACGACATAGTGCAGCTCAACATAGCGGCGACGCTGCGCTTAACGCACGCCGCGCTCGAGAGAAAGCCGCAGGGGCTACCTCTATATATCGTCAACGTATCCAGCCTCGCGTCTATGTACCCCATACCCTTAAAGGCAACGTACGCCGCGTCAAAACGGTTTTTATTTGATTTTTCCATAGCGCTCGGCCAGGAGCTTAAAGGCGATAACGTCAATGTGCTCGCGCTTTGTCCGGGAGGCCTTGCCACCACCAGCGAAGCCATAGCGGGCATAACATCCCAGGGCTTCTGGGGCAATGTCACCACAAACAAGCTGGAAAAGGTGGCGCGCCGCACGATAGCAAGAGCGTTGCTTGGCAGGCGTATATATATACCCGGCGCGCTCAACCGGCTTTTAAGCGTCGCGGGCAGGCTCGTGCCCGGAACGTGGATAGCAAGCCTGCTGCACGGCCGCTGGGCCGCCGCCCAGAAAAAATGGCTGGAGGGCGCTTAATGCCTGTATTTCTTGGTTCGCAGACTATGAAACAGCTTTTAATTACCGCTGATTTTTAAGCAATCGTTCCTTTTTATAACATTTTTCTTTTTCTCTTTACACGGCGCAAAAAAGAAGTATAATGAATGGTATAATTATTTGTATTTATGGTATAATATTGCGAAAATGAAGTACAGATTACATGTCCTGAAAAACAGAATAGCCCGCTGGTTTAAAACGATGACTGTAAAAAAGGCGCTCAAGCTTTCTTTGTTTGCGGTGCTTGCGGCCGCGCTTATTATCGTCGGCCTTTTCATATACCGTACCGTCATCAATCCTAAAGCCGCCTTCAATACACAGGCCACTTCTCACGCGTTGGCAACGCCGTCTGCTGCGCCGGAGGCGACGCCCGTCAAAACGACTCAGCCCAGCCTGCGCGACGAATTCAAGACCGACCGCGTCAACATACTCATACTCGGCATGGACAGCAACACCGAACGGGAAGACGGCACAAGAGAGGATTTTCGCACGGATACCATGCTGCTCGTAAGCATCGACTTTGACAAGCAAAAAGTCGATATGATAACGGTGCCGCGCGACAGCTACGTTACTGTCACCAACGCTACGGGCAAGCTTTACAAGGTCAATTCTGCGGCATATTTCGGCGGAGGCATGTGCCACAGCGGCTTTTTGAACGCCTGTGATACGATAAGCGGCGTTTTCGGCGGCCTGCCCGTAAACTATTACGTGGCCGCTGATATGGACGGACTGAAAGCGCTCGTCGACGCTATCGGCGGCGTGTATTATGACGTTGACATAAGCGCGTCGCTTGACGGCGTTACGCTGAGCGAAGGTTACCAGCTTCTCGACGGCCAGCAGGTGCTGACCTACTGCCGCCTGCGCAAGGGCATCGGCAATGGCAAGGATATCGAGCGCCAGGAACGCCAGCAGCAAATGCTGGTCGCTGTGCTTAAAACGCTGAAGCAAAACGGTAAGATAGAGAACGTCGGCCCCATATACGATTCGCTTAAGGACATGGTGTATACCAACCTGTCGTTTGAGCAGGTATGCGCGCTCGGCATATTCTTCTCCGGCTTTGACGACCTTAGCAACATCAACAGGCACGTGCTCAAAGGCGGATACCACTGGGCGTACGGCGTATACTTCTATTTGCTGGACCAGAATGCGAAGGCCGATCTTGTAAAAGAGATATTCGGCGAAGAGATAGAAATAGACAAAAAGCACGACTTAAAATACGTACTGGCTCATACCCCGCCGCAGAACACGGGCAAAGACAAGGATTCGGACCCTGAGGATGCGCCGGAACCCGGCGCCGAGGAGTTAAAGGACCCCGGTACGCAGGAAAGCCCGCAGACCTCGCCCGCGAATTCCGAAGCTTCGGCCCCGGCCGCTCCTTAACGGTTTTCCATCGCAAGCTAGAGGGCGAACGCTGTTCGCCCTTTTTTATACAACAATGATCATCCCGTCCGCTATAGCGAAAGCCTGCGGTTAATCTTCATTCCGTCCGCTATCGCGAGAAGGCTTTAGCCTGACGGCCTGCGAAGAATCCCCCGACCAAATGTCATCCCGTCCGGTAAAGCGAAAGCCCGCGAAGGATCCCCTGCATGCTGTCATCCTGAGCCTGCGAAGAATCCCCTGTACTATGCTGTCATTCTGAGCTTGCGAAGAATCCCCTGTGTCATTCTGTCATTCCGCATAGCGAAAGCTTGCGAAGGATCCCCTTCATATTACCTGCTCCAATCTTCTGATAAGTCCTTCCACTCTGCATTTATGCTCGCAATAAGTTCGTCTTTTTTCTTCCTTATCCAGCCTTTTATCTGCTTCTCTCTCGCGATTGCAGAGTTTATATTATCTGTTTGTTCAAAATAAACAAGCTTGTCCACGTTATACTTTTTCGTAAATCCGTTAATCAGCTTATTTTTATGTTCATACAATCGCCGTTCAAGGTTATTTGTCACACCGGTGTAGAGTACGGTGTTATATTGATTCGTCAGTATATAGACATAATACATAACTTCATCCTCATAGACGTTATATTCAATCAGATTCCATGGGATTCTTCGGGGCGCTGCGCTTCCTCAGAATGACAGTAATAATGCTGCTTTTCCCTGTGCCAATAGATTTAATAGATTATGTTTCCATATTGTTTTATATACCATATATGAATATGCTTTCTAATAACATATCTATCATCATCTGTCAATTATATATAAGAAAATTCATGGTATTCTTCGGGCGCTGCGCTTCCTCAGAGTGACAGCAATAAACAAAAAAACGCATACCCGCCTTTTTGGCATGATACGCGCCTTTGTATAAACATTATTAAGCCCGGCAAATCAGGCGATCAACTGATAGACCTTGCCTGCCAGCCTGTCCAGCTTTCTGAAAAGCGTCATGCGCTTCTGTTTCTTTTCATATGTTTGCGCCCGTTTATATTTACGCATGCCGCTCCCCCTGATTTCGTTCCTATTAAGTATATCGGTCAAAACAGGGAAAGCATTAGATAAACAAGCGCAATATCCGCCGCCCATTCGCGGCGCCGTATTCCCCACCGCGCCTTGCGTTATTATACGTAGCCGCGCCTTAGCGGCAGCCAGCCTAGCGCGCGCTCCATATTCGGGCTGAAATAATCCCAGTCGTGCTTGCCCGGGTGCTCCTCGTAGTGTAAGTCCACGCCCAAGGCTTTAAGCTTGTCCCGCGCGCCGGTGTTAACACGGTACAAAAAGTCCTCGGTGCCGCAGCTCAAAAACATATTCGGCAGCGGCCTGCCTTCACTTTTAAGCGTTTTTATCAGGTGGAATATGTCTGCGTCCGTGCCTTCCAGACTGTTAGGGTCTTCGAATATGTCCCACAGGCGAAACGGATCCGGTTCCTCGCCCCTGCGTATGTCCTTAAACATCTCCGCGACGTCCAGCGCGCCCGATATGCTGACGGCGCACGAGAACTGCTCGGGCTTTGTGAGCGCCGCCTTTAGCGCGCCGTAACCGCCCATCGAAAGCCCGCCCGTAAAGTTGTCCTCCCGCTTCGGCGACAGCGGAAAGACTGTCTGCGCGAAGGCTATAAGCTCCTCCGTCACAAATTCAAGGTACCTCTCCCCATGGCACATATCCTGATAGAAGCCGTTGCCGGCGCTCGGCATTACCACGGCGAGCTTATTCTTCTGCGCCCAGCGCTCCATATTGCTCTTATAAAGCCAGTCGGGCCACCCGCCGTACGCCCCGTGAAAAGCGTACAGCGTCTGGAACTTTACGCCCGGCCTGAAATACTCTTCTCCCGCTTCGGGCGAAGGTATCAGCACCCCTATATCCGTCATGCTCTTTAATGCCTGCGAATAAAAGTTGCAGTGCATAAATGCCATATTATATCTCTCCTCTTAATGTATATATACCAATGCTCAGCCCGCCCATTTGCCGGATTTAACAAGCCCTCCCGCAATAGCCGTAATAAAGCCCGGCAGCGTTCCCGCAAGGCAGTATTCCGCGTAGTTTTGCTTGTCAAGGCTGCTGCTTATAACGCCCCACACAGCGTCTCCACCGTTTTGGCGGCCTGCGTTTCGCGCGCCGTTTCATCCTTCCAGTGCACTATGCCGGTCGCGGCGACCTCTGCTCCCTTGTCCTTAAGCGCCACGCTCATACTTTTGATCGCCCGACTGCCTCCCATCCAGTTATACGGCAGTCCCTGCGTAACAAAGCACCCTGCCTTTTTGCCCTTAAGATCGGGAAGCAGCTTAAAATATTCCTTCATTACAGGGTTCAGCGAAAACGCCATCACCGGCGACGCGAATACGAGCGCGTCGTATTTCGCAGTGTCGGGCGCCGACGTTATGTTGATAGGCTTGCCCGCCTGTATCTCGCCCTCGACAGTTATCTGCTCGACCGCGGCGGTCAGCCCCTTTGCCTCCAGCGCGTCCTTCAGCCTGCGCGCCACAGAAAGCGTGTTGCCCGTCTGTGAATATACGATGATACCTATGTTCATGGCTATCTCTTTCCGCCCCGTAAAGCCTGGCGGCTTGCCCGGAGCTATATAATGGTTTATGCTGCCATATTATGATAGTTAATGCATATGTTAAATATATAATCAAACGCATAAGATTACAAGCGCTGTTGAGGATATAAAAAAGGCCTTTTGCCTTTTGCAGTCGTAGCTTCCCCTTACACGAAGTGGCGCGGAGCGCCGATAGGGTTATCCTGCCTCCCTCATCTGAGGGGGTTGGCGCAAAGCGAACGAGGTGTATCTGAAAGCATGCCTTCTCCTTGAGGAGAAGGTGGCACGAAGTGCCGGATGAGGTGTATCGGAAAGCGAAAAGAGGCCTTTGAGCCTCTTTGTATGTGTACAGATTGTTACTGAATTACGGTTTGATATAGCCCTTGTCGTAAAGGTAAGCGGCCACGTCCGGGTCGCTTTCGCAGTACTCCGCGAACTTTACCGCCTGCTCATGCTGTTCTTCCTGCCCGTCCTGTCCGTCTTTGGCCGTTAATATATAATAATCTCTCTTGAGCGGATAGCTGCCTGAAGCGACGTTCTCCCTTTGGGGCGCGACGCCGCCAATCTTCAGCGCCTTTATATCGTCCCTGCCCTCCGCGGCCGCCAGCGACGTAAAGCTTATGCCTCCAGCCTCGTTTTTCACGGCCTCGCAGCCATAGTCGCCTTTATAGTACGCATAATCGGTCGAAACGTTCTCGCCCAGCGCGATGCCGAACTTGCGCTCTATCTGCCGCTGAAGATACGGCGAATTACCCGCGTACACCGATATAGGTCCCGGTGCTGCGCCGACTTGCTCCCAGCCGGTTATTTTGCCCGTCAGTATGCCTTCGAGCTGCTCAAGCGATATGTCCTCCACTCCGTTGCCGGGGTTTACGATTATGGCTATGCCGTCCGAGAACAGAAGAGCGATATCAAAATTGTCGTACTGTGCAAGCTCGTCCCGGCTGAGCCCGAAAAGCGCGGCCTGCGCGTCCCCCGCCCTTACGGCCTTGATTGCGCCGCTTATATCGCCCGTTTCAAACTGTATGTCCACGCCTTCGTCTTTCTTCCCGTACATCCACGAAAGCATTTTGCCTACGCTAATGTTTGCCTCGCACTCTACGCGCACGATAATCGGCCCGCCGCCCTCCGCGGACGCTTTTTCGGTAGCCGCCGAGCCCGCCGCGGGTATCCGCGGCTCGCCTGTTATCTCCGTCTGGCTCCGGCATCCGCAAACACACAGCAATAAAGTCAAAACAACTGCAAAAACCAAAAACCTTTTCATGCCCGCCCCTCCAAAAATATCATACAAAAGCAAGAATTGTTTTCCACCTTATACCGTATGCTACCACGATTTTCCGCTTCCCTCAATATCTGAGCGTAAAACCGTAATAGTTATGGGCGCATAAAAAGCCGCGGGCGAACAAAGACGCTTTGCCGAGTTGCACGTTCCCTTTTGCCTGCCTTAATATTCTTCCCTTATACCGAACTCCGCCGACTCTACCCAGTTTTCCGCGCGGCTCAAAAGCCTTATTATCTCGTTGATAACGCGGTAATGCTCCTTTTCCTCGCGGATGATAAACTCATAAAGCTCGGACTTCCCGCCGGCCTCGCGCAGCAGCCGCTCATACAGCTCTATGCTCTTCTGCTCCATATCGAGCGCCATCCGGTAGGCGTCTATCTGTTCCGGCTGTGCCTTAACGTCTACCTTAAGCTCTGAAAGCCCGTCGAATACGTTGCTGGAAAAGTCTTCTCCCACAAACGGCTGTTCCTTCTCGCTCTCGCGCAGCAGCGCGGCATGCCTGCTCTCCTCGTCCGCCAATGCCGAAAACACGGGCTCCAGCGCGTTTCCTCTGTTCTTCTGCGCCTGCTGCCTGTAGTAGGCCTCTCCTTCCACTTCCATGTTGATAGCGAAGCTCAATCCTTCCATGCTTTTCTCCTTTTTTTAATCCTTTTATATGTTTAGGGGGGTGCGCCCGCCCTTATTATATTTCCCTTTTTACACCGGCAAGCCTCACGACTTGCTTCCCCGTGTTATCCGGCGGTTAAAAGTGCTCACCACGAGCCGCCGCCTCCGCCGCCTCCGCCGCCGCCCGAAAAGCCTCCGCCCGAAAAGCCGCCGCCTCCGCCGCCGCTGCCCGACGAGCGCGGCGACGACGTCATATTGGAGCTCATCGTCGTCATGGCGTTGTTAAAGCTCGCCGCGAACAGTATGGGCGTAAACGCCCCCCGACCGTAATACCACTGCGGGGGCTGCAGCGCTATGCCCTCGAAATTCCTTATCCACAGGTCGGTGATGCCTAGCACATACGCGTACGGCAGCACGTTGTAGAAGTAAGACGGGTTTTCATTAACGAGCGTCTGAAGCCGCTCGCTCTCCGCCGTTGCTATGAAGTTGCGAAGGCCCATTATCTTGCCCGCCCACTCAACGCCCTGCGGCGTGCGTTTCCTTATGAACACCGCGCACAATCCTATTATGCCCGAAGCGGCTATCGCCGCAAACGGCATTGCCTTCTCGTACGAATTGCCCAGCGTTATTACGACGAGCAGGAAAGCGCACAGCGCCCAGAATATAAGAGCGAAAAACAGCTTGAGCCCCGCGCTTTTAACGCCGCGCCACGCGCGCATAAGGTTGATGATTATGTATTGCGGTATGAGCAGTCCAAAGCCCAGCGGTATGCCCGCGAGCAGCCCGAACATATATCCCTCGCCCCTGCGCGAAAATGCCATTATGAGCGCTATTATTACCGGCAAACACGACAGGAACGTTATCCATGGCATTACGCGCATCGACTTTTGCGTGAACACCTCGCGCTTATGGGACGCGAACGACATCTTTACCATCGACTTCGTGCTCTCGAACGTTTTATAGAATTTGTTGGTCAGCTCCGCCGTAGTAACGCTCGGGCCGTCCTTGAACAGCCCGTCGAACATGTGCCGCTCGAACGCCTTCGCCCCAGGCTCTAAGTCTTTAAGCTTTGTAAGCTCGAACTTGCCCTTTGAAAGCTCTTTTATAGAGAGGTATCCTTTGTCAGCCCAGTATACTATCAGCGAAACGACGTCCCTGTTGTCCACCGTCCCGTCTATGATATATCCCACTTCGGCGGAATTAAGGCCGTCCGGCGCGTAGAACTCCACCGTCTCTACAGGCTTGTCGTCCCTGCCGTATTTAAAAAAAAGTATTACGCTTAATACCGCAAGCAGCGCCATTATGCCCATCGCTATCCAGTCGGGTATGCGGACGTCGGGCACCTTAAAATACCCTTGAGGAAGCTCCAGGCGCATCGTCACACCCTCGTAAGGGTTAAGCTCTCTCAGTACTTCTCCCGTTATCGTGCTGCCGCTCACCTCGTATTTGAACACACCGGGGTCGTATCCCGTGCTGCTGTAGTAACCCGTGTTAAACCCGAGGCTATTTTCATCAAACGGCTTGGGCAGCGTTACCGAGAACGCAGCCTTTTTTATGGGCGCTTCCCAGTCCGTTCCTATTATATTGAAATACGCTTCGTCGAACCTTGCCGCCCCGTCGTCGCCGAAGCCTATCTTGTACGATATGCGGTACGTCTGATCGCCCGATACATACTTGTCCGCGCTGCCTATCTTTATTGTCACAAGCTCGCCGCCCCCGTCGATTGTGTAGTTCCACCCATCGATGTTTACGTCCCGCACCGACGACGGCACGCGCGTAGTTATGCGCTCCCCGTCCGCCGTCTCGCGCGTCAGCTCCGTGTTGACCGGTATCGTGCGGTATATGCCGTGCCTTGGCGTATCGAAGTGCACATTGATGACCTCTGTAACGTCGTACACGTTGTTCTCCGAGACTACGGCGTTTACGTCATAGCTCGTTATCTCGAATCCGCCCGCGGCCGAAGCGCCTGCCGGTACGGCGAACGCCGCCGCCAGAAGCACAACGCAAAGCAGCAGCTTCAATGTCTTTTTCATACGCATCCTTTCCGCACGCGCCGCGTGCCATTAATTTACCCCATCAAGTCTCACGGCTTGCCCCATATAAATGCTTCCCCTATTAGGGGAAGTGGCGCAAAGCGCCGATAGGGTATGCTTCCACCCGCACACTTATACCGTATCTGGCGGTCAAAGACCGCTCCTACGCGTATTAGAGCCTTTGCGCACGCTTATACCCCACCAAGTCTCACGACTTGCCTGGGACCCCGTATCAACACCTATCGGATGATTATGCCTGTTATGCTTATTTTAGGGTATCTTCGCGCAGATTACAAGAACGGCATTGAGCATATTTGCCATAATACCGGCGTCTTCGTTTATATGCTTAGTCTGCTGGCTTTACTTTAAGGGTATTGATATCTTAAAAGTTTTCCGCTATGCAAGCCTTCTCCTCGAGGAGAAGGTAACGCAACGCTGCGAACGAGGTGTATTTCCCATGCATAATATTCTGGCGAGCTTAAAGTCCCCATCGCAGATCTCCCTTTCGTCTATAGTATTTTACAGGCAGTAAAAGAAAAACAGTATTCACAATAATAAATTAATTAATCAGCTATTCTACTGACTATTACAGGTTAACTTCTGTGTTAATCAATCGACATTTATGCTCATAAACTGCTTTTTTATTGCGCTGTTCTATTGACATACGCAGTGAATAAGTATATAGTGTACCTGCTGATCAAAGTAAATTACTGGCTTAATTACGAACAATAAACATATAAGTTAATCATATCACGCTCCTGATAAATGTAGTAAACCAAAAGGTTAATTCGACAGTCAAGGCAACAGGTATATTCAGTACAAAAAAATCGAACGGAAGATGGTACTTATGGCACAAAAAGCGAAGGTTACAATAGAAAAATCTTATACGATCGGCGAAGTCGATAAAAAAATGTTTGGTTCTTTTATAGAGCATTTGGGCAGGGGTATCTATAACGGGATTTATGAACCGACACATAAGGAAGCCGATAAGAATGGTTTCCGCAAAGACGTTGCGGAACTCGTTAAAGAGCTGAATATTCCGATTATTCGTTATCCGGGCGGCAACTTTGTGTCAGGATACCGCTGGGAAGACGGCGTCGGCCCTGCAGAATCCCGGCCGAAGCGGCTTGACCTCGCATGGCGAACGCTGGAAACCAACGAAGTAGGAATAAACGAAATCGCCTCATGGTGCAAGCGGATTGGGGCGCAGCCTATGCTTGCCGTCAATCTTGGCACAAGAGGAATCGAGGCTGCTCTTGACCTTTTGGAATATTGCAACCACCCCGCGGGGAGCTATTGGAGTGATTTGCGTATCGCGCATGGATACCGTGATCCTCATAACATTAAAATATGGTGTTTGGGCAATGAAATGGACGGGCTATGGGAGACGGGACACAAAACGCCGACGGAATATGGACGGCTTGCCGCGGAAACCGCGCGTGCCATGAAGCGTTTCGACCCTGATATAAAGCTTGTTTCCTGCGGAAGCTCGCACACATTCATGGATACTTTTCCCGAATGGGAGGCTGAAACATTAACGCACACCTATGACGTAGTAGATTATGTTTCGCTTCATCAATACTTTGGGAATGAAGAAAACGACACCGCGAATTTTCTTGCCCGTTCACTGGAAACAGAGCATTTTATCAAAACCGTAATTGCTATATGCGATTATGTAAAAGCCAAAAAGCGCGGAAAAAAAGATATCATGCTGAGCTTTGATGAATGGAACGTATGGTATCACTCGAGTCAACACGACGGTGACGAAATTAATGACAATCCCTGGCAGACTTCGCCGCCGCTTCTTGAAGACATATATACATTTGAGGATGCGCTCGTTGTCGGTTGTATGCTTATAACGTTTATAAAGCATGCCGACCGGCTGAAAATGGCTTGTATGGCGCAGCTTGTCAACGTCATCGCGCCTATAATGACACTTCCGGGCGGCGGCTTATGCCGCCAGACGATATTCTATCCATTCTTGCATGCATCAAAGTTTGGCAGGGGTACGGCGCTGATACCTATCGTTGTTTCTCCTAAGTATGATTCCAAAGATTATACCGACGTGCCTTACCTCGAAACCGCAGCCGTCATGGATGAAAATGCCGGGGAAATGACGTTGTTCGCAGTGAATCGCAACCTTAGCGAACCTATGAACGTCTCTTGTTTTTTCAGGGGTTTTGAGAATTATGAATTCTCTGAGCATATCACAATGCAAAGCAAAGATCTCAAAGCCGTCAATACTGTCGCTAATCCTGACGCCGTAGTTCCTTATGTTCGCCAGGATTCCGTTCTGGGCTTGGGAAACGGTGAATTTTCCATTGAGCTTGGGAAAGCCTCATGGAATGTGATTCGGTTTAAAAAAACTATTCGTTAATCATATATTAGACGGGATATCATGCTGACGAGTATTGAATATCCCGCTTGATATAAATATAATAATGAGAGGTTGCTGGAAAATGAAAACAAAAAAAGCGTTATCCTTGTTGTTAACTATTCTAATGTTAGCGGTTTTCTTGGCAGCATGCGGAACTCCCGCGCAGACAGAAACTTCACCGTCGGTGAAAGCCTCGGCAGATACCCCCTCAGCAGCTCCTTCCGAGATACCGGCGGTTGCTGAACCGGTGGAAGTTGAGTTCTGGACATTTCAGGACTTGCATGTCAAATTCTATGAAGAGATGGCCGTTAAATGGAATGAAGAGAATCCCGATGAACCGATTAAATTAGTTACGACCGTATATCCGTTTGACGACATGCATAACAAGCTGCTCATCGCTTTACAATCGGGTGTGGGCGCGCCGGATCTCGTGGATATCGAGATAGGCAAATATGCCAACTATCTTAAGGGTGACATACAACTGGCTCCTCTTAACGATATCGTTGAGCCGGAGCTTGATAATATCGTTAAGGCCAGAGTAGACATCTATTCCAAAGACGGCAAGTACTACGGCATTTGCTTCCATGTCGGCGCTGCTGTCATATACTACAACACCGAGCTTTGCGACGCGGCGGGCATCGACTGGAAAAACATAAAAACATGGGATGAGTACTATGAGGCGGGTAAAAAACTCAAAGCCGCTTTACCCGACAAATACTGGGCGTCTGTAGAATCCGGCGACGTTTGGCATATGTGGCCTATGATTTCCTCGCAGGGCGGCGATATGCTGACCAAGGACGGTAAACCGGATATCAGTTCCGCGCCAATGGTAAAAGCGCTTGAGTTCAACCGCAAACTGCTTGATGAGGGAATCGCGACGGTCGCACCGGGAAATTACCATCATTCGGAAGAATTCTACGCATTGATGAACAGCGGCGCTATTGCTTCCATCTCTATGCCGATGTGGTATATGGACCGTTTCACCGACCATATGCCTGATCTTTCCCAGAAAATCGCCATCGCTCCTCTTCCCGTTTGGGAAGCCGGCCAGCCGCGTTCCGTTGGTATGGGAGGCACGGGCACGTCTATCACGATGCAGTGCGAAAATCCCGACCTTGTAAAGAGATTCCTGTCGTTCGCGAAGCTTTCCAAAGAAGGCAACATCGGAATCTGGAATCTGCTGGGCTTTGACCCCATCCGCACCGAGGTATGGTCCTTGCCGGAGATGGTGAATTCTAAAAATAAATTCACCGAGTACTATGTAACCAATCCGTTTGACGTGCTCAACTCGATTAAAGACGAGATTCTCTCGGTCAATGTCTCGGATGCGCTTCCCGCCACTTTGGACGCTATGAAGAACTCGGTGCTCACCAGGGCTTATACGGAAAAGAATATCGATATCCCGAGTATGCTGGCGGAAGAACAAGGCAAAATCCAATACTAGTATCTCCCATCTATGCTATGGCAACCCGAAAGCGCCGCAATGCGGCGCTTTCGGCCAGCATTTTGTATAACACACTGCGCGTCATTTTTAAATAAGGGGGCAAACGAAAAATGAAGTTGAAAAAATGGGTAAAGTCCTTGCCGTATTCGCAAAAACTTGCGCCCTATATTTTTATTTCTCCGTTTATTATAGTGTTCTTATTGTTTTTTGTTTACCCGGTTATTTCCACAATCATCATGAGTTTTCAAAAGGTTGTACCCGGCCAGACAACGTTCGTGGGACTTGATAATTTTGAAAACCTTATTAACGGCGATTTTTTAAGGGCCATAACCAACAGTGTTATATACACTGTAATCACGATTGCGGTACTGATACCGGTTCCGTTGATACTCGCGGTTTTGTTGAACAGCAAGCATATGATCGCGAAAAATCTATTCCGCTCCGTATTTTTTCTGCCGGCGCTGGTTTCGATTGTAGTGGCCGGCTTCACTTTCCGGTTGATTTTCGGCGAGATGCCTACTGCGCTGCTTAACAATATTATCTCCAATTTCGGAATATCCCCCATAAAATGGCTGGGCGGTCCGGCGCCGTGGACTACCTTTTTCGCGTTGTTAATGCTCTGTTGCTGGCGTTGGATGGGCGTTAATATCATGTATTACTTATCGGGACTGCAAGGTATTCCGAATGAGCTTTACGAATCGGCGTCCATAGACGGCGCCGGGCCGCTGCAAAAATTAAGGCACATCACGATCCCGCTTTTGAAACCCGTCACAATCTACATTCTTACGATAAGCATTTACGGCGGCATGGCTATGTTCCTGGAAAGCTTTATGCTGTTCAACGGCAACCGATCGCCGGGCGGCTCGGGGCTTACAATCGTAGGGTATTTATATCGCCTCGGCTGGGAACAGGCAAACATAGGCTATGGTTCCGCGATAGGACTGAGCATGCTGGCGATCACGCTCGGCATCAATATAATTCTGCTGAAATTTGCCGGCTTGTTTAAGAAGGGGGAATAATATGAAAGGACATTCAAAAAGGCGCAGAAAATTCACGCCGCAGTCAACCGTGATGCTTATACTGTTTTTTGTTATGGCTGTCATTACGCTCACGCCTTTTATCAGTATATTCCTGGCGTCTCTCAGGCCCGGGCAGGAAATAATGCGGCAGGGCATAGGCCTTAATATAGATACGTCGATTATGTCCTTTAAAAACTATTCATTCTTGTTTTCGGGCGATACGTCATATTTCACCTGGTTCAAAAACAGCTTAATAATTACTGCGATACAAACTGTATTGACGCTGATAGTCAGCGCTTGCGTCGGTTATGGTTTTGCCATGTATGAATTCAAATTTAAGAATTTACTTTTTATGTGTGTTTTGATTATTATGATGATACCGATGGAAATCATCATGCTGCCACTCTTCCAGCTGATTATTAAGCTCGGTCTTATAGACAGCATATGGGGAGTTATTTTGCCGTTTGTGGCAGGGCCGCTGCCTATATTTTTCTTCCGTCAGTATTTAAGCGGTATGCCCAAAGATTTTCTGGATGCTGCGCGGGTGGACGGATGCAGCGAATATGGCATATTCGCCCGGATCATACTCCCGCTGATGAAGCCTGCGTTTGCGGCTATGGGCATTTTTGTGGGTATGAACAGCTGGAACAATTTTTTATGGCCGATGATTGTTTTGAATTCGAAAGATAAGCTTACGCTGCCGATAGGCCTGAATGCATTGATTACGCCTTACGGGAATAATTACGACGTATTGATAGCCGGAGCAGTGTTTTCCGTGATTCCGGTAGTTATTTTATTTCTGCTGTTCCAAAAATACTTTATAGCCGGAATGACTGCCGGCGGCGTAAAGGGATAAGAAAAGAGGAGCCTGTATGCTGATTTCCCCGATACCGGAAAACGTAGCCTTTTTTGAAGCGCTCGCAAGTCGCGTGCGTCTGGAAATCATACATCTGCTTGCGGAAGAGGAGCTAAACATCAAGCAGCTTGCCGACAGAATCGGTATCAGCAGCCCGATTATGATAAAGCATGTCAAAAAGCTTGAAGATGCCGGCTTTATCACCACCCGGATGGTTAAAAGGAACGGCTCAATGAGTAAAATATGCACATTGGTTTTCGCGGAATATCGGTTTATGCTGGATTACCGCAGGAGGGGGCTGCCTATGGTTAATTCATATTCAATACCTGTGGGCGGCTATTGTCTGATAGATGGTACTCCAACATGCGGTCTTGCAACAGAGAGGGGTGTTATCGGCTCCCGTGACGACCCGCAGGTTTTCTGGGAAACCGAGCGCTTCAACGCGCAGCTTCTGTGGTTTACGCAAGGATTTGTGGAATACAGATGCCCGAATCATCTGTCAACCGAACAAAAGATAGTGGAAATTGAGTTGTCCTTTGAGATTGCTTCCGAGGCGCCGGATTTTGCCGACGATTGGCCATCCGATATAACTTTTTATTTTAACGATACAAAGCTTTTCACATGGACCAGCCCCGGCGATTATGGTGTGAAACGCGGAAAACTTACGCCCGAATGGTGGCCGTCCAATCAATACGGATTATTAAAGACACTGCATATCACTGAGGACGGAGTTAACATGGACGATCAAAAAGTCTCAGATGTAACCTTGAGCCAGCTTTTAACGAACAATAACCAATATTGGAGCATACGCTTTGAAGTTGACAAAGATGCGAAAAACGTGGGCGGCCTGACGCTGTTCGGCAAAAAATTCGGGAATCATGAGCAGGATATATTGGTGCGTACATTTTTTGAAAAAGCACAAGGGGATATGGCGGGTAATGAAACCACCGACTAACTGGATAACGGCCAGCAGCAAAGCAATTAAAATACCTGCAGCAAAACAAACAAATCTGTTCAAAAATTCTGCAAGAAGCATTTATAGAAGAATGGCGGCTTGACCATAGCCTTTTCCTGTCGAGAACAATCGGCACACTTCAATGCAGGTCAATCATATAATTATAATAATCATCTGCACCTTCAAGGGGCGGCCAGACTGTTGAAGAACCGCCCCTGAAATATAAGCAAAAGCAAATGCCGCGTGTCATTATTGCGGCGATATTACAATTAATTACTATAAAAACTTGCATTTTCGTTTTGCTTGGGGTATTATGTTACAGAAAGTTGACATAAATATTACGATTCCATTGAGAAAGAGGAAAATGAATACAAAAAAAGTCTTTTTATTGACGTTAGCAGTTATTTGCGTCGTATCCGCTTTCCTTCCGGGCATGGCGCTTGCCGATGGCGGAACGTACGCCGTGACGTTCGTAAACCCTGACGGCACCGAGGCCGCGGCGCCCGTGTCCGTCGCGGAGGGTACGGCCGTTACAAGGCCGGCCGATCCGGTAATGGAACGACGGCAGTTCACCGGATGGTTTTCCGACCCCGGCTGTATCGCGCCTTATGACTTCGGCGCCGCCGTTATGGGCGATACGGTCATATACGCTGGATGGCTGGACATATTTACGGTATCGGCCTCCTCGTCCAACGCGGCGTGGGGAACTGTCTCGGGAGGCACGGACTGTGTCTTTGGCTCCTCAGTAACGCTTACCGCCGCTCCTTTGGCGGGCTGCCGTTTTGTAAGCTGGGCGGAAACAGGCGTAACAAACGCGGTATACTCGTTCGGCGTCACTGCCAACGCAGCGCTTACGGCGGTATTCGAGCCGATAGGCTCGCCTTCGCTGAGCGTGGCGGCGGCGGGCTGCGACAGCGTTGCGCTCAGCTGGACCTCCGTGCCCGGCGCGACGAGCTACGACGTATACCGTTCCGATTCTGAAGGCGGCTCATACGGCTACATAGGCTCCGCGGCAGGGAGCGCCTATGTTGACGCAGGCCTTGGGTACAAGACTACGTACTGGTACAAGGTGCGCGCGTGCGTCACCGGCGAGACGGCAGTAACATACGGCGCAGACTCCGCGCCCGCAGGCGCGGCGACCGCCGTGGTATCGCCCGTTATCTCGGCGGTTTCGAGCAATCACAAGAGCGTCGCCCTCTCATGGACGCCCGTACCCGGCGCGACAGGCTACCAGCTGTACCGCGCTACCAAACCTAACGGCAAATTCAAGCTTTTAAAAGCGTTCAAATCGGGCGGCATACTCAGCTATATTAACAAAAGCCTTAAAACAAACACTACATACTATTACAAGATAAGGTCGCTGCGCAAGCAGGGGCGTAAAACGGACTATTCCCCCTATTCGCAGGTGATAGCCGTAGCTCCGTCGCTGGCCGCGCCCACATTGAGCGCGTCGCTGCTCAATTCAACGGGAGTGCAGCTCTCATGGAACGCGCTGCCCGGCATAGGCGGCTACGAAGTGTACCACTCTACGCAGGTAGACGGTGCATATTCCAAGGTCTATACCGCTTCGGCGAAGGTCACCGGATACGCGGACATGGGGCTCGCAGTCAACACCGCTTACTATTTCAAGGTGCGCGGCTATATAAAGAGCGGCTCCAAAAAGCTGTACGGCCCGTTCTCTAATGTGCAGAGCGCCGTTACGGCTGCTGTGCCGGGAGAGCGCATATATTCGCTGTACTATCAGGGCGACAGCGCGTGGGGCTTTACTTCCCGCGTCAGGAAGACGGCGTGCCTTATGACGGCTTACGCCGACGTAATCAACAACATGGGCAAGGGCGCGACGCCGCGGACCGTGTTCGATTCCAACGGCGGCAGGACAATAATGAATTTTAAAAACCTCTCGGCAAACTTCGGTGTGGCGCCGGTGAGCGCGCTGGACTTTTCGTCGCCTTACTATGGCGGCTTCAGCTGCGGCCAGACCTTCGTAAACGGCCCTGAAAGCAACGGCATAGCCGCGATCAAAGAGGCGCTCGACAGGAACCCCGAGGGCGTCATATGCTATTTTACGAAGGGCAGCAGGCAGCACGCCATAGTCGCAAGCAGGTACGAAGGCGACACGATATTCTACAGCGACCCGGGCCGCAACTTAGGAAGGCTTGTCGGTCTTGCAGATACGTGGGTCGGCTGCCATCACAGAATGACGTACAAGAACTTAAAATACATAGTGGCGCTGGACTGACAACAGCGTAACTATACCCCGTATAAAAGCCGGCCGTTAGGCCGGCTTTTTTGTAACCGCGCTAAAAACAAGCTTTAATTCTCTCCCACGCCTTGACACACCCTCCCCCGTTACTTATACTTTTCATTGTTAAGACCTGCCAGACGGAGGTGCACTGTGCTTAAAAAAATCGTTGCTGTTATTATTGCGGCCGTAATGGCGTTTATGCTGTATAGCCCCGCCACCGCTTACGCGTACGACGAGCTCAAAAATACCGACCCTGAAAAATACTATATACTGCTCGACTGCAAGAACCAGATCGTGACCGTGTTTGAGAAGGACTCAAACGGCGAGTACACAAAGGTCGTGCGGCGTTTCATATGCACTACGGGGCGCACGGAGCTCGACCCCAACGACCCTGAGGACGAAGGCACTCCCACGCCTACGGGCGTTTTTAAGATAGGCGGGCGCGAACGCTTCGGCAAATTCCTCGCGTTCGGCGGCACTTATGCGCGTTACTGGACGCAGATAGTCGGCGGCGTGTATTTCCACTCGATACTGTACGGCAAGCGCGATATAAACACGCTGCAGCGCGGCGCGTTCCGCGCCTTGGGCAGCAAGGTCTCTCACGGCTGCGTGCGTCTCTATGTGGAGGACGCAAAGTGGCTCTACTATTACGCCTGTCCCGGCACGACTATAAATATAACAAACTCAGAGCCTTCGGACAGAGCGACGAAGAAGCTGCTTAAGACCAAGCTTTCTTTCGACGAATACAACGCGCTGCAGAAAAGGATATTCGACAACGACGAGCTGCCTAACCTCAAAGCGTGGATAGTAAAAGACAAGGCCGATATGCGCACGGGCAACGGCAACGAGGACAAAGTCATTAAGAGGCTCGATGCCGGAATGGAAGTGGAAGTGCTGCAAAGCGCCGAGCCGTGGAGCAAGATTAAGTATGAAAACCGTGAAGGGTATATACTGACCGCATATATTACTTTCGAGAACGGCACGATGCAGTCCTCCGAGACGGCCGACATACTCAACAGGACAGTATGGATGCAGCAAAAGCCCGACTCAGAATCGGAAAACAGGATAGTGAAGATACCCAAATATTCGTCGGTAAAGGTGCTAGGGCCGGATGCCGACGGCTGGACAAAGGTAAAGTATTGGAGCGACGAGGGCTATGTCCAGACAAAAGCCCTCACAAAAGGCTGGGGCGTAACGCACGAATAACCCTATATTACAGGGAACGCCCGCCTCTTGATTGATTACAAAAAAAGCCTTGAAGCGCTGTGCCTCAAGGCTTTGTCATTCTCTTCAGTTCGGTATGGTTTCGTAGTAGCTGCGCAGAGTGTCCATCCACGGCTCGCTGAGCAGCACAGCCTGCTCGCCGCCCATTTCTAAAAGTGTCGCGTTGCCGTCCGCAAGACGGGAAGCGTCTATCACACAGGGCAAAAGCTCATTGACTATGGCGCCCTCGCCTTTTATCCCTTTGAGCGCCGCGCGCACGCACAGCGCGCCCGCGAGGTATTCGTTAGCCCCCACGGCCTGCGCGAAGACTATAGGGTTCTTCGCCATTCTTTTAACCGCCTCCGGCGTTACTCCCGGGCAGAAAACCTCCATGTCCGTCCGGCCCAATGCCTCGAGCGCGTCAAGCGCCCCAAGCGCCAGCCCCGCGTTTTCGGCGTATACGCCGTCTATCATGCCTTCCGCATAGCCCTGCAGTTTATCCGTAAGCCAACTGTCCGGCTCCGGTCCTTCTGTACTGGAGGCTATATACACTTCCTTGGGAAATATCTTGCCCTCGTCTGCGAGCTTCTGATACGCCGCGTAGCCTGCCGTATCGTCGCTCTCAAACATCAGTATGAGCCTTACGGGCGTATCGTGCGGCGGATAGTTGAGCGCCGCCTCCATCGCCATATCCGTTTCATTGCCCGGTGAATAATACACCTGCGACACGCTCCCCAGCGCCGCCTTCTCTATGCCGTAAACAACTATGTGCTTATCCGCCGCCGATTCTATCGCGGCGTAATCTTCCTGCCGCGGCATATAAGCAATTACGCCGTCTGATTCCGAGCCGGATACGGCGTCGCCGATAGTTTCACTTGCCCCAGTTTTCAGCATTATACCCATGCTTTCGGCTTCGGCCTGAGCGCCTTCGGCGAACAGCTCCGCGTCGCCGTCCGCTCCGCTTACCAGCGTTATGGTTATCTCTTTGCCGAATACAGCCTCTACTCCCTTTGGCTCGGGCGTGGGCACAGATGTGGGCGCCCGCGACTCACCCGGTTCCAAAACGGCAACACCGCCCGCGCAGCCCGCCGCCATACACAAAACCGCCGCCGTGAGCAGAGCGGTCAATATTCTTACATTCCTGAAAAAAACAGTACTTTTCATGCGTTCCCTGTTCTCCCTATAGTTATCATAACTATAATACCTAAACGTTCCCCCCTTTGCAACAAACCTAAGGGATATTACGGAAAAAGCTTTTTATGCGTGATTAATAGGAGCGCAGGTTTGATTTTCCAAATCGTTATGATATAGTCTATCCGAAAGTAATTATCTTCATTAAGGAGCACGCGATGGCTAAGAACATACTCGTTCTGACAGTCAGCCCGAGGAAGCGCGGCAACAGCGAGGCCGAAGCTATGGGAAGAAGCGTCTAGCGCGGCGCCCTTATTTTGGCTGCTCGCCCGAGAACGTAACGCCGATAATGTACGAGGCCTCGTCGTCCGCCAACTCCTCAAGGCCCGCTTCATAGTCGATGAAAAGATCGCCGAGCGGCGAAAAACCGTTCGGGCAGCAGCGGATGCACAGCAGAACCTTCTTGCCCGATTCCGGTATATCCCCCGACGGGCATGTCTGCCAGGCGACACCGCCTTCGTTATATATCTCCCCGAACTCCGGTATGACGTCCGCGCGCGAGTATATAGCCCCGCCCTGCATTACGGTTAAGTTGAGCTGTTTACTGTCCTCGCCGTTCGTTCTGGGTATGTATAAAACGATGGTGCCCTTGTCGTCCATATCCAGCGACCACGCAGAAAGTTCGTACGTTCCTGCCTTTTCGCCTTTGCGATACTCCTCCGCCCAAAGGCTGGCCCATTGCCATTCCCCCGCGCTGTAGTCGAACACAAAGCATTGCTCGCTCTGCGCCGACAGCAGCGCCTTTTCCCGCTCCGTAAGCGCAGCGGATGTTACCGCGGGCTTCGCGCCGCACCCGCATAAAGCGGCCAGCGCTAAGGCCGCAAATAAAAAAGCGACAGTTCTTCTCATAAAAGCCCCCGTATATATTTACATAATATAGTATCAAGCGTTATAACGCCGTCAGCGTCTCCCTTACCACTTCATTCTTTTGCCGACATTGTTGCGGGAATCAGCATCATCTGCTGCTATTTGACATATATATTATTATATGTTATTCTGTTTATAATTTCCACAAATATTATATACGGTATAAACAGCCATCTGCTGGTAATAGCTATCAAGTGTGTATAAGGAGTTAAATATGGGTGGTTCAGAAGAAATTATAAAAGACAGCATACTGACACAGTTCCCATTTACCCCATTCAGCTTTGATATGTTGATAAATCAAATCGTGTTTTATGCCCTTGCCGTTACAATACTGGTCGCATGCGTATGCGTATGCACTCTATTGATACGCAAGGTCATAAAGTCGTTCAAAGCGCCAAAGCAGCCCGATTAACAGCCGCTATGGGTTTTTAACAGGTAAGCTTTTGCAGCCGCCATAAGCTTGTATTGTCTTGCCCTTTCGCAAAACACCTCCCACAGAATTCGGGGAGGTGCTTTTAAGTTGTTCAGAAATTTAATTATTAACTCCCGCAAGCTTACGCTACGCGCTTACCTCAACTTCCGTTGTTACCTCCACGTTGCCCTTTATCATCGCGAGCACTGGGCATATAGGCTCAGCCATCTCAAGCACCTTCTCTATGTCCTGCTTTGTCGCGTCGGGAGATTTGACGCGTATACTCAGCGTTATCTTCTCAAAGCTCGTGGGATGCGTTTCGCGCCGCACGCCCTCGGCGCTTATCGAAAGCGCTTCAAGGCTCTTGCGCGTTTTGCGTATCAGCGCGGCCACAGCGCCGCCGAGACATGTTGAAAGGCTCACTAAAAACAGCTCGAGCGGCATGTAGCCTTCCCCTTCGCCCAGCGGCGGTATGTAGTCCGTTATTATCTCAGGGTTACTCCCCGCGACGCCTTTGAATTTCATCCTGTCGCCAATCAGTTCCACCGACGCGTTTAATATGTTACCCATATATATGCTCCTTATTTGTATTATTTCCCTGTCATTATAAAACATTGTGATTTTTTTGTCAATCTCTTCAGAAAATAAATAAAGTTATATTTAAGAACAGGCCGGTTTAATACACATGCTCGCGCTTTTCTATATACAACACTCCCTTTTTTGGTGTATAATATGCGCTGCAAGAAATTTGTCACAAGGTGAGGATATATTGGAAAACAGGGAAAGACGGGGCTTTGCCCTGTTCATGTCGTATTACCGGCCGCATATTAAGCTTTTCGCGCTCGACATGTTCTGCGCGTTTATGATAGCGGCCATAGATTTATCGTTTCCGCTCGTTTCGCGCTACGCAATGACGGAGCTGCTGCCCCACAAGGCGTATGAAGCTTTTTTCGTTATCATGGGCGCTCTTGTCGCCGCATACGTGCTGCGCAACGTGTTCTATTATATCGTCACGTACTGGGGCCACTCTTTGGGCATACGCATTGAAGCGGACATGCGGCGCGATCTTTTCACGCATCTGCAGAAGCTCTCTTTCCGCTTTTACGACACGCACCGCACGGGCAAGCTCATATCGCACGTTACAAACGACCTGTTTGAGGTGACGGAGCTGGCGCATCACGGCCCCGAGGACGTGTTCATATCGCTGATAACCATAATAGGTTCGTTCATAGTAATGCTGGGCGTCAACTGGGTGCTGGCGCTCGTGCTTATTGTGCTCGTGCCGGTGGGCGTGCTGTTCACTATGCTGCTGCGCAAGCGCATGATGAGCGCGTCGCGCCGCGTCAAGGAACGCACGGCGGGTATAAACGCCGGCCTCGAGATGAGCATATCGGGCGCGCGCGTTGCCAAGGCGTTTACCAACGAGGATTACGAGATAGCGAAGTTCGCCGAGAACAACGAGCGGTTCAAGCGCTCTAAGGGCGAGTTTTATTCGGCGATGGCCGTGTTTGCAAGCGGCATGGACTTCTTTACCAACCTGTTTTCCGTCGCGGTAGTAGCGGTGGGCGGCTACCTGATAATGCAGGAGGGCTTTGACTATATAGGCCTTGTAACGTTCACGCTTTACGTCAGCGTTTTTCTGCAGCCCATACGCCGCCTTTCGGCTTTTTCCGAGCAGTTCGCCATAGGCTCGGCGGGCTTCGGGCGCTTTTGCGACCTCATGAACGAAGAGCCGGAGATAGTCGACGCTCCCGGCGCAATAGAGCTTAAAGACGTGCGCGGAGACATAGCGTTTGAGAACGTGAGCTTTTCGTACAACGACAGGACGAACGTGCTTAAAGACTTGAACCTCACGGTGGAGGCGGGCAAAACGCTGGCATTGGTGGGGCCCTCGGGCGGCGGCAAGACGACGCTTTGCCATCTGATACCGCGCTTTTACGAGGCGGACAGCGGCCGCATCACTCTCGACGGCCACGACATAAAGAACATTAAGCTCGCTTCACTGCGCCGCATGATAGGCATCGTGTCTCAGGACGTGTTCCTGTTCGCGGGCACCATAAAGGAGAACATACGCTACGGCCGCATAGACGCTGCGGACGAAGAGATAATAGAAGCGGCAAAGCGGGCCGAGATACACGACATGATAATGGAGATGGAATCGGGCTACGATACCGAAGTAGGCGAGCGCGGAGTGAGGCTTTCGGGCGGCCAGAAGCAGCGCATATCCATAGCGAGGATATTTCTTAAAAACCCGCCCGTGCTTATACTCGACGAGGCGACGTCTTCTCTCGACAGCGTGACGGAAGCAAAGATACAGGCCTCGTTCGACGAGCTCTCTAAAGGCCGCACTACGCTTGTAATAGCGCACCGCCTCTCGACTGTACGCAACGCGCACGAGATAGTCGTCATAGGCGAGGAAGGCATAATAGAGCAAGGCGCGCACGAACAGCTCTTATCTGCCGGCGGCGAGTACGCCAAGCTTTATAACAGCCAGTTCCGGCAGCCGTAAGCGGGCGCTGTGCGGTAAACGGCATTTTACATTTGCCTTGCAAAAAGCGGCTCGTATGTCGTACCGCTTGGAATATATCGTTCCTTAAGGAGGTATTAAAATGCTCGATAACGCGGACAGGGAGAAGATAGAAAAGATAATACGTGACCGCAAGGAAGCGCACCGCTTTTACTCGGAAAGCTCCGACACATACAACGCTTTCCTTGGCATGGAGCACGTGACGTTCGCGGAAGGCGCACTCAAGAAGCTGGGAAAAGAGCTCATCGCCGTGGGCATATCCGTAGTCATTAACTGCGAGTCGTGCATGGAGTGGCATATAAGCGAGGCGCTGCGCACAGGAGCGGCCGAAGAGCAGGTAATAGAGGCGATAGAGGTGGGCATAGAGATGGGCGGCGGCCCCGCGACGGTATCCGCCCGCTTCGCAATGAAGGTGCTGGAATACTACAGAGATAATAAATAAACTTTTATAGCTGTGACTTTACCCTATCGTCGCTTCGCGCCACTTCCCCTGTAAGGGGAAGCTTAGTCGTATAAGGCTCCCCTAACAGGGGAGCTGTCGCCGCATGGCGGCTGAATGGTGTGCTATACGTTCCGGCGACTTTACCCTATCGTCGCTTCGCGCCACTTCCCCTGTAAGGGGAAGCATTGAATACGGGGTTGCCAGCAAAGGGTATATATCTGAACGCAATTCTAATTAAAGAGGAGAATACATATGTTAAGTAATGCCATAAGGTTGTTCGTTCTTGTCGTGCTGGCGATAGCGGCGATAGTCGTCGCGTTCTTCGTATTAAGCGTGGTTATCCGCCTCGCCGTACTCGCGACCATAATCATCGCCGCCGTGGTGCTGATAAGGGGATGGACGGGTAGGAATAAGTAGGGGCGCACATTGTGCGCCATATAGTTTCTTCGTCGCTTACGCTCCTCACTACGAATTAGACAGAATGACACAAGCCGCTGCAAGTTCTCCCCACCTTTCGTCATTCCGAGCCATCGGCGAGGAATCTTAAAAAAGTCGGCAAAGGCCGCCTTGCCGTACTCGCGGCGATAGTCATCGCCGCCGTGGTGCTAATAAAGGGATGGAGCAGGGGGCAAGCAGGGGATAATTCCCATAATTATAAAAAGTATCAATATTGAGATTTTAATCGATCTAGTTCTTTATATACCTCAGTGAAATCAGAGCAATGCAAAGTATATGTTAAATCAATAGTTATTAAACCACCTTTTTTCGAATATTCTTTTAACCCTGATTCTAGTTTATTATTGTTTTTAAACAATAATCTTCTAACCCAAAAATGATACCATCGACTATTTTCGAGCTTAATGTAATTAATTTATTAAAATCCTCTTTTTGTATCGACCAACTCGTTAAAACCATCTTTTAGTAATTGCCCAAAGAGCCTATATTCCCACGCAATAGGCTTTTCAATTAATATTCGAAAAGCTTCACCTTTTAATTGAAGCAATCGATTTGTTAATGTTGATGTTTGAACTTTATGGCGCAAAGATAAACAATCAAAGAGCAGATAGGAGAATTGGTTTATTAGTATTTCTATTATATCTTGAGCTTTATAATATCCGTATACCCATACATTATCTATCCCTCGCAATGTTTCAACAAACTCAAATAATTTATGAGAATCGACAACCGAACTAAAATCTCCACCCGGATTACTTTTCCACAACTTAAGAATATCTAGAATAGACTTATTTACAAACACATAGATAGGGATTCCTTTTGCTTTAGCTCGAAGGTACTCCATATTAGTAATTGACTTGTCGCTATCAATCTGACTTCCATAACGACCTCCAACAATTAGAACAAAGTTATCTGCTCTTTCTTGAACCACCCTTAGGCAATTATCTAAAGTATTTATATTTGGATCAATAGGGAAAGAATCATATTCTGAAAGTATTGGTTCATAGCCTAATCCTTCAATGAAAAGCTTTATATCTGTCCTAACTTGACTTAGATCATAACACGTTGACTTACAAAAACTGATGGCTTACGCCCGTTTCCAATCGACATTATATTCCTTCTTTCATTTATAGATGTATGAATCGTAATTTATTGAAAATATTTTTACGAATCGCTTTATTCCCTTGTTAGTATTGTTATTAGAAAAGATGCACCAGCCCCCAATAAAAAGAAAAGAAAATTAATTAATATATTTAGCCAGAAAGATTTCTTACTTTGAGATTTCAATTCGCTCTTCAAAACCTTTGTTATAGCATCTATTTCTTCTTTCTTTAATGAAAGGAGTGCATTATATGTATCAGTGTCTTTTTTTAATTTCTCTAATAATTCTTCTTTCTCACTTATTTCAAGTTCAACCTGATTTATCAACTCTGCTGATTCTGTTAATGATGATGCCAATGCTTTTATTCTTGCCTCCAAAGACTTGTTTGGTTTTTTCTTTTTTGCAACAAAAACCATCACTAACATAATTAATATTAAGATCAATCCAAGGATTGCAGCTACTAACGCCGCTATAGGTATTTGCTTTTCCATTGCTAATACCTCATCGAAGAAGTTCATATATAATATTTTTTATTATATCACTCTCCCTCTCCCATTTCTACCATAATGCCCCTATATATCCCATAATTTTTACTTCCCGCCAGACAAAAGCAGAGGTTAATAAAGGTTTTTAGTTTCATAAAGTATAAAAAATGGCAACAACAAAATAGAGCAAGAACTCGATTATTGTAGTGAATATAACAAATCCCTGAAACATTCTGTTTCTCTTCCGCCTGTCTGTGATCCTTTTCTTAAAGCAGAAGTAACTGGGCAGTATAAAAGCAACATAAAGAATAGTCCACATTATAATGAAGATATTTATCTGCTGACCCGCACCTTGTCTTATAAAACTCCACTCGCTATTCATATCATTAAAAAAAGGTATTCTGTTTGTAACAATAATCAGAATAATAAAAGAAGTAAGCCATGCTGTTATATCTATGGCCCATACAGAGAATGTCAATGGTACAAGTGAGCCTTTATAATTGTTTATCTCGTCTTTTTGAATTTTTAGTGCTTTCTTACATATGTAAATTATCGCGAAACATACACCGAGGATTATCGCAAGCCATAATAAAAATATTGGCGACATTATAAACAAAAAAAGATATATCATTTTACTCCATCCTCAATCTTTATTATATCACTCCCCCTCTCCCATATCTACCATAATCCCCCTCTTTATTCCATAATTTTTACTTACCGCCAGACAAATACAGCGCCCGATTAGAACGCTGTCCTTTGCTTTTTCATGTTACCCATACATATTCCCAGTCTATAAATATCTGCCCGGAAGCGGCCGGTAAAGTTTCGGTTTCTTCCTTCTGTTTATGAGAAACGCTATTAACCAGACGATACCAAAAACAGCCGCTATGTTCATCGCTATCGTGAAAAACGCGGAGATACGAGTAGGCTTTTGCCTGACATGCAAAAAGGTTATGCTGTCCACAGTATCCTGAACCGTTTGCGCAAGGCTGTCGGATATTTCGCTGCCGTATGAAAACAGCACAATTTGTATGTCCTTGCCGTTTATTAATGTAATATACTGCTTTCCATAGGCCGTTATACCGTTTATCTGCTGAGTTAAACTTAATACCATAAATGTAGCTTGTTTATGTTTATAGATTGAATAATCTAAGTATTTGATTTCATCGTTCATTTCCTGTGTTTCAATTAAGGATTCCATCTCCGACCGTATCTCCGATTCAGATACGCTGCTCATGTCAAAGATATCTTTACTTATTTCATCTTCCGTCATAGTCATAATAATTTGGGCAGCAGCGTCTTTGTCAATCATATACAAGTAGATTTTATCGTTCTTAAAACGGTCTGCAAGTTCTTTGCTGTTCATACCCATAAGCTCGATATTCGGGTCGTCTTCTTTCACATCCCTGGTAAACACTACCCATCCTTGAGTCGCGTCAATCGTCATGTCAAGGTCGGGTAGTTCGTAGGTCAAACCCGCTGCAAGCGCTACTGGCACTGCTGAGAAAAGGCAAAGCGATATAAGTGCTAAAGACATCAGTTTCTTCATGGTTTCCTCCTATGACGCAGGTTACAGATGAAAGTAATTATACCATAATCCCCCTTTATATCCCATAATTTTTACTTCTCTCCAGACAAAAACAGCGCCCGGCCACAGGCGGAACGACATACCCCTTCGGGGCACACGGCAGGGGTCGTTCCCTACAATTATTGACGTTTCTTCATCCGTCGCAGGGGCATACTTCGAACGCCCGCTAAGCTTCCCCTTTTACCCACCCCAACGAACTTTGTTCGCCGGGGACCCCGGCAGGGGAAGTGGCGCGCAGCGCCGATAGGGTAAAAAAACCCGTACCAACACCCTTCAGTCACCTGCGGTGACAGCTCCCCTTGAAGGGGCGCCTAAAAATGCTTCCCCTTATAGGGGAAGTGGCGCGAAGCGCCGATAGGGTATTGCCCCTTTCACCCCCCCGGGCGAACTTTGTTCGCCGGTGACCCCGGCAGGGGAAGTGGCGCACACGATAGAGTATGCCTCTCTGCTCGATGGCCTCTCGGGACAGCGTGGAAGGCCCCTACACGCGTTAAAGCTGCTTTCCTGCCGTAGGGGCGGACCTCTGCGTCCGCCCGTTACAGCCCACGTTATCTGTCGCCACTGCAATCTTGCCAGACAAAAGCAGCGCCCAGCTGCGCCGCACACCCCATGGGATTCCTCGCAAGCTCGGAATGACATAATGGTTAGGTTGTTTTTACTTTAGCTTCCCCTTACAGGGGAAGTGGCGCGCAGCGCCGATAGGGTATTGCCCCTTTTACCCACCCCGGCAGGGGAAGTGGCGCGTAGCGCCGATAGGGTAAGAAGCCCATATCAACACCCTTCAGTCACCTGCGGTGACAGCTCCCCTTGAAGGGGCGCCTAAAAATGCTTCCCCTCTTAGGGGAAGTGGCGCGAAGCGCCGATAGGGTGACCGATATCTTATCCTTCATTTAAACTCTGGATTATCAGCCTGAGATATGATTCCTGCTATGACACCCTTCAGTCACCTGCGGTGACAGTTCCCGTCCGTGGTTACTGACGAACAAAGTTCGTTGGGATGGGTAGAAGGGGCGCCTAAAAATGCTTCCCCTCTTAGGGGAAGTGGCGCGCACTTGCCAGCATGAATAAATACGCCATCAATTAAGTGTCTGGCGATAAAGCCTTCCCCCACGGGGGAAGGTGCTTAGAATATAATTGCAAGTGCAACAAAAGAGACTACATAGCAACCAAGGTGTAAAATGAAGTTACCACACACCACTTACACGGAGGTCACTATGCAGTCATATAATCATTTTACATTGGTAGAG
>JAEYPO010000005.1 GCA_023410595.1 Bacillota bacterium | reverse complement strand
GTCCTATGTGGCAAGAGACAATATCGGAGAAGAATCCTATACAGACTTTAAGAAGTATGATGTAGGCGATATCATTGGTATTAAGGGCGAAGTTTTCAAAACCAAGACTGGTGAAATATCCATCCATGCTTCAGCAATTACTCTGTTAAGTAAAAGCTTACAGATTCTGCCTGAGAAGTTTCATGGATTAACAAATACAGATATCCGTTACAGACAGCGTTATACAGACTTAATCATGAACGCTGATGTGAAAGAGACATTTATCAAGAGAAGTAAAATCATCAGCTCTATCCGCCGTTATCTGGACGAACAGGGTTTTATGGAAGTGGAAACTCCCATGCTGGTATCCAATGCAGGGGGAGCTGCAGCAAGACCCTTTAACACCCATTATAATGCACTGGATGAAGATGTAAAACTTCGTATTTCCCTGGAGCTTTATTTGAAGCGTCTGATTGTGGGTGGTTTGGAAAAAGTGTATGAAATAGGACGAGTATTCCGTAATGAAGGTCTGGATACCAGACATAATCCGGAATTCACCCTAATGGAGCTCTATCAGGCATATACGGATTACTACGGCATGATGGACCTTACTGAGAATATGTTCCGTTACCTGGCAAAGGAAGTATGCGGAACCACCACCATTAAATATGGTGATTTGGAAATTGACTTAGGCAAGCCTTTTGAGCGTCTCACCATGGTAGAAGCTGTTAAGAAATATGCTGGTGTGGACTTTGACCAGATTGCTGATACCGAAGCTGCTAAGAAGATTGCAGATGAAAAGCAAGTACATTACGAAGATCGCCACAAAAAGGGCGATATCTTAAATCTCTTCTTCGAAGAGTTTGTAGAAGAACATTTAAAACAGCCTACCTTTATCATGGACCATCCGGTAGACATTTCTCCTCTTACCAAGAGAAAACCGGACAAGCCCGATTATGTAGAGCGTTTTGAGTTGTTTATGAATTCCTGGGAGATGTGTAATGCATACTCCGAGCTGAACGATCCCATTGACCAGCGTGCCCGCTTCGCCGCACAGGAAGAAGCTTTCGCCGCAGGGGACGAAGAAGCCAACCACACCGACGAGGATTTCCTGAACGCCTTGGAAATCGGTATGCCCCCCACAGGAGGCATCGGCTACGGCATCGACCGTCTAGTGATGTTACTGACTGATTCACCCGCTATCAGGGATGTGTTGTTGTTCCCAACGATGAAGAGTTTGGATAAATAAGTTCAGTATTTATCGGGTTTGTAGACTTTTTGGTCTCATGCTTATGTAAATATATATGGTGCATAATGTAGGGATATGTAAAAGGGCACAATGCAAACAACTGAGAATATGGACCACTTTCAAGCGTAGACTTGGAAGTGGTCTTTTTGCGTTTTGTGTTGATTTTGGATGAAAAAGAACCGATAATATAAGAGACTGTAGAATTTGAATTGACCGAGATCTTTAGAACGAGAGATGACAATTTAACGTAGTTCAATTATATGGGTAAACGAAAAATAGATTTATGGGAGGAGAATTAAAGTGCTACGAACACCACGACTTTATCTACGGAATTTCTGTAGTGCGGACATAGACACACTGTATGCTTATCGCAATGACAGCAAATGTAATTTATATCAAAGGTATGAAGATACAAGCACGGAGTACATACAAAAGTTTATCCAGAACTACTCCCACAGTACTTTCTTATCTAAAGAAAAAGAACAGCATTATGCCATAGTATGTAATGAAACATGTGAAATGATAGGTGATATTAGCGTGTTCTTCACGGAGGAGGAGAACTGTTTCACCCTTGGTATTACAATTGCGCCTGTATTCCAAAAACAAGGATACGCATATGAGATATTGAAGGAAGTTACCGCACAGTTGCAAAACCATTATCCGTCTGTCGATATTGTTGCATTGGTTGAGAAAGACAATGACCAAAGCATCTCCTTATTTCAAAAACTTAACTTTATTAAGGAGTGCTATGCTGATTCTATTCAGTCTTATGTTTTTGTGATATACGGAAAGGCTAATTGACAATTCTAATTTGTGGAGGACATTATCATGCGATTAAGACCATATAACCCTCTAATTGATTATGAGTATTTGCCAAAATAGGTAAATAGTGAAAGAACACACGCTATGTGGTGCGCTAATTTAGTCCCCTTCAGCTTTTAAGTGGGTTATAGTGATATTGAACATTTTTACAGCAGGGGCTGATGTACTAGGCTGTTACAAGAGCGACATAAGATGGATTTTATATGTCGAAGTATAATAATTCAAAACAGGAGCAAACGTAAAGCAACCGTGTTACAGAATCTGTTTGATGAAATCTATATCACAGACATATTTAAGAGAAATAGAGTTAAGAACCAAGGGAGCTAGAAGATTTGTTAAATATCCTCTCTTCTGCAATTGGTTCTCTTACTAATCCGGAAAAATTAAAAAATACTTTTAAGACAGTTAAGAAATCAAGTATTACAGCAAAAACTATCAAGAAATATTTAGATTATTTTGAAAATTCTTTTTTGATAGAGTCTGTACAGAGATATGACATTAAGGGAAAGGCATATATCGAAACTCCGAAGAAATATTATTTTTCAGATTTAGGGCTTCGCAATGCGAGGATAAATTTTCGACAGTTTGAGCAGACACATTCTATGGAGAATGTTATTTATAATGGCTTCGAATGCGTGGATATAGTGTAGATGTAGGTGTTGTACCAATTGCAGAAAAGGATAAGGATGGAAAAGTAGTTAGAAAAGCTCTAGAAGTGGATTTTGTGTGTAACCTTGGTTCGGCAAGATATTATATTCAGTCTGCATATTCTCTTCCGGACGAAGCAAAAAGAAATCAAGAGATAAGACCGTTTAGAAAAATAGATGATTCCTTTAAGAAAATTGTAGTGACGAAGGATATAGTTCCAACTCATTATGATGATAATGGAATTTTGACGGTGAACATTTATGAGTTCTTGCTTAATCCGGGAAGTATAGAAGGGTAGAAATAAATGGATGTAATTATATTTTGGTAACAATTAAAGGGTGATTAAATGGATGTAAAACGTTGTAAAACGTTGTTTGAGTCCGTTTTTTAGGACACGATGTGAGTATAATTTTAGTAAAGTGAAGAATAAAAACTGGAGAGGACAGGGTAAGAATTATTAGACAAGAAAATACAACCCATTTTCAACCAGATGCAGAAAAATCACAAGAACTTAATAACATTTTATGTTTTTGATGATTCTATAATCTCTATATGCTATAATTCAAGATGCAGTTACTATTTTTGCATGGATATAGCATAGAGGATGAATCGATGAAGATTAGTTATAAAAAATTATGGATTTTGTTGGCGGAAAGAGAAATGAGCAAGCAGGAATTTAGAGAACTTTGTATATTGCTGCTGGGACAATTACAAAGCTTAACAAAGGTCAGGAAGTTTCTATTGATATTTGCGATGTCGTTCGTGCAGAATAAAAAATGATTAGCAGGGATGTGTAAACATGATAGAAAAAATATGCCCTAAGTGCAAGGTACCTATGCTAGGGGACAAATGCATAAAAGAAAGTTGCGGATGTAAGACTGAAAAGTCCTCAACTATATATTGGTGTGAAAAATGTAATATACCTATTTTTGAAAAAAACTGTCCGACTTGTGGTAGTGAGGGTAAGTATATTGCGACTGATTTAAGACCGGTGTTCCCGGAAGAAAATGTTCTTTTATCAATAATTACAAAGAATAAACCTGATGAATATCTGACATCATCTGTATGGGCAGCTAACGGCTTTTACATTAAAGATGGAAAGAAAGTAAAATTATCGGTTTCGAATTTGAACAAGTTACCGATAGAAGAAATAAAAAAAATAAAGGATATCTATGACGCATACGTAGAAAAAATAGATTATTCATTTTTTAATAAATTCGTTAAGAAGTATATTCAAGCAAATGCAGACAGATATAACTATATAACAGAAGAGGCTGTTTATTTTGTTCAGCAGTATATGGATAGATATTCTGTTGAAGATATGATGGTTTCATTTAGCGGAGGAAAGGATTCTACTGTCACTTCACATATTGTGAATAGAGCGCTTGGTACAAATAAGGTCCTTCATATTTTTGGAGATACAACGCTTGAGTTCCCTTATACGTTGGAATATAAAAAACGATTTAATAAGAATGATGAATCACAAGGCGTAAGAGTATTAACTGCTAAAAATAGAGAAAAAAACTTTGAGGACTTATGCAATGTTGTTGGTCCTCCGAGCAGAGTAATGAGATGGTGTTGCACCGTATTTAAAACTGGTGCTATTCAAAAAACAATTGCTTCAGCTTTTAAAGATAAAAACAATATTCTTAGTTTTCAGGGAATAAGACATAATGAATCTGCGAGCCGAAGCAAGTATGAAAGAGAAAGCGAAAGTCCTAAGATTTCAAAGCAGACGGTTGCATCACCGATTATTGACTGGATTGATTATGATGTGTGGTTATACATTTTATCAACACGAATCGATTTTAATTTTGCTTATCGGTTAGGGTGGACCCGTGTGGGATGCTGGTGCTGCCCTAATAATGGCGGCTGGTCTGAGTTTTTGGCTAAGGTCCATATGTATGAGCAATATGTTCATTGGCATCAGTTATTGGTTGACTTTGCAAAACAGATTGGCAAGCCGGATCCTGAAGAATATGTTAGCGAAGGTGGATGGAAGGCTAGACAAGGTGGAAATGGGCTGGCAGCTGCACAGACATCAGTTGTATCTTTTGAACCATGTGCAACCGATGAAAATGCATTTAATTATGATTTGCAGAGACCAATAACAGATGAACTATATGAATTGTTTAGGCCTTTTGGATTTATAAATAAAGAAGTTGGAAATAAGAGGCTTGGAGAAGTATTTGTGATGAATAAGGCTGGAAAGGTTGTCTTAATTCTTCAAGGTCGTCAGGGAAGTACTAAGTTAAAAGTTACTATAAAAGATATTCATATAGCAAAGGCCAAGACGTTATCAGTAGCAGAAGGAAAGATTCAATGCCAATTGACTAAGTATCAGATGTGTCTTGGCTGTAAGGCATGCGAGAGCGTATGCAAATACGATGCGATTAGTGTTAAGGATGACGGAACAGGAAAAAATATTTACACTATCGACGAACAGAAGTGCAAAAGATGTACTGAATGCGTTGATCATTTTAATGCAGGATGTTATATGAGAAAAGTGCTTGGAATAAAGAGGACATGATATGGCAAGAGAAAAAGTGCAAATAAAACTTCAAGGACATGAAAAGTTTGCCTTACGAGAGGGATGGATTAATAAGGCATTATTGGAGTTACCAACTAAACCTAATGCGTTCGTTAGAAAAGATGCAACAGATATATTTGGTATAGGTAGTAACATGGTTAAGTCCTTGAGATATTGGATGAGAGCATTGGGGTTAACCAATAAGGCTGGAACTGAATTATCTAATCTAGGTAAATTGGTTGTATTATATGATCCTTATTTAGAGAAAGATTTTACATTATGGATTTTGCATTCTCAGATAGCAAAAAATAGAGATGATGCAACAACGTGGTATATGTATTTTAATCGTTGTGATGCCGAAGACCTTGATAAGAGCGAGATAGAAGGAATTCTTTTGAGGGAAATTAAAAAATATGCTGAAGGTCAAAGTTTTTCTGAAAAGTCCTTAAGCAATGATGTTGATGTTCTCCTTAATATGTATAGCAAAGATAAGGCGAAAACAGATCCAGAGGATAAAAGTGTGTCTCCATTTGCGCGCCTTTCCTTAGTTCGTAAAGTTGAGAGCAGATATATTAAGAATAGACCAAGCAAAAAGAATTTTGCTGAGGAAATTGTTTTATATGAGTTATCAACAAGCTTAAAAGAAATAGACAGTATATCTATTGAACAAGTAATCACGGGTGATAATGGTCTGGCAAAAATTTACAATATGTCAAGTGTTATGGCAAATGATTATTTTGATCGATTGGATGCTGAGGGTTATATCAGAGTGGATAGAACTGCTGGATTGGATATGATTTACCCAACAAATAAGATGGAACAGCCTGACAAGGTGTTAGAAGAATATTACAAAAACCATTGATAGGTGAAAAAAATGAAAAAAGCAAATTCATTATCAGAAATAATAGAGTTTAATAGTAGTTTCAAGACAGCGGTCAATCTCTATCTTAGCCTGAATAAGGCGGAGAAAGTTTTGGGATATATTCCTACAAAGTCATCTTTAAGTTTTATGGATGATTATTTATCTGCTGTAATTGAAAATAGAGAACAAGCAACTTTATTGGTGGGACCTTATGGAAAAGGAAAATCTCATCTTTTACTAGTTTTATTAGCATTGTTATCCATGGACAGAACGGCGAAAAACGAAAAAGTTGTAAATCAACTTATAGAAAAAGTCAGTACTGTTGATGAAATAGGAAAGAAAATTGCAGAAGACATTAAGCGCGTGTGGTATAAGAAAAAATACTTACCAGTTCTTATAACTGATACCACTGGTGATCTCAATCAAGCTTTCCTTTATGGACTTCATGATGCTCTAAAAAGGGATAATCTTACGGAATTATCACCAGATACATATTATTCGATTGCTTTGAATCGTATTGATGAGTGGAATAGAGACTATCCAGATACATATAAACTGTTTAAGAAGGAGATTGAAGCTTTAGGCACCAATATATCAGGTCTTAAAACAGACTTGAAGCTTTACTCAAAAGCAGCTTTGAATATGTTTAAGTCTGTATATCCTAAGGTTACAGCTGGAAGTGAATTTAATCCTTTAGCTGTTTCAGATGTACTTCCGTTATACAAAAGTACTAGCGAAAAACTTGTTGAAGACTACGGATATAGTGGAATATATATTGTATTTGATGAGTTCAGCAAGTTTATTGAAAGCCAAGATGGAACGGCAGCTGGTGCGAACATGAAACTTTTACAGGATATTTGTGAACTGGCTTGTGATTCACAGAATTCACAAGTCTATTTCACTATGGTCGCGCATAAGAGCATAAAGGAATATGGAAAGTATTTATCCCAGGATATTATCAATTCATTTACGGGAATTGAAGGGAGAATTATAGAAAAATACTTTGTAACATCTTCAAAGAATAATTATGAGCTGATTAAAAACGCTATAGTCAAAGACAGCAAAATTCTAGAGACTACTGCTCAGTGTGATCAGTACATCAATGAAGCTGCATCAAGAGATAATTTTCAGCTGCCAGCATTCAAAAGTAATTTTCCACAGAGTGAATTTGAAAGTATTATCCTTAAAGGATGTTATCCATTAAATCCTATTGCAGCTTATCTGCTTCTTAATGTAAGTGAGAAAGTAGCTCAAAATGAGAGAACGCTTTTTACTTTTATTTCGAATGATGAGCCCAATAGTATGGCACGATTTGTGTCTGAACATACTATAGATCAGGAGTGGAGTATTGGAGCAGACTTAATATATGACTATTTTAGTCCATTGTTTAAGAAGGAAGTAGTAAATGAATATGTCCATAATATTTGGCTAAGTGCTGAGTATGCTCTTGATAAAGTAACATCAGAAGATCATAGGAGAATTATTAAGGCTTTAGCAATTGTCTTGATTGTAAACAAAGAAGATGAAATTCCTGCTTCACACAAATATTTATCTTTGTGTGTTAGAGGTATAGCGGCTGATCCGGTTGAAGCTATCTCTGAACTAAGTAAATTGGATTTTATATATAAGAAAAGTGCGACAGGTTCTTATGTATTCAAAACTAGAGCAGGATCTGAACTTAAAGCTGAAATAAGGAAGCAAAGAGAGCTTAAGGGGGATAATGTAGATTATTCCAAAGCTTTATTGAGTATTACCGGAAAATATTTTGTTATCCCAAGAAAATATAACACGTTGCATATGATGACAAGATATTTCACTCATGAGTATATGTTTGCTGAAGACTTTTTAAGGATTGATTCAGCTGAAGCGATTATGAGTGATTGCACGGGTGACGGAAAGGTAATTACTTTATATAGCTTTCTTGGAATAAAGCAGGAAGAAATAAAGAAGCATTTTGCCAGCCTCAATGAGCCTCGGTTGGTAGTCATATGCCCTAAAAAGGGGATTAAGGTTCAGAAACAACTAAAAGATTATGAAATAATAAGTGAATTAAGAAACAACCAGGTTTTCACTAATAATAACGAAATTCTCATAAAAGAGTTGCCACTTATGGTGGAAGATTTGAGTGCAGAACTTGAGGTTATTCTCGCTGATGTGTATGAAGACGATAGTGATACTAGAGTCTTATATTTAGAAGAAGAAAAAGTAAAAAATGTAAAGGCTGGCAATGAAGAGTTTGCTGTAAACAGTTCATGTGAAGCGGTATATACAAAAACACCTCATATTAACAATGAGATGGTGAACCGAACTTTGATTTCAACAGCTCAGACAAAGAAGACTAGATTAAATATAATTCAAGCAATTATGGCACATGAAGATACACCAGAATATTATGAGGGATCAAATCAGGAGGCATCTGTCTATCGCTCATTATTCTGTGTTACTGGGATAGTTGATAATGAGTATCCGGGCCCCATTCGTGATGTGATTGATGAAATAAATACGTTTGTAGATGGATGTTCAGATTCGAAAGTTTTCATGAGAAAACTAATTGATACGTTAACAAAGCCTCCTTACGGTATGAGAGCGGGTGTAATACCGTTCTATTTGACATATGTATTATCTATTCGAAGAGAAGATATTATTATTTATTTTTCTAACAAAGAGATGCAGTTATCTACAGACATCATCGTTAATATGTGTGAGCAACCTGATGACTACGCTATCTACGTTTCAAAAGAGGATTTACAAAAAGAAAAATATATAAGTGAATTGAATAAGCTTTTCCAGGTTGAAGAAAACAGGAATCTTTCTGCCAATCGTATTAAAGACATATTTATTTGTATGCAAAGATGGTTTAGGGCATTGCCACAGGCGTCAAGAAATGCGATGAATCTTGAAAAATATGTTGAGAATTCAATAATAAATGAGGCAATGCTTGAAATGAAAAGGGTGATGCAAAAGGTTGAATTTAATCCTTTTGAAATACTATTTGTTGAATTCCCAGAAGCTTTTGGAACAAAATCCTTGGAAGAAACCTTTAAGGTAATTGATGATTGTAAGACATACTACGACGATTATTTTGACTGGATTCTGGAGGAAGCGACTTCTCAGATTTTCTTGTTATGGGACGAAAAAAGGAAGCAGGATTTGTTCCATACATTAAAAGAGTGGTATGAGAAGCAAAGTAAAAGATCTAAGCAATGTTTGTACAATGGAAGAATGACAAATTTTATGTCATGCTTGGAAACGTTGGATGTATATAACAATTCGGAAGTGTCTAAAAAGGTTGTGAAGGCAGTTACGGGTGTGTATATCGAAAACTGGAATACAGGTGCTATTGAAGAATTTGCTTCTGATCTGAAGAATGTAAAACAGGAAATAGAATCTATAAGAGATGATGCTTTCACAGGTGAGTTAACTCTTAGTTTTACTGGAAGGAATGGAGAGGAAATTACAAAACTTTATAGTCATTCTAATGAAAGTACAGGTAGCGTTCTAAGGAATATCATTGAGGAAACCTTGGATGAATATGATGATTTAAGCGTTAATGATAGAGTTTCTATTCTCCTTGAAATGATAGAAAAAATAATTAAGTAAGGGGCGATTATATGATATATCTAGATAATGCTGCAACCACCTTCCCAAAGCCTGAAGAAGTATATGCTGCGATGGATAAAATAAATAGAGAAGGCGCAGTGAATGCTGGTAGAGGTTCGTACACGTTAGCACAGCAGGCAAGCAAGTTAATAGCAGATACTAAGAATCAATTGAGAAACTTGGTTCATGTAGATATATCATCAGCAGTAGTGTTTGCTCCTTCAGTAACAATTGCAATGAATCAAATTGTAAATGGTCTAAATCTTAGAGATAGTGCTGTAGTTTATGTATCTCCATATGAGCACAATGCTGTTGCAAGGAGTATTTATAATGCATCAAAGAAAAAACATTTTGTTATTAAGGAAATGCCAATTGATTCTGGTTATGAGATTGATATTGAAAAGCTAAAATATGAATTTGTTAAAGATAAGCCGGAAGCGGTGTTCTGCAACCATATAAGTAACGTAACTGGTTATATATTACCGGTAGCAGAAATTTTTAGCGAATCAAAAAAGTATGGAAGCATCAATGTTCTTGATACCGCGCAGTCATTAGGCTTAGTTGAGATTAGAGCAGATTTATTGAGTGTAGATTTTGTTGCATTTGCAGGTCATAAAGCATTATATGGTCCATTTGGAATAGGAGGCTTTATTAATGTATCGGGGGTACCGCTTGAAGTATTTATAACTGGCGGGACGGGTAGTGATTCACTAAATTTGGAGATGCCTGATGGAAAGGAATCACGCTTTGAATCTGCAAGCAGCAACATAGTAGCAATAGCAGGTTTGAATGAAGCACTGAAAGTACTTGATCAAAGTAAGTATCTTGAGCATGAAAAGGAACTGACCCAGTATCTTGTTGATAGGTTATCAAAATTAAAAAAAGTAAAGTTATATGTTCCAGCAAATATGAATAACCACGTTGGTATTGTTTCATTCATTGTTGAGGGAATTGATTCTAACGACATCGGAATTATCTTGGATGAAGATTATGGTATAGCAGTTAGAACGGGATATCATTGTGCTCCATATATTCATAAATATCTTAAAGATACGGAATATCACGGAACAGTACGTGTTGGGTTAGGAAGGTTTACCGATAGGAAAGAAATAGATATATTAGTAAATGCTGTAAAGGAGATTGCCTATGAGTAGTTACTTAGATTATATGGTACGTTTTAGTCAGTCGGATCTTAGAGGTTATCTTGGACAAGATATGGTAGATCTTTTGGTAGAATGGATGCCGAAAGGAGACACTCTGCTAACAAAACAACGAATGGTCAGTATGATTAATTCGTTATACGGAACAGCAATATTAAAAAACAAACAGTTTAGAAGAGATTTGCTCCAGAGCATGAAACCAGCTGAGATTATGACTATGCGAGATTCGTGTCTTACTGGAGCTGAGAAAAAAGAAAATGATCTCATGGCTGTAATAAATATTGTTGCAGATAAGCCTTGGAAAAATAATGCGGTGAGCGCATATTTGCTTAAATTATGGAATGTTCCTGATACAATTTTAGATAAGGAAAAGGATGATACAGTAGTAGAGAACCTTGTTACAGCACCAGATGAGCAATTTTATGAATTGTTGGATTATCAATATTATATAAAACAGAGAGTATTGAATAATCTAAATTCAGGACATCTTCTTGAAAGAATGCTAGTTCATATGCCTACTGGAACGGGAAAAACAAAGACCTCAATGCATATTATTACAAATTACTTCAAATTTACCTTGGAAAAGCGAGGTGTAGTAATTTGGGTAGCACATACAATTGAGCTGTTACAACAGGCGTATGACACATTTGTATCTGTTTGGAATCATCTTGGAGAAGGTGATATTATTGCCTATAAATTATGGGGGAATAAGTCGATTGATGATACTCAAACACCATTAAAAGGCATTGTATTTTGCGGATTATCAAAGCTAATGAATGTAGCAGAATCTAATACACAACTATATGAACGACTAAAACAAGATTGTCGGTTAGTTGTATTCGATGAAGCACATAAAGCTGCAGCAAAACAGACGAAGAAAGTCATTGAAGGATTTATGCGAATGCCAGAGGGCTATGAGAATAGAGCATTGATTGGTTTGACGGCAACACCCGGTAGAACTACAGAGGATTCATATGATAACAATTTGCTGACGAATATGTTTGGCAACAAATTAATACATATAGATTCTGATATCTTAAACCAGATTAATCTTGGAAGGCTAAAAGCACTGAATACAGTAGCCGAAGATAACATTATTAAGTATTTTCAGGAACGAAGAATTCTTGCAAAAATGCGACCTCAAAAGCTTACTTATCAACAAGATTTTACTGATGAAGAGCTAAAAACATTGAGTAGCGTATTAAGAGATTTGGGGTTTGATGATAAGGAATACACGTCGGATCAATTAAAAGTATTGGCTAGGAATAAAGAAAGAAACATGGCCATTATGAGAAAGCTGCGAGAACTTAATTTAGAAAAAAGGCCGACCATAGTGTTTGCTTGTTCGGTGGATCATGCGAAAATACTTGCGGCTATGTTAACTCTTGAGGGTATACCGAATAGTTTGGTTCTTGGATATATGGATCCAATGGATCGTAAGAAAGCAATTGGTACTTTTAAGGATAGAAATTCAGGAGTTGATATTATCATAAATTATGAAGTACTTACAACTGGATTCGATTCAAAAAATATTCAATGCGTATTTATAACACGTCCAACAAAGTCAATTGTTCTTTATAGTCAAATGTTAGGTCGAGGCTTAAGAGGACCATTGATGGGAGGAAATGAAGAATGCACCTTGATTGACATAGATGATAATTTGAAGGCATTCGACAATGAAACAGCATTTTCATACTTTAATGACTATTGGAGAATTTAGGAGGTTCTTATGGGAGCAAGTATTGTAGATATAAAAAATATGGGTGATGCACTTAGAAATACAGGATATAAGAATATTGAGAGTGCAGTCTCAGAAATTATAGATAATTCAGTGGAAGCAAATGCCAAAAATGTATTTGTTATTTTAAGAGAGAGTATTGCCACATCTGGAAGAAAGGTTGTTACTGAAATAGGATTTCTTGACAACGGAGAAGGAATGTCAACCCAGAATCTAGGTACGTGTCTTGGAATTGGAGCTTCAACGAGACAGACCCGAAAAGGAATGGGACGTTTTGGAGTGGGTCTTCCGCAGGCGTCATTATATGCATGCCCAGAAATAGAAGTATATTCTTGGCAGAATGGAATTGAAAATGCTCAGAGAGTTTATCTTGATATAGATAAAATAAAAGATGGAATACAGACTGAAATTGAAGATCCAGTTACAGCTGCCCTTCCTGAAGTATATGCAAATTATGTTTCATATAATACTTTAACGGAATCATACAATTTTACTCAGTCAGGAACATTGGTAATTTGGAAAAAATGTGACAGAATCATTCCTAAAACTAGGGGACCGTTAACAGAATGTCTTGAATTTGCTTTGGGACAGAAGTTTAGATATTTTATCCACGATGGTGTTAGTAAAATAAAGATTATCTGTGATGAAAATACAGAAGCAGCTATAGATGTTACTCCTAATGATCCACTATTTTTAATGGACGATAACTGCGTACTGTGTGATGCAGATGATGTCAAAAAAATATATAAACCTGGACAAAATGCTAATGCAGAGGCTCCATTTGAGCTTTACACGGCAAAGGGAACCGGAACTGGAGAAATTGATATTCCTATCACATATGTTGATAAGGATAGCAACATAAAGAAATCATCAGTGAAAGCAAGATTTTCAATTGTAAAGGATAAGTTTTACGATGAAACTGCATTTCCTAAGGGATCTAACCCAGGTAATTATGCTTTAGGAAAGCATGCAGCTAAAGTTGAAGGCATTTCTATTGTAAGAGCCAGAAGAGAAATAGACTTTAGAAGATTTGATTTTTATAACGTAATAAATGAACCTCAGCATAGATGGTGGGGATGCGAAATTATATTCAGTCCAGAATTGGACGAAGCATTTGGAGTAGCAAATAATAAGCAGTATGTTGAACTTAAAGAAGTTGAAGTAAATGATCTTGACCCTGAAGAGAGAGATGTACCTCCTGTTTGGGTTCAACTGGCATCATTTATTAAGCCAACTATAAAGGCAATGTATGCTCAAAATGAAGAAACAAGAAGTAATACAAGGTCTTTTGATGATACGACAAATCCTTCAACCGATATTATAAATACAGTTGAAAATGATCCAGCTACGGCAGATAGTGACGATGATGAGGATGACATTACTGTAGATGTACCATCTGAAGAGGAAAAAGCTGAGACAGGTAAGAAAGAACTGGAGGATCTCGGCTATGAAAATCCTACAGACGAGCAGGGAACTCAGTTTATTAATAATTCAGTTAACTTTGTATATCAAGATAAAGGAGAAAGAAGCCCTGCGTTTGATTACAAAGCAGTGCTTTCTACAACGGTAATAACAATTAATACGAGCCATAAGTTCTATACATCTTTCTTGAGCAAGATTTATACAAATGCTGAAGTTAAAACTACATTTGAGCTTTTCCTTGCATCTTTATTACAGTCAGTAAGAAAGACTGATACATATCAGCAGGATGAGAATGATAGGCTTATGACAGCTTGGTATAACAGGCTTAATAACTATATTTCTGAGCAGTTAAACCCTAGAAATATCAAATAGGGGGCGTGTGTATGGCATTATTATTTTCTAATGAGATACTAGATTCGGTAAAAAAAGAATTACAAAGTGCAACTTCTTCAGTCCAAATAATTACGGCATATTGTAAGAAGTCGTCGATTGACCATCTTGATAGCTTCATTTCTAGCGAAGTGCAAGAGAAAAAATTGCTTGTCAGATTTAGGATGGATGATGTTCTGAAGGGAAGCACGGACTTTTCTATTCTTGAAGATGGAATACAGTCAGGTTGGAAAGTATACATTCGGTTTGATTTACATGCAAAGACGTATGTTGTAGATAACAAAAGAGGGCTTGTTGGAAGTGCTAATGCTACCAATTCTGGATTGAGCATTGGAAAAAATGGCAACATGGAAATGGCAACGCTTGTAGATATTGAGCCGAAGGATGTTGAGAAGATAGATAAACTATATAGAGATGCCATATTTGTAGATGAAGGTCTTTTATCAAAGATGAAGGAGCAAATAAAGAGAATTCCTGCTTCAGAGAAGAAAGATAGTCATAGCTGGGATACTTCTATTACAACCTTATTCAATCCACATATTGAGTCATTATTTTCACATGAAATGCCAGATGGTTTTGAGCTAAATGAAGGTGAATACTTCTTATTTCTCGACCAAACGTTTGATGGGGATTGTGAAAAACTTAAGGAAGCCTTTAGATGGAGTAATGCATACTTGTGGTTATTGACGGTATTAAAAGAGAATGATGGATGTATGTATTTTGGTGAATTGTCATCAAAATTGCATGATGCTATGATTTCGGATCCAAAGCCATATAGAAAAGATGTAAAAATAATGATGGCTAACCTTCTTTCTATGATAGAGAAGCTGGGGATGGAAGATATTATAATAGATAGACCAAATTATACACAGAGAATTAGACTTGTATAATAGTGGGGGAAACCAATTGAATACGCATAGAGAAGTATATATAGGTATTGGAAAACGATTAGAGACTTTAATTGAAGAGAGCTTTGAAAAGAAAGAAAATATTGATGCCTTTTCAAGAATTGCATCATTTCATGATGATTATGAACGTTGGATAGACATAATTAATAGTAATAAAAATGAGGTGATAATTTATAAAGAGGCACTATCTAATTATAAAATGATGCTTTTGTTTATATGGATGTGTGATGACTTTATTCACTTTATTGACATGCTTATTGGTAATAATTATAATTATGAAAAATTTTGAAGGGAGTTGATAGATTTGAAAACTAATACAATGATAAATAACAAAAACAATAAATGGAGGGTGACAATTATCTAGCCCTCTTAAAAACGGAGGAAATTATGTTTAGTAAATTAAGTGATTACGTAATAAAGCCAGAGCTATATGCACCTAGTACAGGTAAGTTCTGGGACGATGAGCATATATCGAAAGGAATGCTTGAAGCACATCTTAACCCTAATTGGGATGCTGCAACAAGAAAACATGATTTTGTTGATAAATCTGTAAAGTGGATTACTTCCATAGCTCCACCTACACAATTTCAACAATTACTCGATTTAGGTTGTGGACCAGGCATTTATGCAGAACATTTTTGTAAGGCAGGTTATACCGTAACAGGTATTGACTATTCAAAACGTTCAATTGAGTATGCACAAGAACAAACGTTACATAACAAAAGCAACATCCAATACATTTACCAAAACTACTTAACCATTGATTATAACGAACGGTTTGATGTAATCACCTTGATTTACTGTGATTATTCAACGTTATCAATTACAGATAGGCTTATTCTGTTGAAAAAAATATATCAAGCCTTAAAGCCAAACGGTAAGTTCATATTTGATGTGTTTACACCTCGCATGAGAAAAGCTGAAAGCCATTCATGGTATTACAGTAAGGAAAGTGGATTTTGGAACGAAAAACCCCATATTTACTTAGGAGCTGTTTATCAATATGATGATGAAGATCATACCGAGTTAGCACAGTCAATTGTGATAACTGAAG
>JAEYPO010000027.1 GCA_023410595.1 Bacillota bacterium | reverse complement strand
CCTTCTCCTTTGCCACACTGGCACGGGTCTTTCTCTTGGGACGGTAAGGTCTGTATAAGTCCTCAACTACAACAAGGGTCTCTGCTGCCAGAATTTTACTTTTCAGTTCTTCAGTCAACATTCCCTGTTCTTCTATGCTTTTTAGCACCTGTTCCTTCTTTTCTTCTAAGTTACGTAAATATGTCAGTCTTTCATGAAGATTACGCAGTTGCTCATCATCCAGTGACCCGGTAGCCTCTTTACGATAACGGGAAATAAAAGGAATGGTATTGCCCTCATCGATAAGTTTTACAGCAGCCTCTACCTGCCACTTTTGTACTTTCAGTTCCTCAGTTATTTTTTTGATTATATCCATATCTTCTTTTTTGCCCTCCCGGAGAACTTGTCCCCTTTCTTACTGTTGGTAATAACCTGTTTTATATCACTTCAGTTTAGTATTTCTTTCTTCTACATTCCGTTACCCTCTCTTTGGGTATTCTATGAGAAATAAGCTAAAAACCCCCAAATAAATCATCGATGCCTGTTATTTATAACAGGTTTTGGGCACTCCATGCTATAAGCTCTGTTTAAACCCAGAGATATGACAAATACTTGGGTATTATACTAATATAATCACTTTTCTTCCCAAAACCATGGATTTTAGTGATATTCATGAGTTAATTTTGGGCTCCTAGTTGAAAAAAACTAAATTCCGCCCAACCGCTCTCTTTTTTGCGGTTTCGTATATGAGACCTGTAATGAAATAGTAGTGTATGAAATTACCAACATTGTCATTATACTGAAAAACAGAGAACGTTTCAATTATAAAGTTTTAATTTGTAAAAAGAGCTAAAAGGTGCTACACTATTGGCAAAGATCAGTAATAAATGAAGTAAGGAGCCTTAGAATATGGATTTTAGAAATGATCCAAATAACAACATACTGCAAAGTGACCAACCTGAATCAACCGGTGAAAATAATTCCAGCAGCAACAATCCTTATGGGAATGATCAAAGCAGCAACACCCAGAATAATTCCTACGAGAATGATCAAAACGGATATCAACAGGGTAACAATAAACAGAATAGCAATAATCAGAATGGCTATAATCAGGGTAGTAATAATCAGAATGGCAATCAGAACTGGCAGCCTAATGGTTATCCATACCAACCCTATCGTCCGTACCAACCCTATCAGCCGCAACCTAAAAATACCTTTGCTATTGTGGCTATGGTAATGGGCCTATGTTCACTTTTATCACTGTGTACATTCTTTCTTCCTTTACCTTTAGGTGCATTAGGTATTGTATTTGTGATTTTATCCAAAAGACAGGGAAAGAAAATGTCCGGTACAGCCATAACAGGTCTATTTACCTCTTTAGTTGGTATTGGTGTTAGTCTGGTTCTTATAGTTGTTGCTATAACTACAGCCTTTACTTTGCTGAAGCCTGAAAACAGAGGCGCTCTGAATCAGCAGTTTGAACAGATTTATGGTATGGATTTCGATGAATATATGGAACGTATCTATGGTGAAGATTTTGATGATATGATGGATCAGTTAGAAGATCAGCTGAGGTGATTTTATGAATCTGACAATTGGTAACAGGTATGATTTACAGCTTGATTTCAATAGACAGAACAAAGTATCCCTTTCAAATAGTGGTCTCACAAATAAGCAGTTGAAAGCTACGAATGTGGAAGAATGTGAAACCTGCAAGAACCGTAAATACATAGACGGTTCGGATGAAATGGTTTCATTTAAATCCCCTACTCATATTCCTGCTTCAGCTTCTGCTTCGGCTGTTCGATCCCATGAACAGGAACATGTGACCAATGCTTACTCCAAAGCTGCTACAGATAATGGTAAGGTGGTAAATGCTTCCGTATCCCTACATACAGCTGTGTGCCCGGAATGTGGCAGAACTTATGTATCAGGTGGAACCACCCATACCCAAATTAAATATTTTAATGAAGAAAATCCCTATCAGCAGAGTTTGAAATCATCTGATGGGGCAAAATATAGGGGTATGAATGCTGACTATGCCCTATAACGATAAATAAACCATGGAGAGTGTATGTATATGAATACAAATTTAAGCAGTGTAGTATTAAAAGATAAGGCAAAAGAAAAACTGACAGGACACTATGGTTTTTTAATTGGAATCAGTGTTTTACTTGGATTTATTTCATTCTTTATTTCCTTTTTTATTCTTATTTTGATTCCTACAACTACTATAGCAAGCATGATTATTACAGAATGCATGACCTTTATTATTTCAGTTTTTATTGGCGTTTTTACAGTGGGTATTTCCCTTATCTACCTAAAGCTTGCCAGTGGTAATACCGCCTCTTTTTCTGATTTATTCTATGGTTTTAATAATAATATACAAAGGTCACTTGCCATTTCCCTAGTAGTAAATGCCGTCAGTATGATTCCTACAATAGCCTACACCATCCCTTATCAGCTTTTTCTTCGTACCGGTCAGGAAATCTATTTATTTTTAATGTTACCATGTCTTGCCATAGCATTGGTTATATTTGTTCCATTGAGCTTAGGCCTGTCCCAAAGCTTTTACCTATTGTTGGACTTTCCTTCTAAATCCGCATCTGACATTTTATCATTAAGCTTTAAAGTCATGAAGGGACATAAGGCTCGTTTATTCTATATTGAAATTAGCTTTATTCCACTAATTCTGTTGGGAACTATATCATGTATTGGTATGCTTTGGATTTCACCCTATATAAAAATGACGCTAACAAACTTTTTCTTTGATATTATGAAAACGGAGCAGAAGATTTAATCTTCTGCTCCGTCTACAGGTTTTGCGCCTGTACTAATCCATTTTAAATATCCATTCATAAAGT
>JAEYPO010000018.1 GCA_023410595.1 Bacillota bacterium | reverse complement strand
GCGTATCAGCTGAAGAAAGAGCAAAACGTATTCTGGAACAGGCTGTGGATGGTTCCATTGTGTTATTGCATGATTTACAGGGTAACAGTAATACCGTTAAAGCATTGGATACCGTAATACCTGAGTTGAAAAATAGGGGATTTGAATTTGTGACAATCAGTGAAATTTTCGAGAAAAAGAAGGAACCCATTAAAAGCAATCCGGGAAAACTTTATAGTGTTGTGTAGTAAGAATATAAGAAAAATCATTAATACTGTCTAGCAATATAGAAAGAGTAGAACATGAATATATTAATCTCAGTATGCGAAGAATTCTTAAAACCGGCAAAGATTATGCTTTATTCATTGTCGAAATATCATGATGATTTAAATGTTTATCTGTTGTATGGTTCTCTTTCAGAAGAGAGTATTGATGAATTGAAATCTTTTCTTGCGGATAAATGCCATACAGCACTATTTTCTATACAAGCTTTAGGCTTTTTTAAGAATGTTCCATTATCGGAGCAATACAGTAAGCCTGAAATCTATTTCCGACTTTTGGCTCCTTATATTTTACCGGAAAGCATTGATAGAATTCTTTATCTGGATGCAGATATTATTATCAATGGATCTTTGCTTGATTTTTATGAGCAAGATTTTGAGGGGGCATATGTAGCTGTTACTAAAGACAGATTTGATTTTTGTGATGAAGTGGTCTTACAAAAGAAGAAACTTGGCATGAAAGATAGTGATATTTATTTTAATTCAGGAGTCATGCTTTTTAATTTACGTGCATTCAGGGACAATATCAAGCTAACTGACATTATGGAGTTCATTGATGAAAACAGGGATAAATTGTTCTATTTTGATCAGGATATTCTAAACTGTCTCTTGTTAGACCATAAGAAATTATGTGAATTACAATATAATTTTCAGGCGTATCCATTTGAACAACTTGATTTATTTGATATTATGAAGACAACAACTGTTTTACATTATACAGATCAACCTAAACCATGGAATCCAAAGTATAGTGGGACTCTTGATTATCTTTACTGGAGTAATGCACTGAAAGCCGGGTTTGTACAGGAATATCTAGAATATTGGGAAGATAAGCTTCATCAGGCAGGTGCTGAAGAGTTACAAGCGTAGATTAAGCCAAATGGGATTTGGTTCTAAAGTGTGGCTAACTGGGTTACTCTACGGATTTGTATTGGGTGCGGTATCAATAGGACTTATTACAATGATTATGCATATATGAACCTCCGAGTGGTTTGTTTGAGAGACTGGCACTTGGAGGTTTTCTTTTATTTTAGAACCTTTTTTATAAATAGGTGTCATAAACACTTATATCCATTTATGGTATATATTTACGAAGATATGAATAGTAAAATACTTAATGTTAATAGAGATTTTATAATAAAGGATTAAACAGAGAACTTTAAGAATAATGGGGAGAAATGATGAGGATATACAATCGTCCATTTGACGAAAAACAAAATGATTATAATAGAATGTGGGAATTTTTGATTCAGGACTATGCTGATAAAAAGGACCAGTTTATATGGACCATTGGAAGGCTTGGAGACTGGAAATATGGGTGCTGGAATGAGCAGAAGTGTTTTCCTAACTTTATGAGAAAAAATGCTCAGTTATGGATGAACCAGGAGGAACTAGTTGGATTTATAATATCTGAAAATTGTGATAATGGTTTTTTCGTATTTGCAAAAAGAGGATATGAGTTTTTGCTTGCTGAAATGCTACAATGGGTAAAATTCTTTTGGAAAGACAGAGAAGGTGAATTATCTACACAAGTTAACCAGTATAGTAATGAATATATACAGATCCTGGAAAAGGAAGGCTTTGTCAAAAGAGGGCAGGAGGAAATAGAGAGATTATATAAATTATCTGATAAAGTGAAGGAAGGGATTATCCTAGATAGTGAGTTTACTATAGAAGATATGCTGCAACATCCGGATTTAGAGGGCAAAGCAATATTATATAATAATGCTTGGAGAAATGGGAGTAAAGTAACCAATTATGATATGCTTAGATATGAGTATAATCGGGAAAGTCCCTGTTTTCATCCCAAGTTTGATTTATCAATCGTTAATCAAAATGGACTTCATGTTGCAAGCTGTGTTGCTTTTATAGACTATCAGAATCATTATGCTGAGATTGAAAAAGTCTGTTCCCATAGTGAATATAGAAGTAAAGGATTAGCGGAAGCAGTCATCAGAGAATGCTTTAGACGTTTATACAATGAAGGGATTGAATATGCCTATATAGGTGGTAGTAGTGCGGAAGCAAAAGGTCTTTATGGAAAGCTTGGCGCAATAAAAACCTGGTACTTATATGATTATTCATTACCTGATTTTTAGATGTACCATAAATAAATATAGCTGTTTATGGTATATATATTGATGTGTAAAGATAGTAAAATCATAGTAGTGAAGGTAACCTGAACATTTAATGAAAAAGGGGGACTTATAATGCGATATGAATTTAGTTTTTATAAAGATGAGGATTATGAAGAGATTGAACAGTTGGTCCTTGCTCAATACCAGTGGGAATACCCGGTTTGGGGACTCAGCAGACATGAGTTTATTTTTGGACTGCATCCCGCACATACCGGACAGTATCATGCCTTGTACCATACGGTTGGTGTTTACAGGGAAAATGGAAAAGTGGCAGCTTGTGTGATCAATGAAGGTAATTATAATGGAGATGCTTTTTTCCTGTTTGATTCCAAAGAACGTGGAACGGATAAAGAGCTCCTTAGAGAAATGATCAGATATGCAAAGACCAATGGATCCGGCCTGAAAGAAGACCGCAGAACCAGGTATCTGAACTTATATATACCGGAATGGAACACTGTATTAAAGGAAATGGTTATGCAAGCCGGATTTTGTGAGACAGGGTGGGGAGAAGATCGTAATATTCTGCCATTTGAAAATAAGCCTTTTGAGGTAAAACTTCCGGAAGGTTACACCATTGCAGATGGTAATACCATACCTGACTTTTACTTGTCTAATACACATCGTTTGTCTTTTAGTTATGGTACTGAAAGTCATGCCTGTGAGTACGGAGAGCAGGCCTTTCATGATCTGAGAAAGATGAAGCATTATCGGAAAAGTTTAGATTTATGTGTACTGGATGAATTGAAAAGACCTGTTGCTTTTGCTATCATTTGGTA
>JAEYPO010000022.1 GCA_023410595.1 Bacillota bacterium | reverse complement strand
CCTGGCCGGGCAGCAACTTTAATTCATAGCCCGCGGGGTAGGTATAGGTCACGCCGTCCACGCTCACAGTAACGTCCGTATCGGCAAGCTCGTCGTTTTCGGTGGAGTTGTAGAGCTTGATAATGAGGTTGCCGCCGCCGCGGTTGATGATATCCTCCATCTTGCTCCAGTGGTAGTGCATGGGCGTCACCTGATTTTCACGGATGACCAGGTATTTTTCTGCATAGGGCTTGGGATATTTCGCTGGGTTCTTCTGGTTGCCGTTGCGCGTGGTGACAAGCAGCAGGCCGACCTTGTTAAAATCCCCCTGGCCGTAATCGGTGATGTCCCAGCCGAGCATATTGTCCCTGATCTCGTCGGCTTCGTGGCCCATATCTGCCCAGTCTTCCGGAGTCCAGTTGCAGAAGGTGGGAAGGTGTACATTCTGCTCCTTGAAGAATTTGAGCGTATCGCGAATGATTGTGTTGATTTCAGAACGTTTCATATTTCGTTGCTCCCTTTCAATAATTCTGTATCCGGATAGGGCACATTATGCTTTGGATTTTGCCTGGTAAGTCGCGATGAGTACGGCGAACGCCATGAGGATACCACGGATGACGTACTGTGTGTATACGCTGATGTTGAGTATCGTCATGCCGTTGATGATAACGCCGAGGAATATAATACCGATGAGCGTGCCCCATGCCTTGCCGATACCGCCGAGCATGCTTGTGCCGCCAATGACAACCGCGGAAATAACGTCAACTTCCCAGCCGCGGCCGAAACTGAAGGAGCCCGAGAGCACCTGGGCGCTGTTCATAAAGCCACCCAATACGCACATGAGCTGTACGGTAACAAACGCAACTGCTTTCGTTTTAAATACGTTAATTCCCGAGAGCCGCGCAGATTCCGGGTTGCCGCCCACGGCATAGATGGAACGGCCGGTGGTTGTATAATTCATGATAAAGAAAATTGCCGCAAACACAAGCAGCAATATGACGGCGGGGATGGGGAAGCCCTGTACGCCGCCGATTTTGCCCGTGCCAAGGTAGACAAACCAATCGGGATACTGGTTGGCGATTGGGAACCCTTCGCATAAGATACCGGCTAAGCCATAGAGCAGGTTCTGCGTGGCCAGCGTTACGATAAACGCGGGCATTCTGAACTTATGCTCTGCAATGGCATGGACGATACCCACAACGGTGGCTGCTGCAAACGCAGCCAGGATGCCGATCACTGCGGCGGTATCCACGCTCATGCCGGTGGCGGCGGGAAGATCACGGCAAAACCGCGCGACGATGACGCCCGCAAGCGCTACGGTAGAGCCGACTGAAAGGTCGATCATGCCGGCGATAATCACCATTGTCATGCCGAACGCGATAACGCCCTTCAATGAGACGTTACGAAGGATGTTCATCCAGTTGCCCAATGTCATGAAGGTCGGGCTTGCAAGCCACATGCCCACCACCAGGATCACAAGCAGCACTTCTATGATGTGGTCCAGAAGAAAGTTCCTTGCCTTTTTGTTTTGCAGCATTACTCCGCTACCTCCATGCTCATGGCATATAAGCTTTCAATATTGGTTTTGTTCGGTTTGTTTTGCAGCATTATTCCGCTACCTCCATGCTCATGGCATACAGGCTTTCAATGTTGATCTCGTCGGGGTTGACCTCCCCGGTAATGCGCCCGCCGCGCATGATGATGATCCTGTGACAAACCTCCAGGAGTTCTTCAAGCTCCGAGGAGACGAATATTGTGGAAATGCCTTTCCTGGACTGCTCCCACATGATTTCAAATATCTGCTGCTTTGCGGAAACGTCAATCCCGCGAGAAGGTTCGTCGTACATCATGATTTCCGGCTGGGTATTGAGCCAGTTGCCTACGACGACCTTTTGCTGGTTGCCGCCCGAAAGCGAATTTGCGGAATTTTTCGGATCCGGCACCTTAATCTGAAGGTCCCGTATCTGCGTGGCTGCGGCGCTAAGACGTCTTTTCCTGCTCTCCACCCAACCGTTTGCGAGCCGGTCCATGCTCGCGTAACAGAGGTTGTCGTTGATGGAGTGGATAAGCACCAGCCCTTCAGCCTTGCGGTCTTCGGGCGTTAAACCAAGCCCCGCTTTTTTCATGGTAATGGGGGAAGCCCTGTGCGGCACCTTTTTTCCTTTAACGATGATTTCGCCGGATGTATAGGGGTCCGCGCCAAATATGCTCTTTAATAGTTCCGTCCTGCCGGAGCCGAGCATACCGGCAATGCCCAATACCTCGCCCTTTTTGAGCGTAAAGGAAATATCCTCGAACTTCCCTGTACGGGTGAGGTTTTTGACTTCAAGCACCGTTTCCTCACGGACATTCAGGTCTTCGGGGCGCTGCTTGATGGTGACGTCGCCGAACATCATATGCAGGATGCCGCGGTCATCAATCTCGTTGATGTTGGCGGATCCGATCAGGAAACCGTCTCTGAGTACCGTCACGGTATCGGCGATCTTGGGGATTTCATGCAGCTTGTGCGAAATATAAATGATAATAACGTCCTGCTTTTTAAGTTCGCGTATGGCTTCAAAGAGGGAGGAGACCTCATGCGCCGCAAGC
>JAEYPO010000006.1 GCA_023410595.1 Bacillota bacterium | reverse complement strand
TATAATTGCAAGTGCAACAAAAGAGACTACATAGCAACCAAGGTGTAAAATGAAGTTACCACACACCACTTACACGGAGGTCACTATGCAGTCATATAATCATTTTACATTGGTAGAGAGAGAATATCTATGTGAAAACTACAAAAGCGGGAGAAGTTTGCGAGATATAGCAAAACAGATGCATCGTTCTCCTTCGTCCATATGCCGTGAGCTGAATCGGAACCGGAACAAGGATGGTAGTTATCACCCGTGGCGAGCCACGATATTATACATATGCCGCAGGAAGGTTTCGAAGAAACCGTTTAGGATGGAACAAGACAGTGAATTAGCAGATTGGGTAGCAGAAAGGCTGCATCAGTATTGGTCTCCAGAGGCAATCTCAGCTCGATGGCGAATGGAGCATCCGGGTATGAAATTATCTGCAAGCACAATCTATTCCGCACTGAAAGCAGGTAAAATCGAGGGTTGCAGTGCTGTCAAACACCTAAGGCGTCACAATAGGCGAAAATACACACAGGGTCCAAAGTCCAATGCGGTTCATCCTGAAAGGATGATTAGGGAATGGCCGGAAGAGATTAGAGAAAGATTGGAAGTAGGACACTTAGAAGGAGATACGGTGTATGGAGGGATCGGGAAGGGTTACCTAATTACGCTGGTAGATAGAAAGAGCCGCAAGCTGTACATGTCGATCGTACGGACACGAAACAGTAAAGAAACGAATGAAGGAATTCTTGGAGCGCTGAAGGGAATAGAGGTTAGAAGCATATCGCTGGACAACGGATCGGAGTTTGCAGAGTATAAAGAAGTAGAACAAGCGTTAAATATACCGGTATACTTTGCTGATCCGCATGCACCCTGGCAGCGAGGGACAAATGAAAATATGAACGATATTGTACGATTCTATTACCCGAAAGGGACTGATTTTAGGAAAGTAAGTGAAGAAGAAGTCGCCGCGGTAGCGGAAAGCATCAACAATAGACCGCGGAAATGCCTTGGCTGGTTATCCCCTAATGAATTTTTGGCTAAGTGTTGCACTTGAATTGACAATCTGCCTGCTTCCCCTTTCAGGGGAAGTGGCGCGAAGCGACGATAGGGTATTAACGGATTGATATTTACCTACTGCCTACGGACACCCTTCAGTCGGAAATAAAGAAAGGCCAAAGAGGCAATGCTGCAAAGCAATAAACGTTTGATTACAAATGCAAGGAATTTAAGAAAGCATGCGACAAAGGAAGAACGGCACTTGTGGTATGATTTTATATCGGATTACCCTGTGCGTTTTCGCCGCCAGTTCATTATAGGGGATTATATCGCGGACTTCTATTGCGCCAAAACAAAGCTGGTGTTAGAGCTTGACGGAGGACAGCACTACGACCCCGAAGCTATAGAGCGTGATAAAAAGAGGACTGAGTATTTCGAAAGCCTCGGCATAAAAGTAATAAGATTTTCAAACCTTGATGTACACGGTCGGTTTGAGGGCGTTTGCTATACTATAGATGAAGCGGTAAAAGCAAGATTGCAACAGTACCGAAATCATTAACACAGAAACAACGACAGACACCCTTCAGTCGCCATGCGGCGACAGCTCCCCCGGAAGGGGAGCCTACTATGCTTCCCCTCTTAGGGGAAGTGGCGCGAAGCGCCGATAGGGTAAGGAAGCAATACCCTTCAGTCGCCATGCGGCGACAGCTCCCCTGAAAGGGGAGCCTACTATGCTTCCCCTCTTAGGGGAAGTGGCACGAAGCGCCGATAGGGTAAGGAAGCAATACCCTTCAGTCGCCGTGCGGCGACAGCTCCCCGGCTGGGGCGTCTATATCGTAGGGTAAAAAGCAGAAATAACGACAGCGGAGGCAACGGTCACAATCTTTAAGCCCCCGCGCTGGCGGAACAGTATCACTGATATAAGGAGCATATATGAAGTACATGATACGCAAGCCGGAATACATAAAGTACGCGGAGTGTTCGCGCTTTTTTCCGGGCACGGCGGCCGCGCTGTTCATTACGCTCGCGGTGCTCGCGGTGTTCTTTGTTGTTTCACTGATAGCGGGCGTGGTATTCGCTGCCGTCGCGGGAAGCAGCCCTTCAAAGGCCGCGGAGCTGCTGATGTCGCAGGAAGTAATAGTGTTTTCGCTGTACTTTGAGGCGCTGCTCATAGCGTTTACGCTTATATACGTGCGCTTCATAGAGAAACGGCAGCTGCGCTCAATCGGGCTTACAGGTAAGCGCTTTGCCACGCGCTACGCCGCGGGCTTTTGCTTAGGCTTTGTGCTGCTCGCTCTGTACGTCGCGCCTGTGCTGCTGACCGCGCCGGTGAGGTATGAGGGGGTAACATGGCTCGTCGCGCTGTACTTTGGCGCGTTTGTCGTACAGTCGGCGGCGGAAGAGGTGGTGTTCAGGGGGTACATGATGTCGGCGCTGATGCGAAGGGGCGGCTCTATGCGGGCCGTGCTCATAAGCACGCTTGCTTTTACGCTGATACACATACCCGGCAGCAGCCTCGGCGTCGCCGAACTTCTGCTCATATTCCTGCTGGGCGCGATGTTCGCGCTTTATACGCTGCGTACCGGCAGCCTTTGGGGCGCTTTGGGATTTCACGCCGCGTGGAACTTCTTTACGGGCTGCGCTTCGTCCGTGCCGCTGGGGCCGTTTAAGATAGGCTACTCCGTACTGTCGGGCGATATGAGCGCGGAGCAGGACGCATCCGGCTATATTATAGCGATAGCGCTGTTCCTTTCCGTTATAGCGCTGCTGCTGTTTGCGGGGCGCAACAGGCTAATTGTAGCGCGCACTGAGGAGCAGAAAGCGCTGGACGGCGCGCTGAAAATAATGAAGGGCGCTACAAAGGGATACGGAGAGTTCAGGCAATACGCGCTGCGCGTAGCGGAGACGGCAAAGGGCGAAGCGAAACAGGCGGCGCTGCTGCATTACGCGGTGAGGTGCGGCTATCCGCCCGATATGGTGAGGTATAACGCGGGGCCGGGCGTCGCGGCGGCTGTGGACGCGCTTATGCCAAAGGTATCGGACGGGCCGGGCGATTATTATGAGCGCGTATCGAAAGACCCCATAGCCTCGGCCGTAAAGGCGGCGGAGCAAAGATTGGCGGATATAATGGCCGCCCGTATGGCGCGCCGCGAAGGGCTAGGCGAATATTAGGATTTATTGTCGTTCGATATAAACGAGGCGGCAAGCTCGGTATAAACAGGGCGGTAACGAAGGTCAGCGTGACGGGCGAGATGATAGACTCGTATGAGATTCAGTCGCCATAGGCGACAGCTCCCCTGGAAGGAGCGCCCGCATAAGCTTCCCCTTATAGGGGAAGTGGCGCGAAGCGACGATAGGGTAAAGCGCAGAAGTAACAACAGCGGAGGTAACGGTCACACCCTTCAGTCGCCATGCGGCGACAGCTCCCCTGGAAGGGGCGCCTACAAAGCTTCCCCTTATAGGGGAAGTGGCGCGAAGCGCCGATAGGGTAAAGCGCAGCAGCAACGACAGCGGAGGTATGCCAATAAAAGAGGGGCAAGAGTTTTGCCCCTCCGGACGCGACTTAATCGTTACATGCGTTTTATGCCAATCACTCTTTGGCGCGGCGTTCTTTTAAAAGGTCTCTTATCTCCTCTAAAAGCTGCTCTTCTCTGGGCGGTATTTTTGGATCTTCGGCTTTGGGCTTTTCACGGCGAAGCTTGCCTAAAAGCTTTATAAACAGGAATACAGCCAGCGCGATTATCAGAAAGTCGACTATAGTCTGTATGAACACCCCGTATTTTATCTCGGCCGCGCCCACGACTATCTTTAAATCTACGAAGCTGATGCCGCCTGAAATAAGGCCTATGGCCGGCATTACTATATCGCCGACGAGCGAAGAGACTATCTTGCCGAACGCGCCGCCGATTATTACGCCGACGGCCAGATCTAAAACGTTGCCCTTTGAAACAAATGCCTTGAATTCCTTTAACATAGAGTTCTCCTCCTGACTGCCTTAAAAAAGTTTGCTGACTCTTTGAGGACGCCGGTATTAATTTTTGACATGGAATCATATAATTATACGTTATTATTATACCGTGCGCCATATTGTAAATAAAGAGGAACCGAGCATATTATTTTGCGTATAAATATGGTAATATCATAACAGTACGCGCCTGCGTATAAACCGCATATATATCGGAGGATTGCGATGAAAAAGACCATCGGCGTAGTATTTGCCGTCATGCTCGCTTTTGCGTGCGGGGCGGCCACGGCGCGCGCGTCACAAAGCATTGTTATTGGCGGCCTTGACATGACGATAGAGCTGCCCGACGGCTGGACGGTATTCACGAGGGACATGGATCCCGGCGACAAGGCGTTTGAAGTGATGGGCGCCGATAAGAATACGGTGGACGAGTTCTTTCAAAAAAGCGGCATATATCTCGACGCGGTGAATGGAGACAAGACGCTGGAGATAGCCGTTTCCGGCATGAAAAACACGGACGGCACATTCAACTTAAGCCGGCTTCCCGAAACGGAAAAGAAGGAAAAGCTCGGCGCTATCAAGGACATGCTCGCGCAAAACTATACAGTAACCGAGAGCTCGCAGTTTGACGGCAGTCAGGCGACGTTCCTCTGCGTGGATATGAGCGCGGCGCTTAATGACAAGACGATATACATAAGGGAATACGCGACTGTAATAAACGGCAACGACGTTGCGATAACGATGTGCTCTTACGCAGGAGAGCTGACGGAGGAGAACAAAAGCGTAATGGCGGGCGTGATGGAAAGCCTTTCTTTCACTAAGGTGCTGGAGCAGGATGAAGCCCCGGCGGTAAGCGCCGCCCCCGAGGCAGGCGAACCGAAGGGAATACTCGGAGGCACTTGGGTATGGGACGTTATTGCGGGCGTAACGGTATTGGGCTGCATAGTATACCTTTTGTACACGTCTTCCAAAAGAAAACGCGCGGACAAGCGCGACAGGGAAGGAAAAGAGTAGGCGACAAATTGTGTAAATAAGGAAATCGGACATAAAACGAAGATATACTAATCTTATTAAGAATTCAAGATAATGCTTATCTGTTTTGTTGTTTATTAGTGTTAGGACAACAGACCCAAATAAGTAAGATTTTAATTGATTTGTGAAATGCCTTGTATTAAAATATATGTGCATCTTTTTATTATCAGAATTGACATTTATTTTATCCCCGCATAAAAGTATATAGTTTGAGGAGTGGTAAAGATATGAAAGATACCGCTATTGAGAGCATTGATAAGAGCATAACATCTGAAACGGTAAAAAAAATATATCAGGAAAGAAGCAATTTTATCATTATCGGGCTTACTGGAAGAACAGGTTCGGGCTGCACAAAAGTTGCAGAAATATTAAGCGGAAAACACTTAAGTTTAAGAGAACCGAAGAAAAAAGATTACAAAGATAGTGATGAGCGTAAATATAATGTGATCTATAACTATATCAATGCGGATTGGCGAGAGTTTACTATAATTAAAATGACAAATATAATCGCCTATTTCATATTTAAAGAACAATACAAAGATTTAATAGAATATCTTGTTAGGCTTAATACAACAGAGGGATGCAATATACCTCAATTCGAGAATCTAAAAAATGAATTAGATATGCTTGAAGGTGATTTCGATAATGTCCGCATAAACTTTAAAGACGAAATGTGGATAAAAGAAATACCAACATTAACTTTACAATTAAAGAATATACTAAAGAACTATACCTATAAATATAATGATAAAAGTAACGATGATAAGAAAAAAAGGATACATTCACAGTTATATACATATCTTTTTCAAAGTATAGGGAACAACATAAGATCTTCAGGAAATCCTTACGACCGCCAATCAATAAAGAGCGAGAATATTTCTACTCTTGCTGAGAAAGCCAACGAATTGATACAAATATTAAGAAAAAATAATGGAGGCAAGGGGTTATTTTGTATTGATGCAATAAGAAATCCGTATGAGGCTACTTACTTTAAAGATAGGCATGCAGCATTTTACCTTTTTTCTATAAATACTGAAGATGAAAATAGAAGGAAAAGACTAAAATATCTTGATGCAACAGAAATTAAGAGCCTGGACGAAAAGGAATATCCAAGCGAAGAAACATTTATTAAGAGTTTCTATCATCAGAATATAAGAATGTGTATAGAACTTTCAGATATACATATTTATAATCCAAATGTTATAGATGGATCATACTACTATTTAACTGAACAGCTTGCTAAATATGTCGCTCTGATTAAGCATCCAGGGTTAATTACGCCTACGCGTGTAGAGAGGTGTATGCAACTTGCTTATAATGCGAAACTTAATTCTGGTTGTTTATCTAGGCAAGTAGGTGCCGTGATTACCGATGTTAATTATTCTACCAAAGCCGTTGGGTGGAATGATGTTCCAGAAGGGCAAATCCCATGTAACCTTAGGGATATCCGGACATTTTGCATTAATAAAGATAGCGAATCTTATAGCTTTTATGAAATAACAGATAAAAAATTTGGTAATCTGCTTGATACAGTAAACTCAGATATACATTATGATGGGCTTAATGGACATTTGCATCCTTATTGTTTCAAGGATGTATATAATACTATTAAAAAGAATAAGGACAAGAGTTATACAAGGTCGCTTCATGCGGAAGAGAATGCTTTTTTACAAATAACAAAATATGGAGGACAGGGAATAAAAGGTGGTAATCTTTTTACTACAGCCAGTTCATGTGAATTATGTTCGAAGAAAGCATTTCAACTAGGAATAAAAAACATATATTATATTGATCCTTATCCAGGAATATCTGAAAACCATATATTAGATTTCGGAAACGATACTGATAGAAAACCAAAATTAATATTGTTTAGTGGAGCCATTGGAAGCGCATACACATCCCTATATACTCAGCGTATTGCTTATAAAGATGAATTGGCTTTACTTACAGGTATTGAATATGAAAAAGAATTAGAAAAATGTAATAAGAATGAACTAAACGAATGACAAAAGTATTCAAGGTTATCGATAAAAACTATAATATTGATAAATGACTTAAATTATTATACTTCTCAATATAAAGCTTATAGCATAAACAGACTTCTTCTACTTCTTCACGTACACCGTTCTTGTAGGGAAGGCGGATTCAGAGTTGTTTGCGAGGATTTATGAAAAACTTACGCTACTGACAATGCTGCTTGTTATACTTGTTATAGTGACTGCATGCGCCGGAACAGCGAACGACGATAATGTAGCAAGCGGACAAAACAAAGATGAGTACTTTGAGGTAAAAGTGTTCACTGGCAATGGGCTATATTCTCCTAATTGGCCAATTAAATGCTATGCAACGGTAGAGTACATAGGCGATGAAGACGCAAGAACAGTATACAGTAATGATCCGCTCGTTGGGTTCAGTCTTTTAGGCAGTAATTTTTACGGGGGATATGAGATTAATAAAGTCCTTGTAGCAACAGAATTTAACAAAAGAATACCCGTCAGGTTTGATTTTAAAGCAGGTGATAATTGGCGAAGCAGCAACTCTTATTCATATGACGGGAAAGCTCTTTTCCTTGCCGGTGGCGAATACGAGGTTTGCGCAACTATGGTCTACTATTTTGATAAGAGCAAACCAATGGATTCAGGTCATATAATTTCAACAATGGCGACAATAAAAGTGCAGCAGTTTCCAGCAGAGAGTATTATTGCGTTTATTGTAGTCGGGCTTGTATTTGTTTTTTTCCCCCGTATATTCAGGTTGCACTTTAAACTAAAGCAATTCAGATCTATGCGGCATATTAACGACTACGAACCTACCGTATACCATGAACCTTCATTTGAAGACAAGCTTAAAGCCGCGAAACTGCAACCGCAAAAAATCATTATATACGGTATGAACTATTTCGCATATGACAATATCAAGAAGAAGCTGCTAATACAGTCTACAAAGGCACGTGACGGAGTATTACTGGATTATAGCGACATCGTTTCATACGAACTGGTAAAGGATGGCCAGACTATAAATCGCGGCGGAGACATGGAGGGCATTAGCGCGGGTGCTTTTAGCACAAGCATTCCCGATCAAGACGGCAAGCTGCTGTGCTCGGACTTAATGCTTGTCATAACCACAAACAAAGCATCAAACCCGGAAGTAACATTACAGTTCATATCGTTTTCTATTTATTCGGATTTCGCGTATAAAGAGGCGCTCTGCGCTGCAATGGAAGCTGCGGAGGAACTAAAGAGAATAATTAGCGGGAACTGACGGCAATAACAATATACGGACAGTAACAATTAGGGTGAGGCACAGCTTACCGTTACTTTCCGGAAAGCGGCAAATAGCCGGGCGCCTTAATCAGTTCTTCACGTACACCGTTCTTGTGGGGAAGGCGAACTCTACGCCGAGCCTGTCAAGCTCGTCCTTGAGCGCTAAGTTGATAGACTGCTGTATGTCCATATACAGGTTGTAGTCCTGGCTCAGTACATAGTAGGCGGCCTCGAATATGAGGCTGGAGCCGCCGAACTCCTTAAAATGCGCGCGGTCGAATTTCGTGCTGTCTATGCCGTCTATTATGTTCTTTAATATCTCCGGAATCGCGCGCAGCTTTTCGGACGGCGTGGAATACATTACGCTGAAGGAGAACACTACGCGGCGGTGCTCCATGCGCTTGTAGTTTCTAAGGCGCGAGTTAGTAAGGTCTTTGTTGGAGAATATGAGCTGCTCGCCGTTGATGCTTCTAAGGCGCGTCGTCTTTATGCCCACGTGCTCCACCGTGCCCATCAGGTCGTCCACGACCACAAAATCGTCTATCTCGAACGGGCGGTCGAAGAATATCGTTATAAAGCTGAACACGTCTTCAAGCACGGCCTGCGCCGCGAACGCTACTGCTATGCCGCCTATGCCGAGGCCCGCCACGAGCGCCGATATATGCACGCCTATGTTTTCAAGGAATAAAAGCAGGGCGCATACCCAGATGAGCGCCTTGATGATGGCGCCTATCCAGCGTGCCGCCAGCTTGTCGAATTTCTTCTGTTTCTTCTCGAGCGCCTTATTGAAAAAGTATATGAATATTGAAGACACGACGGAAGCGCCGAAAACAATGGCGAACGCAAAAGCGATTACATCCACCGCGCCGCTTACGCCCGCGCCGAGCTTGAGCCATTTTGTGTTGAGGTAAGCCGCGCCCACGAGGAGCAGCGGCACGACATATTTCCTCAGTGAGCGCGAAGCCATGTCGTCGAGCGACGTAGGCGTCTCTTTCGCCCACGAGGTAAGGCGGCGCAGCAGCAGGCGCTTTAACAGCAGTATGACGATTACGCTCGCGGCCAGCGAGCATAAGAATATCAGGTAGTCGAGCACCGTATTGTCCCAGAGCTTCAGATCGAAGAATTCCTCCATGCTTCCTCCTGCAAATAGCTTACCAAAAGCGTAGCACATATAAAAGTATTTTTCAAACCGCGCGAAAAAAAGACATGATACGACAGGCTTAGGGGATTGCTTAATGCGTATCGCCCGTGTACAGGGGCGTTATTCGCCTCGCTTAAGCTTCTGCGTATACAGCGGCACATACGTAAGCCTACCCGCCTGCCGCGTGCTCTCGAACAGTATGAATTCGTCCGCCGTAAAGCGGCATTCTCCGTGGGGGACGGCCGATATGTCGAGGCCGGGCGATGCCCTCCACTCGCGGACGAGCGTTATGTGCGGGCGGTAAGGCCTTTGCTCTTTTGCAAAGCCCGCCGTATGGAGCGCGTCCTCAAGGCGGGAGACGAGCGAACTAAGAGCGGGAATGTCTCCGCCCACCTCGGCGGAAACTATGCCTGACCTGCCAAACGCTTTTGCGCCGTGCAATTCGAGCTTAAGCGGCTCTCCGGCGGCCTGCCTCATTGCCTCCTCAATGTCCATTATGCGGTGCAGGGGTGCTTCGCCCAGAAATTTGAGCGTTAAGTGCAGGTTATCGGCAAGCGTGAAGTTGCCGCTGCCGACCTCCTTAAGAGAGTTCTGCAGCGATATAAGATAGTCGTCGCAGCCTGTTTTTATACCTATGAACAGTCGCATGGTTTTTGCTTCCTTTCGCCGTTATAATAGCATAAAAGAGGCAGTAAATCATTATGCTTTTCGCGCCCGAATGGAGAACATACAAGGCGGGCGTCCGAATGACGCCCCTACGCAGAAAAAGGCTTTGGCGTGTGCAGGGCGGTCTCTGACCGCCCGAATGGAGAGCATGTGGCGGACAAAGCCAGACCCTATCGGCGCTTCGCGCCACTTCCCCTATAAGGGGAAGCTTTGAGTTCAAACGCACTTTTGAGTGCTTATGCCGGTATTAACCTGATAAAGGCGCCCCTGCGAGGGGATCTGTCGCCTTTGGCGACTGAAGGGTATCCGCAGCCACCAGGGATGCGTGCTTAGATCGCCCGAATGGAGAGCATGTGGCGGACAGGACCAACCCTATCGGCGCTTTGCGCCACTTCCCCTATAAGGGGAAGCATATGCGGGCGCTCCTTATAAAGGCGCCCCTGTGAGGGGAGCTGTCGCCTTTGGCGACTGAAGGGTGTCTGTAGCTGCCATAGACGCGGGCGTCCGAAGGACTCCCCTACGCAGAAAAGAGGCTTTGGCTTATGTAGGGGCGGTCTTTGACCGCCCGAATGGAGAGCATGAAATGCGGGCAGGGGCTTACCCTATAGGCGCTTTGCGCCACTTCCCCTGCCGGGGCCCCCGGCGAACAAAGTTCGTTGGGGTGGGTAAAAGGGGCTTACCCTATCGGCGCTTTGCGCCACTTCCCCCGCCGGGGCCCCCGGCGAACAAAGTTCGTTGGGGTGGGTAAAAGGGGAAGCAAAAGATTGTCCGAATGAGCGCGATGTTTTTAAGGTAAAACAAAGGGAGGCCTTTGAGCCTCCCGTGATAAACGATATTACACAAACGCGCCTGATGCTATTTAGCTATCCACGAACGCTTAGAGAGCCGCCATAGCGACAGCAGGAAGAACAGCACGCCCGACGCGGCTATGATGAGCGCCATCATCCACGGCTCGACACGAGTATCGCCGAAATATATGAATATGCCCTGACTAGCGGCATATTGCGTGCCCGCTTGCGCAGCCGGGCCCGTGAATATCTGCGCCATAGGCGCCGCCGTAAATATCTCGCGAAGCCAGACGGCGGTGTACGTAAACGGCAGGAATTTCATGAACGTGACGATAGCCTCGGGCAATACGCCCACCGGCACGTATATGCCCGTTAAGAACCCGATAAGCGTGCCGACTATGGTGCTCAGCGCCGCGAAAGCGTTGACCGACTTTATAAGGCTCGTTATGAAACACACGAACGATGAAAACGCGAATATGCTGAGCAGCAATATGCCGAGCACTTCGAGCAACTCAAGAGGGGGAAGCAGCTCTCCTCCCGACGCCACGATATACGCTTCGGAAATAGCGAACGCAATAAGGTTCATTATCGCGGATATTACGGTGGAAGACACCATATAGCCCGCCACGAGCTGGCCGCGCTTTAAGGGCGCCACAAAGAAGTCTTTGACGCGGCCGCGCGAAACGTCCTCCACCATCGTGCCGTACGCGCCGAGGCTGACGGTAACCGTGCTCACCGCGAGCACGCCCGCGAGTATCCACGAGTTGACGAGCCACGCCGCGGCAGTAGAGTCCATGCCTGTCTCGTCCGCTATCTCCTGCACCTGTATGTTACCAAGGAACAGCGCGTAAAGACCGATAATGATTATTACGGACAACAACGAAAAGAACACCGAAGTTTTGTCCCTGAAAAAAAGCTTTATGTTGCGTGATACAAGCTTTCCTGTCGAGCTCATCAGTTGCCACCCCCTTCGCGTATAGCGTGCCCCGTAAGGGCCATGAACACGTCGTCCATGCTGCCCCGCACCACCTCGAACTGGAACACGTGCTTCTCTGTCTTTTTGAGCAATTCGAGCGCTTCCATGCTCGAGCCGCATTTGACTATTATAAGCCCGCGGTCTTCCTCGTATTTTACGCCTATGGCGTCGAGCCTTTCTTTAAGCTCGCCCGCGTTTTTCGGCTGTATTTTAAGATAGTCGCTGCTGTATTTAAGGCGCAGCTCTTCGGGAGTGCCCTGCGCCGCTATCCTGCCCTTGTCTATTATGGCCACCTTGTCTGCGCTGGCAGCTTCCTCCATGTAATGCGTCGTCATGAACACCGTCATGCCCGTGCTTTTCTGCAGACGCTCCACCGTCTCCCATACCTTGAGCCTTGTCTGCGGGTCGAGCCCCGTGGTCGGCTCGTCGAGAAAGAGTATTTTTGGCCTGTGCATCAGCCCGCGCGCCATGTCTACGCGCCGCCTCTGACCGCCCGAGAGCTTGCCGTACCTGCGCCCCAGTATGTCCGTTATGGATACCGCGTCGGCCACTTCACTGATACGCTGCCTGACTAAGTTGCCGGGAAGGTTATAAAGCCCCGCCCTTGTCTCGAGGTTTTCCCTAACCGTCAGCAGTTCGTCCAGCACCGATTCCTGAAACACAACGCCTATGCAAGAGCGCACATGGGCGCTGTCCTTTACCGCGTCGTATCCTGAAACCATGACGCTGCCCGCCGTTATCTCCGTCGTGGAGCAAATGGAATTTATAGTACTGGATTTGCCCGCGCCGTTAGGCCCTAAAAACGCGAACAGCGTGCCTTCGTCCACGTCGAACGATATCCCGTCCACAGCCAGCACGTCGCCGTACTTTTTCACAAGGCTGCGGATCTCTATGGATTTCGCCAAAATATTCACCTCCCAAAACAATCTCATAAAATGCAAAAAAATAAGCGCATGTGCAGATTATAGCATACGTAATGGCTGACGTGTAGTTTTTTTATATATAATCCGGAAACACGGAAAGGGCGTGAAAAAGCACATACTGTCGCCGCTGTGCGCCACTTCCCACGCCGGAGCCCCCGGCGAACAAAGTTCGTTGGGGTGGGTAAAAGGGGAAGCATATGCGGGCGCTCCTTATATAGGCGCCCCTGTGAGGGGAGCTGTCGCCTTTGGCGACTGAAGGGTGTCTATAGCCGCCATAGATGCGGGCGTCCGAAGGACGCCCCTACGCTGGAAAGAGGCTTTGGCGTGTGTAGGGGCGGTCTTTGACCGCCCGATGGAGAGCGTGAAAGGCGGGCAAAGCCAGACCCTATCGGCGCTGTGCGCCACTTCCCCCGCCGGGGCCCCCGGCGAACAAAGTTCGTTGGGGTGGGTAAAAGGGGAAGCATTGTAGGCTCCCCTGTGAGGGGAGCTGTCGCCTTTGGCGACTGAAGGGTGTCTGCAGCCGCCGGAGACGCGGGCGTCCAAAGGACGCCCCTACGCAGGGAAGAGGCTTTGGCGTGTGTAGGGCGGTCTTTGACCACCCGAATGAAAAGCGTGAAAGGCGGGCAAAGCCAGACCCTATCGGCGCTGTGCGCCACTTCTCCTGAAAGGGGAAGCATTATAGGCGCCCCTATGAGGGGAGATGTCGCCTTTGGCGACTGAAGGGTGTCTGTGGCCTCAGAAATGCGGGCGTCCGAAGGACGCCCCTACGCAGGAAAGAGGCTTTTGCGTGTGTAGGGGCGGTCTTTGACCGCCCGAAAGAAAAGCGTGAAAGGCGGGTAGGGGAATACCCTATCGGTGCTCCGCGCCACTTCCCCCGCCGGGGCCCCCGGCGAACATAGTTCGTTGGGGTGGGTGAAAGGGAAAGCCATGCGGGCGCGCCTTATAAAGACTTTATGGTTATCAGCCGTTGTTTTGCTTCTTCCACGATGTGCAGCTTGTTGCCGTGGGTTACGACGTACTCGAGCGCTTCCTTCGCGCGTGGGATGTCGCCGAAATGGATGTAGACGCTTGCGAGGCTGAATTTTGCGTCGGCGCGCTCGAAGTTGCTTTCGGATGTTTCGAACAGTTCGGTAAAGGCTTTTTCTGAGTAGTCGTATATGCCGCGCGCAATGTTCACGCCATACTGCGCTCTTAAGTGAAGCCTTTTGTATTTGTTATAATCGCCCGGCTTCAGCACGGCTACCGCTTTTATCAGCAAATCGAGGTTTTCTTCCGCTTCATCCACAAGGCCGAGCTTTAAACATACCAATAAAAGATTGTTATGATATACGATGCGGGATATGTTTTTTGCGCGGCCGCTGCCCGAGATGCTGAATTGATTCAGTATTTCATACGCCTCGCCGTATCTGCCCGCGGCGGACAGCCCCGAGCTTAAACTGATCTGTAAATCCGGCAGCATCCGGGGCTGCTTCATGTCTTTGAATCCGGCGATAATATGCTCATAGACGCCTATATACGGCGCCGGATCGCAATCGTTAAAAAGTATGCCGTTTATCCTGTCTGACAGCGTCCGCGCATACATCGGGACGGCAACGTACGGCAGCGGAATAACGATAAAGCAATACAAAAACATTAATGCTGGATATTTGTGAAAAACGGGCAGATTATTAAAGTACAGTATATAAACAGCGCCTGCGGCTATTATCCAGCCGATCACAAGCGCTTTGAAGTGCTTATACAGGAATATCAGCGGACGGTAGTTAATATCCATATACTTATATTAACACAACGTAAAAATAAAAGGAAACGGTTTAACATTTCCCGGGATTTTGTGATTATTTGTCTGACTCTATTCTAATGCGCGATACTTTATGCTACATTAATGGCTGAAAAGGAGTTTTTATATGAGCAAGAGCAAGGTGGCCGTCATGCAGTGCGGCTCGTACGATCCGGAAGAAGTGACCCGCAAGATAAATGAAGGCGGGGAGCTGCTGGGAGGCTGGGGCAGGTGGCTCAAACCCGGCATGAACGTACTTTTAAAGGTGAACCTTATAGGCCCGGTGCCGCCCGAATCGGCGGCGGTGACGCACCCGGAGTTTGTGCGCGCCGTGACGCGCATAGTAAAGAGCTTCGGCTGCAATGTATGGATAGGTGACAGCGCGGGAGGCGCCATCGGGGGGAGATCCCAGACGGGGAGAAGCCTTAAGGTGTCGGGGCTCGAGGACGTGGCAAGGGAAGAAGGCGCCGAGATAAAGAACTTCGACAAGGAAGGCGTCGTGGAGAAGGCGGGCCCGGGCGGCGAGAAGATGTACCTGGCAAAGCCGTTGTTTGAGGCGGACGCAATAATAAACCTGCCGAAGCTTAAAACGCATATGTCGGCGACATATACGGGCGCGGTAAAAAACCTGTTCGGCTGCGTGCCGGGACAGAAAAAGGCGGAATATCACAAGAACTTTCCGACGCCAAAGGCTTTCGGCGCGGTGATATGCGGCATAAACAAGGCTGTGAACGTAAGCCTTAACATAATGGACGGCATAATTGCGATGGACAAACAGGGCCCGGTCACGGGACACGTATACGAAGCGGGCAAGATACTCATAAGCGAGGATTCGCTCGCGCTGGACGCGGTGGCGGCGGACATGGCAGGCGCGTGCATAAAGAACATACCTTTCTATTCGTCGGCGATAGAGCAGCGGATAGGCGAGTGGGACCTTGGCCGCATAGAGGTGTGCGGGGACTTCGGCGCTCCGCCTAAGCTTGCCGGGTTCAAAATCCCGCGGTCGCTTATTACAGGCCGGGGCGGCGGCCCGGCTATGAAATTTATCGTAGACCTTATGAAGACGCGGCCCGAGATGGACCTTGGCATGTGCAAAGGCTGCAATGTCTGCGTGGACAGCTGCCCGGTTAAGGCCATAGACAGGGAGACAAAGCGCATAGATTACTCAAAGTGCATAGAGTGCATGTGCTGCCACGAGATGTGCGTCCACAAGGCGGTAAAGCTGGTAAACTCAAACCGTTTGATGAAGCTGTTTTCGAGGCTGAAAAAAGAGGATTGATCAAAGCGGGCGGGTATACCCCTTTGGAGCACACAGCAGAGACCCGCCCCTACGGCATTGTAGGGAACGACCCCTGTGTCGTTCCGTTCCGTCCATGAACGTGGCGTTGTTTTTATCTGGCGGGCGTCCAAAGGACGCCCCTACGGCGGAGAAGAGGCTTTGGTGCGCGTAGGGACGGTTTCCACGCCGTCCCGAAGGAAATAAGGCGCAGGCAAGGCGGGCGGGTGCAGAGACCCGCCCCTACGGCATTGTAGGGAACGACCCCTGTGTCGTTCCGTTCCGTCCATGAACGCGGCGCTGTTTTTATCTGGCGGGCGTCCAAAGGACGCCCCTACGGCGGAGAAGAGGCTTTATCACGTGCAAGGGCGGCCTGCGGTCGCCAGCCTTCCGGGAATTACGCCCTCATGGCGCGCAGAGAGTTGAGTATGGCGAGCAGCGCGACGCCCACGTCCGCGAACACCGCCTCCCACATTGTGGCGATGCCTCCCGCGCCAAGTATGAGCACGGCGGCTTTTACGGCCATCGCCAGTACTATGTTCTCCACCACGATGCGATGCGTTTTGCGCGCTATGCGTATAGCAAGAGCAAGGCGCGAAGGATTATCGTCCATGATTACTATGTCGGCGGCCTCTATCGCGGCGTCGGAGCCCAAAGCTCCCATAGCGACGCCAATGTCGGCGCGCGCCAATACGGGCGCGTCGTTTATGCCGTCGCCCACAAAAGCGACCTTGCCGCCGCCCTCTGATATCAGCTCTTCAACAAGCCTTACCTTGTCTTGGGGCAGCAGCTCTGAGTAGTACGCGTCGAGACCAAGAGCCTGCGCAGTACGCTTCGCGCTTTCCTCCCGGTCGCCCGTGAGCATGACAGTGCGCTTTGCGCCTGCCTGCCTTAAGTCCGCTATCGCCTGTTTTGCGCCCTGCTTTGTGGCGTCCTCCAGGTATATCGCTCCCGCGGGCTTGCCGCCTAGGGCAACATATACGGCCGTAGAGCCCGACTTGCGCACCGGTATGCCGTCAAGGCCGAGCAGCCCGGCGCTGCCCGCGAGCACTTCCTTGCCGTTAATGACGGCTTTTATGCCGCGCCCGGATATTTCCTCATAATACGTAATGTCCGCTCTGCTTATGGCATTGCCGGAGCTTTCGAACGCCTGAACTATGGATTTCGCTAAGGGGTGCGTGGAGCTGCTCTCGGCGTACGCCGCCAGCCTCAGCACTTCCTGCTCCGAAAACCCCTCGTATGCCTCTATATGCGACACGCTGAAAGTCCCCTGAGTGAGCGTACCCGTTTTATCGAACACTACCGTTTTAACGCCGCGCAGCGCGTCAAGGTAGTTGCCGCCCTTAACGAGCACGCCTCTGCGCGACGCCGCGCCTATGCCCCCGAAAAACCCGAGAGGTATGGATATGACGAGCGCGCACGGGCAGGATATGACGAGGAATATGAGTGCCCTTTCAATCCACACGGAAAACGCTTCGCCGAGTATCAGGGGAGGAGCCAGCGCTAACAGCGCCGCGGCGAACACGACGACGGGCGTATACACGCGCGCGAACCTGCTTATGAAGTTCTCCGCGGGGGCTTTGCGCTCGGCAGCGCGCTCCACGAGCTCGAGTATTCTTGAGACGGCGCTCTCGGAGTAAGGCTTCTCCGCGCGGACCTCAATCAGTCCGCTTTGGTTTATGAACCCCGAATACACGGCGTCGCCCGCGGAGAGTGCGCGGGGTACGGACTCGCCTGTCAGCGCGGACGTATCGGCATACGAGCTGCCGCTCAGCACCACTCCGTCCAGCGGTACGCGCTCGCCTGGCTTTATTACTATAATATCGCCCGCATTAACCTCTTCGGGCGCTACCTTAACATATTCGGCGCCCCTCTTTAAATTCGCGTATTCGGGCTTTATGTCCATAAGGCTTGCTATGGAGCGCCGCGACCGCCGCACCGCCAGCGACTGGAGCAGCTCTCCTGCCTGATAAAATAACATCACCGCGACAGCCTCAGGGTATTCTTTAATTGCAAACGCGCCTATGGTGGCTAAGGACATAAGAAAGTTCTCGTCGAACACCTTGCCTTTAGATATGTTTCGTACGGCGTGCAGCAGCACGTCGCCCCCTATGACGAGGTATGCCGCAATGAACAGCGCGATGCTGTATACGGGCGGCAGGGACAGTAAAAGCGCGGCGGCGTACACAAGCGCGCCCGCAATAAGGCGTATTATAACGGCCCTAGCGCTATCCTCGCGCGCCTCGCAATGAGAGCAGCATTCAGAGCGGCACTGGTGCTGCCGGTTATCGGCATGGTGCTTCTGGCCGGGCAGCAGCACGCGGCCGCAGCCGCAGGGACACAATTCGCATTTGGATTCTAACTTAAGTTCCATATATAAGCCTCCGGTATTATGTCTTTGTAACGCGGCTTGACAGCCCGCGGTAAATCGTTTATCATCAATCAATAGTATATTATATATTCATATGAGCAAACGTTCAAGTGTTTGGAGAAAAAAATGAATGATTTTATAGAAAAATGCGATTGTGACGTAGTGCACGAAGAGACGGTGAGGCGCGTGAGCGCCGCCATGCCGCCGATGAAGGAGCTTGACAGCCTCGCGGAGGTATTCAAGGTTTTCGGCGATACGACGAGAATACGGATATTGTGCGCGCTGTTTGAGTCGGAGATGTGCGTCTGCGACATAGCGTGCCTTTTGAATATGACGCAGTCGGCTATATCGCATCAATTAAGGCTGCTGAAGCAGGCAAGGCTCGTAAAGGGCCGCAGGGACGGCAAGATAGTATACTATTCGCTGGACGACGAGCATGTAAAGATGATATTCGACCAGGCGCTCGTGCACGCCAGGGAGAATATAAGGTGACATTTACAGCGGGAAGCGGCACAAAGGAGGGGAAGACCCTGCTTTTAGACCGATGACAAACTCACGTTTGCCATCGGGTCTTGCCCAGCCGCCTGCACCTCCGGTACGGGCGGCTGGGCGCTCCTGCGAGGATTTTAGGAATTAACGTTTGCCCTTCACTGGCAGAGTCCAGATGAAGGGCATGTTAATATTCGTATTTTAGCTTTAAATTTTTTATTTTCCAAATAGAAAATTTGTCAATCAGGCTAAAAAAGGGGCATCCTCTTTTTTATACGTGGCCATCGGCAAGTCGTGAAACTTGATAATGTATAAGTGTGTACAGAGGCTATAATGCGTGTGGGGGCGGTATCAGCCCGCCGGAAATGAGATGCGGGTGGAAGTATACCCTATCGGCGCTTTGCGCCACTTCCCCTGTAAGGGGAAGCTTATGCGGGCGCCTTTGAGCGCGCGTCGCCGGGTTGTGCTTTTTGGCTCCCCTTACACCCACCCCGGGCGAACTTTGTTCGCCGGGGACCCCAGCCGGGGAGCTGTCGCCGCATGGCGACTGAAGGGTATCTGCTTCCTTACCCTATCGGCGCTTTGCGCCACTTCCCCTTAAAGGGGAAGCTTTGTAGGCTCCCCTTCCAGGGGAGCTGTCGCTGCATGGCGACTGAAGGGTATCTGCCTTTACCCTACGATAAAGGCTCCCCTTCCAGGGGAGCTGTCGCCGTATGGCGACTGAAGGGTTCTGCTTCCTTACCCTATCGGACGCTTCGCGCCACTTCCCATATAAGGGGAAGCTTATGCGGGCGCTCCTCTGAGCGCTCGTCGACGGGTCATGCTTTTTGGCGCCCCTTCCACCCACCCCGGGCGGACTTTGTTCGCCGGGGACCCCAGTCGGGGAGCTGTCGCCTCTGGCGACTGAAGGGTATCTGGAGCCGCCATAGAAGCGGGCGTCCGAAGGACGCCCCTACGGCAGAAAAGAGGCTTTGGCGTGTAGGGGCGTGCTTAGATCGCCTGAATGGAGAGCATGTAAGGCGCGTAGGGGCTTACCCTATCGGCGCTTCGCGCCACTTCCCCTAAAATGGGAAGCTTTTTTTGTGGAGTTCCTAAAAAGCCGTGAGACTTATGAGGTATAAATAGGCTCCCTTTCCAGGGGAGCTGTCGCCGTATGGCAACTGAAGGGTGTGACCGTTACCTCCGCTGTCGTTGCTTCCGCGCTTTACCCTACGATATAGGCGCCCCTTCCAGGGGAGCTGTCGCCGCATGGCGACTGAAGGGTGTCCGTAGGCAGTAGGTAAATATCAATCCGTTAATACTCTATTGGCGCTTCGCGCCACTTCCCCGTGGGGGAAGGCTAAGAGCGCGTAATAATATATATTAATAAATAAAAAAGGGGATAAAACCCCAAATAATATATACGTCAGATGAAACAAAAAATGTGCTGCCCGTGTTCCCGAATATATTTAAGCCCGTCGGAGCGTTAAAACTGACTGGCATTTAAGGGACTTTTTACTGTCACAGCGCGCTATACGGGGCAGCCGCCGCTTTTATCCATCGCCTCTATTATCATAATAAGGTCTTCAAGCACCTGGCCGCGCTTTTGCTCGGGAATCTGCGCTAATATCAGGCCGAAATCTTCATCCATGGCGTTGTCTATATCGGTATACAGCGCCTCGCCCTGCTCGGTCAGCGTTATCGTAACGAAGCGCCTGTCTTCGGAATCGGCCTCGCGCGAAACAAGGCCGCTGGTAACGAGATTGTTTACCGTGCGGGAGAGCGTGCTCGCGTCGAGCCTCATGACATGCGAAAGCTCGTTTAAGCTTATCGTGCGCGTGCGCCCGATTTCAATCAAAGCGCAGCATTGCGCGGGCGTTATGCCGAAGCCGGAAAGCTCGCTTTCCTCCATCACGCCGAGTTTCCTCCCGAGTATGCGTATAGTCTCTCTGAACAGCTTTGAACCCATGATATTACTCATATTTCAACTAATTGCCCCCTGCAAAGATTGTAACATAAAATAATTGCATAGTGCAGGTATCGCTTTTTGCGGTGTTTATTGTTTATTTTAAAGGCGGCGGGTAAGGGGCGAAAGAGGCAAATGTACATAAGCGGCGGCATAGAATGTAAATAATGAATACGAAAAGAGGTTGAGATAATGGAGAGAGGAAAAGAGAGGCATATATTTCCGGGCAGCAACACGAGCGAAGGGTTTTTCTCATATTACCAGTACATAATGCCGCAGAGGGAGGCGGAGCACATATTCTGCCTGAAAGGCGGGCCGGGTGTGGGCAAATCGACGTTTATGACGCGGATAGCAGATAGGCTGCAGAGCGAGGGAGCGGACGTAGAATACCTGCACTGCTCGTCCGACCCGGAGTCGCTCGACGGCATAGCATTGCCGGGCCTGCGTGTGGCAATAATAGACGGCACGGCGCCGCACGTAATAGACCCTCAAAACCCGGGCGCGGTGGACGAGATAGTCAACCTCGGCGAGTACTGGGACCTTGAGGGAATTAAACGTCACAAGGCGCAGATAATCGACATAAACGCGGAAGTGGGGAGGTTGTTCGAGAGGGCGTACAGGTACTTAAAGGCCGCTAAATGCGTAATGGACGACTGCCTTGCCATATGCGGCGCGGGTAAGTCCGCGGGCGCTTTGGCGCAGGCGGCGCAGATAATAGAAAAGGAATTTAAAGGCGTGAAGGGCACGGGGGAGGGAAGGGAGCGAAAGCTGTTCGCGAGCGCCATAACCCCTTCCGGAGTAGTACATTATCTGGACACGCTTTTTGACGACACATATAAGCTATACCTTGTAATAAGCAGCTGGGGCGCGGGAGTAAGTGAAATGCTTGGCAAAATCGCCGAGGAAGCGCAGATTCGGGGACTCGGCGCCGAAATCTATTACTGTCCTATGGATCCGGCGCACAGGATAGAGCACGTGGTAATACCGGATATAAAGCTGGCGTTCGTGTCTGAAAACAGGTATGTGGACATTGAGGCAAGGCCCGACGCTATAGTCGATTTAACGGCGTACGCGGACGAGAGGGAGCTTGACAGGGAGGACTTAAAGCTAAGTGAGAGCGAGTTTGACGCGCTGCTGAGGGAAGCGGTTTTCACTCTGCGCCGCGCTAAAGAAACGCACGACGAGATGGAGAAGTTTTATGTGCCCAGCATGGACTTTGAGGGCGTAAATAAGAAGCGTGAGGAGATAACGGAGAGGATACTGGGGTACATGAAGTGATAGGGTCGTCATACGCCCGCGCAGGCACATAAGCTAAGTTGAGAATATAATAAGATTATATAGCATGACAATGGCGTCATAACATCTGCCCGGCGAAGCGCAGGCAACGGGGCAGTATCAAAACAGATAAGAAATGAGAGATTAAGGCCGGAAGCCTTTTCTTTTTATCGCGGGCGTATAGCATATGACAAACATGTCATATAACAAAAGCGGAAGCGAAGCAAAAGCTGAATACGAGCCATAAATTCCACGCGCTGTTACTAAAGCAGCGTACTTTTTGAGCGGCATAAGAGCGCATTGCAAAGCTTCTCGGCGTAAGCGCGTGAAAAAGGCATAATATCAGCGTATAAAACGTGATATAGTGACATGCATGTCATATGACAAAGTTGTCATGCGGTAAGAACGTGGTATACTTAGCGTTAAGAGGTGAGTATATTGCCAAAAGACACGTTTTTCAACCTGAGTGAAGACAAAAAGAAAAAGATATATGTCGCGGCGGTAAAGGAATTCTCCGCTAAGCGGTTAAGCGAAGCCTCCATAAACAATATAGTCAAGGAGGCGGGCATACCGAGAGGCAGTTTTTATCAGTATTTCAGCGGCAAGGAAGACGTATACGCGTATATGGCGGGCGTGATAGCCAAGGAGCAGGCGGTGGTAGAGAGGTTTTTAGCGCAGCCTGCGGCCGGAGCGGGCGCTTTTGACGGGCTATTACACAAAGCGCGGGCAGCGCTCGAGCTATACAGGGTGAGGCCGGAGTACAGGCGCGTAGCGCTGCTTGCCCAAGGCAGCGCACAGTTATTCGGGCAAAGTTCTTTCGCGGATGAAATAGAAAGCATAAGCGAGCTTTTGGAGCGCGACAAGCTTCGCGGCATTATAAGAGAGGACGCCGACGCTTCGCTTGCGGCTGAGATGGCGTATTCTCTGGTAACAAATGAGTGCTTGAAAGAGGGTCAGGACAAGGACGAGGCCCTGCGGCGGATAAGCGGCATAATTGCAATGATAATGCAGGGCATAACCGCGCGTGGCCTGAGTTAGGGCGGTTATTGGCAGGGCATGTTGTAAAGCAGCATGCCTTTTTTGTACGGAAAGAACGAGAAGGCGCTGCATCGGCAAAGGGCGCTGCCCTTTCAATCCTGCTTAAGGCTCTGCCTTAAGAATCCGCCCAAGGGATTCATCCCTTTGGAAACCCATCGATTATAAAATTAATAGAATTGATATGCTGTGTCACAGCGTGGTATTTATGTATAAATTGTGACAAAATACGACAGTATATGGTATACAGGGGGAGGGGTGGGTGGTATAATAAAAAGGAGAATTATGCTTTTAATGGAGAATTCAAAAAGAAAAACAAATTAGGAGTATTAAGGAGAATTTAATAATGAACCTTGAAAAAAGCGGCAGGAAAATGATTGAAAAAATTCAAAGATTAATGGACGAAAAAGGGGCTTCAATAGATGATATTGTTGCTAATACTATTATAAAAAACACAACTATGAAGAGGTATATGAGTGGTGATATAGGAAAAATGAAAACAAGTGAAATTAGTTCTCTTGCCGAATATTTTAATGTAAGCCCTGCATATCTAATGGGATGGGAAGATTACAGGGTGTTAGAGTACATATTAAAGGATGGTGAAACATTTATGTATAAAAATTTAAATAGAAAAGATGCGGATGAGCAATTCATAAAAGAAATTATTGGAAAGGAAATTCTAGAAGTCAAAGAAATTGATTAGTATCATGACTATCACTATTATTAGGACATTTAATTTCTGTTCAATTAGGAAATACAAATGAAAATAGAAGATATTAAGTTCACAATTCCAGAAGAATCATTAAATCAAGAAAATTTTAATATTGAAAAATGGCGTAGCGATAATCCTATGGATTATCTTAAAGCAATGTATATTATGAATATGGCGGATGGGGTAGCTAAGGATGTGGTGTTTAATGAAATCTATAAGATCACTCGTTTGTATATTCCAGATGTATTATATAAATATTATTCACTGACGGACGATAAAAAACTGAATAGCAAGAAATTTCAGACATTAATGAAAAGTAAAGTTTTTTTGTCTGATATAAAAGAATTTAATGACCCCTTTGATGGAAAAGGTTACTACTATGATGCAAAACAACTAAAAAAATTTGACAGGTTAGCATCCAGCGGCGGAAAGCTAATCGATGATTTCACTTCATATATAAAAGCAACAGCATTGACATCAAACGGCGTACATTCTATGCCAATGTGGGCACACTATTCTAATAATCATACGGGTTTCTGTGTTTCGTATAATATGAAACATAATATGGCGTTATCAGATTGTACCTTTCCCGTACAGTATACGGATCAACGTATTGATGTAACTAGTTTAATGGAACAACAGGCTAATATGCTTACCAGTGCAATAGAAAAACAATCTGCGGCTGGTAATAAAAAGATATTGATTGATGACTTGTCCATGGTTTATATGTCGTTGCTGTTATGTAATTTAAAGCATGTCTCTTGGAGCTATGAAAATGAATTTAGATGCACGACAGGTGCTAAAGCAAAAGGGATGCAACCAGACACGAAGAAGGCACAAATTTAACATCTATTTGAATGCGCTGGCCAGGATAAAGCATCTTTTCATACGGCTTCGCCACATATTTCAGCTTTGGAGAGGGCATTGGCTGCAAGCCAATGCG
>JAEYPO010000017.1 GCA_023410595.1 Bacillota bacterium | reverse complement strand
GGAGCCAAAAGAAACTTCCCCTTTCACCCACCCCAACAGGGAAAGTGTCCGGCACTTAATTGCCAGCCTCAAATGAAAAACAATCAATTAAATGCTGGGCGATAGGGGGCGGCAGCCTGCCTTCTCCTCGAGGAGAAGGTGGCGCAAAGCGCCGGATGAGGTGTATCGTAGAGAAAGTCTAGGCAAAGACAAAGTGGAGCCAAGTCTATAAACTCATGACTGCGGTTAAGTGAGCAACCCTTCAGTCGCCATGCGGCTTTATATACAGCGCCGCGATATACGAGGGCAAAAACGCCGCCGCGAACAGCCCGTAAAACATCGAAGTGCCCTGCGCTATTATAGCCGTGCTCACGTCCAGCTTGCCGATTACATGCTTTTAGGCTCAAAGAATTCAAATATGATAACGTCAAAGCGTTTTAAGCAATAGGCTATATCGTCCGTGTCCCTTACAGTCCACGCCACGAGCTTTCCGCCCAGCGCCCTGAAAAGGCTCAAACGCGCCTTATAATGCGAGTGCTCGTGCCTGAACGCCACGAAATGCGGCCTCGCTGCAAAATTGGCGAGCAGCAACGTAAGTATCATCCCCTGGTAAAACGGCAGAGAAGCGTAATCTTTTAACCCTGCGGCTAGCTGGCCGCGGACGACAAGCGGCCTGTGTTTTTTGAACCAGCGCACTATGCCCGGGTTGAAAGACTCTATCACATAAGCGCCCTTATATTCGTCCAGCAGCCCTGCGCCTTTGGCGCACAGCAGCGCGTTGCGCTTAGAGTTTTTTAGCTCGACTATAAGCGGTACGCGGCCGCCCACAAGCGAAAGCACGTCGCTGAAAAGCGGTATGCGCTCGTCCGTGTCGTGCAGCCTTAATTGCCGCAGTTCTTCGTACGTGCAGTCGCAAAGCGCCTTGTCCACGCCGCAGACGCGCTTTAAACTGTCGTCGTGGAACACGACGACTTGCTCGTCCGCCGTGAGTTGTATATCGAGCTCAATGCCGTAGCCTTTTTCCGCGGCAAGCGAGAACGCCGCAAGCGAGTTTTCGGGTACGCTTTTATCCTTGCTGTGCAGGCCTCTGTGCGCGTAGCTTGCGTCCCAGACGCCGCCTGTTTCGGGCAGCCGTCCGGGCGCAAGCAGGAATATGTATATCGCGATTGCGATTGCTATGCAGCTTGTAACGATAAGTATCAAAGTATTGCTCCTTAAGTTGCTTAATCCCCTGAGCCGAGCGCTTCGAGATTCGACTGCTTCAAAGGCTTCGAATCGCCGTGCTTTACCGCCAGCATAGTGAAGAACGCGAGCCCTACGAAAACGGCGCCGTACGGGAACAGCGTCTTGTAGTCAACAAACTCAAGCAAGAATCCCGAAAGGAAAGGCGTTACAGCCTGCGCCGCCATAGAGGCGGAGTAATAATATCCTGTATATTTACCCACGCTGGAGCCCTTGGACATCTCGAGCACCATAGGCAGCGAGTTTACGTTTATCGAAGCCCACGCTACGCCTGCCAGAGCCAGCGTCACATACATCAGAGGAGAATATCCCGTATACAGCGTCGCGGTGCCGAATACTACGGCCAGCAGCACTATGCCGAACATTATGCTCTTCTTGCGGCCTATCCTTGTGGAGATTATGCCCACCGGTATGAACGATATCGTTGCCGCTATCACGGCCACCATGTTCAATATTGAAGCGGTGCTTTCGGGAACGAGCAGGTAACTGACGGAGTACTTTGAAAAAGCCGTGGTAACGGCGTTGTAGCCCATGAACCATAAAAAGATGGAGGCCAGTATAAGCAGCATGCTGTTCCTTACCTCTCTGGGCAACGGCTGCTTGACGACCTGTATTTTTTTAATATCTTGTTTGGCCTCTTCAGGGTCTATGCCCGCCGCGGCGCTGTCCTCGCGCATTTTCTTAACAAGCTTGGGCTCGTTGACGGTAAAATTCAGTATCAGCGTGCCTATAAGCATTATACCGGCGGTAACAAGGAAAATAGGCCAGTAGTTAGCCGTTTCGGGGTCCTCGGTATATTTCGCAAAGAACGAGTTAACAAGCAGTATCATCGCTCCGCCTATAGCGCCCATCAGGTTGATTACAGCGTTGCCTTTAGAGCGCAGCGGCTTGGGCGTAACATCGGGCATAAGCGCGACGGCCGGAGAACGGTACGTAGCCATTGAAATGAGGAGAAAGCCCAGCGCTACTATGAATACTGCGAGCTGCCGGGTATGCGTCGCGTAAGGAATGAGCATCATAATAGCTATAGACGCGGCGGTTCCCAGCAATATATATGGCTTTCTGCGCCCTATCCTCGTGCTTGTTCTGTCTGAAAGCGCTCCGAGAAAAGGAAGCAGAAACAGAGCGACTACGTTATCCAGCGCCATTATGACTCCCGAAAGCGTGTCCCCTACGCCAAAAGTGTTTTTAAGTATGAGCGGGATCTTAAAATCGTAAAGCTGCCAAAACGCTTGTATAGTCATAAACGCAAGGCCGACTAAAATGGTCTTTTTATAGCTCAGTTTCATTCGCTTTCTCCTTTAATATATATATAATTAAATGTATCATTTCATATATATTTTATCAATCGCGCGCGTGGCATATAACGGAGAATTCTCATAAAAAACAGCGTTTACACACTTTATTGAAATCGTAGGATACAGCAGCCAAAGACGCTTCTCAGCAAACGACGTCTTCGCGCCCCGCTACGTCCGATATAGAACGCTTTTCTTTTGCAAGCTGTTTTTGCTTTCTCGCTATCTCCACAGCGTACATCACCGTTATGCCCGTTATTATGAGCACTCCGCCTATGATCTGCTGTACGCTCATCGCGTCGGCAAGTATTATGTAGCTGAACACTGTTGCGGATAGCGGCTCGAATATGTTGAGTATGCCCATAGTGGAAGCGGACATATATTTCAGCCCGCCATAGTAAAGCACATATGTAAGCACCGTGCCTATAAGCACTACGAATATTACGTACAGTATAACCGTAGGGTCGGACATATACGTCGTTACGAACTTGACGGGCGGGTTGAGTATGAGCGAGAATATGCCGCCTATGAGCGTGGAATACGCTATCATTACGGACTGGTCGTATTTTTTGTAGCCGTTTTTGCTGAGTATTATGTTCACCGTCTTGCCAATGGCCGAACCGAACGCGGCCAGTATGCCGAAAACGAACATGCTTCCCATATTGAGCATATCCGGGCCGAAGAATATTACGGCAATGCCCGCAAAGCCTGATATGATGCCGAATATCTTGTTCCAGCCCTGCTTTTCTTTCAGGAATACAGCCGAATATCCGCAAAGCATTAGCGTGGACGTAGCCTGTATGAACAGCGCAAGCCCCGCGTTTATGAGCTTTACGGCCAGCATTAGCATATACATGGCTATGAATATGCCGCATACACCCAGCACGGTAAAGTATATAAAGCTCTTAGGCGGCAGCTTCAGCGATTTGGGATTCCTTATGAAGCACACGAGCAGATATACGAGACCGCCCAAGAACATCCTCATCTGCACTATCGTTATGCTGTCGATGCCCGGATACAGCGCGTACAGCCCGCGCGTTACAGCGCTTACCAAGCCGAACAAGCATACTCCGAGTATAACAAGCACGGCGCCCTTAATCTCCCTGCCCATCCGGACCTCCTGGAATGCAGTTTATCTGTCATAGTCTGCGTCACCCTTTCGGGCGCGGCATATTCGAACGCGCTGTCAGCGCATTTTAACGGGTATATACGGCTTCGCCTTCTTTTCGATAAGGCTCCCTTTCAGCCGCGCGTATCGCTGCAGTCCGTTTTCGATCGGTTTCTCCGGCCAGCCATTGCCGATGAAAGGCTGCGCATATTTGATAAACGCGTCCTGCACGTCTATACCGTTTGCGCTTATCCATTCCTTAGGCAGAAAACGCTCCGAATTCGCGACAACGGCAAGCGGCACTTTGTCGTAATAAGGCTCGTATTCGCCTCCCTGCCTGCGCAGTATCGTTGCCATGTAGCCCGTACCCTCTTCTAGCGCCATACTTACCGCATATGCGCCCACCGCGTAAGCTTCTTTTATATCGACGTTCGAGCGGTATATTGACGTCGCGCGCTGCAGTACGCCCGGCGTCTGCCCTGATGCGTAACCGCGCACGGGCAGCTTGTGCTTGTTAAGGTAGTTCACTACGGCCTGAGCCGCCGTAGTTTGGCTTGCTCCATATTCTATATGCCCGAAATCGTCGCGCGTCTCGCCCAGCGGGCCCACGTCGAACCCCTCGCTGACGACGACAATGCACCTGCCGCTTCGTTTAAGCTCTGCATTAACGTTATCGGCCAGTGTTTCCATATTGTGTCCCGACTCTGCGAAATACATCTGAAGCGGCATTTCGCGCTGTGGGTCTGCAAGGCGCGCCGCTGCGGTAATGAAACCCGACTTCCTGCCCATCGCCTGGAGAACGGCTACGCGCTCGGACACGCACATGCCCTTGTTCTCTTCGTTTACGTCCTGTATAATGCTCGCCCAAAAGCGCGCTGTGCTGCCATAACCCGGAGTATGGTCTATAATTTTAAACTGTTCGTCGCCTATATCGTTGTCTATCGTTTTGGGAACGCCCGCGACTATAAGCTCATACCCTTGGCTGTGCGCAAGCTTTGACACCTTGTCGGCGGTGTCCATCGAGTCGTTTCCGCCAATATAGAAAAAGTAGCCTATATCATGCGCCTTTATAACTTCCACGATGCGTTCAAAATCCTCTTCGCAGCGGCTATCGAGCTTATATCTGCATGTGCCTATAGCTCCCGACGCGGGCGTCTGCCCAAGCAGCTTAAGCTCTCTCGGGTCTTCAAGACCCATATCCGTAAGCTCTTCCTTAAGCACGCCCTCAATGCCATGCCTTGCGGCAAACACTCTGCCTATCTTATCGCTATAACTAAAGCAGCGTTCCATAACGCCCAAAAGCGACGAGTTTATCACAGGTGAAGGTCCGCCCCCCAGCGCTACCAGCGCGTTTAATTTTGCCATGTCCCCTCCGAAAAATAATATATGCTATACGGTCTTTCCGGCCTGCATAACCGGATAAATCCAATGGCGCCTCATTTTAGCTCGTCCACTTCGCGGCGGCACGGTATAGAAGGCTGAGCCCCCATGCGTGTAACGACTATGCCCGACACGTTGTTGGCAAACATTATGGCGTCGTCTATGCTCCTGCCTTCCGCCAACGCGACACAAACCGCCGCCGAAAACGCGTCGCCCGCGGCCGTCGTGTCCACCGCTTTTACTTTCTTTGCGGGGAAAAGCCTCGCTCTGTCCCTATCGACAAGCAGCGCTCCTTTTTCGCCCAGCGTCACGATGACCGAGCCCGCGCCTTTTTCTATCAGCGCTTTCGCGCCGCTTTCTATACTCTCCATACTATCGGCCTTTACGCCCGAGAGCTCTTCAAGTTCGCACTCGTTGGGCGTCAGTATATCTGTCATTTTTATAAGGCCTTCGAGCCCCTTCATTACGGGCGCGGGGTTAAGCATTACGGTCTTGCCCTTGCGGCGGGCCTCCTCTATAACATAAGCGACCGTTTCATACGGTATTTCAAGCTGAACAAGCACGATGTCGCATGCATTAAGCAGCCGCTCCATATCGCGTATATCCTGCGGCGTAAGCAAAGCGTTCGCCCCGCTTGCCACGACTATCGAGTTCTCTCCTTTTTCATCGACATATATAAACGCAAGGCCGGTATCCGTATCCGGCTGCATTATTATGCCGCTCGTGTCTGCGCCCGCGTTTTTCAGATTCGAAACAAGCGTCTCTCCGTACTTGTCCGAGCCGACTCTGCCTATCATTGCGATATTGCCGCCCAGCCTTGCCGCCGCGAACGCCTGATTCGCTCCCTTGCCCCCCGGGTGCTCGCTCTTGTCTCGCGCTATAATGGTTTCTCCGGGCTGCGGCATGTGGTGCAGGCTTAAAACGATGTCCATGTTAAGGCTGCCAATAACAAGTATCCTTTTGCTGTCCATAACGTCTCCCTCTATAAAATAAATATTACAATTACTTTACCGGATAAGCCGCCCCCTTTGCAAGAGCTGTATGGCGTCCGGCCTGCTTTTCCGACTAATAAGCGCCGCTAAAACTTTATTACCTCGCTTAAGGCTTCAGTAAAATAAGGCAGCGTATTGAGCACTTCCTCCATGGTATTAGCGTTGTTGCCCACCTCCGCCAGCAGGCACATGCCCATGTGCTGGTTGTATCTTCCCACCTTCGTACGTATAGGCTTCATTATGCCCGGTGCGTTTTGTTCGACTTTATCCTGCACCGACAGCGCAAACGCGTAGTTCGCCTTCCAGTCGGGCTCTGCGTCATACTCTCCCTCGTACGTACCGACACCCGTGCCTACGACGAAAAACAGCTTTGCGCAGCTCTTGCCGTCTACAGCAACAGAGTTATTCTGTACGGTTTCGGGGTCGGCGGCGTTTCTGTGCACATCGAGGTATATATCGACGTCCTTGTACTTTTTCATCACTTCCAGCGAGCGGTTGTACGCGCTCGTAAGCTCGGGGGGCTCTACGTTTGCAGTATCGTGGATAACGTTAAAGCCAAGCAGCTCAAGCTCTGTCTTTAACGCGTCGCCCACATGGACGATATTCTTCCCGTTGTCTTCCGTGCGCCACTCGGCCGATTCCTCATACGTGTAATTCTCATCCTGCAGGAACGCTTCCGTCGCGTGCGTATGGTATATCAATATCGTAGGAGCTTCGGGGAACACGTACTCTTTCGTTTGTATTTCTGTAAGCACACTGTCGTTTATCTTAATGTCTCCGTTATCCGACACCTTGCCGAATATCTGCACCGTGGCTTCGGGGGTTACTTGCTCTGTTATCTTCGTCAAGGAAACCCTGGAGGGAGCAATCGGCTGACTGCCGCAGCCGGATATCAGGCAAAGAGCAGTCAGAAGCAAAGCGGCTGATAAAAGCATCATACTTTCACAACATGCGTTTTTCATGATACACTCCTTAATCCCCACCACTTAAAAAACTTATATTGCTTAAATGTTATTATACCATAATTTCTCTTTGTCTGTTTTCGCTTCTTGACCCTTTTTTTACCCCTGGTTAACACTGACACAAAAAAGCCGGCAGATCTGTGCGGTCTGTCGGCAGAATTGCTTTATTATCTCAATTACATCTGTGTCCATGCAAGCGGAGGAATTAGGCTTGCTATTTCTTTCATCTGGCCGGGCTCCAAGGGCCCAAACTTGAGCGCTCCTGTGTTTTCCTCTACCTGCTTCACGCTCTTGAATCCGGGGATAGGAACGGCGTTTTTACTCTTTGCCCATATCCACGCCAAGGCCCCCTGCGCGAGCGTGCGTCCCCCGCTCGTAAGTATCCCGCGCACAGCATCAAGCTTTTCCGTGAATTCAGGCCGCATCTTCCCGTCGCTGAAATACGGCACCCAGATAATATTTCTGCCCCTTACATCTGTGTCTCCCAGCGCAGGCGCGGCGTTGTACTTTCCCGTCAGAGAGCCCATAGCGAGAGGCCCGCGCACTAAGCCCGTAACACCGCTTTCTTCGCATATGCGCGTGATCTCCGCGTTGTCGTAAAACATGTTAAGCTGGTACTGTATGGCCGCGCAGTGCTCCAGCCCCGCAAAGCGGCGGGCGTTCTCCGGCGTGTCGGTGCTCCAGCCAAAAGCGCGTATCTTGCCCGCGCTGAGCAGCTCTTCCAGAGCCTTTATAACATCGTCTACCGGCGCGCCATCCAGCGCTCCCTGATGCAGCTGGTACAGGTCAATATAGTCCGTATTAAGCCGTTTAAGCGACTGCTCGCACGCCCGCTTAACAGCTTCGGTACATTCCCTGCCGCCTTTGCTTACAAGCTCACACTCTTCGCCAAACCCGAATTTTGTGGCTATTACGGCCTCATGCCGCCTGCCGGCCAGCGCGCTGCCTACGACGGTCTCGCTGTGCCCTGAGCCGTAGCAATTTGCGGTATCTATAAGCTTAACTCCCAGATCGAGCGCACGGCGTATCGCGCGTATCGACTCGTTGTCGTCGATCTCACCGTAGCTGTCGCCGCCTATAGCCCAGCAGCCTATGCCTATCATGCCCGCGTCGATATCGGAACGCCCCAGTTTTCTTGTCATATCCAAAATAAATCACCTCCTGCCTTGATGATTCAATGATACAGCAAGTATAAATAGTTAAAAGTACCAAAACGTATATGTTTTAAGAGAACCAATTTGTTAATATGGTATATGATATGCGTTTACAAGATTACGACTGCAGCGCTTTGCGGATAAATCCCATCAGGCTTTTTTCGACTCCGGCCGTATCGTTGCACGCTTTGCCGCCGAGGAATATCTTCATCCTCTCTTTATAGTAATCCACCGAAAAAGAGAACTGGTACATAACGAACGTGTTGTCGATAAACAGCGCGGCCGACTCTTCGTCGATGTCCGCCGCTATCTGCCCCTGCTCTTTCGCCTGCCGCAGCGCGTCCCTGTAAAGCTGCACGGTGATGGACTCAAGCTTGTTGGAAAGCCTCGAAGCCATTTGCGAGAGCCCCTGCGTAGTAAGGTCTAAGTAAACCTGATTGAGTTCGGGACAGCGGAGCGCGTATTCGCGCGAAGCCGCAAGCATGCCTTCGAGCAGCGAAAATATATCGGCGTGTTTTGCCCGCTCTTCACTGAGTACTGTTTCCAGCAGCGTATAAGCGCTGTTGACTACCGCGAGGTACAAATCTTCCTTGGACGCGAAATAGCTGTACATCGCGCCTATGCTTACGCCCGCCTTTTTCGCTATGTCGTTTATGTTCGTGGCGCTGTAGCCCCGCGCGGCGAACTCTGACACCGCTACGTCTAATACGCGCTGGCGGCGCTCCGCCGTCGTTTTGTCAAACGTGTCCTTATGAAAAACGTGCTGTTTCTCTCTCACCGCTTTTTCCGCCAACTGCTATGCCTCCAAAATCGTGTTGTTTCTTATATTACATTTATCCGCGCGCAGGTGTCAATATTGGCGGAGGCCGGAGGAAAAGCCTATTTCGTGTACGCGGCGACTGTGAACATTAGCCCGCCTACCTCCACGCCTATCTCCGGCGGCCCTTGCAGCACTACATGGCCCTTCTCTGTCGCGGATATCATGTCCTCCACGCCCATAACGATGCGCATGGCGCTGTCGATGGAATCGAACAGCATTGTAAGGAACGGCTTTGACTTCTCGTACCTGCCGCGCGCGGCTTTCGTTTTGCCGAGCTTAACTCGCAGGTACGCGGCGAACTCCGGCCTGCCGGCTACCTCCATCTGTATGATACGGTCGGGGCTGTACTTCGTCCACGCAGCGACGGTTGGATGTCCGGCATGGTTAAGCTGGCTTATGCCCGACGTGGCGATGTAAAACATCAGCTTTACATACAGCTCCTTCTCCTCCTGCTTCTCGTGCGGCTTATCGGTGAGCAGCAGCCCAGGCATGTAGAGCAGCACCTTCAGTACCGCGAGCAGCAGCCCTAAGTGCCTCATGCCCCTTATCTTAGGGAGCTTCTTCGTCTTGCCCGTGAAAAACCTGTTGAAGTGCGCAATATTCGGGAACTCAAACTCAAGGTCCGGCTTCTCCGCCGTTTCGAGCTTCACGGTGAACGCGCCGTTTTCTATAACGAAATGCATGCCCGTCTTTACGCCGTCATTAAGCGCGGAGAACTGCACTATACAGTTTTTGCCCGCAAACGATTTTGAAAAGTTCTCCCTGCTCTCCACGATGACTTTTATTACGGGCAGCACGGCATAAAGCAGTATCTTGTTTGCATATATATCTTCCTGTTTTGCCATAGCGCTACACCTCGTCCGTCCAGTCTTCGTCTTCCTCTATCTCCCTATTTAACAGAGCGCGTACGTTTTCCACTATGCCGTTCGTGTCTATCTTGTAAAACGCCATTATGTCCTCGTGTAGCCCTATCATCGAGAAGCAGTCGGGTATGCCGAGCCTTGTGAACGCGCATGTCTTGCCTGATTCCGCCACTACCTCCGCGACCGCGCTGCCGAGGCCGCCTATTACGTTGTGGTCTTCCACCGTCACGATGCGCCGCGTCTCCTCCACCGCCTTGAGTATCGCCTCTTTATCTATGGGCTTTATAGTGTGCATGTTTATAACGCGCGCTTTTATGCCGTCGCTTTTGAGCACCGCCGCCGCTTCCACCGCCTGATACACACACGCCCCGCAAGCTATTATCGTTATGTCCGTACCTTCCGTCATAGTATGCGCCTTGCCGAACTCAAACCCGTAGTCGCCATTCTCATATACGAGCCTGTCAAACCCGCGGTTTATCCGTATGTATACCGGCCCCGGTATATCGTAGGCAGCCCGCACGGCGTTTGCCGCCTCGAATCCGTCGGCGGGCACAATTACCTTGCAGTTAGCCATAGTGCGCATTATGGAGATATCCTCGGTGCAGTGGTGCGTCGTTCCCGCCGCGCCGAACGATAGCCCCGCGTGCGTACCCATCATCTTCACGTTTACATTCTGATAGCAGATATCAGTATGGACCTGGTCGAGGCCGCGCATCGAAGTAAATATGGCGAACGTTGATACAAAGGGCGTAAGCCCCGCCTTGGCCATGCCGGCGGCTATGCCGAACATGTTCTGTTCCGCTATGCCCACATTGAAAAATCTCTCGGGGAACTTCTCCTGCATCAGCCCTATCTTCGTGGACTTGGCGAGGTCCGCCGAAAGCCCTACTATATCGGGATGCTCAGCCGCAAGCTCGCAAAGCGTGTTTCCGTATATCTCGGCCGTCTGAAGCTTTATCTGACTGTAGACGTCGTAATTCATTCCGCCCATGGCTCTACGCTCCTTTCACCCTGTTTTCATGGTATCGTCTGATGCTTTCCTTCGCACGCCGTATGTTCTCGTCGTCAAGCCCCATATAATGCGATACAGCCTTGTCTTCTATGAAATCCACGCCGCAGCCCTTCACCGTGTCGGCTATTATGACGACGGGAGCCGTTTTCTCCTGCAGCGCGTATTCTATGGCGGCGGAAAGCTCTTTTAAGCTGTGCCCGTTTACCTGCTTTACGATAAACCCGAACGCTTTCCATTTCTCCGCGAACGGCTCGAGTTTCATTACGCTCTCCGTAGGCCCGTCTATCATGAAGCGGTTCCTGTCCACGAATATCAAAAGGTTCGTAGTGTTGTAGTGCGACGCCGCCATGGCCGCCTCCCACACCTGGCCTTCGTCGCATTCGCCGTCGCCCAGCAGGCAGTACGTCCTGAAAGGCTTATCAAGCACCCTTGCCGCGAGCGCCGTGCCTACCGCTATCGATATGCCGTGCCCCAGCGAGCCGGTGGATGCGTCCACGCCGGGCACCTTAGCGGAGTTGAGGTGCATGCCGAAATCCGAGCCCGAGTGGTTGTACGTTTTTAAGAGTTCCTTGTCGAAGTAGCCTTTGTCGGCCAGCACGGGCGCGTGCCCCACGCCCGAATGCCCCTTGCTCAGTATAAACCTGTCCCTGTCCTCCCAGTTCGGGCGCTTCGGGTCGATATTAAGGTACTTGTAATAAAGCAGCACAAAGATGTCCATCGCGCTGAGCGCACCGCCTATGTGCCCGCTTCCCGCCCAGGCCACGGTGTCGACGCAAAGGCAGCGCAGCTCGCAAGCCTTGTTTTCAAGCTCGAGCAGTTCATTGTCCGTTAGTGGCATCGCTTTTACCTCCCTTTCTTTTTACCTTAAAATCTCGCGGCTTTTCGTCCGCCGCCGAAGCGGCGATATCTGTATTATTTGTTTGCCCTTATAGCATGGAACGCCTCGTCCGCGACCTCTAGCGTGTACTTTAAGTCTTCGTCCGTCAACGCGTAGTTTACAAAATGGTTATGGTGGTTTGTTATATATACGCCGCGCTTAACGCACTCGGCCACCCATCTCTGATGGAGACTGAGCGAGGGGTCGTCTGCTATGCGCAGATAGAACATCGAAGGCGCGCCTGATACTACGAGCGTGCAGCCGTTCATCTTTGCAACCCGTACAAGGCCGTCCGTCAGCTTCTTTCCATATTCGAGAAGCACTTTTGCCCCGCCCAGCTTCTTCATCTTCTCTATGCACGCTATGCCCGCGGCGAACGGCACTGCGGACAGCCAGTAGCTGCCCGTATAGAACACGTCGGTAGCCGCGCTTTTCAGCGAATCGACACCGCAAATGGCCGATACGTTCCAGCCGTTGGCTATGGCCTTGCAGAAGCATATAAGGTCGGCCTTGAATCCAAAGTATCTGTCCGAGCCCGAGATGTCGAGACGAAAGCCGCAGCGCACGTCGTCTATCGCTAGCACTATGCCGTTGTCCGTGCACAGCTTGCGTACAGCCTGCCAGTAGCCTTCGGCGGGCAGAGCGTTCTCCGCAAAGTTGCTGTGCCAGTACGGCGTGGACAGAAAGCAAGCTATCTCGCCCGGGTACTGCTTTATGAGGTCTTCGAGCTGCTGCGCGTCGTTCCAGTCCACATATAGCACGTTTGCAAGGTCCTCCTCTATCACGCCGCCGCAGCCCGGCCCTTGGGCCCAGGGTGCCACGCCGTGGTAATTGCCGCGCACGAGTACCACCTTTTTGCGGTTCGTCGCCGCGCGGGCTATCATTATGGCAAATGACGTCGCGTCGCCGCCGTTCTTCATGAAGAACGCCCAATCCGCCATCTCGACGGTATCGACGAGCGCCTCGGCGAACTCCACGAGCTTAGGGGAGGGCGCTGTTATGCAGTTGCCTATCCTCGCCTGCTCTATTGCGGCGTTATCCACGTCGTCGTCGCAGTATCCGAGTATGTTCGGGCCGTACGCGCACATGTAGTCTATAAAGCGGTTTCCGTCAACGTCCCAGAAATACGTGCCTTTCGCGCGCTCCGAGAAATAAGGGAACGCGGTATTGGGAATGAAGCAGCCGTTCGCCGGGCCCTGGTGGCCGTATATGCCTCCGGGTATTACCTTTGCCGCGCGGCCAAACAGCTCATGGCTCTTTGTGTATTTATAAGTTTCCATAACATTACCTCACAAACGTTATTTCAGATACAACACGAGTCGCGGCACGAGATGCTCCACCGCCATCATAACCGGTATGTACCCCGACATTTTTACGTCTCCGCTGCCTATTCCGGTAATAAAATCGCTTCTGCCGTTAAGTATGTCGTCCGTCTTCGCAATGTCCGCGAACGTTAAATGCATCTCGGGCGAGCCGTCCGAAGCGTCTATTGGCTTCATATACCCCTTATTTACTTTCACTCTCACCATATGCGGCGTGTTTTCTATGGACACGCAAAGCTGCCCGTTGGCCGCTCGGCTGATTACCTTTTTGCCTACGGGGTCGTGCATTCCTATCTCGGCGACGGCGTTGAACGCGGTATAGAACGTAAGCAGCGTGTTGATCTCCTTGAACTTATCGTCCTGCACTGTGTCGGGCGCGGGCTTTAGGAAGTATTCCATACGTTTGGTCAGCTTCATAAAGTCTTTAAGCAGGAAGCCCAGTTTAGTGAATCCTTTGCGTATCGACGGGTTGCCTTTGCCGTCTACCATGTTGTTGAACTTTTCGGGAGTCGAGAAATAAAGCGAAATATCGTTCTTCCCCTTGCCGCTCTCAAACGCGCACGTTCCGCCTTTGAATGCAAGGCGCGCCGCCGGGCCGTTCTTTACGCGAAACTGCACGGTTATATCGGCGTCTTTAACGATATCCGAGGCCACGGGGTCAAGGGCGCACAGGTACGTAAGCGCCCGCAGCACACAGTTTAAGTTTATATAGGCTTTTGCCAGCTTATCGGTCATATTTCCCTCCTTTTATTTATAATCATATCCCTTCGCGGACATGCCGGACCTTTACCACCAGAACGCTTTTGGAATCCCGGCTAAACCGTTTCAAGCAGCTTACGGCATTCCTCTGTATCGATATAGCGCGAGGCGTCCATCTCTTTAAGCGCGGGATGAGTTATATAACCTTTGTACGTATTAAGCCCTCCCAGCAGCGAGCGGTCGCAAAGCATGGCTTTTTCCGCCCCGAGGTTGGCTATTTTCGATATATACGGCAGCGTTACGCCCGTCAACGCGTACGTGGACGTGCGCGGCGCGGCTCCCGGCATATTAGCCACCGAATAATGTATAACGCCGTATTTTTCGTAACACGGATTGTCGTGAGTCGTGACCCTGTCTATCGTCTCTATGGTGCCGCCCTGGTCTATGGCCACGTCCACTATGACCGACCCCTTCTTCATCGTCTTTACCATTTCTTTCGTTACCGTCTTCGGAGCCTTGGCGCCCGTTACGAGCACGGCGCCTATAAGCAGGTCGGAGCGCTTAACGAGCTCCGCTACGCCGTACCTGCTGTATATGAGCGTTTTTACCCTTCCTAAGAAGAGGTCGTCTATATACGCGAGCCTTACAGGGTCGATATCCGCCACGGTGACGTTTGCGCCCATGCCCGAGGCAATCTTTGCCGCGTTAGTGCCCACTACGCCTCCGCCTATTATGAGCACCTCGGCGGGCAGCACGCCCGGCACTCCGCCCAGCAGTATGCCTTCGCCTTTGTTGTGTTTGAGCAGCATAGCCGCCCCTATCTGCACCGACATCCTGCCCGCCACCTCGCTCATAGGCGCAAGCAGCGGCAGCGACTTATCCTCCCTCTGTACGGTCTCGTAAGCTATGCCCGTAACCTTACTCTTAAGCAGCGCGTTTGTAAGCTTCGGATTAGGCGCAAGGTGAAGATACGTAAAAAGCGTCTGACCCTCTTTGAGCAGCCCGTATTCGCTCTCCAGTGGCTCTTTAACTTTTACTATCGTATCCGCCCGCGCATACACGTCTTTTGCCTCAGGCGCTATTTGAGCCCCCGAAGCCGTATATTCTTCGTCCTCTATTCCGCTGCCGGCTCCCGCGCCTTTTTCGACCATAACGATATTACCCGCGCGGCAAAGCTCGTCGACTCCGGCGGGGGTTATGGCTACCCTGTTCTCATTGTTTTTGATTTCTCTGGGAACTCCAATAATCATGCTACCCCTCTTTCCTCTTGAAAGTTGGATGTTTTTTGTTAAAGCTTTTGTGGATTATACCGGCCGAAAGACGCGACTTAAGTGCTTTGAATCATTGCCGGTTCTGCAGTACAAAGTGAAAAAACTGACTGTTATATTATATGCCGATTGTACATCGAGTGAGTACTCGTTCTATAAAAATTTATAACGCTTTTTCCGCTTTTTGTCAACATTTTTTTACAAGTTCAGACATAAAAAAACGGCCTTTGCTTAATATGCAAAAACCGGTCCATACATTATAAACAGATAAACCTGCCTTATGTATCTGTACACAAAAAAGGTGTTAAGGATTAATAAGAACTGAAGAAATTTAATTCGACGCCGCGTGAATATCCCGCTGCTTTTTTACAAGGTCCGCAAGCGTTATATTATCTATTACGTTGTTTACCGCGTCGTTTATTTGTTTCCATATATCGAGCGTTACGCATTGCAGGCTGCGCGGGCACTGATTAGGCTCGTCTTCCATGCACGCTACGGGCACAAGGTTTCCTTCAATAGTCCTGAGTATCATACCTACCGTGTACTCTTCGGCGGGTTTAGCAAGCTTATAGCCGCCTTGCGCGCCGCGCGTGCTCTTTACATAGCCGGAGCGGCTTAAGGATGTAATTATCTGCTCGAGATATTTTTCGGATATCTCCTGCCTGGCCGCAATGCTTTTTATAGTCGTATATTCGCCGTCGGGCGCCATCGCCAGTTCAAGCATCAGCCTCAGCGCATAGCGCCCTCTCGTGGATATCTTCATTTACTTATACCGCCTGTCAGTTTGTTTTATTACCACACCATCAAGTCTCACGACTTGTTGGGGACTCCGTATGAATACTATGTATTCAATGGCCGAGCTCTTTCCGGCAGCAATGAATATTGTTTACTCAAACATCGGCGTGGAAAGATAACGCTCGCCCGTATCGGGAAGTATGGCCACAATGGTTTTACCTTCATTCTCGGGGCGCTTTGCAAGCTGTGCCGCCGCCCAGACAGCCGCTCCCGAAGATATGCCTACAAGCAGGCCCTCCGTCTTCGCTACCTCTTTGCCCGCCGCAAACGCGTCCTCGCTGCTGACCTTTATGATCTCATCGTATATCTGCTTATTAAGCACGTCGGGCACAAAGCCCGCGCCTATGCCCTGCAGCTTATGCGGCCCGGGGCTGCCTCCCGACAGCACGGGCGAATCATACGGCTCGACCGCGACAATACTGATGCGGGGATTCTTCGATTTGAGGAACTCCCCCGTGCCTGTTATGGTTCCGCCCGTTCCTACGCCGGAAACGAATATGTCCACCTTGCCGCCCGTATCTTCCCATATCTCAGGCCCTGTCGTTTCCCGGTGTACCCGCGGATTGGCCGGGTTGACGAACTGTCCGGGTATAAACGAATCGGGCGTTTCCCTGGCAAGTTCATCCGCTTTCTCGATGGCGCCCCTCATGCCCTTTGCCCCTTCGGTAAGCACAAGCTCGGCACCGTAAGCTTTTAAAAGGTTTCTGCGCTCAACGCTCATAGTTTCGGGCATCGTGAGTATTACGCGGTAGCCCCTCGCCGCGGCTACGGACGCAAGCCCTATGCCGGTATTGCCGCTCGTTGGTTCTATTATTACCGAGCCGGGCTTTAAAAGCCCTTGCCTCTCCGCGTCTTCCAGCATGGATTTCGCTATCCTGTCCTTCACGCTTCCTGCCGGGTTGAAGTATTCCAGCTTCCCTATTATCGCAGCTTTCAGCCCATTCTTCCTTTCGTAGTTTGTAAGCTCAAGCAGCGGAGTTCTGCCTATAAGCTCAACAAGGCTCCTGTAGACTTTTGACATAATACCCTCCCTGATTCTTCCATATCAATCAACGCAATTCTACCACATTTATATTGCAATTACGCTGAAAAGATATAAACTTACTTAATAATTTTTATTCACACCGGCGTCAAGGCATAATCGATTGAATCTGCCTTTGCCGCTTAAGCATTTACACCGGCAAGCCTCACGACTTGCCGGGGACCCGTACTTACACCCCATCAAGCCTCACGGCTTGCTGGGGACCCCGTATTTAAGCGCTTTCTGTAGTCGTCTATGGCGCTTTTTATCGCTTCTTCCGCCAGCACCGAGCAGTGTATCTTTACGGGCGGCAGCCCGCCCAGCGCTTCTACTACGTCCGAGTTCTTAAGAGCTAGCGCTTCATCTAGGCTTTTACCCTTTATCATATCCGTCGCGACGCTGCTTGAGGCTATCGCGGCGCAGCATCCGAACGTTTTAAATGAGGCGTCCTTTATCACATCATCCTCTATCTTAAGATACATACGCATTATGTCGCCGCACTGCGCGTTGCCCACTTCTCCAACGGCGTTAGCGTCTTTAAGTTCCCCTACGTTATGCGGGGCCGCAAAATGCTCCATTACTTTTTCGCTGTACATCTTATGCTCCTTTCTTCTGATACAACGGCGACATCTCTCTTAATTCGCCGACTACGCGTTTGAGCGCGTCCGCCGTATAGTCTATGTCCTCTTGCGTCGTGCGTTTTCCCAGCGTTATGCGGTACGAGCCGTGCGCCGTTTCATGCTTAAGGCCGATAGCTAGCAGCACATGCGAAGGCTCCAGCGACGCTGACGAGCAAGCCGAGCCCGTAGAGGCCGCGACGCCCAAGGTGCTCATACGCATCAGCAGAGATTCGCCTTCTATAAAATCAAAGCTGAAATTAGCGTTGTTGGGCAGCCTGTCCGTACTGTGCCCGTTGAGGCGAACATAGTCTATCTCGCCCAAAACCCGCTCTATAAGCCTGTCGCGCAGCCGCTTCAGCCTTGCGCTCTCCTCCGGCATTTCGGCAGCCGCCAGCTCGAGCGCCTTTGCCATGCCGACTATCCCCGGCACGTTTTCCGTGCCTGCGCGTTTTCCCCTCTCCTGCGAGCCTCCCGCCAAAAGCGGCTGTATTCGCGTTCCTTTCCGTATAAACAGTCCGCCCACGCCTTTCGGCCCGTAAAATTTGTGTCCGGAAAACGACATCAAGTCTATCGTTCTTAGCCTATCCAGCTTAATATCCACAGCTCCCGCGGCCTGCACTGCGTCGACGTGGAAATACGCTTTTGAATACTGCTTGACAATACCGCCTATCTCCTCTATCGGCTGAATAGTGCCTATCTCGTTGTTCGCGTACATTACGCTGACCAGAGTCGTCTCGGGGCCAAGGCTCTCTTTGAGCTGCTTAAGGTCTAATGTGCCGTTTTCGTCAACATCGATATATGTAACGCGGAACCCCTCAGCCTCCAGCCTTTTAAACGCGTTCAGCACAGCCGGATGCTCTACGCGTGACGTCACAATATGGCCGCCCTTTTTCATGTTTGCGTATGCCGCACCTGTCACAGCCCAGTTGTCCGATTCCGTTCCGCCCGACGTAAAGTATACTTCTTCAGGCAGAGCGTGAAATACACCGGCTATCTTAAGGCGCGCGCCGTCCACCGCAAGCTTCGCTTTTCTTCCAAAATCGTGCAGGCTTGAAGGGTTCCCATATATTTCGCTCATATACGGCACCATCGCTTCCAGCGCTTCCTGCCGCAAATATGTTGTCGCCGCATAATCCAGATATATTTGCTTTTGCATACCTTTTATCCTCTAATCTTATAATCCCTATCACATTACTATGATTTATTGATATGATATATCCTTTCTTTGCGTTTGTCAACAGCCTGTATAAAAAAAGCGGAAGATAACCTCCGCCTTTAGTGCATCTCAAGAGTTTTTGCAGAGCCTTCTTTAGTCGCCTTCGGTCTGCGAGCTGTAGCTGTAATACGTGCCTTTTATCTTTTGTACCGCCGCGCCGTCTTTGGCTATGCTGTACTCTCCGCTGTAAACCTGTACGCCGTCAGCGTTTGAGAACGTCGCGTCAAAATTTACAGTGCCGTTTACTGCGTCGTTTATATTGAGCTGCAGCGTCTTATCGGCGTCCAGCTTACCGTCTATCTCCGCCTTATCGGGAAGGTTAACTATAAGCGTCTCTACGTTTTCGCAGGCAAGGTCTGAAATATATACGGCGCTGTCCCCCATAGTAGTGAAGTAGAATTTCTGCTCTCCCTCCGGAACGAGCCTTTTGGACATGCTGCCATATTCGAGCCTCTTCATGCCCGTGCCGTCAAGATTCAGCCTTGTCGTGCTCCATGTCTGCGCGCCGTCTGCGTCAATGTCAGGGTCGTTGGAGTCAACGTATACGTAATCGCCAATAATATCAAACTGGAAGCCCCGTATACCTACCTGTTTGTCCTCGCTGCCGTCCGTCTTCCTCATGCGCACAGGAGGGTCCTCGTTGAAGTCAACGACTACAGGGTCGTTAATATCGAGATAGTATATCCAATCGTTATGCGTTATCGCGTTGGAATCCTCGCCAAGCTCCGCGGCCTGAGAATTCGCCCCCGGCGTCTCGTCGGGCGCCGTCGTGGGCACGGGCGTAGCCGAAGGCGTCTCTGATGAAGTCGAAGAAGCGGGTGCCGCGCACCCTGCAAATAGCGCCGCTGAAAGCATTAGCGCCGATATTGCAGCGCCCAAAAGCTTTGCGGCCTTTTTAATGTTTATTTTAAACGTTGTTATCATCTGTAGCATTATTAATAGCCTTTACGCGTCATACTTTACCCGAATCGATATACGAATCGAGCTTGCCCGCCTTGGCGAACGCTTCGGTTATACACGCCTGATGGGCTTCGTCGATATTTCCCGACCCGTGTATCTTGCTTCCCCTGAAATGCAGGCAAATCTGCCCGTCCATGCCGTTTGTGCTTATTGTATCGACATTATGCACAAACCCCATGAGCCCCGCGGCATAATACTCGCCGTCTATCTTTACCCATACGGGCCTTCTTGTGGGGTCAAGCGTGCCGCCCCAGGCTTTCGTCATGGCTTCCGTATCGGCCTTTGTCATCGTCTCTACGTCGGCGTGCCACCAGCCGCCAAATCTCTGCATGTTCCAGCTTATGCCCGTGCGCACGTCTATTACCTCGAAAGGCGTATACCTCTTGACTACCTTTTCCATGCCGCCGAACCAGTCTTTCAGTATCACCTTTCCGCTCTTTTGCGGGTCCTGAGCGGGCATGTCCGCCCTGTAGTTGTTCCAAAGGCTGTTCGCGCCTTTAGTGCCGAGCAGCAGAAGCAGCGTCTGAGGCCCGGCTATGCCGTCCGCGTCAAGGTTAACGGACGTCTGAAACTTTTCCACAGCCGCTTTTGTTGCGCCGCCGTAAACGCCGTTGGCCGCGGGATAGAAAAACCCGCGCTTTTTAAGCGCCGTCTGCACCTGCGTAACCGCCTGCCCCTTCATGCCCGTGGAGAGCGTGGTAATATGAGAGTTGGCGGGCACGGTATACGTTATAAAATCTCCTCTTATGTAACCCTCTTTGCCCGAGAAGCTTACTTTTATCCACTTGTCCTCTATGCTTATGGCGGTCACCGCGTCGCCTTTTTTCATAGTCGCGAGTATCTCGCCCGAAGTGCTGGGAGCGCTTCTTAAGTTAACGCCGGAGGAGCTTAACGAGGCCTTGAGGCCGATTTCTATTATCCTGTATTTATGTACGCTGCTCTTGGGTACATAGCCGGTTTTCGCGCCGGACAAAACCTGATACGTCTGGCCGTACGTTCCGGTGATAATTATCTGCGTATTTGCCGGCAGCGTTTCTGTGACGTTGCCTGACCCCGGCTGGTCGGTCATCGGGGAATCGTACATTATCACAGCCTTTTCGTTTAAACCGGTGGTCAGCATATCCACAAAATCAGCCCTTACATAACCCGTTTTGTCCTGATATCCCACCTGATACCAGCCGCGTCCCGCACCCCCCAGCACGCTTACCTGCGAGCCCTCGTTCATTTTAACGATTATATTGGAAGCCGTGGAAGGCTGCTCTCTTAAAATAGCGTCCTGGCAGTTTATCGTACCCGTCGCGGAGGTCTCCGCGGAGGCCGCGGGCGCGCTTAAAACAAACATAGAAAATATTAATGCTGCCGCCAATACCACGTATATGAACTTCATCTTCCAAGATAACATAATTTAACTTCCTGTTTGCCTTAAAAGGCTTCCGCCGTAAACTGTAATATTTATGTCTGATTATATTACTTTTTCCGGTGGCTTGTCAAAACCTGATACTGTCAAAAGCTTAAACGCCGTAAACAACGCGACAGAGTGTCAAATAACCCCCATATGTCATTCCGAACGTAAGTGACCGAAGGGACGGGAATCTTAAAACATGCTTATTTCCTAAAGATTCTCGTCCACTGCGTAGTCAGTCGCTACGCTCCTTCAAGCGAAGCTGACGGAATGACAAAAGGAACTTTATCGACACTCCGAAGCACCGTAAACGACGCTCCTCTGCCCATCAGCTTCTTTGCTTGCCGGGAAGCCCCGGAACGCGGTATTTCCTGCACATACGCGCTATGCCGCTTAAAATGTGGCCGTTGGCAATCTGTGCAAATCCCTGCGCAAACTGATACGGAAACATGCCGCTCGACGAAACGCTGAGCGAGCGCAGCGAATTTGAATCGAACATGAGCCGCAAAAACAAAGCGTTTTTAATTCGGTTGTCGCGCAATGGCCCCGCGGGCAGCTTCTTTGCCTTTTTATACTGCCTGTCCGAAACCCCTGTGACTATTTTATATAGCAATCTTCCCCAAAGCGTAAGCTTAAGGTCAGTAAAGCGCGATTCCAGCGTGATGGGCAGTTTTTCCGGCTGGGCGGGCAGCTCCCTTCCAATAAGATGCGAATATACCTCGTCGCTTATTTCCAGGCGCGATGCGTCGCCGTACGCCGCCAGTATGTCTTCGCCGTACGGGCAGGGCGTTTCCTCGCCCGAGACGGCAAGCCGCGCGGCAAGGCGTATATCCCTGCTCGAAGTGCCTATCAGCAGCTCGTATTCGCCGTTTTCGAGCACCCACGCTTTTTCTTTAGGGTTATAATATGAAAGCTCGGCTCTTTCAAACGATATTTCGGCTCGTTTTGTCTCGCCCGCTTCAAGGTATACTTTAGCAAAGCCCCTAAGCTCCCTGTCGGGCCTGAAAACACCGCTGCGTGCTTTCCTTGCGTATAGCTGCACTACCTCCGCTCCCGCCCTGCCGCCGGTGTTGCGCACATCGCAGCACACCGTGACCGTGCCCGCGCTCTCCTTAACTTCAATGCCGGAATACTCAAACGATGTATATGACAGCCCGTACCCGAACGGATACCTGACCGGTTTTTGCGCCGTGTCGTAATATCTGTAGCCCACATAAACGCTTTCGCGATACAGCTCTGTTTCCGTCTTGCTGTAACTGTCGTAAAACGGTATGTCCTGGCAGCGCAGCGGCCATGTCTCCGCGAGCCTGCCCGACGGGTTCTTCTCACCCAGCAGCAGCGCCGCCGTCGCTTCGCCGCCGTTCTGCCCGGGAAGGTACATGTCGAGTATGGCCGCGACGCCGTCTTCAAACGGTATCTCCATAGGCGAGCCGCCGTAAAGCACAACAACGACCGGCTTGCCGAGACCTGCAAGCTGCGAAAGCATGTCAAGCTGATCTTTGGGGAACGATATATCCTCCCTGTCGCCGCCCTCCATCTCATACTCCTCGGCGAGCCCGCCAAAGAATAATATCGCGTCGCAGTCTGCCACGTCTTTGATGTCGCGTGTATACGATAAGCCGCGCGAATCGAACGCCTGCTTTGGCGTAGTCAGCCGGGCGGGATTTACCAGCGAGCTGCCCGCGCCCTGATAGCGCATGCGCTCAAACATCTCCCCCGCGATAAGATATCTCCCGCCGGGCGAAAGCGGCAGCACGCCGTCGTTTTTAAGCAGCACGGCGCAATCGGCCGCTATCTCTGCCGCGAGAGCGTGGTGGGCGTCAAAGTCCGCAGCTTCTTTTTGCTGAGACGAGCACCGCTCGATAAGCCTAAGCACATTGCGCGCGGCTTTATCGAGCGCCTCAGCGCTAAGCTCTCCGCTGTGCGCGGCGTCAATTATCCGCTTTCTGAAATACGCGGTATCGCCCGGCATCTCGAGGTCCATGCCCGCTGAAACGGACGCTATCCTGTCCTGCACCGCGCCCCAGTCGCTCATCACAAGCCCGTCAAAGCCCCACTCGTCCCTCAGTATTTCGGTAAGCAGCCTATGGCTGCTAGCGCAGAACGTGCCGTTTAACCTGTTGTAGGCGCACATAACGGTATATGGCCTTTGCTGTTTGACTATACGCTCAAACGCTTTTAGATATATCTCTCTTAATGCGCGCTCGTCCACTATGGAGTCGCCCATAAATCGGAAGTTCTCGCTGTTGTTGGCCGCGAAGTGTTTTAAGGAAACGCCAACGCTCTTGCTTTGAACGCCTATAATAAAAGCGCTCCCAAGCTTACCCGCAAGCAGCGGGTCTTCCGAGTAGTATTCAAAGTTTCGTCCGCACCTGGGGTCCCGCTTTATATTGACGCCCGGCCCGAGCACTACATTTACGCCGCAGCACAGCGCCTCCCTGCCTATTGCCTCGCCCGCAAGATAAGCGTTTTCTTCATTCCACCCCGATGCTATCGTGGCGGACGTCGGAAAGGCGGTAGCCGGTTCGCTGTCCGCTATGCCGTCTACTCCGCTGCCCGCCAGTTTCCTGAGGCCGTGCGGGCCGTCCGCGAACGTAAGCCCCGGTATTCCAAGGCGCGGCACGGCGTTCGTGTTCATCGATTTAGTGCCCGCGAGCAGAGCGGCCTTCTCCTCCACGGTAAGCCGGGCGATAAGGGCGTCTATCGTATCCATGCACAAACTCCTTTATACAATCTGTAATCGACGTCTGATTATTAGGAAAAGCAATGATAATAAGCCGTAACCCGTTGCGTATGTTTTTTGTTTATATAGCCTATTATAAGATATTTCTGTAAAGTAAAGAAGCCTTAATATGGATACTTGTTATATTTGCTTTTTAAACCCGATACGCCCTCTGACTTTTTACAGGCTCTGAAACAAAAAAACAAGCCCCCTTTTTTGCGGCTTGTTCTGTTTTTATATCCCAAAACACTTCAGGCTTTTTGGGAGCCCCCCATAAATACGCATTCCTTTATTATCTCTGATACCGTCGGATGCGGGAAAATCGTCTTTTTAACCTGCTCTGGCGTCATTTCACTCCCTATCATCATGCTTGCGCCGTATATTATCTCAGAAGCGTAGCTGCCTATCATATGCAGCCCGGCTATGCGCCCGCGGCTGTCAATGAGTATCTTCGCTATTCCGTCGCCGCCCTCGTTCTCGGCAAGGTATCTGCCCGAAAAGCGCATCGAGACTGTGCTCGACTTGTATTCCATGCCCCCCGCTTTGGCGGATTCCTCCGTCTCGCCTACTCCCGCGACCTCGGGGCTCGTGTATATAACGCCGGGCACTGCGCGGTAATCCATGCGGTCCGCCCTGCCCAGCATACAGCTTATCGCGACTTCCGCCTCGCGGTACGCCGTGTGCGCCAGCATAGACTTGCCGTTTATATCGCCCGCTGCGTATACGCCCGGAATGTTAGTGCACATTTTCTCGTCCGTAACAACGGCGCCTCTTTCGGTAAGTACGCCGATTTTATCAAGCCCGAGGCCGTCCGATGCCGCGCGCCTGCCCGCCGAGAGCAGCACGAGGTCACAGCTTATTTCTTTCTCGCCCGTGCTGTACTGTGCTTTGACAAAACCGCCTCCTACCTCTGTCACTTTACATCCCAGTAAAAACTTTATGCCCTTCTTCTCAAGGTTCTTTTTTAGCAGCTTCGCTATGTCCGTATCGATAGAGCCTCCTATGCTGCCGAGCATCTCGACTACGGTCACGTCGCTGCCCGCCGAAGTAAAGTAGCTCGCCATCTCGAGGCCGATAACTCCGCCGCCTATCACGACGAGCCGTTGTGGAACAGCCGTTAGGTCCAGCGCTTCCCTGCTTGTCACCGCGGTTCCCGCCGCAAGCGCTTCTTTAATGCCCGGTATCGGCGGAACTATAGGCACGGAGCCCGCCGCTATAAGAAGCCGTTTCCCCACGTGTACCTCTTCGCCGCACTTCACTTCAAAGCCTTCGCCGCGTCCCACTATAACCGCCTCGCCTGCAACGGTCTTGACGCCCGCCGCGCGCAGCTTCGCCTTCACGCCCGCCACGAGCGTCTTAACGACCTTGTTCTTGCGCGCTATGACAGCCTTATGGTCGAGCGTTATGCCGTCCGCAATTACGCCGTACTTTTCGCCGTGCTCCGCGCCGTCCTTGAGCTTCGCGGAATAGAGCAGCGTCTTTGTGGGTATGCAGCCTTCATTGAGGCACACGCCCCCAACCTCTCTTTTTTCAATAAGCAGTACGCTTAAATTCTCTTCTCCCGCCAGTTCTGCGGCGCGGTACCCCGCGGGCCCGCCGCCTATAACTATCAAATCGTACATGCCATGCCTTCTCCCGATTAATTAAAAATCTATGTCGGTACGCCGTTTGGGAAAGCGATTCGTGCATCGTTTTCGCAATGAGCCTGCGGACGTTTGAGAGCTTTCCATCGTTATAGCCTTAATTTGAACACTTGCCCCTGCTATCCGATTCTCTCATCTTTGTTCAACGCTTTTTAAATACTTAAAAATATAAGAGTTCAAGCTGACATTCAAGAGCCTTGCGAGCACTGCGCACTTGGCCTTGAGCAGAAAGAACAGCTCCCTGTCGCAATCCGAAAGAGTTTCATAATTACCCTGTCCTTTGCATATTACAATATCCGCGCCGTAAAAAACTTCGAGAAACTCCCGGCTGCACTCGTCAAGATTTACGCCCGGCACGTTGCAGCCTGTAGAGATAATACGTGCGTATGTTTCAAGCCCCGACGCGTGCGCGTCTTCTTCAGTCGCGTCGTTTATTATCGGCGCGCTTCTAACGGCGTACGTAACGTCAAAAGGCGGCAGCTCTTCCAAAAGTATGCGATCCAATACGGTCTCTCCGGCGTTGTCTCCTATAATCAACAGCGTTTTCGAAACTTTTAGCCGTTCCTTTAGCATATCGATATCGCAGACAGAAAAGGGTTTGTTAAGCTCGGTTTCCAGACAGGCCTCAAAATTGATGCTGTTGCTGATGGAGGAATCAAGCACATTGCCGGTAGCGGCGGCTTTCAGCGCCCCGTATAAGCGGTCTTCCCTGCCTTCTATATACCGCTTAAGCGCCGGCAGAAGTTTCAATGCCGTTTGTATATCCCTTTGCTTGATTTCCCTGTATGGGTCCGCCACGCCCGTATGTTTTTTTACGATGCCGTGCATTACTCTGCAGACTTCGGGCGAATTTCTGTATCTTTTATAATCCGCTAAACCCTTAAGCGTTTGGGCCATTATTTCATTTTGCAGCTCTTCGTTATCCGTCGATATCTTTGACGCCTCCAGTACCTGCCGCAGCACGCACGGCAGGCAGTCCAAATATGTCTTCATAATCCTCCGTTGCTATATAGTGGATTTTACTGCTGAACGACGCTCCATTGCACTTTTTAGTTAAGCTTCCCCCTGTCCCGCCGTGTATCTTAGGTAAGCTTCTCTCAATTCAACAGCCTTTTCCTCGGGAGCGCTCGGGTTGCAGTGCGCGCCCGCTCCCGTCTCGCTGGACGCGAGGAACTGCTGTACATTTTTGGAGCGCATAGGCGGGAAGAACTCGATGTGGAAGTGAAAGTCGTCTACGTCGCCGGTATTTACAGGCGCGTTGTACATGCACATCATATAAGGGAACGGCGTGCCGAACAGGCTGTCGTACATGCCGACAGTGTTTCTCAATACCGCGGCCAGCGCAGTCTTTTCTTCGTCGCTTAGCTCTGTTATGTAATTTATGTGCCTTTTTAGTATTATCTGCGTTGCGTATACAAACTCCGCAAAGAACGGTATGATGACGCTGAAATGATCGTCCTCAAAGATTACGCGCTTTTTAAACTCCCGCTCGGCTTTGAGCCAGTCGCAGAAAAGGCAGCGTCCCGTATCCTTTTTATATTTCCTTGAGTTTTCAAGCTTTTGCTCGATTTTTTTAGGAATGAACGGATATGCGTAAATCTGGCCGTGCGGGTGCGGCATGGTAACGCCCACCGCTTCGCCGCGGTTCTCAAATATCATAACATATCTTGATCTGTCGTAGCGGGAAAGCTCCGCGAAACGTTCGCACCAGAGATCGACAAGCTTCCTTATATGGCTTACCGGAAGCTCGGGCAGCGTGGCCGTATGATCGGGCGAATACAGTATTACCTCACATTTGCCGTACGATTTTTCAGCCTTGAAGAAGCCGCCTGCCACATCGTCGGGCTTTGGCGGATCCATCGAAAGCGCCGGAAAATCGTTGTCGTACTTCAGCACGTCATATTCATCCACCCTGCCCGACCCCGGACAGAACGGGCACCAGTCCTTTGGCATCTGCGGCCTGTCCTGCCGGACCGAGGCTACCATCACCCAATCGTTTTTAAACGGATTATATCGAAGCTCCGCCATAATCCACCTTCCCGATGCATTGATATCGCCCTGGAACAGCTGTTCACTGTTTCAATAAACCTTAGGCTTTTGGAGACATTGATATTAAGGCATAGCTATACGGTAATCTAAAATCCACTGTTTGTAAAGTCAGTCTTTCATAAAAGCCGCCTGCCCGATGAAACCGACGGGCCTACAACATAAACATACTCGGCGCATGTTTCAGCAGCGCGAGCGGACGGCTCCCTGCCGTTGCCGCAAAGAACAAACTTAATACTCCCCGGCCGTAAATAACATACTTAAATAACATCGATTCTCATGTTATCCCAGACAATGCCTTTCAAATGCTGCAAACAGCTGAAAATCAGCATTGAAATGCGTAAAAAGCTTGTTTTATCGTGTTAATATGTTATTATGATATCACTATAAATTTTAACGGCAGTATGCCGTCAATATCCGGAGGAAAATAATGAAAAAAATCATAGCACTAATACTTGTCGTTGTTATGGCGTTTTGCTTCACCGCCTGCGCCAAACCTGTTGACAAGAGCCAGACTGACAAAGAATACATTCAGGGCAAGGGTACGCTTATAGTCGGTATTACTGATTACCCGCCTATGGATTATAAAGACGAAAGCGGCAGCTGGATAGGCTTCGACGCCGAAATGGCGGCGGCTTTTGCGAAATCTTTGGGAGTCAAAGCGGAATTCGTGGAGATAGACTGGGATAATAAGATTCTCGAGCTTGAAGCAAAGTCTATCGACTGCGTTTGGAACGGCATGACGCTAATCGACGAAGTGCTCAAATCAATGGAATGCTCAAACGCCTACTGCGACAACGCTCAGGTCGTAGTTGTCCCGGCTTCCGAAGCGGACAAATACAAGGATGAGGTCAGCGTTAAAGGCCTTACGTTCGCGGTTGAATCCGGCTCCGCCGGTGAAAAGGCCGTTAAAGAGCTCGGTTACGAGCACGTTTCTGTACAGAGCCAGGCTGCCGCTGTAATGGAAGTTGCCGCCGGTACGTCCGACGCCTGCGTAATAGACCTGCTTATGGCGGGGGCTGTAATAGGCGAAGGCACGAGCTATCCTGATCTCGCTCACACCGTGGCGCTCAACTCCGAGAAGTTCGGCGTCGGCTTCCGCAAGGGAAGCGATCTTGCCAAAGCCTTAAATGAGTTCTTCGCCAAGGCGTACGCGGACGGTTCAATGATAGAATGCGCCAAGACTTACGGCGTACAGGAGTCCATACTCGCCCAGTAAGCTCACTGCTGAATAGAATTTTATAAAGGCAGAGAGCGCGTGCTTTCTGCCTTTATATGGCTAAGGAAATATTAAGATGTGAGGCTCTCCATGTTTCAAAATGTTCTTGCCTCGTTGAACGAGGGCTTTCTGGAAACGCTCAAGCTGTTCTCTCTGACGCTGCTCGGAGCGTTCCCGCTTGGTCTTATAATATCTTTCGGCTCTATGAGCCGGTTTAGGCCGCTTAAATACTCGGTCAAATTCATCGTATGGATCGTACGCGGCACGCCGCTCATGCTTCAGCTGCTCATAATCTACTACGGTCCGGGCTTGATACTCGGCAGCAACTGGTGGGACGGCGGCTCCGGCCGGTTCATCGCCGCGCTGGTTGCCTTCATCATCAACTACGCCTGCTATTTCTCCGAGATATACCGCGGCGGCATAGAGGGCGTACCGAAAGGGCAGACCGAGGCGGGGCTGGTCCTTGGCATGACGAAAAGCCAGATATTTTTCCGTGTCATACTGCTGCAGGTCGTAAAGCGCATAGTGCCGCCCATGGGCAATGAGATAATCACTCTTGTAAAGGACACTTCGCTTGCACGGGTTATATCGGTATACGAGATCATCTGGAACGGTCAGGCGTTTATAAAATCTTCAGGCGCCATCTGGCCGCTGTTCTTTACAGGCGTCTACTATCTGGTGTTCAGCGGCATTCTCACACTGCTGCTGGGGCGTCTGGAAAAGAAGCTCGGCTTTTTCCGGGTTTAGGGAGTATTCAAAATGTCTGTACTTGAGGTAAAAAACATATCCAAACGTTTCGGCGAAACAGAGGTATTGAAGGACGTAGGCTTCAGCCTTGACAAGGGCGAAGTCGTCGCCGTCATAGGCTCCTCCGGCAGCGGTAAAACGACGCTGCTGCGGTGCCTTAACTTTCTTGAAAAACCTGACGGCGGGCAGATAATCGTCAACGGCAAGACGCTGTTTGACGCGTCGGACTCCGCGCTGCTTACGGAAAAGCAAATACGCACAAACCGCCTGCATTTCGGGCTTGTGTTCCAGTCGTTCAATCTGTTTCCCCAGTATACTGCGCTTGGCAACGTAAAGCTTGCGGGCGAGCTTCTCGCGAGAGAACGCGGCGACTATAAGGAAAACCGTAAAGCGATTTTGAGTGAGATCAGCGATAAAGCCGCTGAGCTTCTCGATCAGGTGGGGCTTACCGATAAGATGCATCTTTATCCCCACCAGCTATCGGGCGGGCAGCAGCAGCGGGTGGCCATAGCCCGCGCTCTCGCGCTCTCGCCCGACGTCCTCTGCTTTGACGAACCCACCAGCGCTCTCGACCCGGAGCTGACGGGCGAGGTATTAAAGGTCATTCGCACACTTGCCGAGAAGAACACCACCATGGTCATCGTGACGCACGAGATGCAGTTCGCCCGCGATGTGGCAAACACCATTGTATTTATGGACGACGGAGTCGTCGTGGAAACAGGCACGCCGGAAGAGGTGCTGGGCAGCCCTAAGCAGGAACGCACCATACGCTTCCTGGAACGGTATTCAAACCAGTAAGGCGTGAATCTTAAGCCTGATAACACAGCAGTGTTCATTGATCATTTCTTAGATAAACGCCTCGCGCCTTGATTGCCCGCTGGGCAATCAAGCTCATATTGGTTCGAAGATTAAAAGTCATGTCTAATAAAAATAGATTTCCCTGTATATACTTGCTAAAACGTTATTAATTCAGCACCGGTTTTTTTACACTTTCGCTTTTTAGTATAAAAAAGCCCGAGAGTGTTTAACACCTTCGGGCTTAATTGTTATTGATAACCGATTATTTCATTTTCCTTAATCGGATCATAAAGAGTATTCCCCGTGCATTGCCTTATCTGAAATTGACATCTACCTCATTTATATAGTGATCCTTGTACCAAGGTGATACTACAGACCAGGAAAGTTTATTTGGATAGCCTATAATCTTTGCTAGATTTTCCGTAAGATCTCGCAGAGCTTCATTTTCAGTTTCCATCTTTTCATTGTCATTGCTGCCCAAAGCCGACGCGGCCGTATTGAATGCATACTGCGCTTTTCTATATTCATCATTTAACGCCAGATAGCTTTGCTGTTGATCGTTGCTCAAATCATCTGTGCTTATGTTTTTCAGGTATTGCAGGAACTCTTTAGCTACCCCCAGATAATGAACCGACTTTAATCCGTAATCCTCCAGCCACTTTGCGTACTCATAAGAAACAAATTCCTGCGGTTGAACGTCTTTTCCGTATACTTCCTTTATTAGCTTTATCCGTTCACTTTGATCGAGAAAACAGAAATTCCAGCTCAACGCAGATTGAGTAGTGCCCGCCATGGTATGAAGCCGGATACTGTCCAAATCAATTTTATTGTAAGCATAATTTGCCAAAGAAATCGACTGCTGCAGCGTCACGCTTGTGTATAGCCCTTTGTTTATCGTGCTCAAAAGTGATGGGATCTCAGTAAGCAAGTTCAGAGTTTTTAGTTTCTGGAAGATCGCTTTTAGCATGGCTTTGCATCGGTCCATACGCCCTGTATCGGCATGTCCCCCGACAGTTGCGTTTGTACGTGCGCGCATATAGTCGTATATACCGGTACCGTTAAGATGCTGCATGCCTTTTTTGTAATACTTCCCGCTGGTTCCTCTATAAGACATCTCAACGTTGAAATCGACTCCGTCGATTAAATTTCCAATCTCTTTTACAGTGTTGAGTTCAAACGCATAATAATAATTAACGTCTATGCCTCCCAGCATCCATGAAGCAGCCTCGCAAGCTTTTTTAAACCCGGTATCCGTTTTCCCCCCTCCGCAATTGACCGCGGCATTAAGTTTATATATGCCTTTAATACCGGGTACATAAGTGAAAGTATCGCGCGGCAGAGAAATCATGTCGACTGTATTCTTATCAAAATTGATTGCCAATATAATCATCGAATCGGTATGAAAATCCCCTCCTTTTTCGGCGTACGACTTATAATCCTGATCGAGTCCCATAAGCAGCACATTGACTATATCATCTTCATTATGTAAGGGAGATGTCGTGGGCGCAGGTTGAACTGAAAGAGAAGGAGTATCGATATCCCCCGCCATGGGTTTAGGAGTCAGTTGCAGATTAACCGAGGAGGTATAAAACAGTTTCTCCGGTTGTTCTAATGCCTGATAGATATATATTCCTGCAAATATTAACCCGACAATAAATATACCAAGTATCGTAAAGCCTATTATTTTGCCTGTTTTGTTTTTCTCTTTCACCTGTGACTTGTCTTCTGTCGGCTTTGCGGTATTTAAGGTATCAACGTTTTTTTTCTTTTTCAAATTTTATTCTCCTTCGCATTTACTATGCAGTCTGATATTAGTGTTTGAAATAATATTCAGTAAAAATACAAGTCACCCCAAAGCTATTATCAGTTTTTCGCTTATAACATCCACGTCATTCTCAGTTAAATAAGGATGTATCGGTAACTGAAGTACAGTATCGCACAACTTTTCGCATACCGGGCACTTACTAAAACAACGGGTTTCATAAAATGCACCTTGTTGATGCATACCCTTGGGATAATACTGCATTGTAGGAATTCCTTGCGAATTGAGAGCCGTCTGTATGGCGTCGCGCAGAGCTTTGTTCTCAAGCTGAATTGTATATTGAGCCCAAGATGAGTAGAAGCCGTTGGGAATTACGGGTGTTTTTATCTTTTCTCTAAGCCGTTCAGTATACCATGCAGCGGCCTTGTTCACATCATTAAGTTCATATTGTATGAAAGCGTCAAGCTTAACCAACAGTATTGCCGCTTGTATGGTGTCGAGCCGTGAGTTCATGCCAAGACGTACGTTATCGTACTTGTCCGTGCCTTTTCCATGTACGCACAGCGAACGGATTAGAGCAGCTTTTTTATCGTCGTTGGTGAATATTGCACCTCCATCGCCGTAACAGCCGAGAGGTTTGGCGGGGAAAAATGAAGTCGTTGCGATATCGCCGAAAGAGCAGGCAAGCCTGTTATCGATTCTGCCCCCAAAACCCTGAGCACCGTCTTCGATAATTAAAATATCATATTTTTTAGCGATTGCTTCGATCTCCGTATAATTGGCACAGAGCCCAAACAAATCGACTGTGATAATTGCTTTTAAGTTGAGCTTTCCCTCAGCCCTGACGCGCGCAATCTCCTGTTCCAGCGATACAGGGTCAATGTTGTATGTATCGGCGTCCACGTCTACGAATACAGGGGTTGCGCCAAGTGCCGCCGGCGTTTCGGCAGAGGCAAAAAAGGTGAAGTCCGGCAAGAAAACAGCGTCGCCTGGTCCCACACTACAAGACATCAGTGCCAGTGTCAGCGCGTCGGTACCGTTAGCGCAGGTAATGCAATGCTTAACGCCGACGTAATCGGCAAGGCTGGTTTCAAGCTCCTTAGTCTGCGTTCCCGAAATAAAATTGCAATCGTTCATAACTTTCAGTACGGCTTCGTCTATTCTTGGTTTAAGCGCTTGATACTGCTTCTTAAGATCCCGAAATTCCATCTATTTTACCTCCTCAAATCCGCCGGTTGTTTCACTATATTTTCTTTCGCATTCAGAGCAAACCAAATCGTTTGGCAGTACAGCTCCGCATTCGCATACCCAGCCGATCCGCTTAGCTGGGACTCCCGCCATCAGCGCATAATCCGGAACATTCTTTGTCACCACCGCACCGGCAGCAATCATGGCCCATCGTCCGACAGTATGGCCGCAAACGACCGTGGCGTTAGCTCCGATAGTTGCTCCGAGCTTTATCAGTGTTTTTTTATAATTCGTACTGCCTTTAGGGTACTTGGCGCGAGGGGTCAAGTCGTTGGTAAAGACACAGGAAGGACCGCAAAAAACGTAATCCTCCAGTTCTACGCCCTCATAAACAGACACGTTGTTTTGCAGTTTGCAGCTTCTTCCGATATTTACGTTGCCAGCCACATTTACGTTCTGCCCCAGAGAACAGTCTTCACCAATGACCGTATTTTTTTGAACATGACAAAAGTGCCATATTTTTGTACCCTTGCCGATAGTCACGCCCTCGTCGATATAGCTGCTTTTATGTACAAAATAATCCTCCATTTAAATCGCCTCTTTCATATCTATCGTTGCGAAATCCATAAGCGGAAGGCTTACAGGCTTTCCCTCTTTTTGGCTTTTATATATGGCAAGGATCAATTCCACCGCATTTCGTCCTGCTTCAACACCGATATATGGCTGCCGATTATTTTGGATGGCGTCGATCACGTCTGCATAAACACCTTTGTGGCCTGTCCCAAACGGGAAACTGACATCCGGCGGAGTTTCATGGCCCGCAACTTCCCAATGCTCAATCGTGTTTGTATTTTTGCCCCCGAGCTTTACGGTTCCGTTCTGGCCAAAGATATAAATCGTTTCTTCAAGGTTCTTTGGGTAGATATTTGTCGTACCTTCTATAATTGCAACCGCTCCGTTCTTAAACTTGACAACAGCAAGCGCTACGTCCTCCGTTTCAATCCCTGTATGGAACTGATTTTTCGTTACCCCATAAACTTCGCTGATAGTATCGCCCATAAGCCAGCAGAGCATGTCAATGCAGTGAATACATTGATTCAGCAGCATCCCGCCATCCATAACCCACGTACCGCGCCAGGATGCCTGACTGTAATAATCAATACCGCGATTCCAACGGATATGGACAGCCGCATGGGACACTTTCCCAAGCATACTGTATTCTACGGCCTTCTTAACGCTCTGTACTGAAGAATATAGCCGGTTCTGATGACAAACCGTGACCTTGCAGTTGTTTTCTTCTGATAAACGGATAATCTCATCCGCGTCTCTTATGGACAGTGCCATTGGCTTTTCTATAATGAGGTTGACCCCTGCAACAAGGCAGTCTTTTGCGATCCCGGCTCGTGCTCCGCTGACGGAGGAGATAGCGATAAGGTCAATCTTATTCTCTTCCAACATAACCTTGTAGTCGGTGTATCGCTTGATGTTAGTGCTGTCAAGCCCTTGTTCCGACAGCAACCTGTCTATCGCCGTTTCCGACACATCACAGACAGCTATGATATTCAAATGGTTATAAAGGGCTGCCTCAATATGCTTTGCCGCTATCCGTCCGCAGCCGATAATAGCATAGTTCATTTGGTTTCCTCCTTAAATTTAATTAACTCGTCTACTATCTTTTCGCCTGCATGTGCGTCGCCAAATGGATTATAATCCGGATTAATGGTTTGATTTACAGCCAGCTTATTCAATATTTCAGTTGCGTCAGGCTTAGATAGTTGGTTCCTATTATCAACCATTGTTTCCGGCCAGATTACATAATCAAATATCGTGACACATTGTTTTCCTGTGAAGAACGCTTCCCGCTGCAATCCTCCGGAATCGGTGACAATCTTCTCTGCCCCCCTTACAAGCGCAATAGATGTTATATATCCGACCGGCTGTACCAATAAAATATTGCTATACTTATTAATACTGCATATCTTTCTTACGTTTTCACGATTTCTCGGATGTACAGGATATATGGTAATCGAATTCAGGCTGTTCATGGCACATAATATCTCTTTGAGCTTATCTTCAACATCGGTATTTTCCTGACGATGGCAGGTCAGATAATAGAACTTTTCCGGCAAAGAGATACTGTTCCCATCGTAATCAAATACATTCATTCTGTTTGTATCTATAAGGTGCTGTCCATAATAGGTAAAGGCCTCAAGCATCGGATCGCCGACAAGCCTTGCACGATCAAAGAGGCCTTCTTTTTTCAGGTTCTCTTCGGCGGAAGCCGTACAATATAGCAGCAAGGCTGAAACATGATCCGTACATATGCGGTTTATTTCCTCGGGATTCGTAAGAGTGCCCAGCCGTACGCCGGCTTCCACATGGCAGATAGGTACTCCTAGCTTCGCGGCGGATAAGGCGGCAGCAAGTGTAGAATTTGTATCGCCGTAAACAAGAACCATATCCGGCTTTTCTTTAAAAAGCACATCTTCTATAGCAGTAATCATTGAACCGGTCATTTTCCCATGGGTACCGCCTGATATACCTAGGTTATAATCCGGCTTTGGTACTTCAAGTTCTTTGAAGAAAATATCCGACATGTTATAGTCGTAATGCTGTCCGGTATGTACAAGAACCTCAACCGCAAATTGACGCAATATACGCGATACTATTGCTGCTTTAATAAATTGTGGCCGCGCTCCGACTACTGTCACAATCTTCATATCGGCTCCTTATAACAGTTCAACGTTGGCGTGTTCTTTTACTGATCTAATAGCGTTTTTCGTATCGAATATGACTTTCGAATGTTTTTGTATAAACTCATAATCGACATTCGTATGGGCTGTCGTTATAATAACGATGTCCGCATTCTCAAGAACCTCTGCGCTCAATTCCTCAACACTGGTCATGGCTAATTTCCCATGGCAAAAGGATTTAACCCAAGGATCATAATAACTGACGTTCGCACCTTTCTTTTGAAGTTCCTCAATAACCCGGATTGCAGGGCTTTCGCGGCAATCATCGATATCCTGCTTATATGCGACGCCAAGTACGAGTACCTTTGAGCCATTTAGCGCCTTCTTGTAGCGGTTGAGTAATTTTGTTGCACGTTCAACACAGTATTCCGGCATACGGTCGTTAATCATCATCGAAGATTCGATCATGCTCGTATGAAAACCATATTCGCGCGCTTTCCAGCTGAGATAATAAGGATCAAGCGGAATACAATGGCCGCCAAGCCCAGGGCCGGGGTAAAACGCCTGGAAGCCGTAAGGTTTTGATTTCGCGGCCTCGATAACTTCCCAAATGTTGATATCCATTTTTTCGCAGAGCTGTGTCAGTTCATTGATCAAGCCAATATTGACGTTTCTATATGTGTTTTCAAGAATTTTCTCCATTTCCGCCACTGCCGGGGAGGAGACTGTTTGTACATCGCTGTCAAGCACAGCCCGATACATAGACGAAATAACCTCCAGCGCGTCTTCACCCACGGCTCCGACGACCTTAGGAGTATTTTTTGTCTTGTAAAAAAGATTTCCAGGGTCAACGCGTTCCGGTGAAAAGCCAAGATAGAAGTCTTCTCCGCATTTCAGCCCTGAGCCTTTTTCAAGAATAGGTTTTACTAATTCTTGTGTAGTGCCGGGATATGTAGTGGACTCTAATACCACCATTGTCCCTTTTTTCAGGTGTTTAGCTATTTCTTCAGCCGATGATCGCACATAACTTATGTCAGGCTGTTGATGATCGTCAAGAGGAGTAGGCACGCATATTGCTATAAAATCAACATCTTTAATAAAGCTGTAATCGCTTGTAGCATAAAGCAAACCGTCTTTCACAAGCTTTTCAAGGTCAGTATCAACGACATCGCCTATATAGTTAACCCCGGAATTGACCATGTTCACTTTAATGTCCTGAATATCAAAGCCGATGGTTTTAAACCCCGCTTTTGCCTTTTCGACGGCCAACGGAAGGCCAACATAGCCGAGACCGATGACGCCGCATATGATTTCACGGGATTCAATTTTCTTCAATATACTTTGCTTCATCAAAAAAGTCCTCCTTATCATTTATAAAAATTTCATACTAAGGGGTATTTATATAACCGCAAAAAATCCAAGAGTTTTTGCTTGTATTGCGCTAATTCTTGGTGTAATTTTCTTCTGTATTCTTTTTCTTTGCTGAGAAATCATATGTGTTTGTTTACAATATTCGTGCTTTTTTCAGAAGTATTTTAATAATTATGGCCGACACAGAAGGTATAAAAATGTATTGGATAACAAACTTCAAATATTTTTTGATATGCACGCCGGCAGAACAAACGAACCATCCGATAAAGCCCAGTTCGATAACAATGTTTGTTACTGCGAAAAAAATCAAAACCGTATACGCGTCATCAAAAAAAAGATTGCCAAAAATAAATGCCGCTGCATTGGCAAGGATTGATACTACGGAAAGCAAGAGGTTGTATTTTTGTTTACCGGTAATAACAAACCCCCCCGATATACAAGCCGAACAGAACGCCACTAAAGAATAGACCCCCAATACTTCAGCATAGGCGCCGGCCAAACGCCACTTCTCACCAAAGATAAAAGCAAATAACGGTTCTCCAAAAACCATCAGTATTGTAATCGGAATTATTGCCAACTTAATACTTGCCTTTAGTATATTGAATGTAAATTCGCCGATTTTTTGCCCTTCCGCGTATTTTGCACAAGCATCGCGATAATAGACACGGTTTATCGGAGCCGCCAAAAGCGCCGTTGGAATGTCAAGGCAACGCATTGTTATTGAATAAATACCAAGAATCGTACTCCCAAAAAAGTGAGACAGCATTTGCACCGGAAGCTGTAATGAAAAGGTGGAAATAATATTAGCAGGGAGTTGGAGCAGCGGGAAGTTTTTATTAGCCTTAAGTGTCAGCATCAATTTTGTTGACTTGAATCTGAATGGCTTAACATGCCATGACATATATATTATGCTTACCACACTGGCACTAATCGTACCTATAGAGTAGCCAACTAAACCCCAGCCAGCCAGGCCCAATGCAACTGTAAGAACTGCATTTGAGACTGCGCCAAGTATCGGATTCCAGAATAAGACCCTGTATAATGCCAGTCTGTTTGTGTATGAATAGAATATCGATGATATGTTGGTTAATACGAGAATAAAATAAACGATAAGGCAACCCTGCCAATAGGGAATGTCAACTGAAAAAGCCTGCCACCGTGGAGATATTATCAATGCTACAGCAAGGAATAAAGTCCCCAACGATATCACTAATGTCATGATCAATGTACATATTCTCTTTGCGGTTTCGTCATCCTTAGGCAACATGATCGCCGTCAGAAGCCCAAGGCAAATAATGCTGCTGAGAATCGTTCCTGATGAGATCATGACTGAGTAATCGCCAAATAAAGACGGAGCATATATTCGGGTGTATATCGGTGATAATAAGACACCTATCCCCTGCGATATAGCGATTCCGGAAGATATCGTCAAGACGCTTTTGACAAACGCGTTTTGCTTAAGCCGGTTAAATGATAATAACGCTTTTTCTTTTACTATTTCCATCTACTTCATTATTCTGGTGCTGTGTACCTGTTTACTTTTTCTGAATAATATGCCTCCCAAAAGAGGCAAGCGGTCTGAGCATCAAATTTATTAGTAACTCATTGTTTGGATATCCAACCATGCCGGAAGACACCTGAAGAAAATAGGTTATTGTATTCTTAACGAATACCTATGCGTAGCTATACCGTCCGTTGTCACAGGTAATTGAAATGCCCTCGCTTGAAAAGATGCTCCGCATAAACCAAGCAGCAAATAGAAATTGCTGCTGTCTATATAACTTTCAGAAAATAATAGCGGAAATACGCCAACAGCAAGATAAATCAGAATCATATCCCTCGATGTCTTATTACTTTTTTGCATAAGGCATTTCGACAGCAATGTAATTAATATCCCCAGTAGTATCAGGCCAAAAATAATACCGAATTGCATCAATATTTCAATAAATATATTATGGGGATAAGTTCCGATCGCGTTTTCGCCTGAATAGAGCGCATTTACCAGATATATTCTGTCATTGATAAGCCCCGTGCCCCACAATGGGTGATTTGCGATATAACTAAGGCAGCATTGATATATCTTGATGCGTGATTTGTCTTCAAAAAAAGAATTGTCTAGAATCAGGCTAACTGATCTGGAACTAAATCCGAGTTTTTCAAACAGATTAATGAACCACTGCAATATGGCAAAATAATATGTGTAAACCAAAACACCCAAAATACATATTAAAACAATAAAAATCCATCTGTTTCTCTTCGCCCTGAGTTCAAAAACAAACTTCAAAACCGCAAACAAAGCCACACATACAAGCGGGCCTCTTGCGCCAAAACTAAACATAATGAACAGGCTGAGCAAAAGCGGAATCAATGTCTTAATGCTGAACCGTTCAATCATAGCGCTCAGAAGTACAATAGTCGGGAGAAGCAAATAATATGTCAGGCTCTGTGAATAGACCCCGTTTTCTAAAATTCCGGTACCCAATACATAGATATTAAAAGCGATGAAATAGGGAATAACGAGTGCAAATTTATTTATATAAATTTTAAGCTTTGAAAAGTCAATAACAGTACCTGCGACCAGGAAAATCGGAAAGCAGAAAAACAGGATGTTTTTTAATACTTCGATATGTATGCTTTGGTCAGCCGAGGTCAGCATAGAAATAAGCATAACAAGAACAACTGAAAGCATTATAAGTATTTGCCATGATTTTATTCTTTTTGCGATATTTTTTAAAGACAATAAACAAAGCAGCCCGAATAAACCGTATACAAGTAAAGTATCAAGCTTGTATGTATTGGTTATTATGTGCCGGACAATATTATTGAATATATCCGAAATATATGGCAGAAAAATAAATACGGACAGCAGGAACTCACACTCACCAATAATGTTTTTGTATCTGATTCGGTCAGCCCCTTGTCCGATAATATTATTACTAACTTGTTCCATGATTGTCTTCTATTGCAGTGCTCTTAAAAGAACTTGTTTTTCGTTTTCCCAGCAAAGTTCCCGTTTAGCTGCCTCCAGATTTTTTTTGCATCTGGTATAAAATTCTCTGTCAGTCCGCATTCTCTCAATAGCTGAATCAATATCATCTGTATGTAAAGTATCCACAGTCAGTCCGATACCATATTGCTGAATGATATGCTTCATTTCGGGAAATTCAAAAGTTATCAAAGGAGTCATGGACTGTATGTTTTCAAAAAACTTGTTGGGCAGACATAGATAATCATTCTTATACCGTGCGGATATTAATACAGTACCCACGTCAGCCGCACTGACGTATTTATACAATTCTTCTATAGGAACAGCTGGATGAAAATATATCCGTCCGGATACCCCAGTAACTTTTGCATACTCCTTTAGCTGTTCTAAATAGCTTTCTGGAAACGCATTTCCAAGAATGATTCCAGCAATATGCGGATTCCGCGATACAGCATCTATAAAAATCTCGATCTTACGATGCGGCATTACGCCGCCGTGATACATTATCAAAAATGTATCTTTTGGAACCCCCATTGCCTTACATATTTCAGAGCGGGTCTCCCGAATTTTCAAGGTCTCCAATGTCCAGTAGTTTGGTGTGCTCCGTACAACGATGGGGCGCTGCTTTAATTTATGAATCCTTTGAACCTCATCCGCTATACTATCATTGACCATTATTGAAAAGTCGCATCGCTTGATCAAAAAACGTTCCAAATGCTTAATAAACCAGAGAATTATCTTTGATCGCTCCGCGGCTTTACCCAGTTCAAACTCATGAGAATCATATATCAGCCTGGCCTTTTTTACTCTTGGTAAAAGGCAGTTTGACAGCCAGCCGAATAAAAGCGATTTAAGATTATGGCAGCTCATAATATTTTTATCAATGTTTCTTATCTTTTTTATAAGACGAATATCATCGCAAAGAATGATAATGTATCTTTTAAGACGCGGCATTGAATAAGATAATTGTGTTAATCCATCGCATATGAATTTGTAATTGGGGAATCCCTCTCGTTCTTTGCTTTCCGAACTCACAACAATAATTTCATAGCCCAACTCATAGGCTGCCGAAAGTTCCCTTTTATTTCTGCTTGCTTCGTCATACGGAATACCCGGCATCAATTTTAAATAAACCATAGATGCTCCTTTACATGGCGATTCTTTTATACGTTCGTTCAGTCGAGTAAGTAATTTGTCCTGTAATCAGACTTTGGCATCTGCCTGCATATGCTCGCAGGCTCAAATACCAGTGACAAGGATGCGCCAGAAAAACGATAACTCTTTTTCCTTCCGAAAAAGCGTTTTGAGGATTTTTATTCTTATATGAATAACCAAAGTTGAGGTCTATTGGGCAGTCCATGATATGACATTCAATATAATTATCATACAAGTTCTTATTGTATGCCTCAAACTCAACGGATAGGGCCTTTGAATTAATGTTTTCAAAAATAGCATTGTTCGATATGCCCAGTTCGACATTTTTCTCATGGCCGTGATCTGCACATGACAACATTTTAAATCCTGCCCTCTGCTCAAAGTATTTTAACTCCTTCTTAAATAATTCACGCCCTTCATCCAGATCAATCTGCTCTTTTTTCGTAAAGCCTTTAGCATTTGCAAGATTAGCAAGCGTCTCATAGTGATATCCTACTTCAAAACCTGCAGCTTTGATCTCTTGCATTAAATTATAATCAAAAGTGCAGTCTCTGAAATAATATGTACTGGTTACGTTAAGACTTTTTTCAAGATTAAACATTTTTCGTGTTGCCTTTAAATCATAGTCCACATCATGACGCAGTATGAGGTATTTATCAGCGGTTTCCCTTTCGTGATAATACTCAATAAAGCTGCAGCATTTATACCCCAGTTGTTTTGCTTTTTCTATGTATTTTTTGTACATCTTTAGCCTGTCGTTTAAAAGTATCGTTTTTACAACGAACCATTTACTTTGATCGTTCATTTAGCCCTCCAATTGCTTATAAGCTGTAATTAAAGCTTGTTTTTCATTTTCCCAGCATAAATTCATTTTCGCTGTTTTTAAGTTCTTTTTGCACAGTTCGTAAAACGATGAGTCAGTTCGCATACGTTCCACACAGGCGGCGATTTCTTCGATATTTTCAGGATCACACGTCAAACCAATGTTATATCTGTCGACCAGCTCTTTCATTGCAGGGTAAAAAGGACATATTATAGGGGTTTCACTTTGAATATTCTCGAAAAATTTATTAGGCAATGAAAATAAATGGTTTTTACAGATTGCGGGCGCCATTATCATTCCTACGTTGGCGGCGCCAACATACTTCCAGAGTTCTGAAAGAGGCACCGCCGGAAGGAACAGAATGCGATCCCTGACGCCTTTTTCAATCGCCATTTGTTTAAGAGAGTTTACGTATTTTTTCTCACCATTCCCTAATATGACACCAACTATGTTATGGCTTAAGGCGACCAAATTAATAATTTTTACAATACCTCTTCCCTCAATTATGCCTCCGTGATACATAATGATGAACGAGTCTTCCCGTATTCCAATCATTCGGCAAAAATCTCTGTGCACATCTGTCGTTACGGAATAATCGACAGTCCAGTAATCCGGCGTGTTGCGGATTACGACAGGACGGTTTTTCAACCCGTAGATTCTCTGAACTTCGTCAGCTATGCTATCATTGACCATTATTGAAAAGGCACATCGCTTGATCAGAAAATGTTCCAAACGCTTAGTAAACCAGAGATTTATCTTTGAGCGTTCTGCGGCTCTGCCCAGTTCAAACTCATGAGAGTCATATATCAGCTTAGCCCGGTGCTTTTTACTTCTTCTAAAATTGGATAAATACCCTATAAACAAACCAAACAAATCATGACCGCTTATAACATCCGCTTCCAGTGTTCTAATATAGTGCGCCCATATAAAGACCGCGATTATACGGTTTATAAATTTGGGAACTCTTTCACCCAAGGGGCGCGTCGAAAACCGAAGCACATCAAAGCCGCATACGCATTCCTTCTTAATTTCTTTTGCGCTTCCTTTTGCTATTACTTTAACATCCGCACCCAGTTCACGGTATGCGGATAATTCCCGTTTATCGCGGCTCGCATTTTCCCAGTCTGAAGCAACGATTTTTACAACTTTCATAGAATACCTGCATACTTTTGGTAACGCTCTGATACAACAGGTTGTTTCAAACAACATTCATAGCATTCCAGAAGTTTCGCTATTTGACCCTCCCAATTGTACTTTTCTTCTATTGCCTTGCGTCCATTTATTCGCATTTCATCCGCATATACCTTATCTGTCGTGATTTTGTTTATTGCATCATATATAGCATCGATATCGAGTGGATCAATACAAATACCACAATTGTTTCCTTCAACTATTTCTTTATACAAAGGGAAATTTGATGAAATAACAGGTATTCCGGCAGCCATATATTCAAATAGCTTTATTGGATATGATGCAGCATCATTAGGTGTGTCAAGGAGGGTTACAAATCCCATACTGGAATTATGTAAAATGTCAAAAACCTCACTTCTGTTCAAAAATCCAAAATATTTTATATTTCTGTGTTTATTGAGTATCTCTTGTTCTAATCCTTTTGAATCAAATTTTCCACAAAGGTAAAGTATTATTCCGGCTTTATCCGTTGCCTTGGAAATCTGCCGTATTCCTCTTGTGCTTGTAATGCCGCCAACATAACAACCGGGATTTTGATTTGAGTAATTATGGCCTGAGTATTTTATCTCCCCGACGGGAGGGAAATTGCATACCTCCCAAACAGAGTTGTTAAAATGAATAAACCTTTCCTTGATATGAGGTGTAGGAACGATTATCGCATCGAACTTCTTTGCGCATTTGTTTTCATAAACTTCAAAAAGTCCAGATACTATCCGCCTCATAAAAAGAGGAATCCATTCCTTAGCAAGAATTTGTCTTGGCACATCTTCGTGAACATCATAAATAACATGGAAACCCCGTTTTTTTAGTTTGAGGCCTAAATGTAATAGCTCTGGGTCATGGAACTGATAAATATCAGCTTTCAGATCTTTGGCTTTCTTATATATTCTGTTCCTGGAGGCTATTGATAAAATTCGTAATAGTCTGTTTTTAGAAGGGCTCTTAGTTGAAAGTATTACTACTCCGTTTTTTTCTTCATCCTTTTTATTGTCGCTTACTATTAAAGTAACCTGATTTGCTGATTCAGCAGTAGAAATGCACTCCTTCCAAAAGATGCGTGGGTCGCATCTTGTATGTACAGTCGTAAAGTGGCATATATTCATTTCATCCTCCAAAGGAATTATATAATTTAAAAAAATTATAAATATCTTCAGCAATGTTTTGGTCATCTATGGTATAAAGCTTGGGGATATTGTTAATTACATTAATAACCTCTGCAAAATCCATATTTAATGTGTCAAGATACCATCGTATATTTTTATAACGCGGCCGGTTTTCATCTTTTACAATTTCTAAAGCTTCAGCTCTGTTTAACTGACCTTCTCTAATTTGATTACTTCTGAAAGTATCGTGTTCTGTAAACCCTGCAACAGTATAATAAATATAGTTGTAAAACGCGGCGGTACCATCACCGATCCGCCAGGTAGTATTAGTGTCGGGGGCCAATTCCCAGTCATATTGCTTTAAGGTTTCATCAATAATTTCCTCGTTCCATTGCCAGTAATCATAAATATGAAAATAATCTGTTTTCTTAACAAAACTACGATAGTATTCCCCTGATAAAGTATCCCAAAGCGATGAATTTAAATAGCCCGGGCTCTTAAGCATTGCCTTCAATCTAAGAACTTGATACCTCATTTGGTTATAAAAACCGGGCATATAGACTCTTTTTTCTTCAAAATCAGGTTTTACGCCCAAAAACCCTGACTTGAAATAAGTTACTTCAAGCGGGTTTATGCCCCACAGATTTAGATTAATTCCTGTTTGTTTCTTCACTTCCTCAATATATTTGAAGAAATGTTTATCTCCTGCGGTTAATATGCTTATCATGCCAAGGTGAGGTGATTTTAACCATGCCTTAAGGTTTTTAACTATATTCTGTCTCTTCTCAGTAATATTGGCGGCAACAATAATATTTTCAACGCCAAGTTTTGAACACATCCTGCTGATATTTCTGCGGCCTAAATCAGTCACCATTCCCCAATCATATGTATAGGCAACAGGCTTCATCTGTAATTCATTTACAATCAAGTGTAAGCTATAACTGCTGTCCCTGCCCCCTGAAAAGGGAACAATACAATCAGGTTCATCGATGCGTCTATATGGTTTTACTAATTCAAATAACTCTTCTTTAGGTTTTGGCCTGTTGCGGGGTTTATAATTACGGCAGTAATTACAAACACCCTCAGAATCAAATGTGATAAACGGCATGGTTTCCGGTAATACGCATTTCGTACAACGCTTAACTTTAGGCTGATAATATTGAAGCATTGCCTCTTCGGCAGAAATGTTCTTAAATGAGGGTATGAGGTTCTCTTTTCTCCCAAAACAATCATCATGAATCTCTATTGTTTCTGATTTGGGAATATCAATTATTATTCCATCTTGCCAGACTTGATTTATATCATCGCAATTAATACATTTTAAAGGATAGCTCTCAGATGAGAAATAGATTGTGCTTCCAATTCTGCCTGCATAAAGACTTCCGTTGTTTGAAAATAACAATAGCTTCCCTAAACTCGGCATTGCAAAAGCAGCCGATATAGTACCCTGACATAATGATATTATGTGCTTTGGCAAATCTTCTATTTCACCGTTCTCAGCTAAATGCTGCAAAGCTATGCCAATAAGAACTTCTGAATCGATTTGAAAATTTCTCGAAGTATTAAGTGTACCCCAAAGCTCTTTGTCATTTACAACTATTCCATTATGTATGACTAACATTCCATCACGGACAACTGGCTGATTGTCATTCAAGCCATTGGTAATAAGACGGCTGTGTCCCATTAATGTAGTTGAGTTTGACCACTTTTCTTTATCTAAGAGTCTAATGATTTCATGATTTGCTCGTGAAACTCTATAACCCTCACAGCTATTAAAAAACAAACCGCTTGAATCGGATCCTCTTTGCTTACTATGCTTTGCAATTAAACGTAAATTCCTTTCATCTATCTTGCTTTCGGATACTACTCCAAAAATTCCACACATTAATATCGCCTCCTTTATTACAAATTGAATTATTATTGGGGAATCCATTTCTTTTTGTCCATCAGGTATCATCATGGCTATCAAAATAGCCGTTTTCTCTTTACATTTTTAGTTTTAACTCAAAGCGCAGCAACTTTGGATCATACAGAGGATAACGTCTGCTTCAAAATTTCAAAGTGGTTAACAGCCCTCAATTACTTCCTCCAGCTTATCAGTCAATTCCTTAAAATCAAATTCCTCCGCGGCGCGTCTGGCGTTGGCACAGTATCTTTCATATTCATGCTGGTGCATGGAAGAAATCCGGCCAATTGTCTCTGCGACCTTTTCCGGATCAGAATAATCAACATAAAACCCGCAGTCGTATCGCTCCATAAGGTCGTAGCCCATTCGGATATTCGTCATTACAGGAGTTCCGCCGGCAAAATACTCAAACAGCTTATTTTGGCTGCCACCATACTTCCAAATATCGTGCATCTCATAATTAAGCACCGCCAAATCTGCCCTCGTAATTACATACGGTATGTATTTCTTATCTACCTTGCCTTTGAATATTACATTCGTAATATTATCTAGGACCAATCGCTGCCGCAGTGCCGGGAGTTCGTCGCCTCCACCCCAGACAATAAATCTTACGCTTGGGTCTCTAATCCTTTTTGCCACATCCAGTAACAGTCCCAAATTATTCGCTTTGCGTATTGATCCTGTATATATCATTTTGAAGGTATTCGGATCATCCAAATCCGGGTCAGGAAATGTATTGTATTTTTTGTTGTAATCGAACTCTTTTAAATCCACGCCGTTGTTGATGTGGTAGACCTTGCTCAAATTTACTGATCCGCCGTGGGCTTTATCCCACTTCTTTTCAATTACATAATCCTTGCCGCCCTCTATTGAAAAAATCAGGGCATCCGATTTTTCGTAAATCCATCGTTCCCCCGCATATAGCAATTTAAGTATGGGATTTGCTTTCGATAAAAGCCCGTACGCCGTGAAGCTCTCCGGCCAAAGATCAGTGACTTCTGAGACGCACTTTATTCCCAACTTTTTTGCCAGCTTTATGCCAACAACAAGAGTGAGTGATTGCCCGGCGGAGGCATATATGATATCCGGCCTCCCCAACGTATCCGTAAACTCAGGGCAAAGATGCGCCATCCTCCAAGCGCCCTCAATATGGTTAATAATACGAGCGCGGCCACTTCCGGCGTATCGCCTTGCCCTGAATAGTACATAGTGTATGCCATCCTCATCCATTTCCCTATAACTGTCCCGGTTCGTTATTAGGTTGATATCGGAGTTGTGTACGGAGCTTGCAGCGAATATGGTCACTTTATGCTCTCGCGCTATAAGCTGTTTTGCAAAGTTGTAGCTTCGCGCAAGGTAATAGTATTTCTGGGGAACCGCATAATGGTTAAGTATCCATATGTTCATTTCTTACGTTACATCCTTATTCTGGTCGTATACATTGAACTATTCTGTTCGTTATACTCTTTCCCGCATACAGCAAAAACAGTCCGAAACATCGTCCTGATATCCTGCCAGAAATTGAAGTTTTCTATAGCCATAAGGTTATAATACATTTTACCGGGCAGCACTTTCTCCACATAAGTTCTATCTATGTCTGTGGCCTCGCTTAATTGTTTGTACTCATTCTTATACATGATACTGACCTCTGAGGTAACTCCAGCCGGCAGTAAAAGCGTCGCCAGCATCTCAGGCGTGTACGCCTCTACGTACTTGGGAACTTCCGGCCGCGTACCAACAAAACTCATATCACCAGTGATAACGTTTATAAGCTGTGGGATCTCGTCTAACCGGCTGCCACGAAGAAATTTTCCAACATTGGTGACCCTTTTATCGTTTTCTGCAGTAAGCAGTGCGCCTAATTTTTCAGCGTTAGCTACCATGGTTCTGAACTTACAGATACGAAATCGCTTTCCATACATGGTTACTCTTTCTTGTATAAAAAGCACGCCGCCTTTTGAATCAAGCGCGATAGCGATAGAGATCATTAAAAAAGCAGGAAACAAAACTATCAACAGAACGGCTGCCGTGGAGACGTCAAAAAAGCGTTTTAATACAAGGCTGACCTTGCGACGGGACAGTATGTCATAAAATTTTCTAACTTCGTCACACTGCATACCAGGTGGAAGATCGCCCCAGGCTTTTAATCTCATAGAAAATTACCGCATATCTCTAAATAACTTAAACTGTATAACTGAAAATAACAGACATGATATTTTGTAATAAATCCTTATACATCCTGCCTGATTAATACTGCCTCTTTATCATAAGAATAGTTAATTAAGCTTATTAACCTGTTGCATACGTATTCTACATCCTCGTTACTGAGCAGCGTATGAAGCGGAAGCGTAATTTCATTAATATATTGGTTAAATGCGTTCGGATAACGCTTCATATTAAACCCCATATTTTTATATGCTGTAAACATCGGTAAAGGCTTATAGTGTACATTGCAGGCGATTCCCGTTCCCGCTAAACTGACAATCATCTCATTTCGTTGAAGTTCACCTATTCCCGGAATTCTTGCTATATATAAATGGCCGTTCGAGCTGAAATTTTCTCCATAATGCTTTATACTTTGAATCCCCAAAGGCTTTAACTCTCTATCATACTTCCCGATGATTTCTTTTCTTCTTTCAAATATATATTTGTATCTGCTGAGTTGAGCCAAACCAAAAGCGGCCATAATATCCGTCATGTTGCATTTATATGCCGGATAAATAATGTCATACTCCCATGAACCTTTTTGATTTTTTGACAATGCGTCCTTAGACTGTCCGTGCAGGCTATAAAGCATGTATTGGCTATACAGCCATTCGTCATCCAGCCCTATATCGTTTTTCCAAACCACAGCTCCCCCTTCCGCTGTCGTAAGATTCTTTACCGCATGAAAAGAAAAACAGGTAAAATCCGCAGCCTGACCGCATTTCATTCCTTTTCTTTCAGCGCCAAAAGAATGGGCTGCATCCGCTAATATTATTACTCTATTAAATAATTCCTGAAGCTCATTGTTAGCTTTGAACAGCTCTTTTTTACTTTCCGCCGCTTTATATATGGCATCATAATTGCACATTTTTCCGCCTATATCGACTGGAATAATTGCTTTAGTCTTTTCAGTGATAGCGTCGGCAAGCCTTAAGTAATCCATTTCAAAAGAATCGGGAGCTACGTCAACCAATACTATCTTCGCTCCTACATGGTCAATAACCGAAGCCGATGCCGTATAAGTGTATGCAGAAGTTATTACCTCATCCCCTGGCCCAATACCCAATATTCGCAGTGTCAGTTCCATCGCGGCTGTTGCCGAGCTTAAGCAAACCGCCTTTTTTACGCCGACATATTGCGCAATTTCACTTTCAAACTGTTTAGTTTTCGGCCCGGTTGTGATCCAGCCGGATCTCATCACCTTAATGACTTCCTCGATTTCAATATCCGTAATATCAGGAGGAGAAAATGGTATATTTCTCATTTTTAGCTCTTTTCACAGGCCTTTATCTTACATATATTGGTTTTGCTTTTTGGCGTGAGATTCCCGCGCCTCTGACAAGATATTCACTGCAGGTACTGATTAACACCAGTAAGGTTAAACAAAATAAACATAGCTTCGCCCTCCGATTTATTTCCATAGGCCGGCTATGTTAATTATCTATGCACCTAAAGTACTTTGACGTCTCAAAAATCAAGGCCGCTAAGGACTTAAGGATTATTGATTCTGCAACTAAAGGTTAAAACCAATTAAGTTATCGGTTTCATTTATGTTATCAGTTTCATTTAACTTGTCTTTTCTTTTATACTTATACTGCGGTAAGATTTTTGTGATGGCTTCCCGAATGCTTTCACTATGTTCCGTTACTAAAATAAGCTTCATAATATCATCCAAAAGACCATCATAAGAGACCATAGAGGGTTTTTCTGCAAAAATCCTTTGATGCTTTGTCTCGAGATAGTCGTCATAAAACAGTTCTTCAAAAAGTTTTTCTCCCGGCCTCAATCCGATTATTTCTATTTTTATATCTTTATCCGGAACCATGCCCGAAAGGCGTATCATATTACGGGCAAGATCTATTATCTTTATAGGTTTGCCCATATCGAGTACAAAAACCTCCCCGCCTTCCGCAAGCGCGCCCGCCTGTAAAACAAGCTGCGAGGCCTCAGGTATCGTCATGAAATACCGTTCAATTTTCGGATGGGTGACTGTAACGGGCCCCCCATTCTCTATCTGCTTCTTAAATAGCGGGATTACGCTGCCGTTGCTGCCCATCACATTGCCGAATCTTACCGTAATATATTTCGTCTGGGATCTTCTATCGATCGCCTGTATAAGCATTTCGGCGATCCGTTTTGTCGCTCCCATGATGCTTGTGGGATTAACGGCTTTATCGGTAGATATAAGAACAAACCGTTCGACGTGATATTTGTCTGACAGTTCCGCCACATTATAGGTACCCATAATATTGTTTTTTACGGCTTCGCCGGGGTTCTCTTCCATCAGGGGCACATGTTTATGCGCGGCGGCGTGAAAAACTATATCAGGCTCGTGTTTTCTAAATATTTCGTCCAGCCTGTCTCTTTCCCGTATCGAAGCTATAACGGTCTCTACTGTAATATCTCCGTTAAATTTTTTTGAACGCAGTTCATTATTAAGGTAATAAACGTTGTTCTCATAATTGTCCAGCAATACCAGCTTCTTAATTTTGAATTTTATCAGCTGCCTCGCAATCTCGGAACCTATCGACCCCCCGCCCCCGGTTATAAGTATCGTTTTGCCGCTCAGATACCCGGCGATCGATCGTATATCGAGATTGACCTGCTCTCTTCCCAAAAGGTCGTCAATATTGACCGGCCGCAATAAAACGTTATCCCCTTTTTTATTGAAGAAAGCTGCCGGGCTATCCATTATCAGCAGAGCACATCCGGTCTCTGAGCATATCTGAAGTATTTTATTTCTTAAATCAGCATCTATTGATATAATTGTAAATATTATCTCGTCTATATTATATTTCTTTGCGTTTTCAGGGATCGTGCCCACCCCCCCCACTATGGGTACGCCCAACATCTTCTCGCCTTGTTTGTTCCTGTCGTCGTCGATTATTATCACGGGTTTGGAGTTTATATTACGGTTTGATCTCATTTCCCTTATAATTATGTTGCCACCTTCTCCGGCCCCGACTATCATGGCTCTCTTTTGTCCGGCCTGATTACTTCTCAATGATCTCTCCTGTAAGAGTCTCCGGGTAAATCTGTATGATAACCTTAAGAATGTCATTGAAAACAATGCAAATAAAAACATGTTTATCAGTACGCTTAAAGGCAGGGCCTGAAGCGCAAATTCAGCAGCCGCGCTTATCAAAGTCGCCGTTAGGCTCGCGAATAATAACCTTAGCAATTCCATTACGCTCGCGAACTGCCAAAGGCTCTTATACAGTTCAGAAAAATAAAATATTATTACGAAAACCAAGGATATACATATGCCATGCAGCGGAAAAATGTTTATGTATTTTGAAGGTATCGAACCGTCAAATTTTATTAAAAGGCTTAAAATCAATGCTATGTTTACGATGGCTATATCTGCAATGACCAGGCCTATCTTTTTTAAGGTTTTATGCATTTATCTGTTCCTTCGTTTATATTTCCCAGCGCATTCTTTCAACTAAATAATCATAAGCAGCGTCCGGCTCATCCCATGCTTTTCTATGCTGTATGTTTACCTCCCAAGATTCTGTCGGCAAACAGTTAATGCATGTTCCGCTGCTTGGCTAAAAACCGGCGGAACATTATGAGAGCTCTTTCTATTTTGAACAAATAAAAGAAACTTCAAACATATATATCCACCAATAAATGCAATATAGTACTCACTATTTAACATGGTCAAGGTCATTCGACACATTGTCAAGAAACAAGACATTAATGTTTAAAACATCTCATTTTACTTGTATTTATCTTATTTTTCATAAATTGACTTTTTATTTTTCACCATGTATAATCATGAAAACGGTGTTTCGGAGGTAACCGGTGAATATCAAGGACATTCTGGCAATATTTATTCAAAAATTTATTATAATTGTAATTACTGTTTTGATTTTTGTATCAGGCGGAATACTTATTTCTACTCTCTTAATAACTCCTGAGTATAAGTCGGACACAACGCTTATAGTAAATAAAAACCAGGCTTCGGGAAGTAATGAAACAAGCGACTATACATATAACGACTTGTTGCTTACACAAAACTTAGTAAATACTTATACGGTTATAATAACAAGCGATTCTGTTCTCACTCATGTCATCAATAATCTTAACCTTGATATGCCGCTAGAAGAATTGCGTGATAGATTGGAAGTAAAAGGGGTTAACGATACGGAGATTATACGCATAACTGTTACCGACAACATACCACAAAGAGCGGCGGATATCGCAAATGAGATAATGAGGGTCTGCCCGAATGAACTAATCCGTGTTGTCAAAGCGGGAAGCGTTGAAGTAATAGACTATGCTGTGCCGCCTGACTTACCCTCCTCGCCGAATATAACTACCAATGCTCTTACAGCTGGGCTGCTGGGTTTTATTCTTATCATGCTTATATTGATAGCGGTTGAACATTTCAACAAGACTATTAAAACTCCCAGCGATATCGAAAACTATTTCGGTCTCCCTGTTCTCGGGCAGCTTCCGAGTTATTATAACAAGTAAAAATTAGAGCGAAAGTTGGTTTTTATGGCAAACAGAGATAAAAATAACCATTATGAGCTTGTTGACGAGACACAGTTTCTTACCGTTGAATCATTTAAGGCGCTGCGTACTAACCTGGAATATTCATTTATCGGTCAAAACAACAAAACAATCCTTGTATCCAGCTCCCTGCCTGGGGAGGGCAAAACAACCATGATTGCCAATCTTGGTGTGTATTTGACATTAACGGGTTATAAGGTTTTGTTGGTAGATTGCGATTTGAGGAAACCCAAGCTAAACAGATTTTTCAATGTACCAAATACGACTGGCCTCACCAACATAATAATCAAAAAAGTACCGCTTGAAGCAGCAATAAGAACTATCAACGCAAAGCTGTCAATACTCTGCTCGGGCCCTATCCCTCCTAATCCCATCGAGGTATTGAACTCAAAAGAGATGGAGATACTGATTTCGGCATTATCCAATAGTTACGATTATATATTGATCGATACTCCGCCTGCGCAGCAGCTTTCGGACGCGGTAGTTCTTTCGCGTATCACAAACGGAGTTATTCTCACCATCAAGCATTTAAGCACTCCTATCGAAGCGATAAAAGAAACGATCGACAATTTTAAAAAAGTCAATGCCAATATAATAGGTACCGTTATTTCTCAGATAAACATTAAGAAACATGCAAATTCCAAGTACAAATACTGCGAATATTATAATAAGGAAGAGAAGAAACAGGCTTCGACTAAAAAAAACTATGTAGCAGGGAAAAGAAACAAATACGCGTATAATGAATTATTAATTAAGTAGAGTGTTATCATGGTCGATATACACAGTCACATACTGCATGGTATCTCAGACAGCCCTGCCGATATAATGATTTCGCTGGAGATTGCGCGGCAATATGAGGAATCTGGCTTTACGCATGTGGTCTCTACTCCCCACTTTAATCCCGTTAAGGATAACATAGAAAAATTTATTTCAGATTGTGAAGAAAAATATGCCGCTTTAAATAAACTTATTTCAGATAAGGGTATATGCTTAACACTGATACCGGGAGCGGAAGTAATTCTTTGTTCCGATCTTTTGAATATTAAAGATATAGACAAGCTCAGCATAGGCAGTTCAAAATATCTGCTCGTAGAGTTTCCCTGGAACGCCTTTCCCGTAAGTGCCCGAAGCATACTTTACTCTTTAGAATTGCAGGGCTTCATTCCCATACTCGCGCACCCGGAAAAAAATTATGAAATCCGCGCGCAGATAGACCGATTTATCGACCTGACTGAAACCGGCCTTCTGATTCAAATCGATGCCGAAAGTCTGGTGAAAGACAAGCGAAGTAAAAAAGCCGCGGATATTTTTTTCCGGAAAAACGTTGTTTCTTTTATAGCTACTGATGTACACCGCCCCGGAGAATGTTTTATCAACTTTGAGAATGCAATTAAAGCCGCAGGCAGAAAGTACGGCTCGGAAAATATACGGAAGTTACTTAATAATTCGTCGATTATAATAAACAACGGGTCGGTTTAGGGGGTAAATCAATTAATTTATTATATAATAAAAAGATCGGGAGGCTTTTGTTTCTTCAACCCACTCGAACGGCAGCCAAACGCTTAATAACCTGCCCATGAACATAACCTCTATACGCCCGTTTTTGTTTTTTTTCGATATTTCTTTTATATGACCTTCATAATCCTTCAACGGGCCTTCAATCAATTTTACACGGCTGCCAATTCGAACGGCACTGGAACAGCCGATCATCCCCATATAGCTTAGTACCCAGTTAGCGTATTCCAAATTTTCGCCGTATAATTCGTTGTTGCCATCTGTGTCCATCAGGAATTTGATCGCTTTTGTATTAAACAAAATTTGATTAAAAGGAATATCCTCATTTGAAAAAATGAAAACATAACCGGGAATCATTACTTTTTTGACAATAGAACGAACTCCGTTTTTGCTTTGATGCTTTTCCTGAAACAATGCCAACGCCAATATATCGTTATATCGTTTATTTATCTCTGCCGCGATTTTTTCTTCGCAGCCGGAGACGCAGAACAAGCAGTACGCCTTATTAAATCCGGTTTTATCATATATTAAATCATACTGCATCTTATCATCCTCATTGAAATAACAGTAATATCAAATTTAAGATCGCTTGAAACTTCAAGTTATTAGCAGAAGATATGACAAATATTATTTACCAGCTTGTTGATTTAATTTATAACTATTTTCAGTAGAACCTCCATTCACATTATTTCGTTAATCTTAATCAATTATTGTTTTACGACTAATATCTTAATTTAACTGATATTTACTCTATAAGTTTTTAATGCTGGCGGAACAAGGTTTATTCTAACCGGTTTGTTTTAAATATTTTGTCTAACTGTGTATATAACGATATATGTATTTAAAAGCAACGTGGAGGCGAGGAGACAAGCTTTTTAGTATCAAAACTGTATCAGTCACTTCTCCAACTTGCACCGCATCAGCAGCCCGCTGGTTCTGTTATTCTCACAGGTAAAAAAGAAAGCCCTCGCGTTCAAACGCCGTGTTATCAAGCTTTTCCGCTTCGAGATTCCCTTCTCTGCCCGGCTACGGATCTTAAAGCGGCATGCGGAAACCTTAAGCGCTTTGTCCGACGTCTCGGACGGTACGGGCAGGTGCAAATGGATCGCTTCAATATCCAGCCGCGCAATCATTGAATAACCCTGGAATTCCGGGGAGAGTGTGCTCGCGTGTGAAGCAGGCTGCGCCGACGCCGCGGATCAGACACCGGAAGACTACGGGGCCTTGATGCCGCTCTGATCCAGCAAAGCCCACGCGTTACGCGCGACGTCCCCCCCTTATTCCATTGAACGATAAAAATAGCGGCCGCTGAGTAAAACGCTTTGGCCGACACGATGAGCACGGCGCGTAGTATCTTTATCGTTATCAAACGAATAATACGGAAGCAGTCAAATCAGCGCGCCGACGCCTGCGGCGACGGAGAGCAGGCCGCTTGCGAGCTGGATGATATAAACGAAGTCTGCGAATTTGCCGTTGGAAACCATCTTGTGCAGCCTGTTGCCGATCAGGAACGCGACCACGATCAGCGGGAGCGCATACAGTATGCTCATGCAGATCATTTGGGTATACATATGCAGCACAAACACGCGGTAGATGGTGGAAATGATATTCGTGGTGATCCAGACCGCGACCATCGTCGCGCGGAATTCGCTCTTGTCCTTGATTTTGCTGATGGAATAGACGTTGATCAGCGCGCCGCCCGTGGAAAACATAGCCTGCACGACCGCGCCGACGCCCAGTGCTACGTACATGCCCACACGGGAGGTCTCTTTCTCCCTCTTTCGGATGATGCGCCAATAGATTGCGTGCACGCTCACAAAGGCGATCACGACGCCCATGATCAACTTTAAGATTCCTTCATAGCTACGCAGCGTTCCGTAAAGCAGGTACCCCAAGGGCATGATCGGCACGATGCACGCGATGATCGTCAGATACTCCCGGACGCGCACCTTCCTCAGCTGGGTCGGCAGCACGAGAAAACACAATATCAGCCCCGACGCACTCAGCAGCGCGACGGATGCTTCCGTGCCAATCGACAGGGACAATATCGGGATGCCGATCGAAGTCGACCCGAATCCCACGACCGCCTCAATCGCGATCATGAAAAATACGATGATATAATACCAAACCATGAAGACCTGCTGTCCGACGTCAGCCCAATGAGCTGTCGTTGTAATGGTGGCTGCACACACCCCAAAAAAGAAACTGCGCGCACCCCGGAGGATGCGCGCAGCTTCCGTACTATCTCTGCACGCGGCCCGTGCCGTCGCCGCCCATGAGCTTGACTACATCGTCCACGCCCACGCGGTTGAAGTCGCCGCTGATGGAGTGCTTGAGGCAGCTTGCCGCCACGGCGAATTCCAACGCATCCTTATGGGACTCGCAGGTATTAAGGCCGTAAATCAGGCCGCCCGCGAACGAATCGCCGCCGCCCACACGGTCCACGATATCGCTGATCTCGTAGCTTCTGCTCACGATGAACTGTTCGCGATCATTCAGGCATGCCGCCCAGCCATTGCTGTCGGCACTCTTGCTTTCACGCAGCGTAATGGCGATCATCTGCATGTTCGGATATTCGGCGAGCACTTTGTCGGAGAGCGCGCGGTAGTTTTCGCGGTTCAGCGAGCCGCTCTCCACGGCCACACCCTCTGCCTTGATACCTAAGGATTTCTGCACGTCTTCCTCGTTGGCGATCGCTACGTCAACGTATTTGGCGAGCTCGCGCATGACCTCTGCGGCAGTCTTGCCATACTTCCAGAGGTTCTTGCGGTAGTTTAAGTCGCACGACACCGTGATGCCCTTCGCCTTGGCCGCTTTGACGCTTTCGAGCGAGAGTGCCATCGCGCTCTCCGAGATTGCGGGCGTGATGCCCGTGATGTGGAACCAGTCGACGTCGGTCAGCACGCTGTCCCAGTCGATATCGCCGGGTTTGGCAAGGGCTATAGCGGAATACGCGCGGTCGTAGACGACCTTGCTGGGCAGCTGGTTCGCGCCCGCTTCGAGGAAATAGATACCCATGCGGCCTTCACCGCGCACGATGTTACCCGTATCCACTCCGAATTTGTGCAGCTCGCGGATGCACTCATCGCCGAGCACGTTTTTGGGCAGCACGGTCACATACGCCGCGTCCATGCCGAAGTTGGCCAGCGACACTGCCACGTTCGCCTCGCCGCCGCCAAAGGTCGCCTCAAGGGAAGGCGTCTGGAAAAACCGCTCCACGCCGAGCGCCTTCAGCCGGATCATTATTTCACCAAAAGTCATGATTCGCATATTGCTGTCCTCCCGGTCACTTCTTTAAAAGATGCACGGCAAACCCGCCGAAACTGTCGGCCAGATAGATCGCGGTCAGCTGCTCGCCGCTATACTTCGCGGTGCTCATATCCACCTCGAAGCCCTTCGTCTTAAGGTGTGCGATCGCGCGCTCCATGTTGCTCGTCTTGACCGCGATATGGCCGTTGTCGCCGAGGTATACGGATTTCATCACTTCGATGCCGCCTCCCGCGAAGTTGCTGCTGTTGCCCGGCTTGACGGCAAATCCGAACGCCCTGCCGAACTGTTCGGCCACGCGCATGGACGCCTCCGCGTCGGGCAGGTTCAGGCCCACGTGAATCAGCTCGAAGCCGAGCGCGACCGCCTTCGCTTCCGCGCAGAGCGCTTCGATCTTGTCAAAATTGCCGTCCGCAATATCCTTCTTAGCGCAGAGCCAGCTTCCGCCGACCGCGTGCACATACGGCGCGCCGAGATACTCCTTGAGATTCTGTGCGTCTACGCCGCCCGTCGGGATGAACTTTATGTCACCGAACGGCCCCGATAGCGCCTTCATGGCGTTTAGGCCGCCATAGACGTTTGCGGGGAAGAACTTGATCACCTTGACGCCAAACTCCATCGCTTCCATGATCTCGGTGGGCGTGACGCAGCCGGGCGTCACGGCGATTCCGTTTTCCACACACCACGCCACCATCGCGCGGTTGAAGCCCGGCGACACGATGAATCTCGCGCCCGCTTCCACCGCCTGCTTGCACTGCTCCAGCGTAAGCACAGTACCCGCGCCGACGAGCATAGCGGGGCAGCTCTTCGCTACCGCGCGGATCGCGGAGAGCCCCGCGGCTGTGCGCAGCGTGATCTCCATGACGTCTATACCGCCTCGCAGCATCGCTTCTGCGGCCGGGACGGCGTCCTTGACATCCTCGATGACGACGACGGGCACGACGCCCGCGTTCGATAACCTTTCCAATACTGTCATGTTCTTGTCCTCCATCTTATGCAAACGTCGGAAGCGCTTTGCCCAGCTCTTCCGCAAGGCCCCTCAATGAACTTTCCACGTCGGCGGGCAGGCTGATACCGTTCCTGGCCGCGGCCGCGTGCTTGCCCCACTCGATCTCACCCGGCGTATAGATGCGCTCCACGCCCTTGGCCTTGGGCGCGCTGCGCAGCGTTTCCGCCATGTCCTCTATGCGCTCCGCGACTTCCCCTGCAAACAGCTTTGGGTTGATCGCGATGAACGTATGGCTCACGTTGTTGGGATTCTCCATCTGGAAGCACCAGGAGACAATATCGCCGCCCATGCTCGTGCAGCCGCCCGACAGGATGCCCGTCAGCACGTCGACCATGACCGCAAGGCCATAGCCCTTGTGCGCCGCCATGGGCTGCATTGCGCCCTCCTCGGGATAATGGCTGGGGTCCGTGGTGGGCAGGCCGTCTTTGTCGACGATCCACGTGTCCGGTATCTGCTTGCCGTCCTTGCGCGCCTGCACGACCTTGAGCGACGCGACATTGCTCATGGCGATGTCGAGGAACACGCTCTCCGTCTTCACCGCGGGAGCCGCGTAGGAAAAAGGATTATTACCCAGGAGCATGCCCTTTGCGCCGGGCACCGTCATGTTCGGATCGACATTACTCATCGAAAGCCCGATGAAGCCGCGCTTTGCCGCAATGTTCGCATAATATCCGGCGGCGCCAAAGTGGCAGCTGTTTCTGACGGTAACGAGCGCGATACCCGTCTTTTCCGCCTTGTCGCAGGCAAGCTCCATCGCCTTTACGGAGGGGATCATGCCCAGCGTTTTATGCGCGTCAATGACCGCAAAGCTTATGCCGTCTGCTACGATCTGCGGTTCGCCCTTGATATCAATGCCGCCCGCGCGGAATTTTTTGATGTAGTTGTGCAGGTTCTTCGTGCCGTGGGAATGCGTCCCATAGGCGTCGGTCTCGGCCAGAACCTCCGCGACAATGTCCGCGTACTCTTTCTTCATGCCTTCCCGGACTAGCGCGTCCCGGCAAAACGACTTCAGATCTTCGACTCTGATATATGCCATACGATAATACCTCTTTTCTCTATATGATCCGGCATCCTTAGGTTATATGCCCCAGTATGCCGAGAAGCCGCCGTCGATGGGGATAACTGCGCCGTTGACGAACGACGCCGCCTCGGAGCAGAGCCAGATGACTGCGCCCACCATCTCCTCCGGCTCTCCGTACCGGCCCATGGGGGTCTTGGCAAGCACCTTCTGCCCGCGCTCAGTGGGCGTGCCGTCCTCCTGCTGCATGAGGAAGCGGTTCTGCTCGGTGAGCAGGAACCCCGGAGCGATTGCGTTGACGCGGATGTTCGCGCTGTAGTTTAGATTGAAATGCGTCGCCATCCACTGCGTGAAATTCGCCACCGCGCACTTTGCGCCGGAATATGCGACCGTATTGGTCAGCGGCAGCACCGACGCCATGGACGCGATATTGATCACGTTGCCAAAGCCCTGCTGCGCCATCGGCTCGCCGAACACCTGCGTGGTCAGCACCGCACCCATAACGTTAAGGTCGAACACCCATTTGAGCGCGTCGATATCCATCGTAAAGAACGGGTTTTCCGCGCTGGTCGTCGCCGCTTTCTTGTTGCCGCCCGCGCCGTTGATAAGGATATCGATATGACCGTACCGATCCAGCACGGTCCGGCGCGCCTCCATCAAGCTCTCGCGGCTGAGCACATCCGCCTTGACTGCGATCGCGTCGCCGCCCTCAGCGTTGATCTCGTCCACGATCATCTGCGCCTTTTCAGGGAACAAGTCGAGCAGCGCCACGCGCGCGCCCTTCTTTGCAAACTCCTTCGCCATCACGCCGCAGATAATGCCGCCCGCGCCTGTGATAACGGCTGCCTTGCCCGTAATATCAAAGCTTACTTCCAATCTTTACGCCTCTTTTCGTTTTTTTGACAGCGGTTTAAACCTTTTCGCCCAGGTTGACCATCTCGATATTCTTATTTGGGCAGCGGTTAAAGCACATGCCGCACGCTACGCATTCCTTCCGGTCTATCTCCATCGTATCCGCTTCACGGATGAACGGCGCGAAATCGGTGCAGATCGTTTTGCATAGCTGGCAGCCTTCGCCGCAGCCGCAGTTTAGGCAGCGCCCGGCGTCGGCCACAGCCTCCTCCTCTGTCATCGTGCGCGTATACCTGTCAAAGCTGTCGATCCTTTCGTCGCCAGAAACGGCATCGAGCGAATATCTCTCTTCGTCCTTGAAGTATCCCGTGCGCTTAAGCACCTCTTCCTTGTCGACAACGTTTCCCTTCGGCCTGTACTCAAGATATGCCTGCCCGCCGCGCAGGTATTGATCCATAGAGACCGCCGCCTTTTTGCCTGCCGCTACCGCAGCGATTATCGTCTTTACCTCCACGGCGTCGCCGCCCGCGAATACGCCGTCCATGACTTCAAGCGTTTCACCGTTTACTTTAATCGCATAACGGTCGTAAGAAATGCCCTCAATTACTTCCGTCTGCTGTCCTATCGCCGCAATGACCGTATCACACTGAAGCATAAATTCCGTACAAGCCACTGCTTCCGGCTTTCTTCTCTTTGAAGCATCCTCGCCGCCGAGCACCTGGTTGCACATCCTTATGCCAGTGACCTTGCCGTTTTCAGATTCTATCCCCACGGGAGATACAAGGTACATGATGCGGATGCCTTCCGCTTCCGCATCGGCGATCTCTTCCGCCGTTGCGGGCATCTCGTCTTTCGTGCGCCTGTACGCTATGTATACGTTCTTTGCGCCCAGCCTTTTTGCCGTACGCGCGGAATCCACAGCGGTAAAGCCTCCTCCGAGAACGACGACCGTGTCGCCGACGTTCGGCCTTTCACCTTCGCTTATGCGCTTTAAGAAATCGACCGCGCTTATTGCGCCCTCTTCTCCCTTGAACCCGACAGCGCGCCCTTGCTGGGCGCCGATCCCTAAGAACACGGCTTCGAAACCGTCTTCTTTCAGCGACTCAATCGAGAAATCCCTGCCGAGCGCTTTGCCCGTCACGACTTTAACGCCCATGTCCGCAAGCCTTCCCATCTCGTCGTCTATCATCTCTTTTGCCATTCGGAACGAAGGCAGAGCGTAGCGCAACATGCCGCCCGCCTGAGCCTCCCGTTCGAATACCGTTACGCCATATCCCGCTTGAGCGAGATAGAAAGCGTTCGATATACCCGCCGGGCCCGAGCCCACTACCGCAACCCGATGGCCGTTCGCGGGTTCAATATGTATATCCGGCTTCCAGCCCTGGTTCTTGCCGTATTCAAGCACAAACCGCTTGATATCGCGTATGCGTATCGGGTTTCCCCCTGCGCCGCGTGTGCACGCGTCTTCGCAGGGATGGCTGCATACATAGCCGCATGTTTGCTGCAGCGGGTCTTTGCCCGTTATGAGCTCGTATGCCCGTTTGAAATCCCTCTTTGCTACTTTGCGCACATACGCCTGTGCGGGAACATGATGCGGGCACGCGTCTTTGCACGGAGCCGCAAGGTACGGGTCTTTAATATGCGCGTATCCGCCGTACAGCGTGAGCTCGGGGGCGGTTTTCACTTCGGAAACTATGGCGTCACGGAACTCGCTCGTTGTTTTATAGCCGTGCTCATCCATCCAGTCCTTGAGTCCCGCGATCATCGGCTGCACAATATCATATCCGCTGATCAGCGTTTCCGCGCACACGCCGAGCAGGTCTGCGCCGCACATAATCATCTCGACCGCGTCCTTGTAATTCCTGATGCCGCCTGCCGCCATTATGCGCGGCTTTGGGCCGTTTACTTTTCTTATCTCGTACGTGTCGCGCTGCGCGAGAGGCTTCAGCCATGCGCCGCAATGGCACGACATGCTTATCTCTTCCTGCAGGTGATATACCGCCTTGCCCGGATTGTCAAGGTCGATAGGCGGTATACCGAGACGGTTTGCCGTACCGCCTACGGCGTCTGCGCCCGCGCTGTAAAGCGTATGCGCGACTTTAGCTATGCGCCCTCCCTCGGGCGTCAGCTTTACGAACAACGGTATGCTTATCGCCTTCTTGATCTCGCTTACTATCTGCGAAACGACTTCGCCCTGCTGCCCGAGGCTCGCCCCAGTCTGAACCTTGGACGCGCTGTCGTTGCCCGACGTTAATTCCATGTTGTACGACATATTTGGGCAGCACATATTGAGCTCAATGATATCCGCGCCCGCCTCTTCGAACTTTTTGGCCATATTGACCCAGCCCTCGTATCCCCTGTCGCCCGCATACGTTATATTCGCGAACAGCAGAAGGTCGGTCAACACTTTCTTAGCGTCTTCCACGAGCCTCAGGCCCTGCTCGAATTCGAGCCGTTTTTCCGCAGTGAAGCACAACGCGTTGCGGTCTTCGAATATCGCGTAGCGCGGCTTCCTGTTTACGTACGGTGTCGGGTCTATAGTGAGCTTGATGCTCGCCGCCGCCCAGCCTGTTTCCTCTATCCTCTTCAGTTGCTTTACCGACTTCGTCGTCGGTCCGGACGCAACGTAAAACGGATTTTTAAACGTTACGCCGCCAACCTCTACCGGTATTATTATTTCTTTTGCCATGCCGTCATCTCCCAAAACCCAAGTTCTTTATCGTTCTGCCTTCCCGCGCGGAGCGGTATATGCAGTCTATCACGCGCAGAGCCTCAAGGCCGTCTTTCCCGCGCATACCGGTGTCAGCGTCTATGCCTTTGCCGCAGCATTCAACGAAATATTCTATTTCTTTTACATACCCCAGGTTGAACTTCTCATCTACCGCCGGGCGCGACCATCCCGTCGTTATCTCCGCCTTCTCCACCGTATAGTCAAGCCCGGGAATGCTATAGCATTTTATAGCGCTTGTAAACGTAAGATCGATGTGCAGGCAACCTTCAGTGCCATATATGTCGATCACGTCTTCCATGCCGCCCGTTGTAACATAGTTGCCTTCAAGAAGCGCCGCTGTGCCGTCGCTGAACTTCATGGAAACGGCAGCCCAGTCCTCGCCTTCCATAGATCGGTGCACAAGATTGTTCTCTCCCCCGCCCGACGTCATGGCGCAAAGCTCCGTCCACTCGTTGTTTTTAAGCGAGAGCATCAAACCGATGGGGTGTATACCAAGATGGATCATACTTCCTCCGCCGCAATACTGTATCTTCTGTGCGAACGGGCTGTGCGAGCCACAGTGGCATTCTCTGGCGCGTATGAACACCGGCTTGCCTATGGCTCCCTGCTCCATCGTTTGAAGCGCCTTGCGGATAGCAGGCGAAAACAGCCAGTCTTCCGCGTAGTAGATGTGTTTACCGAGCCGGTTTGCGGTATCCACTATATCCTGCGCGTCCTCCACCGTGGTGGCTAGCGGCTTTTCGCAGATGATATTTCTCCCGGCTGTCAGTGCCTTGATCGCCACATCGTGATGCAGAAAGTTAGGCATGCAGATGTCGACCAGATCGCAATCGCATTCCGCGATGGCGGTATTGTAATCGTCGTACGCGGCGTAATCAAAAAAACTATACCGCTCCGCCAGCGCCTGCACGCGATTAAGGTCCTTGTCGCAGATGCCCACGATGTGCATCTTATCCTGTATGCGGCTGTACGCGTCGGAATGCAGGTCAGCAGAAAACGCCGCGCCAATCAGAAGTATCCTTAGTTTTTCCATTGCGTTATCTCCTAAAAATCGCTGTAATTCAGCTTGCCCTTGCCCGCCATAAAAGCAAACGCTTTGCTCATATCCTCCACCGCCACCTCCGCGGTGCGCGCAAGCATCCGCTCACCCTTTTCCGCGGTGCCGAGCGTCGCCCTGCCCCATACGCCGCTCGGGGTGTAACGCAACAGGCAGCCATAGTTCAAGTAGCTGCGCGGCACATCGGGTACGCAGTCGACCGCATTTTCCATGTGCACGGTCTCGGGCGCAATGGCGAGCATCATCGAGGTTTCGCCCTCGCCGGCATGCAGCTCGGTGTTGTCCTCAAGAACCCCTTCCTCATACAGCCGCGGCCAGACCGTAATCGGATCGAAATTATATACCATCAGTCCCGGGTTGTATTTCGCGTTCAGGTCGCGTACGATGGGCGTCATGATGAATATGCCGCCATGGCATTGCAGGATCAGCACTTTTTTGAAGCCCTGCGTTTTAAGTGAGAGGATGATGTCGGTCATCATGCTGTAAAATGTGAGCGGCTCCATCCAGACGGCGCCTTTTTTGCCCATCTGCTCGCGGCAGGTGCTAATGGGCAGCGCGGGAAGCAGAAATCCACCCGTGAGCCTCTGCACGCGCTTGCCTAATTCCGTCGCGACGGCCCAGTCAGTCATCACCGGAAGGTGCGGGCCGTGCTGTTCCACAGACCCTACTGGAATGATCGCAAGCTCGGGATTCTTTGCCATGATCTCATCGGCAGTATTCTGATACATCATCTTACCTCCTTGTGATTGTTTACAGCTCCGGGAAAGCCAGCGACGCGCTGTCCTGATCCAGATACAGTACCGCATCGTTCAGTTTTCTTAAAATGCTGGCCGGGCATGACGTGGTGATCCCGCCATGCAAAGCCTTTTTTATGGCCTCCGCTTTGCGCTCCGTCGGCACGACGCAGATGGCTTCGGGCACCGAGCGGATGAACGACATCGTCAGCGACATCGCTTGCTTTGGCACGTCGTCAAATGTGGCGAAGCACCCGTCATTTACCTGCTGCTGTCGGCACGCCTCGTCCAGATTCACCACCTTGATCATCTTCGGATCGTCAAAATCCGCGTACGCGGGGTCGTTGAACGCGAGATGCCCGTTTTCGCCCACACCGAGGAATATCAGGTCCACGGGATACTTAGTGAGCAGACTGCTGTACTCCTCGCACTTTGCCGCCGCTTCCCCGGGTGCGCAGAGCAGAAAATGCCGCTCCTTAAGCGGGACCTTGCCCCATATCGCACGGCACAGGAAGTTGCCGAAGCCCGCAGGCTCATCATCGCTGATGCCGATGTACTCATCCTGATGGAAAGCCCTGACCTTAGTCCAGTCGATGTCGTATTCCAGCAGTTCTTCCAGCAGCTCGTTCTGGGAAGGCGCCGCGGCGAACATCACGTTCGCAACGCCGTTCTTCGCTATAATTTTGTTGATACGCTCCGCCCCGTCCTTTGCTGCGGCCTTACCCATCGCTTCGCGAGTGTCGTAGATATGCACGGGGAGATTCTCAATTTTGCAGCTTTTCAGTTCCATACTTTATGCCCTTCTCGTCATGCCACGCTGCATGCCGAATTTATAATCAGTATATATTGCTCCAACGATCAAACATATGAAGGCTGGAGCAATGTACTCCGACAGACAGACATGTTCTCATTCCCATTCCATCGATATGTTTGTCCGTCTCCGCAATAGCAATCGGTTATTAACAGTCGCGCGATGCGCCAAGATACGCGCTGTTGACCTCCTCGTTGCACAGCAGCTCATGACCCTTGCCCTCCATGGCTTTCCGGCCGTTCTCGATAACATAGCCATAGTCGCATATGCTCAAGGATTTTTTTGCGTTCTGCTCCACAAGGATGACCGTGATGCCCTCATTGCGGATACGCGTGATGTTCTCAAACACATCCGTGACGATCACAGGCGCAAGACCGAGGGACGGCTCGTCCAGCATCAGCACTTTCGGTTCGCCCATCAGGCCGCGGCCAATGGCCAGCATCTGCTGTTCCCCGCCCGAGAGCGTTCCGGCGTCCTGTTTCTTTCGTTCCTTCAGCCGGGGGAATATCCGGTACTGCTCCTCCAGTAGCTGTTCGATGCGCTTCTTGCTCTTCACGGTATAAGCGCCGAGCATCAGATTCTCTTCCACGGTCAGACCCGCAAATATCTTTCTTCCCTCCGGGATCTGCACGATACCCTGCCTGACGACACGGTTTGCTTTGGTGGTCAGCGAAGCGCCCGCATATATTATCTGCCCGTCACGTTTGACGGCGCCCGATATCGCGCTGATGATCGTCGTCTTGCCTGCTCCGTTGGAACCGATGATGGCGGTGATCTTGCCCTCTTCGATATCCATGTCGATGCCGCAGACCGCCTCATGCACGCCGTAATATACCTTCAGGCCGCGTATCTCAAGAATATTAGCCACCGCTCACTCCTCCTCGCCCAGATAGGCTTTGAGAACCACGGGATTGTTCTGTATTTCGCTGGGGGAGCCCTGCGCGATTGTCCCGCCGAAGTCCTGCACATAGATGTATTCGCTCATGTTCATCACCATATCCATCCTGTGCTCAATGATCAGGATGGCGGTCTTAGGATACTTCCTTCTGATCTCATGCAGGAAGTCCATCAGCTGGAAGACCTCCTCGGGATTAAGGCCTGCCGCCGGCTCGTCCAGCATCAGCACCTTCGGATCGGATACCAGCGCGCGCGCAATCTCCACGCGGCGCTGTATGCCGTATGGCAGGTTGGCCGGGCGCTGTGCCGCGTACTGATTAAGGCCCAGAAGCTCAAGACACTCCATCGTACGGCGCGTGGTCTCCTGCTCCATCTTCCAGCGCCTCGGCAGCAATAGCATCGCCTCAATGAGACTGTATTTGCTGTTGAAATCGAGCGCGACCTTGACGTTATCCATCACGTTGAGCCCCGTGAACAGGCGCGTGTTCTGGAACGTTCTCGAGATGCCCATGCGCGCGACCTCTATTTGGGACTTCTTCGTGATGTCTTTCCCGTCAAACTCGATCGAACCGCTGTCGGCCTCATAGATCTTGGAGATCAGATTGAAGATCGTTGTCTTGCCTGCGCCGTTCGGGCCGATAATCGCAATGATCTCGCCTTCGTTAATTTCAAAGGTAAAATCCTTGACCGCAACGACGCCACCGAAGCTCTTGTTGATATGGCTGGTTTTCAGAATACACTTGCTCATTTCCCAATCTCCTTCCTGCGCGCGTGCTTTAACTTCTTCGCGAGCCTGCGGATCGGCTCCAGCGTCAGCTCGTGCTCACCCATTATGCCTTTGGTGCGGAAATTGATGATGAAGATGATCAGCGCGCAATATATGATGGTTTTGCAGGCCTGCAAATCCACCCCGCCGATCGAAATGCCCTTCAAGAATTCGGGCAGTACTTTGAGCGCCGCAGCCGATACCACCGAACCCGTCAGCGAGTTTGTGCCGCCGAAGAAGAGCAGTATCTGCATCTCCGAGGAAAGCGACCAGTCGAACGCGTCGGGGGAAATAACGCGGTTGCGCAGACCATAGCAGATGCCGCCGACTGCCGCGATTACGGACGCGATGATGTATATACTGATCTTAAGCTTATAAACGTTGATGCCAAAGCTTTTCGCGGCAATCTCGTCGGTCTTGAGCGCGATGCACATCCTGCCGAAACGTGAGTGCTTCAGGTTGCGCACCATAAACACAATCAGCACCGTGATGCCGAGTATCAGCCACACCAGGTTTTCGACCTTCGGGATCTTGGAGAAACCGACCGCCGCGTTCGTCCACTTACCGAGCAGGATGACGATAGCCCCTATCATTTCGCCAAAGCCGACGGACAACAGGGCAAAATAGTCCCGCCGCAGCTTCAGCGCCGGAAGTGCGATGATCAATGCGACCAGCGCGCTTGCGGCAAGGCCGATAATCGCCGTCACCAGCACGGGCAGATCCAGATACTTTGCAAGACAGAATGTCAGGTACGCGGAGATGGACATATACGCCGCCTGTCCGAGTGAGAACATACCCGCAAGACTCGTCATCGCAAAGACGCCGCTGACCGTGATCACGGAGATACACGCCAGCATTATCAAAGAAAGCTCATAATTGCTCATGGGTTGCCTCCTTAGACCTTGTCCTTTGCGAATCTGCCGGCGATGCCCTCGGGACGGACCGCCAAGAAGACCAGCATAATGCCGAATAGTATGATCGGCGTGGATAGTGAGCCGAGAAAATAGGTTAGGAATACCTCAATAATGCCGAGCAATATCGCAGCGATGATCGCGCCGCTGAGTGACCCGAGGCCGCCCACCACCGAGGCAATGAATCCTTTGAGCATCATCTGCGAGCCGAGCGTCGGATAAACCGAATACTTAAGGCCGAGCAGTACGCCCGAAATGCCTGCGAGCGCGCCCGCGATAGCAAAGACCGCGATGATGATCACGTTGGAGTTGATTCCCATCAGTTTGCTGGTCTGCGGATTGATGGCCACAGCACGGATCGCAAGGCCGATACGCGTCCGGTCGATCAGGTAGATCAGAACCGCGAGCACGGCGAGGGATACAAACAGAATTAACGTATCTATGGATGAAAACCGGATACTGCCGATACTAAAGGTGGTCTCCTCAAAGATCGCGGGATACGCGTAGAGATTCTTCCCGTAGAATACCGACAGTATCTGGACAATCATAATCGACAATGTAATGGACGCAAGGAAATAATAAATATTGGGCGCCTGCTTAACGCGCAGGCGGCGGTATGCGATCAAATCGATCAGAAACGCCAGCACTATGCCAAAGACTGCGGTAAACAGTATGGTTACATAGATCGGCGGTGTCGTCGCAAATGATCTCTGGAAATAGTAGCCGACATAGGCGCACGCGCTGATCATGCCGCCATGCGCAAAGTTGCTGAACTTTAAAACGCTGAATACGATCGCAAAGCCTACCGCGATCAGTGCATAGACAGCCCCCAGCGAAATTCCACTGATCAATAATTGAAAGCTCATAAGGTAAACTCCTTATTAGAAGACTGAGGGCGAGCGATAATCGCTCGCCCTCAAAGCATGATTGGTTAATCGCATCTTCGGAAGCGATTATTTTGTATAGTCGGTCGTTCTGTAGACGAGGCAAACGATCTCGTTGTTCTCGTCGTAGGTGGCGATGTACATGCCCAGGTCACGGGTCGGACGGTGCGTCGCCGGGTCGATGCCGATGGTCTGGCCGCCGCAAGAGAGCACTTCGGTCGTGTTGTTTTCAAGGATGCCGCGCACCTCTTCACCGTTTATAGGATCGGCCGCCTGGATCATCGCATTGTAGAGGACCATGGTTGCATCCCAGCCAAAGCCGACGTTGGAGGTCGGATAATCGGTGCCGGTATCCGCCATCTGCGTCTCAACAAGGCTGGCGATGGTGCCGGTTCCGGTATCCTTCAGGTCGTAGTTCTGTACGAAGTAGCAATCGACCACCTTGTTCTTCACGAGGGTGTTGAACGGCGGATACATGGTGTTTGCGCCCAGAATCTTGCCGGTATAACCCGCGTCACGAAGGTTGTCATACGCTGTGACCATCTGGTTGCAGTAATCGCAAAGAAGAACCGCATCGGGGTTCAGACCCGCGATCTTCTGCGCCTGTGCCGTATAGTCGGTATCCGTCCAGGTGAAGGTTTCCTGCGCAACTACGGTTCCGCCATTCGAGGAGATGTAGTCCACAAACGGTGCTTCGTGCGCAACCGCGTAGGCGTTGGAGGTGTTGTACAGGGTCGCGACGGTCTTCACATCCAAATCCTCCATGGCATACTGCGCGAGTATGTAGCTCTGTACGGAGCAGGAAGGCTCGGCCAAGAACATGTAAGGATATGGTACACCGGTCTCAGGATCGGTGGTACACAGCTCGTCCATGAAGTGGCCGACGATGGGTACCTTGTCCTCGGTCGCCAGCTCCACCCAAGCGGAAGCCGGGTTGGACAGCGGCGGTCCGATAATGGCGCATACACCGACTTCATCTACCAGCTCGCGATAGACGGTGACGCCGACTTCCGCGTCGTTCTGGCAGTCGCGGGTATAGAGCTCGATCATCCGGCCGTTGACGCCGCCGTTGTCATTGATCCACTGCACCGCATACTTGACGCCCCATTCATTGGGCTGGCCTGCGATGGAAGCGCTGCCGCTGGTATCCTGGATGCAGCCGATCTTAATGGGCTCAAGGTCGGCTGTCTCGGCAGCTGTACTTTCTGTTACCGTCGCCGATTCCGTCTCGGTCGCGTTGCTCTGTGTAGCTGCGTCGGGTGAACTGGTGCAGGCTGTCAGTGCAAGAACGAAGACGACGGAGAGCAAAATCGCCAAATACCTTTTCATTTTTTCCTCCTGTTAGTTGATTTTAGGCCTATGTAATTGCATTACATGCATAAACCTCATAGCTGCTTCTGCACTTTCATTGTCTGTAAACGTTTTCTGGATCATTCACCGCTTCATTGCGTTAGGAGAGATATTGTTACTGGTATCGGTCGTTGTGGCTTAATAGTAGCAACATTTCAGGGATTGTGCAACTAAAAAATAATGTTTTTACTCGGTAAACGTTTTCTATTTTAATGCTTGAAATTCGACTTCCATATGTTATAATTGAAAGCAGCTATGGCTCCGTAATGACACTCAAATCGCTTTTTCTGTGTGCGTTACGTATTTTTGGAGCGTTCTCCGGGGTATCTATGCAGTTGGACGGACTTTTTTTCTTCATTGTGGCAATTGTAATCGGGTATTTTGCCGCGAAGCTGCGTTTTATCCCAAACGAGGCGGAAAACGTTCTTCCGCCGTTGCTGATGAATGTGTGTTATCCGGGGATGATACTGTCTGCCTTTTCGCAGATCGATCTGGATACGCTGCTTACCACAGGGCTGGTGGTTTGTTTGGCGACGCTGATCATCACGCTGGCGCTGCATTTCCTAAGCGGCCTTATCCTGCGCAATGCGCCGCAGAATCGCCGGTCTCTGCTCCGCTTCCAGTGCGGCATCGGCAACGTCACCTATGTCGCGATCCCGCTTTTAAGCGTCTTCCTCGGGCCATCCGCCATATTTGTTGCCGTGATGCATGGTGTGGCGCAGGATCTGCTGATTTGGAGCCTCTATTATCCCATGTTCCTCGGCTCGTCGGGAGGAGCCCTGAAAAGCACCGTTAAAAAGCTGTTTACCAGCCCATGCTTTATTGCGCTGCTGATCGGCCTCGCGCTTAAAGGGTGGGGTCTTGGAATCCCCTCGCTGTTCATGACTGCGATCGATGTCTTTGCGGGCATGGCATCGCCGCTTGCGCTGCTCTATCTCGGCGCGCTGGCCTGTAAATACGGCGTCTTTCGTTGGGTGTGTGACCGCGCGGCGATTCTCTATTCCGTGTACAAGGCCGTGATCCTGCCGCTCTGCGTGACGCTGATACTGCTCCCGTTCTGCGAGCGGCAGACGGCGATTCTGCTCGGGATACTGTTTGGCAGTCCCGCGCCGATCATGTCCATCGTCTGGTCCGGCAGCTTCGAGGGTGATGTGCCTTTTGCGATCGATTGCTGCATTTGTTCCACCCTGCTGTATCTGGCGCTGATAAGCGCCGCCTGCTTTGCTCTGACGAGCTTCGGGATACTGGTATATCAATAACAATTGGAAAGGTCTTGGGGATCAATATGGCAAAGGAATCAAAACGACCGACTATCCGGGATGTAGCGTTGTATGCGCATGTGTCCATCGCAACGGTTTCCCGTGCGCTTAGCTCTTCCGAGCATCCGATGAACGAGGCGCTGCGTGAACGCGTCTGCAGAGCCGCTGCGGAACTCGGCTACCAGCCCAACATCGCAGCGCAGCTTCTGCGCAAAAACGGCAGTGCCGATATTGGACTGATCATCCCCAATATCTCCAATCCCTTCTATCTGCAGGCGCTGTCCGGGATCGATGCCGTCATGTCGGAAAAGGGCTATATGTTCGTGCTGTGCAATACGGAGCGGGATGCGCTGAAGGAGCGTGAGTATCTGCTGCAGCTTTACCGGCGGCAGGCGCTGGGCGCCATCATTTCCCCCGTGGATACTTCCCCCGATACGATCAATCAGTATGTGGAAAAAGGGCTGAAGATCGTATTGCTTGACCAGCAGATCCGCGGCGCCAAATGCCCTATGATCAGCTTCGATACGCGCGGCAGCGGCAAGTTGGCAGCCAACTATCTGCTCAAGCTGGGCCATCGGCGCATCGCATTCGCCACCACGCCGCTCAGCCGCTGGACGCGCCAGGAGATCTATACCGGATATCAGGAAGCATTGGTGCAGGCGGAGATCGTTCCGGACAACCAGTATCTCTTCGTCGCGGACCCGCCCAATGATTATTATGGCAACGATATCGAGCTGACCGCGGGCACCATGGCCGGGACAGCCTTCGTCGAGGCGCGCTGCGACGCCACGGCCATCATCTGCATCAACGATATGGTCGCCTTTGGCGTGATTCAGGCATTGATCCAACACGGCATTCGCGTTCCCGACGACGTCTCCGTGATGGGATTCGACGATATCCCGTTTTCAAGCGTCTACTCGCCCACGTTGACCACCGTCCGCCACCCCTCCGAACAGACAGGTCGCCTTGCCGCCATGATGCTGATGGACAGCTTTTCCAGCAATAAAGGGCTGGATCCTCTTGCAATGCAGCTCACGCCGCAGTTGATTGTCCGCCAGACCACCGCAGTGCGGGACAGTAAAGAATAATAAGTTGCCCTTTTTCATTACGCCAAGCGGTCAACACGGAAAGCTTTGCCTGACATCTGATAGAACCAGGAAGCATCTGCCTTGTTTTTCATTCTTACCTCCGTTTTGAATGAAACGGCTAAAGCAAAACGGAGATTGGAGGAGCGCGTATTTTACACAGATGATAAGAGGTAACCGTAACTAATGCTTACGAGGTTGATGAATATCCCAGTAGAAGAAAAATAGAAAACACTTTGCCTTCATCTATCATTTTAAGGGAACAGGCTTTCAAAGAGTATTGGAAAACCCTAAATTCATAAAACTCAAAGATAATGGTATGAAGAAAAAACCTCCCAAACGGGAGGCATTGCTGTGGAAGCATAAGTTTTCCTTGCTGAAATGGAAGCATAAGCCTTCCAAACGGAAATTTTATGCTTCCTGCCACACACCCTGACGGATGCTTATTCATTATTATTGGTGGAGGCGAGGGGAGTCGACTACTCAGGCCTACTTCAGAACTGAGTTGATTACCCCCTATCGGTTTTGTGATATCTCCTCTAAAATATACTACTCGTTAAACGCAATACATAGACCTTAACCGATTGTTCTAGCGGCTCATAATACCATTTTTTTGTTGGTGTGGCTATTTATCACACTAGGAAGATTGCATTGCGCTTTGCACTGCCATCTTCGATATTACTTATATAAGTTCCTTCCGATCTTCTTTCTTTCTCTTCAGCATAATGATAATCAGCAAAGCGATCAGCAGAATCGCAAGAACCCCACCGCCGATCCACAGGAGCACCGTGCCAATACCGCTATATGTTTGACTCGTTTGCGGCGTATCCGACACCGAGACCTTAGATATTGCCGCGCCGTTTTCGTCCGCTTTGAGCGCTACATCGATGGTGACTGTTTCGGTGCTGCGGGTATATGTGATGTTGACGCCTTTTTCCGTCACATCCGTGCTAGAATTTTCTCCTTCTGAGAAGACCAGCTCGAACGCGGCGATCTCCTCACCTTCGGGTGTTTTCACGATTAGTTCGTGGCTCGTGTAATCCACATCGTAGAATGTATACCGTCCGTTTGCATCCGTGACCGTTGTGATCGGATCGGAGTGCAGCTCCACCACATATCCGGCCATCGGATTGCCGTTTGAGTCAAGCAGCGTCCCTGTGATCGTCCGAGTGTCGGCCAAGGGAGTTGTAGACGGTGTCGGTGTGGGTGTCGCCGTCGGGTTTGGTGTTGCCGTCGGTGTCGGTGCTGCCGTCGCACTCGGCGTTGCCGATGGCGCCGGCGTCGCCGTTGCATTCGGTGTCGCTGACGGTTTCGGCGTTGCCGATGGTGTCGGCGTCGGTGTCGGCGTCGGTGTCGGCGTCGGCGTCGGTGTCGGCGTCGGTGTCGGTGTCGGCGTCGGTGCCGGTATGGTGTAGCTATATCCATAGCTTTGAGCAGACACATCGCTGTTCACAAAGCTATGACCGTCGCCTTTAGCCATCACTTCGAATGTATATGTGCCCGCGCCCAGAGTCGCGATCGCGCCCGTAAAGTCATAATAAAGCGTACCCGCGGCCACGCTGATCGCGCTGCCCTGCGCGTTGCCATCCTTATACAGCCGCACGCTGTAGCTGCTCGCGTTCGTCACCGCGTTCCATTTTGCCTTTCCGGGAACCGTTGAATCCCACGCGAGCCCTGCCGGTGCTGACAGCTTGGTCATCGTTGTGAACGGAATCGCGGAAACCGCCGACAAATTGGCCGCCGCATCCTCCGCGATCACATACGCTTTATACGCAGTGGAAGAAGATAATCCGGTCACGGTTATCGCATTGGCTGATGCCGAAGCGGCTCCTGTGCCTTTGGCAGCTGCCGTACCCTGTGCTTTCACCGTTGCCGCGCTCGGAGCCGCGTCCTCAGCCGCGTACACAAGGTAGTAATAAGTTCCCGCTTCGTCGGACGTGACATTCAGTGTCGCGCCGGAGGATGTCACCGAACTTGCGCTGGCAGCGCTTAATATGGGCGCGGTCATGTCTGTAAATGTAAACTGACCCGCCGCGCCTGTCGCGCTTGTGCCGCCCGGTGTCGTCACTGTCACGTGCACCGTTCCGGCGCTATGCGCCGGGGAAGTCGCTGTGATCTGAGTGTCTGAATCAACCGTATACGAAGCCGCGTCTGTGCTGCCGAATTTCACCGCAGTCGCACCTGTGAAGTTTGTTCCCGTGATGGTCACGCTTGTGCCGCCCGCCATGGTGCCGTTTGCGAGAGATAGGCCCGTTACCGTCGGTACAGCTGCCGGTGTCACGCTGTTGGATGCAGCGGATGCCGTACCTGTGAGGCTCGCGTCGTTCGTCGCTGTCACGGTGAAAGTATATGCCATACCGTTGGTCAGCCCCGTCACTGTGATCGGGCTTGACGCTCCGCTCGCTGTGAACCCTCCCGGGCTGGATGTGACGGTATATCCCGTGATATCTTCTCCGCCGGTAAAAACCGGAGGTGTAAAGCTAATACTCGCCTGACCGTCGCCCTTCGTCGCCACGACGCCTGTCGGCGCGCCGGGGGCAACAGCGTTAACGGTAAAGCTTTGTGTGACCCGCGTGGCAGGAAGATATGAGCTGTTTCCCGCTTGATCGGCGTGAATGATCGCCGTCCCCGCTTTATGGAATGTGAGGAGGCCGCCAGTGGTTATGGTCGCCACGTCAGTATCCCCGCTTGTAAAGGTAACCGTCAGCCCCGAATCCGTACTCGCTGTCAATGTCGGGCTGGTGCCGAAAGTCTGTGCACCGGGATTCACAAACGTGATGGTCTGCGCCGCTTTGGGTGTCACGCTGTTGGATGCAGCGGATGCCGAGCCCGTGCCCACGCCGTTCGTTGCCGTCACCGTGAACGTATACTCAACGCCGTTGGTCAGCCCCGTCACTGTGATCGGGCTTCCCGCTCCTGTGCCCGTGGCACCGCCCGGGCTTGCCGTGACGGTATACCCCGTGATCGTCGTGCCGCCGGTAAAAGCCGGAGGTGTAAAGCTAATGCTTGCCTGCCTGTTGCCTGCCACTGCTGTGACAGCAGTCGGCGCATCGGGGGCGACTGCGTTAACAGTAAAGCTTTGAGAGACCGTCGTCGCGGGAAGATATTCCTCATTTCCCGCTTGATCGGCGTCTATGGTTGCTGTTCCCGCACTGTGGAACGTCAGGGCACCACCGCTGGTTATGGTGGCGACGGCAGTCGTCGAGCTTGAAAACGTGACGGATAATCCTGAATCTGATGTCGCTGTCAGATTCGGGCTGGTTCCGAAGTTCTGTGCGCCGGGATTCGCAAACGTGATGGTCTGCGTCTTCTTCACCAAAACGCCGGTTAAGGTACCGCCGGTAAACGTCAGTGCCGCGTTGTTGCCTGCCGCATCCTTTATCGTGCCGCCGTTCAAGGACACTGATGATGCCACGGTGATGCCGTCACTGTCCCATTCACCCGCCTCGACCGTATAGCGGAACAGAAGATCTGAAGTGCCCGAGCCGCTCTCATAGTTTGCATAAACGGTTTTGGAACCGACCTCTATTTCAATGCACGGCGTTCCTCCGGTTGTATTGACGGCAACCGCTTCGCTGAAGTTGACTGTGAAGTCTATGTTCTGCCCCGCTGTATACGTTCCGTCTGCGGGATTGGCAACCGAATATACCGTCGGCACAACGGCGTCAACGAGCACACCCGCCGTACTCCTAATACCGTTGAGTGTCAATGTGGCGTTATTGCCCGTCGCGTCTTGTATGGTGCCGCCGTTCAGGAATAGTTCTCCCACGGCGATGCCATTTGTGTCCCACCAGCCTTCCTCGATCTTACAGCTGAAAACAAGGGCAGATGTCCCCGAACCGCTCTCATAGTTCGCGTAACCCATCGATAAGCCAACAGCCAGAGCAATGCGCGGTGTTCCTCCGCTTGTATTGACGGTGACATTTTTATCGAAGTTGACCGTGAAGTTTAAGTTCTGCCCCGCTGTGTAGGTCGCATTTGCGGGAACGGTGACCGAACCCACGACCGCCGCTGTGTCATACGTGGTGACATCGAGCTTGTCCGATATGCCGGACGCTTTGTGCGTCGCGGTCTGTTTTACACGCTGATAAAAGTCGTAGGCTGTCTTGGGTGACAAACTACTGAACTCATTGTTGTCTTGCCAGGTGCCGGTGGTTGCCGCGCCGTCCGCGACTTTTAAATATTCATATCCCGCCACAGACGTCAGCGTAATGGTCGTGTCCGTTTTGCTTGACAGCACCGGCGTGATGCCGGTTACCGTGGCGCAGTCTGACCGCTGTACAGCCGCTGTGTAGTCGCTTTGTACCGCCGTGCCGGGGCTTGTCCCCGCTGACGCAACCGGCGTGACTTCGAAGCAGATGTATTTATCCACGTCAGCTTCGGTCAGCGTATACGTTTTTGCCGTTGCGCCGCTGATCTCCGCTTTGCCGGTTCCGACATCATCGTTCGCGCGGTACCATTTGAAAATGGATGTGCCTTCAGTATCGCTGTCCGCGTCAGTATAGGTGTAACTGCCCGTCAGTGGCTGACCGTAGGCGGCTGTGCCGGTTATCGATACAGCGGAGGCGACCGGGGCAGTATTTCCGCCTGTCACCTCCACGGTGATTGTCCGTCTTGATACCAGTACATAGGAGCCGTCTGACATACTATACCCTCCAACGATGAGTATAAATGTATATGTTCCGTCTTGACTGGCCTTGAAACTCAAATTAATGGTATTATCATCTGAGCACAAAGTACTAGGTATATCAGACACATCTCCTGTCAGCAAATAGCCAGAGACATCGTCTATACCGTCTATACTTCCATAACTGCCCTTTCCGTCGGCCGGCCGTGTAAATCCGTAAACATAAGGTTCGTAAGCACCGTCTCCAAAATCCGCAACACCCGACAGTTCGTTCAAGGAGAGGTTAACCGCCACGTTTGCGGTTGCTGCGTATGGATCCGGATAGGCTGCAGTAGCCGTAACCGGCGGGCATAAACTGATTGTCATAATCAATGCTGTCAATATAGCCAGTGTTTTCATTAGATGCTTCTTCATAATCGATGCCCTCACCATAATATAATTTTAGTTGGTATTATTTTTTATCTCATTCCGTTATTATACAATATTCGATTTACAAAGTAAAACGGGAGAGGTTATGACGTTCTACGTTGTCAAATGATCTGTTACACTTTCGGCAAAGTTCTCCCTCCAGTACTGGAGGGGCGATTTTCTCCCCAGTACCAGCAGCGGGAAGTTATTATCCCATCTTTGATAGCGTTGTAATTGC
>JAEYPO010000010.1 GCA_023410595.1 Bacillota bacterium | reverse complement strand
ACTTCAAGTACCAACTTGACGTCTATCGTTACCGCTCGAACAAGATCCCTATGCGCCCGCTCGGTTGGCAATCCCCAACCGAATATCTTGCATCATACACTGTCCAATATGTTTGACAAACCTACACAAAAAAATATTCAATGGTCCGTTAAGGCCCAATATTAGTTAAGGACGTGAAAAGGCTGATGACTGAGCAGCGAAACATGAAAGCACCTTAGATGGGCGCTTTCATTTGCCGCAGGTATGTTTATGCTTAAGCCCTCTCTTAAACCAGGTGGGAAGCATGGCGGGGTTTTCATATTTTTCAACGCTCATATTGTTGCGGAAATACGAGAACGTCGCATTTATCTCGCCGCCTAACATTATTATAATGCAGCTTATATATATCCATATAAGAAGTATTATTATACCGCCTATGCTGCCGTAGATTCTTGTATAGCCTGAAATGTTGTCGGCGTAAAACGAAAATAACAGCGAAGTCACTATCCAGCCTGCGGTAGAAAAAATGGAGCCGGGCAGCGCTTCTTTAAACCTGATGCCGCAGCAGGGCACGCATGTGTAAACCAGGGTAAACATTATAAACATTATCGTTATGGGAACGGTATATCTCAGTATTACCCAGAATTTCAAAAACGCCTGCGGGAAAGCAAAGAAGCCGGATATAAATTCGCCAATCAGACTGCCGAATATTATGGACAGAAGCGTTATTATTACCAACAAAGCAATGCCTATGGTAAACACTATTGACATGATCTTCATCTTAAAAAAAGAGCGATGCTCTTCCTTGTCGTAAGCCTTATTAAGGCCTTTTCTCAGCGCGCCTATGCCGCGGGACGAACCCCATACAGTAACTACCGCGCTTATCGAAAGCAGCACAGTGCTTTTTGCGTTGATCATCTCGCTTATTACGTCTGATATAAACGCTCCCGCATCACCCGGCATGAATTTTATAATGTTTTCAGTGAACTCAGGAACCGAGATTGACGTAACGCTTATTACGCTCAGCAAAAACAGCAGAAAAGGGAACAGAGACATCAGCAAAGAAAAGGAAAGCTGGGCGCTCAGCGACGATATATCGTCGTCGCGAATACGTATGTATAGCTGGATAAAAAACTTTTTATAGCCTAATTTCGTTTCAATCACTCCATAAGAATAAAACAAATCTATATTCCTTATTCTTAATGGATATACGGACGATTAACCGCTTTTTATGTGACCGTATGAAATATTCATAATTAAATGAAAATATGAGGGAAGCAAGTGAAACGTAGCAAATGTTAGCTGTTTATAACTTCTTTGACAGTGATGTTAAGGGCTTCACGATCGTTGGAAAGGTCGATAAAGCGATTGGTGGGCTTGCCTTTGACGATAAGTTTTACTACCGGACGAAGGCTGGTCGATTCGTTATTCTGCACAACGATACCTATCTGTCCCGTGCTCAGCATTAAACACGTGCCGACAGGGTAGGGCGCTATCTTCCTTGTCAGGGCTGTAACTGCCTCCGGGTCAAACATCGTGTTGTACCCGCTCATTATATACTCTATAACTTCAGAAGGCGGCATAGCTTTACGGTATGGACGGTCGGACATTAGGGCGTCATAAACGTCGGCTAAGCAAACTATGCGGCTGTATTTATGTATACCTTCCCCGGAGATACCGCTCGGGTATCCAGTGCCGTCATATTTCTCATGGTGCTGCAGCGAAACGATTTTCGAGCTCTCCGAAATGTCGAAGTAATCACACAGGTATTTGTAACCCAGTTCGCTGTGCTTTTTGATCTGTTCAAATTCCTCGTGCGTAAGCCTGTCAGGTTTATTAAGTGTATCCCTGCCGATAAACATCTTGCCTACGTCGTGTATGAGCGCTCCCATGGCGAGTTCGTTTACCGCGGCTCTGTTCATCTTAAGAGCCGTGCCGATAACAGCGGAAATAACGGCAACGTTTAAACTGTGACTGTAGGTGTAATCGTCAAACGTGCGAAGATCAATCACGTTAATCATCACGTTGCGGTTATGCGAGATTTCGTCCACAATGTTCTCGACCAGCGCTCTTATCGAGCTAACATGCCTTTTGGCGGTAGAAGGCCTGTTATGCTTAACACTGGTAAAAAGCGATTCAATTTCTTTCTTCGTTTTTACCTTAAGATCATGGCTTATGACTTCCTCAACGTCAATACCCTCCGACAGTTCGTCGTCGATATATATGCCCTGAAAACCAAGTGAAGATACTTTATGTATTATTGAGGCGTTAAGCACAACGCCCCTGCGCAGCAGTACCATGTTTTGAGACAATATAAGGTCTGAACCGACCCTTTGTCCGGAGCGCAGATAATTTACCGGTACAAATCTCATACTGCAATTTTCTTCTGTTGAAGTAATCCGTTGAGGTCAAGTATAAGACTGATGCTTCCGTCGCCAAGTATAGTGCATCCTGCGATACTCTTGATCTCGCCGAGCGTTTTGGATATATAGGCGGGGATAGGCTTAACGACCGTCTGATGTTCGCCGACAAGATCGTCCACAAACAGGCAGTACGTATCGAGCTGCGATTCCACCGTAACCAGTATTCCGTCTTCAGGATTGGTAACCTTGGTGTCTATGCCGAAAATTTTATATAATCTTGCCACGGAGTAGCAGTTCCCGCGGATATAGATCATTTCATTGCCTTCCGGGTCGGAGAATATATCGCCTTTCGCGGGCTTGAACGACTCGCGGATGTTGATAAGCGGTATGATGAACGAATCACCGCCCACCGAGACCTGCATGCCGTCGATAATGGCGAGCGTTAAGGGTATGCGTATCTGAACGGTCATGCCCTTGCCCGGTTCGCTGTTTACAGATAACGAACCGCCTATCTTCTCTATGTTTTTCATCACGACGTCCATACCCACGCCGCGGCCGGAAAATTCCGTGACCTGTTCCTTCGTGGAAAAACCGGGCGTGAATATCAGCGAGTATGCTTCCTTATCGGTTAATTCCGCCGCGGGCTTCTTTATCAGGCCTTTCTCCATGCCTTTTTTAATAAGCGCCTCGCGGTCAAGGCCACGTCCGTCGTCTGATATCAGTATCATTACGTCGCCGCCCGTGTTGCGCGCTTCCAGCTTTATTTCGCCAACGGGCTCTTTGCCGAGGCGCTCGCGCTCATCGGCCTGCTCGAGCCCGTGATCCATAGAGTTGCGCACTATGTGCATGAGCGGGTCCGAGAGGTTGTCAAGAACGTTTTTATCGAGCTCCGTGTCTTCTCCGATTATCGTGAGCTTGGCTTTCTTGCCCACTTTTGCGGACATGTCGCGGACTATGCGCTCCATTTTGTGGAACGTTGCGGATACCGGAACCATGCGGATGGACATGACGATATCCTGCAATTCGTCAGTAAGTTTTCTGAGCTGCCGTGAAGCCTTCTCAAAGCTTTCAAGCTTGAGCCCGCAAACCTCGGGATTCTTTGTTACGGTCGCTTCCGTGATGACTATCTCTCCTACGAGGTCCATAAGCGTATCAAGCTTAGTTAAGTTGACGCTCATGTAATTCTGTTTTATCGTACCCGGAGTATCCGCCTGTTTCTCTACGGTTTTGCGGGACTTTGATTTTTCTTCGGGCGGGCTGAACACCGATGAGGCTTCCTGCTCGTCTATTTCCTCAAACTCCATGCTCCGGATGAAAAACGCCTCGCGTATCTTGCTGTAAAGAACGTCTTTAGGCTCGTCCGACATGACGTAAAGCGTAAAGCCGTTCGTTACTATTTCATCGTCGCTGTGTTCTTCAAACAGATCCTTGGGAACAGTAACGAGATTCGAGCACATGCCCTCAAGAGATTTGACGATACCAAAAGCGCGTATGTTTTCCATTTTAGAGTCTTTTTCAAAGAAGACTTTAGTTTTGTAGCAACGCCCGCCCTCGGCGTCTGAACTCTCGAATGTATACTCGGTTTTTTCTTCCTCCTGCTGCGGCTGCTGCTTTCTGTTCGTAAGCATGCCAAGGTATTCCTCTATACTGTTTATGATGCCGGAAAGGTCTCCGTCCGGCATACCGCTGCTCTGAATCTTGGCTATCTCGGATTTTATTGTATCCAGCGTTTCAAATGCAAGATCGCTTAATTTGCGATAATCTTCCTTACGCGTGTTGTGTTCGCGAAGATAACCGAAAAGATCTTCCATCGCGTGCGAAAGATTTGCAACGTTGTCAAAGTTCATCATCGCGGACGATCCTTTTATCGTATGCAGTATACGGAAGATCTCTGCGACATGCTCTGCTGAGAACGATTCGTTTTTATCGCATTCTAAAAGCAGCGACTCAAACTTTTCCAGCAGCTGCACGTTCTCGTACAGGTATATATCCAGCATTGAATCATTTGAAGACATGCCAGTTTCCCTTCTTTTTATTAAACTTTCCGCAATAAGGCCGCGGATGCCGGCGGCAGACAGCCGCCAACAGGTTTAGCTCTAAAGACAGCGAAGCGGTTGCTTTTCGCTGATATTAATGCAGATTATTCAGAGCCGCTATTATTGCGTCTTCTTTAAACGGCTTAACTATAAACCCTTTTGCGCCTGAAAGCACAGCCTCCCTAACCATGCTCTCCTGTCCCATAGCGGATATCATTATGATATTGGCGGAAGGATTTATAGCAAGTATTTTCTTGATACTCGCAAGGCCGTCCATCTCCGGCATCGTAATATCCATAGTAACGATGTCGGGGGATAACTCCTGGTATTTTGTTATCGCAACCTTACCGTTCTCCGCTTCGCCGATCACTTCGTATCCATTCTTGCTGAGCATATTTTTTATTGACACTCTCATGAATGCGGCGTCGTCTACAATCAGCACCCTTTTCATATAACCCTCCTGAATAATATAAACTATATATCAGCTTGTCATATTACCCGCACGTTTCTCGGTGAAACGGTACGGATTTCAAGCTTGCTGCTTTCACAGCAAAATTCAATTGATCTCCCGCTGCTGCCGCCGGTGTCCTCGGCAATGAGTGCGATGGAGCTTTCTTTGAGGACTTTCTGGCACATCTCAATATTCCTCTGGCCGATGTTTATAACATCGTTGTTATAAGAGGCATTGAACATATGCGCTCCTCCGGCAGCCTTTGCGACCAGCCTTGAGCGCAGTGCGCCCTGTGCGGTGAGCAGGCGTATAAGCTCTATAATACCTGTGTCGGCATATTTGTATTTGCTCGCTACCACGGCTCCTCTTGGAGCAGTGGGCAGCATTATATGAATCATCCCGCTTATCTTGCTTACGGGGTCGTAAATCACCAGACCCACGCATGAACCAAGACCCAGAGTCGCCAGCTTGTCGGGCGATTGGGCTATTCGCAACTCGGCGATACCTAACGTAATTGTCTTCATGTCAGAAAGCTTCCATTTTGCTTATTAACGCCTTGTATGACTCTAAATCAGGAATCAGGAAGAAATGGCCGTATATGCTCTGCTCATTGTCCTGAAACTCCGTTTCCATGAACATAACGCTGTCGCAGATGTCCCCATACGCGACCGCAAGAAGATTCATAACGGCGCCGGCCATGTCGAAAACAACGTCAGGTACGGAAACGTCTATTTTAAGCCCGGTCAACTCGGATATCGCGTTGACGTATGAACTGACGAGTATGTTTGCCAGTTCTTTGATTGCCGAGATCCGCATCTCCTGTTTCTCGGGCTCCGGCATACCGTCCGCCATACCTTCCAGCATCGTATCCGCTATCCTGCGCGCGTCTTCCTCATCCATTACAAGAAGTATAAAACCGTTTAAGTTCCCGCATATTCCCACCAACAAGCCCGCAACTACATTTTCAGGCCCTTTCAGTATTTCGCATATCTGCCCGTATTCGCAGAACTGCGCCCGAGGCACGCGTATCGCGACATCGTGGGAGAGCATCAATGAAAGGGCGGTAGCCGCATGGCTTGCGCCTATGTTCTCAAGCTCCCTGAAAAAATCCAGCTGATTATTGTTTATATTATTAAGATCGAACATGCCCCTCACCCGAAAATAAAATTGCATACCAATTTATTCCACGATTTTGGATTCAACGGCTAATTTATATATCGAAACATTTTCAAAAACTATTTAATCCTTTTTATAAAAACCGATAAATAATATAAACCTCTATTTTATAAAAGCCGATAAATAATATAGACCTCTATGGTGTGACATGTAACGGAGCCCTCCGAATTCAGAAAATTTTAAGGGCGGTATAAACGGGGCCCCCAGCAAGCCGTGAGGCTTGATGGGGGTAAGAAACGGGGTTCCCAGCAAGCCGTGAGGCTTGATGGGGATAAGAAACGGGGCTCCCAGCAAGCCGTGAGGCTTGACGGGGGTAAAAAACTGGGTCTCCAGCAAGTCGTGAGGCTTGATGGGCGTAAATATAAAAGGGAAAGCGAACGATGAAGATTGAAAACATCGGCCAGATAAAAGAGGTCGAACAGATACATATAATTTCCGAGTATGCGGCCCCGAAATTCGTCGAAGGCCAGATACTTATTGCCCGTGTCGAAAATATACAGGGCGATAAGGTCATGCTTAAAAATGATGAAAACAGGTTGTTTATGGCCTACATGCAAAGCGAACTCGGGCTTTTGAAAGGCGACATGGTGGAGGTAGCCGCGAACAAGAACGGTTCGGGGTATGTGCTGCACCTTCTGAACGTAGAATCTTCAAACAAGCAAAACGGTTCTCTTGATTCAGCGCGTTACATTATTCCCGGTACGCTTGCGACTATGAAAGCAAACCCCGGGCTTGACCCTAAGGCGGCAGCTTTCCTTATTGAGAATAATATTCCCCGCACTCCCGAAAACATAGCGACGCTTGCGCAGATCGTTCGCGGGGATTCGAATTTAGGCACGCTGCTTGCCGGTATTGTGTCAGGATTGGTAAGCCTTGATACGTCCGCACAGGCTGCCGCGGCTCCCGGTATGACGCAGGTCATGCCAGAAACGCCCGGAACGCAGGATCCCCAGATGAATTACATTATAGAAAAAAACACCGTTCAGGCGGATATGGCGGGTAAGCAGACGGCCGTAATGACCGGACAAACGGCTTTGCCGGCTGAAACGCCGGAGGGCGCAGCGACAGCGCAGATAAACGCCGCGGCAGAGTATATAGCCGCAGACCCCAAGGGAGGGACGGACGCAGCCGGCGCGTTGCATGTAAATACCGCTGCTGCGCAGAACGAGACGCCTTCAAATATTGGGCAGGCGGCGGGGCAGGCAGGCGCTGCGGGCGCTCAGATTCCCGCGGAGCAGGCGGGCGTTTTGCAGAGTCAGGTTTCGGATGTGGCACAACAGGTTATATTAAATGAAGATATATATTTAATGAAAGAAAAAACGACTGACGGGAAACAGACCGCCGAAGGCAATGCGCCTTCGGAAAAGTATATGGCTGCGCTTAAGCATTTTATGCCGGAAATGGGCGGACAATTCCGTTATGTCAACAAAAAAGAAATTACCGATAAGATAATGGATTTGTTTTGCAGGCCGGATAAACAGACGGGCGCGGAGCTCAAAAAAACGATATCGGACATACCCGACGGGCTTAGCGCGCTAAAGCTTTTATTGCAGCATACCGATAAACAGGATACAGGGATAATGCAAAAAGCAGACCAGGCCCAGAAACAGCTGGAGCTGATGGCTGAAGCAAAACGCTTTGACTGTATACAGATACCGTTCATGCTTAAAAACGGATCGGAAAAAACGGCCGAGCTGTATGTTTACCGGCATAAGCGTAATAAAAAAGAGACCGGCGAGGAAGGGCTTACAGTGCTCATAGCGCTGGATACGCAGTATATCGGGCGCGTTGAAACGCTGCTGAGAACATCCGGTAAAAGCTTGTCGGTGGAGTTCCGCCTTGAGCAAAAGGAAATACAGCCCGAGATAATAAAGAGGTCGAAAGCTCTTGCGAAGGCGCTGGAAAACGCGGGTTACACATTGAAAAGCCTCAAAATAACGGGATTGGAAACAAGGACGAGCGTACTTAACGCGGGAGGAGTACTGATACCCGACGCGGGCGTGAGCTCCGGGAACATAGACGTGCAGGTATGAGAGAATATGAAGGACATGAGAATGAAGAAACGCCCCTGGCGGCTGCGCTGAAGTACGATGCAAAGACGGACGGCGCTCCGCAGATTGTCGCGCTCGGAAAAGGATACATAGCGCGAAACATGGTTCAGGCGGCGCAGGAAAACAATGTCCAGGTCGTGAAAGACAGCAAGCTGTCTCCCGTACTGCACAAGCTAAGCGTGGGCGACGAGATCCCCGAGCAGCTTTATAAGGCGGTAGCTGAAATATTAGTGTTCGTATCCGGTATGGATAACGAACGTAAATTGAAGTTCGGATTAGAAAAGACGAAAGGATAACAAGACATGTCTATAAGCGTAAACGATGTTATGCAGACAGCTATGCTTAAGAACGCGTCATCGGCATATGGCGCGGCCGGGAATACTCAAAGCGCGTTCAGCTCAGTGCTGCTCGAAGCGCTGAACGACGCTGATAGCGCGGGAAATGATAATCAATCATTTCTGCCGGATACGAGTTCCACGTACGCGTTGCTGTCTTGTCTGTTAAGCTCAGGAATGGGCGACAGCTCCAATATGATGCTTATGAGCTTGTGCAACGCGCTTTACGGCGACGGTTCAATGTCGCTGACCGGCATTACGAACCCGTATGCTGATACTGCCGCGGCTTATGTAAATCCGAGAAACGCAGATATACCCGCGAATCCATCAAAGCCTGCTCAGCCCGCCGTAACGAGCAGCGCAGGCAACCGCTCGGGAGCGCTGTATTCGGCGGTGATAGATCAGTTCAGCGTAGAGACAAACGAACGTTACCAGCCTGACGGCGGCACCTACTGCAACATATTCGTGTGGGACGTAACGAGCGCTATGGGCGCTGAGATACCGCATTATTATGACGTAAAAACGGGAACGCCCATGTCGTACGGCGACAAGGGCGCGAATCAGATGAACGCGAACGGCATATATAACTGGCTGCACAAATTCGGCGGCCAATACGGCTGGACCGAAGTAACGCCCGAGAAAGCACAAATGCTTGCAAACGAAGGGCATCCCGTAGTTACGGCGCTGTACAGGAACGGCCAGCACGGGCACGTGCAGGTGGTTTGTCCTTCCGAGGACGGAGCATACGACGCAAAGCGCGGGGTCACAATAGCGCAGGCGGGCAGGCGGCTGACGAGCTACCGGCCAATAACGAAAATATACAACTCCAGCCTGCCCAAAGTTTCATACTTTGCGCATATATAATGCGCGGTGTAATATTCTATAAATAATGTAAAATCAACGATTTTGAATTACTTATAGTAAAGTTTACGGCCTGAAAAACCGATATAAATATTATAAGGACGCTTATGTCTTCTTTGAAGCGTATGTTAAAGGAGGAATATGACATGGCTGTCAACAGGATATCGGGAATGGCGTCGGGCCTTGACACCGAAACTATAATAAAAGGCTTAATGCTAAGATACCAGTCAAAGCTGGACAGGAAGGTACAGACAAGAACAAAGTACGAATGGCAGCAAGAGGCTTACAGGGAAGTAAATAAGAGTTTAGCCAGCTTTCGTTCAAAGTGTTTGAGCTTGCAGTCCAGCACAAATATGTTGTCCGATTCTGCCTTGAGAAATTATAAAGTCGATTTTAGCACCGCAACGGATGCTGTAAGCATTTCGGCATCTGCTTATGCCAATGAATGCACGCTGACGATAGACGAAATAACGCAACTCGCGACCGCGCCGAGCGTTAAGAGCGTAGACGCTTTTGCCGGTACGGCGTACAGCAGCGACGCCAAATTGTCCGAAATTGATATGGTGAACGATTTTCAGTTTGACGCGGACAATAAGCTGTCGTTTAAAATCAACGGCAAGACATTTGAGTTTACGAAGGATACGACGATGGGGCAGCTGCTTAATAAGGTAAACACATCCGGCGCGGGCGTCAGGATGACTTACAGCAGCCTTACGAAAGGCTTCACCATCCAGTCGGCAACCACCGGCAGCTCGAGCAAGATAGATATCGTAAATATCGCCGGCAACGCGTTTGCTTCGGAAAACAGCGCGTTTGGCATAGCGGAGGGCGTGGACGTATACAAAGGGACGGATGCAACCTGCAAAATAGATAATATCGAGGTAACAAATTCGTCCAACACGTTTACATATGACGGCATTACATATACGCTCAAGGACAAATCCGGTCCCATAACATTTACGGTAAGCCAGGACATCGACGCTACCGTAGATAAGATCAAGGGCTTCATAGACGAGTATAACAAACTAGTGGAAGACCTTCAGAATCGTTTAGATGAAAAGGTGTACCGGGACTATTCTCCCCTCACGGACGAGCAAAGGGAAAGCATGGATGAGGATGAGATAAAGCTGTGGGAGGAAAAGGCAAAGAGCGGATTACTGCACGGCGATTCCTATATCTCAGACCTTCTTACAAAGCTTAGAAGCGCTTTCTATACGAACGTCGGCGACACAGGGCTCACACCGTCAAGCGTAGGGCTTAATACCGGCTACTATAAAGATGGGGCGAAGATTACCATAGACGAAACAAAGCTGCGCAAAGCGCTTGCCACAGATCCGGACAAAGTAAAAAGCCTGTTTCTTGAAACCGGGGACAAGTTTGAGAATAAAGGGCTTATAGTGCGAATCTCTGATTCAATGCTCTCTTATACAAAGGAAACGACTGACGTTGCGCTGGATAACCTTGACGATCTTATCAAGGATTCCAAGGATAGAGAAGCGGTGCTCGAGGACACAATGGCGGCAAGGGAAGACGCGCTATGGAGAAAGTTCTCAAAAATGGAAGAGGCCATATCAAAGATGAACAGCATGCAGTCATGGCTTTCGAATTCGTTTACAGGAATGTCTTCATAATCGATCAATATTTAACGAGGTGACATATAAATATGGTTATGGCAAATGCTTATGAAAAATATAAGACGCAGGAAGTGGCGACTGCGAATCCTGTAGGTCTTATTGTTATGCTTTACAATGGCTGCATCAAGCGGCTGAAGCTTGCGCGCATGGCTATCGAAAAGAAGGATTATGAAGACGCGAACACCAACTTTAAAAAGGCCGAAGATATTATTGAAGAGCTAATGGCAGCTCTTGACTTAAAGTATGAGATATCACAAAACCTGCTGTCTCTTTATGCGTTCATGTATGAAGAGATAGTAAGGATAAACGTTTCAAAAAGTGCGGAGAAAATAGAACCTTTGCTGAAAATAATCGGCAGCCTGCGCGATACTTGGGTGAAGGTAGAAAAGGAATATAAGCCTCCGGTTTATGAGATAAGCGAGATGGAACAATGAATGAAAATATAACCGATATCCTGCAGGCAAAAAAGACGCTGCTGGAAGAACTGCTCAGTACAATCAAGACAGCCATGCGGCTGCTTGAAGAAGATAATGTAGAGAACTTTGACCGGGAGCTGCAAAACTGCGAACAGATAATGCGTAAAATCGACGAGCTTGGCAAAACTCCTGCGGGAGAAAAAAGCCCGGCCGACGTTAAAATCGAGAAAGATATTGAACAGCTATTTGCCCGGATCGTCGAAGCCAATAGGGAGCTTAAAGAGCTCTCCGAGGAAAAACTGAAAAGCTACAGCGGCCAGATAAAGGCCATAAGGCAAAAAAAGCAGGGACTTGACGTTTACAATCAGAACGTCCGGAACGCCGTATTTATTGACGAAAAACAATAACGTAAAAGATTTAATGTATTTAAGGCCAAAGGTTAGTGCTTAGAGTATAAGAAAATGGTTATCTATATAGCGCAAAGGTCTTAAGGTCTTGGGGTATTAAGCAATGAAAGTTGCGGATATAGGGACAATTTCAAAAGAGGCGCGGGCTTTAGGTACGATACAGGAAAAGCAGGCCGGCTTGGGCACTGAGCTTGTATTCAAGCGTCAGCTTACTGATCTGCACGAGGCGCAGTATCAGGAGTATATAGAAGGCCTTAAAAGCAAGATATTCGAGCAGGGGGAAGCCCTGAAAAAGAGAGCGGATATATGCGGCTTTTTAAAATACAGGCAGCTTATTGCTGAACTGGTGGGGGAAGCGGCAAGCAACGCATACCAGAGCTCGAAATCCGGCACGTTCGATGTAAACGGAAAGCATAAAACGCTGACCGTCATAAAGAAAGTAAACAGTAAGCTGGACGATATGGCGCAGGAAATACTCAAGCAGCAGGAAGACAATATACAGATTCTTAAGATGGTTGACGACATAAGGGGCCTGATTGTAGACATGCTTCTGTAATGTCAGCTTATTTAACGGTTGAAGGAGGAAGACCATGGAAGTAATGAATGAAGAGATGGAAAAACAGGAGGATACTCAGCACGGAAGGTATCTTACGTTCAATCTCGGCGAGGAAGTTTTTGGCCTTGAGATAAAATTCGTCACGGAGATAATCGGAATTCAGCCCGTAACGAGGATACCGGAAGTTCCGGACTATATCAAGGGCATAATAAACCTGCGCGGGAAGATAATTCCTGTTATCGATATGCGCCTTAAGTTTGGCAAGGAGCCTATGGAATATAACGACAGGACATGCATCGTCGTCGTGGACACGGAAGAGCTGGTTGTCGGACTCATAGTGGACAGGGTATCTGAAGTAATATCCATAGACGACGAAAATGTTGTGCCTCCGCCGAGCCAGAAGACAGGCATACGCAACAGGTACATACAGGGAATAGGAAAGATAGACGGGAACGTTAAGCTGCTGCTCGACGTCAATAAGCTGTTTGATGAACAGGAGACGCAGGAAATAGGGCAGATAGAATAAGGACTAAGACAGCTTCAGAGATACAGATGATAGACTACGTATAAAGACTACAGGGACAAAACTTGTTTTGTCCTTTGTTATTACATTAAACCAAAAACGGTGCTGGGCGGTGCCGGTTGGAGCAAATATCTGCGTGCTTAGCTTCAAGCGTATTCGCTTTTATAACATGAATAGTAAAGGTGACAGGACATGATACAGATCGAGGACAAAGAGTTCAAGCAGCTTACAGGGTATTTACAGGAGAATTATGGCATCAATTTGAGCAAAAAGCGGACGCTTATCGAAAGCAGGCTGAATAATTATCTGACAAACAAGGGCTTTGACAACTACAAGACCTATATCGGATATGCCTTAAGCGACGATACCGGCAGCGAAATGAGCACTATAATCAACTTCCTGACCACCAACTATTCGTATTTTATGCGCGAATGGGACCATTTCAGGTATTTCAGAGACTTTGTGCTTCCAGAAACAGCTGCAGGCATTAAAAATAACGACCTGCGTATATGGAGCGCGGGATGCTCGACAGGGCAGGAGCCGTATACGCTCGCGATGATAATTTCAGATTTTCTGGGCGAGAAAAGCAAGCTGTGGGACGCCAAGGTGCTCGCCACGGATATATCGCTGAAAGCGCTGGACGGCGCGAAAAGAGGCGTTTATGAGGACGACTGTTTGAAAAAGGTGCCGACATTCTGGAAGCTTTCGTACTTCGACAGATTGGCGGACGGCAGCTGGGAGGTAAAGAAAAGTCTTAAAGACGAGGTGATATTCCGCAGGTTCAACCTCATAGAAGACGCTTTTCCGTTCCGGAAAAAGTTCCATGTCATATTCTGCCGCAACGTAATGATCTATTTCAATGAAGAGACAAAACGCAAACTTATACAGAAGTTTTATGACGCGACTGAAAACGGAGGATATCTGTTTATCGGCCAGTCAGAATCAATAGACAGAAACGATACGAAATATCAGTTCGTAATGCCCTCTATATACAAAAAGGTAGTGTGACATAAATGCCAGCTAAAAAGATACGCGTATTGGTCGTGGACGATTCGCTGTTTATGCGGGAGTTCATAGCTTCGGAGATTTCCAAGGACCAGGGCATAGAAGTCGTGGGCAAAGCTTCCGATCCGTTTGAAGCCCGCGACAGGATAGTCGAGCTGACGCCCGACGTTATGACGCTTGACATACAGATGCCTAAGATGAACGGCATCGAATTCCTTAAGAAGCTGATGCCCCAGTTTCCATTGCCGGTCGTTGTCGTGAGTTCGGTGGACGGCGTAGTATTCGACGCGCTGGACGCGGGGGCCGTAGATTTTATCAACAAGTCAGGTATGAAGAACGAGCGTGAAAAGCAGAGCTTCATTTCAGAACTCCTAGTGAAGATAAAGATAGCGTCCATCGCAAAGGTAGGCAAGCATAAGCACAGCCCTGAGCGTGGAGCGATAGCTCAAAAGGCGGTGAGCGACGCAAGGGGGGATTCCCTCATAGCCATAGGCGCTTCTACGGGAGGAACGGAAGCGACGGTCGGCGTATTGAAGCAATTGAGCAACGACCTGCCCGGCATAGTCATAGTACAGCACATGCCGCCCGTGTTTACGAGGCTTTATGCGCAGCGCCTCAACGACGAATGCGCGATGGAGGTAAAAGAAGCAAATGACGGCGACATTGTGCGTCCGGGCACAGCGCTTATAGCGCCCGGAGGTCTGCATATGTACGTCGTAAAGAGGGGCGCTAGTTTGCGCGTGGAGTGCCGCGAAGGAGAAAAGGTAAGCGGCCACTGTCCGTCCGCCGATGTTTTATTTGATTCGGTATCCAAACTTAGGGGTATTAATAGTTTAGGCATCATACTTACCGGTATGGGCAGCGACGGGGCCAAGGGCCTGCTCGCGATGAAAAAAGCGGGAGCGTCTACGATAGGACAGGACAAGCAGACATGCGTGGTTTACGGCATGCCTGCCGTTGCCTATAACATCGGAGCCGTCGACGTTCAGCTGTCGCTCGCAAGTATGCCGAGGCAGATATACAAATGGTACAACGGCCTCGCAACAGAGGCCTAAAGTAATGATGCAAAAAAACCGATAGTATAAGTATATGATAAGCATTGAAAGTATTTATCAGTCTAAACTCAGCGAATTCAGAAGCGTTGTGCAGGCGGAGGCCTCGAAGTGTGGTGGGGCTGCCGAGGTCTTCAAAGACCTGCTCAGCAACATCGACTTAAGGCTGGGAGCGACTAATACGGCCGGCATCGAAACCGATTCTTTTTCGGCGCTTGCGACAAGCAAATCGAGCGGCGAGATAGAATCGGCAATAGAGAGTGCCGCACAGAGCACGGGGCTGGACCCCGATCTTTTGCGTGCGGTCATACAAGTCGAATCTTCTTATAGAACTGACGCTGTTTCGGGCGCGGGCGCTCAGGGGCTCATGCAGCTTATGCCGGGAACGGCAAAAGAGATGGGCGTTGCCGATCCTTTCAACGCGTTCCAGAACGTGAGCGGAGGCGCGGGTTACTTAAAGAAGCTGATGAGCCGGTTCGGAGACGTACGCCTGGCTCTTGCGGCATACAACACAGGCCAGGGAAAGATAGCGTCTTTGGACATCGCCGACCCCGACGACCCTGAGCAGTACTCGAAGATCTCTTCGGGCGTACGGGGTTATGTGGATAAAGTGCTTTCGTATTACAGACAATACAGTGAAAACTGAACCCGAAAAACATTGGAATTTTCGGAAAGCCAAAGGCTGTGACAGAAAAGGGGTGTTAAGTTGATAAACGATCTTTTTGACAACATAAACCTGCTGGAAAAAGGGCTGGACGCGTCGTGGACCAAGAACAAGGTCATAACGAACAATATAGCGAATAACGACACGCCCGGGTTTAAAGCTTCGCATGTCGAGTTTGAGTCGGTATTTAAAAACGCGCTTGAAGATGACGGCGGTTTCCGCGCAAAGACTACCCGTCCGGAGCACTATGACTTCAGCGATATAAGCGAAGACATGTCGCCCGTTGTTTCGCAGGAAGAGAACGTTACCTACAGGTCGGACGGCAACAGCGTGGATATTGATTACGAAAACCTTGAACTTGCGAAAAACACTATACTTTACAACGAGCTTGCTACACAGCTAAGAAGCGAGTTTAACAGGCTGGATACTGTAATCAATCGCTGATCGGTGTCAATGTTACAAAGCTAAAGGGGAAATGCCAATAAAGGCAGTGGAGGTAAATATGGGATTTCTGTCGTCAATGGATATAAGCGGCTCGGCGCTGACGGCGCAGCGTTTGAGAATGGATGTTATAAGTGAAAACTTAGCCAACGCGGATACTACGGTAACCGATACCGGCGGGCCTTACCGCAGAAAAGTCTGCGTGTTTGCAGAGCGAAGCGCAAATTCGTTTTCCAACGAATTCAACAAGGCCATAGGCGGAGGCGTTAAGGTGACGCAGATAATTGAGGACCAGTCGGACTTTGAGGTTGAATACGACCCCACAAGCCCGCTCGCCGATGCGGACGGATATGTGAGAAGGCCGAATGTCGACGAGGTGGAGGAAATGATAGACCTCATGTCGGCAACGCGCTCGTATGAGGCAAACGTTACGGCGCTTGACGCGACAAAAAGCATGGCTGTAAAGGCGCTCGAGATAGGCAGCTGACAGACACTTATCGGGTAGTTATCGGACCAACCGAAAAGCTATGGGGTAATTTATAAGGAGGATCAGTATGCAGATAAATTCATTGGAGAGCATATTATCTAATTTTGAAAGCATCAATTCTAAGAAGAACGCAAAGGAAAGCGAAGCGAGCTTTTCCGATATATTCGGCGATGCGCTGGATAACGTCAAAGAGACGGAGGCGCAGGCTTTGGCCGCGAACGAGGCGCTGCTTACAGGAGAGTCGGACGACCTTCATGGCGCTATGATCGCTTCTAAAAAAGCGGAGATGGCGGTAAGCCTCGCGGTGCAGATAAGGAATAAAGTAATAAGCGCTTACAACGAAGTGATGAATATGCAGGTGTAAAACCGCAAAAAATACATTATATCGGCATATAATGCTAATATTTTGTTTCACTACAATTTAATCGGGTATATAAAAAGTAGGCTGGGGGTAAACAGTTTAATGGAATTCTGGACTACTTTTTTTTATATTGTAGTATTGGCTGCCGTTCTCGTAGGAGCATATTTCACAACGAGATTCATATCAGGCAAGTCAAGGAAGATGCTTAAGGGCCGCTACATACAAATTATCGACCGTCTGCCGCTGGGCAAGGACAAGAACGTCGTTCTGATTGAAGTGGGCGATCAGAAGCTGCTCATAGGAGTGACGAATCAGTCCATAAACAACTTAGGGCAAATAGACGGCGAATCAATTAAGACTGCTAAAGATCAAACGCCCGTCAAAGAGGGTAAAGGCTTTGCGCAGCAGTTCCGCGATTTTCTTTTATACGCAAAAGACGCACAGGAAAACTTAAGAAAAGCCAGGATGCAGGCAAAAGCGCAGCGCAATAGCGCCGGGCTTCATGGCGACGATTTCCTCTCGCAAATGAACGAGGCTATGGAGCGCCGCCGCGGGCAAATGGATAACAAAAGCGAGGATGAAGAATGAAGAAGAAGATTATCATCATCGCTTTGATTGTGCTGTTAATTATACTCTTTTCCGGCTGCTCCGCCTTGGGAGGTTCGTCAAAAGACGCGGGCTCTGCGGATAACGCCGGAAGTGCGGACTCGGGCATAGTTGAACAGATAGCGGGGGGCAGGTCTGAGACGGTAGACATACTGCTGCTTATAACGATACTCTCCGTGCTGCCGTCAATACTTATAATGCTCACGTGCTTCCCCAGGATAATAATAGTGCTTTCGCTTATAAGGAACGGGCTGGGGCTTCAGCAGATGCCGCCAAACCAGGTGCTTGTGGGATTAGCGCTCTTTCTTACGTTCTTCGTGATGTCTCCTGTTATAAATGATATCAACACGAACGCTTATCAGCCATATGTCAACGAGCAGATAACTGAAGACGAAGCGCTGGACCGCGCTATGGAGCCGGTGCGCGAATTCATGCTTAAGCAGACGTTCAAAGAAGACCTCAATTATTTCATATCCGTTTCGGATAGCGCCGATAAAGTGCAGGTTGTGGAAGACGTGCCCAACCACGTGCTCATACCAGCTTTTATGACGAGCGAGATAAAGCGCGGGTTCGAGATGGGGTTTTTCCTGTACATACCATTTATCGTAATAGATATGATAGTTGCCAGCGTGCTGATGTCGATGGGGATGATGATGCTTCCTCCTATTGTGATATCGCTGCCATTCAAGCTGCTGCTGTTTGTGCTCGTCGACGGGTGGATGCTGACAGTGAAGACGCTAATCAGCAGCTTCGGTTAGAGTTCCGCGGCAGTGTGATTTAATGGCTTAGCGGTATATCTTGGGAGGGAGAAACGTTGGAACAATCGGAAGTCATAACGGTAATGCAGGATGCGATTACCACAATATTGACGGTAGCGGGGCCGATGCTGATAGTGGCGATGGTCGTTGGCGTCGTTATATCGATATTCCAGGCGACGACGCAGATCAATGAACAGACGCTCGCGTTTGTGCCAAAGATAGTCGCGATACTGCTTGTGCTGCTTTTAAGCTCAGGCCTCATAATAACGAGTCTTACGGAGTTTACGAACCGGATGTTCAATTACGCCGGTACGATACTAAAGTGATATGGATAGTATATTCAGCAGTATAAACCAGAACCTTGACTTATTCATACTGATGTTCATAAGGGTGTCGGCGCTGATAGTATCCTCGCCGATATTCGGCAGGAAAACTATCCCCAACATATTGAAGATAGGGCTCTGCCTGTTTATAACGTACATCGTTTTTGCCGCGTACAGCCCAAAGACGGCTCCCGAATACGGCAGCGTCTTCGAATTCGCGGTGCTGTGCATAAAAGAGCTGCTGTTCGGGCTGGTGGTAGGGTATGTTACGACATTGTTCTTCTCGCTTGTTAACACATCGGGCACGGTAATGGACATGCAGATGGGCTTTGGTATGGTAAACGTGTTCGACGTACAGAGCAACATCAGCGTTCCCGTGACGGGCAACCTTTTCAGTATCGTGATGCTGATAACGTTTTTCGGAGTAAACGGGCATCTTAAGCTGATATACCTCTTAAAGTCCACGTTTGTCCAGATACCTGTGGGCACGGCGACGCTTAACCCAACGCTCGGGCTTGTCGCGCTCGACGTGTTCATACTCGCGTTTGTGCTGGCTATGAACGTAGCGATGCCGCTTATTGCGGCGGGCCTTGTCGGCGAGGTGGCTTTGGGGTTTATAGTAAGAGCCGTGCCGCAGATGAACGTTTTCGTCGTCGGCATTCCGCTGAAAATAATACTCGGGTTCATGGTGCTCCTGCTAATAATTCCGGTTTTCGTCAGCTTTACGGGAGTGATATTCGACAGTATGTTTGAATCCATGGACAAGATGATAATGGGGCTTGCATAAATGGCGCAGCAGCAATCCGGAGACAAAACAGAAAAAGCCACACCAAAGCGAAAGCGGGAGGCCCGTGAGAAGGGGCAGATATTTAAAAGTACCGAGATTATAAACGCGTTTTCGCTGCTCGCGATGTTCGGAGTTCTCTCGATATTCGGCAATATGATAGTAGACAACACGAAAGCGATGATGGATCACTTCTTCTCGCGGACGCCGGGGGCAGTAACGCAGGCATCGGTAAGCAACGCGATGGGCGACGCGGTGCTGTACTTTCTGAACATAGTGGCGCCGGTGCTTGTAGCGGCGTTCCTGTGCGCGGTGATATTCAACATAGCGCAGGTGGGTTTCGTGTTCAGCACGAAGGCCGCATCTCCTAAGTTTGAGAGGATAAGCATGGGCTCCGGTATAAAGCGTATCTTTTCAAAAAGGACGCTTATAGAGCTTGTAAAATCCATTATAAAAATATCGATACTCGCATGGGTGGCCTACAGCGAGTATGAAGGCAGGATGAAGCAGTTTCCGGGGCTGATGGGCGAGGACCTGGGGTACTCGATAGCCGCTTTTGTAAAGATGCTGCTTGATGTGGCTTTTAAACTGGCTATAGCGTTTGCGATATTCGCGCCGTTCGATTACATGTACCAGCGGTGGAAATACAATAAAGACCTCATGATGACCAAGCAGGAGGTAAAGGACGAGTACAAGCTGACGGAAGGCAATCCGCAGACAAAGAGCAGGATATCGCAGAAACAGCGCCAGATGAGCCGCACGCGCATGGTGCAGGCTATAAAGGAAGCGGATGTCGTGATAACGAACCCAACGCATTACGCCATAGCGCTGTCGTATAAAGAGGACAAGCACAAAGCGCCGGTAGTCGTCGCCAAGGGCGTAGACTTTCTGGCTCAGAGGATAAAGGAAAAAGCAAAAGAATTCAAAGTTGAGATAGTGGAGAACAAGCCCCTAGCGCAGTCGCTGTACTTCTTCTGCGAAGTGGGGGACGAGGTTCCCGAAGACCTTTACAAGGCGGTCGCGGAGATACTCGCATACGTATACAGACTCAAAGGAAAGGCAAGGAGCAGAGCGTGAAAAAATCGGACATACTCGTTGCGGTACTGATACTGGGAATAGTGTTTTTAATCATAATCCCTCTTTCGCCGGGCATAATGGACGTATTGCTTATCGTCAATATATCGCTGTCGCTTATGATGCTGCTCGTCACGCTGTACTTAAAGCGTACGCTTGACTTTTCAACATATCCGACAGTACTGCTGATAATTACGTTATTCAGGCTGGCGCTCAACATATCTTCCACCCGTCTGATACTCGGAAACGGCGGCGAAGCGGGCAACGTCATAAAAGCGTTCGGCAATTTCGTAGTAGGGCAGAACATCATTGTAGGTCTTGTCGTATTCCTGATAATCGTCGTAGTGCAGTTTGTGGTTATTACAAAGGGCGCCGAGAGGGTTGCGGAAGTCGCCGCAAGGTTTACACTCGACGCGATGCCCGGCAAGCAGATGGCGATAGACGCCGATTTAAGCTCGGGGCTGATAAACGAAACCCAGGCGCGAGAGCGCAGGTCTGACATACAGCGCGAGGCGGATTTTTACGGTGCTATGGACGGCGCGTCCAAGTTCGTAAAGGGCGACGCTATTGTCGGCATAATAATAACGCTGATAAACATTATAGGCGGCATACTCGTGGGGCTTTTGGGGGGCTCTGGTATGAGCTTCGACGAGGTTATATCTATATATACTCTCGCCACGGTAGGCGACGGGCTTTGCAGCCAGATACCCGCGCTGCTCGTTTCAACGGCTACAGGCATTATAGTTACTCGCGCGTCCACAAAGGAAAGCTTCGGTCAGGACGTTTCCAAACAGCTGTTCAACCAGCCGTATGTGTTCTTCATACTGGGCGGTATGATCGCGCTAATGGGCTTTATACCCGGGCTTCCTACTCCGTTTTTCCTCATCGCCGCGATAATTCTGCCCATAATAGGCGTAGTTAAGAGAAACAACGCCAAAAAGAAAGAACAAGCCGCCGTACGGGACACCGAGGAGACGACGGCCGCGGAAAAGAGAAAACCAGAAAGCGTCACGTCGCTGCTGCATGTCGACCTTATAGAGATGGAATTCGGATACGGGCTCATATCGCTTGTCGACGCTTCACAGGGCGGAGATTTGCTTGACCGCGTGGTGATGATTAGGCGGCAGTGCGCGCTTGATTTAGGGATTATAGTTCCCATAGTCCGCCTGCGCGACAACGTACAGCTGGGCACGCGCGAATATGTAATAAAGATAAAAGGCATAGATGTCGCGAAAGGAGAAGTCATGCCCGACCATTACCTGGCACTGAAACCCGACGACGTTGACGAGCCGATAGAAGGTATAGATACCATCGAGCCGACGTTTGGTCTGCCCGCAGTCTGGATATCGGAAGCGAACCGCGAAAAGGCGGAGCTGAAGGGCTACTCTACTATAGACGTGCCGTCCGTTATTTCGACGCATCTGCTCGAAGTCATAAAACGCCATGCGGACGAGCTTATGGGACGCCAGCAGGTACAGACCATAATAGACAACCTAAAACGGCAGCAGCCCGCACTGGTGGACGAGGTCGTGCCCAAGATGTTTACGGTGGGCGAAGTACAGAAGGTGCTCGCAAACCTGCTTCGCGAAGGTATATCCATACGCGATATCGCTTCTATACTCGAAACGCTGGGCGATTATGGCATGATTACGAAAGATCCCGACGTACTTACGGAATACGTGCGCCAGAAGTTTAAACGCGCTATAACGAAGAACTTTATACCGGACGGAAAGGCGAGGGTCATAACCATAAGCCCCGATGTGGAAAAGGCAATATCGGGCAGCTTAAGGCAGACGGAGCAGGGCGTCCACGCCGCACTGGAACCGACACAGATACAAAAGCTGCTCTCCAATATCAAGAGCGGAATAGACCATTTCCTTGGCCTCGGCGTAACGCCTATGGTGATTACGTCGCCGGTTATCAGAAAGCACATAAAGAATTTATCTAGTCAGGTTTACCCCGATCTCGTAGTGCTTTCATACAACGAGATCGAACAGGACGTTCAGATATTTTCAGACTGGGTGGTGAATATTTAACATATGTTTGTCAAGCGATACATAGCAAAGGACATGCAGGAAGCGATAAGAAAGATTAGTTACGAGCTTGGCCCGGACGCCGTTATACTGCAAAACAAAAGCGTACGCCAAAAGGGCATAAAGGGGCTGTTCGCCAAGAAGCTGGTCGAGGTAGTGGCCGCCTATGAGCCCGCGCACAAAAAGAAGATAAACAAGGCGCCGGAAAAGCAGGAGGAAACAAAGCAGTCTGCTGAAGCCGAGACGATACAGCCAAGGATCGCCGAGATGGAAAAGAGCGCCGACGGGGAAGAAAAGGCAAACGCACTTAGCAAGCAGATGGAAGAGCTTAGGGAAGCCGTCGCGGATTTTTCCAACAAAATACGCATAGTCAACCGCGAGACGACGCTTACGTTTACGCCGGATATACTCAGCCTTTATAACGGGCTTATTAAGCACGACGTACAGGAGGAGCTTTCAAAGGAGATAGCCGCGCAGGCGCAGGACGCAAAAGGCAGGAGAAGTTTTGAGACTAAATCCGTCGCACAGCAGCTGATACACGACCGGCTGGGCGAACCCATGCCGCTTAAGCTAAAAAAGTTCAAGCAGAACGTGTTGCTGTTTACGGGGCCTACCGGAGCGGGCAAGACGACGACGCTGGCAAAGCTTGCCGGCATGCTCAAGTTCAGGGAAAAACTGGACGTGGCAATAATAAACACGGACACATACCGCATCGGCGCCATGGAGCAGATAAAAATATACTCTGAGATAATGAATATCCCGCTCATAACGGCGTATAACGAAGAAGAGCTTAAAAACGCCGTAAAAGCGTTCGAGAACAAAGACGTGGTGCTTGTCGACACGGCGGGGAGAAGCTCGAGAGAAGAAGCGATGAAATCCGAACTTTCGCGGTTCATTGAAGCTTCGGGCGCGGACGAGGTGTTTCTGGTAATAAGCGTGTCTACCGGGCACAGCGCCTGCCGGGATATAATAAGGAGCTATTCGTTTATCGAAAACTACAAGCTTATAATCACAAAGCTGGACGAAGTATCGGCCTGGGGCAACGTGCTCAACATAGCGGATTACGCGCAAAAATCGCTGTCTTACATTACTATGGGGCAAAACGTGCCGGATGATATCCGTAAAGTTGACATACAGCGCCTTGCGGAAAACATCACCGGAGAGGAGGCAGCGCTGTGAGGGATCAGGCTGAAGGCTTGCGCATTATGGCGGGATCTTGCAATTCAAAGTCTACGGAGATCATCACCGTTACAAGCGGAAAAGGCGGCGTCGGGAAGTCCAGCCTCGCGCTCAACATGGCTATCTCGCTAAGCAGAGGAGGGAAGAGACCTCTTATCATAGACACGGATTTCGGATTTTCCAATATAGACGTGATGCTGGGCGTAAAAACGCGGTATGACCTTATGGACGTTATAGAACAAAAAAAGAACATATGCGAGGTAATCGAGCATGGCCTGGAAGGCGTAAAGTTTGTTTCCGGCGGGTCGGGAGTGTATGAGCTCACCCGGCTTAATGGCGGGCAGCTTATGAACGTTGTCGATAATCTCGTAACCATCGAGGACATAGCCGATACTATCATATTCGATACGGGAGCCGGCATTACGGATAACATGCTGCGCCTTATATATGCAAGCACCGAGACGATCGTAGTGACGACGCCCGAACCGACGGCTATTGTGGACGCCTATGCGCTGATAAAGATAATAAGCGAAAGAGTATGCAACCCCAATATCAGTCTTGTACTGAATAAAGTGGCGAGCGCGAGTGAAGCTGATTCGGTGATGGACGGGCTTGTCAGGGTAGCCAAGAAAAATATTGATGTCAACATCAGTAAATTGGGGTATATAATGCGTGACGGCAATATGCAGAAGGCGATAAAGATGCAAGTACCCATACTGGTAAGCTTTCCTAAATGCGTTGCGTCTGCAAATATTAACGCTTTATCAAGTAAGTTTCTAAATATACCCGCTAAAGGGCCGGGCAAGCCGGGGATCTTGAGCTTTCTGGAAAAGCTCGCGAGAGGAAAGCAGTGAGGAAACATGGCTATGGAGCTGAATGATATAAGAATCGGAGAGATACTCGAAGTTGAAGCAGGAAAGCTGCGGGTACACACAAAATTGCTGGACTTCCTGGAAGGCTCGGACTTTACCGTGCTGCAGCCGACGATTAAAGGTGCTCCGTTAAGAACTCGTGACGGGTTATTTAAATTCTCGTTTCTCAGGCCGGAGGGAATATACGTTTTTGAGGCGGAGATGATTGCGCCGTATATAAAGGACGGTATCCATCTCTGCAGGTTCAGACAAGCCTCGGAGATAAAGAAAATACAGAGAAGACAGTACTACAGGCTGCCAATAGTTTTGGACGTCATGTTAACGGACGAGTCGGATAAAGACAACCAAAAGCAATACAAATGCAAGACAATCACGCTGTCTGAGAACAGCGTACAGCTTACGTGTTATACACCGTTTGAGATGGAGACGCCGGTAAGCGTCAAAATACCGGTATCGGCAAGAGAAACGATACCCATGTACGGGAAGGTGTTAAGATGTACGGAGCCCGAGCGTCAAACGGACCCGTTCGAAATAGTAGTGTTGTTTGAGGAAACCGCAAGGTTCCGGCCGCGCCTTGCAAGATATGTATTTACTCAGCAGATAATAGCGCGGAACAGAAGGCAGAAGTAGATTTAGCCTTTTCACCCCGAAAAGCGAAGTTTTTTGGGGTGAAAAGGTGAGCCATAAATAAGCTCGGCTTTTGATGGGGCTGCAACGTAGTCACCAAAAAGCAAAAAGCTTAAGGAAAATGGGATACCCAAAGGCATGAGGCTCTATGGGTAACAATCGGGGGTAGCAGTATGGTTCAGAAAGACATAGATATCGGGAATCTATGGGCAAGGTATTCAAGGGAAAAGACGCTGGAGCTTAAGAACGAACTTGTTTTGTATTACATCGACCGGGTTAAAAGCATAGTCTTGCGTATGATACCTAACTATAAGGGGTACGGCAACTACGACGATATGCTTTCCTGCGGGATACTCGGGCTGATGGATGCGATCGAAAAGTTTGACACGTCGCGGCAGGTCAAATTTGAGTATTACGCGGCAATGCGCATAAAAGGCGAAATAATCGATAACATCCGCAAGCAGGACTGGGCGCCTTCGAGCCTCCGGCGCAAGATAAAAGCCATAACAGACGCATACAGCGAACTGGAAAATAAACTGCACCGGGAGCCAAGCGAAGACGAAGTCGCGCTGCATCTTGGTATGGAAGAGGAGGAGCTCCAGAAAGCACTGGAGAAGTCGCAGATGTTCAACGTTGTTTATTTCGAAGAGATGACGCAGGAAGATTATCCATGGGAGAGTACAGTGCAGGATAATAACGAATCTATGGAAGAAAAGATAGAGAGCAGAGAAATGGTAAAAATACTTGAAGATCTTATTGAGAATCTGCCAGAAAAGGAAAAACTGGTCGTAACACTGTATTATTATGAAGAGATGACGCTGAAGGAAATAGCGCGGGTAATGGGCGTTTCAGAATCGAGAGCGTCGCAGATACACTCAAAAGCGGTGATGAAGCTCCGGACAAAAATGCAGTATGCCCAGGCGCTGTAACAGCCGCAAACAAGAAGCAAGGCTTAAAAGGGTTATAAGGGGAAGATAATGGATATAACATATTACACATTTGCATTCTTTGTTTTTATTCTGCTCGTAATACTTATATGGTTTTACGGCCGTGTAACGCGCAAAAAAGGCGATACGGGCAGCCAGGAAAAAGAGCAGCGGCTTTATAGGCTCTATCAGAATATCGAAGATATGATGGGCGGCTTTGAGGAATACGCGGAATCGGCAAAAAAGGAAATAGGCGAGGGCATTGACAAGCTTCAGTCTGTGCTCAACGAAGCAAAAAAAGCGCCGTTGCAGACCGCGCCGCAGCCCGAATACGCACCGCAGCCTGAACACGCACCGCGGCCTGAACACGCACCGCAGCCTGAACACGCACCGCAGCCCGAACACGTGCAAGGTGCTAAAGCTCCGGCGATAAAACCGCAGGATGAAACACAGATGAGAACCGAAAAGAGGATATCGCTGCTTTCACAAAGGGGCATGGACAAAGGCGAAATCGCAAAAAAGCTGGGTATGTCCATACGGGAAGTCTCGCTTATCTTGGACATCAAAAAAATTACTGCTCAGGATGATTTAGACCTAAAGATTTGACGGGTTTATTACGATATAATAATTGAAGAATACTAATATGTTTAAAGGATGATTTTATGCTCAGAAGCTTCTATACGGCAGGCACAGGCATGCTGACTCAAAGGGACAGGATGGAAGTGCTGACAAACAACCTGACTAACGCCGACACCACGGGATACAAATCAGATTCGCTGGTCTTAAGCAACTTTAAGAGCATGATGATTGAAAGGCTTAACGACCCCGACTCGGGCGGCTCAAAAGCAGTAGGCCCGCTTGGCACGGGTGCGCATATAAACAGGGTAATAACTTCTTTTGAACAGGGGAATCTCGAGGAAACAGGCAGAAACTTAGACTTCGCGCTGGAAGGACCGGGGTTTTTCGTTTTATCTACGCCGGAAGGCGAAAGATATACAAGGGACGGCAGCTTCTCGCTGACCAGCGACGGTTATCTTATAAGCGGCAGCGGCATGTACGTTCAGGGGTCAAATGGAAGGATATTCGTCGGGGGAGACGACTTTGCGGTGGACGAACAGGGCGGCGTATACATAGGCGGCGCTCTTGCTGACCGGATAAGGATAGTGTCCTTTGCGGATAACAATTCGCTGCGCAAAGACGAGAACAACATGTATCAGGCTACTCAGGGAGCGGCGGCGGATACTGCGACAAAGGTATATCAGGGGCGCCTCGAGGGATCGAACGTAGATATTTCGGGAGAGCTTGCAAATATGCTCTCAGTTTCCCGCTCATACGATACGAACCAGCGCGTGCTGAGGATGATAGACGGCACTTTGGATAAGACCGTAAATGAAGTAGGAAGGGTATAGCGCATAATGCAATCATTTTTTACGGCAAAGCTGGGGCTTAAGGCACAGCAGCAAAGAATGGACGTTATAGCGTCCAATATGGCAAACGTAGGGTCGGCGGGGTATAAACGGCAGACGGCACTTTTTAAGGACGCATTATACACGCAGATGATAGACCCCTCGGATACGGCAAGCACGGCGAACTTAAAGCAGGGAAGCGGCGTCATAGTTGCTTCGACGGGACGCGATTATACGGCGGGAACGCCTATGGAAACGGGCGAACCCCTTGACCTTTACATAGACGGAGACGGCTTTTTTACCGTAAGGACGGGCGACGGCAGCATAATGTATACGCGCAGCGGCAGTTTCGGGCTCTCTAATGAGGCGGACGGGAATTACATTACGACTGCCGACGGCAGCTACCTGCTCGACTCGGCGGGAAACAGGATAAGGCTTGCGGGCGACGAGGGAGACTTATCGGTCTCACAAAGCGGACAGATGCTCTTAGACGGAGCGGTTTTCGCAAACCTTGAGCTTGTAACGTTTACAAACAAGGACGGGCTTTCGCTCACCGGCAGCGGGTGCTATACGCCAACCGTTATGTCGGGAGAACCAAAAGTCTCGGATGCAGGAATTAAGCAGGGATATATCGAATCTTCTAATGTGGATTTAAGCACGGAATTTACGCAGCTTATCAGGGCGCAGAGGACATTCTCGCTTGCGGGAAGGGCGCTTAATGCGTGGAATGAGATGGAGACTACAACGAACAATCTTAGAACCTGATGAAGGAGTGAACAGGCCATGAGCAAAGTACAGCAATGCAGACAATGTGGCAGGATTTTTACTTCTTTAGGTTCAGACACCTGTCCTGCATGCGCAGAAGAGATAGATGAATACTTCAGGAAGGTCAAAAACTACATATACGACCATCCTGACGCCAACGTCACCGAGATTTCAGAAGGCGTGAAAGTTCCGGAAAAGCTGGTGCTGCGTTTCCTGAAAGAAGGCAGGCTCTCAGTGGATGAAAGCGTTTACGCGCTTGAATGTGAGCGGTGCGGAGCGCCTATATCCGCAGGGCGGTATTGCAAGAAATGCCAGGGTTTACTCCAGAGCGCGTTTAAGAGAGTCGTACCCGAGCAGCCGGAAAGGCAAGCAAAAAAAGCGGAAGCCAGCCGCTCCGGTCTTGCCAGGATGCATTTTGATTATAAGAAATAAAGTTTTAAGAGGTGAGTTTGATGAGAATTGAATCGATTCCACCAAAGGAACTGTTGAGCAGATATTCCCGGATAAGAGAGAGGACGGAGGAGCCCATTAATACATCGGCGACCGACGAAGCCCAGCTTACCGAGGAGGCCAAAACGTTTTCCGCGGCAATGAAAGCAGCAAAGGAATGCTTCGAGACGAGCAGTCCTGAGCGTGAAGCGCACATTCAGGAAGTTGCCCGGCAAATCGAGGAAGGTACGTATTCGGTGCCCAGCAGGAAAGTGGCCGAAAAGATTTTAGGGCTGTAAGTTCGGCTTTCTAGCAGCGCCCGGACAAACCAATACGGGCGAGAGGTTTTGCGCCCCCGAAAAGTAACATTGGGGGCAATAGTATAACTCCCCTAAAAAAGCTAAATGTCAGTATTAAACGGATTCTTGAAAAACCCAGGGCTATTGGAGCAAAAGGAGGCGGGCCTTTGGAACAGTTGTTTGATAAATTGAAGGAATTAATAGCGCGGCAGACGTCGGCATACGGAAAACTTCTCGATCTGTCCAGAAGCGAAAAAGAAGCGATCATAAAAAACGACGTGCCAAAGCTTAACGCGATCGTAGAAGAAGAGCAAAAAGGGCTAAAGACGATTATAAAGCTTGAATCCGAGAGGAAAGAGCTTTTTTCCAATTTTTCAGAGGAGACGGGAATCGACAAGCCGTATATAAGTGACATAATAGCGATGACAGCCGGGACTGTCCGTGAAGAGCTTAAAGCTACCGAAGAAGAACTCGAAAACACGGCGGCGGAACTGAACCGTGTGAACAAGCTGAATAAAATGCTGATAGAAACACAGATACAGTATTCGTCGTTTTATATGGACCTTCTTACGGGGCCGGTAAATACGATGGAAACATACTCAAACTCTGGTAGGTTGAACGATAAGGCTACAGTAAGCAATCGTCTGCTGGACCAGAGCGTTTAAGGCGGATTATTATGTCTGGTTTATTTTATGGACTTGAAATTGCAAAGACGGGACTCTATGTGAGCCAGAAGGGATTGAAGCTTTCCGGCAACAACATAGCGAACGCTAATACTGAAGGATACACGCGCCAGAGGCTCGTTATCGAGTCTCTTTACCCGTCTACGATGAGCCGTTTCAATATAGGCATTAGACTTGGCGGCGGCGCGAACGTAAAGCAGATCGATCAGATAAGAAGCGCTTATATAGACAGGCAGCTGCGCGGCCAGTATTCGGCGCTGGGCGAATGGAACACCCGCTCCACCGAAATGGAATTCATAATATCGATGATAGACGAGACGTCGGATACCACGAGCCTGTCGTCGGCATTGGCGAGCTTTTACGACAGCTTAAGCAAGCTGGCCGAAAACCCGGAAAGCTTAGAGATACGAACGAACGTACAGCAGAACGCAACGAAGCTGTGCGAGACGTTCAATTATTACTACAACCAGCTCGTCGATCAACAAAATGCGTATAACGATTCTATGCAGGTAACTGTAAATTCCATTAACAGCCTTACAAAGAGCATAGCCGATTATAACAAGCAGATATTTGGCTATGAGCTCAGCGGGCAGTCTGCCAACGAACTGCGCGACCAGCGCGCGCTGCTGGTTGATAAGCTGTCCCAGCTCGTCAACATAGAGTATTCAGAGAATGAGAATGGCCAGCTCACAATAACGACAAACGGGCAAACGCTTGTGAGCAATAACGACGCGACGCTGCTGGCGACGGACCCGGATGCTGCCACCGGATTTTTCGATATACTATATGAAGGAGCCGATTTCAGTTACAACAGCGGGGAGCTTGAGGCTTACAGGACGCTGCGCGACGGTACGACCGTGGACGACATGGGCATTCCGTACCTGCTTTCCAACTTAAATACGCTCGCGCAGAGCCTGGCGCAGTCTTTTAACGAGGTGCATGAGACAGGCTATACTATACCTATAGGCGCCGGAACATCCAGAACAGGCGTTCAATTTTTCAATGTGCCCACTGTCGGAGGGTATGCCGCCATAACCGCGGGCAATATAGCGCTTTCAGCCGACGTGCTGGCCGACGGCAAGAACATAGCCGCTTCTGACGCTCCTATCGATCTAAACGCCGAAGATACAGGTATAGGAAACTACAAGATAGCACAGAAATTGTACGGGCTTACGACAAGTAAGACCATAGCGGATATAGGCAGCTTTGACGATTACTTAAGCAGCTTCGTTGTACAGGTCGGCATCGCGTGCTCAAGCGCGCAGGATATGAGCGAAAGTCAGACCGCAATCGTCGATAATCTGGAAACACGGCGCGAATCCATTTCCGGCGTATCGATAGACGACGAGATGATCAACCTGCTGTCGTTCCAACATTCGTACGCCGCGGCGGCACGTGTTTTGACCGCAATAGACGAAGCGATTGGCATACTTATAAACAATACGGGCAGGGTAGGACTGTAATCCCTTGGGGAGGTAGAACATGCGTATAACCAGCAAAATGATGAAAAGCGATTTTCTTAACAATCTTAATACAAATCTTACAAACCTGACGAAGACTCAAAGGCAGATAGCGACGGGCAAGGTGTTAAATTCGCTTTCGGACGATCCCATAAGGCTGATATCCAGCATGAACTGCAAAGTCAAGCTGGGCAGGACGCTGCGGAACAGATCGGCGGTAGGTTCGGCGCTGGATTGGCTGGATCAGACCGAGTCTTCGGCATCCGAGTTAAACAAAATATTGAAATCGGCTTATGAAACGGCCGTCAAGATGTCAAACGACGATTTGACGCTCGACGATAAAAACGCCGCCGCCGAGCTTATCGCGCAGCTTCGCGACCATGTACTGGGGCTTGGAAACAGCCAGTCGGGCGACAGGTATATATTCGGCGGCTACAACGTCAACAAACCGCCGTTTACAGCGGATGGAGCGGGAGGAATAACCTATAACGGCATCGACCTTACGGACGAGGGGAATGCGGGCCTCATAAGCGAAGGAACAGAGAAGATACAGTTTGAGCTGGGCTACAATGTTTCTATGGATATTTCCATAAACGGTACCGAACTTTTGGGCACAGGCGACGGCAATATCTATTCTATGCTCAACGACTTTTATAACGCTCTGTGCAGCGACTCAGACGCAAGCGTGCTCAGCAGTTATATACCAAAGATACAGGACGCGCAGAGCAATACGCTTTCAACGCTTGCCAAGGTGGGCGGCATGATAAACCGCATGGAACTGCTGGAGAACAGGTATGAAGAAGAACGCCTGACCTATATAGAGCAGAAGTCAAACATAGAGGATGTTGATTACGCCGAGGCGTACATGAACTACAATATGGCCAAAGCGGTATATGAGGCAGCGCTGCAGGTGGGAACGGAGATAACACAGCGCACCATACTCGATTACATGCGATAAGTGAAATATAACTCTAAGAACCGGCGGCTTTTGGTGATATATTACTTGAAACACAGGAGGAACATGCGGTATGATAATTGATACCAGCAGATTTGGTTCGTTTGACATAAAGGACAATAAAATCATTGATTTTCCATGGGGCCTGCCGGGTTTTGAAGACCTTCATAAGTTTATTATCCTTGAAGTAAGCGACACGAAGCCAATATACTGGCTTCAGTCTACGGACAACAAGTATATAGCCCTGCCGGTCATAGTTTCGTTTGAGGTACTCAGCGATTACAGCATATACATAAAGGAACACGAGCTTGAAGGACTGTATGTGGAAAGCAAGAACGATCTTCTGATATTGAACGTTACTGTCATACCGGAAGATATAAAGGACATGACGATAAATCTTGCTGCTCCCATAGTAATAAACGTAAAGCACGGCATAGGAAAGCAGATAATAATAGACGCAAAGGAACTGCCGATACGGTTTCCCGGATATGAAGCCGTCATAAACAGCATAAAAGGAGGCGAAAGCGATGCTGGTACTCTCTCGGAAAACCGGTGAAGGCATTGTCCTTGACAAGGACATAACGATAGACATACTTTCAATTGACGGCGATAGGATACGTATAGGCATACAAGCCCCGAGAGAGATGCGAATCTTCCGTAAGGAACTGCTGGAAGAAACGATAGATATAAACAGGGCGGCGATAAACGCGCCCGTGGTTGTTATAAACAAGGACAAATAAATATCAGTAATCATAGATAATAAAGCGCTGAGTAAACTCGGCGCTTTTTAATACGCAGTCCCCTCGTCGCTTAGCGACGGACGGCAAGTCGTGAGGCTTGACGGGGTGTAAATACGGGGTACCCTCGTCGCTTGGCGACGGACGGCAAGTTGTGAGGCTTGACGGGGTGCAAATATGGAGTCTATGCTGCCGTCTATGGCTCGAATTATCATGCGCTATCCGTGCCGCAATAGACGAATACTATCTAAATAACCGGAACGACATACCCCTACGGGGCGCACGGTAGGGGATAGCCAAGCGAGCGCACCCGGTGGGCGATTAAGCAAGCGCGGCTATCTGTGAGCATGAGGAAAGCGCAAGCATGTGCGAAGCGCGAACCCATGGCGGACAGAGGATAGCCAAGCGAGCACACCCGGTGGGTGATTAAGCGAGTGCGGCTATCTGTGAGCATGAGGAAAGCGCAAGCGTGTGCGAAGCGCGAACTCATGGCGGACAGAGGATAGCCAAGCGAGCGCACCCGGTGGGTGTTAAGCAAGTGCGGCTATCTGTGAGCATGAGGAAAGCGCAAGCGTGTGCGAAGCGCGAACCCATAGCGAACAGAGGCCCGTTCCCTGCAAACTATCGATATATTATTATGTGTTAATAACAATGACAGGAAGACACATACTTTTGTGGCGCTTCGCGCCGCCGCTCCTTAAAGTGGAGGCAAGGGACGCCATCTGCTGCCTTATCTCGATCCGGCACTGTATTGACTGTACAAAGTCGTCGTCCCGTCCGCTACGCGAGAGCATGCGAAGGATCCCATGTATTAGATCCAGATTCCTCACTGCGTTCGGAATAACAGGAAGACACATACCCTTCCGGCGCCTCGCGCCACCTCCCCTTAAAGTGGAGGCAAAGGACGCCTCCACTTGTTGAGCTTTCAGATTCGACACCGGATCAACTGTACAAAGTCGTCGTCCCGTCCGCTACGCGAGAGCATGCGAAGGATCCCATGTATTAGATCCAGATTCCTCACTGCGTTCGGAATAACGGGAAGATACACACCTTTGTGGCGCTTCGCGCCGCCTCCTCTGTTCGTAATCCTGGTCGCGCTACCGCTTGGCATTCTCCTTTACCGTCCAGCTAACGCTAGTCATAGAGCCTCCAGCTCACTTTGTCCGCCTCTGGCGGCGCTCACTTAAGGCTCTCCTTAAAGTGGAGGCAAGGGACGCTATCTGCTGCCATTATCCTGACCCGGCACTGTATTGACTGTACAAAGCCGTCATCCCGTCCGCTACGCGAGAGCATGCGAAGAATACCATGTATTAGAGCCCAAAATGGGATTCCCGTCGCTTCGGCCAATTACACTCGGAATCATCGTGCGTTATCAGAGCCACAATAAACGATAGAAAGTGCATCGGCCCAGGTTAACCGCGGGCTATGGGCTGTGCGGACAAAATAATAATCCCCCGGTCACGTCCGGGGGGGGCTTCATATGCGGGCTTAGCCCTATAATACTGGCATCGCCTCAAGGCGTACCCAACGGTCGTCTTTTGCAAGATTGTTGCGGGTTGCCCCAACGAGATGCTTTATAGCGTATGAATATAAACCATCTATGCGTTCTCATAGGCTTCTCCTTGAGGAGAAGCTTTAAAGCACCAGATTGTTTGGCTAGCGCTTAACGCTGCCAATCTGATGCTGGACTGATGAGTGTTAATAAACAA
>JAEYPO010000009.1 GCA_023410595.1 Bacillota bacterium | reverse complement strand
AACAGGCACTTTTGGGCAGAAGGATATTATGTAAGTACAGTAGGGTTAAACGAAGCAACCATAAGGAAATATATCGAAGAGCAGGAGAAGCATGATATAGCCTTGGATAAGCTGAGTGTAAAGGAGTACGAAGACCCATTTTAAGGGTAGCTGGTATTATGAACACTCCTTCAGGAGTGGCAAAAGTGGCAAAGGCATTAGAGGCTTGAACAAATGTGAAAGCCAGCGTCTTTAGGCGCTGGCCGGTAACATGGGCTTATAGCCCTTGTGCAAACCACCCGTTGGACGGGTGGTTATGGTTTTATACAGGGTCCCCAGCAAGTCGTGAGGCTTGATGGGGTGTAAATGAGGGTTTATACATGTAAAATTACTGAGATTGACTTTGTATCGGACATCACATATTATGGTATACATAGGCATAATATGTATGGCGGAATATCGCATTTCATTTCGGGGAGGGTACAAAGATGTTTTGTAGAAAATGCGGAGCGCCTGTAACCTCAGGAGAATCGTTCTGCAGCGCGTGCGGAGAAAAGATAGAGGCCGCGGAGCCTTCGCAGTATGCGGCGTACCAGCAGCCATACGCACAGCCTTATGTTCAGCAGCAGAATAATGAGCCGCCATACGGCCAGATTCCATACGGGCAGCCCTTGCAGGGCGCGTACGGCCAGCCTCCTTACGCTGAGCCTCCCAAGAAAAAGTCAAAGGCGATTATTTGGGTTATCGCAGCTATAGCAGCCGCGCTTGCGATAGCTGCGGTGCTCTTGTTTGTGGTGTTTCCGGCGGGAGGCGGCGCTAACTGGCCATTTGCGGGCAACACTACGCAGACAAGGTTTATTAACGACAGCTTTAAAGTATTCTCCGGTTCGTTCTCAGGAATAGGCGGCGGCGAAACGTTCGGAAGGCTGGCGAAAGAACCGTTTGAAATCAGCATGGATATGACCGCGAGTTTTGAAGGGCAGCAGAACAAGGCCTCTATACAAGCGGCGTACGATAACGAGTCATTCGGGCTGCGGCTTGAGCAGGGCGGGAACGCAACAACTATTCTGCTTCTCGAAGATGTGCTGTATTCAGAGTCCGGCGGTACGACGAACGGCATACGGTACGATACAAAAGCGGATATGTCAAAAAGCATGACGCTGGAGCAAAGGATAAAGGCGCTGCTTGAAAGCAATACGCAACAGCAGACTTCGGTAAATGTGGATTTTGGCAGGATATCAGAGATGCTTGTCAACAGCATTGACGAGGGCTGCTTTGAAAGCGCAGGCGACAGCACCACGCTTAAGCTTAATGCCGGCGATATCATAAGTACGCTGGAGAACTTTTCCGAAAAGCTTGAAAACGACAAGCGGCTGCTTCAGGACCTTGAGGACTATCTAAAAACGGTCTCGGGAACGCGCGTTGATATAATCTCTGTGCTGGATATGGCGGCAGACGCGCTGGAAACGCAAAAGAGCGCGTTGAATTTCGAGATCGTCTGGGAGGTTAAGTACAGGGACGCAGCGCCCGTCTCGCTTGAAATAACGTTTGACGACGGCAGCAGCGAGTATGCTGTCTTATACGGTTACAAGAGGGCCGGAGAAAAAACGGAAATAGAATTTTCAGTTACGGATGCGGGAACTACGGCGGTTACCGGTACAATAAGCTATGAGAAGACACCGCGCGGCATAGAATACAGCGCAGACATAATCGCCAAAGAACAGACGCTCTCGCTTAAGGGAAGCGAGCAGCGGGAAGGCGACGACGTAAGCGGGGACGTAGCGTTAACCGTACCGGGCACGGGAAATGTAAACGTAACGTACGAAGAATCGCTCAAATTCGGCAAGCCGTCTGAAAGAGTAGCCGATAAGTTTAAAGTCGATACGGACAGCGCGAATATAACCGACGCTTCCGACGCTGCAAATCCGCTGGGAGTCCCCGGTGTATCCGACCCTTCTGATCTGCTTCCTTCAGGTTTTGATACAGGCGATCCAGCCGATTAAGGAGCAGGCAGGCTGCCTTCGTCCGATCTTGACGGGACGCTGTGGGAATGCGAGGGATGTCGGGGCAGGAGATAATAGACAGCGGCCTTGACGAATACGGCGGAGTGGACTATACGTTTGACGGGTATACAATAGCGCTTAGCGCTTCCGACGGGACGTCGGCCAGTTACTATTACGATGGTTCGAGCATATGGGCCGAAACCGTTGAGTTTACGCGCAAATAGCATTGGGTGAAAGCTTGAGAGCGGATTTTCCGCTCTCTTTTTATACGGGGTCCCCAGCAAGTCGTGAGGCTTGATGGGGTGTATACGGAGTCCCCGGCAAGTCGCGAGGCTTGGTGGGGTGTAAAAAATGATTAAAGGCAGTAAAGGCATAGCCGGATCGATCACTACTCCATAATAAGTATAGGTTGAACATATTGTAGAACGATGTGTCATCTGCTAACATTTTGTTGACTGATGTCGAATTTTTTCATATTATGAGATTAGTGCAACACTTAAGAAAAATAAGCTAAATCCGATCATCCATAAAGACAAGTAAATTATACGGAGGGAATCATCGATGTTTTGTTACAAATGCGGGTCGCCGGTGAAAGACGGCGAATTATTTTGCAGCGCTTGCGGAGCCAGGCAGGGAGAGCCGGCTCCGGGCGGACAACCCGCTCAGCAGCCAATGCAGCCGCCGTACGGCCAGCAGTCGGTGCAGCCCCCGTATGGACAGCCATATGGGCAGCCGGTGCAGCCGCCTTATGGACAGCCGCCAAAAAAGAAGTCTAAAAAGTTTCTGTGGATAGGCATTGCCGCAGCTCTCGTGCTTGCTATAGCCGCAGTGGCGGTGTTTGTCGTATTGCCCGCGTTAGGAGGCGGCGGGCCGCTTTCCGGCAATACTGTACAGACAAAGTTCATAAACGATAACGTAAAAGTTTTTTCCGGAGCGTTTTCCGGTATTGGCAACGATACGTTTAAAAAGCTGCTTAAGGAACCGTTCGATATAAGCGTCGACCTTACGTCGGATATCGGTGGCAAGAAGGTAAAAGCAACGGTGGAAGCGGCATATGACAAGAAGTCGTTAGGATTCAGCGCGGAAAGCGGCGGAGTTGTTGCGGCCAGGCTGCTTCTGCTTGAAGATACGTTGTTCACCGAATCTGGCGGCAATGTCACGGGCCTCAAATTCGTGTCTGAAACCGACCTTTCAAAATCCATGGCGCTCTCCGACAGGATCAAGGCCATAGCGGAAGGCCTGACCGACAGCAAAGGGAAGGCAAAGCTGGATTATAAGAAGCTGGCGGAGCTATTCGTGAACAGCATAAGCGCGGATTGCTTTGAAAGCAGTGGCTCGGTTACCACGCTTACTCTTACGCCCGGCGACATAACAGACGCGTTCAAAACCTTTACCGATAAGCTCGGCAAGGATAAGGGGCTTAAGCAAGAGCTGGAAGACTTTATAAAAGACGTTTCGGGGACGACTGTAGACTTAGAGCAAGTGCTAAGTACCGCTGTGGAGGCAATGGAAGCTACAAAGGACACCGCAGATTTTGAGCTCGTATGGGAGCTTGTTTATGAGGTCGGCGTTCCCGCTTCGTTGGAATTTACGGTAAATTCAGGCGAAGACAGCGTTAAACTTAAGTTCGCTTATTCAAAGCGGGACGGTGGAAAGGACATAACGTTCGCGGTGCATACGCAGGAAGATAGCGCGGGCGTTACGGGCGAGATAAGCTATAAAAAGACGGGCGGCGGCATAGAATACAGCGGCAGCATAACAGTTGCGGGCAGCGCCCTTAAGTTTGACGGAAGCGAAAAATGGTCGGGCGACAACGTTGAAGGCGAAGTCAGTGTGTCGGTTCCGGGCAGCGGTGATTACAGACTTGGATATGAAGAGTCCATAAAATTCGGTATGCCGCCTGGCATTGAAAACGACGACAGGTTCAGCATGGATACGGCGGGGGCGGACGTTACGGACATCTCAAGCCTGCTTGACTACTTCACACTGGCGGTCGGTTCTTTAGGCCCGGTGGCGCTGGATCCTGAGCCTTTCGAGATACCTTCCGTTTCCGAGGATCCTGCTGTTTCACAGCAGCCTTCCGCCACAAATCAAATCGGGCTGATATTACCTAACACGGACGACGGGTATTATAAGGAGCTCGCCTCTGCAATAGAGACGGAGCTTTCGTATTACGGCGAAGAACTGACCGTAGTCACTACTAATTACGACGCCGCAGCAGAAAAGACGCAGTTTTCGCTTATGCTGGCGCAGGGCATGGGCGGCATAGTTATAGTACCGATGGCGGATAACGCCGCGCTTGCGTCTATGCAAAGCGAGGCGGGCGCCGCGGGCGTGCCAGTCGTTGTGCTAAGCGATTTTCCCGACGGAAGCTACGACGCGGTATCGCGCCATTATGAGGAGGCTGCGGCAACGCTTGCCGACTATTGCAGCGGAAATGTATATGTAATAAGCGCGATGCAGGAGCTGCAGTTTTCGGCGGTTCTGGAGGAAGGCTTAACGGCGGCTCTGAGCCCCGAAGCTGCGGTGCTGGGAACAGGTTACAGCCAGTTTAACAGCGAAGAGGCGGCAAAGCTGGCAGCGGCCGCGCTTGGCGATCATCCGGACTTAAGCACCGTAGTATGCCTCGACCCGTCGTGCGCGCAGGCAGTGCTTGATACCCTCAACTCCAATGGATTTGCGGGCACGCTCATCTGCCTTGTGGAGGAAGACATTATGAACGAGATGACAACTGCGGCGCCGGGCAGCACTTACGTAACGTATATGTATTTTCCCGTATCCGACGCGGCATATAACGCTGTAAGCAGGATATATGAAATAAAGGGAGGGGACAACGTTCCCCAGACCCATTATCTGGATCCGTACACGTATTAAAAAATGATTTGTGAGAAGCAGGTTTAACCTGCTTCTTTTTGTATATGGGTAAGGCAAGGCTTTATGGGTTTAACGGACGAAGCTTTTGGCTGCGCGGTGTTTAAGTGCCGCGTTTTGGGTTATTAACAATACATGCCGGATAAGCATTGCGGTAATGCTTATCTTTTGCTTTTCGGAGTAAAAAGCATTTTTGCGCAATAATTGAAAAGCTTTTGGCTTTTATGTATACTTATAATATAAATGATGATGGAGGAGCCATATGGCAAAGAGAATAGGCATCCTGACGAGCGGCGGAGACTGCCCCGGGCTGAACGCAGCGATAAGGGGAGTCGCGAAAGCGTCGTACCAGTTGTTTACTGATGCCGAGATTGTAGGAATAATGGGCGGCTACGGCGGTCTTATCAACGGAGAATACCGTGTGATGGGGCGGGAAGAGTTCTCCGGGTTACTGACTCTGGGCGGCACCATACTCGGCACGTCAAGACAGAACGTCCATGGGCGTGAAAACACCGGCAGGTACCTTGATACGACGAAAGCGATGGTTAAAAACTATGAGAAGATGCAGCTTGACTGTGTTGTGACGATAGGCGGCAACGGTACGCATACCGCGGCCGGACTGCTTTCAGGGCAGGGCCTTAACGTCATTGGACTCCCCAAGACTATTGACAACGACATCTGGGCGACGGAAGTAACGTTCGGGTACCAGAGCGCTATAGATATAGCTACAGACGTAATAGACCGCGTGCATACTACGGCGATATCTCACTCGCGGGTGATAATAGTCGAGCTAATGGGCAACACCGCGGGCTGGCTGACATTAAGCGCAGGGCTTGCGGGCGGCGCGGACGTAATACTCATACCCGAGATACCATATAACATAAATTCCGTCGCAGACGTCATAAACGACAGGTACGAGCGCGGCAAGCATTTCTCTATAATAGCGATAGCGGAAGGCGCGAGAAGCGTTAATGACGAGCCCGACCAGAACCTTAAGGGCAAGCACTATTCGGTGGGGTATAAGCTTGCGGACGAGCTTAATCAGGTAATAGACATAGAAACGCGCGTGGTCGTTCCGGGGCATTACCAGAGGGGAGGCCCGCCGTGCCCATATGACCGCGTACTCGCGACGCAGATGGGCGTGCACGCCGCGAAGCTCATAAAGCAGAAAAATTTCGGCAGGACCGTAGCGGTGAACGGCGGAAAAGTGACGTCCAACAAACTGGAGGACGTTGCGGGAAGAACAAAGACTATACCGCCAGATGCGGACCTTTTAAGCATAGGCCGCGACATCGGCATAGGCTACGGGGAATAAAATACTGGAGAACAGGCTGCCGCAAAATTTAAGGTAGCTTTTTCTTTGTAACGATGTAAAAAGGAGGCGGCGGTATGATTTTGGGGCTGATTAACTGCATGCCGATAGGCTTGCCGGTTATACCGATTGCAGTTAACAGTCTTTGAAAGTGCTGATGCGGAATGGACAAAGGACATGCTTTCGGGCAGGCCGCTTTTGTTTGCCGGTTTAAGTTGACACGGAAAATATAATAAACTAATATCTATATGGTATTTCATTGATTCGCATATACCGATTCCCGCGGCTTAAGATTCCAGGAAACGTTTTATTTTCCCGGAAGAATATAGCTTCTGCGGGGTTAGGAGAAACTTAATGATTTTAGATTGCAATGCGATAATACTCGCCGCGGGCGAAGGCAAGCGCATGAAGTCCAAAACGCCCAAGGTGCTGCATGCGGCGGCGGGCAAGCCGCTTGCCGCGTGGGTCGTGGACGCCGCAAGGGAAGCGACGGGGCAAACGCCCGTCGTCGTAATAGGCAACGGCGCAAAGCAGGTAAAAGAATACTTCGGCGGCAGCGTAAGCTACGCCGTGCAACTTAAGCAGCTGGGCACGGGGCACGCCGTTATGTGCGCAAAGGATTACTTAAAGGGCGACGGATACGTGCTTATTATCGCGGGCGATATGCCGCTGCTGCGCGCCGAAACGCTGCGCACGATAATTGATACAGCTAAGGCGCAGGACCTTGGCTTGTGTTTGCTCTCGGCTGTAGTGGAGGATCCAAAGGGGTACGGGCGCATAGTGCGCGGCGAAAGCACGCTGCGCATAGTGGAGCATAAGGACGCCACGCAGGAGGAGCTTAACATTAAAGAAGTCAACCCGTCCGTATACTGCTTTAAGATACCGTATCTTATAGAAGCGCTCTCTGCGCTGAAAAACGACAATTCTCAGAACGAATATTATATAACGGATTGCGTCAAATATATATCGGATAAAGGATACGGCGCGAAGGCGGTAGTCTGCGAGGACTCAGAAGAGTGCATGGGCGTTAACGACAGGGTGCAGCTCTCAAGGGCGGCGGGGATGCTAAGAAAGAGGATAAACGAGGCTTTGATGCTGGACGGCGTGACAATTATCGATCCGGACAGCACATATATAGATGCGGGCGTTAAAATAGGGCAGGACGCCATAATTTACCCCGGCGTCACGCTGGAAGGAAACACGGTGATAGCCGAGGACGCTATACTCTACCCCGGCAGCAGGATAAGCAACAGTACTATAGGCAAAGGCACTAATGTGCAGAATTCCGTTATACTCGACTCAAGCGTGGGCGAATATAGCACTATCGGGCCTTACGCGTACCTGCGGCCGGACAGCCTTATTGGCAACGGGTGCCGCGTGGGCGACTTCGTGGAGGTAAAGAACTCGACCATAAAGGACGGAGCGAAGGTTTCGCACCTCACATATATAGGCGACGGCGAGATAGGCGAGAAGACGAACATAGGCTGCGGCGTGGTGTTCGTCAACTACGACGGGCAGAAAAAATCACGGACGACGGTAGGGAAGAACGCATTCATAGGATGCAACGTTAACCTCATAGCGCCCGTTAAGGTAGAGGACGGCGCGTATATCGCGGCGGGCTCCACCGTAACAAAAGACGTAGAAAGCGACGCGCTGTGCGTGGCAAGGTGCAGGCAGACTGTCATCGAAGGCTGGGCAAAAAGGCGGAGAGACGAGTGAGGAAGGCCGTATTTTTTGACCTTGACGGCACGCTGCTGCCTCTAGACATGGACGAATACTTAAAGCTCTATTACGCCGCTATAAATAAGACCGGCTTTTATGACCGCATATCCCCCGAAAACGGCGAGAGCGTATTTACCAGAGCTGTATACGCCATGCTCGGCAATGACGGGAAAAAGACTAACGCCGAAATCTTCTGGGAAACGATAGAGAAGCTGTCGGGCAAGGCTGCCGATACTCTTTTGCCGCATATGAACGCTTTTTACAGCAACGAGTTTAAGCTGGTGAAGGACTGCACGCGCAAAGAACAAAAGGCGGTGGAGGCCGTAAGGGAGCTGGGGCGCAAGGGCTACCGGCTCATACTTGCTACTAACCCCATGTTTCCGGCGCTTGCGACGAATCAGAGAATAGAGTGGGCAGGCCTTTGCCCCGGTGATTTTGAGTACGTATCGTATTACGACAATTCGGGCTGGTGCAAGCCAAGCCTTGGATATTTTGAGGAGTTACTAAAAAAGACGTCTCTTAAAGCGTCGGAATGTTATTTCATAGGCAACGACATAAGAGAGGATATGTGCGCGGTCAGACTGGGCTTCAAGGGATTTTTGGTGCTTGACCACGTTATAGGAGATTTAGAAAGGGCGCCTGAATGCGAGCGGGGAGACTATTCGGGTCTGCTGGATTTCGCAAGAAGTCTGCCGGACTTACGGCTGAATATTATATAATAGGCCTCGGCAACCCGGGGAGCAAGTATGAACATACTCGGCACAACGCTGGGTTTGACGTCGTGTCTATACTCGCGCAGCGTCACGGCATATCCATGCGCATATTCAGGTATAAAGCCCGCCTCGGCGCGGGTATTATAAAGACAAAGCGCGTGACGCTGGTTATGCCGCAGACGTACATGAACTTATCGGGCGAGTGCGTAAAGGAGCTGGCGCAGGCGCTCGGCATACGCAAAGAGCAGCTCATACTCGTTTATGACGACGTGGACTTAAAAACGGGCGCGGTAAGGATAAAGGCAAGAGGCAGCGCGGGCACGCACAACGGCATGAAAAACGTAATATACCATTTGCAGACGGACGACTTTACGCGTGTAAGGGTGGGCGTGGGCAAGCCGGAGGGCGATATAATAGACCACGTGCTCGGCGAATATAACGATAGGCAGGCTGCGTACGATACGCTTACGCGCGCGGCCGACGCTATAGAGACGATAATAGAGGAGGGCGTTTACGAAGCGCAGAACCGCTTCAATTAAATACAAAAATGCGCATTTCATCACATATAGCGAAGCTTGAGGCGTTCTCAAAGCTTAAAGAGCATATACGGGCAGGGAATGTTCCCTGCTCGATTTTTGGCGTTCCCGACAGTTTGAAGCCTTACCTTGCGGCGGCTGTTTCGGAGGCTTTCGCGCGCCCTGTACTGTTCGTTTGCGATTCGGACAACCGCGCCGGAGCGTTCGCGGAAGGTATGAATCGCGCCGCTTATATACCAAGGCGCGCGCTGCAGCTTCGCTCGTCCGTAGCGAGAGGCCGCGAGGCGATGTTTGCGCGTATAAACGCTATATCAAGGCTCGTGTCAAACGCCGCCAACATAGCGTTTTTAAGCGAGGAAGCGCTCTCCGCGAGGCTTGCGTCAAGGCAAGACTTTGAGGGCGCTCATATCTCTATAAAAAAGGACGGCACGTACGACCCCGAGGAGCTTATGCGGAGGCTCGTACTGGCGGGCTACGAGCGCGTGGGCGCGGTGGAGACGGCAGGCCAGGCCGCGCGGCGAGGCGAGATACTCGATGTGTTTTCGCCCGGCGAAGTGTCTCCGCACAGAATAGACTTCTTCGACGACGTAGTAGAGAGCATAAGCGAATTTGACCCGGGCACCCAAAGGAGAAGCAGGAAGACTATAAACGAGATAACGCTTAAGCCCGCTTTAGAGCTTGTGCTCGGCGAAGAGGCGGCGCGGCGCGGCGCGGAATACTTTAAAGCGGCCAAAACTCCGGGCCCGGGGCTGGCGCTAAAATTTCAGGATTACGGGGACAGCCTTTTAAAGTACAGGTTTTTCGAGGACATGGAGAACTACGCCTACGCGCTGTGCGACGCGGGAATACTTGACTATCTGCCTTCGGCAATAGTGATATTCGACGACTACAAGTATATAAAGACGGCGGGCAAGGACAGGGCGGAAGAGTTCGGGAAACGGCTCGCTCAGGTAAGGGAGACGCACGAGGGCGTAGAGGATCAGAGCCGCCTGTACTTTACTCCGGCGGAGGTTCTGCAGCGCGCGAAAACGCACTGCGTACTCGATCTCTGCATGATAGACAGGTCGAGCGATATTGGCGCGAGGGAAGAGGTAAGCTTCCACGCGAGGGCGGCGCTTGCCTACAACCGCAAGATTGACATGCTGGGCGACGACGTAAAGACGCGGATAAGAAACGGCTGGAGCGTGTATCTCGTTTGCGGCGGAATGCAAAAGGCAGAGAAGCTATCGAGCGAGCTTTCGGACAAGGACATAACGATACCGTGCATAAAGGATGGACGCGATCTCTCGCCCGGCGAAGCGGCGACGTACCCCGACAGATTAAAGTCGGGCTTCGAGCTGACGACGCGCAAGGAGTATTTCCTCGGAGAGTACGAGATATACGGGTTCGCGAGGAAGAAAGCGCGCCCGCTCGCCCGAAAGCAGCTCGACATATTCTCCGACCTGAAGACCGGCGATATGATAGTGCACGACATACACGGCAAGGGGCGGTTCTTAGGCCTTGTTACGCGCGAAGTACAGGGCGTATCGCGCGACTACATGGAGCTGGAATACCGCGGGGGGGACAAGCTTTTTATACCTACCGACCAGATAGACAGGGTGCAGAAGTACATGGGCGGCGAGGGCGAGAGGCTCTCAAAGCTGGGCGGCCGCGAATGGAGCGCGACGAAGGCGCGCGTAAAGAAGTCGGTAAAGGAACTCGCGGAAGACCTCGTGTCGATATACAGCGAGCGCATGAGCAAGAAAGGCCACAGCTACGGCGAGGACACTATATGGCAGCGGCAGTTCGAGGACAACTTCCCGTTCGAGGAGACGGACGGGCAGCTTAAGTCCATTGAAGACGTAAAGAAGGATATGCGCGGCGACAAGGTGATGGACAGGCTGCTGCTGGGCGATGTGGGCTACGGCAAGACGGAGGTTGCGATGCGCGCGTGCTTCAAGGCGGTGATGGAAGGACGCCAGTGCGCCGTACTGGTGCCTACGACGCTGCTTGCGCGGCAGCACTATCATACGTTTCTCGAGCGGTTCACGGACTTTGCGGTGCAGATAGAGACCGTATCGCGGTTCGTCTCGCCAAGCGAGCAGGCAAGGATAATAGAAGGCCTTAAAAACGGCACCGTGGATGTAGTTATAGGCACGCACAGGCTGCTGTCTAAAGACGTTGTGTTCAAAGACTTAGGGCTTTTGATTATAGACGAGGAGCAGCGCTTCGGAGTAACGCACAAGGAGCGCATAAAGGACATAAAGCGTACGGTGGACGTGCTGACGCTGTCGGCGACGCCCATACCGCGTACGCTGCAGATGTCGCTTACCGGCATTCGCGACATGAGCATAATAGACACGCCGCCCGAAGAGCGAAAGCCGCCCGAGAGCTACGTGATGGAGTATTCGGGACAGCTTGTGCGCGAAGCCGTTGTCAATGAGATGGAGCGCGGCGGGCAGGTATACTTCGTGTGCAGGCAGATAGGACTTATGGATAAGCTGGCTGGCGATCTTAAGCGGTTCGTGCCCGAAGCGAGGGTAGCGGCGGCGCACGGGCAGATGGGCGAAACGGCTCTCGAAAACGTGATGGTGAGCTTTCTTGGGGGAGAGTACGACGTGCTGCTTTGCACGACGATAATAGAGTCGGGCATAGACATACCGAACGTAAACACCGTAATAGTGTACGAGGCGGACAAGTTCGGGCTCGCGCAGCTCTACCAATTAAAGGGCAGGGTAGGCCGGGCGACGAAGAACTCGTATGCGTACCTTACGTATCTGCCCGGCACGCGCATGACGATAGAGGCGGAGAAGCGGCTGCAAACGATAGCCGAATTTACGGAGCTGGGCGCGGGCTTTAAGATAGCGATGAGGGATCTTGAGATAAGGGGTGCGGGCAACCTTTTGGGCCCCGAGCAGTCGGGGCAGATGGCAGCAGTCGGGTACGATATGTACTGCCGGCTGATGCGCGAGGCGGTGGCCGAGTTAAGAGGCCAGAAGACGGAGAGCTATAATGAGGCGTCCGTCGAGATAAAGATAAACGCTTATGTGCCGCCGTCGTATATTGGCGACGAGATACAGCGCATAGAGGTATACAAAAAAATAGCGGCGGTGGACGGTCTAAACAGCGCGAAAGCCGCGCGGGAGGAGCTTTGTGACAGATACGGAAAAGTACCGAAAACGGTGGAGAACCTTATACTCATATCGCTGATAAAGAGCTTTGCCTCGAGGGCGGGCATCTCGTCCGTAACGAGAAGCGGCAGGGCGTTTATGCTTAAATACGGTGATGAAACCCGCATCAGCGTTAAAAACCTGATTAAGGTGCTGGAGCAATACAGCGGCAGCGCGCAGCTGCGCTCGGCAACGCCGCCGTATATACTGTATGATCCGCGCGAGCGCGCCATGGATTCGCTGCTCAAGTTTTTGAAGGATATAAGGCGTTGCATAATTCATTAGCTTAAAGTATAATAAAAGGCTGAATACGGTCCGCGCGTGTAAGCGGGCCCACGGAGGTAAACGCGTTAAATGAAGAAACTGAAGGTTATCGCACTGGTGCTTGCCTGTGCGCTCATTTTTTCAGGATGCTCTCTGATGTCCATCGACCCATTAAAGGTTCAGGCTCAGGTAGTAGCCACCGTCAACGGTACGCCGATAACAAGGCAGCAGGTAGAGAACGAAGTAATGTCAACCGAGGAATACTCATACTATGCGTATTATTACGGTATGGACGAGAAAGAACTTAAGTCCGGGGAAATGAAAGAATGGTATGAGGGGCTTTTAGATAAAACGCTCGATGAGATGGTGGAAAACGAGCTGCTGCTGCAAAAGGCGCCTGAACTAGGCATATCGCTTACCGACGACGAGAAGTCTGAAAAACGCGCGCTGGCGGATCAGCAGTTAAGCGCCTTGAAAGATCAACTGAGAATGCAGGTAGAGAGTGAATTGAACCCCGAGCCTTCGCCCGCCGACGACGCAAGCGCGATTCCTTCGCCAAGCCCGTCGCCTGCGGAATCGGCGGAGCCGACGTCTACGCCTGTGCCCGACCCTGCCATTGAGGCCGAGGTCGAGAAAAAGTATCAGGAGGCGATGGAAAAGTCCGGCTTTACGTCCGACACTTACTACGAATATCTCTGCAATCAGGCAATAGTTGAGAAGGTTAAGGAACAAATAAAGAACGAGGCGTCAGTCTCGGACGAGGACGTAAAGAAGTGGTATGACGACACGCTGGCGGCGCAGCAGAAGGAAATGGAAGAGAACCCCACGGCTTTCTCCACGAACATGAACAGCAACCTTATTTGTACGTACGTGCCCGAAGACACCATAGCGGTAAAGCAGGTGCTCGTAAAGTTTAAGGACACCGACCTGCAGGAAGTTGCTCAGAAACTGTATACAGACGGCAAGACCGCGGAAGCGATGGAGTTGCTGGAAGGCGAGATCGCTTCGCTGATGCCAACGATGAGCGACATTCAGCAGAGGCTTAATTCCGGTGAGAATATTGACGCCCTTATAAAAGAGTACAATGAGGATCCGGGCATGACGTCGGGAACGTCGGCTACCATAGGCTACCTCGTAGGAGCCAGCACAACGGGCTATGTGCAGGAGTTTACCGACGCGGCGCTGAAGCTTAAGAGCATAGGCGAAGTATCGGCGCCCTTTGCATCGTACTACGGTTTGCACGTGCTGCAGGTGATAAAGGTATATAATAAAGGCGTGGTGCCGTTCGACGATATAAAGGACCAGATAAAGACGGCGCTGCTGCCCTCTAAGCAGGAAGAGAAGCTCGCCAATACGGCGAAACAGTGGCTTGGCGAGGCCAAGGTGACTTACGACCGCGGCAGGCTCACAAACGGAGAATAGTTATATGAAAAGCAGCCGTATTTAAAAAGCGGCTGCTTTTGTGTTTTTTGAGCGTATATAAATACTATAATATACAAAATTACACGGCGCAATTAATGCTTGAATCTGATATGTAAATGCTTTATAATGTACTTCCGTGGCATAAAAAAGGCCGCTAGGAAATCACGGCGAAAGCCAGATAAAAACACCCTTTCGTCCCTGCGGGACACTTCCTCTTAAAGGGAGGCTTAATGGGGTGATAATATGTGGAGGAGTATCGAAGTGGTTATAACGGCCTCGACTCGAAATCGAGTGTACCCTGAAAGGTACCGTGGGTTCGAATCCCACCTCCTCCGCCAAAAAAAGAGGGCACCAAAGGTGCTTTCTTTTTTTGGCATTGGGTGGATTCGAACACGAGCTTGCCGCCGCCAGTGGCGGATGAAGGCAAGCGAGGCGGCGTGATAGCGCCGAAAGGCGCGGAGCGAATCCCACCTCCTCCGCCAAAAAAAGAGGGCACCCATTTGGGTGTCTGTTTTTTTGTCTGGAGGCGGGATCTCGAAGGGAGGGATAAGCAAACTGTACAGTGTACAGTTTGCCCCGACCCGGCTTGATGGTAGTGACTGTTTGAGATAAGGAAACGGCGCGGGTAGACAAAAACGACTAGAAGGCAGCCCACCTCTAAATTCCAAGCGAGGCGGCGTGATAGCGCCAAAAGGCGCGGAGCGAATCCCACCTCCTCGACCATAGCTGCAGCTTATGTCGAAAATAATTAAACTGCTTCTTAATCCAATAGTCACAAGCGCTTTTATAGACAACAAAATCCTCACCGCCATTATGGTTGTGAGGAGTATCTTTTTGTGTTAGGAACAAATCATTTTTACAATCAGGGCAATAAGAGCGATAGTGAATGATAGGTCAAAAATACGCCTATTGCAAAAAATACTGTCGGCACTAAAACATTCGACCATTTTGTAATTATCCGTTTGATTATCAAATATAAAGCATCAAATTTATTCTGTGCTTTTCGATAAACAAGGTACAGTATAGCCAACGGAGAGGTATATATCGTGTTATAAAGCACAAGGATAATTGTAAGTTCAAATAAGGCCAGCTCGTAATTCAGCAGAATTGCCAAGAAAGCAAAATAAGGTAATGCGGTAATTAATTCAGATATTGTTGAACCGACACCCATAGCAATTAACGCTATTGGAGATACCGATTTTATCTTTTTTGCAGCCGCTTTTTTTTCTTCATCAGTATCTGTTTCCTGCATTTTGGCTTCATTATTTTTGATTTTTCTGCTTTGAATGGAAAACGCTCCCGCTAATAGAAACGCTATTGCAAGGATAAATTCTGCTACATAAAAATAAAAGCCGCGTGTTGTGAGAATATCCGCAAGGAAATTTTCAATAAGGGCAACCAATCCGAAATAAGCAAGAAATCCACCTATAAGATTTGTAATACCCGTAGGCAAAATAAAATACCAAATATCTCTTGGCTTTTTTACCATGCCTTGCAAGATGAACTGTTGTGTGATAGCGATAGGATTAAGACTATCGGCAGCGCTTGCTAGAATTGTTGGAAGCAATAAACCCCACATTTCTTTTTCCTCCTTTGATTTGTACCACAAAGGTAAAAAATAAGCATTCGCATACACATCTTCAAAGACCTAATGATGTGTAAACGAATGCTTTTCGCATTTCCTACCCGGTGGTAGATTTTTATTTATAAATATTATAACATAAAAAAGAGAAAAAAGCAGGTGGTCATGCCATGTACATCGGTATCAAAGGTAGGTCACTACTTTCCAAACAAAAGGCACCCATGCTGGGCGCCTTTTGTTTGGCATAGGGTGGATTCGAACATGAGCTTGCCTCCGCCGGTGGCATGCTTTCAGCGACTCGGATTGATGGCACATCTATTTGAAGTACAGAAATGGCGCGGTCAGCCAAAAGGGAGCCTTGCAGGAGCACTTCAGCGAGCGTCAATTTTCTGTTTGTGGTATAATATAATAAAATAAAAAGGCAGGCAATGCTATGACGAAGGAAGAAAAGGAAGTCTTCGAGAAGATATGGAAAGCCTCCGGTCGGGGAAGCAAGATATTCAACATAATGTCTTTGCCCCGCGAGAGAAAGATAATTGACGCGCTGGTAACAAAAGGGCTGCTTAGGTATATGAGCGAAAAGTACGTCAAGCTCACGACGGAAGGCATAAGGCTGGGCGTGAAGGCAAATACGCGCGTGTATTGACTTTCACGCTTTTAGGCCGCGGGCTAATGATTATATAGCTGTAGCAATTAATTGCTTTTATGTTAAAACAAAAGGTATTGCATACTATTTAAAAATAAGTTATAATACGTTCCTGTGACGAAACGCGGGGATATGGCTCAGTTGGTAGAGCGCTGCGTTCGCAATGCAGAGGCCAGGGGTTCGAATCCCCTTATCTCCACCAAAACAAAAAGCACCCAAAAGGGTGTTTTTTGTTTTGGCCGATAAGGGGATTCGAAGTGAGCGTAAAAAACGCCCCTGTGGGGCGTTTTTAGCGAGACGGGTTCCACGGTAGACGGGCATTGAGGTAAACAAACGGCACGGGCAGTAATTTCTGTTTATAGTTATTTATCCGTAAGAGGAGTCGAAGCGAGCGTTAAGAAAACGCCACAGTGTGGCGTTTTTAGCGAGACGGGTTCCACGGTAGACGAACATTGAGATAAACAAGCGGCACGGGCAGTCATTTACAGAATTATTAAGCTACCCCCTTATCTCCACCAAAACAAAAAGCACCCAAAAGGGTGTTTTTTGTTTTGGCCGATAAGGGATTCGAAGCGAGCGTAAAAAACGCCCCTGTGGGGCGTTTTTAGCGAGACGGGTTCCACGGTAGACGAACATTGAGATAAACAAGCGGCGCGGGCAGTCAGTTATAGAATTATTAGGCAATCCCCTTATCTCCACCACGTCGGAGCAAGTTCCGTTCCAAAGACCGCAAGCTTTAGGCTTGCGGCCTTTATGCGCTTCACTGCTCCTCTTCTTCCCCGCAAAGCCTCACGACTTTGCGGGGGCCCCATAAGTGCTCTTAGCTTTTTGATATGGAAGGGGATCCGAAGCGAGCGATAAGCAGTAAATATTAAGAGTAAAAAAAGATTAACGAGGAAAAAATTAAATATACTGCAAACTAGAGACACAAGGTATGATATAATCAAAAAAATATGATTTGCCAAAAGGAGATAAACGAATGAGGAAATTTAATAAAATAATACCATTGCTTTTGGCTATGGTGTTAATGTGCGTTCTTACTGGCTGTTCGACGATGAGCCCGCAGCAGCAGGCTGAAAAAGCTTTGGAAGCCGCATCCGGCATAAAAAACTCGGATTTTTCCATCGGCATTGAGATGGCAATGAGTGCGCAGGGACAGGATGTGAATACAAACATCAATATGAATGGCAGTTACTTTACTGATCCGATGAAAACTAAGATGGAGATGAGCGTGGATATGGGTTCCCTGGGCTCGCAGACTATCAACATGTTTGTCGCAGCGGAGGGAGATAAAGTTAAGGTTTATACGAATAACAGCGGAGAATGGATTGCGCAGGAAATGACTCTGGATCAATACAGCAGCTCCATGAAGCAGGCGGATGCCAAGGCGAATATGGAGTTGTTCCTTAAAAACGCTAAAAATTTCAAGGCTACTGGCAATGAAGAGATAGGCGGGGTGAAAACCGTCAAACTTGAGGGGGTCATCACAGGTGACAGTATAGAAGAAGTCATCAAGGAATCCGGTGCGCTTAGCGGCATGGACTCAATGTTCTCCTCTTTGGGGACGGATTCGGACGTGGCAGAGTCTATGCTTAAGGATATGAAAGATATGAATGTCACGTTCTGGATTGACAGCGCGAACTATTACCCGGTGAAATACGATATAGATATGACCGATATGATTCAAAAAATAATGAACAACCTTATAGAATCGCTGGGCACGGGTCAAAGTATCGCGCTGACGGTTTCCAAATATCGTATGACGATGGAGCTTTCCAATATCAACAACGCGACCGATTTCACACTCCCGGAGGTCAAATAAGCCTTAAAAATATGGATACTCAGGAAGGGGCGTATTTGCGGATACGCCCCTTTTGTATGTCCGAGGAGGCGTTTGATTTTAATATGGGCATACTGAAGACGTAATATAAAAGCGGCCCGTTCCATCCGGGCGGATAAAACGCGAATCAACATTCATTCTATTTATCAGGTATTTAGAAAAAAGTCTAAATACCCCTTGACATGTTAAATTGCTGCGGCTAAAATCTATTTAGATATCCACCTAAATAGCTTTAAGGAGGTATGGCATTTGGGGTTTCCGGAAACCTTTAAAGCGCTTTCAGACCCGGTAAGGAGAAAGATACTGGAGATGCTGAAGGATAAAAAAATGTCGGCGGGAGAGATAGCGGGCAGATTTGATATAACGGGAGCGACTATATCCTATCATCTCTCCCTGCTCAAAAAGGCCGGCCTTATAAAAGAAACCAAATATAAGAATTTTATATATTATGAGATCCAGGTTTCGGTGCTTGAGGAGATAATGCTCTGGATCTCACAATTCGGAAAGGAAAAACATGAAGAAGAGTAACAAAATATTGGTTATCACGACAGCGGTCTGTTTGCTGCCCATAATACTATCGATTGCTGTATACTCCCGGCTGCCCGAAGAGGTCGCCGTACATTTCAACGGCAGCGGCAGCGCGGACGGCTTTCTGCCCAAGGCACTGGCTGCTTTCGGCCTGCCCGTTGCTTTTGCGCTTATTAATTTTATAAGCGTATTCATGAGAAACAATGACCCTAAGGCGGCAAACGCTTCTGCGGCAATAAAGACGTTTTTAAACTGGCTGCTGCCATTTATGTCCGTAGTGATTATCCCGGTGACACTGTTTATGGCAATGGGCGCGGATATCCCGCTCCACATGATCATACCAGCGGCGGCAGGAGTGATAATAATCGTTTGCGGTAATTATTTGCCTAAGAGCAAGCAAAATTACACGGTGGGAATAAAGCTGCCATGGACGCTGCAGAGCGAGACGAACTGGAACAGGACGCACCGCTTCGCAGGATATCTCTGGGTGGCGGGGGGAATAGTTTTAATCGCGGCAAGCTTCTTCGAGATAGGCGTAATAATAGACATAGCGGTATTTGGAGTGCTTATAGTTTTACCAATAATATATTCATACTTTGCGTACAGAAATGAGAAAGCGTCGGCATGAAAACCGCCATAATAATCAAGAGAGCATATCTATGGGTGCGCCTTGAAAAACGGATATGCTCTTTTTATTTCCGCAGTATTCAAAAGCGCTGAAAATAAGGGCGGAGGCTTTAATTAGATATATATAAACATATGTTGTATACGTTGACTTTGGTTAAACCATATTGTATAATTACCTGTAATAAATATCCTTCAAACTATTAGCTATTATTGGGGTGTTCGTTGACCGGATTATTTCGCGGAAAGCTTAAAAAGCCAAAGACTGCAGGGTGGCAATATTAAATCAATCCGTATCATCCCCAATTAAATAGTAGGAAACAAATATATCATCAAATGTGAAGGGGACCAGTCTTTTGACACTATATGTTGCAATCATCGGATTGGGTACACTTGCGGGGATTTTATTTAACATAATTATGAACAAGAGGGTAATTTACAAAGTCATAGGAATCGTAATTACCTTGGCCACCGGTACATTTTCCTGTTGTGTCGTTTTGTTTCCTTACAATTTTTTCGACAGTTACACAAACCTTATTATAAAACTATCGCTTTCCGCCGTGCTCTTGGTAGTGATCTACATATCCGCGCGGATGATAGTCAATGCCGTATCCACAATCAAAGGGGGCAAGGATACCAAGGCGGATAAAGACAAGCTTAAAGCGGAACCCGTAGCCGAAGAAATCAGCGTTGCAAGCTTTGCGCTTAAAAACAGAGTCAAGGATATTATTACAGCGGACAAAACGGTAAGGAGCCCCGCGCAGAAGGTCAGCGTCAATCTCGAAAACTATTCGCCAAAGTACGCCGCGGTCAAAGCGACCAAAGAAGAGACGCATAGCGCGCAGTCCGCTGCTAAACAGACGTTCGGCCAAGCGCTCAAAGACGCGGACGAAAAAATACTGTCTCAATCGAAATCACTTACGGAAAGTGTCGGAGCAGCGGTAAAGACGGGAGCGGATAAGCCTGCGGACGCAGAGCTCGTAAGCGCCGCCGCTCTCAAGCCGGACGACGCAAAGCCGGCTCCGGGCGCAATGTACGAGCAGTCCGAACAAAAGGTCGGAGCAGATGTAAAAGCCGGTGCTGAAACGAGGGCTTCCGAGCCTGTTTTGGAAAAGCCTGCCGGATCGGACGTTTCGGAAACCAAACCGGAAGCGCAGGGCGCGGAAGCGTTGGATGCGCTTATAAATAAATTCGTAAAGGATAAGCCTGCGGACGCAGAGCTCGTAAGTGCCGCCGTCCTCAAGTCGAATGACGCAAAGCCGGCTTTGGGCGCAATGTACGAGCAGCCCGAACAAAAGGCCGGGGCAGATGTAAAAGCCGGTGCTGAAACGAAGGCTTCCGAACCTGTTTTGGAAGAGCCTGCCGGATCGGACGTTTCGGAAACCAAACCGGAAGCGCAGGGCGCGAAAGCAGTGGATGTGCTTATTGATAAATTCGTAAAGGATAAGGCTGCGGGCTCACAGGGGCTTGCAGAATATGAAACCGAAGCCAAAGCAGAAGAGCAGGCCGCCGTTGCCGGGCAGACAGAGGCGAAGCCGGAAGAAACTGCTGCCGAAGTAAAGGCGGAAGAGCAGATTGTACTTGCCGGTCAGGCAGAAGTAAAGGCGGAAGAAGCTGCTGCCGAAGCCAAGGCAGAAGACACAGCCGCCGTTATCGAACAGACAGAAGCGAAGCCGGAAGAGGCTGTTGCCGAAGCAAAGGCGGAAGAGACAGCCGCCGTTATCGAACAGACAGAGGCGAAGTTGGAAGAAGCCGCTGCCGAAGCCAAGACAGAAGAGCAGGCGGTGGTTGCCGGGCAGACAGAGGCGAAGCCGGAAGAAGCTGCTGCCGAAGCCAAAGCAGAAGAGCAGGCCGCCGTTGCCGGGCAGACAGAGGCGAAGCCGGAAGAAGCTGCTGCCGAAGCTAAGGCGGAAGAGCAGATTGTGATCGCCGAACAGGCGGTAAGCGCGGCTGCGCCCGACAGATACGCGGCGATAATCATTAAAGCCCGCGAACTTATCAAGGAAGGGAAATATGTCTATGCGGCCGGGCTGCTTCAGATGTGCTCCGACAGGTCTGAAGACGAACAGCAGCGTAAGCAGGCCGACATATTGATTATAGAATGTCTGGCCTTGTCCGATAAGGGCGGCGAAGCCAGGAATAAATGGGTCGAGTTTTTGAACAAGCAGTATACGCTCGGCGAAGACGATAAGGCCAATCTGAAAAGAGTGATGAGCAGTCTTTAAAAGCGGCTTATAAGAGTTGTGGGGGAAAGGGACTGTTGAAATGGCTTATGGCTCGTAGAAGAAGGAAGTATATAGACAACGAGTTTACACGCAGCACGGTGCTTGTGACGGCAACGGTGCTGTGTTTGCTTTGTTTCTGTGGTTATGCAGGCGTCGACAGTATTGTTCAGGATCAAAAGCTGGCTCATGGCGTGCGAATAGACGGCAGGGACTTATCGGGGATGACATACGACGAGGCCGAGGCGGTGGTAGGCGCCGACGCTCAGGCGCTTTTGGACGGCCTCGAAATTAACCTTAACTACTCGGGCGAAACGACGGTGCTGGGCGCGGAAGATCTGGGCGTTACGCTGAACCAGAAAGAGGTGCTCGATAAAGCGTATTATCTTAATAAGGATAAAGACGACACAGCCGAGCTGAGATTCGACAAAACCATAGAAATCGCTAAAGGGCTGGATTTTTATACTGATATAATCATAGATAAAATAAGGCTTAAAGGGACGATAGAGCAATACGCCGCAAAATACAACAAAGACGCGGTCGACGCCACGGCGGTTTTCGACAAGGAGACAGGCAGCTTTACATATACGGAAGAAAGTGAAGGCGTTAAGATCAATACAGGCGTACTTGCGGAAAATGTCGCGGACATCATAAAGGAGCGCAAGCCGGGCTCTATAGACGTGGTTGCTGAAACGGTGTACCCTTCCGTAACGCAGAGCGAGTTGAAAGATAATACGGCGCTTATAGGCGAGTTTGAGACTAAGGCCAATAACAACGAGGCCAGAGACGTAAATATTAAGCTGATAAGCGAAGCGGTGAACGGCGCGGAGATAAAGCCGGGAGAAATATTCTCGGTTAACGAGCTCGTCGGACAGCGTACGCTGGAAAAGGGCTACAGGGACGCCCCAGCTATTTCCGACGGCATACTCGTGGAAGAGGTCGGAGGCGGTATCTGCCAGCTTGCGGGTACGCTGTATAATGCGGCGCTGCTTGCCGATATGGAGATAGTGGAAAGGGTGAGGCACACATGGCCCTCTGACTATCTTCCCATAGGGCAGGACTCGACGCTTAATTGGAGCAACAAAGACCTTAAGATTAAGAACACGTCTGATTACAGCATATATATCAACGCGGGGTTTAAAGACAGAAGCGTTAAGGTAGAGCTGTACGGGCAGCCTCCGGAAGACGGCGTAACCATAAAAGTGCAAAACGACATAGTGCAGGAGCTCAGCCCCGGAAAAACTGAAGTGCGCTATACACGGGGGCTTCCGGACGGAACCGTTCAGACGGTGCGGAAGGCAAAAAAAGGTTACAAGGTCAATGTTTATCGTATATACTATAAAGGCGGGGTGGAGATAGACAGGCAGCTAATATCCACTGACGTTTACCCGCCGCTCAATAAGATCATTTTGGTAGGAAATAAAAACACACCAGATAAATAAGGAGGAATAGTAAATGAAGAGTTCATCGCAGGTAATAGGTCTGCCTCTGATGGGGGTAAAGGAAGGCAAGGAATGCGGCGCAATACAGAATATCGTCGTGGATCCGCAGACGAAGAAGATAAAATCAGTGATACTGCGCGGCTCAAAGAACGAATATGATTTCCGCGAGCTCAAGCTTTCAAACATCATGGGTATAGGCAAGGATTACATCATCACGCAGAGCGTTGACAACGCAACGAGTATCGACAGATCGGACTCGGGCATATCGCTTATCAACACGAAGTGCGTATCTTCGTCGGGCGACGTGCTTGGCAGCATTAAAGATTTTTCGTTCGACGAGAAAACGGGAGATATTCTGTCGGTGCAGATAGACACGGGAGTGGAAATACCGGGGAAGAACGTACTCTCGCTGTCCAACAACCTGATGTTCATCGACAACAGCGAAAGCGGCTCGTTTGTAAAGCAGGGCTTTGGGAGCGCGTCCGATTCATTGCAGAAAGAGCAGAGGGATTACATGCTCGGCCGTACCGTTAAAAACGATATATCGGCAAACGGCAGGGTAGTGGTCAAGAAAGGCACGGCAGTGACGGAAGAAGTCATACGCGCCGCAGAAGAGGCCGGTGTTATAATTGACCTCACACTGGAACTGTAACGCGCTTAAAAAAAGCAAATCGTGCGGACGGCGGCGAAAAGCGGCCGGTATGTTTTAGTGTTGCTGTTTTACCCAGGATGAGCCTTACGTTCCTCAATCCAATATAGCTTTACCGTCCGGAATTTAATATCAAGACCGCTCGACGAGCGGTCTTTTTGTATACGGGGTCCCCGGCAGCCGTGAGGCTTGATGGGGTGTGAACGGGGTCCTCTCGTCGCTTTAGCGACGGTCCAAGCCGTGAGGCTCGATGGGTGTGAATGCATCCGTATTCTTTACTTCAGGCCTTATACGGCTGCCTGTAAAGGTCTTTGCTTTTCAGGCCGTTTTTACGGGATATCTGCTTCCATCCCATATTGCCGCCCAAAAAGTATAGCGCTCTGGAAAATTTGGGCTCTATATACACGTCTTCTCCAGGCGGCCCCGTTGCTGCGATATCGTCCGCGATACCTGCAAAAGCGGCGTTTAAGGCATTAATGGGCTTTTTCATGAACGGAGCCTGCTGTGCGCCCAGAAACATACCGCCGCCGCCCAGCGATATACCGAATCGGTAAGAGGCGTTTATATGGGCGCTGAAGCTTTTTATTATGCGCAGCGCTTCTGAATTGATATTCGATTCAGGGAAGCCGCAGTTTACTACGGCGTATATTTTGGGTCCGTCCGTATCTTTATACTGTCGCCCGAAAAATTCGCAGCAGTCCTGCAGATAGCGGATGAGCACGCCGGGCAGGCAGAAGAAATACAGCGGAAACAGGAATACGAGCGCATTGGCTTCCATCATGTCGATAAAATTTTGGTCGTTATCCTTAGAGATGCTTTTGCGTACGCATATATTTTTGACGCATATGCCCTCTGAATTTAGCAGCTGCTCCAAAATGCCGGCGAGCGTTCCCGAAACCGAAATTTCTGAGGTTTTCGGACTGCCGTTTATAAGGATTACTTTTTTAGCAGCATTATTCATAACGGACCCCCTATCCTTTTCAGCTCTACTGCGTCAAGCAGAGCAAGAAGTTCTTCGTCGTCTCCCGCGTAAACAAACGCTTCTACGTTAGACCTGTGCTTTTTGATTATATCTGTAAACAACTGCGCGTCGTCACTCGAAGAAGCGCCGTAACCTATCATTATCTGCTTGGGATAGCTCTCGTAGCGGGGAGGGTGCATTGTAGAGCCGTCCTTGCGCGTCAAAAAAAACGGCAGCATGTTGGGCAGCCACCTGTCTATGGCGCTTTTTATATTCGCGCTGTACTGGCCAAAAACAATGGGACAAAGGTATACCGCCGCGTCGCTGCCAATGACCGCTCTGTTGATGCGCGATATATCGTCGCCAATGACGCATTCGCCGGGGCTTTTTATCCAGCACCCGAAACAGCCCATACAAAACGCGAGAGAACCGCGGCTTATAAGTATGTCTTCTACATCGAGCCCTCTGCCTTTAAGTTTCTCGCCCACTGTACGGCGCAGGCGTTTATATATATTCCCGTCAAACTCCGTGTCGGAGATAATAAGCGCTTTCATACAATCCCCTCGAGTAGTAATGATAAAGAAAACATACCATAAATCACACTATATGTCATCATGTGTTTGATAAATAGCAAAATATGTTGACAGCGTAAAAAGGGTAATATATTATCTAATAAGGTAATACATTACCCATTGTAGGAGGCGCTATAAAAATGGATACTATAAACGAAAAACTGAATGAGATCGACGACAGCATGTTTGTTTTCGGTACGCTGTTCGTTGTCGCGAACAAGCTCGATACGCTTTTAGGCAGAGAGCTTGCCCCCTTTGGCATGACGTCCAAGCAGTGGCTGCTCTCTGTGGTGATAGATTCGCTGTTCGACGAACCGCCGACGATAATGCAGGCGGCAAAAGAGATGGGCAGTTCCCATCAAAACTTAAAGCAGGTGGCGTTAAAGTTGGGGCGCAAAGGCATGCTAAGCCTCGATAAGGACAGCGAAGACTTAAGAGCCACAAGGCTTAGGCTTACTGAAAAAGCATACGACTTCTGGGACGGTATGCAGCGCAAGGGAGATGAGTTTTTAAAGGCGGTGTTTGAAGGGATAGACTCAGAGGAGCTTAATGCGGCGAGGCGCCTGTTGCAGGGTGTTTTGAGCAACCTTGCAAGACTGGAAAACAGATAGATTTTATGCTATATAAAGGAGTAGAAAGAATGAAAACGATTATAGTTTACGGCAGTACGTACGGGTATGCGGAGGAGTGCGTGCAAAAACTTTCAAAGGCGCTGAACGGCGAAGTGACCGCCGTCAACGCGGAAAAGGAGCGCATACCTGAAATATCGGGCTTTGACGCCGTCATCGCCGGAGGGTCTGTCTATATGGGTCAGGTGCAAAGGGGTGTAAAGAAGTTCTGCGAGGAAAACGCGGCGGAGCTGTCGGGCAAGAAGCTGGGGTTGTTTCTATGCTGCGGTCTGCCCGAAAACTTTGAGCAGAACGCGAAGAACATCTTCCCGGAGGCGCTTCGTGAAAAGGCTGCCGCTATTGAATGTTTCGGCGGAGAGCTGCGTACTGAGAAGATGAAGTTCAGGCACAAAACGATAACTAATATGATGAAAAAGGCGAATGAGAAGGAAGGCAAGGAAGGCGCGATACCAATGCCGGAGAACATATCTAAGCTTGCGCAAATAATGAACGCTTAAGGCGCTGCGGGTAACCACCTTTCAGGCGCTGCACGCCGCCTTCTCTTAAGGGAGGCTATGTAAGCCTACGAAAGTGACGGTATATGCATTTTAAAGAAGCGAAAGGCATATTATCCTCTTCAAACGGCATGAACGCATACCGCGGATGCACGCACGGCTGCATATACTGCGACTCGCGGAGCGCTTGCTATCGGATGGATCACGACTTTGAGGACGTGGAAGTTAAATCGAACGCGCCCGGGCTTTTAGAGCGCGCGCTGAAGTCCAAACGGAGCAAGTGCATGATAGGAACGGGATCGATGTGCGATCCGTATATGCATATCGAAGAGGAGCAGAGAATAACGCACAGGTGCCTTGAGCTTATCGACAGATACGGATTCGGGGCGACGGTGATAACGAAATCAGACAGTATACTTCGCGATCTCGATTTGCTCAAATCTATAAACGCAAAGACAAAATGCGTCGTGCAGATGACGCTGACGACGCTGGACGAAGAATTGTGCCGCATACTGGAGCCCAATGTCTGCACGACTAAAGCGAGAGCCCAGACGCTTAAAGTTATGCGGGATAACGGCATACCCACCATCGTATGGCTCTCGCCGATACTGCCGTTTATAAACGATACGGAAGAGAACTTAAATGGGCTGCTTGATTACTGCATTGAAGCGCGCGTACATGGCATATTGTGCTTCGGCATGGGGCTGACGCTGCGAGAGGGCAATAGGGAGTATTTCTATAAAAAGCTGGACGAACATTTTCCCGGCCTTAGGCGGCGGTATGAAAAGACATACGGGGATGCTTACGAATGCTTAAGCGGCAATAACGAACGGCTCATGCGCTTTTTCTGGGATAAGTGCGGTAAGCACGGTATTGTATGCGACATTAAAACGATATTCGGATATCTGCGCGCGTTTGAGGACAAACGCGCTCCCGAGCAGCTAAGCATGTTCTAGTCTACTAATCGCCGTAATGCCGCGTTATCATGTCTATAACTTCCTCCAGCGAGAGGCCGAGCGATTTGTAATACTCTATATCCTTCTTTATCTTTTCTTCCGCCATGCCGCTGCGCTTTGAGTCGAGGTCGTGCGGCTGCAAAGGGGCGACGAAGCACCCCTTGCCGGCCATCGTGTATATGAAGCCTCCGCGCTCGAGCTCCTCCCACGCTTTCTTTATTGTTATGACGCTGATACGCAGCTCTTTGGCGACCGTCCTTATGGGCGGCAGGCAGTAATCGCGCTTAAGCTCCCCTTTGATAATCTGGGAGCTTATTTGCTCGAATATCTGCTGATATATAGGCTTGTCGGACGTGTTGTTGATAACTATGTTCATCTGTATATCACAGGTTGACGCGTTCAAAATTCTTTGCCGATTTTTTATAGGCCAGTATATTCAGCAAAACAAAGATGATTATGCCGCCTACGAGCACGGAGAGCTGCGCCGCGATATGCTCCCGGCCGTCCAACACTTTTAAGCCCGGCACGAATGCTATCAGGAATTCTACACCCACTGCAAACAGTAAGGCTGCGCTGCATGCCGCCAATATGGGAACGCCGATCTTGTAGGCTGTTTTATAGAACATCGGGAAAAAGACCGCATTGTAAATTGCGTACTCTATGAACACGCAGCCGATAAACGTCGCATTCGTGTCGAGCACGAAATTTTCCTCAGGATAGATCGCCAGGTTGACGACGGCAAAGATGGCGGTAACAAGTATCTGCAAAACTTCGAGGGTTATGATCGACAGCATGCGAGACTTGACAATATCGTTCCTTCGTACCGGCAGCATTGCCGAAAAGCCGATGTCGTTCTGCGCTTTCGCGATCGCAAAGAGATTGGGCACCGTGATGAATAAAAAGTATGAAGGTGCAACCAAATAAACCCATTGGGGAATCAGCAGCAGCGCACCGAACAAAAGCACTAAATAGAACATCGGACTGATCACGAGGTGAAACTCCTTATACATCAAACTTTTCATAATTCAGTCTCCTTTTTTTCGTGATAGATCATGACATCCTCAATGCTCGGCGGTCCGACCGCAAGGCCTTCGAACTGCTTCAAATCTGCGGTTCTCGCAAGGCCGGTAAACCCGAACGCGTGCTCTTTGTATGATATCAGGCTGGACGAGATGCGGCTTAACTGTTCCCGTGTTCCCTGCACCATGCGGTAAGCAGCTATGAGGTCGTCTTTAGCGCAGCTTTCTATGATGCTGCCGTTTTTAATGTACGTTATATAGTCGGCGCATTTTTCAAGGTCGCTCGTGATATGCGTCGAAAACAGTATGCTGCGCTGCCCGTCCTCTATAAGGCTCTGAAACAGCTCTAAAAGAGCATCGCGCGCCACGGGGTCGAGACCGCTTGTCGGCTCGTCGAGGAATAAAAGCTTCGCGTCGTGCGAAAGTGCGAGTACAAGCGAATATTTAACGCGCATGCCATGCGACAGTTCCGAGACCTTTTTGTTCTCATCTATACCGAACCGCCGCATATATTCGGTATAGATATCGTCATCCCAGTGCGCGTAGAAACGGCGCACAACGTCTGAGATGTTCTTTATTTTATTTTTCAGGTAATAATCGATGCCGCCGAACATGAAGCCGATGTCCTGCTTAACCGCTATCTCGTTCTGAGTAAAGTCCTTGCCCAACATGCTGACGGAGCCGCCGTCTTTATGCACAAGATTCAACGCGGACTTTAGCGTTGTCGTCTTGCCTGCCCCGTTGCTGCCTATAAAGCCCATGATATACCCGCTCTCCAGCGAAAAAGAAACGTTGTTGAGCGCGAATGCTTCGTATCGTTTGCATAAATTCTTGATCGATAGGATCTCCATGATTACCTCCAAACTGTGTATACCGTATATGCACAATATATCACTTGATATTCTATATGTCAAGCGGATTTTAAGATTTTTTTCCATTTAACAAAACATTCGTCAAAATGTTTCTGTAAGTACGCAAATAGTATATAATATCCAAAAGGAGTAACGAAAATGGCAGAGACAGTAAAGATACTGGGAATGACGGGGAGCCTTAGGCGCGGGTCGTATAATATGGCGGCTCTTAAGGCCGCGCAAAAATTGCTGCCCGAAGGAGCCAGGATGGAGATTGCGGACTTGTCCGCGATACCGTTCTTTAATGAGGACGAAGAGGCCAAGGGCATACCCGCCGCAGCGGAAGAATTCAGGCGCAGTGTAAAAGAAGCCGACGCGCTGCTCATAAGCACGCCGGAATATAACTATTCCATACCGCCCGTGCTGAAAAACGCGCTCGACTGGGCTTCGCGCGGCGACGACGCACCCACAAGAGACAAGCCGCTTGCGATAATGAGCGCGTCGCCGGGAATGCTGGGCGGAGCGAGAGTGCAATATCAGCTGAGGCAGATGTGTGTAGCGCTGGACGCAAGGGTGCTGAATAAGCCCGAGGTGTTTATAAGCGGCGCGCACCAAAAGTTCGACGACAGAGGTAATCTGACGGACGAGCGCACCAGGAGGGCTATCTCAAAACTGCTTTTGGCACTTATGGATTTTGCGAGAGCTTAATACTCATTTTGGAGGGTAATGCTTGAAAGCGCATTTGATAACAGCGGCGGCCGCGCTTGCTCTGGGGCTGCTGGCGGGCTGCTCACAGCAAACGGTTATTGCAAGCTCCATGCCGACGCAGGCGGAATCGCCAACGCCTTCTTTGAAGGCCTCTTTGCCACCCTCTCCGACGCCCGTGAAGACGACACAGCCCGAGCCTGTGCCTACGATCGAAGAGAAGGGCAAAGTGGTGATAGCGGACGGTTTCTATTACATAGAATTGAACGACGAGATAAAGGAACGGATAACGGGGTTAAGCTATCCCGCGGACGATAAAGACTGCGAGATAAGCTTTGACGATCTGCGCTATATAAAGCTGAAGCACTACGATTTTGAAGGCAGCGTACACAGCGGCGAGCTGATAGTCAACAAGGCGCTGGCGGACGAGGTGACAAAGATATTCTACGAGCTGTATAAAGAGAAATATCCCATGACCTCGGTCAGGCTCGTGGACGATTTCGGGCAGCCGGGCGACGATACGCTTTCCATGGAGGCGAACAACACGTCCGCGTTCTGCTACCGTACGGTGTTTGGCGGAGGGCATCTTTCGCGCCACAGCTACGGCGCGGCTATAGACATCAATCCGCTATATAACCCTTACCTGGACAACGGCAGGATAGCGCCCTTAACCGGCGCGCCTTACGCCGAACGCACGAAGGACTTTCCCGGCAAGATAGACCATGATGACCTCGCATATAAGCTGCTAAGAAAGCACGGCTGGGAGTGGGGCGGCGACTGGAGAGGCGACAAAGATTATCAGCACTTCTCGAAGGACTTGGGATACTAGGCCTGTGCGAAACACAATTAAAGCAGCTCGGCAGGAAGAAGCTGCGCTGAAAATTAATATCTAAGATAATATATCCATTAACTTTTCCCTCATTGACCATAATACTTATTTGTGCTATTCTTTCCGTAAGTTAATAGTATAATGCCACGGTGCCTTTGAGCTTTGAAAATGAGTTCCGGGGATAATAGGGAAAGCGGTGAAACGCCGCTGCAGCCCCCGCTACCGTATGGCCGACTGTAAAAGCAATATGCCACTGATTATTTTGGGAAGGCGCTTTTACGGGATGAAGCCGAGCCGGTAAACCTGCCGTATGCGTTGACAGTCGAATTTCTTCGGAGGGAAGATGCAGACGCCCGTAAAGTTAGTTTACGCCCGAGCATCAGTCGCCCGGGCGTTTTTCATATGGGCTTCCTCGTCGCTTTAGCGACGGACGGAAAGTTGTGAGGCTTGATGGAGTAAATGTCGTCTGGTATCTTTGCTTCGCGGATAATATAAAATGAGAAAGAGGTCATTTATGGAAAGAAAAATGGGAAAAAACAGAGTGATTGCCATCGGGGCAATTGTGCTTACCGCACTGATTGCCGTTTTCGTGGCGGTATATTTTCTGGTGATAAACCCGTCGGTCAGCGGACAGAAAGATATTAAAGTAGAAATTGTTCATTCCGACAAGACTGCAAAGACCATAGATATAAGCACGACCGCGGAGTACCTAAGGCAGGCGCTGGAGGAAAAAGAGCTGGTAGAAGGTACGGAATCTTCCACAGGCCTTTTTATAGTAACTGCGGACGGCGAAACGGCAGACAGCGACAAACAGGAGTGGTGGTGTTTGACGCAGAACGGCGAGTCTTTAATGACAGGCGTTGACTCTACGCCAATTAAGGATGGCGATAAGTTTGAAATCACTTTCACTGTCGGCTGGTAAATCAAAACTGGCGATAAGAGAGGTTTTGCTGCTCGGGCTGCTAAGCGCGATTTTGATAATGGTACAGGTCGCGCTCGCGGTGCTTCCGAACATAGAACTCGTTTCACTTCTCGTTATCGTCTATACTCTCGTATTGGGGAAAAAAGTATTTTTCCCCATATACGTTTTCGTAATAGCGGAAGGGCTTATCTACGGATTCGGGCTGTGGTGGATAAATTACCTTTATATTTGGGCTATACTCGCAACGGTGGTGCTGCTTCTTCGCAAAAACGAACAGCCGCTGTTTTGGGCTATCGTATCCGGCGTTTATGGGCTGCTGTTCGGAGCGTTAAGCGCTATACCGTATCTGTTTATGGGCGGGATAGGCGCGGCTGCAGCCTATTGGGTGAGCGGCATAATATTCGATCTGCTGCACTGCGCGGGAAACGCGATAGCGGCGGTGCTGCTGCTAGGGCCCAGCTATAAGCTGCTAAAGAAGCTGTATCTGCGTGAATAGAAAAGTTGATGCTCCGCCGAAGTGGCGGAACCTTAAAGACATAAGAGACCCTTAATGTTAGTGCCGTGGATGGTCTTTCACAAACTTCATTGCGCCCAGCACCGCGACGATGAGATCCGTCTTGAACTGGTAGTCCGTCGCGTCCAGCAGGTTTAAAAGCTTGCCCTTCTCCGTCGTGTAGTAGCGCGAGTGCGTCTGGTTGAGCACTATGGCGCATACGTCGAGATAGCACTTCCTGCACTGGCACATGTCGTATGTCGGCATCATCTCTTTTACTTTTTCCCTCACAAGCTCTTCCGCTACGTTGACAAGCATGTACTCCTTGTTATCGCTAGTTTCGTCCATATCACACCTCACAGAGCTATATTTTATCTCTGATTTTCGCTAAGTACATTAATCAGTTATCCGCAAAAAACCTCGCACTGCCACCCAGCAGTATATTTGTAAGCTCCCGTAGGTCGGATATCTCATACGTGACGTCGTAACCGCTGTCGTTGGGAAGGCGCCCGGGGTTGAACCAGCAGCAGTCCACGCCTGCGTTTACAGCCCCCTTTATATCGGAAGAGAGCGAATCGCCCACGACCAGTATCTCGTCTTTATCGGTGCAGCCTATTATATCGAACGCGGCGCTGAAGAACGCTATGTCCGGCTTTGCGGTGCCCAGGTCTTCGGAGATGATAAGATGCTTTATGTATTTGCGTACCGGGGAGATAAGAAAACGGCTGCGCTGCGTCGTCGCGACGCCGTTCGTTACTATCGCCAGAGTAAAATGCCGGGACAGCTCCTCGCAGACCTCTTCGGAGTGCGGTAAAAGTATGGATTTCGTTTCGAGGTTTTTACGATAGACCTCGTTCGCCAGCCCGGGGTCTGCGTCTGAGCCCAGCAGCTTAAAAAGCTCCGAAAAGCGCTGAGTAAGTATCGTCTTTTTTGAGACGAGCTTTTTCTCGTATTGCTTCCACAGCCCAAGGTTGATGGCGGAATATGTGCTTGCTATGTCGTCCGAAAACGGCAGGCCGAAATGCTCCAGCGTGGCTTTCAGGCTTAAGTATTCGGCTTTGTCGAAATCATAGAGCGTATTATCCGCGTCCAGTAAAATATAACTATACATTGTAAAACCAATACCCGCTTTCTTTACACATTATAACATATTAAGCGCAATGAACATATACTTTTCCTGTCATAGCGCTTAAAACACTTTTTATGATTATTGATAGCGCTTTTTATTTGTGTTATACTTTGCGGGAATATTAATAAGCCCTGAGAAGCCGGGACTTTTCGGGCTTTCCGAATAAGGAGTTTTTAACTGCAATGAGAATGTCCGAAATGCTGTTTTCCACACAGAGAGAGGCGCCCAGCGAAGCGGAAGCGGAAAGCCACGTACTGCTGCTTAAAGCGGGTATGATAAGGCGGCTGGCCGCGGGAGTATACGCGCTTATGCCGCTGGGCCTTAAGGTGTTCAAGAAAATAGAGAATATAATCCGCGAGGAGATGGACAAATCGGGCGCGCAGGAGCTTATAATGTCCGCGTTTTTGCCTGCGGAGTATTACCAGCAGTCGGGCAGGTGGGACGTGTTCGGAACGGAGATGATAAAGTTTCAGGACAGGAACGGAAGGGACTTTTGCCTCGGGCCCACGCACGAGGAGATATTCGCTTACCTATTAAAGCCCGAGATGCAGTCATATAAGGCCATGCCCAAAACGCTGTACCAGATACAGACGAAGTACCGCGACGAGCGCCGCCCGAGGTTTGGTATGATACGCTGCCGCGAGTTCGTGATGAAGGACGCGTATTCGTTCGACGTGGATGAAAAAGGGCTCGATGAATCATATAATAAGATGTACGACGCGTACTGCAGGGTGTTCGACCGCTGCGGCCTCAAATACGTAGTCGTGCACGCGGACACGGGCGCAATGGGCGGCTCTGGCTCGCAGGAGTTCATGATAAAATCCGATATAGGCGACGACAGGATAGCGATATGCCCTGCTTGCGGCTACGCGGCGAACTCAGAGCTTGCGCCTTGTACTGCCGTGGCGCCTTTTGACGGTGCGCGGGAAGCGATTGAGAAGGTGAATACGCCTGATGCCGGAACTATTGAGGAGCTCGTGGGCTTCTTTGGTTACGGACCTGAAAAGTTCGCCAAGACGCTGCTGTATATTGCGGACGGCAAGGTAGTCGCGGCGATGGTGAGGGGCGACAGGGAGCTTAACGAAACGAAACTAAAGAACTACTTAGGGTGCGTGGAGCTAGAGCTTGCGGGCGCGGAAGACGTAATGAAAGCGACGAACGCGCAGGTAGGTTTTGCAGGGCCGATAGGCATAAAGGCCGACAGGATAATAGTTGACAAAGAGATAGTCGGCATGGGCAACTTCCTCGTGGGCGCGAATGAGACGGACTATCATTATAAGAACGTCAACTTCGGGCGCGATTTTAAGTCGGACGAAGTAGTCGACCTACGTACGGTCGTCGCGGGCGACCCCTGCCCTGAGTGCGGAGCGGCGCTGCAGACAGCCAACGCCATAGAGGTAGGGCATATATTCAAGCTCGGCACGAAGTACAGCATAGCGATGGACTGCAAGTACTTAGACCAGGACGGCAAGGAAAAGCCGTGCATAATGGGCAGCTACGGTATAGGCCTCAACCGCACGATGCAGGCTATAATAGAGCAGGGCTGCGACAAGGACGGCATTATATGGCCGGACAGCGTAGCACCCTACAACGCCATAGTGATACCTGTGAGCTCGGGAAATGAGCAGCAGACGGCGCTCGCTGAGGAAATATACAGAAAGCTGACCGAGGCCGGTATCGAAACGCTGATAGACGACCGCGACGAGCGGGCGGGCGTAAAATTCAAGGACGCGGACTTAATCGGCATACCTCACAGGATAACAGTGGGACGCAGGGCCGCCGAAGGCATAGTGGAATATAAGCAAAGGGCGTCGGCGGAAGCAATAGAGCTAAGCGCGGACGATGCCGTAAAAAGCATAACCGAGGCCGTAAAGAAAAGCAGGTAAATATCAAGCCTGGCAAGACCCTTTTAAGGGTCTTGTTTTTATGTTAATCGAGTGGACTCCTTATATGCGGGCCGAAATTATATAAAGCAATGAAACACACCGATTGTATATACGCAGAATCATTGATATAATAATCGCAAAGTAAATTTATGGAGGTATTCAATATGCCAATGCCGATATATAACGGCCTTCCAGCTATCGTGATAATATTGATAATCGTAGGAATAGGAGCCAACGTAGGTCTTGCGTTTATTCCCGCGTATATTGCCAGAAACAAGGGGTACAGCTTTGGCGCTTTTTGGTGCATAGGCTTTTTCGCATCGTTCGTTATAGGGCTTATCATAGCCGTCTGTCTGCCCGAAAAAACGCCGCAGTATTCCGCGCCGCAATATCCTCCGTACGGGCAGCCAAATCAGCAGCAAGGCACGTTTCCAAGCTACTGCTCTAAATGCGGGCACGGTCTGGCAGGCAGCGACCCGTTCTGCCCCGGATGCGGCGCAAAGGTGCAATAGCGTACGATTGATTAAATAATATAGCTTAATATTTGCAGGTCGAAATAAAAAGCAGCTGATGGTTTTTTTGGGGAGCATGTTCTTTAACATGGGGGTAGAGGCTTGATTTACAATGTCATAGGCATACTTATTGCTGTTGCGGTAAACGGGGCGCTTACGGTGCTGCCCGCGAAGCTGGCAAAGGATAAAGGCTGCAGCTTTTTGGCATATTGGTTTCTCGGCTTTTTTCTGACGTTTATAATCTGTTACATGGTCGTGGAGAGCCTTGAGGACAACAGGGCTCCCCTTGGGAATTGGAAACCCGTAAACGGATACGCAAAGCCTGTAAACCCAGGCAACAGGGATGTTCCGGGGTTTATGCTTATGGGCATATTTCTGCTGGGCGCGCTTATACTGGGCGCGACGGATAATCGGTTTTTCCGTTCTGAAAATATCAATAATGTCTTAGAGTATCAATTTGGCTTTTATGCCGCAGCTGCGCTTGTGACTGCGCTGACGATGCGTGCCAAGGGCCCCGATATATCGTTCGTGCCTCTGGCCGTGCTTGCAGGCTTTATTATTGCTTCTGGCGATACATATGCGAGCGTCGCCATTGCCTTTGGCGTATGCCTGTTGGTCGGGATAGTGAACGGATTAATCGTTACGCTGACAAACATGCCTGCGGTGATAGCAACGCTTGTTACCGGTGTGCTTGCAAATCTTGCGACGCGGCTGATATTCGGCGGGATAAAGTGGACCGGTATACCTGTTACCCGCGATTTGTATCCGCTGCCGCTTATCGCGGCCGCAATTTGCGTGCCGCTCGTTTTCCTTACAAAACTGCGACTGTCCAAAGACAGGCATTTGAGCGGCAACTCCGGGTCGCTTAGGAACAGGGCGTTTTGGCGTAAGAATTTGGCTTATATAGCCGCTTACGCCGCAAGCGCGACGATAGCGTGCGTGTCTGGGTTTTATTTGACGGCTCGCGTTGGCGGCGCCTCTACAAAAATGGGGTCGGATCTGTATGAAGTTATCGCGCTTGTGTTCTTCGCAGTATCTTCCGTAAGGCTGAGGCACAGCAAATGGAGCGTTGTATACGCTCTCGTTCCGGCGTTTGGCTGGGCGCTGCTGGGCAACGCCATGAACTTATTAAATATGCCTTCTTACGACCAGATGCTGCTTCGTGCCGCGCTGCTGCTGGCGTTCAGCGCCGTGTTCTTTGCTGGCAGGGTGAAAAGGAGAAACGTAAAAAAGCAGGATCAGGAATCTGTCGTATAATACTCTTATCAGGAATTCTCTTCAATTATCCGTATAACGCCTCCCAGCGTTTCCGCGTGGAATTCTGAGCCGTTCTTGTTTTGCGCGTGAACGAGTACGGCGGGTATACCTAAACTTTGCGCGCCCTTTGCGTCGGCCTCAATATTATCCCCCACCATCCATACAACTTTTGGATTACCGCACAGCGAGAGAGCGAGCCTGAACGCTTCTGGGTTTGGCTTTTCAAATCCTGTGTCCGCGGACGAAAGGCAGGCGAAGAAATATCCGCCTATGCCCAAGTCCTCGACTATTCGCGTAAGCTCGGGCACATGAATGGAAAGTATAACGTTCCTCCAGCCGGCAGAGCAGAAGTGTTCAAGGGTTTTCTTTGTGTCGTCATATAATATGAATCCGCCAGGGTCTGTATAATGCCGGTGAAAAAGCCGCGCGAGGCTGCGCGCGGCGGCGGAGCTTATGCCCGCGGACTCATAGGCGCCCGCTATGGCGCTTTCCATGTACGCCCACCAAGCGCTGGGGGCCGACAGACGAGGGTGAGGGTTTTCGGGCATACACCAGGGATAGACTTTGCTCATATAAAGCCGTATCTGCTCGATTTTTACATCGTGCCCCGGACATTCCCTGCTTAATATCTCCATCATGGTGCCGCTCCATGTAAGCGGCCGGTATGCGAGCGTGCCGTCGAAATCCCACATAACGGTTTTCTGTGAACCGGTCATATTCCCTCCGTTTATCTTTATACGGGGCACCCAAAAAGCCGTGAGACTTTTTGGGGTGATGATGTGTATTATAACATTTTCCGACGCTTTATGGCCTTTTAATACTTTCCCGTTTCAGAATGATTCGCTCTTTTTCGCAATATACTTATGGCGAAGGATATATAAGCTTAAAAGTTTGTGCGTGAGTATAACACATGGTCTCCGTATGCCGCAGGCTATGGAGCAATAAGGAGGCATAACGTATGGATAAGGACAGTCTGCCGAAGCTGGAACTCGAGGGCTTTGCCAGCGAGGCTAAGCGGCCCGAGCCTGACAAACGAAAGCATAAAACCTGGGCGTCCAGGAAGCTGGGCGTGTTTTTGGGCGAAGATACTGACGACGTTAAGAAGCGGGGCATATCGTTTAAAATCGTAGACGACAGGCCTAAAGAAAAGGCCGTTGACGACGGGGGTTACAGGAGGCTGATGATAAAGACGGGCGTCTGCGCCGCTATAGCCGTAGTGATACTCGGCATAGCGAGCATAAACTCGCCCGCCGCAAACACGGTAACGGATACATTAGGCAGCGCGGTGGATCACGAGCTTGACATCGACAAGGATATAGGGCGGCTCAAGTTTGTCGAAAACTTAAACGACGAGACGCAGAGCGTGTTCAGCCCTCTGCCTGAGGGAGTGGCGGTGCTTCCTTCGGACGGCGAAGTCGTGACAGCGTTCGGCGAGTCTGGCTCGAAGGGCGTACGGATAGACCCGGTGAGCACGCAGATAGTGAGCATTTCAAAAGGCACGATAGAATACACGGGAACGATAGACGGCAAGGGCTACATAAAGGAGAAGCTCGACACAGGCGAGACGGCGTATTACTACAACGTCGACTCCAGCGTAAAGGTGGACGACATCGTGATGCCGGGACAGGAGATAGGCAGCCTTAGCGGCGACTATCTGTACGTCGAGATAAAGAACGGCGACGTATATGTAGACCCGATGGCATATATTGAGACGTGGACGGCGCCGACGGCAGAGTAACGATAGATGAAGGGAATAAGGCTGTTCGGCGGCAGGCTTAAGATAAACCTGCTTATGATACCGGCCGTCGCGGCTCTTATCGTATTCGGTATGGGCGACGTCGTTCTGTGCACAATACCGGCGCTCATACTGCACGAATGGGCGCATATACTGGCCGCCGCGGCCTTGGGTATGACGATAACGGAGATGGAGCTGTTCCCGTTCGGCTGCGCCGCTAAGATGCAGTGTTTCGCGTTGTCGAGGGCGAAGGAGATAATAGTCGCGGCGGCGGGGCCGGCGGCAAACATGCTGGCAGCGTGCGCGGTGTTTATAATAGACAGGTATTACGAGAGCTTTGCTCTATCGGGCAAGCTTATTTCCGCCAATCTTGCCATAGCTACTATTAATCTGCTGCCTGCGCTTCCGCTCGACGGCGGGAGAATAGCGCGAGCGTCTTTTGCGTCTTTCATGGGCTACAGGCGGGCGACGAGGTTCATGTCTATGCTCGGCATATTTTTCGCGGTGATAATAGTGGGCGCGGGCGTCTATACATGGGTACAGGGCACATTTAACCCCAGCTTTTTTGTTATGGGCTTTTTCCTGTGCCTCTCGTCGATAAAGGAAATGAGGAGCGCGCCGTATACGCTGATACGGGATCTTACAGGCAAACGGCAGAGGATGGACTCGCGCAAGACTATAAACATAAACAGGTTCGCGGCGATGCAGGGCGAAAAGGTAAGCGACATAATGCGCGAATTCGAGGCGGGCAAGTACAATATCGTTACGGTGCTCGACAAAAACATGGGGGTACTTTGCGAGCTCGACGAGCGCCAGATACTCGACGGTATGATGGAGAAAGGCACGCACGCGACTCTTTGGAGCATATATAACAACAGCTGATGTTGTGCGCGCAGTTGCGTTGTGCTAAAATACTCTAATGGTATATTATACTTTTGGAGTGATATAGAAGTCAGATGCGCGTTTATTTTCTTCATCACAGCGCCGTCGCGGTGGAGCTTAATGAGTCTCTGCTCGTGTTCGACTACTATAAGAACGAGAACAGGGGAATGGAGCAAGGCTCGGTAAGCGATAAGGACCTTAAAGCAAAGCAGCGGGTCTATGTTTTTGTTTCCCATTCACACAGCGACCACTTTAACAAAGAGATATACAGGTGGGCAAACGTAAATCCTGATACGGTTTATATACTCGACTCGACGGTGCCCCCGGACAAAAACGTTAATTGCATTGTGCTTTCCAAGGGAAAGACGTTCGAGGACGGGTATATTTATGTACAGGAATTCGGCTCGACGGACATAGGCGGCAGCTTTTTCGTCAGATGCGAGGGTAAAAGCTTTTTCCATGCGGGCGATTTTAACTACTGGCACTGGCGCGACGACGGCGACGAGCGCTACACCCGTACGATGACGAAATATTTTAAAAACGAACTGGAGAATATAAAGGCGGAAGTATTCGGAGTGGATTACGCGTTCTTTCCCGTCGATAAACGCATGGGAAGCGGCTACGACGAGGGCGCGGACATATTTATCGAAGCAGTTAAACCCAAGGCGTTTATACCCATACACTTAAAGGAGTTTGGTGACTCGGAAGCGTACGGCAAAAAACGCTTTGAGGGAACAAAAATATTGCCGGTTTATAAAAACGGGCAGATAATAGAGGAGGAAGCCATGTTCAGGATTGACCACGCAAACATAAACGTAACGGATATCGAGGCAAGCGTCAAATTTTACGGTGACGCGTTTGGGCTAAAAGAGGTAAGGCGCATTAAGTCCGAGAACTTTACAATAGTGTTTCTCTCAGACGGCGTAACGGGCTTTGGCTTAGAGCTCACGTGGCTTAAAGACAAGGAAGGGCCTTATGACCTTGGCGATAACGAAAGCCATATCTGCTTTACGGCGGACGATTTCGACGCGGCGTATAATAAGCACAAAAGCATGGACATCGTGTGCTATGAGAATAAGGACATGGGCGTCTATTTCATAGAAGATCCTGACGGCTACTGGCAGGAGGTAAAGCCCGCGAATAGGTAGCTTTTGGGCTAGAAGATTTTAACAGCAAGGATGACGATGATCGATTTAAAAAAGCTGGAGCGTATACTCCCCGGCGTGCAGAAGCCCGCGAGGTATACGGGCGGCGAGCTGGGTGAAGTTAAAAAGACGGTTGATAAGGACACGGCGAGGTTCGCGTTCTGTTTTCCGGACGTATATGAAGTCGGCATGTCGCATACCGGGACAAGCATACTGTACCATCTGCTTAACAGCATGGGGGGCGTGTACGCCGAGCGCTGCTTCTGCCCGTGGCCGGACATGGAGCAGGCGCTTAAGACAGCAGGCCTGCCCTTGTTTTCGCTTGAGACAAAAACGCCGCTTGGCGAATTTGATATCGTCGGCTTCAGCCTTTCTTACGAGATGTGTTATACGAATGTGCTTGCCATGCTCTCTATGGCGGGCATACCGCTGCGCGCGGCCGAAAGGAGCGAAGGCCCGGTTGTCATAGCGGGCGGCGGCAGCACGTACAACCCCGAGCCGGTGGCGGATTTCTTCGATATATTCGTAATAGGCGAAGCGGAAGAGTCGCTGCCCGAGCTTATGGAGCTGTATAAGCAGTGCAAGCGCGAAGGCTTTGAGCGCAATGCGTTTTTAAGAAAAGCGGCGGGCATAGGCGGCATATACGTACCGTCGCTTTATGATATTGACTGCAACGAAGACGGCACAATAAAGAGCATTACCGCTAAAGGGGGCGCGCCGCACAGCGTACAAAAGCGTATTGCGGCGGATTTTGACGCGAGCTTTTTTCCTAAATTCCCCATAGTTCCATACCTTGGCGTAGTGCACGACAGGGTGACGCTGGAGATAATGCGCGGCTGCACGCGCGGCTGCCGGTTTTGCCAGGCGGGCATGGTGTACCGCCCCGTGCGCGAGAGAAAAACGGATAGGCTGATAGAGCAGGCAAAAGAATCCATAGCTGGCACGGGCCACGAAGAGGTGTCGCTTTGCTCGCTCTCTACGGGCGATTATTCTGAGGTCGCAAGGCTCGTCTGCGAGTTGACGGACGCGTTTGAGGGCAGCGGCGTTTCAGTTGCGGTGCCGTCGCTGCGCATAGATTCGTACGAAGGAGAGTACGCGCAGCGCTTAAAGCAGGTGAGGAACACAGGGCTCACGTTCGCGCCCGAAGCGGGCACTCAAAGGCTGCGCGACATTATAAACAAGAACATAACGGACGACGACATATATTCGGCCGTAAGGGAAGCCTTCGAGGGCGGCACGAACGGCGTTAAGCTGTATTTCATGCTGGGCCTGCCCGGCGAGACGGACGAAGACGTAAAGGGAATAGCGCGCATGGCCGCGCATATACGCGACATATATTACGGCGTGCCCAAAGAGAAACGGCGCGGGGGCTTTAAGCTCACCGTCAGCGCGTCCAACTTCGTTCCCAAGCCGCATACGCCGTTTCAGTGGGAGCCGCAGGACAGCATGGACGAGCTTTATAGAAAGCAGCGGCTTTTAAAAGACGCGCTAAAATACATAAAAGGCGTTACGTACAACTGGCACGACACGAGGCTCTCTATGCTCGAGGCGGTATTCTCGCGCGGCGACAGAAAGCTCTCCGGAGTGCTGGAGGAAGCGTTCCGGATGGGCTGCAGGTTTGACAGCTGGATGGAATTGTTCGATTATGACAAATGGATGAAGGCGTTTGAGACCGCAGGCATATCGAAGGAGTTTTACGCTAACCGAGAGAGAGGCGAAAACGAGATATTCCCGTGGGACATGATAGACACCGGCGTAAGCAGGGAATTTCTGTGGAGCGAGAAAAAGGCGTCGCTTGCGGGAGTTACGACGCCCGACTGTCGCGAGGGCTGTCTTGGGTGCGGTCTTAGGGAAGCGGGGCTGTGCGTATGAGGATAGCGCTGGAATTTGAAAAGAAAGACGCGGCGAAATATATATCACATCTCGATCTGCAGCGCGCCTTTTCTCGGGCAATAAGGCGTTCGGGGCTGCCGGTGGCGCTCACTAAAGGGTTTAACCCGCATTACACGGTGTCGTTCGCGTCGGCGCTGGCGCTCGGCATAGAGAGCGAGTGCGAATGCGCAGAGATGGCTGTGGAGTGCGATATTGACCCCGGCCGGTTTCTTGAAGCGATGAAGGCCTCTCTGCCGCCGGGGCTGTACGCAAAACGCGCCTTAAAGCTTAAGGACAACGCGCCCAAGCTCGCTGCGTCCGTGAGCGAAGCGGAGTATAGAGTGATGATATCTGAAAACTCGGATGCGATAAAACGCGCGGCATGTGATATAATTGATTCCGAGCATATAATCATAGACAAAGACGGAAAGCATATAGACATAAGGCATAACATATTTGATCTCGGCGTAAGCGAGGGCTGTCTGGTGATGAGGCTGGCCGCTGCTCCTTCGGGAAGTTTAAGGCCTGATATCGTGATTGGCGAACTTAAAAAACTCACCGGGGATTTTTCGTGCGACATAGTGCGTACGGGTTTGTTTACGCGGGTCGATGGAAAGACGATCGGTCTGCTGGCTGCATTTAGTGATGTGAATTAAAAGGCAAGCGCCTTTATTTAAATATTTCCTATTAAATTTTGGAGACTGTTGATGACTAAAAAAATAATCGCGGATGTAAGCCCCTTGGAGGTAAGAATCGCGCTGCTGGAAGACGACAAGCTCGTCGAGATACATGTGGAGCGCAGGGGGAAAGAGCGGCTCGTCGGCAACATCTACAAGGGAAGAGTGGCCAACGTGCTTCCGGGCATGCAGGCGGCTTTTGTAGACATAGGCCTCGAGCGCAACGCGTTTCTCTACGCGGGCGATATACTAGTGGATGCGTCCGACTTTGAATTCGGCAACAGCGCCGACCACCCGAACCTAAGGCCCAAGAGCATAGAGGACATGGTGAAAGAAGGGCAGGAGATTGTGGTGCAGGTGTTAAAGCAGCCGGGCGGCGCTAAGGGAGCGCGCATAACGTCGCACGTGACGCTGCCGGGGCGCATGCTCGTGCTTATGCCTACCGTCAACCATGTGGGCGTCTCGCGGCGCATAGAGGACGAGGCGGAGCGCACGAGACTGAAAGAGGTGCTCGAAAGCATAAAGCCCAAAGATATGGGCGTTATAGTGCGCACGGCTGCCGCGGGCAAAACGGCGGACGACTTTTTAAGCGAGCTTAGGTTTCTGGAAAGGCTCTGGCAGCGCATATTGAGCAGGAGCGAGGTGCTTAGGGCCCCAAGGCTTATTCATGCGGAGGAGTCGCTTATATTCAGGACGGTGCGCGACATGTTCACGACCGACGTTTCCGAGTTCGTAATAAACGACAGGGAATATTTCGACAAGGTTACGGCCGTTGCGAACATAATAGCGCCTTATATGAAGGACAGGGTGCAGTTTTATACCACGGGCGTCAGCATATTCGACGATTACGGCATACAGGCACGCATAGACAAGGCGCTCGAAAAGAAAGTCTGGATGAAGAACGGCGCGTATATAATAATAGACGAGACGGAAGCGCTTACCGTAATAGACGTAAACACCGGCAAGTACGTGGGCGATACGGATCTGCAGGAGACGATATTAGAGGTAAACATAGAGGCCGCCAAGGAGATAGCCAAGCAGCTGCGGCTGCGCGACATAAGCGGCATAATAATAATAGACTTTATAGACATGGAGGTCGAAGGCAATAAGCTAAAGGTAGTCGAGGCTCTCGAAACGGCGCTCGCGCACGACAGGACGAAGACGAACGTGCTCGGCATAACCAGTTTAGGGCTTGTGGAGATGACGCGCAAGAAGGTAAGGAAGAAGCTCTCAAGCATCGTCAAGCGCACATGCCCCTACTGCGGAGGCAGCGGGCTCGTGGACAGCGAGGAGACGACGGCGATGAACATAAGACGTCTTGTGCTGCGGCAGACCGTTAACAGCGACATAAAGGAATACCTTATTGTAGTCAATCCGCTTGTAGCGAAGTTCATAGAGAGCAGAGGGCCGGAGGAAGAGCCTGTACTGCCCAAGGTGGAGGGCGTGAAGCTCTACGTACTTTCCGACGAAGCCATGCATATAGCCGATTACCGTATTACCGAGATAACGTCTTCAAAAGAGCGGGACAAGCTTATGGGAAAAGCGAAGGTGTTTTGTTGACAGAGAGCACGCAATGTGATATTATCTAAAACTGAGCCGCTCGGAAACGGTATTTAAAAATGTTCGATTGAACGTTACCGTAACGGCGAGACTGGGAAGAGGAGGTAGCAGCTATGTACGCAGTATTTGAGACAGGCGGAAAGCAGTATAAGGCAGGCAAGGGCGACGTAGTATTCGTCGAGAAGCTCGAAGCAGAAATAGGCAAATCCGTTAGTTTCGACGCGCTTGTGGTATCCGACGGCGACAACGTGATGATAGGGACGCCCACCGTAAAAGGCGCTAAGGTAAAGGCTAAGGTAATAGCGCAAGGCAAAGAGAAAAAAGTCGTTGTGTTCAAATATAAGTCGAAGGAAAATTACCGCAAAAAGCAGGGACACAGGCAGCCGTTCACGAAGATTGAGATAACGGGCATAACAACGGCGAAGGAAAAAGCGACGGAAGAAACGGCGGCGGAGATCGCGGCGGCAGAGAAACCGGCAGCAAAGCCCGCAGCCAAAGCGGCAAAGCCCGCGACGACAACAAAAGCGGCGGCCGAAAAAGCTTCAAAGCCCGCGGCGGAGAAGAAGCCCGCAACGGCAGAGAAGAAACCCGCGGCAAAGAAGACGACGGCAAAAGCTACGGAACCAGAGACGAAGTAGTCTCAAAGTGAAAGCGAGGTGCATTCATAATGGCACATAAAAAGGGAGTCGGAAGCTCCAGAAACGGGAGAGACAGCGAGAGCAAGCGGCTCGGCGTTAAGCGCGGAGACGGCCAGTTTGTACTCGCCGGAAATATACTCGTGCGCCAGAGGGGGACGAAGATCTACCCCGGCAACAACGTAGGTATCGGCAGCGACGATACGCTGTTCGCGACATCCGACGGCAACGTGAAATTCGAGCGCAAGGGCCGCGATAAAAAGCAGGTCAGCGTTTATCCGAACTAAACGATATGAATCACAGCAAGCCTTGTGTAATGCGGGGCTTGTTTTTTTATTGGCTTTAGCAAAAAATAAGCTTTCCCCTCCGAGGAGAAGCCTTTAAACCTTCTTCTCTTATGACTTCTTTTAAATAACCATCCAGACTGTCACGGGATAAGCCTTCCCCTATAAGGCGAAAATAATAAATTTTATGTTGTCACGACACGCAGCCTTATCGTTTTTAATGCCTCATCAATCAGGCATTAACTGTGGCCGATGAAAGGATAAACAGATTGCGTTTGATCTGTTTTTTCAGTAATATTAATATATGAATATAGAATACAGAGACGACAGCATGATAATACGCGGAATAGATCACTTCTCTCTCGAGCAGTGCCTTACTTGCGGGCAGGCGTTCAGGTGGAAGAGCGAAGGCGGCGGCTTTAAGGGAGTCGCGCTGGGGAGGGCCGTATACGCCGTGCAGCAAGGACGCGACGTAACGCTTGTCGGCGTCGATGAGCGCGCGGGCAGGGACTTCATACGTTACTTCGACCTAGAGCGCGACTACGGGGCGATAAAGCGAAGCTACGCGGGCGATCCGTTCCTTAGGGAAGGCATGGAATACGCGGGCGGCATACGCGTTCTGCGGCAGCCGCCTTTTGAGACATTGATATCGTTCATAATATCTCAAAACAACAATGTAAAGCGCATATCCGGCATAATAGAGCGGCTTTGTCAGTCTTACGGCGAGCCGATTAATTCGGGGTCCCCAAAAAGTCGTGAGGCTTTTTGGGGTGGTAATGGCGGGTACGACTTCCCAACGCCGCAGGCTTTGACGCGCTGCTGCCCCAAAGACTTTGAGGAGTGCGGCGCGGGCTACAGAGCTTCTTATATAGCGGGCGCCGCAAATATGGTAGCGGAAAGCTTCGATCTTGATGGTCTTGCCATGCTGCCGTACGAGCATGCGCGCGAACAGCTTCAGAAGATTCCCGGTGTGGGGCCCAAAGTTGCGGACTGCGTGGCGCTGTATTCATTAGGGTTTACGCAGGCGTTCCCCGCGGACGTATGGATGAAGCGCGTGCTTAGGTGCGTTTACGGATTTAAAGGGAACGACAAACAGATGAGAGCGTTTATAGACAGCAAATTCGGCATGAACGCGGGGCTCGCGCAGCAATACCTGTTCCATTATGCGCGCAACAACAGCTGCCTGCTTCATGAGGAATAATACCCCAGAAAAGCTGTGAGACTTTTTGGGGTAATTATCCCGGAGGGCGCGCGCCTTCCAGCAGCTGCTGCGTAGAGAGGTCGAACGTATACTGAAAGTGCGGCCGGTCGATAAGCGCTACCTGGTACGTCGTCCAGTTGCCGCCCCATTCAAGCCCTACCTGCTGTCCGAGTTCGCCCAATCTGTTAAAAAGATCTATAGCGGTCCAGTCGACGACGCCGTTTACAACCGGCGCAACGTCGAATGCGAGACCCCAGTTGTGGTACGAATCGCCTCCCATCGCGTCGGTAACTATTGAACCCGGCGCCGTGCGCCCCTGCGCGTACAGTCTGTCCTGTTCGTCCCAGCTGCGGAACGCGGAGATTATCTGCACGTCTATGCCGTTTGCCTTTGCAAGGTCAAGGAAGCGCCGCGCAAGCGTCGCTACGTACGGGTTAAGCGAATCAAGGCTCGTGGATGTAGGGCGTGTGTCGTAATCGTCGGTGCGGTCCGGATTGAAAAGCTGCTGACGCGTACGGGGCGTTACGGTGCCCGTCACTGTAAGGCCGTTTGCGCTCTGAAACCTCTCAGTGGCGTCTGTTGTTCTGGGGCCGAATATGCCGTCGGCGGGGCCCGCATTGAAGCCCGCTGAATTCAGCCTGTTCTGTACGCGTCTCACCTCTTCGAGCAGCACGCCCCACGTGGCGGGGCCCACTATACCGTCGGGTACGAGCCTGTGCTCCGCCTGAAAATTTCTGACAACTTCCTCGGTAAGCGAATCAAACACTCCTGTTATCATAAGTCCGTTGTAATTTTGATTTAGCCCGTATAGGTTCGTCTGTAGCAGCCTGACGGACGGGCCCTCGTAATATCTCCTAAGTACCGGTAACTGCGGCATAGCTGTGCCTCCCGAAATAATACTTCGCATTATTATATGCACAGCGCAGTATTTTGGTAAAAGGCGGGTGTGCTGTCTTTATTCTACCGGAAAGCCCCGTCGCATAAGATTTATATGATTAAGCTTTAAGGGGCGGGATATGTCCGGTTTTAAGGTGGATAAGCGGTATTTTTTAAGGATAGGCAGCTATATAATAATACTTGCCGCGCTCGTGTTCGTATCGCTTTTGCTACGGTACGGCGATGTGCCTGCCGCGGCTTTATTGCCCGCGGCAAGCAAGTCGCCCGAGCCAACGCTGCAATATGACTGGGACGGCATACTGAAAAGTATATTTGAGAAGCGGGACAGCATACTGCTTAAAGGTACGACGGAAGAGTTGAAAGAGATGTACGCTTTGGGCGAGAGAAACAGCCGCTGGGCGTACGAGCTCGAGGTTAAGCGCGCGGAGTATTTAAAAGATTGGGGAGAGCGCCAGGGCGCGCAGTTTAAAAGCGCAACCAGCAGCATCGAAATTAAACGCGTAAAAAAAGTGGGGAGAGGCTACGCGTTTTACGCGGTAGTATCCACAGAGTACGTATATGCGTATGAGGATACGCCCGAAACAGAGAACATGTTCCGCGTAGGCACTTATCATTCATTGGACCTGATACCGGGCGCGACTGAAGGCTCGTGGATAATAACGCGCGAGTGGTACCTCGATCCGTTTCAGGATTCGCTCAACCATAAAGCGTTTGAGGGCGACGAGGTAAAGCAGTTTGTACTGTCGCAGGCTCCTGCGGATTTCAGCGCGATTTCCGATCGGAGAGTAAAGGCGGCAGAGTACGCCGACCGCTGGGCGGGAGCGGCATCCGATGGGACAAACGGATACGGATATAACCCTGATTATCCCAACTACAGCGGCAGAGGCGGCGACTGCTCAAACTACGTTTCGCAGGTGCTTCATGAAGGAGGCTTTAAAACGGGCGGCGGATGGACGTATTCGGGAAACTCCGGGTCGAGAGCGTGGTGCAACGCTTCGGGGCTGGCAGGCTACCTAGTTTGGAGCGGCAGAGGCTATCAGCTGATAAAGGGCACGTACAGCCAGGTGTATAAGGAAGCGTATAAGCTCATACCCGGCGACGTCATAGCATATCAGGAGAAAGGCAAGGTGGTACACAACTCGATTGTAACAGGGGCGGACTCTAAAGGCTACCCGCTTGTCAACACGCACACAACGGATCGTTACCACGTGCCGTGGGATCTTGGCTGGAACGACAGCGATATCAAATTCATACTTATCAAAATGGATTACCCTTCTTAAGACACCACATTACGGCCAACTGAATATTGTAAACTAGTATTTTCCGAAAGGGAGTGTTTGTTTATTGTGCTTGAATCAGAACGCTACTCCTTTATTTGACGCGGTCAAAAAGTATGTGGACGACGGTGTCGTGCAGTTCCACGTACCGGGGCACAAGCAGGGAAGAGGTCTGCCTGAATATGCCGAATACATCGGGCGGCGCGTAATGCAGATGGACGCTAACGGCATGGACGACCTTGACTTTGTAAACCATCCAGTGGGCGTCATAAAGGAGTCGCAGCAGCTGTTTGCCGAGGCTTTCGGGGCACGGCAGGCATACTTCCTCGTAAACGGCACGACGTCGGGCGTGCAGGCTATGATCTTGAGCGCATGCGAGCCGGGCAGCGAGATAATAGTGCCGCGCAATATGCACAAGTCCGTTATAAACGGCATAATACTCTCGGGCGCTATACCTGTGTACATGCAGCCGGTAATAAACCACAAGCTGGGCATAGCAATGGGGGTAACGGAGGAGAGTGCGGAGCAGGCGATAAAAGAGCACCCGAGGGCAAAGGCGATACTCGTTATTAATCCCACATATTACGGCCCCTGCTCTAATATAAGGCATATCATAGACATAGCGCACGAGTACGCAATGGCGGTAATAGCGGACGAGGCGCACGGCACGCACTTCTATTTTCACCCCGATTTCGCCGTGCCGGCCATATGGGCGGGCGCCGATCTCTCCGCTATAAGCGTGCATAAGACGGGCGGATCGATGACGCAGTCTTCCGCGCTGCTTGCAAACAGCGATATCATAGACGAAGACAGGGTGCTGCACGCACTGGGGCTTATGTACACGTCGAGCGCGTCATATCCTCTGATGTGCTCGCTGGACGTCGCGAGAAAGCAGCTTGCGCTCAGTGGCGAACAGTTGCTTGGAAAGGCGCTGGAACTGGCGCGCCGGGCGCGCGGCGAGATAAACGGCACGGACGGCCTCATAGCGTTCGGCCCAGAACTTGCAGGCAGCCCGGGTTGCTTTGACTTTGACGAAACAAAGCTCGGCGTGCACGTGACGTCGCTGGGGCGCTCCGGGCGCTCGGTAGAGCTGTTGCTACGCGAGAAGTACAACATACAGGTAGAGCTTGCGGACCTTTACAACATACTTTCCATCATATCGATAGGCGACAGGAGGGAGGACGTAGAAGCGTTCGTAAACGCTCTTAAGGACATATCCTTAAGCTCAAGCATAAAGGAGCGCAGGAAGATAACCGAGCTGCCCGACACTCCCAAGATGATAGTTCTGCCGCGCGACGCGTTTTACAGCCCCAAGAGGGTTATACCGCTCGCAAGCTCTGTGGGAGAGATAGCCGGAGAGATGATAATGGCGTATCCGCCCGGCATACCCGTGCTTTGCATAGGGGAGCGCATCACGAAAGATATAGTGGAATATATAAGCGTACTGAAAGAAGAGCGCTGCGAGCTGCAGGGGGCGACCGACCCAAGCACCGAGTATATACGCGTACTGGGTACTGACTGACAGGTTATCGGCTACTGCAGCGTGAGCACGATGCCGCCTATTATCAGCAGCGAACCCGCTATTTTGGTGCCGGTAACGGCTTCGTGCAGAAAGAGCATGGATAAAAGCATTGTAACGAGCGGCGAACAGGAGAGTATTATCGCGACAAGCGACACGGAGCCGTTCTTTATGGCCGCGAAGTAAGCAAGATCCCCTACGAACGTAGCTATGAACGCCTCTATGATGAGAAATATGAGCGCGGAAGCGGGCACCATGGTAAGGCGCGAGAAGCTGCCGTCCGCTATCATCCAGCCCGTGAGTATTATTGTCGTAGACGCTGTGCGTATGGCAAGGCCTATGTGCGGGTCTATATCCTTAAGGCCCAGCTTTACGAACAGCGGCGTTATGCCCCAGCATACCATGCCTATGAGCGCGAGTATTACGACCGTTAAGTTGCTTTTGCCGGGTGAATCCATAAGCGAATACATTCTCCTGAAATTACATAGTTAATTAAATATATAGTTATCATATATGAGCGCCGGATTGTCGTTTATTACAAAAAAGTTCTAACAAACCGACCGTATTAATAAGTATCATAAAAACTGTTGCGGTTACGGGTATGAAAAAGAAATTAGAACTGTCGTTAATAGCCATTGTTATTATCGTTGTGGCGTTCGTTATGGCTGCGGGTATAATTCTTTCCTGCGTGAAGCTGCCAATCTTCAGGGAAGTCGTGCGCCAGCGCATCAATTATTGAATATTAACAAACATTTATTGAATATCGTTAATTATATAGTTGACATATGGCGGCAATGAACATAAAATAACGGTAGTCTTTTTAAGGAGGCCGGTGTTGAAGCTGGACAAGTGTACTGTACTCGGTATTTACAATAAAATGCTTCTTTCGCGCATGTTTGAGGAAAAGGCCGCGGAGCTGTTCGCAAAAGGGCAGATACACGGAACGACGCATCTTTACACAGGCGAAGAAGCGGTTGCGGCGGGCGTATGCGCCGCGCTGGAGCCGCAGGACTATATTACGTCGACTCACCGCGGCCACGGGCACTGCATATCGAAAGGAATGGATATTGATGCCATGATGGCCGAGCTTTTAGGCCGCGAGACGGGGTGCAGCCGCGGCAGGGGCGGTTCGATGCACATGGCGGATATAAAGAACGGAAACTTCGGAGAGAACGGCATAGTGGGCGGAGGCTGCCCGATAGCGGCGGGCGTGGCGCTCGCGGCCAAGAAAAAGGGAATAGGAAATATAACGGTGTGCTTTTTCGGGGACGGCGCTTCCAACGAGGGGAGCTTCCACGAGGCGGCGAACCTTGCTTCCGTATGGAAGCTGCCGCTGCTGTTCGTCTGCGAGAACAACCTGTACGGCATGTCGATGTCCGTTAAAAAGTCGATGAACATAAGCGATATAGCGGTGCGCGCGCAAAGCTACGGTATTCTTGGGCAAAGCGTGGATGGCAACGACGCGCTTGCCGTATACGAGGCGGCGCTTGAGGCGAGAGCGTATGTCAGGCAAAACGGCCCGATGCTTTTGGTATGCAATACATACAGGATAGCGGGCCATTCCAAGAGCGACAAAAACGTATACAGGAGCAAAAGCGAAATCGACGCGTGGCGCAGGAAAGACCCTATTAAGCGCATGGAGCGCTTTATGCTGGAAAACGGATTTTCTGCGGAGGAGACGGAAGAGGCAAAAGCAAAAGCAGCGGGGATAATCGACGAGGCTGTGCGGTTTGCGCAAAGCAGTCCATACCCGTCTTTGGATACGATAATGGATAATGTTTATTCAGAGCCCCTAAAAACCGAGGGGGGAATAAAGCAGTGAGAACTATAACATACGCAAAAGCGGTAAAAGAGGCTATGTGCGAGGAGATGAGGCGCGACAGTAATGTGTTCCTGCTGGGTGAGGACGTGGGGGTATACGGCGGCTCGTTCGGCGTTAGCGCGGGGATGATAGACGAATTCGGCCCCGAGCGCGTGATGGACACACCGATATCCGAGGCAGCCATAGCGGGCGCCGCGGTAGGCGCCGCCGCCGCGGGAATGCGGCCGATATTTGAGATAATGTTCTCGGATTTCGTAACGATAACTATGGATCAGATAGTAAACCAGGCCGCGAAGCTTAGGTTTATGACAGGCGGTCAGGCCGAAGTTCCGCTCGTGCTGCGAACCGCCGGAGGCAGCGGAACGGGCGCGGCCGCGCAGCACAGCCAGAGCCTCGAAAGCTGGTTCTGCCACGTGCCGGGGCTTAAGGTAATAGCGCCTTCAACGCCTTATGACGCCAAAGGGCTGCTGAAAGCCGCGATAAAGGACAATAATCCCGTAATATTCTTCGAGCACAAGCTGCTGTATAAGCAAGAGGGCGGGGTGCCGGAGGAGGATTACGTTCTGCCCATAGGAAAGGCCGACGTTAAGCGGCAGGGAAAAGACGTTACGGTAATAACGTACAGCAGGATGGTTAATGTATGCCTCGAGGCGGCGGAAAAGCTCGCTAAGCTGGGCGTGAGCGCCGAGGTAGTGGATTTGCGGACATTAAAACCGCTCGATGAGGAGACGATCATAAGCTCCGTAAAAAAGACGGGTCGGGCGCTTATAGTGCACGAGGCGTGCAAGACGGGCGGCCTCGGCGGCGAAATAGCGGCAATAATCAGCGACGAAGCGTTTTCATATCTCAAGGCGCCCATTAAAAGACTCGCAGGACTCGACATACCCGTGCCGTTCTCGAAGGAGCTGGAAAAAAACTTCGTGCCTACGGTGGAAGCGGTGAGAAAAGCGGCAATGGAGATAACAAAATAGTTTTTTGAACCTTTCAATATGCTCCGCACCGATCTTCTGTCAGGAGAGCTGTTTTGATATTATTGGCGTTAGCGCTTTTCAACTTGCCCTCTGGGTGTCGACCTTTTATTATAGGATTTATTCGGTAACTTCTAATACGAACCTGCTGTTTGGCAGATAAACAACTGTTACAATTTCGTCCACTTGTACAACAGGCCCCAGATAATAAGTAAACAGCTCATTGTTATCGATCATTATATCCTGACCTAAAAATAAGTTTCTTCCCTTATAACCAGTATTGTATTCATATGAAGTAACTACTCCTTTACACGTCTTATAATCGCCTGAAATCAGGCAGGGAATATCTATACTCATTGGGATTGTAATAAAAACAAACAACATGACCGAAATCGAGCCCAAGAACGCCCTTACTATCCAGTTTATCGTTTTCTTTTTTGTTCCACTTCATTTTTCAGAATAATGTGTTTTCGAAATGAACGTCTTCTTTCTGCACATTAGTAAAAAACCAATAGCGCCTCCTGTAAAAAAGCTGAAAATAATAATAAATTTCAGTGTTCCGCTCATTTTGTATTCCTCCAAAGCTTTATGTTGGAGATGATGTAAATTATTAGTATATATATCTATATCAAATCATGCTTCCAAAGTCAATTAAAAATATGGCGGAGCTGTTAACGCGATACTGCAATTTTTCTATTGCGCTATTTAGTAAATCAGTATATTATTGAATTAGTAAATCAGTAAATGGAGATAATGAAATGAAGATACCGACATTTTTAAAACACAAACCCGTAATAGTATCGGAAAACTACGATAACGTGGATGGCAGATATGCGTATAAATCGGACGCGAAGGGATTGTCATTAGGTCTCGCGCAATGGAACGACCGCGGCAAGGTGGATATATCGGCTAAAGTATGGCGCTATACGGGCGAAAAGTGGTCGAGGCAGTCGGAAGAACTGCCGCTGCACCGCGTAATTGACCTCGCGATACTTGTATGCAGGGGGATGCAGTATTTTCGCGAGGCATACCGCATGGAGAAGCTGTACGATCCTTCTAACCCCGGTATAGACCGAATAGGGCTGCAGGGCGACGCCATGAACGTCGCCGTATGCACGGATAATCCTATGATAGACGAGGACATAAAGCTGTTCTCAGATGTTTTAAGCAAGGACGGAGAGCTGATGGGCGAGCGGCTCGCGGCGCTCGGGCGCATACTTGAGGAGATGGGATACTAATGGACAAAGAAAGCAGAAAGAAGATAATAAATTCGTATAAGGCGCGAAGGGCTCATGGCGGCGTGTTCGCGGTAAGGAATTCCGCAAACGGCAAGAGCTATGTCGCGGCAACGACGGACATTCAGGGCTCAAAAAACAGATTCGAATTTTCACAGGCGACAGGCGGTTGCGCTTTCAAGCTTATGCAGGACGATTTTCAAAGATACGGCAAGGACGTCTTTACCTTTGAAATACTGGAGCAGCTTACGCAGAAGGAAGGCCAGTCGGACGGCGACTTTAAGAACGACATAGACGAGCTCTATAGCATGATCGTTGAGGGCATAGGCCCGGAAAAGCTGTATTAAGGAAGGGATAAACATGGAGATACTTGAGAGATTTTTGGACGAGGAAAGAAAGATAAAGCAACTCCCTTCGAAGAAGGACGCGCGGCTCATAGTGCTTGCGTACCTTGCGGAAAAGTTTGAGGCGGGCAGGGATTACACCGAGAAACAGGTGAACGCGATAATAGACTCGTGGCACACGTTCGGCGATTACTTTCTGCTGCGGCGCGAGCTTATTGACTCAGGGCTTTTGAAGCGTACTCCGGACGGCGCGAGATACTGGAAGGAAGAGAAGACGGAAGAGTGACGCCTTATCAGGGCTAATTAAAAACTGTCAGAATTATCAGGAGGCTTTATGATCAGGCTTGTTACGGATAGAGATACTAAGGCATGGCTCGAATTGGCAAGAGAGGTCGAGCCTCTGTTCGGCGGCATGGCGGATAATGAGGACTTCAAAAATGAAATAAAAAGATGCATTCGCGCTTCGTCGGCACTCTGCGTTGTAAATGATGACAGCGATATCGAAGGTATAGTTGCGTTTGACAAAGCTAGAAACGAGATATGCTGGCTGGCCGTCAGAGAAAAAAGCAGGTCAAAAAGATATGGGCGTGAGCTGCTGAATGCGGCGCTTAGCTGTATGGACGGCGAAAGGCCTGTGTTTGTTCAAACGTTTGCTCCTGAGGTAAAGGTTGGCGAAGCGGCAAGAAAGCTTTACATACGGTTTGGGTTTAAAGACTATAGAGAAGCCGGAGAGAACCCCGCGGGTATCAATACGATAATAATGAAGCTTGAAAGACGTGGCGGCCGCTAGCTTCCGGACGCAGACATCAGCAAAACATGAATAAAGGCCTCCGGCCAAGCAGGAGGCCTTTGATGTATCATATTGCTTTATCAGACTTCGGAAAGCCTCTTGTAGAACTCGTAGCGCTCTTTTGCGTCTTCTTCGGCTTTTTTAAACAGCTCTTCGGCAGTTTCCGGGAACTGTTTTTTCAGCGTGTTGTACCTTATCTCGGACGTAATGAAGTCCTGGTAGCTGCTCGTAGGAGCCTTGCTGTCCAGCGTGAACGGGTTTTTACCTTCCTTCTTGAGGTCCGGATTGAAACGGTACATGTGCCAGTAGCCCGCCTCGACGGCCAGCTTCTCTTCAGCCTGAGACTTGCTCATGTTGATGCCGTGGTTGATGCAGGGCGCGTACGCTATGACGAGTGACGGGCCGTGATAACTTTCAGCCTCGGTGAGAGCCTTTAAGAGCTGGTTGTAATTCGCGCCCATTGAGACCTGGGCTACATAAATGTATCCATACGTCATGGCTATTGCGCCTAAGTCTTTCTTCTTCGTGCGCTTGCCCGAAGCCGCGAACTTGACGACAGAAGCGGTAGGCGTCGCTTTGCTTGCCTGGCCGCCCGTATTCGAGTAAAGCTCGGTGTCGAGTACGAGAACGTTGACGTCTTCGCCCATGGCGAGCACGTGGTCAAGGCCGCCGTATCCGATATCGTAAGCCCAGCCGTCGCCGCCGAATATCCAGACGGACTTCTTTACGAACAGGTCGCTCATCGAAGCTATCTCGGAAGCGAGAGCGTCGAGCTCGCAGCCGCAGTTATTGCAGCCGTCAATAAGCTCTTTGAGCGCGGCAGACGGAGCCTTGCTCGCGTCGCCTTCATCTTTCGCCGCGAGCCATGCGTCGCAGACAGCTTTAGCATCTCCTCCGGCCTTATTGCCGAACTCCTCGACGAGCATGGCAAGGCGGTTGCGGCGCTGCGTCATCGCGAGGTTCATGCCGTAGCCGAACTCAGCGTTGTCTTCAAACAGCGAGTTTGCCCAGGCGGGGCCGTGGCCTTTCTCGTTCTTTGTGTAAGGGCACGTCGGCGTGTTCGCGCCGTATATGGACGAGCAGCCCGTAGCGTTCGCAACTATCATCCTGTCGCCGAACAGCTGCGTTATGAGCTTGATGTACGGAGTCTCTCCGCAGCCCGCGCACGCGCCCGAGAACTCGAACAGCGGCTGCTGGTACTGCGAACCTATTACCGTCGTCTTGTTGACGTCTACGTCTGCCTTCGGAAGCTCTTTAGCGAACTCCCAGTTCCTGTTTTCCCTCGGGCCTATTTCGGAGAGCGGCCTCATTACGAGCGCTTTCTCCTTGGCGGGGCAGATGTCCGCGCAGTTTCCGCAGCCGGTGCAGTCGTATGGCGTAAGCTGCATCCTGAACTTGTAGCCCGCGACATCCTTGCCTCTCGCGTCCTTCGTTATGAATTCTGCGGGAGCGCCTTTTAAGTCTTCTTCCTTCGCTAGGAAAGGACGTATAGTAGCGTGAGGACAGATGAATGAGCACTGGTTGCACATTATGCAGTTCTCGGGTATCCAGTCGGGTACGTTGACGGCTATGCCGCGCTTCTCGTACTGCGTCGTGCCTGTCGGGAAAAATCCCCTCGGGTCGAACGCGGAGACGGGCAGGTCGTCGCCCCTCTGAAGTATTATCGGGAACTCGACGTCCTTGAAGAACTCTATGGCGTCCGCCGGAGGCGTTGCGAACTCGGCGCCTTCTGTAGTCGTCGCCCAGCTCTTGGGATATTTAACTTCTTCCATGCCCTCGGCGCCAAGGTCTATAGCCGTGTAGTTCATCTTGACTATCTTTTCGCCCTTTTTGCCGTACGTCTTTTCAGCGGCTTTCTTCATGTACGTCATAGCGTCGGCTTCGGGTATTATGCCCGCGACCTTGAAGAACGCGGACTGCATGACGGTGTTTATCCTTCCGCCCATGCCGGCCTGCTGCGCGAGCTTTATGGCGTCGATGTTGTAGAATTTTACCTTCTTTTTCGCTATGGCGTTCTTCATCTCGGCGGGAAGCTCTTTTTCCATCTCCTCTAATGTCCACGGGGAGTTTAAGAGGAAAACGCCGCCCTCTTTAAGCGTTGCGAGCATGTCGAGCACGCGCACGAACGAGGAGTTGTGGCATGCTATAAAGTCCGCGACGTCGATGAGGTAAGTAGATTGTATCGGCTTCTTGCCGAAGCGGAGATGAGATATCGTAAGGCCGCCCGACTTCTTGGAGTCGTAATAGTAATACCCTTGGGCGTACATATCGGTATGATCGCCGATTATCTTGATGGAGTTTTTATTTGCTCCCACCGTGCCGTCCGAGCCGAGGCCGTAGAACTTGCAGCGGAACGTGCCCTCGGGCGCGGCGTCTATCTTTTCGGAGATATCAAGGCTTAAGTGAGTCACATCGTCGTTTATGCCGACGGTGAAGTGGTTCTTCATTTCGCCCTTGAGGTTCTTAAAGACCGCGCTGACCATGGTCGGTGTGAACTCCTTGGAAGACAGGCCATACCTTCCGCCGACTACCTGTATGCTCCTGCCGGCTTCGGCAAGCGCCGTAACGACGTCCTTGTAAAGAGGCTCGCCTTCGCTGCCCGGCTCCTTTGTTCTGTCGAGTACAGCTATCTTCTTGACGCTCGAAGGTATGGCCGCAAGCATATGCTTTGCGCTGAACGGGCGGTACAGGCGGACTTTTAATACGCCGACCTTCTCGCCTCTAGCGTTTAAGTAGTTGACCGTTTCTTCCGCAGTTTCGCAGCCACTGCCCATGAGTATTATTATCCTGTCGGCATCGGGAGCTCCCGCGTAATCGAACAGATTGTATTTCCTGCCGAATACCTTATAGAAATCCTGCATCACCTGCTCGACGATAGCGGGCACCGCGTCGTAGTACTTGTTCGCGGCTTCCCTGTTCTGGAAGTAGATATCAGGATTCTGCGCTGTGCCCTGAAGGTGAGGATGCTCGGGGTTTAAAGCGCGCTTGCGGAAATCCGCTATGGCGTCTTTGTCCACCATCGAAGCGAGCTTGTCGTAATCTAAAAGCTCTATCTTCTGCACTTCGTGAGACGTTCTGAAGCCGTCGAAGAAATGCAGGAACGGAACTTTGGCCTTAAGCGTAGCGAGGTGCGATATCGCGGCGGTGTCCATGACTTCCTGCACGCTGTTCGAGACTATCATCGCGAAGCCCGTCTGCCTTGCCGCCATCACGTCGCTGTGGTCGCCGAATATAGAAAGAGCGTGAGCGGCGAGACTTCTTGCGGTAACATGGAATACGCAGGGCAGCAGCTCGCCTGCTATCTTATACATGTTCGGTATCATCAGGAGCAAACCTTGAGAGGCCGTGAACGTGGTGGTGAAAGCGCCGGAAGCAAGTGAACCGTGCACTGCGCCCGCAGCGCCCGCTTCGGACTGCATCTCTGCTATGCGCATTCTCTGTCCGAAAATGTTCTTTCTGTCATGAGCCGCCCACTCGTCGCAGACCTCCGCCATGGGAGACGAGGGGGTGATGGGATATATAGCGCCGACATCGGTAAAAGCGTAAGCAACATGAGCCGCGGCGGTATTTCCATCGATCGTTTGTTTAACTGACATTTCATCCTCCTTAAAATTTGGTTTTAAATTGAATTCTAAAAATCATTTTGCCCATTTATATATCAATAAATAGTCTTAAATCCCCAAAAGACTATGTGAAAAAATTATTTATTAGAATCCTACTCATCCCAATCAAGTATTATATATTTATTTGATATGGCGGTCAACCATTGGGCGGTTATTTACATGAAAAAAGGCATAACTGTTTGTTATACCCTTTATCAGCCAGGATTTTTTAGAACGCACTGTTATTCGAGCGTTTCAGCCGCGGGCTCGCGCCCGAACGTCCCCTGCTCCAGCTGGTCGAGAGCAAGGCCTGCTCCCACGGCCACGGCGTCGAGAGGATATTCCGTCCGTCGTACGGGCATGCCCGTAGCTTTCGCGACAAGGCGGTTGAGGCCTGTTAGCATCGAACCGCCGCCCGACATCACTATGCCTTCGCTGATTATATCCCCCGCAAGTTCGGGAGGAGTATTTTCGAGCACGTTCTTTATCGAGTCCAGAATGCTCTGTACGGGCTCAGACAGCGCTTCCCTTATATTGGAGGAAGAAACGGCTATAGAGACGGGAAGACCGCTCGTCATACTGCGCCCTCTTACTTCCATATTGAGCTCCTTGCCGCGGTCGACGACGCATCCTAATTCTATCTTAACCTGCTCTGCCGTGCTCTCGCCTATTATTATACCGTGTTCCTTTTTTATGTAGCGCATTATAGCCTCATCCATGTGCGTGCCGCCCACGCGCAGCGAGCGCGAGGTAACGATGCCGCCCAGCGATATTACCGCCACTTCCGTGGTGCCGCCTCCTATGTCTACGATCATCGACCCCTTTGCCTGGTATACGTCGAGACCTGCGCCTATGGCCGCCGCCATGGGTTCATCGAGCAAAAAAACTTCTTTCGCGCCCGCGGATTTTGCCGCGTCCTCAACGGCGCGCTTCTCAACCTCCGTTATGCCGCAGGGCACGCAGACTACGAGCCTCGGACTATGCCTGAAAAACATGCCCTGGGGTACGGCCTTGCGTATGAAGTATCTGAGCATAATCTCCGTTGTGGCGTAGTCTGCTATGACGCCGTCCTTCATGGGCCGCAGCGCCACAATGCTGCCCGGCGTTTTGCCCAGCATCTTCCTTGCGTCTTCACCGACGGCAAGTATATCTTTTTTGTTCGTCCGCATAGCGACGACAGAAGGCTCCCGCAGTATTATACCCTTGCCCTTCATATACACGAGCGTGTTGGCCGTACCGAGATCAATACCAAGGCAAGGAGCGAAAAGTGAAAACATATATAACCTCCGCATTCTGTTATGGTATAATTCTTCCTATATGGGTAGTTTTTATACATAAATCCGTATTCAAAATTAAGCCGCCGCCCTATAAATTCCGGTAAGAGGAGCCTTTGCATGGACACGAATCAGGCGTATGAATATCTGAATCGCATCAACAGGGTATGCGATTATATCGACCAGAACCTTAAGGAAGACATGACGCTTTCAGAACTTGCGGGTGTGGCGGGATTTTCTCAGTACCATTTCCACAGGATATTCGCCGCGATGACGGGCGAGACGTTGTTTTGCTTTATATGGAGGCTGCGGCTCGAGCGCGCGGCGACCCAGCTCTGCTCAAACAGCATGTCTTCTGTAACCGGCATTGCCGCCGAATGGGGGTTTTCCTCTCCCGCCGTATTTTCCCGCATGTTTAAAAATCGGTTCGGCTGCTCCCCTACGGCATTCCGCAGCCGCAACAGGAGTCAAAAGGAAAGCAGCTTAAGTCAACTGCTCCGCAACAGCGGCAGAGACTTTGCCGCCTTTCCCGGCTATACTGGGGTTACCCAAAACGGGAATATCGGAATCAGGAGGCGGGACATGAAGGCTGATGTAAAAATCGAGAAGATAGGTAAAATGAGAGTGGCATATGTGAGGTATATAGGGCCGTATGCGGGCGATACGAAACTGTTCGAAAACCTGTATGCGCGGCTGTTTGCCTGGGCGGGGCCGAGGGGCGTAGACACGTCCACAACGTATATACTGTATCACGACGACCCAGGAGTGACGGAAGAAAATAAGCTGCGGGTAAGCGTATGCGTGCCCATAGGCAAGGATGCCGAAGTCTCGGGTGAGGTCTGCGAGATGGAAATAGGCGGAGGGGATTACGCCGTGGGAAGCTTCGATGTAAAATTGGACGAATTCGGCGACGCGTGGAACTACATGTGCGGCGAATGGCTGCCTGCAAGCGGCTACCAGCCCGCGGACAGCGCGCCGTTTGAGAGGTATGGAGCAGACTGCGAGACGCAGGACGGTAAAATGAAAGTCGATATTTGCGTACCGGTAATACCTATGTAACAGGCAATTCAACGGCTACGATATAAAGCAGCGCCAGGAGAGATCCAGCGCTGCTCAATCCGATGTTATGAATTAACGTTTGCCCTTCACTGGCAGAGTCCAGGTGAAGGGCATGTTTATATTCGGTTTTAGTTTTTTATTCATTTAGTCTGTGTTTGTTACAGGAGGATATATGATATAATGAAACGCATAATAGCGTGAGGTGACAAAATGCAGGACATCATGCGATTCGATATGAAAAAGCCGCCGAAAAGACAAAAAGGCTATCTTAAGGTGCTGACATGGCTACTCAGCTTCCCAATGGTCTGGAAGAACAGGCTGAAGATAAACAGAACGGGCATGAAAGGCTTAAAGCCTCCGTATCTGCTGCTCTGCACCCATAAGTCCTTCATCGATTTCATGGTTACGACCGCATGTATATTTCCGCACAGGGCAAATTACGTCGTTGCCATAGACGGGTTTATAGGACGTGAAAAGCTGCTGCGCAACGTGGGCTGCATCTGCAAGCGCAAATTTACGAACGACGTGCTGCTGGTGAGGCATTTAAAGCGGGTGATAGACCGAAAAGACATACTCGTTATATATCCGGAAGCCCGTTACTCTCTTATTGGGACGAACGCGTGCCTGCCCGCCTCGCTGGGCAAACTGGCAAGGATGTTGAAAGTGCCGGTGGTAGTGCTCAGCATGCATGGCAACTTTCTCCGTTCACCGGTATGGAACCTGCATAAGCGGCACGTTCCGCTCAGAGCTGACTTAACTCAGATAATAACTCAGCAGGAGATAGATAATTACAGACTATGAAAAAACAGCGGCGGAGTATGTCGGCCGCTGCTTTTATACTGTTTTAAACGGCGCCCCCAGACCCTTCAGACGCCTGCGGTTTAAGCTCCTGTAAGGGGAGCCATTTTGAAAGTAGCCCGACAGCAGGGACGTCGCCAATCATAGCGCGCCCGTGCTTTTGAGCATGTTGTATACCGTGTTCTGCGGCAGTCCCATCACGTTGAAATAGCAGCCGTCTATGCGCCGTATGAATTTGCCGCAGTACCCCTGTATTCCGTACGCGCCCGCCTTGTCCATAGGCTCGCCCGTTTCGATATATGCCGCTATCTCGTCTTCCGTCATGTCTACGAACGTGACTTCCGTTGTGACGCACTCGGTGATTATGTCTGCGCCGTTTACTATGGCCACGCCCGTATAGACCATATGCGTCCTGCCCGAGAGTATGCGGAGCATAGCGGCCGCCTCATTCCTGTCCTTCGGTTTGCCGAGAACGTTTCCATCTATAGCGACGAGCGTGTCGGCGCCTATCACGACAGCGTCAGGGTAAGACGAAGCGACGTCCATGGCCTTGTCCTTTGCAAGCTTGAGCGTCTGCTGCTCGGGCGTCCCTTGCGCTGTTTCCTCAAGGTTGCTGGGTACTACGGTAAAATCATCGGTAATATAGTAGAGCAGCTCTTTGCGCCGGGGCGAACCGGACGCGAGTATTATTCGTTTCTTTGCCATATTCACCTTTAATATTTATATTTTAAAAGGCAGCGTGTGTACGCTGCCTTCATAATCATTATCCGTTCGCGGCTTCCGCTTCTTGAGCCGGATTGCCCGCGATGACGCCTTTTGGGCAGGCTGCGACGCACGTTCCGCAGTGCGTGCACTTGTCGTAATCTATCACCGGTATATTATCCACCATTGTGATGGCGTGCTCGGGGCATTTCTTTACGCACAGGCCGCACGCTATGCATCCCGCCTTGCAGTTGACGGATACGGCCTTGCCCTTTTCATGAGCGTGGCAGCGCACGTACACAATCTGATCTTTTGGAACAAGCGCGATGCTGCTTTTCGGGCAGATGGCGACGCAGTTTCCGCAGCCCGTGCATATTTCCTCGTCTATTTCCGCTATGCCGTTTTCGCTGCGGTGTATCGCGCCGAACGGGCAGGCTTTAGCGCACGTAAGCTGCCCTAAGCAGCCGTACCGGCAGGACGAAGGACCGCCCGCGAGCGCGGCCGCCGCACGGCAGTCGGGTATGCCGTTGTAATTGTATTTGGAAATAACGTTCGTTGAGTCGCCGCGGCAGAGTACGCGCGCTACTTTCTTTACGCCCGCTTCCGCGTTTACGCCAAGCACGTCGGCTATAGCCTTAAGGTTGTCGGCGGATACGACGACGCATGCGGATGGAGCCGCTTCGCCGGCGGCGAGAGCCTTCGCAAAGCCGTCGCAGCCCGGAAACCCGCAGCCGCCGCAGTTTGCACCCGGCAGGAATCCCCTTATCTGTTCCACTCTCGGGTCAATTTTTACGGCGAACACCTTGGCGGCTATACCGAGCCCGAGCCCGAGGACCAGCCCCATAGCGCCCAGTGCGATGACCGGCCATATAATATCGTTTAACATAAGTAATTTCCTTTCTGACTAAATGAGCCCCTGAAATCCAAGAAACGCCGTCGCCATAAGCCCGGATGAAATAAGGGCAATAGGGAAGTCTTTTAAAGGCTCGGGTATGGGAGCGAACTCCATCCTTTCCCGTATGCCCGCAAACAGCACTATGGCTACGAGGAAGCCGAGCGCTCCGCCCACGCCGTTAAAAAGCGATTCTACCAGCGTATAGTTCTCGTTTATGTTGATTATCGCGACGCCTAATACCGCGCAGTTCGTCGTTATGAGCGGCAGGTATATGCCGAGCGCCTTATACAGCGCGGGTATGCTCTTCTGAAGCATCATCTCCACGAGCTGTACGAGCGCCGCTATAACGAGTATGAACGCTATCGTCTGCAAATAGCCAAGTTCGAGAGGATTAAGTATATAGTACTGCACAAGCCACGATATGACGGAGGCGAGCCCCATTACGAACGTGACCGCAAGGCCCATGCCAATCGCAGTCTCGACCCTCTTCGATACGCCTATGAACGGGCAGATGCCGAGTATCTTGTACAGCACGAAATTGTTTACGAGTATCGTGCTTACGAGTATAAGCAGTATGCGTGAAAATCCTTCCATGGCTTAGCGCGCTCCTTTCTTCTGCTTTCTTAAAGACAGCCAGTTAATAAGCCCCAGCAGCAGCCCCAGCGTTATAAACCCGCCCGGCTGTATCGCAAGATATCCTATCGCCTGAAAGTCCTTGCCTATAAGAAACATCCCCGCGAACGAGCCTTTACCCAGCACCTCGCGGATCGTGGCTAAAAGCGTAAGCGCCAGCGTAAAGCCTATGCCCATGCCTATGCCGTCGAACAGCGACGCCATCACGGTGTTCTTGTACGCGAACGCTTCCGCCCTCGCTATGATGATGCAGTTGACGACTATGAGCGGTATATAGAGCCCGAGCGATTTATCGAGCGCGGGCACAAAGCCTTTTAATAGCAGCTGCACTATTGTGACAAACGTCGCTATTATGAGCACGAACGCCGGTATCCTTACCTTGTCGGGTATGAAATTGCGCAGCGCGGATGTAATGATATTCGACCCTATTAGCACGAACGTTGCCGCAAGCCCCATGCCTATGCCGTCGACGACCGCTATGGATATGGCAAGCGTAGGGCACATGCCTACCATGATGCGGAACGTCGGGTTTTCAGTGAATATCCCGTTCTTTAGTATGGCCATCGGTTTTGTTTTCATTTCGCACCTCCGAGCTGTTTATAGAACTCAACAGCCGTATTGACGGCATTCGTGACAGCCTTGGACGTTACCGTCGCACCGGTTATCGCCTGTATGTCGTAATCGCCGGACGCCGCTTTAACGACTTTCAGCGGGCTGTCGTACGGCTTGTCGATAAACTGATCGCGGAATTCGGGGTCGGCTGCCTTTTTGCCTATGCCCTGCGTTTCGTTGTTGTCTCCAATTATAACGCCCTTTATTGTACCATCCGCACCGATACCGACAGTAATGTTAAGGCCTGAGTTAAAGCCCTTTGTCGTTATGCCGAATACGACGCCCAGGGCGTTGCCGCCCGAATCGAGCGCGCTATAAGCGCTTTTGATGATGCTATATTCATCGGGTATCTCTGCTTTTGTATCTTCAAAGTTTTTGGCCTCGGGGAACGCGGCGAGACGGGCCTCCGTAGCCGCTTTTTCCACCTGCTGCGCTATAGGCTCTTTTGTTACTGAATAAACGAGGCCGAGCAGCGCCGCGGCGACAATGGTTATAACAAACAGTTTCAGCGTAATGCTGGCTATGTTCTTCATTTCACAGCACCTCCGAATACCCTTGGACGGAACTTCCTGTCTATGAGCGGCACCGCAAGGTTCATGATGAGTATTGCGTAGCACACGCCCTCCGGGTAACCGCCCCACAGGCGTATGACGCTTGTAAGTATGCCGCACCCGGCCGCGAATATAACGCGCCCCTTGTTCGTCATCGGCGACGTCGTATAGTCGGTCGCCATATAGAACGCGCCGAGTATAAGCCCGCCCGCGAGCACATGGTAAAGCGCGTCGCCTGCAAACAGGCCGCCGGGGCCCGCAACCCACGTAAACAGCGCTACAGTGCCGATGTATACGACAGGTATTCTCCAATTTATGATATTGCGGACCAGCAGGTAGACAGCTCCTATCAAAAGCGCGAGAGCGCTCGTCTCGCCTATCGAGCCGCCGACGTTGCCGAGTAACATGTCAAGATACGGGCTTAACACAACCCCTTCTCCTCCATATTTGAGCGCCGCGAGCGGCGTCGCCGAAGATATGGCGGAGAGCGGCATCGTCCAGGTGGTCATTGCCGTCGGCCAGGATACAAGCAAAAACGCACGCGCGGCGAGCGCGGGGTTTATAAAGTTGTATCCGAGGCCCCCGAAGCACTGCTTCGCTATCGCTATCGCGAACACCGAGCCGAAAAGCGGGATATAGAAATCCCCGGGCAGAAGCGGCGGTAATGTGAGCGCGAGCAGCAATCCCGTTACTGCGGCGCTGCCGTCCGCTATTGTTACCTTCTTTTTCATCGCCAATTGTATCAGCGCTTCCGTACCTATGGCAGCCGCCACGGAAATGAAAATGACCAGCAACGCGTTCAGTCCGAAAAAGTATACGCCGCAGGCTGTCGCAGGCAAAAGTGCGATGAGAACATCTGTCATTATGCGCCTTGTTGACTGAGCAGACCGGACATGAGGCGACGCAGACAATGTGAATTTATCCATATTTACCCCTCCCTAAAAAATCAACGCGTCATTTCGCAGCTTTGCGTCTCTTCACTATCTCGGACTTCGCGAGCTTAATACGCTGCGTTATATACCTGCCCGCAGGGCAGATGTAAGAACAGCCGCCGCATTCCATGCAGTCCATAACGTGCGCTTTCTCCGCTGCTTCAAAATCGCCCTTGGCGGCATAGTTGTTCAAAAGATATGGTTCTAAGCCCATGGGGCAAACGTCGACGCACCGTCCGCAGTAAATGCACGCTGTTTCCTCCATCATGCGGGCCTCTGCACTGCTTAATACGAGTATGCCCGACGTGCCCTTCATAACGGGAGCGTTTAGATTGCTTTGCGCTATGCCCATCATGGGGCCGCCCGCGATGACTTTTTCTATATCTCCGGCAAACCCGCCCGCCTGCTCTATCACATAAGACAGAGGCGTGCCTATCCGCACAAGGAAGTTGGAGGGCTGCTTTACGCTGCCGGTTACCGTCACTACACGCTCAATTAGCGGCATACCTGTCTCTATAGACAGCGCTATCTGATATGCCGTGCCCGCGTTAATAACGACGACGCCGACGTCCATAGGCAGCTTGCCCGACGGTACGCGGCGCTTCGTCACCGCATAGATGAGCTGCTTTTCGGCGCCCTGCGGATATTTGACCTTTAATGTAGCGACATTTACGCCGCTTGCCGCTTTGCCTATTGTGGCTATGGCGTCCTTTTTGTTTTCTTCTATCGCGATGACGGCGTTAGTTACGCCGAGCGCCTTAATAACCGCTTTCACCCCGGCTACGACCTTGTCTGGGTGCTCAAGCATTATGCGATGATCGGCGGTAAGGTAAGGCTCGCATTCCGCGCCGTTTATTATTATAGTATCAATTTTCTTTTCGGGCGGAGGAGAGAGCTTTACATGCGTCGGGAACGCCGCGCCGCCAAGCCCTACGATGCCCGCGTCCTTTATTATGTCTGTAATTTGTTTCGCCGAAAGGCTTTCCAAAGACCCTTTGCCCGCTATGTCTTTTGAGAGCCTGTCTTCATAGTCGTTCGTGATGACTATTGACTGTGACATCACGCCCGAGATATGAGGACGCGGCGCTATTTCCTTTACTGTTCCGGAAACGCTGGAATAGCAAGGAACGCTGACAAAACCTTCTGCCTGTGCAATAAGCTGGCCTAAGTCGACTCGGTCCCCCGGAGAGACGACAGGCCTGGAAGGAGCACCCGTGTGCTGGGAAAGCGGTATCACGACCTCTTCAGGCACGCTGCACGCCTGGATCGGGCGGTCCTGCGTTAATCGCTTGCCGTGATGTATGCTGCCAAGTGGATGCACGCCGCCCTTGAATGATAGTCTTCCTGCCATACTTCCTCCTTTATATAATTTTGTAGAAACTATTTGCTTTTCGTTACTCAATCTAGTATTATATCACTTCAGTTAGCGAATACCATATTCAATATGGTTTTTATTTTATGGAAATGTGGATTTATATTCAGAACATTGTATAAAACAACTTGGCGCCGAGCAATAATAAAAGCAGAGAAGTTTTAGGGAAGTAAAAAACAGAAGGCTTTTTCGCTATAAAACACGTTCAAAGGAATTGTTTACAAACGAAAGAGCATGTGCTATTATGTTTTTTGAATCTTAACCGCATACGTTGTTTAGCGATTATCCGACGCTTTACTATGTTTACGGGGATATAAAACATGGAGGAAAAAATGGATAAGGAAACAAAATCGGCAATCATCGAAAAGTTTGCCGTCACCCAAGGCGACACAGGGTCTCCCGAGGTGCAGATTGCACTTCTTACGGAGAGAATAAACCATCTTAACGAACACTTGAAGATTCACAACAAGGATCATCATTCGAGGAGAGGGCTGCTTAAGATGGTAGGTAAAAGAAGAGGATTGCTAAACTATCTTAAGAAGAAAGACATTGAGCGTTATAGGGAAGTTATTAAGAGCTTGAACTTAAGAAAATAAAAGATTTTTAATAGAGCGGGCGACCGCTCTATTATTTATCGGGGTCCCCTGCAGGTCGTAAGGCTTTTAGGGGAATCGAACTCTGCCGGCGTATCGCCGTAAGAGGCATAACGGTGGGCGCAAGGGTGCGCGCCATCAGGTAAGGTAAGGAAGGAATAAAAAAGAATGGAACACAAAGTATTTCAGACGGACATCGCCGGCAGGACATTGACGGTGGAGACAGGAAAGTATGCTCAGCAGGCGGGCGGAAGTTGCATAGTACGCTCAGGAGACACAGCCGTACTCGTTACGGCGACGGCTTCAAAGGAGCCGAGGGAAGGTGTGGACTTTTTTCCGCTAAGCATTGAGTTTGAAGAGAAGATGTATTCGGTAGGCAAGATACCCGGCGGATTCATCAAGAGGGAGGGAAGGCCTTCCGAGAAGGCGGTGCTTACCGCCAGGCTTATAGACAGGCCGCTTAGACCGCTGTTCCCCAAGGGTTATTACAACGATGTGCAGGTAATATGCACAGTAATAAGCGTTGATACGGATATACCTCCGGCAGTGTACGGTATGCTGGGTTCTTCGATAGCGCTTTCCATTTCCGACATACCGTTTTTAGGACCCACTGCTTCGGTCGCGGTCGGTATGGTCGACGGAGAGTATATAATCAACCCGGACTCGGCGCAGCGCGAAAAGAGCGTGCTTGAATTAACGGTCTCAGGGACAAAGGACGCCGTTATGATGGTAGAGGCGGGCGCTAACGAAATCAGCGAAAAAGAGATGCTGGACGCAATACTGTTCGCACATGAAGAGATAAAGAAGATAATAGCGTTTATCGAAAACATAGTGGAAGAAGCGGGCAAACCTAAAGCGCCTTACGTGGTAAAACAGGTGCCTGCCGAGCTCGAAGCGGCCGTACGTGAATACGCATCCGAGAAGGTAAGATGGAGCGTAGATACGACCGAGCGTAAAGTAAGAGATGAGCGCAGCGAAGAAGTGCTATTAGACGTGCAGGAGCACTTTGCAGAGGAATATCCGGGAGCCGAAGATGATATCGAGAGCGTGCTGTACGATATAAAGAAAGAGATAGTACGCGACAGGATAATAAACCATGAGCTCCGTCCGGACGGCAGGAAATTCACCGAAATACGGCCGATATGGTGCGAAGTCGGTATGTTTGCGCGCACACACGGCAGCGCAGTATTCACGCGCGGGGAAACGCAGGCGATGACGCTGACGACGCTCGGCGCGATAAGCGACGCGCAGAGGCTCGAAGGGCTTTCGGACGATGCTTTTAAGCGTTACATGCACCATTACAACATGCCTCCGTATTCCACGGGCGAAGCGAAGCCGCTTCGCAGCGCGAACAGGAGAGAAGTGGGACACGGAGCTCTCGCCGAGAGGGCGCTTCTGCCTGTGCTGCCCAGCGAGATAGATTTTCCTTACGCCATAAGGACGGTATCAGAGTGCATAAGCTCGAACGGCTCTACGTCGCAGGCAAGCGTGTGCGCAAGCTCGCTTTCGCTTATGGATGCGGGCGTGCCTATAAAGGCGCCGGTTGCGGGCGCGGCGATGGGGCTCATCAAGGACGATACGACGGGCAACATAGCGATACTTACCGACATACAGGGCCTTGAGGACTTCTTTGGGGACATGGACTTTAAGGTGGCGGGCACGGAAAAGGGTATAACCGCCATACAGATGGATATAAAGATAAAGGGCATAAACGAGGAGATACTCACAAGAGCGCTCGCTCAGGCGAAAGACGCAAGGCTGTTCATACTCGATAAGATGAACGCTGTGCTGCCCGCGCCGAGGGAAGACCTTTCCAAGTACGCCCCGCGGATAATGCAGTTCTCTATTGACCCAGAAAAGATAAGAGAGGTCATAGGCTCGGGCGGCAAGGTCATCAACAAGATAATTGCCGACACGGGAGTGAAGATAGACTTGGAGGACGATGGGAGAGTATTCATAACGTCGCCCGACAAGGAAGCCTCTGAGCGCGCGAAAGCCGCAATAGACGCCATAGTGAAGGACGTCGAGGTTGGCAACGTTTACTTAGGCAAGGTGGTTCGCATAATGAACTTCGGCGCGTTTGTCGAGCTCGCGCCCGGCAAGGACGGCCTCGTGCACATCTCCAAGCTCGCCAACGAGCACGTGAAGAAGGTAGAGGACGTCGTCAACATAGGCGACGAGATACTGGTGCGCGTCACTGAGATAGACAAGCAGGGCAGGGTCAATCTTACGAGAAAGGGCCTGCTGCCCGAGGACAGAAACAAGGACGCGCATAAAGAGCACAATGAAGAAGAATAAACGGTAACAGCAAAGGACGCTTCAACGAGGCGTTCTTTTTTTATGTGCGTTGTGGTTAATTATGGGGTGAATATTACTTTCTTGTTACCTTGTCAAACCAGAAAATGAGCATATCAGCTCTGTCATATTTGCAGATATAAACATCTTCATCCAGCTGAAATATGTAATAACGTATTTTTTCACCCTGCTCGTCATATAGGCTATACCTGTAACGGTCTTTATACTTGTCGAACATCTCCTTCAAAGGGCTATAGCTGTCTTCTATCGTTTTTTCGTCCAGCGCTTCTCGCTTGTAACTTATATTCGTACGCCTGTCTTCGCTGTCCCCCTGTAATACAGCAAAGGCGCTGGGTTCAACAATGTATTCCGTTCCGGTTTTATGTTCGCGTAGGTAATCGCGGCCTTCGGGAGAAAGATCTGCTATAATAACGTCTTCATATTCATATGTACCGACAATGAGTTCAATGGGATTTGCACAACCGCTTAGCAGAACAATAAATAAAATCACAAATATGTAGCATGGTCGATGTGACGTGTTTTTCCTCATATTATCCTCCGATATAGAATTAAATATGGTAGATAGATCATAGCTTTAATGTTTAATGCCAAAAAGTAACAGTTGCATTTTCCGCAAATGGACAGTCAAGAATCTTATGCGCAAATAAACCATACGGCCCCCATTTTGACCTGACACCTACATTTGCCCCCATGCCTCCTCCTACGCCTGTTACAATAGCGGAGTGATTTGCTTTGCAGTTGCTTTTCTTCTCATATATACAGAGTAAATGACAAGCCCTATATAAACGCTTGCGAATATAAAGTAATAAGGGATGCTCTCAAAGATATATATCTGTACAGTCGGCATGGCAAGGCCGGGGATATACGACAGCAGGAAAGCCAGCGGCATTATGATAACGCCAAGTATATATCCGATTGGAGAATCTAAGGGCTTCTTTAAGCCTTCCCTGCAGACAAGGAACAGAAAAACACCGAACGCGATATTTCCGAGCGCCTGAACCAGTATCTTGTTACCTATCGTATAATGAGTGCTTGAGTAATCCTGCGCCCAATTACGGCACATAATATATAGAATGATTATTATGTTGGGCAGTAACGCCGTGCAAATAAGTTTTATTTTGTTCATATAGGCCTCCTAAGCTCTATTTTTATACTGTATCCGGATAAAGAATAATTACATTCGTGTTCCCTTTGAGTTCGCCCGTCTCCGCCGAAAAAACCAATAAGAATATGGCGGCGCAAAGCGGCATGTTTCCCCGGGGTTCTGTGATGAGCTCAAACGACCCATCGTTATAGAGATAATAAGTATATCCAATCGGCAGGCTGAAGTCGTAATCGTCAAGGGAAATATAATACCTGCCGTCAGTACGCAACTCATAGTATTTTGCCGTTTTGGCGTCGGCGGGGGCGATCAGCGGGGTAAAGTCGCTGTTATTAATAAACTCTATAAATTCGGATAACCTCATACCCGAAAATGTTTCTCTTGAAGGCTCTTTAAACAGAGTAAGCGTCCCATAATCCTTATCATGTTTCTTGTCATAATCAATCGAAAAGCAATCATATTTTTGCTGCGTTTTATTTGTTTCCAAAGCTATACCGCTCGACATAAACTTTATTTGTTTTGTCTCGATATTGAACGCTATGTCGGTATCAGACGGAGGATCGGAAAGGAAGCAGTCTTCAAGACTGGCGTTGCTGCCGTTTAAAAAACTATCCAAATCGCTGTATAAGGTGTTTACGTTAAGATCGACTTTCTGGCTTTGGCTGCAGCCGGCTGTGCAAATCACTGCAAGAATAAGAATCAAAGCTATCGGCTGTTTATACCGTTTCGGCATAATTCATGCTCCTTTCAGATATCAACAGTAATAAAGCAGTCATTTCAAGCTTAATACGTTCCTTAGCTCATCATTAAGCGTTTCGGCATCCAATATATCATGAACAAAACCATCTCCCGATTCATACCAAATGTTGAACTCGCCGAGCACTATATGAATCGGTTTGCTATTAGCAACGAGGTCGATTTCAAAATCGGCTTTAGCGGTTTCATACGGGGCAACGTTCCTGATAGTAGCCACAGAATTATATTTGCATAGAATCTCAATTATATCGTTTTGATTTACCGGGATTTGAGTGTTGTGATATGTTACCCTTAAGCCGTCAATATAATCGCTTATGTTGACGATTCTTTTCGGTGTAAAAATAAATATGGATCCGACAATCAAAATAACAACTATTGCCGCTGAAATTATGAAAACCACCATTGTTCTTTTTTCATTTTATACACCTCTATCATTACAATAATACATAATCTGTAATGGTATTATTAATAAATATTTAATCGCAAATATTAAAATATGTCAAATATATTTATTTATAGAAATTTGAACAGTTATAAGAATAGATAATGCTTTCAGTGGAAAATTTGGTGTGAAAAAATATCAGCTATAAAAAAACCGCCGGTCGAACCGGCGGATTGGCTTTAGCTTTTAACCGATAGGAGGTATCTAATGTAAAGCATCATCACATAAAGCCCGATTTCAAAGTCCCCTCGTTGCGCTGGTGATGAATAAAAGCCGTGAGACTCTTTGAGGAGAATATCGGGGTGATGTATACGTGACTTTATCCGTCAATTTATTTCACTCTCGATGACATCCTTTATATTACAGTAGCGATTGCCGCTGAGCCTTCCCAGGGCGTCAAGCCTGCGCCAGTCGGCTTCCATTCCGTTTATCAGCAAGCCGTCATGGAAATGGGCCAGCAGTACTTTACCGATAATCAGGTTCCCGGCGTTTGGCCCGTCGCCTGTTGCGACAATTCTATCGAGGGCGCATTCGAACGATACTTTTGCTTCTTCAATGCGGTACGGCCTTATTTTTTTTGAAGGAAGTAAATGTATTCCTTCGATTGCCGACTCATCAGTTCCGTAAGGAATGGGCTCTGCGGTCGATTCCATGGCATAAAGGAGGTCGACCGGTACTGTATGTATGACGAACTCAGGAATCTCCCTGATATTTTTAAGAGTATCCTTGGTTGTGCCGTCCGCCATGTTCACTACCGAGAACGCAAGCATCGGGGGAGACCACGATACTCCTGTGAAAAAGCTGAAAGGCGCCAGGTTGGTTTCACCCTCAGCATTTATTGTAGATACCCAGGCTATAGGACGAGGTACTACCGAACTTGTAATTAGGTCGTGCGCATGCCGGTGTTCAAGCGAGTTAAGATCGATTTCCACAATTACGCTCCTTTAATGCCTTTTTATCTATTATAAAGGAAACTTATCCGGCTTTATACAGTAATATTTGAAAGAGCCGGGCGATAGACGAAATGTTAAAATATTCGGCTAATTTACACCCTGATGATAAAAAACCGCCGGACGAGCCGGCGGATTGGCTTCAGCTTCCAGCCGATAGGAGGTATCTATGGCAAAAAGCTTAGCACACACAAAATAGAACTATCCGGATTATAGCATACTGATTACTGAATGTGTAGAAAAAATGTCGTATTTTGTCGAAAGCAAAAGCGCGCGAAATCTATAAAGAATCTTTATTATATAAGATTCTTCAGTTCGATGCGCTCATTCAGAATGACACAAACCCTTTCTTACTGCTTCCAGCGCTTTAGTTGCGGGAACATCTCCGGGCCGCGCCTGAAGTCCATCGAGCCGTCCTGCACGACGTAAGGTATTCTTTTTACCGGGGAATAAAATAACCGAAACATACCTCTTCCCCAGTATGCGTCCCGCACGCATATTTGAGCCTGCTTGATAATACAAATTACTATATCTATTTAAGCTAATTAGGCGGTGTTGATATGCGCATATTCGTTGTTAAAAAAAGCACTCTCATCAGGGCGGCGGTGTTTGTGCTTCTCTTGGTAGGGGCGATAGTCTATACGCAGGTGGCGTTCGGCGGAGGAACGCCCGTCGCGAGCACGTCGGAGGCCATGCCGGTATGTAGAGTGGCTACGGAAGAAAAGATGGTGGCACTCACTTTTGATACTGCCTTTGGCGACGCTGATTATACCCGGCAGATTTTGGATGCTCTGGACAAAGAGAGCGCAAAGGCGACGTTTTTTGTGATGGGGCTTTGGGCGGAACAGAATCAGGAAGCGACGGCTAACATGGCGGCGATGGGGCATGAGATAGCAAGCCATTCCATGAACCACACTAGGTATCCCGATATGGCGGCGAACGAAGTGCTCGGCGACGCGAGCAACGCGGAGGATAAGATATTCCAGCTGACCGGCTACGACCCGAAAGTCATAAGGATGCCGTACGGGGCGTTTAATACCGAAACCATCTCGTCGCTGCAGAACAAAGGCTATGTACCTGTTAAGTGGAGCCTCGACTCGAAGGACTGGAAGGGCGGCGACGCCAAAGGTGTAACGGACGAGGTGCTTTCCAAGGTAAAGAGCGGCGACATAATAATGTTCCAGAACAACATGGCCGCTACGCCCGAAGCGCTCCCCGCGATAATACTCGGCCTGCGCGAGGACGGATTTAAGCTGGTGACGATATCTGAACTGCTGCTGCCCGAAAACTCGTTCGTGGATTCTCAGGGTACGCAAAGGTACATGCAGGAAACAAATTAAGCCGGGCCACGCCGGTTCCCAAATGACTAATTTCCCGCGGGCTTCGGGATAAAATACGCGACCCTAAGGGTTCCTTTAGGGCAGGCTGAGGATTGAGTATGAATGAATCGACTAACAGCGTAAGCATAGCCGGTACGCTTAGCGAGCTTTCGCTGTCGCATAAAATCTTCGGGGAGGCGTTTTATACGTTCTTCCTGGAATGCGAGCGCCTTAGTGAAAAGGCGGATATACTGCCCGTGACGGTTTCAGAAAGGCTGCTTTTCAAACATCCGCTGTTTGAGGGCTCCAATGTTTGCGTAAAGGGGCAATTGAGGTCGTACAACAAGCTCGTAGACGGTAAGGTGAGGCTGTACCTTACCGTATTCGCGCGAGAGATAGAGGAGAAGACACGGCAGATAAACGAGATAGAGCTGGTTGGGTTCGTCTGCAAACCGCCCGTATACCGCGTCACCCCCTTCGGGCGCGAGATAACCGATATGTTAGTCGCGGTAAACCGCGCGTATAACAAGTCGGACTACATACCCTGCATTGTTTGGGGGCGTAACGCAAGGTTCGCCGCGGACTTTCAGGTGGGCGAAAAGATATCGGTGTTTGGCAGGGTGCAGTCGAGAGAATATGAAAAGGTGATGGACAGCGGCGAGAAATTAATTCGCACCGCTTACGAGGTCTCGGTCTCAAGGCTGGAAAAAGAAGAATAAAAGCGTTATACAAAGAGCGGGGGCCGGAGGTTTTTTGGAACCATGGCTTTTGATTCGCGTGTTAATGTGTTAAAATAGAGTAGGCTTTATAGCCTATTTTGTATTATACGGGTTATTAGCAGTCAAGGAGCTTTCTATGAAGATACTCAGGGCGTCAAAGGACGGGCAGGAGTTTTACGCGCAGCTGGAAAACGGAATGATTAAACGTATCGCCGGACTGCCGTACGGCGGCATAAGTTTTACCGGAGAGGAATATGAGCAGGTTAAAGTCGGGCTGCTTGCGCCGTGCGAGCCTTCAAAGGTCGTAGCCGTGGGCCTCAACTATTCGGACCACGCTAAAGAGCTAAATGAAACGCTTATTGGCAACCCCGTGCTGTTCATAAAACCTTCGACGTCGGTGCTGGCGCACGGGCAGGCTATAGTCTATCCCGAGATATCGAGGCGCGTGGACTATGAGGCCGAGCTTGCCGCCGTTATAGGTAAGAAATGCAGGAACGTTTCCCCTGAGGAAGCGGAAGGATATATATTCGGATACACCGCGATGAACGACGTTACCGCAAGGGACGTACAGAAAAGCGACGGGCAGTGGACGCGGGGGAAGTCGTTCGATACGTTCTGCCCTATAGGACCGTACATAGACACGGAATTCGACCCGGCGGGCAAAAGCATACAGAGCGTGCTCTCGGGCGCGGTTATGCAGGACGGCAGCACGGCCGACATGCTTTTTTCCATCGCGCAGCTTGTAAGCTTTGTAAGCCGGTGCATGACGCTGCTGCCCGGCGACGTCGTGTCTTCGGGAACGCCGGTGGGCGTAGGGCCAATGAACAAAGGCGATACAATTGAGATAAGGATAGAGGGGTTGGAGACTCTTAAAAACACCGTCATATAGGAGGAAAATATGCACGAGTCAATGCTTAAATCGGAAGAGATGGACATGCTTTTTGGCGCGGTATTAAGCCTTAAGACCGCCGAGGAATGCTACATGTTTTTTGAAGATATCTGCACGATATCAGAGCTGAAATCCATTGCCCAGAGGATGAAGGTAGCGGCGCTGTTAAAGGAAGGGCATACGTGCCACGACATATCGGTAAAGACCGGGGCCAGCACAGCGACGATAAGCAGGGTAAATAAATGCCTTAATTACGGCACGGGCGGCTACGGACTGGTGCTCGGGCGCCTCGAAGGCCGGGAGGACTGATGGACTTAAACAATTTAAACGAAATGCAGCGCAAGGCTGTTCTCGCGACAGAAGGCCCCGTTCTTGTGCTCGCGGGTGCGGGCTCGGGCAAGACGAGGGTGCTGACGGCAAGGGCGGCGCACCTTATTGAAAAGGGCGTGGCGCCTTGGAACATACTTGCAATAACGTTTACTAACAAAGCGGCAGACGAGATGAAACAACGCATAACTTCTCTCTGCGCCGATACGCGCGATATGTGGGTGTGCACGTTCCACGCGATGTGCGCAAAAATACTGCGCATAGAGGGCGAGCGCCTCGGGTACGAGCCGGGTTTTACGATATACGACTCGAACGACACGCTGACCGTGGTCAAAGAGATACTTAAGGAACTTGACGTCTCGAAGGACTTTATAAACCCTAAGGCCGCGAGAGCCACGATAAGTCGCGCGAAGAACGACAAGGTTACCCCCGCGAGGTTTCGGGACGTGTACGGTGAGGGCGACGTCAACAAGATGACGGCGAGGGTGTTCGCTAAATACGAGGATAAGCTGAAAACGAGCAACGCGATGGACTTCGACGACCTGCTTCTAAAGACCGTGCTGCTGTTCGAAGGAAATCCGGACGTACTCGAGAAGTATCAGCACAAGTTCAGATATATAATGGTCGACGAATATCAGGACACGAACGCCGTGCAATACGACATTGTAAGCATGCTCGCTAAAGGCAGCGGCAATATATTCGTCGTGGGCGACGACGACCAGTCGATATACGGCTGGCGCGGTGCGGACATATCGAACATACTGGAGTTCGAGAAGGACTTTCCGGGCGCTGTAGTCGTGCGGTTAGAGCAGAACTACCGCTCGCACCAGCATATACTGAACGCTGCGAATGCGGTCATACGTAACAACCGGGGCCGCATGGGCAAGGAACTGTGGTCGCAGATAGAGTCCGGCCAGAAGCCATTAGAATTTGAGGCGGGCAGCGATGAGGAAGAAGCACGCTACATAGCGGCGAAGGCCGAGAGCCTCATCGCCGAAGGCAAATACAAGGCGAGCGATATAGCGGTATTGTACCGCATGAACAGTCAGTCACGTATGCTTGAAAACAAGTTCAAGGAGCGCGGCGTGTCGTATGTTATATACGGGGGCTTAAGCTTCTATGAGCGCAAGGAGATAAAAGACATACTCGCGTACCTTAGCCTGCTGTGCAACCCGTACGCAGACCTGTGCTTTATGCGCGCCGTGGGCGAGCCTAAGCGAGGGATAGGCGACGTGACGCTCGATAAGCTGAGCACGGCGGCAGCGCGACGGGGTATGACGCTGCTAGAAGCATGCGGCATAGCGGGCGAGGCAGTACCGAAGAAAGCGGCGCTGGCATTACTGGGCTTTGCGAATATGATAAACAAACTGCGCGAGCAGATGAAGCAGCAGACAGTGCTTGACGTCGTGGAGAACGTAATAGAACAGTCGGGGCTCAAAGCCGAGTACGCGTCCGACACGTCGCCCGAGGGCAGGATGAGGGTGCTCAACATCGAGGAGTTTCTGCGCAGTGTCGCGGACTTTGAGAAGAGCGTACCCGAGCCGACGCTTGAGTCGTTCCTTGAGCGTAACGCGCTGCTGTCCGATATAGACGCTATGAACGACACGGATGAATCCGTGATGATGATGACGCTGCACAGCGCGAAGGGCCTCGAGTTCCCCGTCGTGTTCATAGCGGGCGTACAGGAAGGGCTGCTGCCGCATCAGATAAGCATACAGGAAGGCGATATAGAGGAGGAACGACGGCTGTGCTACGTGGGCATGACGCGCGCTAAAAAGCGGCTGTACCTCACGTGGAGCGCAATGAGGCTAATACGTACGAGCGGCGGTTTCGATCTCGTGCCGGGCGTACGTTCGAGGTTTCTGGCCGAGATACCGAAAGGGTGCTTAGAGCCTGCGGAGGTGAAGGAACGCGCATATGTACCAACGGCGCAGAAGGCCGCCCCGCACAGTACGTTCCAGTTCCCGAAGTTCGAGATGCCCAAAAAGCAGGAGCAGGTGAAGGACCACAAGCCGGGTGAATTCGTCGCGGGCGGCAGGGTGGAGCACCCGAAGTTTGGCAAAGGCGTGATAATATCCACAAACGGCGACGGCGAGGAAAAGATAGCGGTCGTGAATTTCGAGAGCGCGGGCGAAAAGAAGATGTTCGTAGCGTTCGCGCCGCTTAAGATAGTTGGGTAAATATATGGATGAAAACGACGTTTTGCAGCAGGCAATAGCGCAGCGGCTGGGAGGCAGCGATTTCGGGAAGTCTACGGAGCTTTACAAGTTCGCAAAGATAAAGAGCCTTAAAGCAAACGTAAGGCTCGAGAACCCGGGCGTGAAGCTCATAGACATGGGCGTGGGTGAGCCGGATAAACCGGCGGACGAAGAGATCGTAGCCGTACTAGCTCGCGAGGCGGCAAAACCGGAGAACAGGTTTTACTCGGACAACGGCATAGCGGAGTTCCAGCAGGCCGCCGCGGCGTTCCTAGAACGGATGTACGGCGTAACGCTCGGCGATCCGCTTGAACACGTGCTGCACACTATAGGCTCGAAGCCCGCGCTCGCCATGCTGCCGATATGCTTTATAGACCCGGGCGACATAGCGCTGGTGACCGTTCCGGGCTATCCTGTGATGGGTACTTACACGCGTTATCTGGGCGGCGAAACGTACGACCTGCCGCTTTTGAAACAAAACGATTTTTTCCCTGATTTTTCAAGCATACCGGAAAACATATTGAAACGTTCTAAGATGCTGTATATAAACTACCCGAACAACCCTACGGGGAAGACGGCGACGAATGAGTTCTATAAGCGCGTAGTCGAGTTCGCGCATAAATACGGTATTGCAGTCGTATCCGACGCGGCGTATTCCGCGATAACTTTTGACGGTGAAAAGCCGCTTAGCTTCCTCTCAATTGACGGCGCGCAGGAAGTAAGCGTCGAGATACACTCGCTTTCCAAGTCGTTCAACATGACGGGCTGGCGATTGGGGTTCGTCGCGGGCAGCAAAAAGATAATAAGCGCGCTCGCGACGGTGAAGGACAACACCGACTCGGGACAGTTCCGCGCGATACAGAAGGCGGGCACATACGCGCTGAATAATATGGGCCGTATAATAGAGGATAACTGTGAGAGGTATTCGCGCAGGTTCGATAAGCTCGTGCGCGCTTTAGAGAGCGCCGGGCTAAAAGCGCAAAAGCCGAAGGGAACGTTTTATTGCTACGTCGAGGCGCCAAAAAGCGCGGCGGACGGAACGGTGTTTGGCAGTGCCGAGCAATGCGCTGAGTATCTCATAAAAAACGCGCTTATATCCACCGTGCCGTGGGACGACGCGGGCGCGTTTCTTCGCATATCGGTGACTTTCGAGGCGGCCGACGAGCGGGAGGAAGACGCCGTGCTGGGCGAGGTGGAACAAAGGCTAATAAAACTGGGGCTTAAGTATTAAGGTGGACCGTATGGATGAAATGAAAAACCGTATAGATTACCTCGTCGGGGAACTCACGCGGCATATGTACAACTACTACACGCTGGACGACCCGACTGTAAGCGACGCAGAGTACGACGAACTGTACGACGAGCTGCTTAACCTTGAGCGCGAGACGGGATACGTCCGCCCTGATTCGCCCACGCAAAGGGTGGGCGGCGAAATACTGCCCGGCTTTGAAAAGATACGGCATCTTGCGCCCCTTTACAGCCTTGACAAGGCGAGGACGAAAGAAGAGCTGCAGGCCTGGGAAGAGCGCGCAAAGAAATTCACAAGCGAGGGATTTCTGTACATCGTCGAGTATAAATTCGACGGTCTTACTATAAACCTGCGCTACGAAAACGGGCTGCTCGTCTCCGCCGCTACAAGGGGCGACGGCGTGACGGGCGAGGTGATAACCGCGCAGGTGAAGACAATTAGGAGCGTGCCGCTTTCCATACCGTTCAAGGGCGTGCTTGAAGTGCAGGGCGAGGGCATGATGAAGCTGTCCGTGCTGCGAGACTATAACGAGAAAACGGATGAGCCGCTTAAGAACGCGCGCAACGCCGCGGCGGGCGCTTTACGAAACCTCGACCCCGGCGAGACCGCAAAGCGGAATTTAAGCCTTTTCTGCTACAGCGTGGGCTATAAGGACGGCGAGCAGTTTACATCGCACCGTGAAATGACAGCGTTCCTTAAGGAAAACCATTTTCCCGTAAACAGCTATATAAAAGAGGCAAGTGATATAGACGGAGTAATGAAATGCGTGGAAGAGGCAGAAAAGCAAAGGAACAGCCTCGACTATCTAATAGACGGCATAGTAATAAAGATAGACAGCTTCTCGGCGAGGGAGCGGCTCGGTTTCACGCAGAAGTTCCCGCGCTGGGCAATAGCATATAAGTTCGCGGCGGACGAGAAGACGACGCTGCTTCGCGACGTCATATGGCAGGTAGGGCGCACGGGCAAGCTTACGCCGGGCGCGGTGCTCGAGCCGGTGGACATAGCGGGCGTGACGGTGAGCCGCGCGACGCTTAATAACTACGGCGATATAAAGAAAAAAGGCGTTAAAAAGAACTGCCGCGTGTTCCTTAGGCGGTCGGGAGACGTAATACCCGAGATAATGGGCGTGGCCGAGTGTATGCCCGATTCGGAGGATATAGAGCCGCCGGCGCGCTGCCCTGCGTGCGGGTATCATCTGGTGGAAAAGGGCGCGCATATATTCTGCGAGAACATGCTGTACTGCCGCCCGCAACTAACGCGCTCTATAGCGCACTTTGCGTCGCGCGACGCGATGGACATAACGACGTTCTCGGACAGGACGGCCGAGGCATTTTATGATCATCTGGGGCTCAGCGACGTTTCCGATCTGTACTACCTCGATTATGACCGCATAAAGACGCTGCCGGGATTCGGCGAGAAGAAGGCGGAGAATCTTAAAAAAGCGATAGAGGCGAGCAAAACAAGGCCGCTTGCGAGCTACATATACGCGCTTGGGATACCCGGCATAGGCGCAAAGACGGCAAAGGATCTGGCGGAGCGGTACGGCGGCATAGACGCGCTGATGAAAGCGGATATAGAAGGCCTTTTGGCTATAGAAGGCATAGGCCGCACGTTCGCGCAGAACATAGTCGAGTTTTTCGGCAACGAGCGCGCGAGGCGCATAATAGAGCGCATGGAGGCGGCGGGCGTGGTCCCCGTGTTCGAGCGCAAAGCGGTTAAAGACTCGGCTTTTTCGGGCAAAAAGGTAGTGCTTACGGGCACACTGGAGAGGTACACGCGCAAGGAGGCTTCGGACATTATAGAGTCGCTGGGCGGCGAGGTGTCGTCCTCGGTCAGTAAGAATACAGATTATGTGCTCGCGGGCGCGGAAGCGGGAAGTAAGCTCAACAAAGCACAAAAGCTCGGCGTAACGGTGATAGACGAAGCGAAGTTTGAAGAGATGATAAAGGAGTAGGTTCTTTGATAGGCACCCTTCAGCCGCCTGCGGCGAAGCTCTACGACCGGGGTCCCCAGCAGACAAAGTTCGCCCGGGCGGGTTAAAGGGGAGCCATTATAGTGGAGTATATTGTTATGATGCGAAATCCGGTGCAGACTATAGGGAACCTAATTGACAAGCAGGGCGTTGCGTTCATAAGTTCGGTTGACGCCGAGGGCTTCCCGAATTTGAAGGCGATGCTGCCTCCGCGGGAGCGCGAAGGCATAAAGCAGTTTTATTTTACCACGAACACGTCGTCTATGAGGGTAGGACAATACAGGGAAAACCCGAAGGCGAGCATATATTTTTGCGACAGGCGGTTCTTCAGGGGCGTGATGCTTTTAGGCACTATGGAAGTGCTGGAAGACGCGGACTCGAAGGAAAGGATATGGCGGCAGGGCGATACGATGTATTATCCGTTGGGCGTTACGGACCCCGATTACTGCGTGCTCAAATTCACTGCGACAAAGGGCAGGTATTACAGCAGCTTTCATTCGGAAGATTTTGATATAGAGTAACCGGTAATCAAAGCTGATGATTGTTCAGACGATAAATATCACCTTATCCGTCGCGGCAAGCCGAAAGGCTTGACGGGGTGGAATTGAGCTTTTCGAAAAAGCGTACATTTGAATAATCCGACAAAATCCGACCCAAACTATCATTATGGGTTTTGTTCAGTTTTTGTTGATCTTAGCTATCATAATTATCGTTTTCTTGATGCTGCCGCTGAAGTTCAGGGTAAAAGCCAACTTCGACAGCAGCAAATACGTCAATGTTCTTTTCCTGTACCCGCTTTTGCGGGCGAAAATAGAATGGGACGGGGGAATAATGCCCACGCTCAGTATATTCGTGTTTAAAAACAGGGTGTTCAGAAAACAGCTTGAGAAACAAAGCAGGAAAGACAAGCATCCGCTGCTGTGGCTTAAGTCCGCCGTCATAACCAATAAGAGAGCGGATATCTGGTACGGCACGAGGAATCCTTTTGCAACAGGCATGGCGAGCGGCGCTTTGGGCATGGCGTCGGGCTTTCTAAACTTTGACGAGTTAAGCCTCCACCCCGATTTTTTCTCTGCGGAAGATTACGTAAGGATAACGGCGAGCGCGGAAATAACTATAGGGAATACAATATTGAATTATGTCAAAAATAAAAGAAAAAGAACAAGGAGGAAAAATGAATGGAGCAAAGCATAACACAGTATGTTGACACGCTGTTTACGAACATGGAGAATTTTTCTCAGAAAGACGGGCTGATAGGCAAACCGGTCATGCAGGGAGATAAGACGTTTCTGCCCGTTATGTCTATAACGCTGGGGTACGGCGGAGGCGACACTCAGGCTAAAAGCAAGTCGAATGTAAACAACACCAGCAATATGGGCGGGGGCGTCGCGGGCGGCGCGCTGGGAATAGGCGCTAAGCTGTGCACCGACGCTGTTATCGTAATAGACAAGGATAACGTTCTTATGGCGCCCGTAGGCACGCCGGGCAGCATGAGCCAGGTGATAAACAAGATACCTCAGATAATAAGCAGCATGAACCCGCAGGCAGGCCAGCAAAGCGCAGGGCAACAGGGCCAGCAAAGCGCAGGGCAGCAGGGCCAGCAGAGCGGCTCCGGTCAGACAGGCCAAAGCAAGAGCATGTTTTAACGATAACCTGTTCGCAAAAAGGCTGTATCTTTTGGATCGGCCTTTTTTGCTTATTCTCCCAGCACGAAAGTCGTACCGCTCATGAGATGCTCATGGCCGCGCACAAAGCCTGTCACCCCAGAGTAATAGTGATAATGCTTATATTGCACCCTGGCGACATATACAGGACCCTCCGAAATCAGCCGGTAGGGGTGCGAGTGGCCGTCGCTTACCGCCGTTTGTCCCGCTATGGTATGAGTATGTCCGGGCACATTCGGGCTCACGCCCGAGACGCCCGAAAACAAATGCACATGGCCGTTGGCGTAAGTGGTGACGCCTTTATATTCGTGCGTATGGAGTTCTCCTGGCAAAACAAATCAGCTCCTTGCTTTATTATACGAACATGTTCGCACATTGCTACAAGGAGCGATACGGCCAAAGTCTGGCGAAGCTTATAAAAGCTTTTTCGTTTCGTTGTTGACGCTGCCCGAACCGAGCGTTATAACGACGTCGCCGGGCAAGGCGTGCTGTTCAAGATATGTGTTTATTTCCTCGAACGTGGGTATGTATATGCACGGCGAGTGTTTGGATATCGCGTCCACAAGGTCGCGCGCGTGTATCTCGCCTTTGTCTATGTCGCGCCCCGGGTATATGTCGGGCACGAGCACCATGTCAGCGTTCTCAAAGCTTACGGCGTATTTGTCTTTAAGCGTTTTTGCGCGCGTATAGGAGTTGCACTGGAACACAACCCAAAGCTTTCTGTGCGGATATTTGGACGCAGCCTCGAGGCATGCCTGTATCTCGCCGGGGTGATGGGCGTAGTCGTGTATTATCTCCACGCCGTTTTTTAAGCCCATATGCTCAAATCTGCGGCCCGCGAGATGGTATTCCCTGAGCGCCCCGGCCATGCCCGCCGGGTAGATGCCGAACACCTCGCTGCACACCGTTATGGCTGCGAGCGCGTTGGCCATGTTGTGCTTGCCGACGACGGAGAGTGATATCCTTGCCATGCCTTTTGGCGTTATGACGTCGAACGACGGGCAGCCGCCTTCGTCGTATTCCACGTTCGTGGCTATATAGTCGGCGTTTTCAAAGCCGTAAGTGACGACCTTGCGCCCGCATTCTTTTGCGAGCTTCAGGGTTAGTGGGTCGTGCGCGTAGACAAACAATACTCCGTTTTCAGGCAGCAGCGACGCAAAGCGCTTGAAAGCCCCGTATATTTCGTCTATGCTCTTGTAATAATCGAGGTGGTCGTCGTCGATGTTGTTTACGAGTATGTGCGTGGGGCGAAGTTCGAGGAAGCTTTCCACGTATTCGCACGCTTCCGTAAGGAACGCCGGGTAGTTGCCTATGGCGACGCCGCCGCCTAAGAAATCCACCATGCCCCCGATGTGCACAGTCAAATCTATGCCGCAGTCGCGCAGTATGAGCGCCGTCATCGAGGTTATCGTCGTCTTGCCGTGGCAGCCCGCGATTCCTATAACGGTCTCATATTGCTTGCTTATGAGCCCAAGAAGCTCGGCCCTTGTAAGCATGGGGAGACCAAGCTCCTTTGCGCGGGCGAATTCGGGGTTATACGGCTTTATTGCCGCTGAGTATATAACGAGCGAAGCGTCGCCTATGTTCTCGGCACTGTGCCCTAATGCAAATGGTATGCCTTCGCTTTCCAGCTTTTTAGTGAAAGCCGATTCGTTTATATCGCTGCCCTTGGGGTTATAACCTAAGTTCTTAAGTATGACTGCAAGCCCGCTCATACTGCATCCGCCGATGCCTATGAAATGAACGCTTTTACCTTTGAACTGCTGCAAATCTACCATAATTACCTCTTTATAATGCCATTCTTATAGTGCGGTTCCTGATGATGTTGGCAGCGCACGGGGTAAAACGCCGCCGCACAAACTTATAAAAACTTCTCTTTTAAGTACGTGCGTATTGCATTATACTCCACAAACCATGTCAATATCAATAAAAAGGTGCGCCGCTATTTAAAAATACAGTAAAAAAACCTATAATATTATATGATAAAACATGCGGAGGTGCACATGGAAAAAACCGACAGAAAGACAAGGATGGCGGCTATTACATCGATGCTCGTCAAAAACCCCTCAAAGTCCTTTCCTCTTAACGTGTTCTGCGAGATGTTCGGCGCCGCGAAATCGACGATAAGCGAAGACATCTCGATGATACGCGATACGTTCGCCGCTTTCGGGCAGGGCGATCTTGAAGTCGCCATAGGAGCGACCGGGGGAGTCAAGTATATACCCGCGGTAAGCGCGGAGGCTAAAGAGGCCGTATTAAAAGAGGTCGCAAAAAAGCTCTCCGATCCGTCGAGGATACTGCCGGGAGGTTATATCTACACCGTGGATATATTCTCCGATCCGAAATATGTGTGCGCTATGGCGGAAATACTCGCCGGCATGTTCATAAGGACAAACCCTGATTTTATAGTGACCGTCGAAACAAAGGGCGTAGCGCTCGCGTTCGAGGTGGCAAGAGCGCTCGGCAAACCGCTCGTAATAGCGCGCAGCGATTCGATGATAACCGAGGGCTCGGCGGTTACGATAAACTATATGACGGGCATATCGAGAAGGATAAGAACGATGTCCATATCGAGGCGCGCGCTGCGCTCGGGCCAAAAGGCGCTGCTTATAGACGACTTCATATCAGGCGGCGGCACGTTGCACGCGCTTTGCGGCATGATGAAGGAGCTATCCATAACCGTCGTGGGCTGCGGCGTCGCGATAGCCACGCGGGCGCCCGAAAGAAAACGCATAGACACGTATAAGGCGCTGCTGCTGGTGGAAGACGTGGATACGGCTGACGAGAAGATAACGATAAGGCCTATGTGACGGTTTTTTATAGATAATAAAAAAGCCTTCGCCTATCGCAAAACGCATTAAGACAGCGGGCTTTAATAATATGCCTTAGAGCGAGGGCTCCAATTCGAGTATCTTTTCCACGGCCTGCTTAAAAAGGCCGAGTTCGTCGAGGGCTTTTGCAACGTTGTACCTCGGGCGGAAGTCCTTGGTAGCAAGCAGCGTCTTTTCGAGTATATCCATGCTAAGGCCCGCTTTGGCGGCGCTCGTCGGAGCTCCAAAAAGCTCGAACGTATTTATGATATCCCTGTAGCCGGGAAGGCTTTCGCATTGCCGCCTGTATTCCCCATAATAGGCCAAAAGGTTTTCTATGCGCTTCTCCTGCTCCGACCATTCGAGATACCAATCCTTGTTGGCGGCCATTACCGCTTCACCCACGCCCGGAGGATAGCAAGCCTTAAGGCGGGCGGCTTGCTGCTCTTTTGATATGCGGCGCGATTTTATTATTTCTTTATCCAAATTTGACAAGTCAGCGTTTTTCAGCGCGTCATGGAATATCAAAGTGTATATAAGGCCAAGCCCCGCGCCTGTGCCGTGCGGTATATGGGGCGTGCCGTACGCTATATGCGACATATCCCAAAAGTGCGCCATGTTGTGCTCGAGCGACGATACTGGGCGGGTATCGCCCACTATCAGTATAGAAAAACCGCCGAGTATGAGCGCCTCTATAAGCGCTTCCGCGCCTTTTTCCGTACGCTTTGCAATATCTTCAATGTTGGACGAAGCGGTATCAAGCGCCGTATTCACGAGGCTCGCGCACAGCGGGCAGTACGTTTCTCCCTTAACGGCATGGCCAAGCCGCCAGTCGACGAGCACGTTGTATTTAGCGAACATATCGCCTATGCCCGACGCCTGCATGCTAAGCGGCGCGGACGCTATCACGGCGGGGTCGAACATCAGCAGCCTCGCGGCCTTGCCGTATATCGTCTTCTTTATGCCGCCGACGATCATAGCCGATGTGACGGACGTGTACGCGTCCATGGAAGCCGCTGTACCGAACACGGCGAACGGAAGGCCGGAAAGCACGGAGGCGCGGCGCGTCAAATCGGTAATAACGCCCGAGCCCACGCCAAGCAGAAAGTCAGCGCCCGCAGCGGCACGGAGTATGTATTCCGCGTTTTCGGGCGTAGGCTCGACGCTGCTGCCCGGAAGTACGCACGTTATGCACGAATACCCCGCTCCCTTAAGGCGGGCGGCAATACGCTCCGCCGCGATATCGTATGTGACGGAGTCGGCTACGACAAGCACATGCTTGCCAAGGCCCGCTTTGGCGGCATAGTCGGGACATCCGTCCGCGAGGCCGCGTTTTATATATATATCAAGGTCAGGAATGTTGTGGTTATATTCGCAATCACATTGTAAATTGGCAAGCGAGAGCCTGCCGTCCTGTTTTATTATATGGACATGCATAGTGAATTCCTTTCAAAGACGAGTTCGTCTATCCGATTATATATTAACTTCATAGTATTTACATGCTTTTTCAACAGCGCCGCTGTTACGTTTGGGCAATTATAATCGTCGTAGCGCCCTTGCGCCATACCATGTCCGCCTTGTTAAAACCCGCGCCTTTAATCAGGGCAAGCTGGTTTTGAATTGTGCACGGCGTGTCTATATGGCAGAGCTCTGCGTCCTCAATGCCCAGCTCGCCGCGCATGCGCCGCGCTTCCTCAAATAAGCGGTCTTCTTCGGACTGCTCTTCCACCATGTAATCGCACTCTATGTATACGCCAAAAGGCTTAAGCGCAGTGCGAATCTTTGCATACAATCCGGCCTTCTGCTCGTGCGTAAAGTGATGCAGCGTCTGGTACGATATGACCGCGTCGAATACCGCTGCGCCGAAGTCGCACTTGAAATAATCGGTGTTGACAAGCTTGAGCCGCCTGCCGGGGTATTTCTTTTCAAGTCTTGTCAGCATGGCTTTCGTTAAATCTATACCCGTTACGTCTATCGACGGATGTCTTTTGAATATTGAGTCAAGCTCCAGCCCTGTGCCGCAGCCTAAATCTAAGAGCGTTTGCGCGCCTTCCGGCAGCAGAGAGGCCGCGCGCTCGTAGCCCTCGCGGCAGCCCTCGACCTCATAGAGCATGTGAGAGTCGTATCCATCTGCCCTTACGGTAAAAAAGCCGTCCATGCTTTCCACTTGCGTCATTTCAGATCTTTTATTATTATCCTTTCAAACTCGACAGGCCGGAGGAACAGCTTTAAAAAGTTCTTGTGATCTTTGCGCAGCATATAGCCGCAGCGTCTGTAAAACTCGTGAGCATCCGTCCTTTCAAAGCCGGAATTGAGGCGCACGCCCGCGCAGCCGCTCATTTCCGCCCAAACCTCTATCGCGCTCAGCAGCTTCCTGCCTATGCCGCGGCCGCGGAACTTTTCGTCCACAGCGATGGCCATTATGTTTTTCAGCGGGTCACAGTACAGGCATTCGTAATCGCAGGCGTGCACATAGCCCGCGACCTCTCCGCCGTATTCCGCGACATAGACCCTGTCTGAGGGCCGCGCAAGTATATATTTTAGCCGATCTCTTGTTTTGTCTATGGGATAATCGTACCCCAAAGCGGCCTTGTTGAGCTCGCATATTCTGTTAACGTCGTCTATTCGGGCTTCGCGGATATGGATATGGTCGTTCATGGAAAATACCGCCTATAACTGTTTTTTTCATTATAACATATTTAAGCGCAAACAAACCTGTATGATATGGACGCGTTTTTGCCCGTTTTGGTTATGAAAAAGGCCCGGCAGAAACCGAACCTTTTCCTTATCAAACGTCAGTTATTGCTGTCCCGTCAGCAGCTTCGCAAGATACGAGTCTTGGCCTAGCACCACGGTCTTATTAGCGCCCGTAAGCGACGCCTCGAGAGCGTCCAGCGCGAGCATGTACTCGTAGAAGAAACGCTTGTCATCGGTGTTGTATGCCTCGGCAAGCATCCTCATGTATTCCTGCTCGCCTTCGGCCTCTATCTTCGCCGCCTCAGCCTCCGCGTTGGAAACGATTATGCCCACCTGTTTGTCGACGTCGTTGCGTATTACCGACGCCTCGTACCCGCCGTCGGCCGTATATTTTTCGGATATCTGGTTGCGCTCGGATATCATGCGGGCATAAACCGCCTGCTCGTTGGCTGCGGGCAGGTCGAACCTCTTTATCTTGACGTCTATTACCTCGATACCGTAATTCTCCGCAATCGCGTCGACGCTCGTTGCGATGCCTGAGTATATGTCGTTTCTTTCAGAAGGATCGTCCATGTTTATGATATCCTGCTGCGCGAGCGTGCCCATCACGTTTTTAAGTGAGTTGTACGTCATCGTGTCGAGGCGCTCCTCGGCTACGCTCACGCTTCCCAGCGTCTGAAAGAACTTCAACGGATCAGATATGCGCCACAGCACGTAGCTGTCCACGGTCATGTTCTGCTTGTCGGCCGTAAGCACCTCGGAGGGCGGTATGTCGTAGAACATTACAGCCTTGGGGAACGTCCTTATACTGTCCAGGAACGGCGTTTTGAAATAGAGCCCCGGCTCGCTCTGCGTGGCCTCTATCTTAGAGAAACGGACGACGCAGGCGTATTCATTCTCAGGCACGACGTAGAAGCACGACACGACTATTATTACGGCAACTATTATAACTGCTGCCACAAGCAGTTTTATTATCTTCTTCTTCATGTTATTCCACCCCCGTTGTCGGCTGCGGCTGCGGCTGCCCGTCCAGGAAGCTCTCAAGCGGAAGCATCATCTCGACGCCGCCCTCTGAAGCATTTATATATATCTTGATGTCAGGCAGCAGCTTCGTAATAAGCTCATAGTACATGCGCTGGCGCGTTATGCCGGGGTTGTTCGCGTATTCGGCGTACATCGCTTCGAACATCGCTATGCTTTCCGTAGCCTCGTTTATCCTGTTCTGCCTTACGTACTGAGCGTTTTGCAGCAGCTTGTCGGCTTTGGACTGCGCATTGGGCAGCTGAGCGTTCTGATAAGCTTTCGCTTCGTTAACAATGGTCTCGGCGCCCTGCTTTGCGGTCTCTACCTGCTTGAAAGCCGCGGTGACCTCGTCGGTGGGCGGTTCGCTGTCCTGTATCTTTACGTCGGTAAGCATCAGGCCTATGTCGTACTTGGAGAGCACCTCCGTTATAAGCTCTTTAACCTGCTGCTGCACGAGCTCTTTGCCGTTCGTAAGCACCGCGTCCACATTAGTCGAGCCGACGACGTTCCTCACCTGGCTCTGAATGAGGTTTCTGAGTATCTCCTCGGGCTCGTACGACGAAAACAGGTATTTCTCGGGATCGGATATCTTATACTCGACAAAGAACTCGACGTTGACTATGTTGTAGTCGCCCGTTATCATCTTGCTCTCCTCGCTTACCAGCGAATACCCGCTTGGCGCCGAAGGGTCGGTGCGGTATCCGAGCTCTATCTTCTGGTAGACGTTTACGTCCACAAGGTACGCCTGCTCTATACCGAACGGCAGCTTGAAATAAAGCCCCGCGTCTTTTACGCCGGTAACTTTGCCGAACGTGGTAACAACCGCGCGCTGCTTGTCGTTCACGGTATACCAGCACGTAGCCGCCGTTATTATCAATATAACTATAACGACGAGGGAGATTATTATCTTTTTTGCCTTTTTCCAGTTAATGTTCTTAAGGTCAACCCCCAAATCCATCACCCCTTATGTAATTTGTGTATATGTTATCATAAACGGGGACTGATAAAAAGGTAAATTAACAGAACCCTTCAAAGAAAGTGCCCATTATATTACCCGATTTTAAAGTTCCTTTATCATTATTATGCAGTGATAGTTTTCGCCTAAACAATTCGGCATGAAGCCCGCGGGCTTAAAGCCGTACTCCACGAAGAAGTCGAAATGCTCGCGCCCGAACGATTTAAGGTCTTTCAGCTCCTCCCAGTATTCGCCTAAGGGGCGGCTGTGACACGACATGCCGGTGGAACCTATCATGTATTTCAGCATGCGGTAGCCTTTGCCGCGCGCGTACCGCTCCGCAGCCTCAAGCAGTGGTATAAGCTGACGCTCCATCACGAACCTGCCGCTTTCGTCGTACCCGAGGCACTCTATGCTGAGGCACGAGTAACACTCATAGTCTGCGCAGAGCAGCCAGCCAATAGGGCGCTGCTCGTCGTCGCCCATGAACCAGCCGACGTTGTACGTCGTATTCCTTATATCGGAAAGCTGGGAGACTGCGCCCTCATAGTCCCACCAGTCGGGCTTTATGCCCGCCATAAGCCGTGCGACGCCGGGAATGTTTGATTCGGAAAGAGAGTAGACGTTCATACGATACCTCTCTTAGTTTTATAAAACTCTGAAAGCAGGCCTATATAGCCCGAAAGCTTCGCAGTATCGGGTTTATGGAATTCAAATACGATACCGTTGCATTTTTCAAAAAGGCGCCCGTCCAGCGTATACGTTTTTCTGAATTTGCATACGCCGCCTTTATCGTTTTTGCAATGACTGCAGTCGCCGTGCGTTCCCTCAAGCACGTCCTTTATGTACGGCTCGGCTTTTTCGATATATTCCCGGTGCATGTCTATGCCGCTTAAAAACAGCCGGAGAACGACGCTGCCGTCCTGGCGGATATAGACGCGCGCCGCCACCTTTTTGCTCTTTACTCCCGTTTTTGAATAGATGATCATATACCTGCCCCAGCAATAACCGCTGCCGATACTGTTCCCGAAATCATAGCCCAGCTTCTTCATCTCGTCGTCAAAGGCTGTTATGAAATCTTTATCCGGGCCGGATACAAAGTCGAACCGGCTTTCCGATATAGCGTTTTTCATTATATTACCTCGGGGTACATTTTACCGCATATTATACTCTGGTTTACTGCAGTCATCAAATCACACTATTAATCATAAAGCGCCTACTACCCGGTGCGGTATATACGGTTCTTCCAGAAAAGAGATTTCTTCGGGCGATAAACTGACTGAAAGCGCCGCAACCGCGTCGTCGAGATGGGACGTTTTTGTGACGCCGACGATAGGGGCGGTAATCGGCTGCTTCTGAAGCAGCCAGGCAAGCGCTATCTGTGAACGGGCGGCGCCGCGTTGTTTTGCTACCTCAGCCAGCCGTTCTATGACAAGCTTATCCGCATCCTCGCAGCCGGCGTATTTTTGCTTGGCGACCTCATCGGTTTCCGAGCGGAGCGTAGTCTCCCCAAGGTCGCGAGTGAGCCTTCCTCCCGCCAGCGGACTGTAGGGGATAACGCCTATGCCTTCTTCCCTGCAGAGCGGCAGCATTTCCCTTTCCCCTTCACGGTAGATGAGGTTAAGATGATTCTGCATGGATACAAACCGCGTCCATCCGTGCTTTTCGGCGACATGCAAAGCCTTTGAAAACTGCCACGCGTACATAGCCGAAGCGCCAATGTAGCGTGCTTTTCCGGCCCTGACTACGTCGTTTAGCGCCTCCATGGTCTCTTCTATGGGAGTATTGTAATCCCAGCGGTGTATCTGATAAAGGTCTACATAGTCGGTTCCCAGCCTTTTGAGGCTCTTATCTATCTCGCTCATTATAGCCTTTCTGGAAAGGCCTTCTCCATTAGGGCCGTCGTGCATGCGAAAAAAGACCTTGGTAGCGATAACTGTTTTATCGCGGTCCGCAAAGTCTTTTAGCGTCCGCCCGACGATTTCCTCGCTTGTTCCGTCCGAATACACGTTTGCAGTATCGAAGAAATTGATTCCAGCCTCGAGAGCACTTTTGATTATCGGCCTGCTGTGCTCTTCATCAAGCACCCACGGATGTATCCACCTCTCTGCCACGCCAAAGCTCATGCAGCCAAGGCACAGCCTTGAAACCTTTAACCCTGAATTGCCCAGCCTAACGTACTCCATTTTACGCTCCTCTCTGATATTTGCAGCGTTACGCAAAGTTGCCAAACTATATATTCAATGTTATCACGCGGAGTCAGCTCCAAGTCAAGGAATTTTTCATTGGCTAGAGTTAATAAAAGGGAGGAGCGATATTATAGCGATTAGCAGATAATATCCATATAAAGCTTATCGGGCGCTCGTTTTTCTAACAGCTCTCAGCAGCGGCAGGACGGCGATTGCGGCTGCGCCGCCTATCGCCGCCGTTATCAGCTGGGGCACCGAGAACATGGCGGATACCGCCGCTGCCTGCTGAGGCGGCAGCTTGAGCAGCACCGGCACGGCCAGCCGGACGATGCCCAGGTAAAGCACCGTGAACTTGGCAGCCGCTGCGACGATAAGCGCTGTTGTATACGCGCCGATACGGCCCAGCTTTTTACTGCTGCCGATAAAGTGCCAGATGAGTATGAGCGTGATGTTGCCTATAACGATAAATGGTATGAGGCTCCAAAACGGGCCGATGCCGAAAAACTTTGCAAGTACAGGCGACAGCATGGCTACCGTGAGGCCGGACGAAAGAGAACAGGTCATTACCGACAGTATGAGCAGCATGTTCACTATTGAACCCGTAACGAGTATATTGCCTAAGGGGGCGGTGGCGGCTTGCAGCACTATAAGCAGAGCTATGAAGACGGCCGTCCTTGTAATCCAGATGATACGCGATTTGTTATCCATCGCTAAGCAACCTCCTGCTTGGATTTTTATGAAGAGTATAGTATGATATTCCTCGAAAGTCTGTTGCACGTGCAACCAAAAAGGACGGAGGAAGTATATGTGCGTTTTAGAGGCGTCGCCGCTGTTTAAGGGCATAGAGAGCGGCGATATTAAGGCCATACTTGCGCGCCTTTCCGCCGTAAGGAGGGAATACAATAAAGGCGAGACAATAATATGGGAGGGCGAGGCCGTAAGCGAAGTCGGAATACTTCTTTCGGGCAACGCAAGGTCTTATAAGTGCGACGCGTCCGGCAAGATCTTCGCTGTTACAATGCTGGGGCCGGGCAGCTACTTAGGCGTGCTGCTGGCCGCAAGCCGTGACAGGACGAGCCCGGTATCCGTGCAGGCGCTGAGCAAAGCCTTCGTGCTGCTTATTCCGATAAACAATATACTTGAGCGAAGCGACTGCCCGCATCACACAAGGCTGATTGGTAACCTGCTCGACGGTATAGCGGAAAAGGCGCTCGTGCTGCACGACCGTAACGACTGTCTCATAAGACCGACCATACGTGAAAAGGTGATTACATTTCTCACGCGGGAAGCGCGCAGCGCGGGGTCGCGCTCGTTTGCGATTCCTATGGGGCGCGCGGCGATGGCGGAATACCTTGACGTGGACCGCAGCGCGCTGTCGCGCGAGCTGTCATGGATGAAACGCGACGGTGTTATTAAATATGAAAAGAACCGGTTTGAACTGCTTTAAAGGCGATTCCGTGCTTTTAGATTTAATCTGCAATCATGTTATGGTTTTTATATAACTATCATTTATAAAATATCGGGCGATACTAAACATTCGCTTTTTTGGGTATATTGTGTTTTATACGCGTGTATTGTTTACAATTATTTCATGTCTGAGGCGCCGGAAAGGGCCTTAACGCCTTTAGGCAGGCTTGCAATGAATATGCACCACGCTGTATAGTATTGGATAACAATATGATTTATTTATTTAAGCACATGATGGGAAAGACGACGCGAGAAAAACTTAAGACTGTTTCAATGATTGCGTCTATGGCTCTTGTTATAGCGCTGGGGTCGTGCGCCGCCGTTCCGGCGCAGGCTCCCGCCGTGCCAGGCGGCTCGCCTGATATTGCTCCGTCCGCGGACGTTACTGCCGCTCCGACGTTTGAGAGCGTGCCCACGCCCGTACAGACGACGGCGCCGGAGCCAAGCGGCACGCCGGGGCCCGTCAAAAGCGCTCCGTCCGCGTCTTCGCCGGTACCGGCGGGCATCGTAAAAAACAGCGGGCAGATAGTAGGCTCGGACGTGGCGTTCCGGGAAAAACCGAACCCGGATTCGGGTATCATAAGCAGGCTTAATAAAGGGACGTTCGTGCAGATAGTCAAGACTAATATTAATGCGCAATGGCACCAGGTAAAGTACAACGATAAGACGGGATATGTGAACAGGATGTACATCTGCCTCGACTCGTCGATGGACGGGTACGCGCTCGACTTTACAGGCGAGATAGTCAACTGCAGCAGCGACGTTAACGTAAGAAGCGCTCCGTCCACCGATTCGGAGATCGTAGGGGTAGCGCAAAAAGGGAGCAAGCTTAACATACTTCCGCACGACGATTATATCGAGGGCTGGTACCAGGTAGAGTTTGAAGGTAAGACCGCGTATATAAGCTCGAGTTATCTGGACGTTACCGCGCAGGTTAATGATAAGCAGCTCGCGGATATTTCCATATCGGGCGGCAGGCTATACCCGTCGTTTACGCCCAACGAATACGGCTATGTAGTAAGGGCGGCAAAACAGGATGTGACGATAAGCGTTAAAGCGAACAAGGGCGTTGCCGTCGCCATAAACGGCAGCAGCGGAAACGAATTCACGATAGCCCTGCCCGACGCGGGCATGAAGACCGTACGTATAGCGCTGAACGGGGAAGTCAGGTATTCGGTCTATATATCACGCAATCTGCTCACCGTGGGCACGTGGAACATAAAGCGCGGCAGCGGCAGCCTGTTGATGCAGGGACGGCTTGTATACGACCAGCAGCCCGACATAATGGGTGTGCAGGAGGCGTTTCAGGACCTTACGGCGGGCGACATAGTAGACAATCTTGCGAGCCTTAAGACTAAGGATATGTCGCACAACATACTCTCGCCCACGATAAACTATTCGAACGGTTCGCAGTACGGCAACGGCATACTTTCAAAGTTTGACCTTAGCGGCATAAAGACGTATGAACTTGACAGCGGCGGCAATGAGAAGCGCATCATACAAAAGGCCGTCGCCAATATAGACGGCAAGGCGGTATCGTTTTACAACACGCATTTTTCCTACGAATCGGCGGAGATAAGAAAAAAGCAGTTTGCAAAGCTTACCCAACTGCTGGACAAGGACAAAAACGAGTACAAGATAGTCACGGGCGATTTCAACGCGGGTATCTCCGAATTCAACGTTTTAAACAATTACACCGTTGTGAACACGGAGGAGACAAAATACTACGATTACTCCAAGAATCCCATAGATTACAACGAGATAGACAATATAATAGTTTCAAAGAACATAAAGGTGGTAAACTCGAGGCTCGTCGTAAACAAGTTTTCCGACCATTACCCGCTGTTCGCTTACCTGATGCTCAACTAGGCTATATGCAAAAGCAGTGATCGAGCGGGCCGCTTCCTTTGCCTAAATCGAGGTTTGCTTTCAGCGCGCCCGTTATGTATTCCTTTGCGTTTCTAACGCTTTCGTCAAGGCCGCGCCCTGCCGCGAGGTTGCAGGCTATAGCCGAAGACAGCGTGCATCCGGTGCCGTGGGTGTTGGGGTTATCTACCCTCTCCGAACGGAACCAGGTGGCCTTTCCGTCCGCCAGCAGCAGGTCGTCCGCGCTGTGTTCAAGATGCCCGCCTTTTATGAGCACCGCGCACTTTACCGTTCCCGCGATGCGTTTTGCCGCTTCGAGCATATCTTCAGCATTACGAATGGACATACCCGACAGCGCCCCGGCCTCGCGTATATTAGGCGTAATGATATCCGCGACAGGCAGAAGCACGTCTTTCAGCGTCTGCTCAGCGCTGTCTTCAAGCAGCCTGCCGCCGCTCGTCGACACCATGACCGGATCGGCGACGATGTTTTTTGCGCCGTACTCCTTAAGCTTTGCGGCTATGACCTTTATTATTTCCGCATTCGATACCATGCCTATCTTGACGGCGTCGGGGAATATGTCCTCAAATACGCACTTCATTTGAAGCGCGACAAAATCCGGGCTCGATTCTTCGATGCCGTAAACGCCCGTCGTGTTTTGCGCCGTCAGCGCTGTTATGACGCTCATGCCGTACATTCTGTGCGCCGTTATCGTCTTTATATCCGCCTGTATGCCCGCGCCGCCGCTGCAGTCCGAGCCGGCTATCGTCAATACGCTGTTCATTTGCATGTTTCCTCCCACTCGTCAAACGAATAGATATAATAATCCGCGATGTTCATTATGGCCTCTTTATCGGAAGCCGCCGAATCGTCGTACACGCCCGCCACGCTGAACCCCGCCGCCTTTGCCGTTTGTACGGCATGAAGCGCGTCCTCGAATATTACGGTCTCCTGCTGTGCGGTGCCCAGCCTTTCGAGCGCCTTTAAGAATATTACCGGCCTGTCTTTCCCGCATCCCACTTCCGTGCACGTAAGCAGAAAATCGAAAAAGCACAGCACGCCAAGGCGCGAAAGCGCGGCTTCGGCGAGATGGCGCGCGGTCGCCGTAACTATGCAGCACTTAACGCCCACTTTGTGAAACCGCTCGAGCAGCTCCCGGACATGTGGTTTAAGCGGCACAAGCTCGCCGTATTGCTTTTCTATAAGCGCGGCAAAATCGTATGTCATCTCTGCTACGGAGCGCTGTATATTGAACCGCATGCGGAAATATACGGCGCTTTCCTCAAGACTCATCGGCTTTAAGACCTTGGCTATATCTTCTGGCGGTGTAACGCCCTGAGATATGAGATAGTCTCTGCCTAAGTTCTCCCACACCGGCATGGAATCAAGCAGCGTGCCGTCAAGGTCGAATATCGCTCCCTTGTATTTCATACGACCACCTGTCTTACCGACTGGAGCAGCTCGCCCGTCGCGCGGGGGATGTCGGGGCTCGCGAACACGGCGGAAACGACGGCCACGCCGTCAATGCCGCTGCCGGCAAGAGAAGCGATATTTGCGGCGGTTATGCCGCCGATGGCAACGACGGGTATGTCAACGGCTGCGCAGATGGCTTTAAGCGTGTCATACGATACGGCGTCGGCGTCCGCCTTTGTGGAGGTAGGGAACACCGCGCCCACACCCAGGTAATCCGCGCCGCAGCGCTGCGCCGTGAGCGCCTGCGCCACCGTCTGCGCGGACACGCCGAGTATGCGTCCATCGCCTATGAGTTTTCTTGCCTTGCAGGCAGGCATGTCGCCCTGGCCTATATGCACGCCGTCCGCGCCGCACGCGAGCGCTACGTCTATGCTGTCGTTTACGATTAATGGTATGCCGTATCTGTCCGTTACCGCCTTTATGCTTTTTGCCTCGGCGAGAAACTCTTCATAGCCCAGCTCCTTTTCGCGGAGCTGCACGCAGGTGGCGCCCGCCGCGGCAGCATGCTCCACCTGTGAGGAAAGTGTCTTGCCGTTAAGCCACGTGCGGTCAGTAACGACGTAGAGCAGCATGGATTGTTTAAGCGATTTCAACCTTTATACCTCCGTTCAGCGCCTTTGAGTCCAACTGGCTCATAGCGTCTATGAGCAGCGTACGGAACGTGCCCGTTCCCGCGCCCGCCGCGCTTGTTCTTTTGTAAGCGATTTCGCCGCACAGCCCCATAGCGGCCACTGCCGCCGCCGCAGCGTCCAGCAATCTATCCGGATTCGCGCCGCAATACGCCGCTATCAGCGCCGTGAGCATGCAGCCGGTGCCCGTTATCTTTGACATAATGGGATGGCCGTTGCGTATTGTATACGCTTTACCCTCGTCCGCCACGATATCAATGGCCCCCGTTATGGCGACGACAGCGCCCGTACTGCCGCTCAACGCTTTGGCGAAGCGTACCGCTTCCGGCAGGCTGTCTTCCGTCACGGCGTCGCTTACATCGGCGTCCACGCCCTTTGTCGTGCCGCTTCCCCGGCTTATTGTTTTGATCTCCGATATGTTGCCGCGTATTACGGAGAAGCTTACTTCTTCGAGCAGCTTAAACGCGGTGTTTGTGCGCAGCGCAGAAGCGCCCGCGCCCACGGGATCGAGCACGGCGGGACGGCCGAGCGCGTTCGCCTTTTGCCCCGCTTTAAGCATGGAGGCTATCGTGCACTCACTCAGCGTTCCTATATTTATGTCGAGCGCGCCGCAGATAGAGGTGATCTCTTCCGCCTCACCTATATCGTCCGCCATTATGGGCGAAGCGCCCGCGGCGAGCAGCATATTAGCGCAGTCGTTCACCGTCACGTAATTCGTGATGCAGTGCACGAGCGGTCCCTTGTCGCGCACGTTTTTCAGTATCTCTTCAAACATAATCTTTTCACTCCTTCTATAAGTACGCATAATATCGCGGTTAAGGCCATGACGGGCAGCGTCGTGCCCACAATGGTATCGAATGACATGAACAGCCTGTAAACGGCGAAGCCCGCCGCCCATACGGCAAGGTTGGTGACGCTGACGGATTTGTTCATATGGTCTTTTTTAAGTATGAAGAAATCGGTTATCAGTATGGCTATCATCGGCGCGAACACCGAACCAATAAGGTACAGGAAGTCTTCATACTGCTCGATGGGCGTAAACATGGCTATGAGCGTACCGAGGGCGCACACTGCGGCGGCAGCCCATTTTTCGTTGATGCGCCCGGATATATTCGCCGAACTGACGCCGGCCGAATAAGCGTCCAGAAACGTCGTCGTGACGGTAGAGAGCAGTACGATGAGAACGCCCGCGAGCCCGAGGCCCGCCGTCATCATTATCCGAGCTATGTCCGAGACGCCCGCGAATATGGCCGCGCCTGCGCCTATGATATACATCCAGCAGCTCCCAACGAAGTAAGCAAGCGTGCTCAAAAGCGTGGCGGCGACGGGCCTTTTGGCATGCCGCGTGTAGTCGGATATAAGCGGGAGCCACGAGAGGGGCATTGCCGCCGACAGTTCCACCGCCGCGCCGAAGCTCATACCGCCCTCGCCCGCCGATACGCCTGCGCCCCTGAACACTATCGTGCTGAGTATTACTGTGAGAACGAACAGTCCGCCCACGGCGAAGATGTTGACCACGCCGAGCTTTTTAATACCAACGGCGATCCAGACCATGATAAGCACGCCGATGAGAGCGCACCACAAAAGTATATTGGAGCCGGGTTTAATGGGGTCGGCTATGACGCCTACTGCCCGCGCACCGCTTATTATCATTACCGCCGTCCAGCCTAAAAGCTGCAGTATATTGAAAACGGAGAACAGGTACGAGCCATTGCTTCCGAAGGAAATGCGTACGGTCTCCATGGCCGAAAGGCCGCGCTTCGCGCCTATGAGCCCCGCAAGATAAAGCAGCGTGCATCCGATGACGTGCCCGATTAAAATAGCAAAGAGCGCGTTCGCAAACCCGAGCGGCGCGAACAGCGTACCGGTAAATATCTCTGCTATGGACACAGCCGCGCCAAACCAGAGAAGCGAATTATTAAGCAATGACGTCTTCTTTGTCTCCATAAAAATACTCCTTTGCACCCCGCCAAGCCTCACGACTTGTCGGGGACCCCGTTTACACCCCATCAAGCCTCACGACTTGTCGGGGACCCCATTTACACCCCGTTACGCCTCACGACTTGCCGGGGACCCCGTTTACACCCCGTCAAGCCTCGCAAATTGCCGAGTGCCCCGGAAAATAAAATAGTGGTTATGCCAAACGGCATATCCACTAAAAATTTTCTCTTTAATAGATCCCTACGTTGGCATTATCCAAATCAGGTTATAAGGGTCGAAACTTGAATAGTTTCCTCTCAGCCTGTACATACAAGCTCCCCTGATATTTTTTTATTATACTATCACGTTGCTGAAGTCATGTCAATTAACGGAATTAAGTCAACCGTTTAAAAACCGCTGCGCTTAAAGCTGGAGCGTTATACGGTACGGCCTTTGAGATGCTCAAATACATATCGGCCGCTCTCGCTGAGGTGCTCTTTCGTCCATCCGCCGTCCGGCGCGCCGGGCCTTAAAGCCGCGCTCGTCTCGTCCCTGTCGCCAAGGCTCCAATTGCACCAGCTTATTTCGTGCCGCGCTAAAAATTCAAGCCAGACATCGCTTTCCTGAGGGAATATTCCGCCGCTGCCGTCCGCCTGGCTCGCGCCCCATTCGCTGGCAAACACGGCGGCGCCCATTGCAAGCGCCGCGCGGCATTTATCACGCAGCGCCTCCCCGTGCGTTCCTGCGTAAAAGTGCAGCGTGTACATTATATTCTCAAAGTGCAGCGGGTCGGCCGCGGCTACGTCCACATCCTGGCTCCACGTCGGCGAGCCGACGAGTATGACACAGCCGGGCGAATTGCCGCGTATAATCGGTATTATCCGCTCGGCGTATGGTTTGACGTTGCCCGCCCATGTAACTTCCTCCCCGTTGGGCTCGTTGCATATCTCATACAGTACACCCGGCTCGTTTGCGTAGCGCAGGCTCATTTCGCTGAAAAACTTCTCGGCTTTATCCGCGCTCGCGAGCGGGTCCTTATCGTAATTAACATGCCAGTCTATGATAGCGTACATATCGAGCGAGAGTGCGTCATCGACTGCGCGTATCACGTCACGCGTTATCCCGGGGTTGGTAAGATACCCCCCTTCGTCTGTATACATAGCCACGCGGAACACGTTGGCGCCCGCTTCCTTTGTTGTTCTTATTCCGTCGGCGCGGGCAAAACGGGGATACCACTGCATGCCGTGGCTGCTCATACCGCGCAGCAGTGCGGTCTCGCCCCGGCTGTTTGTAAGCTTTGCATCCTTTACCTTAAGCGCTCCGTGATAACCGATTCCCTTCCATTCGTAAACCATATGACCCTCCTTTGTTTTATAACGCGGCAAGATGCGGTTATAAATGCCGCATAAACTAAGCGTTTTCCCGTACGGCCTCTTCCCTGAGCCTTGATTTAGATACCGCCCACTGCGTGCGCTCCGTAGAGAATATCAGCGCGCCGAATAACATAAGAAGGTAGACAGGCCATATGCCAAGGCCTATAAACGGCGATATCCAGCCGAACAGCGGCGCCAAAATCGTGCCGCCTAAGTATGCGCTCGCGAACTGCAGACCCATCATTCCCTGTGAATAGTCAGCGCCGAACAGCCCGGGCGTCTCATCGAGCAGCGACGGAAATATAGGCGCGCAGCCTATGCCTATCAGCAGAAGCCCTATTATCTGAGCCGCTCCCCCAAACGGTATAAGTATCATTATTCCCGCGAGTATAGCGCACTGCCCTATGCGCACGAGAGTGCGGCTGCTCAGCTTAAACGCCGCGAAACCGCTTAAGAAACGTCCCGCCGTTATGCCGAGATAAAACATAGAAGCCCATGAAGCGGCGATATCCGGTGTTATGCCTTTTACCTTAACAAAGTATGTACTCGCCCACAGCCCCGTAGAATATTCGGCTGCGCAGTAGGTGAAAAAAGCGAGGCACGCGAAAACAGCGCCCGGCTTACGTATCAGCTCGCGCCTCAGTACCGGAGCTTTGTGCTCTTCCGCTGCGGGAGTGCCGCCTAACTTTTTCCACAAGGGCAGCGACACAAAAAGCACCGCCGCTATGCCCAGCAGTGCGAATGATACGGTGCGGTAAGCGCCGTGCCAGTTGCGGCTTACAAGAAACGCCGACATTATAAGCGGCCCGCCTGTAGCGCCTACGCCCCAAAAGCTATGCAGCCAATTCATGTGATGGGCGCGGTAGTTGAGCGCGACATAGTTATTAAGCGCAGTGTCGATAGTCCCGGCGCCCAGCCCTAAAGGTATAGCGAGAACGAGCACCACCCAGAAATGGCCGACAAAGCTCATGCCCATAAGCGCCGCCGAGGTCATCAATACGGAGACCGCAGCCACTTTTCCGGTGCCGAATTTCTTTATCATGCGCTCGGAAACAAGGCTGGAGATAACGGTACCAAACGTGGCCACTATCGAGACAAAACCCGCAACGCTTAACGGAACCCCAAGATCGGCATGCGCCACCGGCCAGGCCGTGCCGAGCAGCGAGTCGGGGAGCCCCAACCCTATGAACGCGGCATAGATTATTACGAGAAGCAATGTTGTCATAGTTATACTGCTTTCAACCTCCGACATTTGTTATGTGTTTACATCGTTATATATAGATGCACTTTAACAGCATTTTTGCGCAGTGTATATCTTGAATATTTGATCCATGATATAATCGTTCTGTACGTTGAGGGTTTATTAAGGGTGTATATATGAACAAAAACGACAATATCGATAAGACGCTGATGCGAATGGCGTTCCAGCAGCGCGAGGAAGGCTTCTCGCATCTCGTGTATAACGAGGAACTGCTGCAGTTCGAGTACGTGCGCGCAGGCGATCCGAGAGCCGAGGAAGAGGCGGCGTGTGTTTTTTCCTCCAGCGTTGTGGGCAAACTCTCCGAGGACCCGGTGCGCAACAAGCGCTATCTTTTCGTGGCCGCCACCACGCTCTCTACCCGCTTCGCAATCGAGGGCGGCATGGATCAGGAAACAGCCTATAATTTAAGCGATCTTTTCATACGCAAGATGGACCTTTGCCAGACCGTCAGCGAAATAGTAAGCCTGCACCGCGAGATGGTCAGGGAATTCACCCGGCGCGTCGCGGCGATACGCGAAGCTCGCCGTTATCCAAAGCCAATACAGTCCGCGCTCGACGACATTTACCTGCACCTTCAGGAGCCTATATCGGTTGACGAGCTTGCTGCGCGGGCGGGATTAAGTCGGTCGTATTTCTCGGTGCTGTTCAAAAAAGAAGTAGGCCTGCCTGTTTCCGACTATATACGCAATAAGCGCATAGAGGCGGCGGAGAACATGCTCAAGTACTCAAGCTTTTCGCTGCTCGAGATAGGCAGCTATCTCGCCTTCAATTCGCAGAGCCATTTCGTGAGCGTTTTCAAACGCGTCACCGGCATGACTCCCGGAGCATACCGCAGAGAGAACTTTCGCCGCGGCTGGAAAGACAGCGGTCAGAAGTCCCGCGTAAAATAAAACATAAAGCCTCCTCATACGGGGTCCCCGACAAGTCGTGAGACTTGGTGGGGTACTAATTCGGGGTCTCCGGCAAGCCCGTGAGGCTTGATGGCTGGCTGCCGGCATTGAAACGCTTTCGGAAAACAACGTAGTAGCTTATCACAAGCTGTATGGCCGCCGCTACCCAGCCTGCACCAAGCGAGAAGTAGACGCCCCATACGCCGATGAACGCAGGCAGTATCAATACCGACAGTATACGCATAGCAAGCTCGATAAAGCCGGAAGCCATAGGCGCTCCCGCGCTGCCCATGCCCTGCAGGGCGCTCCGGTAGATAAGCAGCAGGTACAGCGACGGCAGACAAACGGAGAACGCAAGCAGGTTGCGGTATCCTATTTCGGCCACGGCCGCCACCTCGGAAACCTCGCCCGTGATGAACAGCTTTATCATTTCCCTACCGAAAAGCGTCGTAAGCGCGGCGGTTATAACAGAGCTGATAATCGCTAACCGGCGGGCGGCGCGCATTCCTGACTTGATGCGGTCGCTCCTTCCCGCTCCGTAATTCTGGCCGACATATACCATGGCGGCTCCATCGAGAGAAAAGCCTACGAGGTTCATGATGCCTATATACTTGAAGGCTGCCGCTATTCCCGCGACATACAGCGTTCCGTAACCGTTTATAACATACTGTACTAAAATACTCCCGGTTTCAATGATTATATTGCGCAGAGCGAGCGGACACCCCAGCTTTAAAAGCGCACCGGCAGCGTCGCGGCCGCGTTTGAAATCCTCAGGCGTTATGCGCACCGCTTCTATGCTTTTCAGCCTGTGCACGCAATAGACAAGCGCGCAGCAATTAGCAATAACGGTAGCTATGGCCGACCCCGCGATGCCCATGCCGCAAGGCCCTACAAACAGCAGGTCAAGAGCAATGTTAATAATGCTCGATACCATAACCGCCGCGAGAGGGGTGCGGCTGTTGCCAAGCGCGCGAAGCAAAGCCGCGCAAACGTTATAAGCGAACATTACCGGCGTTGCCGCAAGAACGCACACAAGATAGGTATACGCTCCATCCGCCACTTCGGCGGGAGTATTCACCAGCACGAGCGCCGGACGCAAAAGCAGCAGGCAGGCCGCGGTGAGCAGTACAGAAAGCGCCGCCGTCCATATTACCGATTGCGCTATCGCGTGCTTTAATCCTTCATGGTCTTTCGCGCCGAAGCGCTGCGCAAACAGCGCTCCGAACCCCTGAGAAAATCCGAATATGATACCGAGCACGAGCCAGTAGTAGAATCCCGCCGCGCCGACGGAAGCGAACGCCTTTACTCCCATCATACGGCCTACAATAATGCTGTCAGTGATGTAGTAAAGCTCCTGAAAGATGTTGCTGAAGAACATGGGCAACGCGAACAATACAATAAGGCGGAGAGGCCTGCCCTCCGTCATATTGGTAGTCTGGTTCATATGGTCTCCTTTGCGGCAGTCAGCTTTGGTTTGTTCACACTGTTTCACCTGATGTCGTATACGCTCCGGACTTTAACTGAATTTGGCGCCCCGCGCAGCACTTTTACGCGGCGCTCTCCTGCATTCATGTCGAAATAGTTATCGCTCAGTACGGAATCGTCGTCGCATATTACCTCTACACAGCGCGCGTAGGCGCGTGCGGATACGACTATATCGTCTCCTTCGATAACCGCGGCGAGCTTAGGGTCTTCAAAGCAAAAATGCTTGGGAGGGCAGAAGAGCACGCTGCCGCTGCCTACCGTCCCGTCTTTGCTCTCGAGCTCGTACGTATAATAGCATCTAAAAGTGTCCTCGCCCGAGAAATCCTGCTCGGGCAGCCACACGGCGGAAAACGCCGGGACTTCCACATCGAATGTCCCTTTTCTGATTACTTTGGCGTCAGGGCTGCGCAGCGACCAGCGCGCGGTTCCAATAAACGCTTTTGCCGTTTCGTTGCTCACATTAAGCCTCGCGCTCTTTTCAAGAGGGAAAGGCTCGGCGTTAACGTTGGTGTTCTGCGACAGCACGCCCTCCTCGTGGCACGATATCAGTACGGGGGCGAAGAACCTTTTCATATAATAGTGCAGCGCCTTCCAGCGTCCGAAATAGTCTATGCTCGACCAGCTCACCACAGGCCAGCAGTCGTTGAGCTGCCATATTACGGCGCCCATGCAGCGGCCGCGGTTCCTGCGCCAGTGCTCCGCGCCGTACTGCATCGCCTGCGCCTGAAGCAGCTGCGAGGCGTAGATAAGTATCCCAAAGTCACGCGGATAGAGGTACATCTGGGAAAGGTAGGAAAGTATCTTTCCGTTCGCCGACGCGTTACGCTGATGTTTTTCCATCACGTAAGAAAACATGTTGCGGTCGGCCGGCTCGGTAAAAGCCTCTATCGTTTTTACGGACGGGAACGACTGGAAGCCGAATTCTGACACATAGCGGAACTTATGATTGCGGTAGTCGGTGAACGGAAGACCTCCGTGCCATACCTCCCAGTAATGAACGTCTCCCCTGCCCGGGTCGTTGGGCTTATCAAAGCTGCCGCCCGACGAAGGGCTCGCAGGCCAGTAAAAAGTATTGGGATCCTCTTTTTTCAGAATCTGCGGGAAGATGTACTCGTACATCTTTATATAGTCCGCTTTTTGCCTGTCGCTCGACACCCATTCGCCCGTCGCGACGAACATTTCCATCTCGTTATTGCCGCACCAGAGGCCCAGCGAGGCGTGATGCCTCAAGCGCCTTACGTTAGCGGTTATCTCGGCGCGGATATTCTTCTCAAACTCGTCAGTCAGGTTATATACCGCGCACGCGAACATGAAATCCTGCCAGACCACGAGGCCGAGCTCGTCGCATATATCATAAAAGTAATCGTCGGGATAATATCCTCCGCCCCATACGCGTATCACATTGAAATTCGCCGCCGCGGCGTCTTCCAAAAGCCTGCGCGTGCGAGCTCGATTGACCCTGCTCAGTATGTTGTCTTCGGGTATATAATCCGCGCCCATCGCAAAAAACTTGATGCCGTTGACGCAATGCGCGAAGCTTTCTCCCCACTCGTCCTTATTTATGCTCATCGTCATAGTGCGCAGGCCAACGCGCCTTTCCCATACGTCAAGCACGCGCCTCTCAGTGTTTAGAGAGACCTTGACTGTATACAGCGGCTGATTACCAAGGCCTCTTGGCCACCACAGCAGCGGGCTCGTTATGCTTATATCGCATTCGGCGCCTTTAGCGTTCCATGCTTTCCCATCAGGCGCGGTTACTTCTACGCTTAAATCCGTCTCTGCTTTGGTTACAGTGTCGACAGCTGTCGAAATATGTAGATTTACGCAACCGATTTCGTGGGACTGCGTGACGTATACGCTGTCTATACGCGCGGCGCTTATGCCCACGAGCGATATGCTTCGCCATATACCGACGTCCGGAAGCCTCGGACCCCAATCCCAGCCGAACATGCAGTGGGATTTGCGCAGCAGCGGGAACCCTTTCATAGCGTCTGTAGTGCCGTCGGCCCTCGAAACGGCGTAAGCCTTCCTGATATATTCTGTAGGAGATAAGAAACGTATCTCTATCTCGTTTTGCCCGGGCCTTAGCAGGGAACGAACGTCAAACTCCCATGTTCTGTGCATGTTGTGGGCGGCTCCCGCAGGTTTGCCGTTGAGGGAGATCGCGCAAAGAGTATCCAGACCCTCACAGCGCAGCAGTACGCGGTCGCACTTCAGCAAGTCTTCGCTGGTTGTAAACGTTTTCGTATAAACAAAGTCATGCTCCATCAGCTCCAAAGCGGCGTTTTCATTGTCTCGCCAGTATGGATCGTCCATTGCGCCGGCGGCAATAAGGTCCGAGTAAACCGAACCGGGAACAGAAGCCTTAAAAACATCATTTCCGTCTGCGAAACGCATTACCCAGGCTCCATCGAGTGACAGTATATTCATAATACGTAAAATGTCTCCCTTCCACACACGACATGATATGGAAAATATAGTAGTTGATTAACGAAGTCATAATAAATGGTATAACATTTCTGCAGGATGTCAAGCATGTTTTCTCCTAAACCGTTTGAAACGCGCGGTAAATGGTGGAAGTAAAAGAATATTCACGTAAAAAAACGGGCTTGACATACGCAAAATGTGATAATATAATAGGGCCAGAGAAAACGATTAAGTAACTATCATTATAAGCAGAGGATACGCATACATATGGTAACAATACGGCATATAGCTGAACAATGTGGCGTATCGGTTGCATCTGTCAGCAAAGCGCTCAACAATGCCCCGGATATCGGCCATGAGACGGCCAACCGGATACGGCAGGTTGCAAGGTCGCTTGGATATTTCCCTAATGCGGCAGCGCGTGCTCTCAGAACTAACCATTCATATAACATAGGCGTTCTTTTTGTGGACGACACCAGCAGCGGACTGACGCACGAATATTTTTCTCAAGTGCTCGACAGCTTCAAAAATGAGGCCGAGCGCCACGGCTATGACGTGACATTTATAAGCCGCAACATAGGCCATACCAGCATGAGCTATGTTGAACACTGTAAATACAGAAACTGCGACGGCGTGGTCATAGCGAGCGTCGATTTTCAGGACCCGTCGATAGCGGAGCTGGTCAACAGCAGCATCCCTGTTGTTACCATAGATTATGTATTCGATAATTGCGGAGCAATAGTATCCGACAACGTACAGAGCATGCGCGACCTTGTGCGTTACGTTTACGGCAAGGGACACAGAAAAATAGCGTTTATACACGGCGAGGACACCGCCGTTACCCGTTTCCGGCTCGCAAGTTTTTATCGTACCTGCGAGGAACTCGGCGTCCCGACTCCGGACAGATATGTCCGCAAAGGCATATATCACGACCCGCGCGCGAGCGGGCTTGCCACGCGCGAACTGCTCGAACTGGATAGTCCGCCCACATGCATACTCTACCCTGACGATTTCTCCTTTATCGGGGGAATGAACGAGATAGAGCGCAATGGGCTTCTTATACCGGATGACATCAGCGTTACCGGCTTTGACGGCATTTATTTGAGCAGGGTGCTCCGTCCAAAGCTCACTACATTAAAGCAGGATTCCAAAAAGATAGGCGAACAGGCCGCGAACCTGCTCGTCAACGCAATTAAATCTCCAAAAACATACATACCCAGCCGCATAGTCGTTCCCGGCGTTATCTGGGAAGGCGAAACGGTAAGACAGCTCTGCGTTAATAATTAGCGTTATCGGCCAAAAAGGCCTTAACGATAAAAAACAAGGAGGAACAATCATGAAGAGTACATGGAAAATAATGGTGCTGGTACTCGCTATAGTGTTCGCATGCGGAACGCTGTTTGCGTGTACTCCCGCACCGGCCGCTTCAAACTCTCCGGCGCCTGCCAGCGAGAAACCGTCTGAGGCACCGTCGGTAGAGCCGTCTGAGGAGCCTTCGCCGGAAGTATCTGTAGTACCCGGAGGAGAGCTGCCCAGGAACGAGACGCTGTATATCGCCGGCTTCCAGTATAACGCTATAAAGGGCTGGAACCCGTACAGCGCCGATATGAACAACGCTATCGGTGTAACGGAACAGCCCTCGAGGCAGGTCGTTTACGAGACGCTGTATATGTACAACCTGCTTGACGGCAAGCTGTATCCGCTGCTCGCCGACGGCGATTACGAGTGGAATGCCGACCGTACCGAGATGACCGTAAAGATCAATCCCGACGCTAAGTGGAGCGACGATACGCCGGTAACCGCTGAAGACGTAGCCTATACGTACGCTTCGCACGTCAAATATGAGACGAACAGGGGCGTCGAATTTAGGGATTTCATTGAGAAGATTGAAGCCGTCGACCCTTCGACCGCCAAGATCTATGCTAAGCTCGATGATAAGGGCCTACCCGTCAACCCGCTTATGGTTGAGCTTTACCTCTCAAAAACTTTCGTCAACCAGAAGGCCTTTACGGAGAAGCTTGAAGCTCGTGCAAACGGAGACAACGCTGCGTTCAAGAACGATCCCTGCATGGACGACTACATTGGCTCCGGCCCCTATAAGGGATTTTACGCTGACGAGCAGAAGGTCGTCTTCATCCGCAACGAGAATTACTGGGGCCAGGCTAAGTCCCTGTGGGGCAAACTGCCTGTTCCCAAATACATCTGCCACGTAATCTATGAGGCAAACGAGAACACCCAGCCTGCGTTCGAAGCCGGCGAGATCGACGTCAACCAGCAGTTCCTGCCCGATATACAGAAACTCTGGCTCGACAAGGGTCTGCCGATCTCCACGTATATCGACGAACCTCCTTATGGCATCTGCACGGCAATACCTACCGCTTGGTATAACATGAGATCTTATGGCCTCGACCAGGTAGCGGTGCGCAAGGCGATCGCGATGGCTGTCGATTACGACGCGATAAACGCAACCGCAATGACGAACCAGAGCCCGACGTTCGCGGACGTACCGCGTTCGTGCATGAACCCGACGGAAGGCGAGCAGGCTTCGTTCGACCATGATGCGGTGAAAGACCTGCAGTGGGCCGGCAACGATATCGAAGGCGCCAAGAAGCTGCTCGACGAAGCGGGCATTGTCGACAAAGACGGCGACGGTATCCGCGAGTACAAAGGCAAGAACCTCTCTTACAAGGCTTGCTGCCCCGAAGGCTGGTCCGACTGGCAGGCTTCTATGGAAATCGTAGCGGCTGCTGGAAAGAATATCGGCATCAGCATTGAGACTAACTTCCCCACATGGGAAGTATACCAGACCGTGTTTACGGACGGAACCCAGAAGGAGTATGACATATTCATGTGGTCGGGCAACGGCGCTTCCCCGACAATGCCTTGGGAGCGCGTACGCCAGTTCATGAGCAGCGAGTTTGTCGGCCAGACAGGCAACTGGGTCGGCAACTACGGCGGATATTCCAACAAGAGAGCCGACGAGATAATCGCGGCCATCCCGAAGGAAAGCGATCCCGCGAAGCTGAAGGCGCTTTATACCGAAGCGGTACAGATATACCTTACCGATGTTCCTTCGTTCTCGCTGATGTATCGTCCCGAACTGTTCCACGCTGTGAACGAGTCCGTATGGACGAGTTACCCCGAGCTGGGCGACGGCAACAACGTTCCACCGACCAACCTGATGTGCGGATACGGCATTGCCGGCCTCTACAACCTTACGCTTGTTGAGCAATAACTAAATAGTGAGAAACAGCCATGTTTCTTGAAAACATGGCTGTTTTCTCGTGTATAAGAGAGACTTTCTGAGAAGAGTGGAGGTGTAAAATTGAAAGGCTACCGCAAATATTTCGGCAAGAAAATCATATGGCTCTTTATCACATTGATATGCGCCGTTATACTTAACTTCATTTTGCCGCGCCTTATGCCGGGCAATCCGGTTGCGACCATCACCGCAAGGGCCGCGACAGGCATAACAAATACGACAGCCATACAACAGATATACGAAGACTACGCGGAAAAATTCGGGACGGACCAGCCAATACATATACAATTCTTAAACTACGTAAAGAATCTGCTTCAAGGGAACATGGGTATATCGTTCGGCCAGTACCCGCGGCCGGTATCCGATATCATTTCAGCGTCGATTGTGTGGACTTTGGCGCTTCAACTGCCTGCTATAATCATAGGCTGGTTTATAGGCAACTTACTCGGGGTGCTGGCTGCGTACGTGCGAAAAGGCTTCGACAAGGCTGTGATGCCCGCGTGCCTGTTTGTCAGCAGTATTCCGGCATTCGGAATGGCTACGATATTGCTGGTCGTATGCTCGTTAGGCTTAAAAATAGCTCCCGTAGGGGGCGGCTACGGGTACGACCTGATTCCTGAATTTTCGTGGAGGTTCATAGGTTCGGTAATAGCGCATTACCAGCTTCCGTTCTGGTCTATAGTATTAATAGCAATCGGCGGGCAGGCCATAGGCATGCGCTCGATGTCTATTTACGAGCTTAACGCAGATTATGTGAAGTACAGCCGTTTTTTGGGGATAAAGGACAAAAAAATAGTTCGCTACGTGTTCCGCAACGCAATGCTGCCGCAGATAACAGGACTCGCGCTTTCGCTCGGAACGATGATCGGAGGCGCTCTCGTCGCGGAGACGATATTCAGCTACCCGGGGCTTGGATCTACGATATTTCAAGCAGTTCAGGGTTCCGACTATCCTCTGATATCCGGAGCCACTCTTATAATAACGATTATGGTTTTGATAGCTAATTTCGCAATAGAAATAATATACGGATTTATCGATCCGCGCGTTAAAGCCGCGCAATTTGATTAAGGGGAAGGGGTGGTAATATGAAGAATACATTACGTCAGGTCTTCCGTTCCCCGAAGTTCATCGTAGGGTTCGTAATAATAATGATTATGCTGCTTACAGTCATAATCTATCCGCTGTTCGTTCCGGACGATCCGTTAAAGATGATAGGCCTCGGGACGTTCTCGAAACCGGGTACGTATGTTTCCGTGCAGGACAGCATCAATACGGGAACATACTATACATTCAAGCTGGACGATGCCGCCGCAACGCGTATCGAGAGCAAGCTCGGGAGCGAGGACCGCAACGAGATGAAGGACTGGCTCATAGCCTTCGGTATACCGGAAGAGGAGATAAACATTGAGGATACCGAGCACCTGCTTGGTATGTGGGAGCAGAATTTTGACCGCACGCTGAAATTCAAGGGCATGACGTCCGCGAAGCGCAAATACTACGGCCGCCTCGACGATAAGCTTGACAGCATACTGGGCGAAGGAGGCCTGCTTGTCATGCATGAGGATGCAGAGTCGGAGGAACTTAAGGAAGTGGCCAAAGTCTTAGATACGGACTATGTAAACGTGGACGACGTAGCGAACGTAATAAGCTTGCCTCTCGGCACAGATAATTTCGGGCGAAACGTGCTGACAGAGCTCGTATCCGCGATAGGCACTTCGCTGCTCATAGGTCTTATCGCAGGCTTGGTCGCTACATTTATAGGACTGGCCCTGGGCCTTCTTGCTGGCTACGTAGGCGGTATATTAGACGACATAATAATGTTCTTTACAAATTTGTTTACCGTCATACCGTCGTTCGTGCTGCTGATACTAATATCCTTCTCTATAAGCCAAAATGATCGCGGGGCAGCGACGGTCGCCATAGTCATCGGGCTTACGTCGTGGGTATGGACGGCGAGAGCCGTGCGCGCCCAGGTTGTGTCGCTCAGAAACCGCGACCACGTCAATTTGAGCAAGCTGTCCGGCCATTCGCTGCTGCGCATAATACTTACCGACATACTGCCGTATATAGCGTCTTACGTCGTGATGGCGCTTATACTGCAGATAAGCACGGCTATACTCGCGGAAGCACAGCTCTCGATACTTGGCCTCGGGCCAAAGACTTCGGAAGTTCCAACGCTCGGCCTTATGATGTACTGGTCGATGGCGTATGCCGCGCACCTTAACGGCGCGTGGTGGGCATACTTCCCTGTTATTCTGTCCATCGCGGGCGTAGGATTTTCACTGAACCTGATGAATACCGGCCTCGACCAGGTGTTCAATCCGACTTTGAGAGATTAGGAGGCCAGATATGGGAAAAGTTATGCTGGAAGTTAATGGCCTGACAACAAAATACATTACGCGTTTCAGAGAGGACGTTTACGCTGTGGACGATGTGTCCTTAAAGGTAGAGGAGGGCAAGTCGCTGGGCATAGCGGGAGAGAGCGGCTGCGGAAAGTCGACGCTTGCCTTGAGCCTTATGGGTTATTACTTTCCTCCTTTGCATTACACAAGCGGTGAAATAATCGTAGACGGCAAAAACATCTCAGGGATGACCCCGGATGAGGTGCGCAAGACGATACTCGGCACTGAGATAGCGTACATACCGCAGGCAGCGATGAATGCGCTAAATCCTACGAGAAAGATAATCCGTTTCGTGGAGGATGTTATTCTCGCTCACGACCCTAAGGTTACCAAGGCAGAAATATACGAACGCGCGAAAGAGCGTTTCGAGGTGCTCGGCCTCTCCGCGGATATACTGCAAAGATACCCTGTAGAATTGTCGGGGGGGATGAAGCAGCGTACGGTAATCGCCGTTTCAACGATACTCTCGCCCAAGGTGCTGATCGCCGACGAACCGTCCAGCGCGCTCGATGTTACCAGCCAGAAGATGGCTATAAAGATGCTTCGGGACCTTATGGACAAAGGCTACATCAAATCGATGATATTTATCACTCATGAACTACCGCTGCTCTATAACGTGACCGACGACATAATGGTCATGTATGCCGGGCAGATAGTGGAAGAGGGTACGGCAAAAGAAGTGGTATTTGACCCGCTGCACCCGTATTCCAAAGGGCTTATGGGCTCGATAATAGTACCGGAGGAGCACACCCGCGAGATGAAGCTTGTCGCTATACCCGGTACTCCGCCCAACCTAAAGAACCCGCCTTACGGCTGCAGGTTTGCGGAACGCTGTAAATATGTAAAGCCCGAATGCAAGGTATCCAAAGTGCCTCTGTATAAATCGGAGGAAGGGCGTAAATGCCGCTGCATACTGTCGGAGAAAACGTTAAGGGAGGTATACGCTAATGAGTGAAGCGGCCATAAATTTTAACAAAAACACCTCATTAAAGGACCGCCCCCTCTGCCTTTCGGGCAAGGGCGTTACGAAAGTATTCGGCATCGGCGCCAACAAATGCACGGCTGTCGATAATGTGGATTTTGAGTTCCACGAAGGCGAGCTTATATCCATAGTCGGAGAATCGGGCAGCGGGAAGACGACTCTTGCTAAAATGCTGCTGGGACTTATCAGCGTCACGTCCGGCGAAGTGTTATTTCAGGGCGCGCCGCGCGATATTAGCACGCATCGTAAAAAGCGCGAGTACTGGAAGGGCATACAGGCGATCTTTCAAGACCCTTTTTCATCGTTCAACGTATTCAACAAGATAGACACGGTGCTGCTCGACTGCATCAATATGCGCGGTGGCAGAAAACTGCCCAAAGAAAAGAAGATTGAGATGATGAGGGAGGCGTGCAGCTTCGTTAACCTTAAGTTCGCGGAACTGACGAACAAGTATCCTTTCGAGCTTTCGGGAGGGCAGATGCAGCGCCTGATGATAGCGCGCATATTCCTTCTCAAGCCGAAGATACTGCTTGCCGACGAGCCCACGAGCATGATAGACGCGTGTTCGCGCGCAACAATACTCGATATGCTTCTTCAGCTGCGCGACGAGATAGGCATGACGATAATATTCATAACACATGATATCGGGCTTGCTTATTACATATCCGACTCGGTGTATATCATGGAACACGGGAAGTTTGTGGAGAGCGGCACGGCGGACGAAGTTATACTTAACCCCAAGGCGCATTACACGCAGCGGCTCATAAGCGACGTGCCTAAGATACATGAAGAGTGGGATCTCTCCACAGTTTGACTCAATCACCACAAAAGCCTCTCCGGGATAGAAGTGACACAAATATGATAAAATACAAACGGAAATGATATACTGTAACATTTGCGAAGGCTAGAATTATAACATAAATTACGCTTCAAAAGGGGTAAAGCAATATGGATATAAAGAAGCTCGTTTCCCGGATGACGCTCGAAGAAAAGGCAGGTTTGTGCTCCGGGCTTGATTTCTGGCATACAAAACCGGTAGAACGGCTCGGAGTGCCCTCGTTCATGGTAAGCGACGGCCCGCACGGCTTAAGAAAGCAGGCCGATAACGCAAGCTTCAACGACAGCATCAAGGCTGTCTGCTTTCCCGCGGGATGCGCTACGGCTGCGTCGTTTGACCGCGGTCTGATGGAATCGCTGGGCGAAGCAATAGGAGAATCGTGTCAGCATGAAAATTTAAGCGTACTGCTCGGGCCGGCGGTCAACATAAAGCGTTCTCCGCTTTGCGGCCGGAACTTTGAGTATTTCTCCGAAGACCCGTATCTCGCGGGAGAGATAGCCGCCGCGCATATCCATGGAGTGCAGAGCAAAAACGTGGGAGTAAGCATAAAGCATTTCGCCGCAAACAACCAGGAACACAGGCGTATGTCGTCAAATTCTGTGATAGATGAGCGCACACTTCGCGAGATTTATCTTGCCGCTTTCGAAACGTCCATCCGCCGCGAGAAGCCCTGGACGGTGATGTGCTCCTACAACCGCATAAACGGCACGTTTTCAGCCGAAAACAAGTGGCTGCTTACAGAACTGCTGCGAAACGAATGGGGCTTTGACGGATATGTAGTAACAGACTGGGGCGCGGTAACAGACCGCGTAAAAGGCGTCGAAGCCGGGCTTGACCTCGAAATGCCTTCTTCAGGCGGCGTTAACGACAAGAAGATAGTGGATGCGGTGCGTGAGGGAAGGCTCGACGAAAAGCTGGTCGATCTTGCCTGTGAACGCATACTCAGCGTACATTATCGTTATCTCGAAAACGCCAAACCTCAAACGCCTTGGGACAAGGAAGCGCAGCATGAGCTTGCCGCTTCGATAGCGGCGGAATGCATGGTGCTGCTCAAAAACGAAGGCGGCATACTGCCGCTCAGCAAATCGGACAAGGTCGCGTTTATAGGTGAATTCGCCGAGAAACCGCGCTTTCAGGGCGGCGGAAGTTCGCATATAAACTGTTTTAAAGTCACGAGCGCTCTAACTGCCGGCTCGGGTCTCGACGTTATCTACGCGAAGGGATTTGAGATTGACACCGACAGAACTAACGAAGCGCTCATACATGAGGCGGTAGCAGCGGCAAGGCAGGCGCGCGTCGCAGTGGTATTCGCGGGCCTGCCTGACGCTTATGAATCTGAGGGGTATGACCGCACTCATATGCGCTTGCCCGACTGCCAGAACGAGGTGATAGCGGCGGTCACGGCGGCAAACCCAAATACGGTAGTCGTGCTGCATAACGGTTCACCGGTGGAAATGCCGTGGGCAGAGGGCGTAAGGGGCATACTCGAAGCATATCTCGGCGGGCAGGCCGTCGGACAGGCCGTAATAAAAGTGCTTTACGGCGACTTAAGTCCGTCCGGAAAGCTGCCCGAAACGTTCCCATTAAAGCTTGAGGATAATCCTTCTTATCTGTCTTACGGCGGTGAAAAGGATACGGTTGAATATCGTGAGGGAATATTCGTCGGCTACCGCTATTACGACAAGAAAAAAATGAACGTGCTGTTCCCATTCGGCTACGGACTGTCTTATACGACATTTGAATATTCCAACCTCAGAACGGACAAGCAGCGTTTTAAAGACACAGAGACCGTTACGGTATCCGTAGATGTGACGAACACGGGAAAGATGTACGGGAAAGAGGTCGTCCAGCTTTATATTGCCGACGTTGAAAGCACGCTGATACGCCCCGTACGCGAGCTCAAAGGCTTCGAAAAAGTCGTCCTGCAGCCCGGAGAAACGAAGACGGTTACGTTTACGCTCGGCAAACGCGCGTTTGCCTGCTGGAATAAGGAGATACATGATTGGCATGTCGAGACAGGCGAGTTTGATATCGAGATATGCAGGTCTTCGCGCGACGTCACGCTTAAACAGACAGTTATCGTAGAATCCACCGTCACTCTGCCCGTCTGGTACGATATGAACAGCATCTTCATGGACTTGCTGGCAGACCCAAGGGCAAAATCAATAGTCAAGCCGTTGGTTGACATCATAGTTTCCACATTCACTCCTCAGGACAGAGAAAGGTCCGAAGCCGCGAAAGACGCCATAACCGAGGAAATGTCGGAAGCGATGCTGAAGGATATGCCCTTAAGGGCGGTGCTGAGCTTCGGAGACAACGGGTTCGACGCCGAAAAGCTGCAGGCTATAATAGACGAACTTAACGGGTAGCTTTATAGTCTTATAATAACGCCGTTCCCCAGAAAAGCTTTCCCGGCAACGAGACGTTTTCGGGAAGAACGCAATGGGAGCGGCTGATTTTTTAACCCGGGATATCGCTTTTGCATCAATAAAAGGATAAAACATAAAAATTGTATAACTTTCGGAGGTAGTATAATGGGAACATTTCCAAATGATTTTATATGGGGAGCATCGTGCTCCGCGTTTCAGTGCGAGGGCGCGTGGGATAAGGACGGCAAGGGGCCCAGCATATGGGACGATTTCTGTCACGATACCGGCAAAGGGCATGTATATAACGACGAAAGCGGCGATGTTGCGTGCGATACATATCATAGGTTCAGGGAAGACGTCGCGTTGATGAAAAAGCTCGGAATAAAAACATACCGTTTCTCGATAAACTGGCCGCGAGTATTTCCCGACGGCACGGGCGCCATAAATAAAGCGGGGCTCGATTACTACGACCGCTTAGTCGATACTCTGCTGGAAAACGGTATCGAACCCTGGGTCACGCTGTATCATTGGGAACTTCCTTCCGCGCTTCAAAAGGAAGGCGGCTGGTGCAGCCGCATAGCGGCGGAGGCTTTTCGCGACTTCGCGGGAGTTATAGGCAAACACTTTAACGGACGCGTTAAAAATTATATGACTGTCAATGAGCCGCAATGCTCCGTACTATTGGGTTACGCTACCGGAGAGCACGCTCCGGGCCTTAAGCTGCCGGATGAAGAACTTGTAAAGTGCATGTACAATCTTATACTGGCGCATGGCATGGCGACAAAAGCGCTGCACGAAAACGCCGGCGGTGTAAAGGTGGGCGCAGCGCTGTGCGGAAGGCTTTGCTATCCTGAGAATGACAGCGAGGCGGCGCGCGAAGCCGCGTACAGGGCGACATTCCGCCTAAGCGAGGACGACTGGATATTTACGTTCAACAGTTTTATGGACGTAGTGATGTTTCACGAATACCAGGACGGCGCGCCTGCGCTACTTAAAGATTTTATTGACAGCGTTCCGCAAAGCGACTGGGACCTGATGGAGAAACCGGATTTTTTAGGCGTCAATGTTTACAATGGATGGATGACGGATAACAGTGGCGATCGCGTCGTCCATTATCCCGGCTTTCCTATGACCGCCATAAAATGGCTTGTAACACCTGAAGTAATGCACTACGGCATTGAAAGCCTTTATAGGCGCTACGGCCTGCCTATCTATATAACCGAAAACGGGCAAAGCTGCAACGACCGCATTTTCATAGACGGAGGCGTGCACGACCCCGAGCGCATAGATTTCCTGCGTCGCTACCTGCGCGAGCTGAAAAAGGCGATAGACGAAGGCGTGCCGGTAAAAGGATATATGCACTGGAGCTTTCTTGACAATTTCGAGTGGTCGAAGGGCTATAGCGAACGCTTTGGGCTGATATTCGTTGATTACCCCACGCAGCGCCGCATACCGAAGGATTCGGCAATGTGGTATGCGGATGTTATAAAGACAAACGGAAGCATAATTTAATACGAGTATAAATACAGTAAAAGCTTTTTTGTGTTGAGTAAAGTAGGGTTCGCAATAATAATCCCCCGGTCACGTCCGGGGGTTTCTCATATGCGGGCTTAGCCCTATAATACTGGCATCACCTCAAGGCGTATCCAACGGTCGTCTTTTGCATGATTGTTGCGGTTTGCCCCAACCAGATGCTTTATGGCGTATGAATACAAACCATCTATGCATTCTCATAGGCTTCTCCTTGAGGAGAAGCTTTAAAGCACCAGATTGTTTGGATAGCGCTTAACGCTGCCAATCTGGTGCTGGACTGATGAGGTGTTAATAAACACAGCAAATATCCCCTTATCCGGCGCTTCGCACCACCTTCCCCCAGTGGGGGGAAGGCTTTATCTTCTTAATTCAGTCTCAAATAATGCAATAATACAGTACAATAAATATTCTCTCCATAGCTTAATCTCTTTTGAACCCCCGGCATTACCGGGAGTTTTCTTATACAATAAAAAGGGGAGGCTGACGCCTCCCCTCACACTAGTTGCCGGCTTATATTCAGGCAAACAGTCTTAGTACGATTAACGTTCGCTCTGCACTGGAAGAGTCCAGAAGACCGGTTGTTTTAAAGTTTTACGACCGACGCCCCCTCGAGAAGTTCTCCGGGAACTACCACCTGCTCGAGCAGCGCGGCCTTTGGGTTAACGATAGTCTCAATGAGCTTTGCGGCGGCCTCGCGTCCTATCGCATCGGTATCCTGTTTCCATGTGGTGAGGTGAGGCCGGAGTACCTGCGAAAGATATATTCCGTCGTATCCCACGACGCTGATGTCGCGGGGTATCGAAAGCCCTTCCTTCTCAATGACGTTCCTGCCGCCTATGAACGAAAAGTCATCGGGATACAATATACATGTAGGCCGTTCGGGCAGGGCGAGAAGCTCCTTCGTGGCTTGCGCGCTCATTTTCGGGTCGTGGTAATGCGCGGGCTTTACGTACTCGTCGGGAACTTCTATACCTAACTCTTCGCATGTCCTGTAAAAGCTCCCGAGCCTTTTAATAGTTACCGAAGTTCTTTCGCCGTGAATGAACGCTATCTTTCTGTGGCCCATATTATAAACATGATGCACTATATCGCGCATACTGTTCACGTTATCCGAAAGTATAGCGGTACGGTTGTCGAACACATGGTCTATAGTTACAGTCGGTATATCGCTTCTGACCAGCTCTACGACCGCCGGGTCGTAGAAGTTGACGCAGGCTATAACAACCCCGTCGCATTTGCGGTATCGGCAGTGCTCGAGATAGCTCATTTCGTGCTCGCCGATGTTCTGGCTAATAAACGTGATATCGAAACCCAGGCGTTCCGCTTCCACCTTCAGACTGTTAAGCACGGCAGCAAAATACTCGTGCGTGAGACCGCTGCGCGTTTCGTCTACAAACAGAACGCCGATATTGTTTGAACGGTTAGTTTTTAACGCCCGCGCGGTAGCGTTAGGGAAGTACCCCATCTCTTTTGCCGTCTTTTTTATAAGTTCGGCGGTCTTCTCGCCTATATCCTTATAGCCGTTAAGAGCCTTGCTTACCGTGGCGCAGGAAACGCCGCATCGCTTTGATATATCCTTTATTGTAACTACCTTGACCACCTTTTCGACTTCTCCCATATACGTCCCTAATATACTGCTTTATAATAGGGTAATTGAAATAAAACATAATTAAAAAACGATTTCGTAATCCATTATAGTTAAAAGCATAGCATTAATCAACAGCTTTTCAAAATAAAAACCGAGCCCTTGTTTAAGCTTTGATATAACTTTTTAGGTGCTGACGCAAAATATTCTTTGCTTTTTGGGGAGTAATAGTATAAAATGTTACTAGTATACGAAAACGTTATCGTTATTAGCCAATAGGAGATAGTACATGAAATTCGGATATTTTGATGACGATGCCAAAGAGTATGTTGTTGAGACGCCAGCCACACCCCTTCCATGGATAAACTACTTGGGAGCCGAAGAATTTTTCAGTTTGATATCAAATACCGGAGGCGGATACTGCTTTTATCGGGACGCAAAGCTTCGTCGTATTACCCGCTATCGCTATAATAACGTTCCTGCAGATACAAACGGACGCTTTTACTATATTAAAGACGGAGATACTGTTTGGAACCCCGGGTTCCTGCCTACAAAAACCCCGCTCGATATTTACCGCTGCCGTCACGGGCTCGGTTATACTATAATTGAGAGCGCCAAAAACGGCGTGGAGGCGCAGCTGACCTGCTTCGTTCCTCTTGGCGCAAACTGTGAGATAAACCAGCTCCGGCTTCGCAACTCAGGCCTGCGCAGCAAGTCGCTGAAGCTTTACAGCGCTCTCGAATGGTGCCTTTGGAACACCCTGGATGACGCTACGAATTTTCAGAGAAACTATAACATTGGCGAAGTCGAAGTGGAAGGCAGTACGATTTACCACACGACAGAATATCGCGAACGCCGCAACCACTTTGCGTTTTACAGCGTTAATGCTCCCGTAAACGGCTTCGATACCGACAGGGAATCTTTCTTGGGGCGCTTCGGCTCATGGGAAAACCCCGCTGTCGTCGAGCAGGGCATAAGCAACAACAGCTGTGCTCTCGGCTGGGCGCCCATGGCAAGTCATCGGCTGGATATAAGTCTCGAGCCGTCCGAGGAAAAGACATTTATATTTATTATAGGCTATGCGGAAAACCCTAGAGATTCAAAGTGGGAAGCAAGCGGCAAGGTTCGCAAGGCGCCCGCGAGGGAACTGATACGGCGCTTTTCCGACGTCGATTCCGTACCGAAAGCGCTTGTAGAGCTTTCGGCTTATTGGGACAACCTTTTATCGCGCTTCACGCTGAAGAGCGGCGATAAGAAACTCGACCGTATGGTGAATATCTGGAACCAGTATCAGTGCATGATCACGTTTATAATGAGCCGCAGTGCGAGTTATTTTGAAAGCGGAACGGGAAGGGGCGTAGGTTTCCGCGACAGCTGCCAGGATATACTGGGATTTGTGCATCTTGTGCCCGACCGCGTGCGTGAAAGGATACTCGACCTTGCCGCGATACAATTCGAGGACGGCAGCACGTACCACCAGTTTCAGCCGCTCACAAAGCGCGGCAACGGCGATATTGGCACGGGCTTTAATGACGATCCCTTATGGCTGATAGCCTGTACCGCGGCGTATGTGCGCGAAACGGGCGACGATTCCATATTGGGTGAGCCGGCACCTTTCGACAACGTTCCCGGGACGGAGAAGCCATTGTTCGAGCATTTGCGCAGAAGCGTAAAACACACGCTCGACAACTTGGGGCCGCATGGTCTCCCGCTGATAGGCCGCGCCGACTGGAACGACTGTCTTAACCTTAATTGCTTTTCGGAATACCCGGACAGCAGCTTTCAGACGGCGGTAAACACCGAAGGCAAGACCGCCGAGAGCGTGTTCCTCGCGGCAATGTTTATAAAATACGGCTCTGAATACGCGGATCTTTGCCGCAGGTACGGCTGCCCAGACGAGGCGGACGAGATACTGGAAAGCATAGAAAAAATAAAGAAAGCGGTGTACGATCACGGCTGGGACGGAGAATGGTTCCTGCGCGCCTACGACGCTTTCGGCAACAAGGTTGGAAGCGGCGAATGCGCTGAAGGCAAGATATTTATCGAACCGCAGGGCTTCTGCGTTATGGCCGGTATAGGCGTGCAGGAAGGCCTTGCGCAGCGCGCTTTAAACTCGGTTAAAGAGCGCCTTACCAACGACTACGGCATAGAGCTTCTGTCCCCGTGTTATACGCAATATTATAAGGAATTGGGCGAGATATCGACCTATCCTCCCGGTTATAAGGAGAACGGCTCGGTGTTCTGCCACAACAATCCGTGGATAACGATAGCGCATACGGTGCTCGGCAACGGCGACGAGGCGTTTAACGTATACCGGCTCACATGCCCGTCATATTCTGAGGATAAGAGCGATATACGCAGGGTCGAACCGTATATTTACTGCCAGACGATAGCCGGACGCGAGGCGCGGCGCTACGGGGAGGCAAAAAACAGCTGGCTGACCGGTACGGCCGCATGGGCGTTTGTCAGCATAAGCCAGGCTATACTGGGCGTTCGCCCCGGCTACGACGGCCTGGTCGTAGACCCGTGCGTACCCCATGACTTCACCTCATACAGTATAAAAAGGCTTTACCGCGGAGCGGAGTACGATATAACCGTAAACAACACGGGCAAAGGAACATATTCTATGAAGGTAGACGGCCAGCCGGTAACGGGCAAGACCGTGCCATATGTGGAAGGAAAGAAGAATTATATAATAGAAGTAACTATATGAAATTGCTATTAACCGGGATTATCATCCGGGTAAAATAGAAGAGAGTGCATTTTCCTCTCTCCCTACTTTTTTAGAGCGCACGTCTAGTGCGCTCCTTTTATTTCTTGCGTGACCTGCGGTTTGCTCCGGGGAAAAGGAGGAGCAAAGAGAACTTTGTCCTAAATAATGGGGCCCCCGCAAAGCCAAAAGTTTTGTGGGGGAGAGGGGGAGCAACCGGGGCCCCCGTGCGGCTTGGACGGGGTGGAAGGGAGCAGGCGGAAGATAATAATAAAAATTGCCTCTGACTATCTTGGAATATCACCTTACATGCTCACGCTCGATATGCGCAATGATTTATTGCCAATAGGGCTGCAGTCCATAATGAGGATCGCTATAGGGATAGCTGGACATATACTATTGACTTCGATTTTATTGCTGTTTAAAAATGAGCAATCCGTATATCCTAAAAGGTAGGCGGAAAAATGCCGTTCCCAAAAATTTGATTGAGGTTTATATTATGGAGAAAATCAAGGTTGTACAGTACGGTTGTGGCAAGATGGCCAAATTCATTCTTCGCTACCTGTATGAACACGGTGCACAGATCGTTGGTGCGATCGACGTGAACCCTGCTGTGGTGGGTATGGACGTAGGCGACTTTGCTGAGCTGGGCGTGAAGACCGGCATCACAATCAGCAACGATGCCGATAAGGTACTGGATGAGTGCGATGCCGATGTGGCAGTTGTGACCCTGTTCAGCTTCATCAGCGACATCTATAGTCATGTGGAGAAGTGTGTGGAACGCGGCATCAACGTGATCACCACTTGCGAAGAAGCCATTTATCCTTGGACAACTGCTGCTGCCCAGATTAACAAATTAGACGCTTTGGCGAAAGAGACCGGTTGCACAATAACCGGATCTGGTATGCAGGACATCTTCTGGATTAATATCGTAGGCTTGGTGGCCGGCGGTGTCCATAAGTTGACCATGATCAAGGGCGCCTACAGCTACAATGTGGACGAATACGGATTGGCTCTTGCTGAGGCTCACGGTTGTGGCCTGACAGCTGAAGAGTTTGAAGCCCAGATTGCGCACCCCGCCGAATTTGAACCCTCCTATGCATGGAATGCTGCTGAAGCTATCTGCAACAAGCTTAGTCTGACCATCAAGTCCATCAAGCAAAAGCATGTGCCTTATATTATTGACCATGACATCTATTCTTCCACCTTGGGTAAAACCATACAAGCAGGCAGGTGCATTGGCATGAGTGCTGTGGTGACAATCGAAACCATGCAAGGCATTACAGTGGAAGAGGAGACCATCGGTAAGGTGTACGGTCCCGAAGACGGTGATATGTGCGATTGGCAACTGACCGGTGAGCCCAACACCGAGTTCCATGTTGTGAAACCCGCTACCGTGGAGCACACCTGCGCTACCATCGTCAACCGTATCCCCACGCTGCTGAACGCCCCCGCCGGTTATGTCACTGCCGATCAGCTTGAACCTGTTTCTTATCTGACCTATCCCATGGAGTACCATCTGTAATCAGAGAACTTGGGGATCTGTAACAACGGAGCAATCCCCAAAGGTTGTAAACCTTCGATGTGGTGTAGAATAGAAGCACCACATCGAAGGTTTTAATTTTGGCCAGAAAGAATCGCAAGGCACGTTTTCTTAACGCTCGCTTCAAATCCTCTCAATCTCATATCAGAAAAATAAACGAGATTGATACAATTTAATTATTGCCCGTTTTATGGTAACAGGGGGTGCATCTTGCACCCCCTGTTACCTCAACCGTATCAGCGTCTTTTGGCAGCTCCAGCCTGTACATTTTTCTGTGATCACAGAGAACGACAAGTTGAAACTCATAAAAAACTTATTGACTTTATACTTGCCATATTATAATATAGACTCATAGTAAAGTAAATTGGAAGGTGAGTATGGGGAAATCACAACGTAAAGAAAAGGATATTTTAATAAGGCGTGAAGAGATACTGGATGCGGCAGAGCGGTTATTCGAAAAGGAAGATTTCGATTCGGTCACAATGGATATGATCGCCAGGGAAGCAGAGTTTACTAAACAAACCTTATATGCATACTTCAAAGGCAAGGATGAAATATTCAACGCTGTATACCTGCGCGCTGCAAGAACCCTAAATACAGCCTTTGAAGAGAGACTTGGCACACTTGGCGAGGAAGTCTCAGGATTCGATAGGCTGGATGCATTAAGAGAAGAACTTGTAAAGGTTTTTGAAAACCATCCGTTGTACATTAGGATGATGGCTGTTTCACAGACAAAAGATATGGGTGATTATACAGCTTCGGGTATCTATGATGAAATAGTGCAAACTGACTCCGTATTTGAAGATAAAATTGCAGGCTGTATAATACGCGGTATTTCAGATGGAAGCATGAAACATGACTTGGACCCTGTGAGTGTGCTGCTGTATTTGAAGGCATGTATTTCGGGAATGCTTAACATGATAGTGTATAATAAAGAGTTTCTTCGTTCTAAGCTAAAAATGGAAATGCAAGATATCGTGGAAAAAGTATTTCACTTTGCTATGCTCGCATTAAAAAATAATTGATCTGTTATTAAATTTATATATAAAGGAATAATGTAATGGTCGAAAACAAAAGGGAAACAATAATTTATGTTGTAATGGCTTACCTCATCTCATGGGCTTCATGGGGAACTATGGCTTTGCTGGGCTTAGGGGTAAATGACAGTACGGTGTCAGTCATTCTATATGTACTTGGAGGATTGAGCGCAACAATACCTGCGTTCATTATACCGTTTCTGGCTAAAAAGGGAGAACGCAAAGCTTATTTTAAAAGGTATTTCAAAGTCGGTATCCATGTTAGATGGTATATAATTCCTATAGCAGCTGTAATACTCATGATCTGTATACCGTACGGAATAGAACTGGTATTTTTCAAAAAAGCTGCGGAGAGCCTCGCCATACAGCCTCTTTATATGGTCATACCTTATTTTGCCAAAATGGTGATCGGCGGAGGGATTGAGGAATTTGGCTGGCGCGGGATCATGGTCCACAACCTCAAAAGAGTAAACCCGCTGCTGGTAAGCCTGATCGTCGGTTTCATTTGGATATGCTGGCACATTCCTCTTTTCTTTATCAAAGACACCCTCCAATACCATGCTGATTTTCTTTCGTTCGCAGTATTTATGTTTGGCCTTAATCTCATGACAAATATATTATATTTGAAAACAGAAAGTGTGATACCGTGCATAATTTTTCATGCAGGATTTAATGCATTAGGAAATCTCGGATTCTGGTACGGCAATTGCGAATTTACGGCTAATATTACAAACAGCCTGAGCGTACTTGTAATAGCCGCTGTATTTTTTGCGGTTTTATCGGGAAAACGGCTGCCTAAACAGATCAGGAGGAGCCGTATTCTCCCCCGCGTAACCTGACGCTAAAAGAATGATGATTGGCTATCTATATAAGATCGACTCTCATTGTATCAATCTCGTTCATTATCTGGTCGGGGTGACTGGCCAGAAGAAGTATTTAATACCAGTCTGCGCTGTTACTGCCAGCGCGTAGCTGCCATAGTACAAGCCGTCTCGCTAAAAACGCCACACTGTGGCGTTTTCTACCGGGGTCTCCAAAAAGCCTGAGCTTTTTGGGGTGGTTATCGCTCGCTTCAAATCTAACCGATCCACATTCAAAAGAAAAAAGCCATCAAAAGATGACTTTCTTCTTTTGTCTAAGATGAACGAGATTGATACAATTTAATTTTTGCCCGTTTTATGGAAACAGGGGGTTACAAAACTGAGGAAGGGGGTGCAAAATGCATGCGCTGCAACTGCACTTTATAAAAGAATCGATTGTATTATCATAATTCTCCACATCCTTCACGCTGAATCTGTAACGCTTAGGGTCTGAACTGGAGTTTCTTAGCTTTTCAGCCTTCACAAGATCATAGATAGTCTGAGTAGAGATATGAAAAATTTCAGCGATATCAGCGACGCTGAGGTGCTTCTTGATACGCATGGGACTCCTTCATTTGGTGTTTTATACCCCCACATTAAGCTAGTCGCATTTGTGACAAGTTCAGACGCTGTTTTGAAAAAAAAAATTAAAAAGAGCGCCCATTTCTGAGCACCCGAAATTATTAATCGCTCAACTAAGAGCAAGCTTCGCATTATACTTATACTGTTCAGTACAACCCAAAGCTTTCTTCGATAAATTTATTAATAAAAGTATCAAGTTCATCGAGTCGAGGAGCGGCGATTTCTTTTGCATAATCATAATCTATTATTGAATAAAATTGCTCTTTTCTTTTTTTAAGTGTGTCAATTGCTTTTTTCATATCATTTGGTTGCTTTGAAAAATCTCGTGCAACCGCCATAAAACCAAGATAATCCAAGCCGTCAGCATTTCGTATGAGTCGAGTTTCATTGTGTTCTCCCATTCCAACTTTGTCATGAAATTTTACAGCCTCAATAATGATTTCAATATCTTTTTCGCTAAAGCCGTATTCCTTCGCAATGTTTGGTACTATTTTACTCGATTCAAACGCGTGGTCAAAAATTCCTTCTGGTCGATAAGGAGGAAAGGCACTTATATCATGAAAAAATGAAACAAAAGTCAATATTTCTTCGTTACAAATAATATTTTCTTTTTCAGCTATTAACCTGCTTATATATAAAACACGCTTTGCATGGTTAAGTATATAAGTGCCCCCAAATCTCAATAGAGTATCTTCCATTTCTCGGATTTTTTCGGTTGTCATTTTAGTTAGCCTCCTGTTAATTATATAAATAATTCGCTACTGCCAGTAAGTTCCTGTATGCTATACCTGACAGACATCAAAAACTTTATATCTAACTATATAATAACATGTATTTCACATAATTGGAAATAAAGGAATCAGTCGGGAAGGGTTGTGCAGAGTCGATCGCAATTCTTTTTACAATGTATAAGTTCTCCCTGAAACAGCTTTATTCCGGGGAATTTTGCATAAATAAAACAGCTTGCCATTGTATCAATGACAAGCTGCTTATTTGGTCGGGGTGACAGGATTAATTGAAAGAAGCTGCAGCGTGTCTGCGCCGTTACTGCCTACATGGAGTTGCCATAGTACAAGCCGGGTCGGGGACAACGTGCCACTGGCACGTTATCTTATCCCTCCCTTCAAATCCTCTCAATTTCATTACCAAATAAAAAACCGCCTTGAAGGCGGATTCTTATTTGGTCGGGGTGACAGGATTTGAACCTGCGACCTTTTAGTCCCGAACCAAACGCGCTACCAAACTGCGCTACACCCCGATAAACAATTTTCTCTAAATAGAAAAAAATGGAGCCAATGAACGGATTCGAACCGTTGACCTGCTGATTACGAATCAGCTGCTCTACCGACTGAGCTACATTGGCACGGTCTGCCGCGTTTGCTTTCTGCTTTTAAACACCGGCAGTATCGAATTATACCACATAAATTTCAGGCTGCCAATACATTTTATAAAGAAATAATCAATATAAAAATTACATAATTTTATGTTTTCTGGGCCTGCTGATTATTGTTCGGCGCTTGGGCCTTAAGCTCTAAAAACGTTTTCAGGCGAGGACGTTTGCATGGCCGCAATCGCGCAGCGTTTACGGCTGAGTCTTAAAAGCGCGGTGCCTATGACCGCGGAAACCACAAAGAACGCGATGCCCGAAAACAGCCAAAGCGTTCTGATGCCGGGCTGGGTCGAAGCGAGAGCAGCCGTTACGGGAGCGACGATACCGCCCGCCTGGAATACAAACGACACGAACGATAGCAGACTTGCGCGTTTTTCCGCAGGTATTTCGATGTTAAGCATCGTGCTTTCCGCCATATTGGACGCGCCGAACAGGAAATACACGATATAAAACATCGCTGCGAAGCTTACGGCAGACTGCATGAATGAGAATACTACAAGCGCGGCATAAAGCGCAAGCCGCGTGACACTATATCCTATATGCCATATGCTCTGCCTGCTCATAAATATCTTTTTTATAATAATGTTGCCAACAGAGGCAAGCAGGAAGCATCCAAACGATAAAAACCCGAGCGTCCACGAGAGGCTGTCATTGTTCAGAACTGTTGTATAAGCGGGCTGCCAGTATGTCTCGACCGTGAATATGGATATGCCCGTGCAAAACAGTCCTGCAGCGAGCAGCAGCAATACGGGGCTCCGCTTAATAAACCGGACGCTTTGGGCGACATGCTCCTTCAGCTTCGGGACATGCGTTCCGTGCGGACGGTGTTCCTTGATAAAGGCTGCGCACAATATTGTGTTTATAACTATCAATACGGAACGCAGAAGTATAGTGATATCATACGTTCCGAAAAGCGGGAGCAGCCCCTTCGTTAGCCCCGGCAGGAAACCGCCCAGTATTGCGCCTGTCGAAAGCCCTATCGTTTCGAGCAGCGCAAGCCTCGATGTTACGACCGGCATGCTTTCGGCGCCGTTAAGTTCGACATAACTATCGATAACAAGCGCGTCCATAGAGCCGGACGCGAACGCCTTGCCCGCCCCCCAGAATATTATTACCGGTATCATAAGCGCAACACCATGAGCAAAAAGCAGCAGCGCGGCCGATACGATGTAGAAAACGTTTGATATGAGAAACACCCTTTTACGCCCGATGAGGTCCGCCATTATGCCACTCGGTACTTCAAGTATAACCACGGTCAGGGTGTATAAGCCGAATATCAGCGCAAGGCTTGTAAGGTCGAGCCCTTTGTCAAGCAGCGCGAGGCTGAGTACCGGCACCATTATGCCCATAGCGAAATAATTAAAGAAAAGCAGTGCCCAGTAATGTTGTTTCATGACTCGAACCCGGATTTATAAAATATTACAGCAAATTCCCACGGCTCCGTGCCTTCCGAATACGCTTCATGCTCGTCGGTAAACTTGCGTATCAGCTCCAGCAGGGCGCGTGCGTCTTCCGGTTTTAAGTGGACGACGCCGCCTATGCAGTCGCCGAGATTCTTCATATCGTCCTCCGGTATGCCGATGCTGCGGGCATATTCCTTCCCGCGAAGAAGGCCGCTCAGCGTATTTTGCAGAAAATTTTGAACGAGGGCATTCTTCTCGTCAAAAAGCCCGTCGTCCTTATGTATGCCGACACTCACGGTAACGTCCGCAAGACGAAAATACTTTGCGGTTATACCGTTTATAACTTCCGTATGGTCTTCTTCTATAAGCTTAAGCTGCATGAGCTTCGATATATGGTGAGAGGCGGACGAAGCTGATATGCAAAGCTTGTCGGCAAGCATCTTAGCCGTCATTGGCCTGCCGTTTATGTGCATGACGCGCAGCAGCTGCTGGCGCTGCGGGCTCATGTAGATATTCAGTTCTTCCTTTGTGGAAAACGATATGATTTTTTTCATACACACCTCCTGACGATACACAAATTATAACGTTACATGTTATGTAACGTCAAGAGTTTTTTGCGAACGGGAACTTTTTATGAACATTATCTGCCCGATTTTGACATGGTATTTTACGGGGTATATAATGTTCGAAAAGACGGATATTCACTTAAATTATAAGGCGTTTGCATAATTGGCGCTTTTATATTAAAGCAGTCTGCAATGCTGTAATTTCGGGGCCCCTCGCAAGTCGTGAGACTTTTTTGGGTGATAATTTCATGGCATGCGGAAAAGCGAATAATCCGCCTGCCCGGACACATATTTATATACGTATGTGTTTTTGGAGGGATTATATGAGCAAAAGGTCAGCCGTTATAATGGCTGTTATAGTAGGCATAGTATCTTCGCTGGTAACGCTGACCATAGTATCGGTTACGCTGGGGCTTCACCTGTTTGATATGGACGGCGCGCAGGAAGAGCTTCCCGTATCTGAATTTTCCAGGGTAGAGGAAATCATCAAACAGAACTATCTTCGGGAGTTCAGTATGGAAGACCTTCAATATGCGGGCCTTAAAGCGATGGTCGCAGCGCTTGACGACCCCTACAGCGTTTATTACACGCCCGAGGAGTTCGCAGCGTTCAAACAGGAAGCGTCCGGCGAATACTACGGGCTCGGTATGGTCATAACCAAGGAAGAGGCGACCGGTCTTTCCAAAGTAGAGTACTTTTTTGAGGGGTCTTCGGCAGAAGAAGCGGGCCTTAAAGTTGGGGATTATATAATCAGCGTGAACGGTGAAGACGTGACGAACATGTCGCTGCAGGAGATAGGCAAGCTCTGTATCGGTGAGGAGGGCACAACGCTTAAGATAGGAGTGCTTCGGGGCGAAGAATCGTTTGAATTTGAAGTTGTGCGCCGCGCTGTTACCCGGGATATGGTCAAATACAAGATGCTTCCCGATGGCATTGGATATATGCAGATAATACAATTCGGGGGCAACTGCGAAGCGCTTTTCAGCGAAGCGATGAGCTTCTTCGAAGAGCAGGAAGCAAAGGGCATAGTGATAGACTTGCGCGACGATCCGGGCGGGTATCTCACGACGGTGGTAAAGGTGCTCGACAGGCTGCTGCCCGAAGGCACGCTCGTATATACGGAGGACAAGAACGGACGCAGGGAGACATGGTCAAGCGACGCGAATTGTATAGACTTGCCTATAGCTGTTGTGGTGAATGGCAATACAGCATCCGCCGCCGAGATATTTGCGGGCGCGGTACAGGATTACGGATACGGGCCCGTCGTTGGCACGAGGACGTACGGCAAAGGCGTTGTGCAGGTAGTAATACCGATACAGTCGACAGGAGCGGGGCTTAAGATTACGACGTCGCAGTACTTTACGCCGAGCGGCAGGATAATAGACAGGAACGGCATATACCCCGATCATTACATAGATATACAACAGGAATTCAAAGACGACCCTCTAAGCTATACTTTTGAGCAGGACGCGCAGATAAACAAAGCGGTAGAGGTATTAAAACAGAAAATCGGCTAGTAGCGGGCTTTCGATTTATTGTAGCTAAAAAAGTACTTAATAAACGCAGGTTATACCGTACACAACGTGTTTGTTTTTTTGCGGAAAATAGGGTATTATTTGTGTACATCGGTAAAGCTGAGCAACTAAGGCAAAGGAGCATAACATGTACGATCTGATAATCGCCGGCGCCGGTTCTGCGGGGCTGACGGCGGGCATCTATGCGGCAAGAGCGGGAATGTCGGCGCTGATAATTGAAAGCCTGTTTGCGGGCGGACAGATAGCGCGGGCTCATATCGTGGAGAATTACCCCGGGTTTCCTGAGGGTGTGCCGGGAGCAGAGCTGGCGCTGAAGTTCAGGGAACAGGCGGAGCGCTTGGGCGCGCGCGTCGAGAACGCGGAAATCACCGGGTTTGACCTTGAGGGAGACGAGAAAAAAGTTATAACGCATGATGCGGTGTATTCCGCGAAAGCCGTGATACTCGCGATGGGCGCGAAATACAAATCACTGGGGCTCATATCGGAGAAAAAGCTTGTCGGCTCGGGCGTCTCATATTGCGCGACGTGCGACGGAGCGTTCTTCAGGCAAAAAGACGTCGTCGTAATAGGCGGCGGCGATACGGCAATCGAGGATGCGCTGTACCTCGCGGGCTTCGCGAATCATATATATGTCGTGCACAGGCGTTCTGAACTACGCGCGCAAAAGGCGCTGCAAAAGACAGCGATGGGAAATGAAAAGATAGAATTCGTCTGGGACAGCGTGGTGGAAACGGTGCTGGGCAAGTCGTTTGTGGAAGGTGTGCGGCTTAAGAACACCAAAACGGAGGAACTGCGCGATATTAGCGTATCAGGCGTCTTTGTGGCTATAGGCACGACGCCGCAGACTGAAACGGTTAAGGACAGGGTAAATACCGACGAGGCGGGATACATCATAACCGACGCGTTCATGCGGACGAGCGTCCCCGGCGTATTCGCGGCGGGAGACATCGTGGAAAAGCCGCTGCGGCAGGTCGTGACGGCGGCGGCGGACGGAGCGGTAGCGGTATACTCCGCGTTAAGCTATATAAGAGAAAAATAGCGCGACAGAAAAGGACTATACCAATTTGCATATTGGTATAAATGTGGGTATTATTAACTAGCCCGATGGAGGTAACATGGGAAGATTATTCGGAACAGACGGAGTGAGGGGCGTCGCCAACGAAAAGCTGTCCTGCGAGCTGGCGTTTAAGCTGGGCCAGGCGGGAGCGTACGTGCTCACGAGCAAGGTGCACAAGGCGAGGATACTCATAGGCAGAGACACGAGAATATCGGGTGATATGCTCGAATCGGCGATGGTGGCGGGCATATGCTCGGTGGGAGCGGAGGCTATAGTCGCCGGCGTCATACCCACGTCGGGGATAGCGTACCTGACAAGGGACTACGGGGCGGACGCGGGCGTCGTTATATCGGCGTCGCACAACTCCGCGGAATACAATGGCATCAAATTTTTCAGCTCGGAAGGCAAGAAGCTGCCCGACGAGGTGGAAAACAGGATAGAGAGCATAATACTGGACGAGTCCGAGCAGCTTAAAACGAAGTCGGGTATGGACGTCGGCAGAAGGGTGACCGCAGTAAACGCGCTGACCGAATATAAGGAGTTCCTGCTCTCAACTACGGACACGAACCTAAGGGGCCTGAAAATAGTGCTAGACTGCGCGCACGGCGCGTCGTCGGTCGTAGCGCCGCGGGCGTTTATGGAGCTGGGCGCCGAAGTTGTGCCGTATTACAACACGCCTGACGGCACAAACATAAACGACAACTGCGGCTCTACATACCCCGAAAAGCTGACGCAGCTAGTGGCGGAACTGGGCGCGGACATGGGCTTCGCGTTCGACGGGGACGCCGACAGGATAATAGCTGTCGACGAGCACGGCGTTATAGTCAACGGTGACGAGATAATGGCAATATGCGCGCTCGATTTAAAGGAGCATGGCCTTCTTAAGGATAACACGCTCGTCTGCACGGTGATGAGTAATCTGGGGCTCGATCTCGCTATGAAGTCAAACGGCATTAATGTGCTGAAGACTAAAGTCGGAGACAGGTACGTGCTTGAAGAGATGTCGCGCTCAGGGTATTCGCTGGGCGGCGAGCAGTCGGGGCATATTATATTCCTTGACAAGTGCACTACGGGCGATGGCATACTCACCGGCATACAGCTTGCGTCCATAATAATGCGCAGCGGCAAGACGCTCTCAAAGCTTGCGAGCGTGGTCACGATATTGCCGCAGGTGCTCGTCAACGTTCGCGTCAAGGATGAAAATAAAGAGCATATAATGGAAGACGCGGAAGTCAAAAACAAGATCGACGAACTGGAGAAAAATTTCCGCGGCAGCGGCAGGGTGCTTATACGTCCATCTGGCACCGAGCCGCTCGTGCGGGTGATGATAGAAGGCAAGGACAAAAAGGAAATAGAGCGGCAGGCAGTGGATATGGCAGCTCTCATAGAAAGCCGCCTTGCATAACTTGAGAACTTAACGTCAAACGAGCTTCCCTTACGGCACAAAAAGTATATTTTTTTGGACCCCGGCAGCAGGCCCCGGAGACGAGTAGTTTTCGGGGCGGTAGCGACGTTATTGTGGTGGAAAATTCTATCCCCGAAAAGGGGCGATAAAGGGAGGCATAATACTTTGTGCGGAATAGTCGGATACGTTGGAGGCAGGGACGTTGTGCCCGTGCTGCTTGGCGGCCTTGCCAAGCTTGAGTACAGGGGCTACGACAGCGCGGGGCTCGCCATAGTCGCGGACGGCGAACTAATAGTAAGAAAGACGAAGGGCAGGCTCGCAGGGCTCGTGAAGCTTGCGGGAGATATAGAAGCAAAAGGCGCTGCCGGCATAGGGCATACAAGATGGGCGACGCACGGTGAGCCCTCGTTTGAAAACTCACATCCACATACGAACTGCGCGGGCGATATCGCAGTTGTTCACAACGGTATAATAGAAAACTACCAAAAGCTCAAGGACTGGCTTATATTAGAAGGCGCGAAGTTCACGTCCGAGACGGACACGGAGACCATAGCGCATCTTATCAACTATTACTACGACGGCGACCTGCTCTCCGCCGTATTAAAAGCGCTGCCCAGGCTCGAAGGTTCGTACGCGCTGGGCGTGGTGTCGCAAAAGCACCCGGGATTGATAGTAGCGGCTAGAAAGGACAGCCCGCTCGTTATAGGCTTAGGCGACGGGGAAAACCTTATAGCCTCCGATATACCGGCGCTGCTGGAATATACGCGCGACGTGTATTTTCTGGGCGACAGGGAGACGGCAGTGTTGACAAAGGAAGCGGTAAACGTCTACGACGAGTACGGCGCGCCTGCAAGCCATGAGTGTTATCACGTGGACTGGGATATATCAAGGGCTGAAAAGGGAGGATACGAGCACTTCATGATAAAGGAGATACATGAAGAGCCGCGCGTTATGGCGGATACGCTGTCTCCAAGGCTGAAGGGCGGGCTTATAGATATATCCGAAGCGGGCATTGACGCCGATATGGCGAAAAACACAAGCAAGATAAACATAGTAGCGTGCGGTACTGCTTATCACGCGGGCATGGTGGGCAAGTATATAATTGAAGAGCTCACGAGGATACCTGTCGAGGTGGAGGTAGCTTCTGAATTCAGGTACAGGATTCCCATAATAGACCCCGGCCAGCTCGTCATAGTTATCAGCCAGTCGGGCGAGACGGCGGACACGCTGGCTGCTATGCGCGAAGCGAAGAAGCGCGGAGCTAAGGTGGCGGCCATAGTCAACACAGTGGGCAGCTCGATAGCGCGCGAAGCGGACGCCGTGCTGTACACGCACGCCGGACCCGAAATAGCCGTAGCGTCCACCAAGGCTTATAATGCACAGCTAATGGCTATATACATGATAGCGCTGGAGATAGCGAGGATGTCGGGCAGTATGGACGGCAGTACATACGATATGTATGTAAAGGGGCTTTCCGAGGTTCCGACGCTCATGAACTGCGTGCTTGAAACGAAGGAGCAGATGCAGCGTATAGCGAGCAGGCACTTCTCTAAAGGCAGCGTGTTCTTCATAGGGCGCGGGCTAGATTACGTGTTATCAATGGAGGCGTCATTAAAGCTCAAGGAGATTTCGTATATACACTCCGAAGCGTACGCCGCGGGGGAACTCAAGCACGGCACTATAGCGCTTATTGAGCAGGGAACGCTTGTCGTCGCTATAGCAACGCAAGATCGGCTGCTAGAGAAGACGGCGAGCAACATAAAGGAAGTAAAAGCGCGCGGCGCGTACGTGCTCGCGGTGTGCTTTGAGGGCTGCGATATATTAGAGGGGCTGGCGGACGAGATAGTGTACCTGCCAAAGAGCGACGGCATATTCGCTCCCATGCTCGCGGTCGTGCCGATGCAGCTGTTTGCCTATTACATGGCCGTGCAGAAGGGCTGCGACGTCGACAAGCCGAGGAATTTAGCTAAGAGCGTGACGGTGGAGTAAGAAAAAATCCTCTTGGGTAATAAAAAGACATTACAATCTGAACGCCGATGGATCAAACCATTGGCGTTTTTCCGTAAATTTTATCAATGTCCCGCTTTATCAAATCTTTAACCATACCTTACTAATTTGTTCTTGACATATATAGACGGTCGATATATTATATATATAGATTATCTATATAACGGAGGGCGCAGCATGGCCATAGATAAAGGATTATTGGCGGGAAACACGACAATGCTGATATTGAAGCTGCTGGAGAACAAGGATATGTACGGGTATCAGATGATCGAAGAATTGTCCAAAAAATCCAGCAACGTTTTTAATTTGAAAGCCGGAACATTGTATCCTATACTGCACAGCCTGGAAAACGAGGGCATAGTAAGCTCTTATGACGACAATGCGGACAGCGCAAGAATAAGAAAATACTATCACCTCAGCAGTAAAGGAAAAAGGCTGCTCGCTGATAAACAGACTGAATGGGCGGCGTATTCAAAGGCGGTCAGTAAAGTTCTTCGCGGAGGTGGAAGCTATGCAGCCGTTTGAAAAGATCAAAGAATACTCAAAGACTGTCTGTGATCAGGTAAAATGGAAAAAGGCTCACGCCATTATTACAGAAGAAATTGAAAACCACATTATTGACCAAAGAAACGCTTATATCGCCGATGGCACAGATGAGGCCGCGGCTACCGATCAGGCAATTACCCAGATGGGCGACCCTGTTTTTGTCGGCACAGAGCTTGACCGCACGCATCGGCCCAAGCCGCAATGGAGCATGTTAATATTAACGGCTGCCCTTTTAATTGCCGGGCTGCTGATCCGGATATTTTTTGTAAGCGGCAGCGAACAATGGCTGGCGCCCACGGCTCTTTCGATGGTTGCCGGTCTCGGACTGATGGTGGCCGCATATTTTACCGACTTCACTTTTATTGGAAAGCGTCCGAAAACAGTTTACTTTGTAATACTGGCTTTATCGGTTGCCGCCCTGCTTTTTACACCCGTGATCAACGGCAGATCATACTATGCCAGTTTTTTAACGCTATTGTTCCCGCTTGGTTTTGCCGCAATCGTGTATGCAACAAGAAACAAAGGCTACGTAGGAATTATACTTTGCGGATTTTCCTTTGCATTTCCGGCTGCTCTTGCGTTTTTTATTCCCTCAACGTCAGGCCTGCTGCTTTTTGCGTTGTCGGGGCTGGTGATATTATGCCTGGCGATTTCAAAAAAGTGGTTCAAAGTAAAGGCCTTGTACGGATATCTGCTTGTATTTATTCCGGTTGCCATAGTTTTATTGCTGACATTCTATGTACTTTACGAAAGTCGCCAATGGGAACGGATACAGGCTGTATTTGATCCTGCGGCCTCTCCGTCGGGTATGGGTTATTTCGCTTCCCATATCAGAGCGCTCCTTGCAGTCTCAAGACTAATCGGACACGGGACTATTCCTAACTCAGCGACGTCTTTAGCCTGGGTGGGCAATAATACCGATTATCTTTTGACGTATGTGATTTTCAATATTGGCTGGATAGCTTTTATCGTTATTATAGGTTTGCTGATATTCTTTATCATAAAGGGTTTCAGGCTTTGCTTCAAACAAAAAAGCTGTTTAGCCCTGTTTGTATCGTTATCCGTAATGATGACGTTTACATTGCAGGCAGCGGGCTATGTCATAGTCAATCTGGGCTTTCCATTAATCTCTCCCTTATCTTTGCCGCTTGTATCATATGGCAATATCGCAACAGTCATAAATCTGATACTAATAGGCATCATGCTGTCAGTATTCAGAACAGGAGATATCGTAAAGGATAAAAATATCAATATGGCGCGGAATCAAAAGCTAATTACATACAGCGACGGAAAGCTGATAATTTCTTTAAACAGAAAGTAGTACGAACTTTTGGTATCAAGCTGATGTTTTTTTGTTAAAACTACAGAAAGCATCAGCTTTATTTTATATCGGGTTCCCGAAAAGCCGTAAGGCTGTTTAGGGTTAAAAATGCGTTAGATATCAGAATAATAAAGTCTTGGACGGATCTCTTCATTGATTGTATAATAATATGAATTCAAAAGACTTGGAGAGTTATAAATGTACAACGACATACTTAGCCTGGGGCCATTTACTATACACGGCTACGGGCTGATGATAGGTATAGGCGTTATATGCGCTTTGCTGGTGGGCGTTAAAAGAGCGAAAAGCAAAGAGCTGAGCGCCGACGCTGTATTAAGCCTGGGGATCGTCGCGCTTGTTTTCGGCTTTATCGGAGCAAAGCTCCTTTTCTGCATAGTTGAATTTGATTTGTTTATAAAAGACCCGTGGGCTGCTCTGTCCGGAAACGGCTTTGTGGTATACGGCGGCATAATATCCGGAGTGCTGGCGGCGTTTATCTATTGCAGGATCAAAAAGATCAGCTTCCTTAAATATTTCGATCTTGCGATGCCGTCGGTTGCAATAGCGCAGGGCTTCGGGAGGATAGGGTGCTTTCTTGCCGGATGCTGCTACGGATGCAGTACGGACTCGTTTTTGGGCGTAGTGTTTCAAAACTCTCTGCTTGCGCCTAATGGCGTTAAGCTGCTGCCTACGCAGCTGTTTTCCAGCGTCGGAAATTTTCTTATAGCGCTGGTGCTTGTATTGTACGCGAAAAGGCAGCCCAAAGACGGTAAGGTAGGGGCGTTATACCTCATTTTATATAGCGTCGGGAGATTTATTATCGAGTTCTTCCGGAGTGACGACAGAGGCGCTGTCGGCGCTCTCTCGACTTCCCAGTTCGTCGCTATATTCATGCTTGCGGTGGGTATAGGCATGCTTTTTATAAATAAGCTCCCATGTCTGAATAAAGAAAAGTCCTGCGTGCAAAAGACGGCTGATAACGACGGGAATAGAGAATGATGGTTTTGTGCAGCGTTCACTGACTTTTATCGCAGCAAAAGATTGATAAGTATGGTTATTCGGCAAGTCAGTGCCTTCTGAAAGGAATAAGAGAGGTAATAGATATCGGGAGCAATTCTGATATCTTTTTTTTATCATGAGGATAATAAGTAATGCAGCCGGCTATTTGTAAGGCTGCGAACTTTAGGGCGGCAGACATAAAGGAGAATAAGTAAATTAGTCGAAATAATACCGGGGCCCCCGAAAGCCGAAGGCTTTACGGGGTGGAAATACCGGGGCCCCCGGAAGCCGAAGGCCTTACGGGGTGGAAAAAGAAGCGGTATACTATATTACGCCGCATTCCGGAGAACGAATTAAAATGAAGAGTATAATATCAAACAAAAAGAATTTTCTGCTGCTTAATCTGGGGCTACTTATAGTAGCGCTGGGCGTGCACTTCTTCAAGGTGCCCAACAACTTCGCGACAGGCGGCACCACAGGAGTGTCAATAATAGCGGCCACGCTTGCGCCTTCGCTCAATGTGGGGCACTTCATGCTCATCATAAACGTCGTGCTAGTAATTATAGGCTTTATATTCCTGGGGAAAAAGTTCGCGTCGGGCACCGTGTATTCGTCGCTCGTGCTCTCGCTTTTTATATGGCTGCTGGAATTGACCGTACCCATAACGAAGCCGCTTACCGACGATAAGTTCCTCGAGCTGTGCTTTGCGGTCATACTGCCTGCGGTGGGCAGCGGCATAGTGTTTAACCTCGGCGCTTCTACAGGCGGCACGGACATCGTGGCGATGATACTGTCAAAGCATACCAGCCTCGAGATAGGTAAGGCGCTGCTGTTAAGCGATTTTGTTATAACTGCTGTTGCGGGCTCGATATACGGCATAAAGACAGGATTGTACTGCGTGCTGGGGCTGCTGTTAAAAGCGTTCTTGCTCGACAACGTTATAGAGAGCATCAACGTGCGCAAACAGGTAATGATCATATCAAAGGAAAGCAAGGCGATACAGGCGTTTATAATAAACGTGCTGCATCGCGGAGCGACGATATCCAAAGCGTGCGGCGCGTATACGGGCTGCGAGGAAGAGATAATCACGACGGTATTAGGGCGCAGGCAGACCGTGCTGCTGCGCGACTACATACGCTCTATAGATAAAGAAGCGTTCATAACGATAGTCAATTCGAGCGAAACGGTAGGCAGGGGCTTCAGGGCGGTATAGAAGAATGTTTATACTTGACTTGGAGTCCGCTTTAAGTGTTAAACTGCAAGTAAAAAGGAGGTCATTATGGGTAAAAAAGTATTGATATTATCTTCAAGTCCGAGAAAAGGCGGAAATTCTGATACTCTATGCAACGAGTTTTTACGCGGCGCCATAGAAGCGGGCAATGAAGCCGAAAAGATATTTTTAAAGGACAAGCGCGTAAATTACTGCACGGGCTGCTGTACATGCGAAGAAAAGGGAAGCTGCTTCCAAAAGGACGCCGCCGCGGAGATAATCGAAAAGATGATAGCGGCGGACGTGATAGTTATGGCGACGCCTGTATATTTCTACACTATGTCCGCGCAGATGAAAACGCTTATAGACAGGACTATAACGGCTTACAGGCGCATGAGCGGCAAGGAGTTCTACTTTATAGTGGCCGCCGGGGATGACAGCAAGCCTGCGATGGAACGTACGATAGAAGCGTTTAGAGGATTCCTTTCTTGCCTTGACGACCCGCAGGAAAAAGGCGTCGTCTACGGCACGGGCGCGTTTGAAATAGGCGATATTAAGCAAAGCTCAGCGATGGACGAGGCATACGATATGGGGAAGGCCGTATAAAAGCAGACAAAACGCAGAAGCGGCGCGTAAAGCGATACAGGACATAGCAAAAGCAAACAATTAAAGGGGATATACATGCAGCGAGTAATCAAAACGGAAAGGCTTAAGCTTACAACGCTGGACGAAACATGCGCGGGGGACGTGCTTGATTACTATTCGCGCAACCGGGATTTCCTGGAGGAGTGGGAGCCAAAGCGCGGCGAAGTTTTTTATACCGATGCATTTCATAGAGAGGAGCTGATTCGCGAACGGCAGTGCATGGACGAAGGAAGCATGCTCAAGCTGTGGATATGCAAAATCGGAGAAGAAAAGCTGATAGGTTTTGCAAGCTTCAGCAACATAGTGCGCGGCCCGTTTCTTTCCTGCTTTTTGGGATACAAGCTCGACAAAGACGAACTTAATAAGGGATATATGACCGAGGCGTTAACGGCGGGCATAGGCGTGATGTTTAATGACTATGGACTGCACAGGATAGAGGCTAATATAATGCCAAAAAACGCGCGCTCGCTGCGCGTCGTGGAAAAGCTGGGATTTTACAATGAGGGGTACGCGAAAAAGTATCTTAGAATAAACGGTGTGTGGGAAGACCATATACACATGGTGCTGTTAAACGATAATCTATAGACAATTTTATGTAGAGAATATGAATTCCTGTGTTAAAACGCGGGAGTAAAATTTATTATGGTTTATGCTTGACTTGGAGTGAACTCAAAGTGATACAATGCGAAGCGTCAGGAGGCGGCAGCATATGACTATAGCACAGGTCAGTAAAAAATACGGTATTACTGCGGATACGCTGCGCTATTATGAGCGGGTCGGGCTGATACCGCGCGTAAACCGCAACACGAGCGGAATAAGATATTACACAAACGACGACTGCAATTGGGTCGAATTTATAAAATGCATGCGCAGCGCAGGCCTTCCTATAGAAGTGCTCCGGGAATATGTGGAGCTTTTCAGGCAGGGAGATTCGACGGTGGAAGCAAGAATGCAGCTGCTTATAGATCAGCGCAGGCAGCTCGCCGCAAGGATGGAAGAAATGCGCGCGACGCTAGCAAGGCTCGATTACAAGATAGAAATGTATGGGCGTTCAGAAGCCTTAAAGGAAAAGCATTATACAGGACAGGCAAAATAATTTTTAAAGATATAAGGCCGCAATGGCGGGAAAGGACAAAAAAAGTATGGAAAAATATCTGGGACAGGACATTCCAAAGCTGGGTTTCGGGCTTATGCGGCTTCCGATGATAAACGACAGTATAGATATAGAGCAGGTAAAGGATATGACCGATCTGTTCCTCGCCAAAGGATTCAGATATTTTGACACGGCGTATGGATATAACAACGGAGATTCCGAGCGCGCTGCAAAAAAAGCGCTGGTTGAGCGCTATCCGCGCGAGGAATATCTGCTTGCTACAAAGCTGCCCGCATGGGCTGGCCCGAAAACAAAAGAGGAAGCGCAGCGGATGCTTTATACATCGCTGGAACGCACAGGGGCCGGCTATTTTGACTTTTATCTGCTGCATAATCTGGGTGAGACGCGCACTGAGTCTTTCGACAGGTTTGACATCTGGAACTTTTTAAGCAAGAAGAAGCAGGAAGGATTGATACGCCATCTCGGCTTTTCTATACACGACAAGGCTCAGGTGCTCGATAAAATACTGACGGAGCATCCTGAAATGGAATTTGTACAGCTTCAGATCAACTATGCCGATTGGGATAACCCCAGAATAGAGTCGAGATTGTGCTACGAGGTTGCAAGAAAGCACGGCAAGCCTGTTATCATAATGGAGCCTGTAAAAGGCGGCCTGCTGGCTTCGCCGCCGCCTGCTGTCGGAAAGATATTAAAGGATGCCGATCCCGGAGCGTCGATCGCTTCCTGGGCGATGAGGTTTGCGGCGTCGCTGGACGGTGTTATTACCGTATTGAGCGGCATGTCGGATATGGCTCAGATGGAAGATAACATATCATATATGAGCGATTTTAAGCCGCTCAGTAAAGCCGAGCGCGAAACTATATCGAGGGCTCAGTCGGCAATTAGCGATATTGCGTCTATACCGTGCACATCGTGTGCGTATTGTATGGACGGCTGCCCGCAGTCCATAGCCATACCGGGTATATTCGGCGCAATGAATATGCTTACCGTGTACAAAGACGAGCAGGCTGCGAAGGGCTCTTATTTCTGGAGCACGAAAGGAATTAATTTGAGCGACGCGTCCGCATGCATAGAGTGCGGCCATTGCGAGAGCGTGTGTCCGCAGCATATAAGTATCATCGAGGAACTGAAAAACGCCGCCGGGGCGCTCGGATAAGCGGGAACGTTGCGGATATAAAGAAAGTATATCAGAAATTTATTCAGACGCTTCTGTTCATGTTGTCGTAAGTGAATTTGTAAAGCAGAAAAAGCTCGTATGCGGCCGGGTCGCTTATATTAACATCGGGGTGGTACTTTGCGCATATGCCCGACCAGCCGATATTGCTTATTTCTTCTTTCATCGCGTTGAAGCGGGACAGGTATCCTATGCTCTCGTTGGCTTTGGCAAGCGTGTCGCGTATATCTTCGAGCCGCTTTAATATACCGCCTGTCTGCTCGTTTATCTCTTTCAGTTTTGCGACATATAATTCGTCCATAAACCGCCCCTGATTAAATTTTATGATTAATTCCGAAAAATAATCGCGCGCAGACCCGGCGCTTATGTAAAAAGCTATGTACTGTAAAATTATAACGTAATATGGGATATAATTCAAGCGACTTAAGAACCGTTTCCGTGAATTAATTAGATACCTTGCTGCGGTGTTTGCATAACTCTTTTTTGTGCACCTTTAGCATTAATTGTTACGTGAGAAAAGACTATACTGTCAGTAATAAAAGAGAAACGAAGTATTTATCAAAAATAGCGTTAAATATTTGTTATATCGCTTGCGAATATCTATATCAGTGATGTAATATATATACATATAAACTTTAAGGAGGTTTCGCTCATGTCTCCGTACAAAGCTTTTTTGAACAATGTAAGGCAATACTTTAACACAAAAGGATTTTTCAGGTTCCTGCTGTCCGGCTATATCTTTATATTCGCCCTCGGCGGCCTGCTCTATCTGCTGGGTGCGTTTATCACCGCGCTTTCAGATGTATTTGGCGTATTAGGCGCGATTTTGATGTACGCAGGGCTTATACTGACCGTGATCCGCGAGGACATGATGACTTTGGTCATAACCAGCGGTGTGATATCGCTTGGAAGTCTCGTTGCATGGATAATCGCTCTTGCTGGCGGTGGCTCCATTATGGGATTCGCTATTCCAGGATATTTCGTGTTCAGCACGCTGTTCTATTTCCTTGCGTTCGGCGCTATTGCGATAGTCGTGTTTGTAAGAGCTGAAAAGTTTAAACAGATGAGAGCGGCCTCCGCAGTTGCGAGAGCGCAGATGGCCGGCATAACCTGCCCGAGATGCGGAGCGTTCGTTCCCATGAACGCGGCGTTTTGCCCCGCGTGCGGCGTCCCCAACCCCGCCATGCAGCAGTACAGCGCCGTCCCGCAGGCACCTTTGCAGTATCCACCGGCAGGCGTGCAGGCCCCTCCTATACCCGAAGCCGAAGCGCCGGCGTCTCCCAAATGCGTAAGCTGCGGAGCGGACATATCCCAAGGAGCAGCGTTCTGCGCGAAATGCGGCGCAAAGCAATAAATTATATAACGGTATAAGATACAAACAGGGCTGCCCGAAAGGCAGCCCTGTTGTGGCTTGTGTTGAAAAAAAAGCTCCGTAAGGAGCTTTTACTATTGTTTAACACTAGGCTGCGCAGTGAGCTCTAAAACATATAAGTGATAGAGCCTTCTACTTGAGGAGAAGGTGGCGCACAGCGCCGGATGAGGTGTATAGAGCAGATTGTAAAGCTTATCTTATCAGTCAGACACTAGATTGCAGGCGCGTCTTCGGGCTGCCAATCCAGCGTCTGCCCGGCGTCCCCGAATAAAGGCCGAAGACAGGCTTATTTAGCGGCTCCGGCCGCTTTTAGTATGAGCGAAAGAGCATGCAGCGTCGAGAGGTACCTTATGGATTCGCGCTCCTTAGAGTGGCCTCTTGAGAGCAGCAGCTTCTTAGTTTCGCTGTAAGCGTCGCTGCAAACGGAGACATAAACAAGGCCTACGGGCTTTTCTTCGCTGCCGCCGTCCGGGCCGGCTATGCCCGTCACGCCGACGCCTATATCCGCACCGCTTAAGCGTCGTATGCATTCTGCCATCTCGGCGGCAGTCTCGGGCGAAACGGCGCCGTTGAGGCGCAGCGTTTCCTCGCTTACGCCCAGCAGCCTTATCTTCATATCGTTAGAGTACGCGCAGACACCGCATTCAAAAACGGAGGACGAGCCGGGGATATCCGTTATCGCACGCGAGACGCCGCCGCCTGTGCAGCTTTCGGCGGTTGCCGCTTTAAGTCCTTTTTCCTTAAGCGATTTAACAACCGCGTTCTGCATGGAGCCGGAATCTATGCCGTATATGACGCTTCCCAGCCGTTTTGTTATCTCGCCAATGACGGGTGCTATAAGCTTTTTGGCGGTTTCTTCGCTGTCCGCCTTCGCGCTGACACGCACCTGCACTTCTCCTGTTTTGGCGTACGGCGCTATAGTCGGGTTAGTATATGCCGTCATAATATCGCGCAGCGTCTCCTCAACATGCGACTCGCCCATGCCGAATATATGCACGGTGCTCGAAACTATCGTCTCTTTCGACTTGCGCAGCAGGTAAGGAACAACCTTATTTAAAAACATGGGCTGCATCTCCGCGGGAGGACCGGGCAGCATTATTACAGTCTTGCCGTCCTTCTCGAGCGCTATGCCCGGCGCGAAGCCCGTGTCGTTGAAGAACACCTCCGAGCCCTCGGGCACCATAGCCTGCAGCTTGTTGGACGCTACCTGGTGGTTCGTCTTCAATTCGAGAACCCGTATCTTTTCCATCGAAGGCTCGTGCAATGTAAGCCCCACCCCGAAGTAATCGGCTATCGTCTTTTTTGTCAGGTCGTCGTACGTAGGCCCAAGGCCCCCCGTCGTTATTACCATGTCGGCGCGCGAGAGCGCTAGCTCCAGACTACTTTTAAGCCGCTCGGCGTTGTCTCCCACCACCGACTGGTGATATATGTTTATGCCAAGAGCCGCGAGCTGACGCGCGAGAAACGCGCCGTCTGTGTTCACTATGTCTCCCAGCAGTATTTCCGTACCGATACATAAAATTTCCGCGTTCATTTTCCACCTCGATTTAAATCAGCGGCAAACGATAAGCCGCTCTTGATGCAGATTATAACATTGCGTATGGGACGCCGCAACAATCAGAGCGTAGCAAAAAAACGGCAGCGTAATATCCGATTGAAAAAAGCATGCCGGTTGTATAAAATAGACATATGAGTGATAACAACGATAAGATCACCCTGGTGACCGGAGCGAGCTCCGGCATAGGCAGGGCTGCCGCCAGGCTGCTGGCGAAAGAGGGTTATACCGTCTATGGAACATCCCGACGCGCAAATTACGAGAAGGTAGAATACGAGGGCGCTTCGTATACTATGCTGCCCATGACGCTCGAGGACGGAGAATCGGTAAAGCAGGCTGTCGCGTATATCATTGAAAAGCACGGACGGCTCGATCTGCTCGTCAACGCGGCGGGCAGCGGCATAGCGGGAGCTATAGAGGAAACGACGGCAGAGGAGGCCGCCGGGCAATTCGACGTGTGCTTATTCGGCGTCATCCGCGTGCTGGGCTGCGTGCTGCCGCATATGCGCGAGGCGGGCGGAGGCATGATAATAAACATAGGCTCGCTTTCGGCGTGTTTTCCCGTGCCGTTTCAGGCGATGTACAGCGCGTGCAAGGCTGCGCTGTTTTCGCTGACGACAGCGCTTAGAATGGAGCTTAAGCCGTACGGAATAAAGGCTTGCACCGTCGAGCCGGGCAATACTATATCCGGATTCATACAAAGCAGGACGTATGCCAAAAAGACGTGCGCTACCGAGTACAGACGGTATCTTGAGCGCTCGATGTGCGTCGTCAACTCAGAGTACGCGGCGTATAGCCCCGAGACGTGCGCGAAGACGGTGCTTAAGGTAGCGCGCATGAAAAACCCGCCCGTCAGGGTATCCCCGGGGTTTGGGTACAAGCTGCTGTACGGGCTCTCTAAGCTTGTTTCATGGAGGCTGAAGCAAAAGGCGATAGAGACGGTGTACCTAAAGAAGGACCCCGCTCCTGACGCCTCGTGGACGTTCGACAAGCAGTTTAAGGAGAAATGATATGGACGGCCTTGACAATATATTAGCAAGAAGAAGCATACGGGTTTATGCGCCGCAGCAGGTGCCGGACGACGTGACGGAAAAACTGCTGCGCGCGGGGATGTCCGCGCCCTCCGCGCAAAACTCCCAGCCGTGGGAGTTTCTTGTGATGCGTGACCCTGAGAAGAAAAGAGCGGTGTCCGCGCTGGGCAGATATTGGGGCATGCTGAAATCCGCGCCGCTCGGAATACTCGTGATGGCAAACCTTAAAGGATACAGGGCAACAAGGCAGGAGTTCTTCATGCAGGACTGCTCCGCCGCGACGGAGAACATATTGCTTGCTGCGCACGCTTTGGGGCTGGGCGGCGTGTGGCTGGGGCTTTATCCGAAAGAAGAGCTTATGCGGGGTATACGGGATATATACGGAATTCCGGAGGATATAATACCGTTCTCGATTATCTCGCTGGGATACCCGGCGGAAACAAGGCCGCCGCATGACTGTTATAACGAAGATAAAGTTCACCGGGACATTTACTGACCGCGGTCTGGAGGAACAATGGCGCTTGTTTGTATCGGAAGATTTTTAGGGTTTTCTATTGACGAAGAAGACTTATCCGCACTGAAGAAGGCGTTCCCCGAGCACGAATTCATATTAAGAGACGACGCGGACGCCGCAGCGCTCGAGCGTGCTGAGGCAGCGTTCGGCTTTTTCAAGCCGGAGACAATAGAGGCTATGAAGCGCCTTAAGTGGCTGCACCTGCCTTCGGCGGGCGCGGACGTATTCACGGGTCTTAGCAGTATAAAAAGCGGGCGCGTGAAGCTCACGAATTCGAATATATACGGCACGCCGATATCCGAGCATATACTCGCGATGTTTCTCTCTATGAAGTGCAGGCTGCACATATACCGTGACATGCAGTGTGAGCAAGTTTGGGGCCCGGTGAGTTCGGATAAGGAATTTTTCGGTTCCACCGTAGGCATAATAGGCTTCGGCGATATAGGCAGGACATTGGCTGTAAAATGCCACGCGCTGGGCGCCAAAGTGCTAGCAGCAAAGAAAACTCCGGGTGAAAAGCCGGCGTTTGTCGAAGCGCTTTATACATCGGATAACATGGACGACATGCTGCCCAAGTGCGATTTTCTGGCGCTGTGCCTCCCGAATACAGCGCAGACGGCGGGCATACTCTCAAGGGAAAGGATAGCATTGCTCAAAAAAGGCGTATATATAGTAAACGTGGGGCGCGGCTCAGCCATAGACATGCAAGCGCTCATTGAGGCGCTAAGAAGCGGGCATGTCGCCGCGGCAGGCCTCGACGTTACGGAGCCCGAGCCGCTGCCGCCGGGGCACGAGCTGTGGAGCATTCCTAACTGCATACTCTCGCAGCACACGAGCGGCATGTCTACCCGGCTAAAAGAGCGCGTACTGCAGGCGTTTACGGACAACCTAAGGAAGTATACGGATACGGGCGTGCTTGACAACTTGGTGGATGTGGAAAAGGGATATTAAAAGCTTCACACCCTTCAGTTCGGTACTAGATTGCCAGGGATAAAAGAAAGACCCACAATCTAATGCTGGGCAACCCCCGCCCGGGGTGGGTAAAGGGGGATATAGTCTATAAGGCCTCCCTCAGACGAGTGAGGTGGCACGAAGTGCCGTAAGGAGTGACCGACTTTTCCTCCCCCAGTCACCTGTCGGTGACAGCCCATCGTCAGAGAGTACCGAGACTGTCAAAAAAGGTACTTATGTCATTCCGATGGAGCGTTAGCGACTGAGGAATCCCCTTCTTTAAAGCACTTCCCATAGGATTCCTCGCAAGCTCGGAATGACAAATGGGGGTTTGGTTTTGACAAATTTCTGAGCTTCCCAGTAGGGGTCCCCGGCGAACAAAGTTCATTGGGTGAGAAAAGGGGAGCCTTCTTATCAGCGGAACGTACATTATAAAGAACATCCCCAACACAAAAGAAATATTAAAAAAAGACCCGGAGCGTGCCCGAGCCTTTTTTATCTGTGACTCTTTATATCCCTATTATAAACAGCAGTATGCCGACTGCGGCCGCTATTCCTAAAACGAGTATGGACGACACCTTGAACTTCATTATGGCTATGCCTGAAGTGAGCGCTATGACCAGCGAAGGTACATCTATGCTCCCAAGCAGACCGTCCCAGTTTATTGCGGCGAAGCTCTCCACGCGCAGCAGAGCGGGCAGCGCCATCATCACCGCCGCGGCGGCTATGAGCCCCGTTACTGCGGGCCTTAAGCCCCACATGGCGCGGCGCACTATTATATTGTCTTCGAATTTAAAGAAGTATCTTGCGAGCAGGAGCGATATTATAAACGACGGCAGCACGACGCCCACCGTCGTTATGACGCCTCCGTATACCCCCATTGTTTTGACGCCCGCGAACGTCGCCGCATTTATAGCGAAAGGCCCCGGCGTCATCTGTGATATGGCTACGATGTCCGCAACCTCGGTGTGAGTCATCAGGCCGTAAGCCACAAGCTCGCTGTTTATGAGCGGTATCATCGCATATCCGCCGCCTATAGAGAACAGCCCAATCTTGAAGAATATCCATAACATCTGCAGCGTCATAGCTGGCCGTCCTTCCCGGCGAGGCCGGCGCTTTCCTTAACGCGCCATATACCGAACACTATGCCGTAGACAATAGCGCCGAGTATTATATATATGCTGTTTATGTCCACAAGCAGCGAAAGCAGCAGCGCTATAGAAAACGCGACAAGCGCTACCGCGTCCCTGCGGAAAGGCTTTGTAAACTTCCAGAACGCCGAAACGAGCAGCGCCACGACTGCCGCGCGCACGCCGCGAAGGGCGGCGGTAACGTACAGGTTGTCGCGGAATTCCTGGTATATGAACGTTACCAGCGTCAATATTATAAGAGAGGGGAGCATCGAGCCAAGCACGGCGGCCAGGGCTCCTTTTATTTTGCGCAGCCTGTAGCCCACGAGCACAGAGCAGTTTATCGCGATAGCGCCCGGCACGGACTGCGAGAGCGCGACCATGTTGAGCATGTCCTGCTCTGTGACCCAGCCCCGCTTCGTAACGAACTCGCCCTCAAACAGCGGTACCATAACGTAGCCGCCGCCGAACGTTATCGCTCCCAGCTTGAACGTTATCCAAAAGATTGACCATAAGCTTTTTTCAGCCATCTACTTCTCCGCTGTTTTTTTCGTATGGTTCAAAAGTCCGCCGTCCAGAAGAATACCGCGCAGGCGATCTGATATGTCGAGCTTTACTTCAAATTCACATTCCTTTGTAATATTTTTTACCATAAACGGTATTTTTCCTTCAACTTTTTCGGGCGCGCCCTCAATAACGAGCTCGTCGCCTGGATCTATGCTGTCATATACGCTCTCGTGAGCGAACGTGAGCGGAAGTATGCCGGAATTAATAAGGTTCGCCATGTGTATGCGCGCGAACGACTTAGCTATGACTCCCTTTATGCCGAGATACAGCGGCACCAGAGCCGCGTGCTCTCTTGAAGAACCCTGCCCGTAATTATGGCCCGCGACGAGAAAACCGCCGCCCTTTGTCTTCGCCCTTGCGGGGAACGTCTCGTCCACCGGCTTTAAGCAATAGTCGGAAAGGTAGGGTATATTAGAGCGGTAGGGCAGCAAATTCGCGCCCGAGGGCGCTATGTGGTCGGTAGTTATATTGTCCTCCATCTTAAGCAGCACTTCCCCCGAGAGGGTATCACTAAGAGGTTTGCCCAAGGGGAACGGTTTTATGTTTGGCCCGCGGACGATTTCCGTCTCTCCGTTTTCATCGGGCGGCGCTATCATGTTGTCGTTGATGAGAAACGCATCGGGCATGCTTACGGTAAGCGCGCCGGAATCAAGACCTATATCGCGTGGGTCGGTAAGAAAGCCTGTTAATGCCGTCGCCGCCGCCGTTTCGGGGCTTACAAGGTAAACATTGGCGCTCTTCGTTCCGGAACGGCCGAAAAAGTTCCTGTTGAACGTGCGCACGGAAACAGCGTTAGTGCGCGGCGCCTGCCCCATGCCTATGCAGGGGCCGCAAGCGCATTCGAGTATCCTAGCGCCCGCGGAAATTATGTCGGCAAGCGCTCCGCTCCGGGATAGCATAGTCATTACCTGTCGCGAGCCGGGGGATATTGTAAGGCTTACGTTCTCCGCTATCGTTCTGCCCTTGAGTATCGCCGCGACGCGCATCATATCGAGGTACGACGAGTTGGTGCAGCTGCCTATGCAGACCTGGTCGACTTTTAAGCTCGCTATTTCGCGTACTCTTCTTACGCTGTCCGGGCTGTGCGGCATTGCCGCCAGTGGCTCGAGCTTCGACAAATCTATCGTTATGACCTCGCTGTAAACGGCGTCCGGGTCAGCCGAAAGAGGCGCATAATCGCTCTCTCGGCCCTGTGCCTTTAAGAACGCCCTTGTTACGTCGTCACTGGGGAATACGGACGATGTTGCGCCCAGCTCCGCGCCCATGTTCGTTATCGTGGCGCGCTCGGGCACGGAAAGAGTTTTTACGCCCTCGCCGAAATATTCCACTATCCTGCCCACACCGCCCTTCACGCTTAATATGCGCAGCAGCTCGAGTATGACGTCTTTAGCCGACACGCCGAATGAAAGCTTTCCTTTTAGCTCTACGCCGAGTATCTCGGGCATGGTGATATAATAAGGCCCGCCCGCCATGGCCACCGCGACGTCCAGACCGCCCGCGCCGATGGCGAGCATGCCAAGCCCTCCGCCCGTGGGAGTATGGCTGTCCGAGCCTAAAAGCGTAGCCCCCGGCACGCCGAAGCGCTCGAGGTTTAATTGGTGGCAGATGCCGTTGCCCGGCTTGCTAAAATATACGCCGTGCTTTTTTGCGACTGTCTCGATATATTTATGGTCGTCGGCGTTCTCAAAACCCGACTGCAGCATATTGTGGTCGATGTATGCGAGCGATTTTTTAGTTTTGACGCGGGGCACGCCCATGGCCTCAAACTGCAGGTAGGCCATCGTACCTGTGGAATCCTGAGTAAGCGTGTAGTCTATGCCTATCGAAATTTCCTCACCCGCCGTCATGTTCCCCGATCTTAGGTGGTTCCTTATTATCTTCTCTGCAAGTGTGCTCAAAAGTCGGCCTCCAAAATACATAGTTTTTTCAATTCTACAATCAGCAATAAAAAAAATCAACCCGCCGCCAAATAATCGAAAAACCTTAAGCGAAAAGGTTTTCACGGTTGGCAACGGGTGGCTCTTTATACTTTGATTATTGTTCCATCTGCCTCCCCAAAAATGCAGCCGCGGCTTCGGCGGCTTTCTGCTCGGCATCGCCTATTGCCGCGCCGTTGCGTGAAAGCACCGCGATTGCGCCTATAGGCTGGCCGTCCATCGATATGGGGGCTATCACCTGCGATGTGGTAAGCGACTGGTCTTCTCCGCTGACAAGAGGAATGGTGCCCGTGCCTTCCTTTTTCATAACGGACCTCGAGTTCATCGAGTCCTCAAGAGCGCTGCTCACCGGACGTTCAAAGTAATCCCTTTTATATTCGCCGCCGGCGGCAAGCACAGTATCTCTGTCGCAGATGATGGTAGTGAGGCCAAGAGTGGAAGACAGCGCTTCTGCAAAATCAAGCGCAAATGCGGCAAGTTCGCCAATGGGCGAATACTTTTTGAGAATTATTCCGCCCTCCCTGTCCGTATATATCTCCAGCGGATCGCCCTCGCGTATACGCAGCGTCCGCCGTATTTCTTTTGGTATGACGATCCTGCCAAGCTCGTCTATTCTTCTCACTATACCTGTTGCTTTCATGTTCTGTCCTCCTTAAAAAACATTATGGTTTTGCTGTTATTGTTTGTTAGAGTGGTCAAATTATGCGCGGGACACAAAAATGAAAAACATACCGTATACAGCCTGATTATGGCTTTGAGTATATTCCTTAACAGCATATTCCCTGCCTTTTTAAAAAGAGGAAAGCTAATGATGCAAGAATTATTAAACTCTTTATAGAAAGATACCGGCTAAGGTTGTCGATAAAAGGATTTTTTAAAGTGCGCAAATCCCGAAAAAATATCAGAAGAAATACTGTGATGTATTTTCATAAAGCAGCTCCCGAACAAACTTAACGTTTTATAACATTATTAAGTATAATATGCTAAAATAAAAAACACTACCGGTAATTTACACCTTTTAATGATAGGATATTGATTGCATGGAAATATATTGGACGGGCAGATTTATAGATATTTTCAAATGGCGTCTATTCTTTGTCGGCTGTTTTCTTATTCCGTTTGCCGGTAAAGAACGACGTGACGAAAGACGATATAAGCAGCGCTATTGAAGCTATCATAACCGGCCTTGAGGCGAAGCTTGAGGAGGCGGAGCCTTCCATAATAAGGGCGAACACCGCGTAGGCGCACAGCGCCAAACCCGCCCAGAATGTTATCGTTGATACGAGCTTCATAAGAGATTCTTTCGATCGCTTCTGTTTCATTTATACTCCTGCACTTTAAATAAGTAAATCAATCATATCATAAAACCCAATACATGTAAAAGTTGTTATTGTACCATTATAAAAAGTTTGCGCAGCGAGGTAGCGCAGAAGGTTATAAAGGTGTTACTATATCTCAAAACAAATGGAGGCTTATAAAATGGGGTGTAATTGCGGCTGCAAAAACTGCGGCTCTGTGACGGGACTTGCGCATATAGGGGTTATTGTAAGCGATATAAGCGGGTCTATTGAATTCTATTCGGAGCTGCTGGATTTTGATTGCTATTCAAAGGCGGAGGTCGGGCCGGGCGGAGAGACGAAGCTTGCCTTCCTGCGCTGCGGAACGTGTGAAATTGAGCTTGTCATGCCGCCCGAAAGTCAGCAAAGAAAGGACGGGCCGGTAGATCACATAGCGCTTAAGGTAAACGACATCGACGCCATGATGAGCAGGCTTAAGAGCAAGGGTATAAAATTCGAAACAGAAGAGTCCCAACATTTGCCCGCGCTGTTTGAAAACGGAGTAAAGTGCGTGTTCTTTCACGGCCCGGACGGCGAGCGCATAGAGTTGTCGGAAGAGCTTTAGTATAAATGTTCAATTAAGGAACGCTATCTCAAAATTAAGGCACAGCAGGAAGCACAGCCAGAAAGCATATGGTATGAGCAGGTAAGCGGCCGCGGCGTCTATACGGCGGACATGTGAATAGAGCAGTACGGCCGCTATTATTATCGCTATAAGCAGGAACACCGCGCCGCCTGAGTTATGCTGCCAGAAAAAAGCGTACGTCCACAGCACGCCGAGCACGCCGCTTAAAGCATACAGTATAAGAGCCTTCTCCCTGGGGCTCGAAAAGAACGGGGCGCGCTGCTCCTCTGCTATCAGCAGTTTTTTTTGAGGCTCCGGTGCTTCCCGCGGATTGAGCTGGGGCTTTAACGAAACAAGGCACATCGATAAAGCAAACAGCGCGTAAAGCGCTAGCCATACTATAGGGAATACTATGTCGGGCGGCTGGAACGCGGGTTTATTAAGCCCTTTATACCACGCGCCTGAAGCGTCGGCGAACCCGAAACAAAGGTTTACGATAGCTATAACGAAAGCTATCGGGTAAGCCAGCTTAAGTATTTTTTCTTTTTTTTGCATAACGCCGCCTCCCGGTACAGTATATTCCTTTGAACAGTGATATATGAGGTGTCATAAAAAGACCGGCGCTTATGCATACAGCGGCCGCTGTATGCATATCCTTTCGGAATTCTGGGGATAAAGTATTCGATAAGCGGCTTAATGAAATGATTTAAGAGCAGAGTCTTACACTATTCCTTGGGTTGTCGTCTCATAAGGCCAGTCCAGTATGCCGCCCAGGTCGTATACGTCTTTGTAGCCGAGACTGAGCAGTTCTTTCGCCGCGAGCGCGCTCCGCCTCCCGCTGCGGCAGTATACTATCACTTTCGCATACTGATCGGGCAGAACGTCTTGCGCTTTTTCCTGTATGTCATCCAGCGGCAGCAGCAAAGACTGCGGTATATGGCCTTCGGAGTACTCCTGCGGCGTCCTTACGTCCACAAGAAATACGCCCTCGTTTCCTATAAGCTCTCTGGCGTCTTCCGGGCTTAGTGTCTTGTAGACGGATTCCGAGGCTTCCTCCTGTTTATCGCCCGAACCAACGCAGGCAGTTAGAGGTATGATGAACGCAAACGCTATTAAAGCAACGATTAATTTTCGCATACGAGCCTCCTTAACGGCTTTTTATTATTGATACCATAAAACACGTAAAAAGAAAGTGATTTTATTACATAAGCAAGGAAATGCTTTTCACGACATAAAAAAGCGGCTTAAGCGCCGCTTCAGGATGTCAAAAAAGGTACTTATGTCATTCCGATGGAGCATAGCGACTGAGGAATCCCCTTTTAAAAAGCACTTTCCATGGGATTTCCGTCCCTTCGGTCGCAAGCTCGGAATGACAAATTGGAGTTTGTCGACACTCTTTAAAGGAGCTGCTTATACAGCTCCTGCATCGTAAATATAACTATTTTAGATTCTCTTCGTTGAGGCAGTGTAAGTCTTCGGGCACGAACACGCCGTCTTTGCGTATCAGCTCGCCGTCGAAGTATATCTCGCCGCCGCCGTACTCGGGGCGCTGTATATAAACGAGGTCCCAGTGTTGCGCGCTGTTGTTGCCGTTATAAGCGTCCTTATAAGCGGCGCCCGGCGTGAAGTGTATCGAGCCCGCTATCTTCTCGTCGAACAGCGTGTCGCACATAGGCTTCTTTATATACGGGTTTACACCGAGCGCGAACTCGCCCACATACCTTGCGCCTTCGTCCGTATCGAGCAGGCGGTTTATACGCTCCGTGTCGTTCGCTTTAGCGTCTACAATCCTGCCGTCTTTGAACTCGAAAGATATATTCTCGTACCTGAAGCCGCCTTCTATGGACGGCGTGTTGTACGTTATGCGTCCGTTAACGCTGTTCTTTACGGGCGCGGTGTAAATCTCTCCGTCCGGAAGGTTCATATGCCCCGAACATTTTATGACGGGTATGCCTTTTATGGAAAACCTAAGGTCGGTATTTACGCCTTTTATGTGCACCTTGTCCGCGCGCTCCATGCGCTTTTTTAAAGCGTCCATTGCCCTGTCCATCTTTGCGTAGTCGAGCGTGCAGACGTTGAAATAGAAATCCTCAAACTCCTCGGTGCTCATATCGGCAAGCTGAGCCATCGAAGGGTTGGGGTAGCGCAGCACGACCCACTTCTTGTCGGGAATGCGTACGCCGAAATGCACGCGTTTATAGTAGACGGATTCATAAAAATGCATCCTGTCGTGCGGCACGTCTATGAGCTCTAAGTTATTGTAATTGCCGCGCACGGATACGTAAGCGTCCATGCCCTTCATCTTATCTTCGTCGTATTTCGTCCACGCCTCAACGGACTTTTCGTCAAGGCCCATTATAATGGCGCGCCGCACGGACATGAAGAACGTGTTAACAAGCGGTATGGCGCCCGCGTCATACGTTTTTTTCACAAGCGCCTTTGCCATATCATCTCCGCAGTCGGTCGTCTCGATAAGTATCTTTTCACCTTTTTGCATCTTAAGCGAATAATTGATGATGATATCGGCCAGTTTGTTCAGTCTTGGATCAGTCATATTTGCCTCCATAGCATAGAAGTATTTTTTCCTTAAAAAGTCTCGCGGCTTTTAGAAATTTATCTTTTCGTCGATTATGTAAACAGGGCGCGCCTTTGCTTCGTCATATATTCTTCCCAGGTAAAGCCCGAAAATGCCGAGCGATATGAAAAGCACCGATATGAACAGGAACGCTAGCGAAAACAGTATGTGTATATACGCCCAGATATTAAGGCAGGCAAGTACTATCGAAACGACGAGGTACGCGCCTGAGAGAGCCATGAGCAGTATGCCGAGCACGAGCGGGAGCTTTAGTGGTTTGTTGGAGAACGACGTAATGCCGTCGCCCGCTAACTTAAGCATCTTCTTCATAGAGTATTTCGTCTTGCCCGCGGCGCGCTCTTCGCGCACGAATTCAAGAGGCTCCGCCTTAAAGCCCGACCACGCGGCCATGCCGCGCAGGAAGCGGTTCCTCTCGGGCATCGCGTTGAGCGTATCGCACACCTTCCTGTCTATAAGCCTAAAATCGCCGGTGTTTTCGGGTATGTACTGGCCGCCCAGGGTTTTAAGCGCCTTATAGTAAGCCCATGCCGTGAATTTCTTGAAAAAAGTTTCACCCTTGCGCTTCGTGCGCTGTCCGTAAACTATGTCCGCGCCCGCTTTCCACTTTTCGACCATATTAGGTATGACCTCGGGCGGGTCCTGCAAATCGCAGTCGATTATGACAACGGCATGACCGCTGCTTGCGGCCATGCCCGCCGATACGGCCTCCTGATGGCCGAAGTTGCGCGAGAAGCTTATCACTTTTACGCTGTTGTCCTTATCAGCGATATCCTTTAAAAGCTTAAGTGTGTCGTCTCTCGACCCATCGTTTACGAATATAAGCTCGTAATCACCCAAAGCGTCCATCACGCTCTTAAGGCGCGGGTACGACAGCGGAAGCACTTCCTGTTCGTTAAACGTCGGCACGACAACGGAATATTTCATCATTTACTCCTGATCCCAAAAAAATGGGGGTATTTACCGTATCAGATTATATACCACTTTCGAAGATAATAAAAGACGCATGATTAACAAAAAGAGTAAACCATTTGTGAATTCACGTTGCCACGGAAAAAGAAACGTGCTATACTGAATCCGACAAAATATGACATAATTCCCAAGCATCATAATGAAGCAGCGCACCAGAGTCCAAGCGATTTCAAAGGAGCTGTTCTTATGTACCTTTTCACAGCGTTTTTTGACAGGAACGCGTCCACTACTTACCGGCTCAAGGGCAAATATTTAGAACATTTCAAGGCCGCGTTTCCGGCGTACAGCGAGCAACTGGGACGCATAAAAGCGTGCCTGGGGTATATTGCGGGAAACGATAATGCGGGTGTAAGCGCAGTATCGCTGAAACTCAAATCGTATGATTTAAGGGACGACGCGATAGAGCTCGTGTTTGAAACGGTCAGACATTCGGACATTGAAAGCGGATATCTCGCCGCGCAGGTGCGCGCCCTGGCGAGGATGAAGGGCTGGCTGGGCGGCGACGGGCTGGCGCCCGTAGTAGTGCTGGCGGAGCAAAGCGAGTGCGAGGAGGTCTGCGAATCAGCGAGAAAGATTAAGACGCTAGGCGGCTTTATCGAGAAACAGGATTATAAAGCGGCGCTCAACGTGTTCGCGCCATTGAGCGGAGTAAGCGCAAACGTGCTTTACTGGAACAGCCCCGAAATACTCTACCGGCTGGGGCTTGCGTGCAGCAAGATGGCGGTAACGCTCAAGATCAGGGAAAGCGAGAAAAAGAAGCTGGATACCGCACGGCAATACAGGGAGTACTGCGAGCGGTTCCTGTTAAGGGGCGCTGAGATAGAGGACGGTGCACGGTGCGCTTCGGCGCTGGCATACAGGTATTACTCAAACGTGCACGAGCTGACGCGCCCCGGCGAGCGGCGCGATGAGGACCTCGAAGAGCAGATAGAGAAGGCGAACGAGTGGCTTAGCCGCGCTATAGAAATCTATCCGCAGAGCGTGCACAACAATTACCGCAAGGGTAAGCTCATCATCGAGAAGCAGGCGCCGTATCTTTTATTCGGCAAGCGCTCATACGACGAAGGCGAGGCGCGTCTGCTTCGCGAGATACGCGAGGTGGGCGAGGAGCACCTTGCAAGCGCGATAGCGGTGTACGAATCGCTTGAGGACGAACACGCGAAAGAAGCAAGCCGTCGCGAGTACTCAAAGGCGCTGTTCGTGCTGGGCGGCTACTATCTTGAAGACGCCTTTCTGCCTGTGCACGAATACTTCCTCTCGATAATAGCAGGAAAAAAGCCCGACGTTTTAATAAAGCCCATATCGAAAATGGACATAGAGAGCGCGAGGGAGAGCCTTGAAAAATGCTTCGCCGCGGAAACGGATATGCCGCTTTCACGGCTGGATACTGCGGCGCTGTCCGGCGAGGTTAAGAAATGGACGAGATCGCCGGTGGAAAAGCTTTACCGCATAGGGTGCGCGTACTGCGCGCAGGCGTTTATATTACTTGCGGGAGGCGAAGGGGATAAGGCGGCTTCGCAGGCGAAGAAAGCCGTCTATTTTCTGAATGCGTCGAAAAGCGTGGCGGACAAATGCAAGGACAGAAAAAGGAACACGTGGCACATCAGCGAGAAGATAGCGTGGGCTCACATAATGCTCGGGCAGTACGAAAAGGCGGCGCAGCTGCTCTCCAGAGCCAGGGCAGGGTACATCATAAACACGTATGCGATAGCGTTGCTGCTTGCGGGCAGGGAAAAAAACGCCGATAAAGCGAAGGAAGCGCTTCGCGCGGCGGCGGGCGACAGGCATAACCTCGCCCAAGGCCTTACGGCCGTGCTGCTGGCGTTTTTAAGCGAAGAAAAGCGCGTTGTCAAAAAGTTGTCCGCGCGAAACGCAAGGCTTGCTAAGCTGCTTGGTATTGAGGCGGTGAAAACCGTATAGATACAGTTAATTAATGCTCAAAAATGGTTGCGGGCGATTGACACGCAAGCGATGGGTATGTTATATTTTATACATAGCGGTGATGCCGCTAAATAATATATAGGAGGAAAATACATGAAGATCAAGAACATTACCCAGCCGCAGAAGTTTTTTGAAATGCTTCAAAAATGCAAGGGCAAGGTAGAGCTGGTTACTTCGGAAGGCGACAGGCTGAATTTGAAATCCACGCTGTGCCAGTACATTATGCTGACGCAGATGTTCTCGGAAGCCAAAATAGGCGAAATAGAGCTTTTGGTTTCGGAACCTGAGGATTTGAGCCTGCTTCTGAATTATCTTGTAAGAGGATAATAGGGGGGTAATCAGAGCCGCTGCATAAGTGGCTTTTTTTATTTAACCGGCAAGCTTCACGGCTTGGGCCGCCGCTAAAGCGACGAGGGGGCCCCGTATTTGACGCTGCCCGCCGTAAAAAACATACCGGCGGCTGCCGGGAGTCTTTGAAAAGGCTACGGATTGTTTCATAAAGTCCATTTTTTAACTCAGACGGTATTATAAAATCATTTATCAATCAGTATACAGGGGTTTTGGTATGAGCATTACGGTGCTGACCGGAAGGTCGGGAAGCGGCAAGAGCCGCGTTTTGATGAAGCTTATAGCGGGCTTTATAAAAGACTCTTTTTCCAAGGTCATCGTTATCGTTCCCGGCCAGCTCACATTCGAGACGGAAAAAAACATAATGGAGCAGTGCCGCGTCAGCGGCATACTCGGGCTGGAGGTAATGAGCGTTCAGCGTCTTGCTTTTAAGGTGCTCGAAGACGCAGGGAGCGTTTCTTTTATTTCCAACGCACAGAAAGCGCTGTATTTGAGCCGCGCGCTTGAGGGAGAGGCGTTCGGAGACATAAGCGGGATCGAGGACTGCACGGCTGCGCTGATGACGAGGCTTAAAAGCTTCTGTCAGACGCCGGAAAGCTTAAGGGCCGCGGCTGAGGATTTAAAGGATGGGGAGCTTAAAAAAAAGCTTTTAAACACCGCGCTTGTTTACGAGCGGTATATACGGCTTTGCAAAGGCAGGCCGGACGTTTCCGATATGTACGCCATGGCCGCTGCCGCCGCGCCCCGTGCGGAGTTCCTTCGCGGCGCGCACGTGGTCATAGATGGGATGGACAGCGCTTCGCCCGCGGTGCTCGGCTTTTTGACCGAGGTCATATATTTAAGCAGCGACGTAACGGCGGCGTTCAGGAGCGGCAGCGAGGCGGAGGGCGACCTTTTTTCTTCCGAGCAGGAGGATATGCGCCGTTTCATTGAAGCCGCGAAAAAAAGCGGCAAGGCCGTGACAATAAGGAATGCTGCCGAAGCGGGGCGTTACGACTGCGCCGAGCTTGCTTATCTGGAAGCGAACCTGTATAGATACCCTTATAAGCCATATGGCGGTGAAGTAAGCGCCATAGTACTGCTTAAGGCACAGAGCCTTGAGGCCGAGGTGGATATGATAGCCTCGGGCATATTAAAGGAGATAAAGGAGGGCAGGCGCTTTCGGGACATCGCGATAGCCGCGGGAGGCATAGACGCATACCTGCCCGTAATAAAAGCTAAGTTTGCCGAATGCGGCATACCATACTTCTTCGACGAGCGCCGTACGCTCGCAGACAACACGTTTTTTGAGTTTCTGCACGACGCGCTAGCCGCCGCGGCGGGCGACGCGGACGCCGCGGAAGGGTATATTTACAGCATCTATTCGCCGCTCGGGTTTGAAGAGCGCATCAGCCTTAAAAAGTATTCGAAGAAATACGCGCTGCGCGGCTGGCATTATATGAGCGCTTTTCACCGCGGAAGCTGCGAAGAGGCGGAAATTTTGCGGCGCAAGGCTCTGGGGCCGCTGCGCAGGCTTGAAAAAGGCATCGGGCAAGAGACCGCACATAAGCAGATAGATGCCGTAAAGCGGTTTTTAAAAGAATGCGGGGCGGAGCAAAAGCTCGGCGCGCTGCGCGAAGGCTTATATCCGGGGTCCCCAAAAAGCCGTGAGACTTTTTTGGACGGTTTTGGGCAGTATGCGCGCCTCGAGCAAGAGTATTTTGCTCAGGTATATGAAAAGTCGCTGGAAGCACTTGACGGCATGGCGGAGGTGTACGGCGACGAGCGCATAGAGCCGCGCGCTTTCAGCCGGCTTATTAAAACGGCTTTCGGCAATACAAAGATAGCGCTCATACCGCCTACCACCGACGAGGTGAGCATATACGACATATCCGTAGCGCGGCTGCCCGGCATAGAGGTGCTGTTCGCGGCGGGCATGCACGACGGCGTATGGCCCGCAAAGGACGACGGCGCGGGGCTATTATCGCGCAGCGAGCGGGAAACGCTGTTTGAGGCGGGGCTTAATTTAGGCGTATACGACGCGGCGGAGGAAAAGCTCAAGGTTTATACCGCTCTCTCCAAGCCGAAAAAGAAACTGTATATAAGCCACAACGCGCAAACGGGACAGCCGTCCGTGCTTATAGACAGAATAAAGAGGCTGTTCCCCGGGCTTAAGGCATATACGCAGCCGGAGTATACTTCGGCTGCGGGAGCAAGTGCGCGGGTGCTTGGTGGAATGGCGGCCGTGCTGGCGGGCGGGGAGCCGGACGGACGGCTCACCGGCATGTGCTCGCTAATGCTAAAAACTCCAGGATGGAGCGATAAGGCGCGGCGCATGCTGCTGCGCACCAATGCGGCGGCGCCCGTTGCAGGAGAGGACGCGGTCAGGCTGTACGGAGGCATACGCTGCAGCGCGACGAGGATAGAGGACTATTATAAGTGTCCCTTTAAGCACTTCCTTGATTTCGGCCTGAAGGCCGAGCAGGAGCGCGACTACGCGAACGACAGGGTGGATATGGGGACGTATATGCATCTGGCGCTCGATATATTCGTAAAAACGCTGCTCGAGGACGGCACGGATATAAAGGAGCTATCCGAGGCTGATACGGAAGCCCGGATGACCGCCGCCGCTTTGAAGGCTGCCGAGATACACGAAGAAGGCAAGCTTAAAAACGACGAGCGGTTTGCGCTGCGGCTCGAGCTGCTCAAAAAAGAACTCGTTAACACGGCTCTCAGGATACGGTCGCATTTTGTGGGCAGCAGGGCGAATATGTTTTTGAGCGAGCAGGATTTTTCGGGATACGTGGTGGATACCGAATTCGGCGATATAGAGATAACGGGCAAGATAGACAGGATAGACGTGGCGGACGGGTATTTCCGCGTCGTGGACTATAAATCCTCTTCCACCGGTTTTTCTCTGAAGGATTTTGGGGGAGGCGTCAGGATACAGCTGCCTTTATACATACGCGCGGCACAGCGGCTGCTGGAATCACAGGGTATGAACTTAAAGCCCGCGGGTGGGTATTACATGAGAATAGGCGACGCTTACAAAGCGAGCGAACGCGAAGTAGCGAGGGACTCAAGGCTTACAGGGCTGTCGCTGCGCGATGCGGAGGCGCTGTCGGCTTTGAGCACGGTGAACGCGGACGGCAGCTTTGTCGCGATAGATCAGGCGCTTAAAATATCCGGAGAGCTGAAGAGCAGCGCAAGGCACTTTGAAGAGTACGAGCTGCGGCGGCTTACCGAGTATACGGACGAGCTGATAAGACGGGCTGCGGAGGGCATGTATTCGGGAGACAACGCGATAAACCCGGCCGTCGGGGCGTCGGGCGGAGACGTATGCGATTACTGCGCGTACGGCAGCGTGTGTATGATGGACCCGGGCTACGAGGGTAACGCATCCCGGCAGATAGGGGAAACGCAGGCGCTTTTTTCGGATGAGGAAGGAGGCGCGGCCGATGTGGAATGACAGGCAGCAAAGAGCCATAGATATGCGGGGCGGCAGCATCGCCGTATCGGCGGCGGCAGGCAGCGGCAAGACGAGCGTGCTCGCCGAGCGCGTGCTCAGGCTCATAGAAGAGGGCGAAGATATTGAGCGCATGCTGATAGTTACGTTCACTAACCTCGCGGCGGGCGAGATGAAGGAGCGCATATTCCGCAGGCTGCAGGAGGCGGGCGGACAGCGGCTGGCTGCGCAGGCCGAAAAGTGCGCGTTTGCCGACATATCTACGATACACGCGTTCTGCGGGCGCGTAATCAGAGACAACTTCGAGCAGGCGGGCTTAAGCCCCTCGTTTACGGTGGCGGATGAAGCCGCGATAGCGGCGATGAAGCAGCGCGCGATGGACGACGCGGCAGAAGCGCTTGCGCGGGAGGCGGCTTTTTCGGGCTTTATTGAAAGGTTCGCGCCGCGCGGCGACATGCAACGCATTAAGGACACGGCGTCTACTATATATGAGCGCGTCATCAGCCAGAAGGAGCCCAAAAAATGGCTTGATGAAGCGGCGGAGCATTTTGACACGCCTGCGTTCATAGAAACTCTGTTTACGGAGTATAAGCTCGCGGCAGCGGAGGCGGCCGAGGCGGCGTCGCTTCACCTTGCCGAGCGGTCGGAAATTTGGCGCATGCGCGGGTTTGCCGCAGAAGCGGACAGCAGCGGGCGGGAGCGCGACGCTATGCTGCGCCGCGCCCATTGTCTCGACATACACGGCGTCTTTATACCCAAAGCGGAGCATATAAACTCTAAGGAGAAGGGAGCGCCGAACAGGGAGAGCAGGACGCTGACAAACAGGGCTAACAAGTGCTTTGAAGAGCTTTACGCGTACGAAGGAGATTTTTACGCCATAGTATCGGGCGAGCTTGCGGCTGTGTGCGGCGACGCCCGTGCGTTTTTAGAGCTTACAAGGGATTTCATGAAGAGGTACGCCATACTCAAACGGCGCAGGAATGTGCTCGACCACGACGACCTCATACATTTCGCGCTTAAATGCCTGCTGGTTCCTGAGATAGCCGCAAGGTACCGCGAGAGGTACGCGCATGTGTTCGTGGACGAATATCAGGACATAAACGATGTGCAGTGCGCGATACTCGCAAAGGTGCAGCGCGGGGCCAACGATTTTATCGTTGGCGACGTAAAGCAGTGCATATACATGTTCCGCGAGTCCAACCCGAAGCTGCTGATATCACGGTGCGATGAGCTTAAAGGCTCGGGGCTCATAGAGATGAACGTTAATTACCGCAGCCAACCGGGCGTTATTGACTTCATAAACGGCGTAATGGCCTGCATGATGTCCGTCGAGGCGGGCGGAGTGGAGTACGCGGGCGGGCAGGCGCTTGAAGCGGGTCTTGCGGGCGAGGGGTTTGCGGAGATAGTGTTTGCGGACAACGAGGGCAGGGAGAGCCTTCAGGCGGAGGGCTCGGCCGTGGCGGCGTATATTAAGGAGCTCGTCGCTCAAGGGTACAGGTATAGAGACATAGCGGTGCTGCGCCCTGAGGTTTCGAGATCGGGCAGGCAGCTTGCCAAATCGCTTTCGGACGCCGGCATACCGGTGGTAAGCGGAGCGGACGGAACGGAGGCGAAGTTCAGCGAGCTCGGAGTGTTTATAAATCTGCTGTCGCTGATAGACAGTCCGGGAAGCGATACGGCGCTGCTCAGCGTTATGAGGTTTCCTCATTTCGGCTTTACCGAGCCGGAGCTTGCGTCCGTCCGGCTGGGGCATAGCGTCCGGGATGAGGACAGAAGCTTTTACCGCGCGGCAAGCGCTTATACAAGGCAGGACGCGCTCGGAACAAAGCTGAAGAGTTTCTTTGACGAGATAGAGCGCTTCCGGTTGCTGTCGCAGTCGCTGAAATTACCCGACTTCCTGATGCGTATAAAACGGGAAGCAGAATTTTCGGAATACGCGCTCACTTCGCCGGGAGGGACGGCCAGCAACGCAGCAATAAGCTCGTTCATAGCCGCCGCGTCGGCGATGAAGGACGCGCGGCTTGGCGATATAATAACCTATGCTTCAAGGATAGGGGCAAAGCAGCAGCAAAAACCGGGCGATGTTGACGCCGTGTACTTAACTACGATACACAAGTCAAAGGGGCTCGAGTTTCCCGCCGTGATACTCTCCGGCATGCACAAAATGATAAACCAGCGCGATACAAGCGGGCCGGTGCTAGTAGGCAGGGAGCTGGGGCTGGCGCTCGACATAATAGACGAAAAGGCGCGCGTACGCACGCCCACGCTGCACAGGCACTTGGCGGCGCGCGGCATGCGGCGAGAGACGATATCCGAAACGATACGGCTGCTCTATGTGGGCATGACGCGCGCGTCCGCAAGGCTCGCCATACTCGGCGCGGGGGAAATGAAAGACAGGTGGCTGGAGGAGAAGCCTCGGGGCTGGCAGTTTGAAGCTAAGACGTATTTCGACCTCGTTATGCCGGCAGTCGCCATGATGTGCGCGCGCACGGGCAAGGATATAAACGGACTCGTACGGACTATGCGCGAAGAGCTCGGCGAGGGAGAAACGGCGAGGCGCGGGCAGCGGCTTGATATGCTGCTCGATATGGCGGCCTGCGCCGGGGAGCCGGATGTGTTTACGGCATACGAGTATGCCGCCGACCTTGGCGTTCCCTCCAAGGTGAGCGTCTCGGCGTTAAAGCGGCTGCACGAGAAGGAAACTTTAGAGCGCGTCTATTTTCCTGGCGGGGACGACATCTCCGCGGCGGAACGCGGAACGCTTACGCATAAGGCGCTGCAGAAGATAGGGCTTGAGAGAAGGAGCGAGGAGGAAGTAATTGCCCGCCTAAGAGAACTTAAAGCAGCTATACCCGAAGGGAAGGCGGAATTTATCGACGCGCGGAGTATAGCCGCGTTTCTTGAAAGCGATATAGCGCAGCGCGCGAGGCGCTCGCCTCGGAGGCTGCTTGAGGCTCCGTTTTGCCTTGCGATGAGCGCGAGGGAGCTGGGGCTCACAGGCTCGGATGAGAGCGTAATGGTACAGGGCGTTATTGACATGTGCTTTGAGGAAGACGGGCGCTGGGTCGTCGTAGACTATAAGACGGACAGGGTACAGGCAGGGGGGGAGCGCGAAGCTGCCCAAAAATACCGGCTTCAGCTGGCCATATACGCAAAGGCTCTTAATGCTATCACAGGTATGCCCGTTAAAGAAAGCGTCATATATCTGCTATCCGCCGGAAAGAGCGTTTCGCTTCTTTAACCTCGTTTATGCGCTTAATAAAGGGGTTCCCTCGTCGATTTAGCGGCAGCCCAAGCCGTGAGGCTTGCAGGTGCAGATTATAGATATCAGTGCGATTATCCACAACAAAACGCGAGTTATCCACATTTTTTGTGGATAACTCGCGTTTTATACAAACTTATGTTCCGTTGCGGTTAAAACCCCAGTAGAATTCGGCAATCCGGGACGCCATCTTAAAGATGGCGCCGACCGTACAATATATGCCCGGCTTGCCCTCCCATAAATGAGAATTAGTACCATAAAACATATCATATGATACATACTATTACAAGTACTAAAAGTAAAAAAAATCACTCCGCTGCAGGGGTGATAATACCAGGTTTTCAAGAAAAGCAAACGCTCTTTTTATAAATCTGGGTGTTTATAAGCGGTAATTGTTAACCGCCCAGGCTTTTCTCCGCCATTTCAATCATTTTTTTGACCATTTGTCCGCCTATCGGCCCGCCCTGCGCGCCGTTTATTTTGGCGGGTACGTCGCCTTTATACTCGTTGTTGAATTCGCTGCAATAGTTAAGTCGGCCTATCTCCTGCGCACAATCCATCTTGAATTTTGTCCATGGATGCTCCGGGTTTAGATTTCTATATTTTGATGACATTTTCGACGCTCCTTTCTTTATTAATACGGGACGGCAATAAATAATCTTCATTCATATTTTGCGCTTGTTTGCGACATAATAAACTGTTAATATATTCAAGGTGCCTGGCTTAATAATAATTTTTTTGTTTTTACTTTTTTCTTTTTATTTCGTGTGATTAAGTCACTTAAAGATTGTTGACATTTAAATTATAGTAACAATAGATAGTTTTTTCACAAAGCTTTTGTCGCAGTATAGCGCATCATAAGGAGAATAATATGAGTATAGCGGTAAATGAAAAGCGATGCCCGCAGAATCACAGATGCCCCGCGGTAGCGGTATGCCCGGCGGGCGCGCTTTCGCAGAGAGGATTTGACGCGCCCGAGGTGGACATGGAAAAATGCACGTCGTGCGGAAAATGCGTTAGGCGCTGCCCCATGGGAGCGCTTGGCCTTAAGAAATAAACAGGTGCTTTTTTACGGAGAAGGGTAAAGTTTATTATATCAGGAGGTGCCGGTATGACAAAGAAAGTGCTTATAGTAGGAGGAGTGGCCGGAGGAGCGAGCTGCGCAGCCCGTCTAAGAAGGCTTGATGAAAACGCCGGAATAATATTGTTCGAGCGCGGGCCGTACATATCGTTCGCGAACTGCGGCCTGCCATACTTTATCGGCGGAGTGATAGAAAAGAGAGAAAAGCTGCTGCTGCAGACGCCCGAATCCTTTAAGGCAAGGTTCAACGTCGATGTTCGGGTAAACAGCGAAGTGAAATCGATAGACCGCAAGGCAAAGACAGTAACGGTGGAAAGCGAAGGCAAAACATATACCGAGAGCTATGATACTCTTGTGCTCTCGCCCGGCTCAAGCCCGATTGTGCCGCATATATCTGGAATAGAAAGCGATAAGGTATATAGGCTGTGGACTATACCCGATATGGACAGTATAGCCGCAGCCATAAAGGAACGGGACGCAAAATCCGCCGTGGTGGTGGGCGGAGGCTTCATAGGCGTCGAGATGGCGGAAAACCTCGTGCACGCGGGGCTCGCCGTGACCATGGTCGATATGATGGACCAGGTAATGTCAAATCTCGATTTTGATATGGCGCAGACCGTTCATAAGCACCTTGTGGACAACGGAGTAAAGCTTGTGCTGGGCGAGGGCGTTCAAGGGTTTGAGGACGGCAAGGGCGGTTTTGCCGTGCTGACAGACAAACGGAGCATACCGGCCGACATTGCAATACTTTCGATAGGCGTAAGGCCTAACTCGCAGCTCGCCAGGGAATGCGGCCTTGAGCTGGGCAAACACGGCGGCATAGTTGTGGACGAAACACTCAAAACGTCGGACGACAATATTTACGCCGTGGGAGACGCGGTGCAGGTGAAAAACTTAATTAGCGGCGAAGAAACGATGATACCTCTGGCGGGCCCGGCTAATAAGATGGGACGCATGGCCGCCGACAACATATGCGGCATGGGCAGGAGATATAGGGGCACCGAAGGCTCGTCGGTAGCAAAGGTGTTCGATATGACGGTCGCATGCACCGGGCTTAACGAGCGCCAGCTCAAAGCTTCGGGTAAAAAGATAAATGACGATTATAAAATAACGATAGTGCACCCGCTCTCCCATGCCGGATACTATCCGGGCGGTATGCCGCTGACGCTAAAGCTCATATTCGCAAAGGACGGAAAAGTGCTTGGGGCGCAGGCCGTAGGATACAAGGGAGTTGAGAAGCGCATAGACGTGATAGCGACGGCCATGCAGTTCGGCGCGACGGTATACGATCTCGAAGAGACGGAGCTCTGCTACGCACCGCCGTATTCGTCCGCAAAGGACCCGGTGAACATAGCGGCGTTTTCGGCGGAAAATATACTGTCGGGCAACGTGGATAATATAACGGTGGAGGAGCTGAAAAAGCTAAAGGACGCTGTTATACTCGACGTAAGGACGCCCGCCGAACGGGAGATGGGCGCGATAGAGGGCAGCATTAACATACCGGTAGACAGCTTAAGGGATAAGCTTAAAACGCTCGATAAGGATAAGATGTACGTTGTGCACTGCGCCGTGGGGCTGCGCTCGTATATCGCGTCAAGGATAATGATGCAAACCGGCTTTAAGAACGTAAAGAACCTCGCGGGAGGATATACGACGTATAAGGCAGTCAGCAGGGACTACACCGAGGCTTCCGGCGGGGATGTTACAAAAAACACGATGCCTAAGCAAGCGGCAGCGAACACGGTAGCGGCGACGCCTGCTGATACCATAACAGTCGACGCGTGCGGGCTGCAGTGCCCGGGGCCGGTGATGAAGCTGTATGAGGCGATAAGCAATGCGCGGGATGGGGATATGATAAACATAACCGCTACGGACCCGGGGTTTTTCTCGGACGCAGCCGCGTGGTGCGCCCGCACGAAGAACACGTACATAAAGGGCGAAAAGACGGAAAACGGCTTTTCAGTCTGGATAAAGAAAGGCTGCACCGATCCGGACTGCAGCGTAGCTGCCAGGTCGTATGACGACAAGGCGATGGTCGTGTTCAGCGGAGACCTCGACAAGGCGCTCGCGAGCTTCATCATAGCGAACGGGGCGGCGGCCATGGGCAGGAAGGTGACGATGTTCTTCACGTTCTGGGGGCTCAACATACTGCGCAAGCGCGAGAAGGCTGCCGTTAAAAAGACGTTCATAGAGAAGATGTTCGGCGCGATGATGCCAAGAGGCGCTGGCAGGCTCAAGCTTTCCAAGATGAACATGCTCGGCATGGGCAGCGCCATGATGAGAGGCATCATGAAAAAGAAAAACGTGGCGTCGCTCGACTCGCTTATAGAGCAGGCGATAAAAAACGGCGTAAAGCTGGTGGCGTGCACGATGTCTATGGATGTTATGGGCATACACAAAGAAGAACTGATAGACGGCATAGAATACGCGGGCGTCGCCTCGTTCCTCGGAGCGGCCGAGACGTCGGACGCGACGCTGTTCATCTGATAATAATTTAAGAATACAGTAAAAGCTTATGCGCGCCGCATAAGCTTTTCTTTATATCTAAAAAATAAGCTTCCAAGTGTCTACCGGAGCAAGTATTATATTCGCCGATCAGCATCGGATTGTTGCGGTAGATGCATAATGCATAGTATAATGCGGATAAAATATGTACTGATGTAATATATATAAAGTTTCTGCTAATTATAGAATTAAAAGCCTGGGAATTACGCTTCCTCTTGCTACGTTAAGTACAGTTAAGCGAAACATGGTGCGTTAAAACGGTGTAACAGGTACATCAATATTAACAAGGACGTAAGTATAATGGATGGCAGAAGACGGAGCACATACAAAAAAAGATCGGGAAAATACCCTTCAATGCGCGGAGGAATACCCGATTCAAACGAGCTTAAGAACCTGCTCTACGCGATTTCGGAAGCGTTTCCTTTGGTCATATCCGCTAATCTTACGAAAAATACATACAAAATATTGGAATACGAGAATTTCGCAACTAAGAAAGCGACTGAAAGCGGCGTTTTTGACGACCTCGTAACTGTTGGGGTGACTACGATAGACCCCGCTCACAGGAATAAGTTTATAGAGACGTTTTCCCGCGATAAGCTGCTTGAGGCTTACGCGAAAGGGGAGAAGAAGGTAGCATACGAATGCAGGCAGCTTAAAGACAACGGAGAATACGGCTGGATTAAGACGACGGTGATATTCCTTAAAAACCATGATAACAACGAAGTGCTGGAGATAACGCTCGCGGGGCCTATAGAAGAGCAGAAAGCGCGAGAACTTGAGAATTACCGGCTGCGCAAGCTCATGGAATCTGTAATGCTCGCAAATTATGAGTATGTAAGCATATTGAATAAGAGAACGGGAACATTTGAGCTTTCCGCAAAAAACGAAATCAATACGCACAGGGTGCCCTTAAGGGGAGATTATGATACTGTATTGATAACGATACGCGAAACGCTCATTCCAAAAGAAGACCGAGGGGACTACTACGATAACTTAAAGCTTCCCGTCTTGATTGAGCGTATGGCGGAGAATCCCTTATACAGCTATCGTTACAGGCTGTGCGATACGCCCGAAATGCGCTGGAGAGAGGTTACATACAGCAACTGCACGCCGGAAGAGGACGATATACTGATGACGGTAAGGGACGTTCACGGCGAGGTGATGGCGGAGATGTTGAAGCGCGAAGAGGAGACGCTGCAGCGCAACAAAGAGCTGCAGAAGCTGCTAAACGGCTTAGGGCTGGAAGTCGTGTTAGACCACGACCTTATTACGGGGCACGCAGAGGTGCTGGGCGAAACGGATGAACTGCTGAAAAGAGATTTAATACGTGAAAACTTTCCGCAGGGAGAAATAGACGCGGGCATGATACATCCGGACGACATCGGCATACTGGTGAAAACGGAAGACCTCGGGAAGGCGGGCGATACGTTCAGCGTCGATTTCAGAATGAAGCGGGGGGACGGAAGCTTTTTTTGGTGCCGCTGCCGAGGCGTCGTGCTCAGGGATGAAAACGGAAAGCCGTACCGCTGCCTGTATAAGCTTACCGACATAGACTCGCAGAAAAAGAGCGAGCAGAAGCTCATGTATGATGCTCAAAGAGACTCCCTTACGGGACTATATAACAACATGACCACCTATACGCTTATAGAAAATTATCTTGCGGGAGAAGGCGCTGGCTTAGGCCACGCGCTGCTCGTTCTCGATATCGACAATTTAAAGGAGGTCAACGACAGCCTTGGGCATAAAGCGGGAGACAGGCTGATACAATCGCTGGCAAAGGTGATGACTTCCTCGCTGCGTTCTACCGACATCATCGGAAGGGTAGGAGGAGACGAATTTGTGGTTCTCCTTAAAAATATAGAATCATCGTCCAACGTGCTGGAAAGCCTTTACGCCATGAAAAAGCGCATCAAGCCTTTAAAAGTCGATGAAAAAACGTGCATCCTTCCAATGTTCAGCATAGGAGTAAGCCTGTACCCGCAAGACGGCAGAACGTACGACGAACTGTTCCGCCACGCCGACGCCGCGATGTATTACATAAAAGGCCACGGCAAGAACGGCATTAAGCTATATGAAAGCGCGATAGACAGCGTAAAGTGATTCCCGTGATATCAAAAGACCTTACGGGTCTTTTATTTTTGTCGGCCTTTGACTTTAAGCGGCTGCCCTGAAGCCGGCATAAAGCATATAACAGCCGCGGATATCGACAGCACCTGTGCCAGCAGCCACAGAAGCATTAGCGCCGACATCCACCAGTACTTGGTAATATAGACCGAAGTCGGGGCGGCAAGTACGAAGATAATGTAGCCAAGCAGCGGCGCGGCCGTCGCGAGCATAAACGCACCTCCGCGGGCTCTGTTTGTTCTGCACGTTCTGACTCCGGTGAAGTTCAATAATATCGCAATAAAAACAAGCGCGTAGATAAGCGCTGCCTGAGCGTTTAAACCGTATGAGGAAACGGCAATAAGGCTCATCAGCAATACGGCCCCCAAAACGATATTCACTACCGAGGCGATATACCCTAAAATATACTCCGGATTTTTATTTGCTTTCATTTTTTAAACTCCTGAAAAGGGCCCTGGTTATGCCGTATCTCAAACAATACTGTGTTGTCATAAACAGACAAAGGCTTATAATATCCGTTATTTCGGAATTATTATAAGCCTTATGTTTATGCCTGACTTATTTACTTTCGGGGTTTACGTTATTTTCAGGCTGCGGAGGCTGGCCATAAGGCGGCTGGGCATATGGCTGCTGTGCGTACGGCTGGCCATAAGGCGGTTGTCCGAACGGCTGACCATAGAGCCGACCGTAAGGAGCATAAGCGGCGGGGCCTGCGTGCGAGAAGCAAAGTATAGCGCCTATTATGGATACCAGCTCTACTATCATCCAAAGAATTATAAATACAGTTCCGCCGGACATAAATGCCGTAAAAGGCGAGCTGTATCCAAAATAATCTCCGAATGGAATTGACGAAGCGCTTTCCGTAGCATTTATTAAGGTTATAATCGTTAATATAAGCAGCAGCAGCGCGGTGATAAGCATTATTACTCCCCCGACGGTGCGTCTTCGTATGCAAATCAAAGCGCCTATGTAATTAAGAATGAATGCAATAATAATCCCTATAAAAAACAGCAATTGAGGCGTAGCATCATAACCGAAGGAAAATTGGGACAATGCTGAAGACAGCGAGATAAAAACTATCAGTGCTATTATGCCAAAAAAAGCGTTTACCGATCCCCCAAAAAGCCCCAAAACAAAAGCAGGTGTCCTTGCTCTGTTATACATGAATGATTCCTCCTGAAAATAAATTATTATATAAAATGCCTCTGCATACAGGGGACGCTTTTTGCCGCAGTGCCTCTTTAGCCGCGCTTTGAAAATATAGAGGAAAAGCTCTGAGAATATTAATTATATATTAATGTTAATATTATATAATATTTGACACGGATATCAAGGACAATACTGAAAAATATCGTATATATCAGTGCTTTTGCACTTAAAAAACGCATTTTTGGCGCTGTAAAAGTTTTTGTACAATATAACATGCAATATGCTATAATGTACAAAATAGGGAGGAACTTTATGCAGGATTACAGGATATCCGACGCGGTAATAAGAAGGCTTCCTAAGTATTACAGATATTTGTCCGAACTCGAGGCATATGGTACTGAGAAGGTCTCTTCGTCCAAGATGAGCAAGGACATGAGACTTAACGCTTCGCAGATAAGGCGCGACCTTAATTGCTTCGGCGGTTTCGGACAACAGGGCTACGGCTATCAGGTGTCGCGGCTGCGTCAGGAGATAATGAGGATACTCGATATCGGGGCTTCGCACAAAGCCATAATAATAGGGGCGGGCAATATCGGGCAGGCGCTGCTTAAATATAAGAATTTCCCCTATGAAGGCTACAGCATCATAGCCGTGTTCGACGCGGACAAGGCCGTTATAGGCAAGGAGATAGGCGGGCTCGTAGTTCAGCCCATGTATTCCATGGCGGACTTTGTGGTGGAAAACAACGTCGATATTGGCATAATCGCAGTTCCGAAGCAATATGCTCAGGGGCTTTCGGACGAGCTTGCCGGCCTCGGCGTGAAGGGCATATGGAATTTTGCGCCCGTGGACGTTGCGGCGCGCAGCGGCGTAAGCGTAGAAAACGTGCATTTGAGCGACAGCCTGTATGTGCTGTCTTACCATATGAGGGAAAACCGTGGAAACGATAAGCATTAAATCAAATAAGCGATGCGAGTTTATTGATATTACGCGCGATGTGCAGGCTTGCGTTGCGAAAAGCGGAATCAAGAGCGGCATAGCCTGTATTTTTATTCCGCACACGACGGCGGGCGTGGCGATAAACGAGAACGCTGACCCCGACGTAAAGAAAGATGTGCTTTTCGCGCTGGAGCGCGCGGTACCAAATTCGGGCTTTGCGCATTGTGAGGGGAACTCGGACGCGCATACAAAGGCGGTGCTCACCGGCTCGTCGGCAAGCGTCATAGTAGAAGGATCGAGGCTTAACTTGGGAACGTGGCAGAGCGTATATTTCTGTGAATACGACGGACCCAGGAACAGAAAAGCTTATATAAAGATAATCGGTGATAAGTAAAAGGAACAAACAGGGGGGATTCCTAATGCCAAAGAGAGGAAGCAGACAAAGACTTTTCAAACAATTATTAATGGCGCTGGGCGTGCTGGTGGTAATGCTCATCGTTGTGCTTATAGTGATAGTAACGGGCGGAAACGGCGGGCAGCAGAGCGCCGAGGTGTTGGACTCATGGAGGTTCGCGCAGGGCGTCAGCGTCGGCGGAGTTGACGTGTCGGGCATGACCGTGGAGCAGGCGTCAAATAGCGAGCAGCTTACAGCGGCGGCGCAGCAGGCGTATAACAGCTTTTCATATACGTTTACAGTGCAGGGCAGGGAGTTTACGTACGGTGCGCAGGAGCTGGGGCTGAAAGCCGGAGTGGAAGGCGCGCTTAAAAACGCCGTAAAATGGGGAAACACGGGCACGGATAAGGACGCGCAAAGGAAACAGGCGAAGGAGAACGGCAAGGATTTTCCTGCGGTATATGCAGACTCCGGCGCCGTAGCCGAAGCGCTGCAGCCGCATAAGGCGGAATATGACGTATCGCCTCAGGATGCGACGCTGAAAGCAGCGGATACGTGGACGCCGGGGCAGAATGCGGTTTTTGTTGACGAAGTAAAGGGCGTGGACGTAAGCATCGCACAGCTTTCCACTCTTATCTGCGACAACATCAACAGCGGCAATTTCAGCACCGTGGAAGCGCCGTGTATTACAGTAGAGCCGAAGCTGACTGTGGAGAAGCTGAAAGAAAACACTGCGCTCATACGCTCGTGGTATTCGTCTTTTGAGAAGCATGACAGCAAAGACAGGGTGAAGAATATAAACATACTCTCGGGGCTGGTAAATGGGTCGGTAATAGCGCCGGGCAAGGATTGGTCGGTAAACGACACCGCCGGGCCGCGCAATGCGCAGACCGCAAAAGAACTGGGCTGGACGGAAGCGGACGGTATAGAGAACGGAAGGTATTCCGAACAGTACGGCGGAGGAGTATGCCAGGTCTCGAGCACGCTTTATAATGCGGCGATACGTTCGGAGCTTGAGATAGTGCAGAGAAAGCCTCACAGCTGGCCATCGGATTATATCGACACCGGAATGGACGCTACTATAAGCACGGGCGGGCCGGACCTCGTGCTGCGCAACCCGTTCCAGTACCCCGTTTTGATCATTTGCCATGTGGATGAGAATGAGAAGACGGTGACAGTCGAGACGTACGGTCCGCCTATAAAGAACGGGTATTCCATCGAATTTAAAAGGCAGAAGGTGCAGACGACGCCTCCCGCAGCGCCTATAATGCATTACGATTCCGCGGCGGACCCTGACGGAGAACCCATTGCCCCGGGCAAGCAAAGGGAATGGATAAAGCCGAGGGAAGGTCAGGTGTGGGAGATATACAAGTATTACGTAGACAAGGACGGAAATGAGGCAGGGACGCCCGAGTTTTTCACGAAGACGACGTACGCCGTGTTTCAGGGAGAGTATTATTGCAACTTCCCCGACCCGGCGCTGGGCATCCCCGCCCCGGCAGTGTCGCCCGCGGCATGACGGAATTGTTATAAACATAAAGGGTATTTTACATTTAAGTCACAGTATTTTAAATTTGGATTAAATTTCTGTAAAAACGCCGCTTAGCATTTGCAAACGGCGTTTTATTATTGTATCATATGCGATGTATATAACTGTAATTATTATGTAAACGATGTAAAAGAAAGGTGTAATATGGCTGCTAATTATAAGCGAAGGACGTCCCGCTACCCAAAAGGGAGAGCGAGGAGGCCGGTGAGCTCTATGGCGTTTCTTATCGCGACTGCGTGTGTGCTTGTCGCCGCGATCGCGATATCGGCAGTACTTATTTTAGGAAGCAGCCAGGCCGCCATGCGCGTCGTCGACTTCGGGACAGCTATCAAAGGAGTCTCGGTGGGAGGAATAGATATATCCGGCATGACGAGAAAACAGGCGATGGAAGCGACGGCGAAGCTTGAACCCGCGCTTCTCGGCACCGTAAACATATCGCTGGACGTAAACGGCCAAAAACTCGAATACACGGCCGAGGATTTTGCTGTGACTACCGATTATCAGTACATAATGGCCGAGGCGTTTAAGCTGGGCCATACGGGTACGCTCGAACAGCGCGTGGAAGATGCAAAGGCTGCTTTAGAGGACGGCGCTAAATATGACATAAAGCTCGTAATGGAGGAAAGCACGCTGCGCTCCGAGCTTGCGGAGCTTAAAGCGGAGCTCGATAAAGCGCCCTTGGACGCGGGCTTTACGTTCATGCCGTGGGGGTATACGCTTAATGAGGATGGAACAGCAACGGCCTGCCAGCCGGACATGCAAAAAATGATTGAGGACAGCGCGGACTTAAAGGCGCTCGGTTACCCTGAAAATATTGTGCGCCTTAATAAAGAGGACATGCCTCCCGCCATACGTTATCAGTATTATAAAGATACAAAGTATGAAGAAAACTACACGCCCGCTGCGACGGACATAGCGCGTTTCTTCTATACTCCGGAGCAGACGGGGCTTATAGCTGACACGGACGCCATATACGACGAGCTGATGGGGCAGATACAGAGCGGCGGGTTTTCCACGATAATCGTACCGGTACAGGTGACGGATCCCACTGTAAGGCTCGATCAGGTAAAGCAGCAGACGCAGCTCATAACGTCGTGGACTTCAAGCTTCGCGGCCAACAAACACGACAAGCACGACAGGGTATGGAATGTAGCGAAGATGTCGGGCATAATATGCGGCCAGATACTTCAGCCCGGCGTTAAGTGGTCGATAAACGATACGGCCGGGCCGCGCAAAGACAATGGGGAGTGGAAAAAAGCGTCGGGAATAGTGGACGGAGGCTATGTCGATCAGCCGGGAGGAGGCGTCTGCCAGGTGTCGAGCACTCTCTATAACGCGGCTATTCGCTGCGGCCTGACTAAAAACGATATAGAATCCAGGCACCACTCGATTATATCGGGGTATATACCATTGGGACTGGACGCTACGATAAGCACGCCGAGCCCCGACTTAAGGCTTACAAATCCGTACGCTTCTCCGCTGTATATCGTTTCGTACATGAACCCCGAGACGAAGAGCGTTACTGTGGAGATATACGGCGTTGTACCCACCGATCAGGCGACAGGCGAAGCGGTAATATACGATTTCGACTTTAAGGACATGGGACCCTACGGCGCCGCTCCTATAGAAGAGTACTTATTTGACCAGACCACTTTTCCCGACGGCACGCCTATAGAGCCGGGAGGGGAAAAGCGGTACGCGGAGATGCAGGACGGCAAGAAGATACAGACATATAGGCATTATAAGAAGCTGGACGGGACGGAATACAAATCGGCGGAAGAATTCGACAATGTGATTATCAGCCCGATAAACGGCAAGATATATTGCAACCACCCCGACCCTGCGCTCGTGCCGCCGATTGACCCTAACACGCCGCCGACAAGTTCGTCGCCTGTCCAATAATGAGGCGGTAGTTACAACGCGCTTACAGCCGTGACGGGCGCTTGTTGATTTGATGCAAACTATAGTGTAAAATAAAATTACAGCATAAAATTATCAATATTGTGTAGAATTGAATTATCGATGCCCTTAAAGCATATCAACTTTTTTGGGCAATGCGTAGTATTGCGCCTTTGTAATAAGCTGTTTACAACGGGCGCGTTTTATTGTATTATTGACTAAGCTATGTACCTGTTATGGCAATAAGGAAGGAACCATATGGCTGCGAAAAAAACACTTAATCTTGACATCTTATCTTCTGGAAAAGGAAAAAACCAAAGCAATTCCTCAAAGATATTTCTTATAGCTTCTGCGTGCGTGCTTATAGCCGCCGCCGCCGTAGCGGGCGTGCTGCTGCTGGGAAGCTCGACGGACGTCGTTCGCATAGTCGATTTCGGCACCGCGATAAAGGGAGTGTCGGTGGGCGGAGTGGACATATCCGGCATGACCAAAGAGCAGGCGATAGAAGCGACGAAGCCGCTTGAGGAGGCGCTTATCGCGGGCGCGAACATATCGCTGGACGTAAATGGCGAGGTGATTGAATATACAGTCGCTGATTTCGGCATAACGACGGATTATGATTCGATAATATCGCAGGCTTTAAGCTTCGGGCATACGGGAACGTTCGAGGATAGAAAGCAAGCAGCCGAAGAAGGCATCGGCGGAGGCAGGAAGTTTGATATCGCTTTAAGCATCAGCGAGGAAGCTTTGCACAGCAGATTGGCCCAGCTAAAGACCCAGCTTGATAAGGAGCCAAGGGAAGCGGGCTTTACGTTCATGCCTTGGGGCTACACTCTAAACGCGGACGGGACGGCGGCGCCGTATGAGCCGGACAAGCAGCAGATGATAGAAAATTGCTCGACCGGCAAGGTCATCACATATCCCGAGAATCTCGTGCGGCTTGCTCCCGAAGAGATGCCGCCCGCTATCAGGTATCAGTTCTGGGACAACGACAAATATGCAAAGGATTTTAAAGGAACCGAGGCGGCCAACATAGCGCGATTCTTTTACACGTCCGAGCAGACGGGGCTCGTAACGGATACTGAAGCGATATTCGACGAGCTTATGGGCCAGATAAAGAGTCACTCATTCTCCACGATAACCGTACCGGTGGAAGTCACGGAGCCTACCGTCAAACTCGATCAGATAAAGCAGCAGACCCACCTTATAACGTCGTGGACGTCCAGCTATTCTGATCATTACGGCAAGGCAAGGAACTGGAACGTTGCGAAGATGTCGAGTATAATCTGCGGACAGATACTTCAGCCGGGCACGCAGTGGTCGATAAACGACACGGCGGGACCGCGCTATTTAAGCAACGGATGGAAAGCGGCTTCAGGCATAGTGGACGGCGGGTATGTTGACCAGCCGGGCGGAGGCGTATGTCAGATTTCAAGCACGCTTTATAACGCCGTTATACGCTGCGGGCTGGCGAGCAAAGACATAGTATCCCAGCATCACTCCATAGTGTCGGGATATATGCCCAAAGGACTTGACGCTACGATAAGCACGGGCGGGCCGGATTTAAAGTTTACCAACCCATATACAACGCCGCTTTATATCGTTTCGTACATGAATCCTGAAGACAAGAGCGTTACTGTCGAAGTTTACGGCGCGCCGGTGATAGACCCGGCTACGAACGAAGAGGTAATATACGATTATACTTCTGAGAGCCTCGGAGCGTACGGCGAACCGCAGATGATAAACATATATAACACACCGACGCTGCCCGACGGGACGGCCGTGCCGGTTAACGGGTCTATAGTATACGCCGAAGCGCGCAAAGGCCAAAGAGCGCAGACATACAGGCACTATAAAAAGCTTGACGGCACCGAGTATAATAAGGAAAAGTTCGAAAAGGTCGATATACGTCCGATAAACGGAAAAACGTATTGGTGGGGGCCGGACCCAGCTACATTGCCGCCTGCGCCTGTCGACCCGACGCTCCCTGAGATCCCGCCAGTGCAGCCACCGGCATGATAAAGCCGGAAAACGTGCGTTATAACGTAAGTGTTGACTAATGTATAAAAAAATGATATATATAGTTTATATATGGCCATAAATGTGTTATATATAGATTAAAATGATATTATAATTTATACACAGCATATAGATGTTGCGTATAATATAATACAATGGTCAAAGAAGCTGATCCTAACCAAGTAGTGTTCCAAAAACCTATCCGGTGTTAAGAATCATCTCGCTTGTGAACCATGGAAAGTAAAAAAAGGAGAAAACATGTTAGAAGACAGAACACTGACTTGCGTGGACTGCGGAGCCGAATTTGTATTTACGGCATCGGAGCAGGAATTCTTTCAGGAGAAGGGATATGTAAACGATCCCAAGAGATGCCCGAATTGCCGTGATCAGAGAAAGCGCCAGAGAAGAGAAGAGCGCCCCATGCACGAAGCGGTTTGCGCGGAGTGCGGAGCGAAGACGATGGTTCCTTTCCAGCCTACTGGTGAGAGACCTGTATATTGCAGCGACTGCTTCAGAGCGAAGAGAAGCCGCTATTAAAAGGGAAGCCGATAAAATTCGGTGGTAGGTGAAAATCCTAAAAACAGGCGCCGCGTACTTGTACGCGGCGCTTTTGCTTTGACTAATAGCAACATCCTTAGGCATAGGTTACTGCAATTGACAATTGAAGCCTGCCGGTTTACTATGAAGTTATGCTATTCCATTTAATAACAATAATTACATTGATGATAGGGGTTAGCGCATGAAGTCTAAAGCCGTGCTTGCTGTACCGTGTTAACGCGATAGACGGCTCGAGCATTGATCTTCGGATGCGCTCGCACGAATTTGAAGCCCATATGAAAGAACAAAGAGGTAAGTAACACACAAATACACACGGCTTTGTTGGTGGGGTGAAAACTCGCAAAGCAGGTGATCATATGAAAAAAGTTTATTCAGTGTGCATAGCCCTTTTAATTGTGCTCGTATTTGTCACAGGCTGCCAGCAAACGCCCGAAAAAGCGGCGGTGGCAGAAAAGCAGGATACGGAACACCTGCTTGAACAGGCGCGCAAGGAGACCGCATCAAGCGATTTAAGAAGCCTGTCCGAACAATACAGCATACCCGAAACGTACACGTACGATGCGCAGGGAGCGGACGGCAAGCTGAATATAAATGTAAACGCGCGTGTGATTGTACCCGAAAGCAGCGCACTGCCTATCTATCGCGTCAGGCAGACGGAGTTTTCCCAAGGTACAGTCAGCGCTTATTTTCAGGCGCTTTGCGGCGACGCGGAAATGTGGATCGATTCGGGTCAGCAGTCAAAGTCTCAGATAAATGATACCATTGTCAAAGTAAAAGCACGCATTGCACAAATACAGGACGATCCGCAACTATCGGACGAACTGGAAATGAACAAGCAGCTTTTGGCCGAACTTGAACAGCAGTTAAAAACGGCCCCGGATACGCCCGCCGAACAGCGTGCGGACGGGATGCTGATACAAAAGAATGACGCCGCGCCGGATATGCTTCCGTCACAGGAAGGGAAAGACCCGATAGCAACGCCCAAAATACAGGATGTCGGCGTTGCAACCGGTATTGAAGCCTATGAACGGTACAACGGAGGAACGGGAAGGACGTTTTATGTGAATAATGACGACAGCCCGTCCATAACATACATAGACTTGCGCAACTCCGCCGCAGGGGGAAGCTTTGGGCTTTCATACTCACTGCCGGTAACGGACGACTCGGACGTTGACGAAGAGATGCTGTCAAAGATAGGCCTCAAACCCGACGAAGCAAGGCAATTGGTACAGGGTTTGCTCGACAATACAGACTCAGGCATGGCGGTAGACAGCGTATATCTGCAGGATGACGCGCAATATTATGACGACGGTACCGTGCAGCCCGCAGAAAATTATGCGTATCTGATTTACTGCGTCCGATTGGTGGACGGCTTGCCGTGTTCATATGTGACCGGCGAAAGCCAGCCGGAGTCGGACGCCATGGCTCCGGCCTGGCGATACGAGCAGATGTATTTCTTGGTAAACGGCGAAGGTATATTCAACATGGTATGGACGTGCCCGATAGAAGTAATCGAAACAGTCAGCGAGGACGCGCGGCTCAAACCCTTTTCGGAAATCCGTGGGATATTTGAAAGCATGATGCTGGTAAAGTATGAAGCGCAGACCAAAAACAGCGCATACGATTTTGATATCAACCGCGTCACGCTGTCACTGCACCGCATCGTTGAGGAAAACTCCAACGAGAGCGGCCTGCTCGTCCCGGCATGGAACTTCTATGGAAAATTGACTATAAAGACTGACACACCGGACGGCAGTTCCGAAGACATTGGTCAGAGCTTTCTGACCGTAAACGCTATCGACGGCAGCATCATCGATATATACAAAGGCTACTGACCTTAAGAAGGCTTGTTCGCCTGTTCTCCGAACAGGCGAACAAGCCTTCCCGAATAAACTTATAAAAGCTAAAACACCGCTACAGGCTGAGTTTGCCTGAAAGGTGTTTTTTTACATCGCCGCCGTACGTGCCTACGTATTTGCAGCTCGGCTCGGCGCCGCACTTGCGGCACTTGAAGTCGTAGGCGGAGTTTATCGTTCCGCATTCACACGAATAGAGCGCTTCCATCTCAGTATACCATGTCTCCCAGCCCGCTTCGTTTATGCGTTCAAGCGATTTCCACAGCTCTTTGCGGTGCGGCATCTGGGATTGGAACTCTTTAAGCTCATCGCACGGGTATTCGGCGCACTCGCCGCAGAACTCTATGCCTTTTTCTGAAGCGCATGCTTTCATCTTGCACCTCTTCCGGCAGAATATGTTCAGACGCTGGGAGCGGCAGCCGTCGCACTCGAGCTCGCTTTCAGGAACGCCCATGCGTTCGGCTAGTGCTTTCAGCCGCAGAGGGTCTTCGTGCGTGGCGATATATATAGTGCACGAGGGGCAGAAGAGCCCGCAAACAGCGGCTCTCGCCTTGTCGGGTGTTGTCGAATTATCGGCCATATTTACGTCCTTTCGTTATATATAAAAAATTATCTTAATGTTATATTCTACACGCATACGGAAATTCCTGTATACTATATTAATGCCTGGTACTTAGCGTTTAGGCGGTTAACATGATAATATAATCAATGTTAAGCCAGAAAACGCCATTAATGCGTTGACTCGCTTATGATTTAGGTGGTAGAATACACGGAAAAGCTAAAAGTACCATAGGGGGACTAACTGAATGAGCGATTCACTTAAAAACGAGATACTGGAGATGCTGGAGAACGACGCTAAGACTACCGTCGAAGATATGGCGGCGATGACAGGCGCGGCCGCGGCGGACGTTAAAAAAGCGGTCGAAAAGCTGGAAAGCGACAAGGTCATAGTCAAATACGCGGCAATAATCAACAGGGAAAAGACAAAGACCGAGGAAGCTGAAGCGCTCATAGAAGTTAAGGTTGTCCCCAAGCGGGGTCTGGGGTATGACGATCTTGCCGAGAGGATATACAATTTCGACGAGGTAAAGTCGGTATACCTTATGTCGGGGACGTACGACCTCGCGGTCATAATACGCGCGCAGAACATGAAGCAGATATCACAGTTCGTGTTTGAAAAGCTCGCGGTGCTCGACGGCGTCGCAAGCACCGTAACGCACTTCATCATGCGCAAGTACAAGGAACTGGGCGTCGTTATGACCGAGAAGGAAGAGAAGGAAAGGCTGGTGATCTCCCCGTGAATCCGGAAGATTATATTTCGACCATAGTCAGGGACGTGCCGCCTTCGGGTATACGCAAGTTTTTCGATATCGCGAGCGAGATGAAGGACTGCATATCATTAGGAGTCGGCGAACCGGATTTTGATACGCCGTGGAACATACGCGAAAGCGCCATATATGCTCTTGAATCGGGGCGTACGCATTACACGTCCAATCACGGCTCAACTGATTTGAGAAAAGAGATAATAAATTACCTGGAGCTGCGCTTCGGCCTTGAGTACGCGCTTAACCAGATAGTCGTTACCGTAGGGGCGAGCGAGGCGCTCGACCTTGCGTTCCGCGCGATAATGAACCCCGGCGACGAGGTACTCGTGCCCGCGCCTTCGTACGTTTCTTATATGCCGGGCGTGAGCTTCGCAGGCGGGAAACCCGTGCCCATGACGCTCAAGGAAGAGGAGAATTTCAGATTAAAACCGGAAAGCCTGCTTGATAATATTACAAGCAGGACGAAAGCCATAGTCGTACCGTTCCCCAACAATCCTACGGGCGCTATAATGACAAAGGAAGACTACGAGAAGATAATTCCCATAATAGTGGAACACGACCTGCTCGTGATAACGGACGAGGTGTACTGTGAGCTCACGTACGGCGGCAAGCACTGCTCTATAGCGTCGCTGCCCGGCATGCAGGAGCGCACCATAGTTATAAACGGCTTTTCAAAGGCGTTCGCCATGACGGGATTCCGCCTTGGCTACGCCGCGGGGCCTAAACCCCTCATTGACGCCATGGTGAAGATTCACCAGTATTCCATGCTGTGCGCTTCGGTGTTCAGCCAGGACGCTGGCGTAGAGGCCATGCGGTACGAGTGCAGCCACGGCTTTCCCAATGTGCGCAGAATGACGGCGGAATATAACAGGCGCAGGAAGCTCATGTATTCGTCGCTCAACGATATGGGGCTTCACTGTTTCGAGCCGCTGGGAGCGTTCTACATATTCCCGAATATAAGCAGCACGGGGCTGGAATCGGAAGAGTTCTGCAAGCGGCTGCTGTTCGAGAAGAAGGTGGCGTGCGTGCCCGGCACTGCGTTCGGCGAAGGCATGGGCAACTATGTAAGGTGCTCTTACGCGTCGTCGCTTGCCAATCTTAAAGAAGCGCTTGCACGCATAAAAAGCTTTATTACGGAACTGTAACGATAATTCGATCTGGTATAAAATACATTCATAAGACTAATGAGAAAAAGGCTGCGGGTAGTACCAAAGCCTTTTTTGTTATAATATTGATCGGGGGTTATAAAACATGAAAGTAATTTTTTTAGACGTTGACGGCGTCCTGAATTCAAGCGTCTTCCTGGAAGTGAACAAGCCTGAATATCGGGGATCCCGGCAAGTCGTGAGACTTGAAGGGGTGATAATAGACAGAAAAAATGTGGCGGTCCTGAAAGAAATAATAGAAAAAACGGGCGCTACCATTGTGCTGTCGTCCGGATGGAAATTTCGGTTTGATGAGGAAATGAAACCCCAGACGGAAGAAGCGGGCATACTATATTCTATTCTGGATGAGTATGGCATTAGGCTCTATGGAAAAACGCCTGACTTCAGCACAGAAGAAATAAGGAGAGAACTGAAGTTCAGCAAAGTAAAAGCCAAGGAGATAAAGGCCTGGATGGGTATGCATAAAGATATAGATAGCTTTATTGTTCTCGACGATTTGGACTTAAACGATGAGGAGATAAACTCAAGGCTGATACGCATCAATAGCGTTACGGGGTTTACGGAACATGACGTAGCGAGCGCAATCCTCATGCTGGAACATTAAGTGTAATTATCAATATTTAAAGACTCTAAATAAACCCCGGAAAAATGACATATTTTAAGGTCAGAGATGGTAAGTTTATTTAATTGCTCTTTTTGCCGGGAAACGGGCTGAATATAATATAAACGGCTCGTAGCTGACTTTGACTTACTTTGACCTACGTGTTATTATACAGTCAAACATAAGAGTATTAAGGAGGTTGTATACTATGACACTTGTAAGATATGAAAGGCCGTTTGGCATGCTGCGCGACTTTTTCGGCGAAGGAGCTTTTACAACTGCTATGAAGACGGACATAAAAGAGGAGGAAGGCGCTTACGTCGTTGAGGCTGAAATGCCGGGCGTCAAAAAGGAGAACGTAGAGCTTATCTGCGAAAACGGGATACTTACCATAAAGGCAAACGCGAATGAGGAAAAGACGGAAGAAAGGCAAGGGTACGTGCGCAGAGAGAGAGTTACCGGCGAAATGATAAGGCGCTTTGAGCTCCAGGACATCGACGAAGAGAAGATAAGCGCAAAGATGGAAGACGGAATACTTTACGTAACGCTTCCGAAGAAAGCGCCCGAAGCCAGCGAAAAACGTATTATGATAGAATAAACTATCGCAACAACCAGCATAAAGCGGAGCCGCGAAAAAAAGCGGCTCTTTTTTTGCGGGGCCCCCGGCAAGTCGTGAGACTTGATGGGGTGATGATGCGGGGTCCCCGGCAAGTCGTGAGACTTGCCGGTGGTGAATCTCCAGTATTTATCGTCATTTCGAACTTTTTTTATATAATATCTGAAAAAATTCAATAAAAAAATAAAAAAGGCTAAAGTAAAGTTTATATTTCCCGATAATATATATGAGGTGTCTATTTATCGGTGTCAAGGATTGACAGAGCCGTTAATTTGGAGGGAACCAAAATGAAAATTGCAGAAGCAAGCATTCAGTCTACGAGTGCGCATACAATCGAGTCAAGCAAGGAGGTTTCGCAGAAGCTTGAAATATTTTCAAGCGGGGAGAACCTCGCCGAAGATCCGGCGTTCGTTCTGGACATTGGTTCGGATAGGGCTATAGCGCCAGGACAGATTTGTTTTAGCTATGACGAAGAGGTTTCGGGAAGCGAAGAATCCGAGATAAAGCTGAAACTTATCGAGGACTTTCTGTATCAGCTTACCGGAAAGACCTACAGGCTGCGGTCTCCGAAGATAAACATCGATTCCGGCCTGCCTGTCTACAACGTTTCGGGTAAGGATATAAGGGTCGCACAGCCAAGAGATGACTGGGGCCTCGCGTATGAGTTTAAGGAAGTAACAAAAGAGTCCGAGAACCTGCGGTTCAGCGCTTCCGGGACGGTGACTACTTCCGACGGACGCTCCTTAACGTTCAACCTTGAATTCATAATGTCCCGAGAATATGTAAACGAGCATTACGTAAACGTACAGATGGGCGCGGCAAAAGTCGATCCGCTCGTCGTAGTGTTCGGCAGGACGGGCGTGCCCAAGTTCAGCCGTATAAAGGCAGCGTTTGATATTGATCCCGACAGTAAGGACGAGAAAATTTCCATGCCGGAGGAGGGCAGCGGTTTTCTGGCGCTCGACAAAAACGAAGATGGCGTTATCAATAATGGCAGCGAGCTTTTCGGGCCGACTAAAGGCAACGGCTTTGAGGAGCTTCGCGAGTACGATAGCGACGGCAACGGATGGATAGATGAAAACGACGAAGTGTTCAGCAAGCTGTCCGTACTTACTACCTCGCAGGACGGACAGAAGATGACGTTTAGGCTCGGAGAACTGGGGATAGGCGCTATTTACTTGGGCGAGACGGGAACCCGGTTTGACATTAAGGACGAGACGGGCGAATACGGTGAAATGAAGTCAAGTTCGGTGTTCCTTCGCGAAGACGGAAGCGTCGGCACTATACATCATATAGACCTTGTGATATAAGATTTTTCATTAGGAGATCCTTCTTTCAAAAAGCTTCGGGGCTTTCTCCGGGGCTTTTTGTTGTATTAACCGCTATTGTGTAAACGGCCCAAAACGTATAATATTGTCATATAGAATATCTTAAGGAGACTTGGATGGCTAAAGACAAGATCGTCTTCATATGCGGCGAGTGCGGATATGAAAGCGCGAGATGGCTGGGGCAGTGTCCGTCGTGCAGGGCTTGGAACACGCTTGAAGAGACGCAGGTGCTCGCGCCCGTAAAAGGCGCAAAGAGCGTCCCTGCGGGAGAAGCCGCGGTATACTTAAAAGACGTGTCGCTGGAAATTTCGGACAGGTGGCCTACGGGCTTTGCCGAGCTTGACCGCGTTCTGGGGTCGGGCATAGTGGAAGGCTCGGTCGTGCTGGCGGGCGGCGAGCCGGGCATAGGCAAATCGACGCTGCTGCTGCAGGTAGCCGACTCTCTCGCGAGACAGGGCAGGAAGGTGCTTTATATATCCGGCGAGGAATCGCTGCGCCAGGTGAGGCTGCGCGCGGGCAGGCTGGGCGCAAGCGGAGATATATTGATGCTTGCGGAAACGGAAATAACGAACTGTATAGAGAGGATGCGCGAAACGGCTCCCGATTTTGTGGTCGTCGACTCAATTCAGTCGATGTACTCAGCAAGGCTGACGCCTTCGGCAGGCAGCGTAAGCCAGATAAAGGAATGCGCGTCACAGTTCACGAGAGAGGCCAAGACGAGCGGCGCGGCCGTATTCATAATAGGGCACGTCACTAAGGAAGGCGCGATAGCGGGGCCGCGCCTGCTTGAACATATGGTGGACACAGTGCTGTACTTTGAGGGCGAGCGGCAGGGCACGTTCAGGATATTGCGCGCCGTAAAAAACAGGTTCGGCTCGACGAACGAGATAGGCGTATTTGACATGCGCGAGGACGGCATGAAGGAGGTTAAAAACCCTTCGGAGGTGCTGCTGGGCGAACGCGCCAAGGACGCGTCCGGCTCGTGCGTTTACCCCGCGATGGAAGGCACGCGCCCGATGCTGCTCGAGATACAGGCGCTCGTATCGGCCACGTCGTTTCAGATGCCGAGGCGCATGGGAGCGGGCCTCGACTACAACAGGATGGCTCTTATAATAGCGGTGCTCGAAAAGCGCATAGGCCTAAAACTTTATAACCAGGACGTATACCTCAATGTTGCGGGGGGCCTTAAACTCACGGAGCCCGCGGCGGACCTCGCAATGGCGGCGAGCATAGTCTCAAGCTTCAGAGACAAGCCGATAAGCGATACGGTGGCTATGGGGGAGGTAGGACTGACAGGCGAAGTGAGGGCTGTATCGCAGATAGAAAAACGCCTTTTGGAGTGCGCTAAGATGGGGTTTAAAAACGCCGTCATACCCAAGACGAACTTAAAAGGCTTGAGCATACCTCAGGGAATGAACGTGCACGGAGCTGCAAGCGTGTTCGACGCGCTGGAAATACTTATCTAGTGGGGGAGATAAGTTAATAGACTCAGGATAATAGAAATATACTAATAAAGTAAAATTCTATTAAGGGGCAGGCTCATGGACGCTGAAAAGAAGCTTAAGACATGGAGCATCGTCGGAGTATTTGCCGTGTTTGGGCTGGCGTCAGGGTGGCATTTTTTATACAGCGATATTGTGCGCACCGGTTTTACGGCTGCTCTTGCGCCTGTCAACGAGAGCCCCTTCGAGCACGCCAAGCTGTTCTTCATGCCCGCTGTAATCTGGTACGTTATACTCTATTTCATAGTTGGAAGCAAGTTTCCTAATTTCGTGTTCTCCCACGCAGCGGCGCTCGCGATTATGCCGGCCTTTATGCTCGCAGCCTATTACATATACAGCCAGTTTCTCAAAGAAACTATTGTGTTAGACATAATTAACATGTTGGTGACGGTTGCGTTGGGGCAGTATACGGCTTACAGGCTCACAACCTCCGGGCTCTGCCTTTCGGGCGCAGGTTACAGGTCGGCCGCTGTGGCTATAGTTTCAGGCATTCTTGTGCTGTTTGTCGTATTCACGTTCTATCCTCCCCATTGCGATATGTTCTTTGACAGGGAGCATATGAAGTATGGGATATAAAACCGAGGGCTGAAGCAGTATAACTATAAGCTTGTATTGTTTGTTAATAATTTGTTAAGTATTCGCTAACACGCACATGGCGCGGATAATAATCTGCTAAAATTATGGCATCAGATTAAAGACGCCCGGGATTAACGGTTTTATATAGGGCTATAATGGTGTACATATAACCGTTAGTAACGTTGATTTTAATACGGGGTCCCCGACAAGTCGTGAGACTTGGTGGGGTGCTAATTTTACGGAGGCGCGTAATTTATCATATGAAAAAGAAGAAGAGCAGAAAAAAGATAATCATAATTGTGGCGGTGGCCGTGATAGCCGGGCTGCTCGTGCTGGGATATGTGCAGATGCGCATAAACAAAGCTCAGAGCGAAAAGACGACATACGACATCGTGGACGTCAAGCGGGGCAGCATAGAAGTCAAGGTAAAAGGTGCAGGTACGGTTGAGCCCTTAAACGACAACAGCGTGTACGCCGCCGCGGCGGGCACTGTAGTTAAGGTAAACGCCGAGAACGGAGACTTAGTATCTGCGGGCGACGTCATCGCTGTGTTTAAGAGCGATGAATTGGAAGCGCAGCGCGACTCATTAAAGTCGCAGCTTGACGAGCTTGATATGTCGATAGGCATGCTGCGCGGTACGGGAGGCAGCGATTATATCAAGTCGCCCGTAAAAGGCACTGTGATGGCCGTATACGCCAAGGATGGCGACAATGTGGACGCCGTAATGGACAGATACGGAGCGCTTGCCATAGTAAGCCCCGACGATCTGCTGCAGGCGGCGGTGCCGTATAATGAGGATATCATACAGGGGCAGGAGCTCACAGTAACGTCAGGCTCCAAGAGCGCCTCGGGAGAAGTCGTAAAAATAGACATGGCCGCTTTGGAAATGACCGTAAGGTTTGACAAAGGCGATTTGAACGCGGGAGATATGGCCACGGTCACTTCGCCGGACGGCGCCGGCTTAGGGGATGCCGTGATAGAGGTCGCGAGCCCCGTGTATATCATAGGCAAGGGCGGCGTCGTAGATAAGGTTTACGAGGACCAGGGCGACGAAGTTTCGCTCGGAGGCAACCTTTTTCATCTCGACGGGGATGTGCTTTCGCCAACGCTGTATGACAATATGGAACAGCGCAGGCAGCTCTATGACGATCTTAAGGACGTTGAGGGCGACCTTGCGGCGCTGAGCGTTAAGGCGGGCACGGACGGTGTTGTATCGGGGCTGCAGCTCAATCCCGATCAGATTGTGCAGGCGGGCGCTAAGCTGTTTATCGTAAAGAGCGTAGAGCAGGTGAAGATAGACGTAGAGATAGACGAGCTCGATATCGCGGATATAAAGATAGGCCAGCAGGCGACAGTAACGTTCGACGCGCTGAGAGAGAAGCTGTATACCGGCACGGTTAAAAAGATAGACCCTATAGGCGTGTCGCAGAACAACGTTACGAAATATACCGCGACGCTTGAACTCGACAGCGCCGAAGGCATAATGCTCGGCATGAGCGCGGACATTGAGATAGTTTCCCAGACCGCTCAAAACGCGCTGTATATACCCATAGAAGCCATTCAGGTCATAAATGGCGAGAAATACGTGGTGCTGGGTAAAGACTTAAACAAGGACCTTAAGTATACGCCCGCCACGCACAAGGTGAAAACAGGCGTCACGGACGGCGTGAACATCGAGATAACCGAAGGGCTTTCAGAGGGCGATCAGGTGGCTGTGCCGCAGGTAAAGGAACTCAGCCTGCAGGAGCAGCAGATGCGCATGTTCAGCAGTATGGACGGCGGCAGCAACAAAGGCGGCAATGCCGGCGGCAGTCCTGCGCCCGTGGCTACGGAGTAGAGACATGATAGAGCTTCGGGACATAAAAAAGACGTACCAGATGGGCGACGCTCAGGTGCACGCTTTGGGCGGCGTTACGCTCAGCATACGCGACGGGGAGTTTGTGGCTGTAATAGGCCCGTCGGGCAGCGGCAAGTCGACGCTGATGAACATTATAGGCTGCCTCGACCTTGCCGACGGGGGTGAATATTACCTCAACGGCCAGCTTATAGACGAGTATACGGAAAGGGAGCTCGGCGAGATACGCAACCGCGAGATAGGCTTCATATTCCAGCAGTTCAATCTGCTCTCCAAGCTTACGGCGTACGAGAACGTGGAGCTGCCGCTGATTTATCAGGGACTGCCCATACCCGAGCGTAAAAAGCGCGTTACGGAATCGCTGGAGAGGGTGGGCCTTAAGGACAGGATGGCGCACAAGCCAAGCGAGCTGTCGGGTGGGCAACAGCAGCGCGTCGCGATAGCGAGGGCGCTTTCCACAAAACCGACGCTGATACTCGCCGACGAGCCGACGGGCAACCTGGACTCGAAGTCCGGCAAGGAGATAATGGGCATACTCACCGAGCTACACGGCGAAGGCAGGGGCATACTGCTCATAACGCATGACGCCAATATAGCCAACATGGCGGACAGGCGCGTGCACATGCTGGACGGAAAAGTGGATTACGATACCGCGGGAGGTGAGGGGTCGTGAAGTTCACACAGGCGCTTAAAATGGCGTTCGTCGCGCTTCGCGGCAACAAGATGCGCTCCTTCCTCACTATGCTGGGCATAATCATCGGCGTCGTCGCGGTCACGCTCTTAATATCCGTTGTGCAGGGCGCGACGGGCGAGATAACGGGGCAGATAGAGAGCCTGGGCTCCAATCTGTTGCAGGTGAGGTTTTCGGGCGCCGAGCCAACATACCTTACGCTGAGTGACATAAGGAAGCTCGAGGACGACCCCAGCATATGGGGCGTTACGGGCGTCGTCGCGAAGACGACGAACGTAAAGGCGGGCGACGAGAGCGACTCGTACAGCGTAGAAGGCGTGACTAACGTGTACCAGCAGATAACGGGGCAGGCCATAAAGCAGGGAAGGTTTATAAGCGATATGGACTCGGAGGCGCATACATACAGCGCCGTCGTGGGCATAAACGTGGCGGACGAATTGTTTGGTACGCAGGACTGCCTCGGCAACACGCTTAATATTGAAGGGTACGATTTTACGATAGTCGGGCTGCTGGAAGAATCGAGCACTATGCTCGCCAACAAGGACGACACCATAATAATACCGCTGACGACAGCGCAGAGGCTGTTTTCCGACAAGGAGTTTACGTATATCTACGTGTCGGCTTCGACGCCCGATACCGTGGACGCGGCCGAGACGACGACTGACAAATTTCTGATACGCGAGCTGGGCGACGATGAGGATTACATGATAATCAACCAGAGCGCCATACTCGACGTAATGAATGAGGTAATGAGCGTAATGACTATACTGCTGTCGGGCATAGCCGCTATATCGCTCGTCGTGGGCGGCATAGGCATAATGAACATAATGCTCGTTTCCGTGACCGAAAGAACGCGCGAGATAGGCATAAGGAAAGCCATAGGCGCTCAGAAGAGCGACATACTGTCGCAGTTCCTCGTAGAGGCCGTAGTGCTCTCCGTGGCGGGCGGCGTAATAGGCATAGGCCTTTCGTTCCTCGGGCTGCAGGTAATAGGTACAGCCATGGACATAGGCATGTCCATGAACGCGGGCACTGTTGCGCTGGCGCTCGGGTTCTCGGCGTTCGTGGGCGTAGTGTTCGGCATATACCCCGCGAACAAGGCCGCGAAACTCAACCCTATAGACGCGTTGAGGTACGAATAACGTTTTGCACCCCATCAAGCCTCACGACTTGCTGGGGACCCCATTTTCGGGCGCGCATTTTTTACGCGCGTTCCGGTCTAAGCTTCTTCCGATACAGCCCCGCGGGGCGGTATAAAGAAGGGGCTATAATATAAAGCCTCAAGAAGCCAGTCTTCTTGAGGCGAAAATTCAGGCCATATCGTTTTTGCGGTATGGCTTTTTCAATTTCTAATGAATGGACACCCTTCAGCCGCCGGAAGCGGCAGCTCCTCTCCAAAGGTAATTGTCGGTGCTTCAAGGAAATTGTACTATGCTTGCCGAAAGTATTAGCAAATAAATAAAGTGAGGATGTATGAATGAAAGTAAATAATACGCGGGAGATTGACGATAAATTCATCTGGAAAGACGCCGCAGGGCTTGTGACAACATTCCTGGGTAGTGCGGCGGGAAGCAGAAGGATATACGTCAATATCGACAGCGTGCCCCCCGGAGCGTTCAGTACGAAGTATCACAGCCATTCGCAGCAGGAGGAGTTCTTTTTGATACTCTCAGGCAGCGGAGTACTGCGGCTCAACGGTGAGGAATACAGCGTCGGCAAAGGCGACTTTATTTCTAAACCGGCGGGCAAGAACATAGCGCATCAATTCTATAACTCGGGCAACGAGACGCTTAAGATACTTGACGTAGGGACGGCGGAGAAAGAAGATATCGTCTATTACCCGGACGAAGAGGTATACCTCGCAAAGTCGGGCAGCGAGCGCCGCGTGTACGGCAAGGACGGGGAGAAGCAAGACTGGACGTCCGACCCAAATGTGAAATAGAACGGTTACGAGCCATATCGTTGTCGCGGTATGGCTTTTATAATTTCTATTCCCTAAAAAAGGCGGGAAGCTCCGCCGGAAAATTATGGATGAGTATGCAAGGATATTGCGCCGGAATGTCGAAATATGTTAAGGAAATCAATCAAGGAAGCGGGTGTTTGAAATGGACGCGCTTAACGTCAAGGAAAAGGCACTTAAGCTGGGGGCGGATATCTGCGGCATAGGAAATGAAGAAAGGTTTACGGATGCGCCCAAAGGGTTCCACCCGCTGGACGTGCTGCCGTCGTGCAAGTCGGTAATTATTTTCGGCATGAGGTTTAACGCCACCACGATGAACGCCAGATCCACTAGCCCGTATACCGTCGCGCGCAATACCATAGCTCTAGAGCTTAACCTTATCGCCTCGAAGCTTGCGCTGTATATCGCTGACGAGGGGTACGATGCCGTGCCCATAGGCGCTACTGGACCCGACGAATACATCGAGGAAGAGGGAAAATTCCACGGTGTGATATCCTTAAAGCACGCGGCCGTGCTATCAGGGCTCGGGAAAATGGGCAGGAACACGCTGCTCGTGAACGAAAAGTACGGCAATATGCTCTGGCTAGGGAGCGTGCTTACCTCGGCGAAGCTTGAGGCGGACCCGATAGCGCCTTACGAGCCGTGCTCTGGGGACTGCGGGCTGTGCGTATCAAGCTGTCCTCCGGGGGCGCTGCGCGATAACACGATAGACCAAAGTATGTGCATGCAATACGCGTTCGGAGAGAAAAACAGCGGCGAGTGGAAGATACACTGCTTTGAGTGCAGGAAGGTATGCCCGAACAGCCTGGGGATGAGAAAGTAAGCACGCAAACTTTCTGTGCAAAAAACGCTGTAAAGGTGGAGAATAAAACATTTATGAAACAGGCAACGTTAAAAAACAGGCTGATATTATGTTTAGTCATCATTGCGATCTTATTGGCGTTCTATATCGTGAAGGCTTTTACTGAAGGGCTAATGAGTAATTATTTTACTATTGCCCTTCTATCTATAGGCGCAGCCATCATAATCGCATACCTTAAAAGCGGCACTGATAAATACCGTAAGCTTAAAGAGCTGCTGTACCGCGACTGCAGCCCCGAAGTGTTTGTTAAGGAAGCGAGGACGATGCTCAGGGAGGAGTCAGAGAAGAAGCGTCCAAAGAATATGTTCATGCTGAATCTTTATATTGCCGAAGGCTTATACGCGGCGGGCAAGTTTCAGGAATCGTCGGACACGCTCGTAGCTTCCGTGCCCTCTATGCAAAAGGCTTGCGCTAAGATGGAAGCCGTGCGCTGGAATCATTTGTTCTTCCTTAACTGCATGGAGCTGGGCAAGCCCGATACGGCAAGAAAAGCTCTTTTTGGAATGAAGCAGGCGCTGGGTGAACTTAAACCTGGCAAGGCGGCAGTTTTATACGAGCGCGTATACAATGAAGACGCGCGCGCTTTAGCAATATCCGAGGGCGACTATGAGGGCGCGGAGCAGGCGTTCAGGGAAATGCATTTGAACGCGCTAAGCAACTACGAGATGGTATATGCGGCGTTCATGCGCGCTAAGATATACAAACACCTCGGAAAGGACAAACAAGCTGAAGAGTTTTTCGGTTACGTTGTCCAGAACGGTAACACGCTGTATATAGCGGATAAAGCGGCGGAGTATCTGGGGATGAAGGACTGAATATTGAAAGGGCTCTGCCCATAGACCCGCTCAGGGGACTAATTCCCAATCTAATAAGAAAAGGAAAAATATGAGTGAAAATCAGAACCACAATCCGATTAATACAAATGTTTTTTTAGCGGAATTAACACAGATAATTTTAGTTTTACGAAATTCGATATCAAAGTTATTAAAAGAAAATCCTGATATGGAGATAAGAGCATACAGAACGGAATGGCATATCCGAGGATTGGTTTATCATTGTCAAAATCTGATTAAACATTATACTGATATTGGGAATAGTGTTGTTTCAAGGTCAAATGCTAGCCCAGACATGAAACCAGATGTATTAATCATATATTCACCCTCTTGCCAATACCTTATGTATGAATTCTATGCATTGGTTAATTTAGCACGTATTTCGCTAGACAATCTAATTAAGTTAACTGCTCCCTTGTTTATAACTAAAAGTATACCAAAATCTATAACTGACATAAAAACAGGTATGACAAACTGTCCAATATATGAAAGGCATTCAAATGATTCTTTAACAAAATACTTGATAGATTTGCGTAATTGTCTTGTTCATTATAAGACATTTGCAACTAGTGATAATGTTTATATACTTAAAGAAGGAGAAAAAACAATAGAGGAAACAGTTGATTCAGAACTAGTAAGTAGTTTCCTTGGACCAATGTTCAGGGCAATATTTAGAATTACTGAACAAGAGAATATTGTTTTTAACATTTATATTCCAGATAATATATATAAAACAAGTGAGGATGGTAATAAAGTAATATCAGAATTTACATATGAAATGAAGCGTAATATTGTTGGATATAGTATGAGATTCATTCGTAGTATTATGTTTTCTACACTTGAGGCCATTTCATATTATAAAGATAGAACAAAGAGATTTATTTATGATAAACATGGTTTAGAAGAAAAAGTTGCTTATATTGAATTTATTAGCTAACTGAATTTTCGTAAGGATTTATAGTATAGGATTTCAGTTCATACATCCCCGTTTTAACCTTTCCTCCAATGTAGTATAATAGTTAAATATTTCGCCCTGGCGCGAAGCGGCAGGGCAATGAAGGGATTCTTAAGGGGCGTGCCCCTTAAGCGGGATTCTAAAGGGTGGAACCCTTTTGCGGGTTAGAAAGGGCAGCGCCATTTCCCGACATAATCTATCTCAATGAACACTGATATTACTCTCAATAAGGGCGAAAAAATAGAAGACCTGGGGCACGGGTACGCTATAATACAGAACCCGGCGTATTTTCCTTTTGGCACGGACGCTGTGCTGCTTGCGGACTTTGCCAGTATGAAGGAGGGCGAGCGCGCTGTCGATCTTGGCACGGGCTGCGGCATAATACCGATACTGATGTGCGCAAGGACAAGCGGCATACATGTAACGGGCTTAGAGATTCAGCAGCCGCTTGCCGATATGGCACGGAGAAGCGTCAGGTTAAGCGGGCTGGAAGAAAGCATAGACGTAGTGCAGGGCGACTTAAAGCGCGCCTCACTGCTTATCAAGCCGGGCTTGGACGTCGTCGTCGCCAACCCGCCGTACGAGAAAACAGGATCGGGCAAGGCAAGCCCCAACGAATACCTTAACATAGCGAAGCGCGAGGTGTGCTGTACTTTAAGGGACGTGATAGCGGCGGCGGCGAAGCTGCTGCGCACGGGCGGCAGGCTTTACCTCATATACAGAACGGAGCGGTTCGCGGAGCTGATGGAGGTAATGCGCTTTTACAAGGTAGAGCCCAAGCGCATAATGCTCGTATCCCAGCGGCTCTCGGAGGCGCCGAATTTCGCGCTGGTTGAGGGGCGCAAGGGCGCGGCTGCGGGCGTCAAGTTCCTGCCGCCGCTCGCGGTATACGAAGCGGACGGAACGTATACAAAGCAGGCGAAAAGCATATACAGAATGGAGGAATAGCGATGCTGTACATCGTTGCGACGCCTATAGGGAATCTTGAGGACATAACGCTGCGTGCGCTAAGGGTGCTAAAAGAGGCTGACATAATAGCCGCCGAGGATACGCGCAGGACGGTAAAGCTTTTAAATCATTACGAGATAAAAACGAAGCTTTTCAGCTTCCACGAGCACAGCGGCGCTGACAAGCGCGCGCAATTGATAGATATATTGAAAGAGGGCAAAAACGTAGCGCTCGTCTCCGACGCGGGCACGCCGCTCATATCCGACCCGGGCTCGGAGCTCGTTGCTGACGCCGTAAAAGAGGGGATAGAGGTAACGTCCGTGCCGGGCGCATGCGCGGCGGTCACGGCATATACGCTGTCGGGGTTTTCGGGGCCTTTTGTGTTTTACGGGTTCCTTTCCAAAAAAACCGCCGAGAGAAAAAACGGCATAGAGGCTATAGCGGCAAGCCCGCTGCCCTGCGTAATATACGAGAGCCCGCACGGACTGAAGCAAACGCTTGCGGATATTACGCAAAGCTGCGGGGCCGAGCGGCCAATCGCCGTAGCCAAGGAGCTTACAAAGATGCACGAGAGCGTGCTGCGCGCGACGGCTGCCGAGGCAAAGGTCGCGTTTTCGGGCGAGGTTAAGGGAGAGTACGTAATAATAACGAGCGGCAGAGAGCGGGAAACAGTGCACATCGGCGACGACGAGATATCAGCGCTGCTTAATAAAAAGCTCGCCTTGGGAATGACAAAAAAAGATGCCGTCAATGCGGCATCCAAAGAACTAAATATCAGTAAAAACCGAGTTTACAAACTAAGTCTTTAGCGTTACTTTTTCAATTTTGCGAAACACTCGGCACATACCTTGGCGCCTTTGAATTCCGTCACTCCCACAACGCTGTCACAAAAAATACACGCGGGCTGATATTTGCCGAGGACTATATGACTATCGTCCACGAATATCTCGATAGGATCTTTGATATCGATGCCCATGACTCTTCTCAATTCGATAGGAAGAACTATACGTCCCAGCGAATCGACTTTCCTTACAATACCTGTTGATTTCATACTTTTCATCTCCCCAAAAAATAAAATATTGATATTAACCTATCTATATCAAAATATAACAAATATACATGTATTTTGTCAACATTAAATTGACCAAAAAAGGAAAAAACAATAAAAATTCATTTGTATAAGAATATGTCACAATTGAATATATATTAGTAATAGGTCTATCGGGAGGAAAAATGGTCAATTATATCTGGGCCGTTCTTATTGTTATAGGTACCGCGGTCGGCCTTTTGACGGGTAACGCGCAGGCGGTATCCGAGGCAGCGATAAACGGAGCGAAGGACGCGGCGCTGCTGTGCGTAAGCCTTATCGGCGCGTACGCACTGTGGCTCGGCGTTCTTAACATTGCAAACGAGGCAGGGCTCGTCGCGGCGCTTGCAAAAAAGATGAGGCGGATAATAAGGCTGCTGTTCCCCGGCGTGCCGGACGGGGCGGCGAGCGGGTACATAACGCTCAATATAGTGGCTAATATGCTGGGCATGGGTAACGCGGCGACGCCGTTCGGCCTTAAAGCCATGAAAGAGCTTCAGGATCTGAACCCTGATAAACAGAGGGCGTCGGACCCCATGTGTATGTTCCTTATTGTCAACGCATCGTCTGTGCAGATATTGCCGCTTACCGTAATAGCGCTGCGCAGCGCGGCAGGCTCGAAATCGCCCGCGGAGATAGTGGTTTCGGCGTTAATAGTGACCTTCGTATCGGCGGCGGTGGCGATAATAGCGGGAAAGATAATGCAGGGGGGAAGCAAGTGCAAGCGGTAACGTACATATCGGCGGCGTTCGTGCCGGTGTTCATCGCGGGTATAGTGATATTCGGCATAATAAAGAGGGTGGCGGTGTACGACAAGTTTGTCGAAGGCGCGAAGCAGGGCCTTGATACAGTCGTACGCATACTGCCGTTCGTCGTGGGCTTCATATTCGCTATAAACATATTTACGGCTTCGGGCTGCATCGATTATATAAAGAATGCGCTGGGGCCCATGCTCTCTCCACTCGGCATACCGCCCGAAATATTGCCGCTCGCTCTTATGAGGCCGTTTTCGGGCAGCGCCGGCATCGGACTGCTTACCGACATACTGCAGCGCTACGGCCCGGACAGCTTTATAGGCCGTATGGCGAGCACGCACATGGGTTCTTCCGAGACGCTGTTTTACACGACCGCGCTTTATTTCGGCAGCGTAGGCATAAAAAAGACGCGCTACGTTGTGCCCGCGTCGCTAATAGCCGAAGCTTCGGGGCTAATATCCAGCGTTATTGTCTGCAAGCTGCTGTTCAAGTGATAAACACGATATGACATGTAATAGTTATGGACAGGCTTATGTTATAATAAGAATTATTAAGGAAAAAAGGTGCGGCTATGGAAAAAGAAAGACAGTATTCGACAATAGATGAATATATCAGGCTTTATCCCGCGGATGTGCGGCGCAAGCAGTAGTATGTAATATACTTTTGAGGGTGAATAGTATGGATATATTTAAAACGCTGGAAGCGGGCGCGAACCCTGAAAAAGCCGCGGGAATGTCTGCGTACCTAAAAGACCAGTTTAAGTTCTTAGGAATTCAGAAGCCCGAAAGGGTAGCACTGACAAAAGAGTTTCTAAAAGCGAAGAAGAAAGAAAAAGGCATAGACTGGGCGTTCGTGGAGCAATGTTACGCAAAGCCGGAGCGGGAGTTCCATTACCTCGCGATAGGTTACGTGCTGCAGATAAAGGACAGCCTAACGCCGGAGGACTTAGGGCGCATAGAGTGGCTCATAACAAGTAACTCATGGTGGGATACCGTCGATAATTTCAACATACCGCTGGGGCTGATGTCCGCAAAATACCCGCAGATAAAGCAGGAGCTTAAAGCCTGGATGACGAGCGATAATATGTGGCTTCGCCGCATGTCTATAATATTCCAGCTACACCTTAAGAAGGACACGGACACCGCATTTTTGGCGGAGGCTATAGAAAAGAACCTCGGCTCAAAGGAGTTCTTTATAAACAAGGCAATAGGCTGGGCGCTGCGCGAATATTCGAAGACTGACCCGGAATGGGTGAGAGCGTTCCTTAAGTCGCACAAGCTCGCTCCATTAAGCGTTAAAGAAGCGAGCAAGTATATTTAGATTAAACTGGAGGTTTTATGGATAAAACAGGGGCGGAGATAAATGCCGACAGGTTCAAGGGGTTCGCTAAGGTCTACGACGAATCAAGGCCCGCGATGCCGCTTTATCCGGTGGAGGTCATTACAAAATATCTGGGAAGAAAGCCGCAGTGTGTGGCGGACTTAGGCTGCGGCACAGGCCTTTCGACTCTGGTCTGGAAGGGCAAATGCGGCGAGGCGGTCGGCATAGAGCCGAGCGCCGACATGCTCGCCGAGGCGCAGAAAAAGGCGGAAGGCAACATAACGTTCAGGCAAGGCTTCGGGCACGACACGGGGCTTAATGACGGGTGCGCTGACGCGGTCGTTTGCTCGCAGTCGTTCCACTGGATGGAGCCGGGAGCGACGCTTGCCGAGATAAACAGGATACTTAAGCATGACGGCATATTCGCGACCGTGGACTGCGACTGGCCGCCCGTGTGCAGCTGGAAAGCGGAGAAGGCGTTTGAGGAAATGATGCGGGCGGTGAAGGAGGCGGAAGACGTTTGCCCGGAGCTTAAAAGAAGCTTCAGGTATTGGGACAAGAACAGGCACCTTGAGAACATTAAAAGCAGCGGGTACTTCAGGTACGCCCGGGAGATAGTGTTTTCAAGCAGGGAAGCGTGTGACGCCGAGCGGTTTATTAAGCTTGTCATTAGCCAGGGCGGCCTGCAGAGCGTGCTCAAAGCAAAGCCGGAGCTGATAACTTCCGGGCTGGAGAAGTTTAAAGACGCGGCCCACGCCGCGCTGGGCGGGGGAACGTTTGAAATAGACTTCGGCTACAGGATGAGGATAGGGGTTAAGTAGTTTGAACGCGGGTTTTTTAGTCATACCTATAATACTTATACGGTACTGGCTGCTGGGGCTTTTAAGCCGCGAGGCGCTCTCCCGCGCCGCGCATTTCGCGCCGCTCGAAGGAAGCGAGAAAGCGGCCTATTGGGTATATCAAATGACTGGGCCGGGGGCTATAGTTTACTTGTGCTTCCTTACTGTTACCTCGGATTCTCTATGGTTCTTTATCGGACTTGCTGTGTATATCGCCGGGGCGGTGCTGTACGCCGCGTCGGTCGTCAGCTACGCGAGGCCGAAGACAAGCGGCATAAACACGGCCGGGCTGTACGGCGTATCGCGCAACCCCATGTATGTCGCGTATTTCATATACTTCCTAGGGTGCACCCTGATGGCTAAGTCGCTCATACTGCTTGCAATACTCGTCGTTTTTCAGATATCGACGCACGCTATCATACTCTCTGAGGAGCGGTGGTGCATAGAGAAATTCGGAGACGAATACAGGGAGTATATGAGACGGGTGAGAAGGTATATATAGGCCGGTATGATATAGACGGGGGGTCACTTCACAAAGGCCCTCCTTTTTTGCTGTCATCCTGAGGAACGGAAGCGACGAAGGATCCCATGCAGGCTATCCTCGGATGCTGTCATCCTGAACGCAGTGAAGGATCCCCTGTAGGCTATATGACGTGGGATTCCCGTCCCCTCGGTCGACTGGCTCACTGCGAAGTGGATGTAATGACATACTCTTTTATGACGCTAAATCTTCTAGTGTCATTCTGAGGGAGCATAGTGACCGAAGAATCTTAAGATAAAATTGAAGAAAAAGATTCCCGTCTCTTTGGTCACTTGCGCTCGGAATGACCAATTTAGGACGCGGAACGACACAGGGGTCGTTCCCTACATATTTTTACAGTAAATTCATCCTTATAACATCTTTCGATCATTGCAGTTTCGCAGATAAAGACAATTATTTATCTTTTGATTATCCGGCGGAATGTCCTGTTTTGACTCGGAAGAGATAAGAAGCTCTTCTGCTTTTATCTGTATAGTCTGCAATTCGCCGATGATATCCGTAATCTTGTTGAACAGCATATAGTACATTTCTTTGTAGTCTTCCAATTTTTATCGCCCTTTGTGAATTATAACCTGTTTCAGGTTAATAATCAATACTCTGAAACAGATTAAATTAGAATTACCTAAGAGGTGATATTATGTACGCAAGGATAAGAGCGCTCCGCGAAGACAAAGACTTATCTCAGACCGAATTTGCCGGAATATTGGGGATGTCGCAGACCGGGTATTCAAAATACGAGACGGGTGAGAACGACATTCCGACCAGCATATTGATCGCCATGGCGAAATACTACCATACAAGCATCGACTACATTCTTGGCCTTACAGACCTAAAGAAGCCATATCCGGGCAAGACGGAATAGAGGGAGAGAACAAACCCCTCTGGTGTCATTCAGAGGGAGCGAAGCGACCGAAGAATCTTATGACCCTTCCGTCCCTCCCCTTAAAGTGGAGGCACGTAATGCCCCGTTTTTGCTGTCATCCTGACCCGGCACTGGATTGCCTTGCCCAAATAAACTACAAACAATCAAGTGCCGGGGAAGGATCCCATGTAATGATATCCCAAATGGGATTCTTCACTTCGCTGGCGCCCGTTCAGAATGACAGTTCGCACTCTTCCGTCCTTCCACTAAAAGTGGAGGCAATATTTTGCAGGAAAATGGTGAGATTTGGCGAAATAATACATGATGCAATCTTCTGTAGTGAAAACAGAAAGATATATTTGAAACCCATCAAAGGTAGTGCAAAATCAAAAAAGACACATTGAAAATAGGAATAGATATGAAAAATAATTTATATAACGAATTCTATTGTTCTGTTAACGATATATTAAAGCCCCGAATTACATTTCAAAATGATTTTAACGAGGTTGTTTCAAAGATGTGGGGTAAGCCAATAACTTTGTATCAAGCTTTGGCTGATAAAAGCTATTTCGACATAATAAAATTATTTCCAAGTACAAAGGTTGAACAAACATCTGAATTTGCGTTAGCTTCACTCTTCTCAAAAGCATGCCTTATTATTGAGGAAATTATTGCTCTTCTAAAAGCAGGTTATCCTGATGGTGCTATGGCCCTTTCGCGAACGCTGCATGAGCTAAAGATATATCTTTTATTCTTAGTTGAAAATATAGAGAATATTGAATTATTTAAAAGATACTATGATTATATTGATGTCGAACACTATAGAGATTTAAAGGCATATAAAGAACATTGCGCAATTCTTGATATGCCATTCGATATGGATGAGCAATTAAGCGAATTAGCTGAAAAATGTTTGGGTTATGAATTGAAATATGGAGCTGATTTTTTAAAAAAGGATAATTCATGGTATCTGTTTATTGATGGTTGTAATTCTTTCCGTGACATAGAAAAATATGTTGGTGGAGATATAGATAGAATATATTATAAATTTGGGTGCGGTGCAATACATTCTAGTCCAACTCATAACTATCGTTCCATAGGGTTACGTGATAACGAGGATGCCGTTTTATTGTCGGGTCCTTCTATATACGGGCTTGAATTACCAGCACATTTTTCATTAAACTCCCTCTTGAATATTATAAGAGGAATTCTCTATTATTTTAGGATTGAATGCTCTGTGTATTTTGGATATAAAGAAATAGTAAATGATATACAAAAAGAGTTCATTGTCAGTTCAATGAATGTCGACAATTTTTATAAAGATATTAATGAAAATAGGTAAGCGTATTAATTGATTATATCCCAGAGAAAATATTATATCAAGAAAAGAAACGGGTGCTCGAGGGCAGCGCCCTCGAAAGTGCGAAAGCACGAAACGCTGCAGCGCCCTCTAACGTGCGCAGCACGAGCCTTTCCCGTCCAATCCCGCCTTTTCCCTTGACAAACTCCCCCTTCAAATCTATTCTTATACTAAAAGTTTTAAGGCAACGGGGTCCCCGAAAAGCTGAGGCTTTTTGGGGCAGAGGAGACATTCGATGAAGAAGTATTATATTACGACGCCCATATATTACCCGAGCGACAAGCTGCACATAGGGCATTCATATACTACCGTCGCGGCGGACGCTCTTGCGCGCTTCAAGCGGCAGACGGGCTATGACGTGATGTTTCTTACCGGCACGGACGAGCACGGGCAGAAGATAGAGCGCGTCGCAAAGAAGGCGGGCAAAACGCCGATAGAGTACGTGGACGGCATAGTCGCGACCATAAAAGAGCTGTGGCAACTGCTGGGCATAACGAACGACGACTTCATACGCACCACGGAGCCGCGGCACGCGGAGACGGTGCAGAAGATATTCAAGAAGCTCTACGACCAGGGCGACATATACAAGAGCGAATACGAAGGCTGGTACTGCACTCCGTGCGAGGCGTTCTGGCTGGAGCGGCAATTAAAGGACGGCAAGTGCCCCGACTGCGGCCGCGACGTGGAGCTGACGAGGGAAGAAAGCTACTTCTTCCGGCTGTCGAAATACGCTGACAGACTGATAGAATATATAAACACGCACGACGAGTTTATACAGCCGCCTGCGCGCAAAAATGAAATGCTTAACAACTTCCTGCTGCCGGGGCTGGAGGATTTGTGCGTATCGCGCACGTCGTTTAAGTGGGGCATACCCGTGACGTTTGACCCTGGGCATGTGGTGTACGTCTGGATAGACGCGCTGTCGAACTATATATCGGCGTTGGGGTATCTCTCGGGCGACGACTCGAACTTCAAAAAGTACTGGCCCGCGGACGTGCATTTGGTGGGCAAAGAGATAATACGCTTCCATACTATAGTGTGGCCTATACTGCTGATGGCGCTGGGGCTGCCGCTGCCTAAGCAGGTGTTCGGACACGGCTGGCTGATGCTGGACGGCGGCAAGATGAGCAAGTCTAAAGGTAACGTGGTAGACCCCGTAAAGCTCGTTGCAAGGTACGGCGTCGATGCGGTGCGGTATTTCTTACTGCGCGAGGTGCCGTTCGGTTCGGACGGGCTTTATTCGAGTGAGGCGCTGCTTAATAGGATCAACTTTGACCTGGCGAACGATTTGGGCAACCTCGTTTCGCGTACCGCTATGATGATTGTGAAATATTTCGGAGGCGTCGTGCCGGAAGAGTGCGCGCCCACCGAATTCGACGAAGCGATAGAGCGGCAGGGAACGGCGCTTAATAATACTGTGGAAGAGCACATGGACGCCTTAAGGCTGCCCGAGGCGCTAATGGACATCTGGAGCTATGTGAGTGCGCTCAACAAATATATCGACAACACGACGCCGTGGATTTTGGCGCGCGACGAAGAGAATAAGAAGACGCTGGCGAGCGTGATGGCGCATCTAGCGGAAGGGCTGCGTATAATATCCGTGGCGCTGACGGCGTTCCTTCCCGACACGGCTAAAAAGATACAGGACGTGCTGGGCATTGAGGACGCGGCGCTGGCGTCGTGGGACAGCATAAAGCAGTTTGGCACGGGCGTAGCAGGGCTGCACGTTAGGCAGACGGCGCCTATATTCCCGCGGCTCGACATAAACAAGGAGCTGGAGGCGCTGGAGGAAATATCCGACAACCGCACGCTTAAGAAGCAGAAGAAGGGCGAGCCCAAAGAGCAGGCGGCAAAAGCGGAGCCGGAAAAGAAAAAAGCGGATAAGCACGATATTAAGCCCGCGGACGAGATAACGTACGAAGAGTTCAGGAAGATAGATTTGCGGCTGGGCGTCGTGAAGGAGGCCGAGGCCGTAGAGGGCACGGACAAGCTCATACGCATCGTAGTCGACATAGGCGGCGAAACGCGCCAGATAGTATCGGGCATAAAGCAGTGGTATAGCCCCGGCGATCTTGTCGGGAAGACTATAATTGTAGTGGCCAACTTAAAGCCGACTAAGCTTAAGGGCATAGAATCCTGCGGCATGCTGCTCGCGGCTGAGGCGGGCGGGGTGCTCAGGCTCGCGACGACGGACGGAGAGCTAAGAAGCGGCGCTCCGGTAATGTAAGAGACGACGGGCTTTTCTAAGAGACCTGGGGCTTTTGGGAGTAGGTAGGGGTTATGATAAGGCTGTTCGACACACACGCGCATCTGCTAGACCATAAATTCGACATAGACAGGCAGGCGCTTATAAGCACGCTGCCCGAGCTTCGGGTCGTGGGCGTAATAGAATGCGGCACGACGGTAAGGGACAGCAAGAGGGCCGCGGCGCTTGCCGAGAGCACTGACTATATATACTCGGCGGCGGGCGTGCACCCGCACGAGGCAAAGGAAGCTCCCGGCGATTTTCTGATACAGATAAGGGCGCTTGCCGAAAAAGAAAAGGTAATAGCTATTGGCGAGATTGGCCTTGATTACCACTACGATTTTTCGCCCAAAGAGATGCAGCGCAAAGTGCTTGAGCAGCAGTTCGATCTCGCTCAGCAGCTTGATATTCCCGTTGTTATTCACATGCGCGAAGCGACGGAAGACATGCTCGCCATGCTTCGGCAGCATCCCGGGCTGCGGGGCGTAATGCACTGCTTTTCGGGCAGCGCGGAGACGGCGGAGATAATACTCGGCATGGGGCTTTGCATATCGTTTACCGGCTCCGTCACATTTGACAGCTCAAGGAAAGTCGTGGAGGCCGCGGGCGTCGTGCCGCTTGACAGGCTGATGGCGGAGACGGACTGCCCGTATCTCTCGCCCGAGCCGGTGCGCGGCACCAGGAACAATCCCGTCAATGTAAAGTACGTGCTGGCAAAGCTCGCCGCGATAAAGGGAATAACGCTGGAAGAGATGTGCGACGCCAACATCAATAACGCAAAAAGGTTGTACAATATTTAATGGATACATATGTATACAAGTACGGTAATTCGGTTTACATAAACCTTACTAACAGGTGCACGAACGCGTGCACGTTCTGCATAAGGATAGCTCACCCGGGCGTGGGCGGCCATAACCTGTGGATAAAAGAGGAGCCGGAGGCGCACGACGTTATCTCTTTGCTTGAAGCGGAGCAGGTGATAGAGAAGGCGGTGTTCTGCGGGTTCGGCGAGCCTACTATGAGGCTTGGTGTACTTCTTGAGGTTGCGAAGTACTTAAAAAGCCGCGGAGCCGCTGTGCGGCTCGACACTAACGGACAGGGCGGCGCTTACAACGGGCGCGACATAACGCCGGAGCTAAAAGGGCTTGTCGATACCGTTTCCATAAGCCTCAACGCGCCCGACGCCAAAGGTTATCAGCAGCTGTGCCGCAGCGAATTCGGCGAGGCGGTTTACGCTCATATACTCGACTTCGCCAAAGGCTGCCTGAAGCAGGGCATAGAGACGATATTTACCGTGGTAGACTTAATAGGCCAGGAGCAGGTGGAGAAAAGCCGCAGTATAGCGGAGGGTATTGGCGCGAAGTTTCGCGTAAGGGAATATATAGAATAATAATTTGCAGCTCAGTAAATCCCGTCGGTGACGTGCTTGTTATATGCAAAACTATCGGGCTGTATACTATTGCTATGAGATTAATTTAACCGGAATTTAAGAAGTATACGTTCATATAACAGACGCCTTGTAAAAAGAAACTTTATGCGAATGTTTCTTTTTTTATAGCTGGCCCTTAAAGAGGTAAAGTTTTCGGGCGGCAATTACGTATCGTCTAAAAAAATAATTATAAAAAATAACTTCACTAATAAGAGATTATTGCCGATTAATAAATCAGATTATACAGCTTGGCGTACAGCTTTTGGGAGGCACGATGAGAGAAGTCATATGGAGCGACATTTCAAAATGCGAGGGGTGTAACAGGTGTATCCGCGTTTGCCCCGTCGAAGAATCAAATATAGCGTTCATACAGGACGGGAAGATAAAAGTAAAGATCGATCAGTCAAAATGTATAGCATGCGGCGCTTGCATAGAGATATGCCAGCATCACGCCCGGCGTTTTGAGGACGACACCGAACAGTTCTTCAGGGACATTGCAGGCGGCGGTAGCATATCGCTTATGGTAGCCCCGTCGTTCCGTACGAATTTTGAAAACTGGGAGTCCATACTTGCGTTTCTTAAAGCTAAAGGTATAAGAAAAATTGTGGACGTATCTCTGGGCGCCGATATTTGCACATGGGCGCATATACGGTATATAGAGAAGCATAATCCTAAATCCCTCATAACGCAGCCGTGCCCTGCGATAGTCAACTATGTCACAAAATACAAGCCGCAGATATTGTCATCGCTGTCTCCTGTACACAGCCCCATGCTCTGCACCGCGGTGTTTATGAAAAAGCACCTTGACGTAAAGGACAAAATAGCAGTGCTTTCCCCCTGCGTCGCCAAGGCGCAGGAGTTCGACGATACGGGGATCGTTTCCTATAACGTAACGTACGACAGGCTGGCCGAGTATATAAGGGAAAACCACATTCGCATACCTGAAAGCATGTTCGAGTTCGACCACATAGAAGCTTCGCTCGGCAAGATATATTCCATGCCGGGCGGGCTTAAGGAAAACATAGAGTATTACCTCGGCAAGTCGGTACGCGTTGACAAATCGGAAGGCCAGGAGGTCGTATACCGGGATATAGACGTGTTCGCGGACGAGAGTGAAGAGAACAGGCCCGCGATATTTGACGTGCTGAACTGCCGCGAGGGGTGCAACTCGGGCACGGGCTGCAGTCAGGACGCTTCAATATTCAGTATAAACAAGGTAATGGATGACATAAAGCAGCAGTCGATAAAAAGCGACGAGGCGGCCGAGCAGGGCAGGAAGCTCTTTGACCTGTTCGACAGAAAGCTTGTTCTGGAGGACTATTTAAGGACATACTCAAGCAAACATATCAGGCCTATCCCCTGCGAAGAAAGAGACGTGCAGCAGGCCTACATTAAGCTCGGCAAGTTAAACGAAGAGCAGAGGAACCACAACTGTTATGCGTGCGGCTCGAAGACGTGCCGCGAGATGGCCGTAAAGGTAGCTAAGGGTATAAACGTTGCTGAAAACTGCCTTGAGAAAGCGAGGCACGATATGCAGCGCGAGCATGAAGCGTTTATAAGCGAGCGGTCTGCCAGCCTTATGAATATAACCAGAGTGTCCGCGGAGGTGGCGGATATAGAGAAACTGTTCAAAAACGTTCTTTCAAGCATAAAGGACGTCGAAGAGACGATAGAGCAGTACAACGAAATGGCCAAAACAGTGAATTCCATAGCAATGCAGACAAAGATGCTGTCGTTCAACGCGTCTATAGAGGCCGCAAGGGCGGGCGCCTCGGGCAAGGGATTCTCGGTAGTCGCCGAAGCCATAAGGAGCCTGGCGGCGCAGTCGCAGGAATCAGTAAGGTCAGTGGAAGAGACGAGCGCTTTTGCGCGCAGCACGATAAACGAAATAACGGGCGCGAGCTCGGCGGTGGATAAGTCCATAATGAACGTAGCCGATTATGTAGGTGAGATCTCAGAGTCGCTCGGAAAAACGAAGGGCGGCAGCGGACGGCCCTAAATAAGCGTCGCCGAACTTGAATACTGTTCCCATAAAGCCTAAAGCTTTATGGGGCGTAAAGCAGGCAGCCAAAGTGTACGATAGTATGTCTTTATTAGCTTAAGAAAAACTCTGCGGCGGACCGGCTCTTCTTACGGACTCCAAGTAAATTGAAAAAATCAAAGCGGTTTATTCGGGAAAACCCTCAGCATTTATGCGGGGTTTTCTTTTTGCATGTCAAATATTACAAAAATAATTTTAAAGTTTGGAGATATGGTTATTGACACCATATGTAGTGAGTAATATAATAAATTCATACAATAATTTGATAATAAATAATTTTTAAATAGATAGCATCTTAAAAAAAATAAAAGGTTAAAAAAGAATTGGACGCCTTAAAAGGCACAGTGCGGGGCGTATTTGTCTGCGAATTATTTGATATTAAATATAGAGCAAGGGGATCGGGGGGACATATGTTTACAGTCATACTAAAGAGAAGCGGGCAGAAAGAAACATTCCAGCCGAAAAAGATTGCAGACGCCATTTTCAAAGCGGCAAAGGCAGTGGGCGGCGACGACTACTTATTGGCCGAAAGGCTTACGGAGCAGGTCGTGGATGTCGCCAGGCTCAAGTTCGGCGACCAGTATCCTGAGGTGGAGGACATCCAGGATATCGTCGAGCGCGTGCTAATAAAGAACGGCCATGCCAAGACCGCCAAGGCCTATATCCTTTATCGTGAAAAACGCAAGAGTGCAAGGGAAGCCAACGCGCTTATAGGAGCGACTATAGGCATGTTTTCCGATTACCTTTGCGACAAAGACTGGGGAGTCAGGGAGAACGCTAACACGCAGAAGAGCGTAAACGGGCTCAACAACTATATCCGCGAGGCGTTTACCAAGAAGTACTGGCTGCATGAAATATATCCGGAAGAGGTAAGGGAAGCGCACACATCGGGCGACTGCCACATACACGACTTAGGGTTCTTCGGCCCGTACTGCGCGGGATGGGATTTAAGGCAGCTCTTAATGCAGGGGTTCGGAGGCATACCCGGTAAAGTGGAATCAAGGCCCGCCAAGCATCTGCGCTCATTCCTGGGGCAGATAGTAAATTCGACGTTCACTACGCAGGGCGAGACCGCGGGCGCTCAGGCCTGGTCGAGCTTCGACACATACTGCGCTCCGTTCATCAGGCACGACAATATGACGCATAATCAGATAAAGCAGTGCCTTCAGGAGTTTATATTCAATATAAATGTACCAACGAGGGTAGGTTTCCAGTGCCCGTTCTCCAACCTGACGTTCGACATAAAGGTGCCATCCACGCTTAAGGACCATCCGGCGATAATAGGCGGAGAGGCTATGGATACCCCTTACGGCGATTACCAGAAAGAGATGGACATGTTTAACCTTGCTTTTTGCGAGGTAATGCTGGAAGGCGACGCCAAGGGGCGGGTATTCACGTTCCCCATACCCACGCTCAACATCACTAAGGACTTTGAGTGGAACAGCCCCGTGGTTGATAAATTTATGGAGATAACGTGCAAGTACGGCATACCGTACTTTGCGAATTACGTCAACTCCGACCTGTCGCCCGAAGACGCCGTTTCTATGTGCTGCAGGCTGCGCCTCGACGTAAGCGAGCTAAGAAAGCGCGGCGGCGGCCTGTTCGGCTCCAACCCGCTTACCGGCTCTATTGGCGTGTTCACCATAAACCTCCCGAGGATAGGATATCTTTCGCGCACGAAGGATGAGTTTTTTGCGCGCCTGCGCAAGGTAGCGACGATAGGCAAGACGTCGCTTGAGATAAAGCGTAAGATAATAGAGCAGCAGACGGAGCAGGGGCTGTATCCTTACAGCGCCGTTTATCTGCGGGAGGTCAAGAAACGCTTCGGGCAGTATTGGTACAATCACTTTAATACCATAGGCATAATAGGCATGCACGAGGCGCTGGTAAACTACATGGGCAAGGGCATAGAGACGGAAGAGGGCAACGAGTTTGCCGTCGAGATAATGCATTACCTGCGCGAACTCATGCAGGAGTTCCAGAAGGAAACAGGCCAGTATTACAACCTTGAAGCCACGCCCGCCGAAGGCACGAGCTACAGGCTCGCAAAGCTCGACCGCGAGCGCTACCTCGATATATATACGTCGGGCACGAATGTGCCTTACTATACGAACTCGACGCAGCTGCCCGTTAAGTTTACCGACGACATAATGCATATGATAGAGCTCCAGGACGAGCTGCAGTCGATGTATACCGGCGGTACGGTGCAGCACCTTTATTTAGGCGAGCGCATCGAGGATATAGAGACCGCAAAGCGCATAATACAGAAGATATTCACAAAGTACAAGATGCCGTATATATCCATAACGCCGACGTTCAGCGTATGCGACTCGCACGGGTACCTCGTGGGCGAGCAGTTTACATGCCCGCAGTGCGGCGCGAAGACCGAGGTGTGGAGCCGCGTCGTGGGGTATCTGCGGCCCGTGCAGAACTATAACGAAGGTAAGAAGGAAGAATATAGCGAGAGGGTAAAGTTTGTAGTGCCCGAGGCGATATGATGCTGGCGGCCGGGCTTGTCAAGAACTCGTTTGTGGATTACCCGGGCTGCATAGCGGCCGTCGTGTTTACGCCCGGCTGCAACATGGACTGCTGGTACTGCCACAACAAGCACCTGTGGAAGAGCGAAGAGCTCTTAAGCATGGAAGAGATATACGGGTTTCTTGACACGCACCGGGACTTCCTTGACGGCGTCGTGATATCGGGCGGCGAGCCCACGATGCAGCCGGGTCTTTCAGAGTTTATTGGCAGCGTGCGCGGCATGGGATACCGCATAAAACTCGACACGAACGGCACGAACCCCGATATAGTGGAGAAGCTGCTGCCTAGCCTCGATTATGTGGCTATGGACGTAAAGGCGCCGCCGGGTGATTACGGCAAGGTAGTGTCATACCAAATGGACGAAACGCCGGTATGGAAGACGGCAGACATGCTGATGGGCAGCGGCATCAGCTACGAATTCCGCACTACGTTCATGCCGCTGCTGGAGATAGCGGATATAGAAAGTATAGCCGTGAGGATAAAGGGTGCGAGGAGGTACGCGCTTCAGCAGTACCGCAAGACGAAAAACGTAAAAGTGGCGCCCGAGCCGCACAGCAAAGAATATTTAAACGCGGCGGCGCAAGCGGCAAGAAATTATGTAAACGAGGTAGTAATAAGGGGGATTTGATTATTCGTTAACGGTGGGCTCGGTGGTTTCGGCGGAGGGAGAAGCACTGCTTTCCGGCAGAAGGTCTTCTATAGCGTTCCCGGCTTTGTCTATCATGTCCTTATCGACATAAGGTATGGTCCACAGGCCGTAAGCGACGCCCGCGATGGCGACGACGAGCGCGATGAGAGCGATCACCTTGACAAACCCGGGTATCAGCTTCCAGATGATGCTGAAGCCTATAAAGAACAGCACAATAGCGCCGACGACTATAGCCCAGGTTGGAAGGGCTCTCGCGTAATCGCCAACCTGAGCGCCGATATGTTCGATAGGAGCGCATGCTGCAAGGGCGCCGATCGCCAGCAATACGATCAATAATATTAATAAGAATTTTCTCATGACCCGCTCCTTACGTGTTATAGAGCAATTATAATAGACATACAGCCGACAGTAAAGAGCAAATTTGGGTCATATGGAAAGACGAGGGGGTCTATCCGGCAAAACAGCCGTTCCAGAAGGAACGGCTGTTTTTGATTACTCGAAGCCAACCTCACGATTGGCTTCGAGTCTTGCCCCGCAAAACCAAACAGTTGCCTTTCCCTGGCAAAGCTAGATGAAAGGCATGAGTATGTTCACGTTTTAAGCCTTCCCCCTCGGGGGAAGGTGGCGCGAAGCGTCGGATGAGGGGATATTTGCTGGTGTTTAGTGACACCTTATCGGCCCCCACACTGGATTATCAGCATAAAAGATAAGCCTGGTAGTCCAGTGCGGAGACAGCTTTCTCTCAAGGTGAAGCCTATGGGCTTAGCCGTCGATGCCCCCCGGTGACCTAGGGGTATTACTATACGTGAAGACTTCTGCGTCTCCTATTTCTTTGTCCTTATTGACGCAGGCAGGTCTTGCGATTATCATATATCCGGAGGAAAGACATGTTTTTAGCGGATAAGTTCAAGGAATATACCGTGCTCGATACGGGGGGCGGAGAAAAGCTCGAGGACATAGGCGGCGTTATACTGCAGCGGCCCGACCCGCAGGTTATATGGGAGCGCTCGCAGCCTGATATATGGAAGCCGCACGCCGTGTACGAGCGTTCAGCATCCGGCGGCGGAAGCTGGAAATATATAAAGAAAGTGCCCGAGCGGTGGACTATAAGCTACGGCAGCCTTAAGTTTTTCATAAGGCCGACGGGCTTCAAGCACATAGGCCTTTTTCCCGAGCAGTCTGTCAACTGGGACTATATTATGAAGAGCATACGCGCAAGCGGCAGAAACATACGCATGCTCAATCTTTTTGCTTATACAGGCGGCGCGACGCTGGCGGCCGCTTCGGCGGGAGCGTCCGTCGTGCATGTGGACGCGGCTAAAAGCATGAACGACTGGGCGAAGGAGAACATGGCGCTCTCTGCGATTGACGCGGACGTGCGCTTCATAGCGGACGACTGCTTAAAGTTCGTGCAAAGAGAAATAAGGCGCGGCAGCCTATACGACGCAATAGTGATGGACCCGCCGTCTTTTGGGAGGAGCGGCAGCAAGGTATGGAAGCTGGAGAACGACCTTTATCCGCTTGTAACAGAGTGCGCGAAGCTGCTCTCAGATAAGCCGCTTTTCTTTCTCATTAACTCGTATACGACGGGGCTATCGGATATCATAACGGCCAACATGCTCGAGATGGCGGTAAGGTCGCGCCTTGGCGGCAGCATAGAGTCGGGCACGCTCGCGCTGCCTCAAAAAGGCTCTAAGGTGCTGCTGCCCTGCGGCACGACGGCAAGGTGGCACACGTGACGGCGCCATCGAAGAAGCGCATAAACGTATTATATGAGGACAACCATCTGCTCGTCGTGGAAAAGCCGTACGGCGTGCCTTCGCAGGCCGATATATCGGGCGACGACGACATGCTTTCGATATGCAAGGCGTATATAAAGCAAAAGTACTCAAAGCCGGGCGATGTGTACTTAGGGCTCGTGCACCGGCTGGACCGCCCCACAAGGGGCGTAATGGTGTTCGCGCGCACGTCCAAGGCGGCGGCGAGGCTTTCGGAACAGATAAAGAACGGCGAGTTTAGAAAAACGTATCTTGCCGTGCTGACGGCGGAGCCGGAGAAAGAAAAGGCCGAGATGTGGGACTGGCTTTTAAAGGACGAAAAGGCGCATATGGCAAAGGTCGTGGGCGAGGATGAGCCGGGCGCAAAAAAGGCGGGGCTCGAGTATGAAGTTAAGGGCAGACGCGACGGGCTGTGCCTTGTGCGGATAACGCTGTATACCGGGCGGTTCCACCAGATACGTGCTCAGTTCGCGCACATAGGATGCGCGGTGTACGGCGACACGAAATATGGGAAGCGGGACGTAAAAGCAAAGCTTGCTCTGTTTGCATGCGGCCTTATGTTTAAACACCCGACGAAGGGGGAGCGGCTGGAGTTTGCCATCACGCCTTCCGGTTACCCATTCAGTTTGTTTGAAATATAAAGTTTATATACTATTGGAGGACATCTTGCTTAAGGCTGTATTGTTTGACATGGACGGAGTGCTCATTGACAGCGAGCCGGAGTACAGGAGGATAGAGGAGGTTTTATTCCGCAGTATTGGTATAATCTTGGATGTTGAGGACGTAAAAGGCAACGCGGGAAAGGGCGTGCTCGACATGTGGAGTGAAGCAAAAGAGAAATTCGGTTTTGACGAAGATCCGCTTTTGCTAATGAAAGCGGAAGCTCAGATGATAAAAGAGTATTACCAAAGCGACAGGCTAAAAGCTATAAAGCCTTCCCTCGTATTACTGAAAAGCTGTGCTAAGAGCGGTTTAAAAACTGCTGTGGCTACGTCGTCTGGGGAAAAAAACGCAAGAATCATTGTAGAAAAGCTCGGGGTAGGCGGCTGTGTGGACGCAGTAGCGGCGGGAGATATGGTAGAGCGCACTAAGCCCTCGCCCGATATATTCCTGCTGGCGGCAAGCCTGCTAAAAGTGAGCCCAAAAGAATGCGTGGTAATCGAGGATGCGGTTAACGGCATAATCGCGGCAAAGGCGGCGGGCATGAAGGCAGTAGGGTTTAAGGCGCCGGGCAGCAATCAGGATTTATCGTCCGCCGACATAGTTGTCGATTCGCTGGGTAAAATCAATATAGATACGCTGCGAGCGCTGACTTGAGCTTTGTAAATCCACAAAGCGCCACGATGTTTCGGGGCTGATAATAACGGGGCCGGAACGTCGTGAGGCGTTATGGGGTCGTAAATTATCGGGAGGCCGGTATGAAAAGAATAGGCGTTTGGCTGGATAAACTGGCCGTAAAGATAACCAGCGGAGTCGGGTCTATGTGGTGCGCCATTCTTTTTACATTGATAGCGCTCGTCTCTCTGCCCGAGATAATTAATGAGGCAGTAAATACGCAGACGATAGATCCTGTAGTACAATGGGTGACTCAGACGTTTCTTCAGCTCGTGCTGCTCTCTATTGTACTGCGGGGACAGAATATAGCGAGCGAAAAGCAGGAGCAGTTAGTAAACCAGATACGCGAGAACACGGAAAAGACGGAAGCCGCGGCCGAAAGGATAGAGCATATAGTCAGGATAATAGAGCGTATGTCGGAAAAGGAACTTACGGAGTTAAGGAAGGAAAAGCAAGAGTAAACGTCTTTAGATCCGCCTTGGCTGCGAGGTGTAAAATTATTTATTATGGATGCATTTCCAACGCGGTATAGTATGATATAATACAAGGAAAATGAAGTTAACATTTGGATGATGGGTACGGGAGAGGAAACTCGCCGAAGATGTAAGCCGCAGCCTGTCAAGCTTGCAGCGAAACTTTCAGGCAAAAGGACCGTAACCGGACAAGACTCTGGAAAGCCGTATGCGCACACAAAGCGTGGGCGGTATGGGCACCGAAGGAGCAACTCAGCACAAAAAGCTTAAGGTAAGCTGAATATAATAGACTATTTTAGCTTTTATTGCTGGAGAATCTCTCAGGTAACGAAACAGGGGGAAGACGATTTATTTCAGCTTCCCCTTTTTTGTTTGGCTTAAATGGGGATAATGTTTACCGGGACAAGGAGAAAGAAATCATGAAACGAACGCCGCTGTATGAAAACCATGTAAGCCTCGGAGCAAAGATGACGGACTTCGGAGGCTGGGAGCTGCCCGTGCAGTATGAGGGCATAATAAAGGAGCATAATCAGGTAAGAAACGCCGCGGGGCTGTTTGACGTGTCGCATATGGGCGAGGTAACGGCAAGGGGAGAGGGAGCGCAGGAGTTTATACAGAACCTTGTAACGAACGACATATCACAGCTGCAGGATGGCAGGGCGATTTATTCGCCTATGTGCTATACTGACGGGGGAACGGTGGACGACATTATCGTCTACAGGATAAGCAAAGACGATTTCTTCATCGTCGTCAACGCCGCGAATACCGACAAGGATTTTGGATGGATGAAACAGAATTTAAGCGGGGGAGTTGAGCTTAATAATGTCTCTCTAAGCTACGCGCAATTAGCGCTGCAGGGGCCGAAAAGCCAGTTAATACTGCAAAAGCTCACCGCATTTGACCTTTCGGCACTTAAGTTTTTCCGGTTCGCGAAGGATGTCGAAGTGGACAGCGTTAAGTGCATGGTTTCGCGCTCGGGCTACACCGGCGAGGACGGATTCGAGCTGTATGTAAACTCAGAGCAAGCTCCCCGGCTTTGGGATGCCATACTCGAGGCGGGCAGAGACGAGGGAGCGGTTCCCGTGGGACTGGGCGCGCGCGATACTTTGCGGTTCGAGGCCGCGCTGCCGCTTTACGGGCATGAGCTCTCGAAGGACATATCTCCTTTGGAGGCGGGTCTTGGCCGTTTCGTAAAGCTCGATAAGGAAAAGTTCAACGGGAAAGAAGCGCTGCAAAAGCAGTCGGCAAACCTTAAAAGGGTTCTCGTGGGCTTTGAGCTTGTTGATCCGGGCGTTGCGCGCAGCGGCTTTGAAGTCTATGCGGGGGAAAGAAACATAGGCTTCGTCACGTCGGGCAGCTATTCGCCGACGCTGAACAAAAACCTGGGGCTCGCGCTCGTGGAGGCCGCGTTTTCGCCCGAAGGAACAGAGATAGAGATAGCGATAAGAAACAGAAAAGCAAAGGCTATAGTAGTAAATAAGCCGTTTTACTCAAAAAAATATAAAAAGTAGTTATGAGGAGGAGTGCATGAATATTGTCGAAGGTTTGAAATACTCTAAGGAGCACGAGTGGGTAAGGGTTGAAGGGGACACCGCGTACATAGGCATCACCGACTACGCGCAGCATAGCCTCGGCGAAATAGTGTACGTCGAGCTGCCGGAGGAGGGCGCGCAGCTTTCGGCGGGCGACGCTTTGAGCGCCATAGATTCCGTTAAAGCCGCGTCCGATGTGTACGCGCCCGTTTCAGGCAGCGTTGTTAAGGTAAACGAAGCCTTGAGCGATGCGCCGGGAAGCATCAACAGCGATCCTTACGGAAGCTGGATAGCCGCCATTAAGATGGATGACGCAAGCGAAGCGGACGGGCTGCTGGACGCAAAGGCCTACGAAGAGTTCTGCGCATCAGAGGAATAATATGCGGCCGTATATCCCAAATACCGAGAAGCAGCAGGCCGAGATGCTAAAGGCCATAGGGTATGAAAGCATAGCGCAGCTGTTCGAGTCCGTGCCGGAAAACGTAAGGCTCGCACGCAGGCTTAATATACCCGCGCCGCTGTCCGAGCTCGAGGTAACAAAGAGGCTCAAAAGCCTTGCGAATAAAAACGCAAATACGGAAGATTACGCATGCTTTCTGGGCGCTGGCGCTTATGACCACTTCATACCGGCCGTAGTCGACAGCCTGCTCTCAAGGCAGGAATTCTATACTGCGTACACGCCATACCAGCCCGAGATAAGCCAAGGCACGCTGCAGGCTATATTCGAATACCAGTCGCTGATATGCGAGCTTTGCGGCATGGACGTAGCCAACGCGTCGGTTTACGACGGGGCGTCGGCTGTAGCGGAGGCGGCGATGATGGCATGCGGCGCTACAAGGAGAAACAAGGTGCTCGCCGCGCGCAGCCTCAATCCCGAATACCGCGAAGTGCTGAGGACTTACGCGCGTTTTAAGGGCATTGAAGTAAAGGAGTTCGGGTTTAGAAACGGCGCCGCCGATATGTCTGAGCTTGAGGGCATGATGGCGGACGACATTGCGGCGGTCATAGTGCAGACGCCGAACTTCTTTGGCATAGTCGAAGATATTAAGGCTGCCGCAGACATTGCGCACAAACACGGCGCGCTGCTCGCGGTTAGCTGCGACCCCATTTCGCTCGCGCTATTAAAAAGCCCCGGCGAATCAGGAGCGGACATAGCCGTGGGCGAGGGTCAGGCCATGGGCAACCCTTTAAGCTTCGGCGGCCCGTATCTCGGGTTTTTCGCGGCTAAGGAGAGACTCATGCGAAAGATGCCGGGCAGGATAGTGGGCGAAACGGCGGACAGAAACGGCAAACGCTGCTATGTGCTCACGATACAGACGAGGGAGCAGCACATACGGCGCGAGAAGGCGACGTCAAATATCTGCTCTAATGAGGCGCTGTGCGCGCTAGCCGCAACGATATACCTTTGCGCTATGGGCAAAGAGGGCCTTGGCGAAGCGGCGAGGCAGTGCGTACAGAAGTCGCACTACGCTTACGCCGCGCTTGTTTCTACAGGGAAGTTCAAACCGGTTTTTGAAGCTCCGTTCTTCAAGGAGTTCGCCGTGACATACGACGGGGATATAAGCAGGCTTAACAAGCGTCTGCTGGAAAGCGGCATTATAGGCGGGTATGAACTTAAGAAGGATTATCCCGAGCTTGGCGGCGCTTGGCTGGTGGCCGTTACCGAAAAGCGGACGAAGGATGAGATAGACGCGCTGGCGGCAAAGGCGGTGGAAGCATGAGCGAGCTGATATTTGAAACGAGCAGGCCGGGAAGGACGGGCGTTGCGCTGCCAAAATGCGACGTGCCGCAGCGCGATATAAAGACGCTGCTGCCCGAAGGGCTGCTGCGCCGCGACGCGCCCGCGCTGCCCGAGTTAAGCGAGGTAGACGTCGTGCGCCACTTTACGAGGCTCTCTATGAGCAACTTCGGCGTCGATTCGGGCTTTTACCCGCTTGGCTCGTGCACTATGAAATATAACCCAAAGGTTAACGAAGCGATGGCAAGGCTGCCGGGGTTCGCGGCCGTACATCCGCTGCAGAACGTTGATACTGTTCAGGGCTGTCTGGAGCTGATGTATGAGGCGGACGTTATGCTGTCCGAGATAACCGGAATGGACAGGGTGTCGCTGCAGCCCGCGGCGGGCGCGCACGGCGAGATGACAGGGCTGATGATAATAAAGGCTTACCACGAGCACAGGGGAGACAATAAGCGCCATAACATAATCGTACCCGATTCGGCGCACGGCACAAACCCGGCCTCAGCCGCGCTCGCGGGTTTTAACGTTGTAAACGTAAAGTCGGACGTAAACGGCATGGTGGATCTGGCGGCGCTCTCCGAGGCTCTTAACGATGAGACCGCGGGGCTCATGCTTACGAATCCCAATACGCTGGGGTTGTTTGATAAAAACATCAGGACGATAGCCGATATGGTGCACGCGGCGGGCGGGCTGCTGTACTACGACGGCGCGAACATGAACGCTATAATGGGCGTCTCTCGGCCGGGGGACATGGGCTTTGACGTGGTGCACCTTAATCTGCACAAGACTTTCAGTACGCCGCACGGGGGAGGAGGACCGGGCTCGGGGCCCGTCGGGGTTAAAAGCGATCTCGTGCCGTTCCTGCCAAAGCCCGTCGTCGAGAAGACAAAGGGCGGTTTCGCGCTCGATTACGACCGCCCGCTGTCTGTAGGCAAGGTAAGGTCGTTCTACGGCAACTTCGGCGTTGCCGTAAAGGCGTACGCGTATATATTGTCTATGGGCGCGGAGGGACTTAAGGAAGCGTCCGAGGCCGCGGTGCTTAACGCTAACTATGTGCGCTTAAGGCTGCGCGACTGCTTTGACGTGCCGTACGACATAGCGTGCATGCACGAGGTGGTGCTGTCGGGCAAAAGGCAGACAGAATATGGCGTAACAAGCCTCGATATGGCAAAACGGCTGATAGACTACGGCTTTCATCCGCCCACGATATACTTCCCGTTAATCGTAAAAGAGGCTATGATGATAGAGCCTACCGAGACGGAGAGCCGCGAGACGCTCGATGCGTTCATAGAAGCTATGATAAGCATTGCGGATGAGGCGAAACGAGACCCGGACGCGTTAAAAAGCGCCCCGCACAGCACCTGCGTATCGAGGCCGGACGAAGGCAGGGCCGCGCGCGAACCGGCGCTTAAGTTTATTGGCGGGGGAGAGGCTTAAAACGTGTTCCGTTAAACTTTGCCTAAATATTCACTTGTGTTTTCGGTTCGCATATGCTATATTCTAGTGGCTTAGAATAAGCAATAAAGACGTTAATCTGTTTTTGAACATCTCTCCGTTTCCGGCGAGCAATCTCAAGAACCAATTAAGTCCCAATAATCAAGAAGGAGGTTGCCCATGGCGGATAAAAAGATAATCTGCAAAGACTGCAATTCCGAGTTTGTGTTCACTGACAGAGAGCAGGAATTTTACAAGGAAAAAGGGTTTGAAAACGATCCCATAAGATGCCCGGAATGCAGAAAAGCACGGAAACAGCAGAGAAACCAGTTCATTAATAAAAGGTATTAAAAAAAGAGCGAAAGCTCTTTTTTTAATACCTTTTATTAATGCACAACAACTGCGGTGCCCGAGGCCGTTACCATGAGCATGTTGCCGCCCTGGCCCAGCACCTCGTAGTCTATGTCCACGCCTACTACGGCGTTCGCACCCATGGCCTGGGCGCGCGACACCATCTCTGCGATTGCGTTTTGCCGGGCATCTATGAGCTCTCCTTCATACGCTTCGGAGCGTCCGCCGAAGAAGTTTCTGAATCCGGCCGCTATGTCCTTTATGAAATCCACGCCGGAAATAACCTCTCCGAATACTATGCCCTTATATTCCATTATACTTTTGCCCTCCACGGAAGGCGTAGTTGTGACAATCATCGCTTTACCTCCTTAAATAATTATTACATCAGACAAACGTTTATTTGCAGTAATCGTCGTAATATTTATCCTTGCCGTACGCTTTAATGAGCGCTTTGATAGTGGTGGGTCCCGCCACGCCGTCGGCTTTAAGGCCCTTGTCGCTTTGGAACTTGATAAGCGCTTCTTCGGTAGTCTTGCCGAAATAGCCGTCCTGGCCGACATCATAGCCGAGAGCGCGCAGCATATGTTGCAACCTCGTTACTCTTTTAGCGGGCTTGCACCCGTACTGCGGCCACTTATATTCGCGATCAAACAGCGCGGGCGGCGCGTCTCCGCCTTTGTGCCTTCTGCCTATGCTTTCCCTGTAGAAACAATGGCCGCCAATCTGCGTGTAATACGTATGGCTTCCCCAGTTTTCCCCCGGCGTCTTTCCCGAGTTAAAATAGTATATGTCCTGAGGCAGTACCCAATGCTCGTTTTTCAGCACGTCGCGGGCGGCTTTGATGCTGCCCGAATTAGGCTGAGTCTCGGGGCTATATGAGAACTGTCCCCCGGCTGTGACCACCGACTGTACCGTATCGCCCCAATGCCCGCAGAACACCCTGTTCATAACTACGTTCCCTACGGCGAGTTTGCCTTCGGGCGACTCGTGGCCGGCTTCTCTCGTTATGACCTGAGCGAGCATATATACGTCGTCTTCCGTGTAGTTGTAATGGTTAGACGAATAGCCGTATTCGTTATAGTATTTTTCGGCGTCCACCTTATAATAATTCACGAGCTCGTTAAGGTCTATAGGCTGGGGAGTGGGCTCCGGCTTCGTCGTGGCCACGGCAGTCTCGGCGGGCTTCTCGGTAGCTTTTGCCGTTGCTGACGGTTTTGCTGTAGCCGAGGGCTTTGTCGAAGCAGGCGGCTTTGCCGCCGGTATAACCGAAGGATCGGGAGGAGTAGTTACTATGGGCGTGGCGGCGGGCTGCACGCTTGCGGCTGCGGACGGAAGAGTAGCGGCGGGTAATACGTTGTTTAAGTCCGCTATCATCGCGCTGCCGCCGGGCGGCGGGTCAAGGCTGCTTGCTTCGGCAAACGCGTCATCCGCACCGCCTTTGCCCAGCGTCGCCGCGAGTACGATAATAAGCGCGGCTGCCGGTATGAGGGCGGCAGCAATATATACAAAGCGCCTGTTTACCGAACGCTTTGATCTGCCGCCTGTATGACCTGCCGGTGAAGCGCCCGCCTTTGTTTTCCCAAGCAGGCCGGGAAGCCTTTTAACGTACAGCAGTATCGCCCTGAAATACAGGGACGCCTTTTTCATGAATATGCGTATATTGGGGCCTGTACGCGGTTTTGAGGAAGTGCGCGTGCGCACGGCCGACGAAGGCGTGTCCTCCAGGCCTTGCTGGGCATATCCCGCGCCGCGAAGATTGCCGCTTTGCTTATTCGGAGTTCGCAGGAACCTTAGGTTTTTGGGCTGGTCAACAAACCTGCTTACAGGTTTGCGGGCGTTGCCCAGGCCAGCCGCCCTGCGGGCGTATTCCGCAGGCTTTTTAGTTGGAATGCCTGTTTTTAGCGCCATTACAGCTCCTTAAGTTAAAGATATATATATAGTAACTCATACTGGCCTTCATGTCAATTTGTTGTAATATCTTCGTAAAACAAATGTAAAAGAATGTCCATATAAGCGCTGCGTTGACAAACGGCGGCTGCGCAGAATAAAATCAAAAAAAAGGAGAAAATATGACGGTCGAAGAATACTGGCGCGAATATAAGCGCAAAAGCGGCGAAAAAGCCGAAACATATAAAGCGTTTTATTTCTGTGACAATCCCGGTGACGCGGAAGAGCTGTCAAGGCTCGTGACGGACGGCGTAAAACACGCGACCGCCTCAAACTTGTGGGTGTACGAGCACGAAGGCAAGCAGCTGCCAAAGAGCGGAGAACTGAGCGTTGTTACGGATTATTACGGGGAGCCGAAATGCATAATAAAAACGACACACGTTAATATCGTGCCTTTTGGCAGCGTTACAGCCGAGTTTGCGGCGGCGGAGGGCGAGGGGGACCTGAGCCTCGAATTCTGGAGAGCGGCGCACGCGCGTGTGTTTACGAAGGAATGCAAAAGCATAGGCAGGACTTTTGACTATGACTGCCCGGTCGTATGCGAAAAGTTTACCGTGGTTTACATAGGGCCGGATAAGGCATAGCTTCTTGACGCATACATGTCATCTTGAATTTAGCGTTTTCAGCGTCTGAGCGAACGCTTCCGCAGCCATTCTGGGCGTAGCCCAGGAAGTGACGAGGCGTATGCACGAATGATTTTCGTCAACCTTCGACCATATCTGAAATCCGTAATCCTCTTTTAGTTTTTCTATTATACTGTTGGGCAGTACAGGGAACAGCTGGTTGGACGGCGAATCGGACAGGAAAGGGAATCCTTCCGAGGCTATGGCGCTGCGCAGCAAGTCGGCCGTTTCGTTGGCGTGACGTGCAATCTCAAAGAACAGATCACCGCGGAACAGCTCGTAAAACTGCAGGCCAAGCAGCCTTCCTTTGGCGAGCAGCGCGCCTTTTTGTTTTATCTGATACCGCAGATCGCTTTTCAGCGCGTTGTTTACCACTACGAGCGCTTCGCCAAGCAGCGCTCCGTTTTTTGTGCCGCCGATATAGAACGCATCCGTAAGCTCGGCGAGACCGGCGAGGTTAAGATCGCAGCCGCGAGAGCACAGCGCGCTTCCCAGCCTTGCGCCGTCGAGGTAAAGCAGCAGGCCGTTTTCGCGGCAGAAAGCGCTGAGCGCACCGAGCTCGCTCTTGCTGTAGACCGTGCCCAGCTCGGTCGTGTTGGATATGTATACAAGGCGCGGCTTAACCATGTGCTCGTCGGTATGTGACTTAAGTACGGGCAGTATGGATTCGGGGCGGAGCTTGCCGTCCTGAGTTTTCACGCCCAATATCTTGTGCCCTGTCGATTCTATAGCACCCGTTTCATGCACTTCTATGTGGCCTGTTTCAGCAGAAATTACAGCCTCGTGCGGCCGCAAAAACGCCGACAGGGCTATCATGTTCGTCTGCGTGCCGCCCGGTATAAAATGTATATCAATATCGCTTCTTCCCGTCTTTTGCTTTATAGCGTCCTGCGCCAGCAGCGAATATTTATCAAGTCCGTATCCTTGTGTCTGCTCTGTGTTCGTATCAAAAAGCGCGCTTAAAATCTGCTGGTGAGCGCCTTCGCTGTAATCGCTGACAAAGAGATGCATACAAGCCTCCTGAATCGAGAAAATGGCCGGAAAAAGACGCGCCCGATTTATACTCCCGGGCTTTTGAAGCAGCAGCATGCTTTTAATGCAAGCTCCGGCATAACTTATTAATTTTAACCCACTATATATTATGAATCAACCCCGGCGGTGCTCCATACTGATTTTCAAGTCAAAAGGATTAAAAAAATTTATTTTATAAAAGGTATATATATTCAACTTAATAACATTCTAATACGTTAATAAAGATAATTTATAAAAAAAAGTGTATATTTATGAGCCCGTGTAATTGATATCCAATTTAACCATTACTTTTTGAAATAATCTTATTTATTTTTTATAATTTATTGTATATAATATAAAAAAACTTTGAACAAAAAGAAGTATTAGTTCTTTTGAGGTTGAGCATGATAAAGTACATACTAAAACGAGTATTATCATCAATATTGACGCTGTTTATACTCATCACAATGACGTTTTTCCTGATGCATGCAGTACCGGGCGATCCGTTCACAAACGAGAAGACGACGCCGCAGACCAAGGAATTTCTGATTGAAAAATACGGGCTTGATAAACCTCTGTTTACTCAGTATACGATATATATGGGAGAGCTTGTACAGGGAGACTTAGGTCAGTCCATATCAAAGAAAGGGCGCGAGGTTAACGACATCATCAGCGAGAAGTTTCCTTATTCCGCCAAGCTTGGGCTTATGGCCATAGCGTTTGCGCTGGTAATCGGAATACCTTTAGGTTCACTTGCCGCTATTAAGCATGAATCGCTTTACGACAGGATAATAATGCTGTTTACGACGATATTTATTTCCGTGCCGGGGTTTGTTTTCGGTACTCTTCTTATAGTTGTGTTCGGGGCGCTGCTGCAATGGTCCCCGGTTACCTGGGAGGATGTTCCCGCCAATTATATTCTCCCGGTGATAACATATTCATTCTATCCTATATGCTACATCACAAAACTGACGCGTTCTTCCATGCTGGAAACGCTGGGGCAGGATTATATAAAAACGGCGCACGCAAAAGGGCTTTCTAAGCTTACGGTAAACTTTAAGCATGCGCTGAAAAACTCGATAATACCGGTTATCACATATCTTGGGCCTCTTACCGCCTTCCTTATAACAGGGGGATTCGCCGTAGAGAAGATATTCAGCGTACCGGGTCTGGGCCGGTTCTTTGTTGACAGCGTGTCGGGCCGCGATTATCCGGTAATAATGGGAACGACGATATTCTTAGGAGCGCTGATAATAGCGATGAATTTTGTCGTGGATGTCATATACGGCTTAATAGATCCAAAGATAAAGTTTCGGTGAGTGAGAGGGCTTAAATGGACAAGAAGAAGGAAGAGACAGGTAATAGAATTAATCCTTTCAGCATGCACATAAATCCTGAACTGTTTGAAAGGGCTTCTACTGAGGAAAAGCAGGAACTGGTGGTAATGCGCAAAAGCACATCGCTCTGGAGAGACGCGATGCGCCGCTTCACGAAGAACAAATTTGCGATGGTTGCCTTAGTGCTTCTTATAGTGCTGATATTGTTCGCGTTTGTGGGGCCGTTCTTCATGCCTTATGAATACGACCAGTTCAACAGAGGCGAAGAGAATCAGTCACCGAACGCTGTGCATCCTTTCGGTACCGATAAATGGGGCAGGGATCTGCTCGTCCGAAACATGTACGGCACGCAGATATCGCTTTCGGTGGGTATTATAGCCGCGCTGCTTACAGTAGTTATAGGTTCTATATACGGATCGGTAAGTGGGTTCATAGGCGGCAAAGTGGACAATATAATGATGCGTATTATTGACATCATTTTTTCTATTCCCGACCTGCTTGTCGTAATACTGCTGACGGTCACGTTAAAGCAGCCTTTGGAAGAACTGCTGGAGAACAGTACCCTTTTTAAGGGCTTAAGCAACTTGGGCCCGGCGTTCTTTTCAATGCTTATTGTGTTTGCGCTGCTTTACTGGGGCACAATGGCAAGAATAGTACGCGGCGAGGTGCTGCGCATAAAGGAGCAGGAATATATACTTGCGGCGCAGGCATTGGGGGCAGGCAGAGGCAAAATAATAAGAAAGCACATACTTCCCAACTGTGTAGGCCCGCTAATAGTTACGGCTACATTGCAGATACCTGCGGCAATATTCGTTGAATCGTTTTTAAGCTTCATAGGGCTTGGCATATCTATTCCCATGGCGTCTCTCGGCTCGATGGTAACGGAAGCGCTTGAAGGCGTATATACATTTCCGACAAGGATCATATTCCCGGCAGTACTTATAGCGGTCATAATACTTGCGTTCAATACCATAGGCGACGCGCTGCGAGATGTTCTGGATCCGAGAATGAAAAAATGAGGTGCAGCTAATTGGATAATAAACGTTTGCTTGATATAAAGGATTTAAGAGTTTCGTTCTTCACACCGGGCGGAGAGGTTAAGGCCGTAAGAGGCGTCTCGTGGCACCTTGACGAGGGCGAGGCTATAGGCGTCGTAGGTGAATCGGGAAGCGGGAAATCCGTCTCGGTTTATTCTGTCATGCGCCTGCTGCAATCTCCCGGAAAGATAATAGGCGGTTCCATAGAATTCGACGGAATGGACCTTATTGCTCTTTCTGAAAAGGAAATGAGGAATATCCGCGGGAACAAGATAGCAATGATATTTCAGGACCCGATGACATCTTTAAACCCGGTATATACGGTGGGCAACCAGATAGAAGAACCGTTAAAGCTTCACCTTAAGATGAACAGCAAAGCCGCGGAGAAGAGGTCGACAGAGCTGCTCAGCATTGTCGGCATACCGAGCCCTGAGCGCAGAATAAAGCAGTATCCGTTTGAGTTTTCGGGCGGCATGAGACAGCGCGCGATGATATCCATGGCGCTCGCGTGCGAGCCCAAGCTTTTGATAGCGGATGAGCCTACGACCGCTCTTGACGTTACGATACAGGCGCAGATACTTGAGATAATGAAGGAATTAAAACAGAGGACAAAGATGAGCATCATACTCATCACGCATGACCTCGGCATAGTCTCGGATATCTGCGATAAGATAATAATAATGTACGGAGGCGAGATCGTCGAATACGGGCCGATAGAGAGCCTGTTTGAAGCTCCGAGCCATCAGTATACGCTGGGGCTTATAGGCTCGCTGCCGAAACTGACGATAGACGAGAAAGAGGTATTGAAGCCTATAGAAGGCTCGCCGGTCGATCTTATGCATCCTCCGGCCGGGTGCCCGTTCGCTCCGCGCTGCGAGAAGTGCATGAAGGTGTGTCTCACGGAGAAACCGCCGTACTTTATGATAAGCGAAGGCCATTACTCCGCATGTTGGCTGCATTACGACCAGGCTCGTGACGATTCGCAGGCAATATAAGCGGGAAGTATATCTCGGGCCAGCAGGCTGGGCCTGTAAAACATAGGCTATGGTGCGGATAAAGAAGGGATATTAAGAATGGAAAAACTGCTTGAAATAAAAAACTTAAAAAAGCACTTTTATATAAAGGGTGAAAAACGCGGGCACAACGAGCTCCGTGCCGTGGAAGACGTATCGCTGGATATATACAAAGGCGAAACGCTAGGGCTCGTCGGTGAATCGGGCAGCGGAAAAACGACGATAGGAAGGACTATACTGCGGCTTTACGAGCCGACGTCAGGGAATATACTATATGACGGGAAAGATATAACCAAAGTCAAGGTTAAGCCCTACAGGCGTAAAATGCAGTATATATTCCAGGACCCTTACGCGTCGCTCGACCCGCGTATGACAGTCGGCGATATTATTGGCGAACCCATCGATATACATGAACTGGCTAAAGACAAAAACGAGCGAAAAGAGCGCATATTCAAGCTGCTTGAAGAAGTAGGGCTTAACAATGAGCACGCTATGAGGTATCCGCACGAGTTTTCCGGCGGGCAGCGCCAGCGTATCGGGATAGCCCGCGCGCTTGCTGTTGAGCCTGAGTTTATAGTCTGCGACGAGCCGGTATCCGCGCTTGACGTTTCCATACAGGCGCAGATAATTAACATGCTTGAAGCCCTGCAGGAAGAGCTTGGCCTGACTTACCTGTTCATTGCTCACGACCTTGCAGTTGTTAAGCATATTTCAAAGAGAATAGGCGTAATGTATTTAGGCAGAGTGGTTGAGCTTAATACCACTAAGATGCTGTTCGCAGAACCTGCGCATCCATATACCCGCGCTCTGCTGTCAGCTATACCTGTTTTCGATCCGAAAATGAACAAGCAAAGAAACCGTATCATATTGGAAGGGGAGATACCGAACCCGCTTAATCCGCCGAAAGGCTGTGTTTTTTCCACAAGGTGTCCGTATAAAAAAGACATCTGTGAAGAAAAAAGCCCCGATTTTACCGAATACGGGAGCGACCATTTCGTAGCTTGCCATTTCGCCGGGCAAATTTGAAAACGAAGGAACAAAGGCGTTCGTTTATATATAAGTTTTCAACAGGCGGAAGGCGCCTGTTAAATAAAAAAGGAGGAAGGTAAACCAAATGAAGAAAATATTGACACTGATTCTTGCGGTTGCTATGGTTTTCACGATGGCCGCCTGCGCGACCACTCAGCCTGCGCCGTCTGAATCTCCGTCTGAGGCTGCTACATCCAATGCGCCGGAGGCCAGCGAGGCCCCGTCTGAGGCACAGGAAGTTGCTCAGGAAGCATCGGTATGCGTAGGATCCGAGCCGACGACGCTCGACCCGACGTTGAACGAGACAGTAGACGGGATGATCTACATTACGCATATGTACGAAGGTCTCTACAGAATCAAGACTGACGGAACGTTTGAGCTCGGTCAGGCTAAGAGCGTCGATATCGTTGAGAATGAAGACGGTTCCGCTACTGTAACAGCCGTACTTCGCGACGACATCGTATGGAGCGATGGAAAGCCCGTTACGGCTAAGGATTTCGTTTATTCCTGGAGAAGGTTGGTTGATCCGGCTACAGCCGCGTCGTATAACTATATCGGAGGAGACTTCTTTAAGAATGGTTATGACGTTCTCGATAAGAAGATAACGCCCGACCAGCTCTGCGCTGAAGCAGTCGATGAAAAGACGATTAAGTTCGATATCACCGCTAACGTTCCTTATGTTAAGGACCTGCTGGCGTTCCCGAACCTGATGCCTCTGCGCGAGGATATCGTTTCCGCCAATCCCGAAGGCTGGGCCACAGAAGCTGAAGGACAGGTATTCAATGGCCGTTATACGCTGACTGAGTTCGCCCATGAAGACCAGATAGTCATGACGAAAAATGATCAGTACTGGGATAAAGATTCCACGAAGATGGGCAAAGTGACGTTCAAACTGATGAGCGACGACAACGCTATACTCGCTGCGTTTAAAACGGGCGAGCTCGATCTCATTGATACTATGCCGGTTGACGAGCTTGCAGCGCTTCAGCAGACGCCTGAGTACCACAGATACGGCCAGATAGGGCTGTATTATGTCCAGCTTCAGCAGAAAGAGGGCGGCCCTGACGTTCTCAAGGACGCAAAGGTAAGACAGGCGCTCTCGCTCGCTGTAGACCGTGATTATATCAATCAGCAGGTGTTCAACGGCACGCGCGTACCCGCTTATGCGCTCATCCCCGAGGGCATTCCGGATAACGGCGCGGGCACAGATTTCCGTAAGGCCGCCGGCGATGTGGTCGGAGGAAATATGACGACAGATTTTGCCGCTAACGTAACAAAAGCGAAGGAATTGCTCGCCGAAGCCGGATATCCGGACGGCAAGGACTTCCCCAAACTCGAGTACTCCATCAATACGAACACCGGACACGAGGCCGTCGCAACCGCTTTGAAGCAGATGTGGGAAGAGAACCTTGGTATCCAGGTAGACGTAACCGTAATGGAATGGGACGTTTTCATAACATACAGGAAGACGACCGACTGTGAGATCACCCGCCAGGGCTGGATAGGCGACTATACCGATCCTGCAACGTTCTTCGACCTCTTCAAGACGGGCGCAGGAACGAACGACGGCGGATACAGCAATGCAGAATATGACGCGCTCGTTGACGCTGCGAGAACCGAAAAGGATATGGCCGTGCGTGCACAGAAGTATCATGACGCTGAGAAGATACTCATGGAAGACATGGGCATGATACCGATCGTATATTACGCGGATGACGTTCTGTCGCATACGAACTTCACGGGTTACGGAGTAACAGGTACTGCCAACAAGATGTTCTGGGAAGCAGTAAAGACTGCTGAATAAACCAATTTAGTTCGCGAATAGACTATAAGATACAGCCCCGCGACTAGAGCGGGGCTGTATTTTTATAGTCTTGCAGTGTTAAATTTATCCAAGGGGGGCCGGTAGATCCGGCAAAACTATGTTACGGCCATTTAAAATGTTTTTCAGGTCGCTTGGCAGGTATAAAGGCCTGCCCAAAGAGATATATGTGCTTTTTGTGGCACGAGTTGTTAACAGCCTCGGCGCGTTTGTGCATCCATTGCTTACCATGATACTGACTGTAAAACTGGGATTTGCGGAAGACGAAGCGGGCACGTTCATAACTATACTGATGGCAACGCAGATGCCGATAATGCTTATCGGAGGCAAGCTTGCCGATAAGTTCGGAAGACGCAGGCTGATAATCATATTTCAGTTTTTGGGGGCGCTGACGTACATTGCGTGCGGATTTGTGCCTATATCGAGCGTCACCCCCTACTTGATAATGGCTGCGTCATATTTCTACGCGCTTACGTTCCCGGCGCTCGACGCCGTGACTATGGACTTGACGAACGGCGATCAGAGAAAAGAAGCGTACGCGCTGCTTTACATGGGGTTTAATCTGGGATTCGTATTCGGGCCTATGATAGGCGGTCTGTTGATGGAAAATCATCTGCCGTGGCTGTTTATAGGCGACGGTATTACTACGATAGTTTCTACCGCATTGGTCATGATTTTCATACCCGAGACGCTGCCAAAAGAAGGTGAGAATGAACGGCCGGAGCTTGAAAAGTATGTGGACGAATCGGTGTTCCGCGTTCTGTGGAAGCGCAAGATAATAATCGTATTCGCTCTTATAATGATGGTAATACAGTTCGTGTACAGTCAGTGGGGATTTGCGCTGCCGCTTCAAATGGAGACGCTTTTCGGGGATACAGCCAGCTACGGCTTTATAGCAAGCTTCAACGGCCTGCTCGTCATAGTGCTGACGCCTCTTGTCACGCCTATTATAAGAAGGACGCGAGCGCTTACAGGCACGCTTGCCGGAGGGCTTATGTATGCGGCTGCGTTTGCTATGCTCATTATAATAAAGGATCTATACCTGTTTTATATTTCGATGTTCATATTCACGCTGGGAGAGGTAATCATGACCATAGACGCGGGAGTGTTCGTGGCGGGTATGCTGCCTTCGTCCCACCGTGGAAGGTTAGACTCTATATACAACGCGATAACCAATACGGGAAGAGTTATGTCGCCGCTGGTGATAGGGTGGGTAATAACGGCGAGCAGTCTGTCGTTTGCGTGGGTAGTGCTTACGGGTGCGGCGATAGTGGGATGCATGGCGCTTATAGCTCTGGTGCGCTCAAGGTCGGGTAAAAAGCAGATAGACATTGTAAGCGGACAGAGCGTAACGGAATGAGGCGTATATGAACAAAAAAGCACTTGCATACATAATGCTTACCGTCTCATCGGTTATATTCGGGTTTTCCTTCCTGTTCACTAAGGAGACGCTCGCGCATCTTGATATCTTTCAGCTGTTAGGGCTGCGGTTCCTGACAGCCGCAGTAATAATGGTAGTGCTGGCGCTGACCGGTATAATCAAGCTAAAATTGAGCGCTTATAAGATAAAAGCCATGCTGCCGCTCGTACTGCTGCAGCCGTCCGTATATTTCATCGGCGAGACGTACGGCATAAAGCTTACTTCGTCGTCTGAGTCGGGCATGATGATAGCTCTCATGCCGATAGCCATAGCGCTGTTCTCGGTACGCATATTGAAAGAACGGCTTGTAATGCGCCAGTGGCTCGCGGTAGCGGCGTCTGTTGCAGGCGTCGTTCTCATAGTAGGCGAGGGCGGGTTCTCGGCGAGCGGCAATATATTAGGATACCTGCTGCTCATTATGGCCGTCGTATCGGAAGGGCTTTACAGCCCGCTCGCGAAGCGTATGACGCAAACGTGCGCGCCTGTCGAAATGACTTTTATTATGATATGCGCGGGCGCCGTCGTTTTCAACGCCATAGGGCTTACAGAGGCAGCGGTCGCGGGTACTATGGGCACATACTTTACCGACGCGCTTAAGCCGGGCGTAATGCCCGGACTGCTGTATTTAAGCGTGCTGTCGTCGATAGTCGCGTTCTTTTTCTACAACTACGCGCTCTCTAAAGTAAAGGCCAGCAGCAGCGCGAGCTTTTGCAACCTTACGACCGTGGTCAGCGTTTTTGCGGGCGTACTTATAGGGGGCGAGAAGCTTAATCTTATGCAGGCCGCAGGTATGGCGCTGATACTGATAAGTATCTGGGGCATAGTAAGCGAAAGTACGCCGCGTATTGCGGAAGAGACGGAAGGCATATCTATAAAAAGTTAGGAGGCAATATGAACATAAAGAAGTACCTCCGGGCGGACGATGATACCGCGTCAGGCCTGAAAGCTCTCATTCGTGAATGTTCAGATATCGACGGATACTGCGCGGATATAGACCTTGATGAGTCAATGAATGCGGAAAAGGAAATGAACTGCGTATTTACGTGCGAAGAAGGCGGAAAGCTTGCAGCGCTTTTGTCGGTATTTGCTCCCGGCAGGGAGGATATAGAAGTAAACGCTCTTGTTCATCCGGCTTACCGGCGCAGAGGCGTCTTTAAGGCGCTTATTGGCGAGGTTATCGCCGAGTGCTCGCGTTTCGGGTATGAAAAGGGGCTGTTCGTATTAAACGAGGCTTCCGAGTCAGGCAGAGCGGTGGCGGCTCACTGGGGCTGCGGCACCGACCATGTCGAGCTGCAGATGGAGCGCGGCGTCGATTCCTGTGAAAGCTTAAGGCGCGAAGATATCGAAATCATAACAGCGCGGGAAAGCGACTTAGGTGAGCTGTCCGATCTTGGCGCGGCGGCGTTTTCTATGGAAAGGGAATTTGAACGCGAACTGCTTGCAAGCACGCTGGCCGCGGATAACCGTGCAGAGTACGCGGTAAGAGCGGGCGGCAGGCTAACGGCGCTAGGCGCCGCGTACGAAACTGAGGGGAAGATGATGATATTCGGCCTCGGTGTTCACCCAGAAGAGCGGCGAAAGGGATACGCGAAAGCGCTGATATGCCATATAGCGGGAGTCGCCCTTCGGCGCGGCATGAATAAGGTGTGCCTTGACGTCGACGAAGATAACGAAGGCGCGATAGCTCTGTACGAGTCGTCGGGGTTCAAAAGAACGGGCAGGACGGAGTACCGCACATTCTATTTCGACAGCTACGGGGTCACCAACAAGTCGTGAGACTTGATGGGGTGGCAGTACGGGGCCCCCTCGTCGCTTTAGCGACGGACGGCAAGCCGTGAGGCTTGGTGGGGTGGCAATATGGGGTTATAATACCTGCGGCCGTTAGAGGCCTGTTTTGTATAGAGGCAGCGCTTACGGATTTAAGGGTTTCAGCTCGGGCAGCACGAACATTCCGTCTTTTCTTATAAGCACGCCGTCAAACCATATTTCGCCGCCGCCGTATTCCTTTGTCTGTATGCAGACCATATCCCAGTGGATGGCCGAGCGGTTGCCGTTGTCGGCCTCGGCTTCGTAGGCGCAGCCCGGCGTAAAGTGGAACGAGCCGCATATCTTTTCGTCGAAAAGCGTGTTGCCGAACGGCTTCGTTATATGCGGATTGAGGCCGAACGAAAACTCGCCTATGTACCGTGCGCCTTCGTCGGTATCGAATATTGCGTTCAAAGCCTCTGAGCCGTTTTCCGCGCTTGCCTTGACTATTCTGCCCTTGCTGAACTCGAGTCGCACGTCTCTGTATACCCTGCCGTGGTAGAGCGAGGGGGCGTTGTAGCTAAGTACGCCTTCCACCGAATGCTTTACCGGCGCCGTAAAGAGCTCGCCGTCGGGCAGGTTGTTCTCTCCCGCGCATATTACATTGGGTATGCCTTTTATGGAAAACGTAAGCTCCGTGCCCGGCCCCGTTATCCTTACGCTGTCCGTCTGAGACATAAGCTCGGCAAGAGGCCGCATGTTCTTCTTCATCTGCGAGTAGTCCATAACCGAGGCGTCTATGACGAAGTCGTAAAACTCCTCATACGGCATATGCGCGTTTTGTGCCTGCCCTTTTGTCGGCCAGTTAAGCAGCACCCACTTCTTTTCGCGCGTCACGAGGTCTACCCATGGCCTTCGAGCGTGCGCGCGGCGCTGCATTATCGCCGGGTCTATGGACGAAAGCTCTGAGTCATTCTCTTCGGATATAAAGGAAACGTCGGCGTCGATATCGTTGTAAATATCAAGGTCCCACTTGCTTTCAAGCTCTAAACGCCCGTCGTCCGCGCCTTCAAGCCTACAGCGCAAAAGCTCTTCGTCCAGTATGCGCACAAAGGGCATCGCGCCCATCGCGCTTGCCTGTTTAACGAGCTCCATCATAACGGGCTTTGCGGATAGCGGCCCGCTTATCATCAGGCGCTCACCCCGTTTAATATCCACACTGTAACCGAGTATGCTGCCCGCGAGTTTCTTAAGTCTGTCGTCTGCCATTGTATACTCCTTTTTTTAAGCTATCACAATAGTACCACAGCCTAAAAGTGCGCGCAAATGTTACGAAAATATTTGATTGCTTTTCGCTTTTGGAGTATATTAATATAGAATAAAAAGCCAAGATAGTGAGGCGGTAATGGTTTCGTTAAGGGAGATAACAAAGGAGAACTTCTGGGACTGCATTTCGCTTGAAGTCGGCGATGACCAGAAGGAGTTTGTTACATCCAACGCCGTATCGCTTGCTCAGTCTAAATACCAGCCTGAGTGCATACCGCTCGGCGTTTTTTCGGGCGACGAGATGGTGGGGTTTGTGATGTACTGCATCGATGCGGATGACGGGGAGTACTGGATATACCGCATGATGATAGACCGCGCTCATCAGGCAAAAGGATTTGGGACAGAAGCGCTTAAGCTGCTTACAGAACGTATAAAGCAGGACAATACGTGTCACAGCATAACCTTGGGCGTCCACAGGGAAAGCGCGGCGGCGGTTGCTCTATATAGACGTTTTGGTTTTGAATTCACCGGGCAGGTCTACGGCAGCGAACACATTATGAAATATGTATATTAAGGCGGTAAGTTATATGAAAGAAACAATTTTGAGAGAGATAGAATTTGGCTCGAAAGAGTATAAGGATGAGCTTGATCTGCGCAACAAGGCATTAAGGCTGCCGCTTGGGCTCGACATTTACGACGAGGACCTCAAAGGCGAGAAAGACGATACGCATATAGGAGCTTTTCATAAATCAAAGCTCGCGGGCGTGCTTGTGCTGACCAATATTGGCGACGGAGTGGTACGCATGCGGCAGGTGGCGGTGGCGGACGAAATGCGCAGGCGCGGCATAGGAAAAAAGCTTATACAGTACGCGGAAGAATTCCTGCGCGCAAAGGGGTATAATGAGATAATGGTGCATTCAAGAATGACGGCTACTGATTTTTATAAGAACCTTGGTTATTCGGTGACGAGCGAGGTGTTCACCGAAGTAATGATACCGCATGTCGAGATGAGGAAGAATATAAATGGGTAACGATACGCACATGGGCGCCTTGGACCTGCGCGAGATATTCGCAGATATCGAGAGCTTTGTTGATAAAGACGTTTGCGTAGAAGGATGGATAAGGAACCACCGCAGGCAGAAGACGTTCGGGTTCATAGACTTCTTTGACGGTACATGCTTTAAGTCGCTGCAGGTAGTTTACGACGACAGTATAGGCAGCTTTGTGCAAATTAACGCGTACCGAGTGGGGTCGGCCGTGCGCGTACGAGGCAGGCTCGTGCGCTCGCAGGGTCGGGGCGAAGCGTTTGAGATACAGGCAAAAAGCGCTGAGCTGCTGGGCGACTGCACGGAGGAATACCCGCTGCAGCCAAAACGCCACAGCCTTGAGTTTTTGCGCGAGATTGCGTATCTGCGTCCGAGGACGAGGCTTTTTCAGGCCGTGTTCCGCTTGAGAAGCGTAGCGTCTACGGCGATACACCGCTATTTTGAAAGCAATGGATATGTGTATGTGCACACGCCGCTTATTACGGGCAACGACGCGGAGGGCGCGGGCAACACGTTTACCGTAACGTCGCTCGATATGGAAAGCGTGAAGCGGCCCGTCGACTTTAGTCAGGACCTTTTTGGCAAGCACACGTCGCTCGCCGTGACGGGACAGCTTGAGGGCGAGACATTCGCGCTTGCTTTTAAAAAGGTTTATACGTTCGGGCCTACGTTCCGTGCGGAAAACTCGAATACAAAAACGCACGCCGCAGAGTTCTGGATGATAGAGCCCGAGGTGGCGTTCTGCGAGATAAACGGCCTTATGGACATAGAAGAGGACTTTTTGAAATATATCGTCTCTTATTGCCTTAAGCACGCGGGCGACGAGATAAGGTTCCTGCAGGAGTATACAAAGACGCCGCTTGAGGATAAGCTCGGAAAGCTTGTCGGCTCGGCGATAGCGAGGGTAAGGTACAAAGAAGCCATAGAGATATTAAAGGCGGCCAAAAAAGACTTCGAGTTTAAGCCTGAGTTTGGGGGAGACCTCGCCAAGGAGCACGAGAAGTATCTTACGGACGAGCATTTTAATTCGCCGGTGTTCGTGTACGACTGGCCTAAAGAAATAAAAGCATTTTATATGTACCAGAACGATGATAACGAGACGGTGGCGGCTGTCGACCTGCTCGTGCCCGGCGCGGGTGAGCTTATGGGCGGAAGCCAGAGGGAGACGCGGTATAATAGGCTGCTCTCGCGCATGAATGAGCTTGAAATATCGGCGCAGGAGATGTACTGGTACCTTAACTTAAGGAAATTCGGCGGCTGCGAGCACGCTGGCTTTGGCATGGGTTTTGAGAGGCTGCTCATATACCTCTCGGGCATGGAGAACATAAGGGACGTCATACCTTACGCGCGCACGCCTATGAACTGCGAATTCTAGCCGGAAACAGTGCCGGCGTATCCTGGTCTAAACAGCATTTGGTTTAAGGGAACATTTTTGCATGCAGCCCCGTCTATTCAATGAGTGGAGGGCTGTTTGCTTTGCACAATATTTACACTATTTTTACATTTATGGCGGCCTGCTGCTTTTTTTGTTCGCGTGAATATGATATAATAATCAGCGGCAAATAATAAAGTGGATTTGCTAAGTATCCGGGAAAGCGGAGCCTGAGCAAATTTTTTGTCAATAACGCTCCCCAAGAAAGCTTGAGGAAGTATGATACCAGCGGACAATAAAGGAGAACAATGAAATGAAGAAGTTACTGGCTATTGTGCTGTGCGCTGCGCTGGCGCTTGCGCTGGCGGGCTGCTCGGGAGAACAGGCGCAAAGCCCTTCCCCGGGGACGGCGACTCCGGCTCCCACTGAGACGCTTGCGCCCGAGCCTACAGAGCCGCCCATGTCTCTTTCTATGGCGAGCGCAGCGGCGCTTACGGACACCGGCAAGGGCGACGCTTTAAGCAAGGGATTTGACGATTTAAAGGCGTGGTCCGGCGGCAGCATGGTTATAGATTTTTTCGAGGGCGGAGATAAGGGCACCGACGCCGATATAATTGAAGCGGTAAAGACTGGCGGCGTTTCGATATACACAGGGGACGCGTCGATGATGACGGAAGTGATACCGCAGCTTGCCGTGCTTGACGCGCCGATGATGTTCACGGCGCTCGAAGCGTGCAACGCAATGCTTGGCGGCAGCTTTATGGATATGATGCAACCTTTTTTCAACGACGCCGGCCTGCAGCTTATAGGAGTTTACAGCGCGTCGTTTAAGTATCTTACGACGGGCATACCCATAGCCTCGCCCGCAGACTTTTCCGGCCTTCGGATAAGCACTTCCAAAAGCCAGTACAGCCAGTCTTTCTGGAGGACGCTGGGCTGCAACGTAATGCCGCTCGAGAGATCCGAGGTTTACATAGCCTTAAAGCAAGGTCTGCTTGAAGCACAGGAGACCGTTTATTCCGAGATATCCGCTTTGAAATACTACGAGGTTCAGACGAATATGTATAAAACGCGGCACGGGCAGGACGTAGACGTGTACGTCATGAACAAGGCGCAGTACGACGGACTGACCGGCGAGCAGAAGGAATGGCTCGGTAAGTTCGTTTCACAGGTGATAAGCGATGAGATAGCGGCAGCAGGGGAGTACGAAAGCGAGCAGGAGAAGACGTTCAAGAAGATGACGGTGGCCGAGCCTGCGCCCGAAGTGCTTGCTGCGCTGAAAGCCGCAGTGCAGCCCGTAATCGACGAGATGAAACAAAATATTGACCCGGTTTTGGTTGATCAGTATGTATCCGCGTGCCAGCAGGCGGGAGGGACTTCTGCGCCGGCCGCTTCAACGGAGCCATCGCCCGCAGCGTCGCCGTCATCCTGATAGAAGCAATAATAAAAGAACTTCCTGCTGTCTTGTAACAGGAAGTTCTTTTTTGTATTCACACCAGCAAGCCTCACGACTTGCCGCTTAAGCGACGATGAGACTCCGCATTAACGGGTAAGGCCCCCCGCTATACGCAGGAGGCCTTAATGGTTTGCTGCTTATTATCAGTACTTGCCGAAATCGCTGTCGCTCAGCGCTATCCTTGGAGCGGCGGCCGACACCTTTTCGTATACGGCAGGCTCTTCATTATAAGCGGCGCTCTGAGCCTTTGGCTTAGCTTGCGCGCGCTTTAAGTTGAACTTGCCTACCATGCTCTTTAAAAGCTCGGCCTGGGAAGAGAGCTCTTCGGCCGCGGCCGCGGCTTCTTCCGACGTGGCGGAGTTCGTTTGCACGACCTGGCTCATCTGCTCTATGCCCTTGTTTACCTGGGCTATGGCAGTCGCCTGCTCGTTGGACGCTACCGCTATCTCGCCCACCAGCTCCACGGCCTTTTCTACGCTTGCTACAATGCCCTCAAGCGCCGCCGCAGTCTCGTCGGCGATCTTCGTGCCTGCTTCGGTCTTCTTTATCGAGCCTTCTATGAGCGCGGTAGTCTCTTTAGCCGCGTTCGCGCTTCGGGCGGCAAGGTTCCTCACCTCTTCCGCGACGACCGCGAAACCCTTGCCGTGCACGCCCGCCCTTGCGGCCTCGACGGCTGCATTGAGCGCGAGTATGTTGGTCTGGAACGCAATGTCGTCTATTACCTTGATTATCTTGGAGATGTTAGAAGACGACTCGTTTATCTCGCTCATTGCGGCCTGCATGCCCTTCATCTGCTCGTTGCCTTCCGCAGCGCCGTTTTTAGCCTCACCCGCAAGTTCGTTTGCCTTATTGGCGTTGACAGCGTTCTGCTTCGTCTGCTCGGCTATCTCCGTTACAGAGGCGGTAAGTTCTTCTATCGAGCTTGCCTGCTCCGTCGCGCCCTGTGATATCTCCTGGCTGCCGTCCGAGACCTGCTTCGTGCCCGAAGCTACCTGCTCGGACGCGGTGTTGATTTCGGAAAGTATGTCGTTTAGCGAAGTTATTATACTGTTGATGGAGTTCTTAAGCTCTATGAAGTCGCCTTTATAATCTGCTGTGATCGAGAGATTGAGGTTTCCATCCGATATAGATCCGAGCACATCTGATATCTCTCCAATGTAAGCTTTAAGCGTATCCATAGTGTCGTTGAGTGCATTCTTTATAATCGCGTGGTCGCCCTTGTAATCCCCAACGACCTTGGCGCTTAAGTTGCCGCGTGAGAGCTCATTCAAAACGCTTGACGCTTCGTTTACCGGCTCGATTATGGCGTCCAGTGTACTGTTGATGCCTTCCACTATCCTCTTGTATTCACCTTTATGCTTTGAGCCGTCTGCACGTACGGAGAGCTGTCCTTCCTGCGCGGCCGCAATCAACTCGTCCGTATCTTCGGCGAGCGCGGATATTGCATCGAGTATGCCTCTTATCGAAAGCGTAAGCACGCCGAGCTCGTCTTTAGAGACGTCTTTTGTCTTATCGATATTCAGATCGCCTGCCGCAAGCTTATCGCCCGCATCCACAAGGTGCTTAATAGGCTTGCTTATCATGCGGGATATTGCTATTCCCAGCAGCACCGCGATGGCTACCGCGACTGCAACGACGATTATCATTATTAATATGGTGCTCTGTACGTTGCTGTTCTGCTGCTTCATGGCCGCGTCAGCCGCTTCAATATTGGCGCTGACTGCGTTTTCAACCGCCGTTGTAGCGTCCTGCACCACTTTTACGGAGTGATCTTCCGTCAAAATATTCGCAGCGCTTTCGAAATCTCCGCTTACGCCTGCGTCAACAATCTTGTCTCTCTGGATTTTATACGCATCTATTTTTGTTACCAGATCGCTGTAGATGGCGATTTCTTCATCTGTGGTGCAGCATGCTTTATATTTGTTTAAATTGTCGGTTATCGCTTCATCCAGCGTCGCAATTGATTTCTGATCGTCGGCGGCCTTGGTCGCATCCGCGTTCATAATTATTTGCCTTAAGTATGCGCGCTGCTCTTGAAAATCTCCCAGGACATAACCCAAATACCCTTGCGAATTACCGTAGTTTTGAAAGACCTGTTTGCTTTGGTTATCTTGTGACGTCAGCGTTATTATGCCAAACAAGCCTACCGCAGCCGCTAAAATTGCGATAATCAAAAATCCTGAGATAAGCTTCACGGCTATCTTCAAATTTTTATACCATTTCATTTTCATCATCTCCCACAAAAATTATGTTTTTTATTTTATTTCGTTTATCATGTCAACCTCGTCCTGGCGGAACAGGCTTTCACAGTCCAGCAGAAGCTTAATCTCGTCTCCTACCTTGCCTATGCCGCTTATATACGAGTTCTGTACGCCCGCCCTCGAGTCCGGCGGAGGCACGATGTTGTCTTCGCCCACTGAGAGTACTTCCGATACGTTGTCAACTATAAGGCCTATTGTTACCTCTGTAGTTTCCACGACGATTATGCACGTCCTGTCCGTATACTCCGCAGCCGGCTTTTTAAGCTTGAGCCGCATGTCGATTAATGGTATGATCCTGCCGCGCAGATTGATGATGCCTTTGATATAATCCGTAACGTCGGGCAGCTTTGTTACAGGCTGCATGCCTATTATCTCTTTAACAAAGCGTATCTCTATACCGAAGACCTCTTCTTCAAGGTCGAACGTCAAGAAGCGTCCGCGCTGAGTATCCTCCATCTCTTCCAAAAGTTCCTCTTGATTCATTGTTACACCTCCTTTGTAGTTAATACATTTACATATTTACATATCTGATCGTTGATTTTTAAATTTTCCACCCCCTCTAAATCTTTTTCCCAAAGAGCTATAAACGACGCATTAACCAGCTTGTGATTATCTCCCAATCATCACAGATGTTTATAGCTCTTTGGCATATTGGTTTTGGCCTTAACTGTGATTCAAAAGGCCCGCATTCCCACTTTCAATAAACTTTTGTTTTTGCGCCCAGTAGCTGGACGCCATTTTTTATCTTTTTTATATTAAGAAATATGAACTAATTCATAATTAACTGAAGTAACAAAAAATCAGCTAATAATATACGTCTGCTATGAAACATGATGCATATAATTTATGTTTAACCGTTTCATTGTCAGACAAAGCAATAGATGCCTGCGCATTCATTTTTAACCTTGGGAGAAAGGTTTAAGACTGTTTTTGCATTTAATACAACTGTGTTGTTACTAATAATATCGGAAGAGAATATAAAAACTTAAACTTATTTTGTGCTTTTCCTAAGTTTTAAAGGCGAAAAATCGCAAACAGGCGGCCATATTATTCCACCGATGAAAGTAGTTAATTAAAAGTGGTAAGATATGCCGTAAATGCTCAAGTTCACGAGCAAACAAAAAGGGCCTATTAAGCCCTTTTTTGCCTGTAATAATTTGCTAAAACCCAGTGAGTCTTTTAGGTGAATAGCGATCGGTATTTGCCGAAATCACTGTCGCTTAACGCTATCACTGGAGCGGCGGCAGAAACGCTGCTTAAGACCCTGAAGTTAGAGTATGCCGTTTCTGGCATTCTTAGGCCAGAGCTTGCCATTCTTATGTTGTCAGCATTTCGGTCCGCACCCGCTGCCAAAGCCGTTACCGCCACAGCAGCAGAGCAGAAGCAGGGGCCACAGGCAGCCGCATCCGCCGCCGAAGCCGTCGTCGCACCCGCAGGGACCATGTGCTCCGCCAAAGCCGTTGCCACAGCAGCAGAGCAGAAGCAGAGGCCACAAGCAGCCGCATCCACCGCCGAAGCCGCCGTTAAAGAATCCATCCATTTAGATACCCCCTTTCATTGGTCACAATTTACTATATGACTATATTGGAATATTGGTTACAGCTGTACGTCGATTTTTATGCGTATACAACATTTTTCTGCCGCTGCGTGTATAAATATTAATACAGGGTCTCTTCGCCGTTTTAGCGGCGGACGGCAAGTCGTGAGGCTTGCCGGTGTAATAGAAGAATCTAAGCCGGTGATATCATGGATATTTCGGAAACGTTCAAGACGCTCGGGGACGAAACAAGGCTTAAGATATTGAGCCTCGTTTCACGGCATGAACTATGCGCCTGTATTATAGAAGAAGCGCTTGGTTTGCTGCAGCCCAACGCTTCAAAGCATTTAAGGCGCTTAAAAACAGCGGGGCTTATTACCTGCAGGAAGATCTCGCAGTGGTGTTTTTACAGCATAAGCGGCGAATTCAAGGCCGAATACGCAAAGCTCTATGAGTTCCTTGAAAGCGAGTGGTCGAGAGACGTACAATACGCAAAGGACATGGAGAAGCTGGAAACGCTGATGAAGGAAAGTAATTGCTGTGAAAAGCTGCTGCAGCGCAAAAACCGCTCGGAGGTTGCGCTTTAGCAGTGCCGATGGTAAGATTGGGGCATGGAAGAGATAAAGCTTACCGTAGAAGCGAGCGCGGACAGGCTTGACAAGTACATCGCCGACAACTCTGCTTTTTCGCGGTCAAGAATAAAACACGCCATTCTATCAGGCGAAGCGCTTGTGAACGGAAAAACGGCGAAGCCGGGCGACAGGCTGCGCGCCGGGGACGTCGTAACGCTCAATATGGATGAGCCTAAAGAAGCGGCGGCAGAGCCCGAGGAGATACCTATAGACGTCGTGTACGAGGATTCATCGATAGCGGTCGTCAACAAGCCTCAAGGCATGGTGGTTCACCCCGCGCCCGGAAATTTTACGGGCACAATGGTGGGAGCGCTGCTCTTTCGCATAAAGGATTTGTCGGGCATAGGCGGCGAGATAAGGCCGGGCATAGTACACCGGCTTGACAAAGATACCTCGGGGCTGCTCGTTGTCGCGAAAAACGACGAGGCGCACGCGTCGCTATCCGGGCAGATAGCAAAGAGAAGCATGAAGCGCGTCTACGCGGCAATAGTGCACGGCAATATACGCGAGGACGAGCTTACGATAGACAAGCCGATAGGGAGGAGCAGACGCGACAGAAAGAAGATGGCGGTGGACTCAGGCGGCAGACATGCAGTCACGCACGTAAAAGTGCTTGAGCGCTTCGGGGAATTCACATATATTGAAGCGTCTTTAGAGACGGGCCGCACGCACCAGATACGCGTGCATATGGCGAGCATAGGCAGGCCGGTCGCGGGCGATACGGCATACGGGCCAAAAAAGCCGCGGCTGCATGACGGCGGACAGCTGCTGCACGCAAAAGAGCTGCGTCTGCGCCATCCCGTTACGGGCGAGCAGATGGTTTTTAAAGCGCCGCTGCCCGATTATTTTGAAAAGGCGCTTAAAACGCTTCGCGGAACGGCGTAACCACACCAAAAAGCGTTTGTTTATTGAAAAACTCCGCTATTAAAAGCGCGATGCGCGGACAAAGTTTTAGTGCCGGTGTTGACTTTTATAACGGGGGTGACTATAATACATTATGTGTAAAAAAACTCCCATTGTGATTCACAGGAGTATGGGAGGGAGGGTAATTAGTGGCTGAGATACGTGTCGGGGAGAACGAGTCTTTAGAGAATGCGCTGAAGCGTTTTAAGAGGCTCACCGCAAGGGAAGGCACATTGGCAGAGCTCAGGAAGCGCGAGCATTATGAGAAGCCCAGTGTCAAGAGAAAGAAAAAGGCGGAAGCTGCGCGCAAGAGAAAACACTGATATATTTGCTTCAAGCCTTTTTGGTTTGAGGCATAAGCGGCATACATATTCGCATAATAAGCCCGGGGCATAACGCTTCGGGCTTCGTTATTTATCTTGATGACAATGCTCTGGATGTTATCCAAGGGTAACACTTTATAAGCTAAGTAAAGGAGAGTACGCGTGTGAGAATAAAACGTCTGCTGCTGCTTTTGACAGCTGTTGTGTGCATTATGGGTATATTACTGCCGTCCGTATTTGCTTCGGGCAGGCAGGTCATATTTGCGGAAGTGACGGGCGAGGTAAACGCGGCGATGACGGCGTATATCAAGAGCGAGATAGCGGCGGCGGAGAGAGAGGGCAGCCCGCTGGTTTTGGTGCTGGATACATACGGCGGTGAGATAATGGAGGCGGACAACATAAAGCAGGCAATCTTAGGCGCGGATGTACCCGTGGACTGCTTTATCACGCGCAACGCGCTCTCCGCGGGAACGCTTATCGCCATATCGTGCGGGCAGGTCGTGATGTCGCCTTCGGCCGTAATAGGCGCGGCGGAGACGATACCCAACGATGAAAAGACGCTTTCGACCTGGGTAGGCATACTTACTTCGGCGGCGGAGGCGCGCGGGCGCGATACTAAGGTCGTTGCGGCGATGGCGGACAAGGACGTAGTTATAGAAGGGGTTACGGAAGCGGGATCGCTGCTCACTCTGGGAGCTGCCGAAGCAAAAGCCCTGGGAATATCGGACGGAACGGCAGCCGATAGAGAGGCCGCGCTCTCGCTGCTCGGTTACGGCGATTACGCTTTGGCGTATCATGAGATGAGCTTTCCGGTTAAGGCGGCGCAGTTTTTAACATCCACAGCCGTCGCGAGCATACTGTTTATCGCGGCAATAATACTTATGTTCATAGAGATATTCACGCCGGGGTTCGGCATATTCGGGGCGCTCTCGATAGTCTGTTTTGCGCTGTATTTCGGGGGCAGTCTGCTCGCGGGCTTCGCAGAGTGGTGGAGCGTAGCGTTGTTCGTTGTGGGCATAGGCTGCCTTATAGCCGAAGCGGCGATACCGGGGTTTGGCGTGTTCGGCATATTAGGCATAGCGGGTATTATTGCGGCGCTGCTGTTCTCTTCAAGGGATATAGTATCGTTTCTGACTGTGCTTGGCGCGGCTATAGTGGGCAGCGCGGTACTGCTGCCGATAACGTATTTTCTGCTCAAAAAATCGGGGCTGCTGCGAAGGGTGGCTCTCGAAGAGGGCATGCTGCCCGAAAAGGGCTTTGTCAGCCACGAGCAGATACCGAGCCTTTTGGGCAAAAAGGGAGTTGCGCTCACCGTGCTGCGCCCGGCAGGCGTGGCGAGGATAGAGGGTGTAAAACACAGCGTGGTGTCTTCGGGAGCGTTCATACCGCAGGGTACGAATATAAAGGTAACAGAGCACACGCCGGGCAGGATAGTCGTGGACGAGGATGAGGAAGCTTAAATAAAGGAAACACATGTATTACGTTTATATGCTGACAAATTGGAATAATAGAGCATTGCACACCGGTGTTACGAATAATTTGGAACGGCGTATCAGCGAACATAAAAACAAGGTTAACAAAGGGTTTACGGCAAAATATAATGTGTACAAGCTGGTATAACTCGATTGTACTGGTGATATTAGAGCGGCAATAGAAAGAGAAAAACAGATTAAAGGATGGTCACGAGAAAAGAAGAACGAAATGGTTGAAAGCATCAATCCGGAGTGGAGAGATTTGTCTGAGGAATGGAATATGAAGCCCCGATAGTAAAGATTCCTCGCCTGTGGGCTCGGAATGACAAAAGTTAATAAGAGTAGACAGTAGCTTTGTTATTCAAAAGTAACTTCGTGTCATTCAGAGGAGCGAAGCGACGAAGAATCTTGCATTGTCAAATGTCGTTAAAGATTCCTCACCTTCGGTTCGGAGTGATAAATGTAACTATGAGCTGGCAGTGGCTTATGTCATTCAGAGGAGCGAAGCGACGAAGAATCTTACAGTATCATAGGCAGTCAAGGATTCCTCACCTTGCGGCTCTGAATGACATATGGGGTTGTGAGACAGCAGCAGCTTATGTCATTCAGAGGGAGCGAAGCGACCGAAGCATCTTAGCGAAGAAACAAGTGTTGAATAAAGAAATTACAGAAAGATTCCTCGCAAGCTCGGAATGACAAATGGGGGTTTATCGATACTCTGAGAAGAGCAACATGCTCTTCTTTTTTTTACCCGTCAAGCATAATAATATTTATACATAGTTAGCCGGAGTGATATGGGTGGGCAAGAGAAACGTAAAAAAAGATATAGTGCAGAAGGCAGAGCTCGCTCCCGAGGCTGTAGGGTGCGTGCGCCTCACGATGATAGACAACACTAACCTGTACATCGAAAACCATAAAAACATATCGGAATATACGATGCGGCGGGTGGGGGTATATGCCGGGCCGTTTTATATAACGGTGGAAGGCTCGGGGCTCGAACTCGAGAGCTTCGGACAGGAGAACGTCGCCGTAAAGGGAGAGATAGCTTCGATAAAATACGAAATTGCACATAGAGGGTAGCGCCGTGAGAATATGGCATTTTATTAACGGATATGTTATGATACGCGTGGAAGGATTGTCGCTCGAACGGTTTTTAAATCTCGCTTCGCAGGCGGGCGTCAAGGTGTTCGACGTCAAGCGCGTGTCGTATACCGTGCTGTACGCTGGCCTTAGCGCGCGGGGTTATGGCAAGCTTATAAAAATCGTTCCGGAACGGTATACTTTAACTGCCGGGAGACGCAGGGGGCTGCCGTTCGGGGCGATGTGGCTGTTTCGCCGCAAGGCGCTGCTCGTTGGGCTGCTGGCGATTGCTCTTGGCGTACTCGCCGCGGCGCAGTTCGTGTGGGACGTGCAGGTAAAGGGTATCGGCGCCTACGAAGGAGCAAAGATTGAGACCGAGCTTGCGGAAAAAGGCATAAAGCCGGGCGTTTACAAGGGGAGCCTTGACCTTAAAGCCATAACGATGGAGATGATCATCGCGCACGACGAGATAGCGTGGATGAACATAGCGTTTAAAGGCGTCGCCGTAGTAGTGAACATACTGCCTGCGGACATGCCCCCCGAGGTATATGACGAAAACAGGCCGTGTGATATTATAGCAAAGAAGGACGCGTACATAGAAAGCGTCATACCGCTCGCGGGCAGGGCGGTCGTAAAGCAGGGAGACACAGTGCGCGCGGGCGACAAGCTGATAGCAGGACTCGTGTGGGATCCCGGGCTGCCGCGCATGATGTTTGCCGCGAGGGGCAAGGTTACGGGCAGCGTGTGGTACAAGGGAGAGGAAAGCGCGCCCATATACCGCGAGGCGAGAGAGAAGACGGGCCGTACGCAGGACGAGAGGGTCGTATATATGGGAGGCGACAGCGCGTCCATAGACGGGCCGTGCGGGTTTGCCGAGTTCGACACGGAAGTCGTTAAGGAGTATTATCTGGGGGACCGGCTTTTTCTGCCGGTCAGGGTCGCGCTTTTACGGCACAGCGAAGTTAAGCTTACAAAGACGCCCGCGCCTCTTGATATATTGATGACATACCTTGAGGAGAGGGCTTACTGGAGGGCGCAATGCCTTGCGCCTGACGATGCCAAAATAGCGGGCCATAACGCCATATTCAAGGTGAAAGACGACGTTTTAAGTGTGACGGTATATCTGCAGACGCAGGAAGACATTGGTAAAGTTGTTTATCTGGAGGAATAGATTTGGACACACCCACCGTTGAGTTTACGATAGAAGTTGACAGCTTAGAGCAGCTTATGGAGCTTTTCGGGGCTTTTGACGAAAACGCAAAAGCGATAGAAAAGGAAACGGGAGCGAACATAGTCTCCCGCAACACGCATATAGCGATATCGGGCAAGGAAGAGGCGGCAAGCCTCGCCAAGGTTGTGGTGGACAAGCTCCTTGGTATGCTGCGAAAGCGTGAGAAGCTGGATATATCGAAGATACGCTATGCCGTCGAGCTAGCCCGCGAGGGCAACGCCGACGCCATAGAAGAGATAATGGCCGACGTAATAGCGATAACGAACAAGGGGCGGCAGGTAAAGAGCCGCACGATAGGCCAGAAGCGCTATGTGCGCGCTATAAAAGAAAATACGCTCGTGTTCGCCATAGGTCCGGCGGGCACGGGCAAGACGTATCTCGCGATGGCTATGGCTGTCGTGGCTTTAAAGAACAAAGAAGTCGAGCGCATAATACTCACACGCCCCGCCGTGGAGGCGGGCGAGAGCCTCGGGTTTTTGCCGGGCGACCTGCAGAACAAGGTGGATCCATATTTGAGGCCGCTGTATGACGCGCTTTATGAGTTCCTGGGCGGAGAGGGCTTTTCGCGGCTCTCCGAGCGCGGGGTCATTGAAGTCGCGCCGCTGGCGTATATGCGCGGCAGGACGCTCTCCGACGCGTTTATCGTGCTCGACGAGGCGCAGAACTGTACGGAAGAGCAGATGAAGATGTTTCTGACGAGGTTCGGTGAGAATTCCAAGATAGTCGTTACGGGCGACATAACGCAGATAGACCTGCCCAGAGAGAAGAAAAGCGGTTTAAAGCAGTGTATTGCCGTACTGGAGGGCGTGGAGGGTATAAGCATACAGTACCTGACGCACAAGGACGTAGTGCGGCATCCGCTCGTGCAGAACATCGTGCGGGCGTACGAGAAGTATGAGAAGGCAAGGAGATAAGAGAGTGGGAAACACGCCAAAAAAGGCGATTTCAAAGCAGCAGCGTGTTGCGGCAATAATAATAATTGCCGTGACAGCGCTCATTGTTTACGCGTTTGTCGCCATATCGGTGATGCCCTTAAGATATGACATAGAGGCAGGCAAGGTTGCCCCCGCGACAATAACAGCCAGCCGCGATATAGTGGACAATGTGTCGACAAATGCCGCGACGGAGCAGGCCCGCCTGTCTGTCGCGCCAATATATACAATAGACTCGAATATCACACAGCAGACAGAGCAGAGCGTCGCGGGCTATTTCGACAGCTTAAGGCAGGCAGCGGAATATATCAAGAACGCTTATATTGACGATAAGGCCGTTATTACAGGAACGTCCAAGGACAAGCTCTTAAAAGATTACGATCCGGCGGCTGTGGACTGGAGCACTTTCCTGACGCCCGGTATTACGTCGCATGTCAGAACGATGGTGGGCGACGACGCCATGCCCGACGAGGCAATAGCCGCGCTGGCGTCCAAGAGCGAGCAGGAACTGGATAACATAAAGGCAAGGATAATTGAGAAGGTCTCCACTTCACTCGATGGCGGCATACTTAAAGACAGGCTGTCCGCTGTGAAAGAAGGCATAGAGAGCGATCTGGCAAATCTGTTTGAGGATACGGGAACGAGATATCTCGCTTATACGCCGGTAGAGAAGCACCTCGAGGCGAACCTGCTTTATGATTCTGCCGCAACGGACGCGGCAGTGAGGGCGGCCGAGGCGGCGGTGACCCCGGTCACATACCAGAAGAACCAGAAGATAGTTACGCAGGGCGAGGTCGTCACCGAAGCGCAGTATGCCGTGCTGCAGGAGCTCGGATATGCGGGCGGCGGGCAGACGCAGGATTATACGCTGTATATCGGCATGTTCCTGTTCGTCGCGCTGCTGTTTGCCATATATGCCGTATACATGTTCCAGTTCGAGAGCGACGTTATCTCGGAAGCGAGAAAGCTGGTCATGCTAATGGCGCTCACCGTGCTGTCGGTAGCGCTCGCAGTACCGCTCTCCAGGCTCGATACGCGCATAATAACCGCCTTTTTGGGCACAATGCTCGCAAGCGTGCTCGTATCGCAGAGGAGCGCGCTTGCGCTGAACTTGCTTCTTGCGTTCCTCATCGGCGCGGTCTGCTCATGGCAGACGGGAATCTTAAGCATAACGATGCTGCGCACGATGGTGATAATAATTACAGGCGGTTCGGCGGCGGTGTTTGCGCTGTATAGGCCGGGCTACAGAGCGTCGCTCATTTACGCGGGGCTGATCGCCGGAGGCCTCGGCGCGGGCATATCTGCTATTAACGACACAATAGGCGCGGCGGGCGCGGCTTCGGGCGATATAGTAGTGGACAGCGCTTTCGCTGTGGGAAGCGGCATGTTCGGCGGAGTGCTCGCCATAGGCACGCTGCCTATATGGGAGGCTATATTCCGCGTATCCACGCCGGCAAAGCTTATCGAGCTTTCCGACCCCAATCATCCGCTGCTTAAACGCCTTACGATAGAGGCTCCCGGCACGTATCATCACAGCATACTCACGGCTAACCTCGCGGAGGCGGGCGCGGACGCCGTAGGCGCGAATTCATTGCTGTGCCGCGTGGGCGCGTATTATCACGATGTGGGCAAGCTTAAAAACCCGGAGTATTTCAAGGAGAACCAGAAAAGCGAAAACCCGCACGATATGCTCGATCCGCGGGAGAGCGCCAAGATAATAACCGAGCATTTAAGCTACGGCATGGAGCTTGCGAGAAAATTCAAGCTGCCGCGCGACGTGCAGAAGATAATGGCGCAGCACCACGGCGACTCGGTCGTGCCGTATTTTGTGCATAAGGCGCAGGAAGCGGGGCTTAACACAAGCGATCCGGTGTTCAAATATAAAGGCAGCAAGCCTGCGTCAAAAGAGTCGGCCGTGGTCATGCTTGCGGACAGCGTTGAAGCGGCTGTGAGAAGCCTTGACAGCCCCGACAGGGAGCAGGTCAAGGAAATGGTGAACAAGATTATACGCACGAAATACAACGAAGGTCAGTTTGACGAGAGCTCGCTGGGGCGCAAGGATTTAAACTCGCTTGCGAAGGCGTTTACAGGCGTTTACGAAGGCGCGTTCCACGAGCGCGTGAAATACCCGGGACAGGAATAGGATAAATAATATGCTTAATGTGGATATAACGGAGCAGGGCGTCCGCTCGGGCGGCGATATAAGAAAAGCTGCCGTTAAGGCGGCCAAAGCCGCGGCTAAGCTGGAGGGGAAGAGCGGCGATGTAAGCCTGCTTTTCACCGACGATGATAATATACGGCGGCTTAACAAACAATATAGGGATAAGGACGCCGTTACGGACGTACTTTCGTTCCCGTCGGAGGAGGAAGGCTTTTTAGGCGACATAGCGCTGTCGCTTCCAAGAGCCGCCGAGCAGGCCAAAGAGTTCGGGCATTCGGAGGAGCGCGAAGCCGCGTTTTTAGTCGCGCACTCTATGCTGCATCTTTTTGGGTACGACCACGAGACGGAAGAGCAGGACAAAGAAATGCGCGAAAAGCAGAGGGAGATAATGAAAAAAGCGGGGTATGAAGTATGAACGTTAAGGAATTGCTTAAAAAAGCCGACGAGGTGAAAAAACAGGCGTACGTACCGTATTCGAATTTCCGCGTAGGCGCCGCGCTGCTCGCGAAGAGCGGCAAGGTGTATGTGGGGGCCAACATTGAAAACGCTTCGTACAGCGTGACGTGCTGCGCCGAAAGGGTGGCTCTCTTCAGCGCGGTATTGAGCGGCGAGCGGGATTTTGAAGCCATAGCGGTAACGTCGGATTCGGACATGATAACGACGCCGTGCGGCGTGTGCCGCCAGGCGCTTTTCGAGTTCTCGCCTAAGATGGACGTGATATCGTCTAATAACAAGCTTGAATACGAGGTAATGAAGCTCAGCGCAATGCTGCCCGGCGGATTTTCCGGCAAAGAGATGAGCGCAAAATAGATTGGATACGAAATCGGCGTTTATAGCAATAGTCGGCAGCCCTAATGTGGGCAAGTCGACGCTTGTCAACAAAATAGTGGGCGAAAAGGTCGCCATCGTCTCAAAGAAGCCTCAGACGACGAGGAACAGGATAACGGGCGTGCTCTCGGACGAGAAAACGCAGCTCGTGTTTCTCGATACGCCCGGCATACACACCCCGAAGGACAAGCTCGGCGAATATATGGTGAAGACCGCGTATGATACGCTGCGCGATGTGGATGCGGTGCTGTTTGTGTGCGACGCGGTGCACGGCCTTGGCGAGCGGGATATGGGAGTACTGGAGCAGCTAAAAAACTGCGGGGCGCCCGTGCTGGCCGCCGTAAACAAGGTTGACGCTGCGGGCAGAGAAAAGAGCGCTGGGATTGCACAAAGCATAAAGCAGGCAGGCTATGATAACGTACATCTGATATCCGCAAAGACGGGCGAAGGAGTAGCAGAGCTTGTAGAGGCACTGAAAAGTTACCTCGTGCCGGGGCCCAAGTATTACCCCGACGACGCCTACACCGACCAGCCCGAGCGGCTAATAGCGGCCGAGATGATACGTGAGAAGGCGCTTAACATACTGCGCGAGGAAGTGCCGCACGGCATAGGCGTTAACGTCGAACGCGTGTCGCAGCGCGAGGATAAGGACATAACGGACGTTTCGGCCGTAATAATATGCGACAGGATGGGGCATAAGGCCATAATAATAGGCAAGGGCGGAAGCATGCTGAGGCGTATTGGCACGGAAGCGCGGGGCGACCTTGAGATGCTTTTCGGCATGAAGGTGTTTTTGGAATTGTTCGTGCGCGTCGAGCCGGGCTGGCGGGACAACAGGAGGATAATGCACGAGCTCGGATATGAGTAAGACGATAAACGGCTGCGTAATTTTAGGTGAGGCGATGATACGTACAAGCGCAATCGTTATAAGGACGGCGGATTTTAAGGACGCGGACAGGATGCTTACGCTGCTCACGAAGGATTACGGTCTGATGTCCGCGAAGGTGAAGGCCGCGAAGAAGCAGACGTCGAAGCTGTTCAGCTCTTCGGGCCTTTTTTGCTGCGGCGAGTACGAGTTCTACGAAAAGGGCGGATATTACGGCGTAAGGGGCTGCAGCATAACGCACTCGTTCCAAAAGCTTTCGGAGGACTACGACTCGTATTCGGCGGCGTGCTTTATAGCGGATGCGGCGGGCAAGGTGGCTCAGGAGGAGTACCCGGCGCCCAAGCTGTTTGCGCTCGTTGTAAACGCGCTGTTCGCGCTGGAAACAAAGGCGGCGGACTCAGACACCGTCGTCTGTTACTTCATACAGCGCATGCTTTATATTGAAGGCTTGTACCCCGAAGTGGGCGCGTGCGTACTGTGCGGACGGGAGGACGTATCGCACTTCTCGGCGGAGCATGGCGGTGCGCTGTGCGCCGGGTGCGCGAAGACGCATGGCGGCGAGCGGGCAGGCGGCGAGGTGCTGGCGGCGCTTAGAGAGATGGCGGACGTGATACCCAAAGACATCGGAAAGCTGCACTTAAGCGGTGAGACGGGAAACAGGCTGAAGGCTCTGCTGATAACGTACCTCGAAAACGCGCTGCAGCAGCCGCTTAAGACGACGAAGTTTGTGAAGAGTTAGCTCGTTTATAGTACAGGGACACATTATGTTTAGCTTAAATAAAAACATGTCAAAGCTGCAAAGGCCTTTTGGAACATTCGCCAAGACGGTACTTATTATTGCTGCTTTGGCTGCTTTTATACTGCCGGCAGCGTGCTCTGGTGAGGCGTACACGGCGGCGGCTTCGCCGACGATGTCACAGCAGCAAATAGAGCAGAAGTTGAGCGCGATGAAGTATTATTATGATACTTACGGCGACATATACGCGGCGGCCTCGCTGCGGGATATGTTTGAGGCGGGGCGGATATCTCGTGAGGACTATTCAGGCGCGTACGCGCAGGCAGGAGACGCTTTGAGCCGCGCGGATATAAAAGAGCTCCATAAGCTAAAAGATACGCTTAACTGCCTGCTTACAAGGCTTTCGGAAAAGGATATGCTCAAGAGCCGCCTGATACTCGCTGAGACTATAAAAGGGAGCCCCGTACTGATAAGCATGTTCGCTGCGCAGCAGCAAAGAGACGAGCTGGAGGACGCGGTAAAGGTAATAGACGAATGGGCGCTTTCGCCCAATGAGCGGAACACAAAAGACATGGAAACAAAGCTCGAAAGTGATACGCTTTCCTGCGGCGCGAAGGTATACCTTTATTACTACACGGCCGCCGCGAGCGAAGACGTTGTGCCGGTAAACGCTGACGGCGAGATATACGACCCGGCGTATTACATTGAGGTTAAGCTGGCACGATATCTGAAGGACGCGCTTTATGAAGTTTTGGTTGAGAACAACGACAAAGACGTCCCCGCGCAGATAAACGGATATTAGAAGATTTTTCAACAGTATAAATAACGCTGAAAGTACTGCGCGGTTATTGACATCAAAATATTATTATGATAAAATTTCGTTCTGTCGGTTGCTCGAAATGAAAGCCTTTTCAAGGCGGCTGACCATGGGCGCCTGTAGCTCAGGTGGATAGAGCAACGGCCTTCTAAGCCGTGTGTCCGGGGTTCGAGTCCCTGCAGGCGCGCCAAGATGGTTTTTTGCGGTGGGCGTAGCTCAGTTGGTTAGAGCGCCAGGTTGTGGCCCTGGAGGCCGTGGGTTCGAATCCCACCGTTCACCCCAATTTAATAAGGAAGGTTTTGGGGTATTACCCCGGAGTCCCCGAAAACCGATGGGACATTGGGGTGTAGCCAAGAGGTAAGGCACGGGACTTTGACTCCCGCATTCGCAGGTTCGAACCCTGCCACCCCAGCCATATTAATATAATTTGACCCACTAGCTCAGGCGGTAGAGCACTTGACTTTTAATCAAGGTGTCCGGAGTTCGAGTCTCCGGTGGGTCACCAAAAAGATCAAATCCGAACTTTTCTCTCATTGGAGAAGGGTTCGGATTTATTGTATATTTCAGCACTCTCAATAAATAAACAGAGGAGGCGTTGAAATGAATGGAACAAGAAGATTAACATCAAAAATCGGCAAATGCGGCGGGATGCGTCTTGATTTCATCAAGCAAGAGCGACAGGATCTTTATACCCAGCTTCTTTTCTCGGATGGTCTGGAAGAATATCTTATCGAGATCAACAACCGTGCGAAAGAGCGTATATGCGAATTAAACCAGCAGATTGCAAAGAAACAGAGAGTTACTGAAGATTTGAAAGCACATAATCAATTGGCTTGGGTTGGTGCTATGAACGTCATCAGAGCACAAGCCGAGGAGATTACAATGTACGAAATCATTCGTGAATGAATAAGGACCTTCTTTCAATAAGTACCATATCAATCATTGCCAATAAGTCAAATTAATAATAAGTCTATGCAGAGTATTTCTGTACAGACTTATTATGTGCTCATGGTAAAGTAAGCATAGCTCTTATATAGACGGCAGTATTCCATCTCAATAATAAATACTACATTTATACTACATTTTGAATTAAAAGCATGAATAAGTGTAAGCTTTTTGGAATGTTTTAACGTAGGTGGAGCCGTAAATATCCCTTAAAACAGGCTTTTTGGCCTATCTGCCTACATATTTGAACAATAGGCATGCCGCCTGGGGGGCGAGTATTTCCAATTATATTGAAAGTATCAATGTAAGAGATTTACTCAATAATTTTATTCAAAATGAACCAAGAGGCTCTTAAAAAATACGTCTTTTGGATTTTATCTTGAAAAGGCTATATTTAAAATTATATAATCACACTATGAAGCATTCATGAAGGGAACCGAAAGTTGCAATTTCAATATAACCCATACATATGGCCGCTCATTACGTCTTCTGCTGTGACGCTTGCGCTGAGCATCTATGCGTTTGCCAGGCAGCAGCATTTAAAGTGTGCCGCCAGTTTTATCACAAGCATGCTTCTGGTCACAGTCTGGTCAGGTGGCAATATGCTGGAAATGATGGGGATGGACTTGCCTACCAAGCTCTTTTGGGCTAACGTGCAGTATTTAGCGTATTGTTTTTCTCCGCTGGCCTTGCTTGCGTTATGTATGCGTTTTACAGGGTACGATAAATGGCTGCAAAGAAAGACCTTTTGGTGGCTGGCGATATTGCCCGTCATCATTATCGCGCTCGTATGGACGGACGGATATCACGGTCTGATGCGCTACGATTTTCACTTAGATTCCAGCGGGCCCTTTCCCGTGATTGTCAAACGTTATGGTTTGGCTTTCTATATTCATGCTGCATATCAACATATCATCAATATTACCGCGCTCACGATGCTGGTCAGGGCTGCGATATACCGAAAAACCGTCTATCGAAAGCAAGCGGTGATTTTTCTTGCCGGCGCCAGTCTTATCGTTGTACCAAATATACTTTATATCATGGGCCTGAGCCCTGTTAAAGGCATTGACCTGACACCCGTTTTCTTTGGCCCGGCCGGGCTGATGATGGCGGTAGCGATATTCCGGTATAAAATGTTCGACCTAGTCCCTTTAGCGCGCGCTACGGTGATTGAAAGCATGGATGCCGGTGTATTGGTGTTGGATCTTCAGGAACGCATATTGGATATCAACCCCGCATTAGAGAGAATAACAGGTATTTCTCCAAAGCTGGCGAACGGACGCAGCGCGGTGGATACTTTTGGGGGCATCCCTGAGTTTTCTGACGCTTGCCTCAACAGAAAAGTGACTTATACCGAGTTTCAGCAGACAGAACCGGACGGCACGCGAATGTTTGAAGCCATTTTCTCGCCACTTACCGATAGCAAAGGGGTGCTGCTAGGGCGGCTTGCCACTGTTTACGATGTGACCGATAAGAAAAAGGCACAGCAACGGTATCTGGCGCAGCAGCTCAGGCTGGCCGCTTCAAGGGAAAAGGAACAGATGGCGCGCGACCTGCACGACAATCTCGGGCAGATACTTGGATTCATCAATTTGCAGGCACAAGGGATACAAAGGGAACTGTCTGTCAGCGGCGTAGATATGGTGAATGATCGGCTTAGCCGCCTTGTTGACGTGACTCACACAGCGCATGAACAGTTGCGGTCATATATCAAAAACGCCCGCAGTGTTTCCGCCTCCGACGATAGTCTCATTGCGTCATTGCGCACCGATATATTAGAGTTTGAGAAGCGCTCGGGTATATCCGCTGAAATACAAATCGATCTCGATTGGGCAGATATCAGCAGGTATACGCAGATCCAACTGCTCAGTATAGCAAAGGAAGCACTCAATAACGTACAGAAGCATGCCGGTGCCTCGCAGGTCAGGCTGAAGATGTCGTGCGAAAACGGCACACTTTATTTATCGATAGAAGATGATGGCACAGGCTTTGATCAGAAGCATGCCATAGGCGGAGAATCATTTGGGCTGAGTATCATGAAGGAGCGTGCGGCAGAGATCGGTGCAGTGCTGCGTATTGATTCTACGCCCAAAAAAGGCTGCCGGGTTTGGCTGACAATGCCCATAGATGGAGGCGAAAAGACATGAAACTGATGCTTGTGGACGACCATGCGTTGTTTATCGAGGGACTAAGCTATCTGCTTAAAACCTATGGGTTTGAGGTGGTCTGTACCGCAAACTCGGGCAAGAACGCGTTGGATCTGGCCGCTAGCCATCAGCCAGAAGCCGTACTGATGGATATCCGTATGCCGGGGCTCAGCGGCTTTGATACGCTCAGATTGTTGAAAGCGCAGTACCCGGCCATGAAGGTGGTGATGCTGACCGCTTCGCAGGAGGATGAGGATCTTTTTCAGGCCATAAAATACGGCGCGGACGGTTATTTGCTCAAAAGCACCGGCGCGGCAGAGCTTGTTGAGGCACTGCAGGGAATAGGGCGGGGTGAAACTGCTCTTTCTTCTTCGTTGGCCGCGCAACTGCTCTTTGAGCTCAAAGACTGCCAAACGGAAGAAAACACAGATTCGACTTTGCAGCTTACGCCGCGGCAGCTTGAGATATTACAGATGGTGGCTCGGGGTGTCTCCTATAAAGATGTGGCAGAAGCTTTGGGGCTGACGGAACGTACAATCAAATACCATATGGGCAATATTGTCGAAATTCTGCATCTGGAGAACCGTTCTCAAGTGATAGCTCATGCCGCGAAGCTAGGCATCATTAAAGACGTCTGATAGAATCCAGGCAACAGTATATAAAGACGGCGAACGTCGCTATTTGTGGTTTTTTGTTATGAGACTGTACTTTCGTACATTGTGATACCCCCATTTTATAAATACAATATATATTGTGAAGTTATATGCGTATGATGACGATTTATTGCATCTTTTTAATGCGCTGAAAATTGTCCCTATGAGAGTCCGTCCCGCTATGGAGGTTACCATGAGAAAAAAGCTCACACTCTTTATTTGCACCATTATCTTTTTCTTTCTATGTTTGCCTTTTCCTCTGACCGCTCTGGCGGCAAATGTATCTGTGACATATCTGGATGAAACGGGCACAACGCAGACGGTGACGGCCGCAGAAATCACAAGCTCCACAGCAACGCTTGGAACCGGCTGGTATGTGGTTAACGCCGACGTAACACGAACAGGAACCATCACGGTAAACGGCGACGCAAAATTGATTCTGGTTGATGGCAAGACACTCACTGTAAAAGCGGCAAACGATAGTAAAAATGCAGGTATAAGCGTTGTCGGAGGCAACAGCCTCACCATTTACGGGCAAGCAGGCGGCACGGGTGTCCTGAAGGCCACGGGGGATGATTATGGTGCCGGCATCGGCGGCAGATTGTATGAAACACATCCCACAACCGGCACCATCACCATCAACGGCGGCACGTTGGAGGCCAATGGAGGCACACGTGGCGCGGGCATCGGCAGCGGATACGGTGATACTGGATGGGGTACAACAGGTGGTACCATCACCATTAACGGCGGTACGGTAAACGCCACAGGTGGAAGTGGTGGCGGTGCAGGCATCGGCGGGGGCCGTGCCAGCAGCGGCGGTATAATCACCATTAACTATGGTCTTGTAACAGCCACAGGCGGGCACAACGGCGCGGGCATTGGCGGCGGTGATTATTGCGATGGCGGCAATATCACCATCAACGGCGGTACAATCAAGTCGACGAGCGGCGAATATGGCGCGGGCATCGGCGGCGGCAGTGGCGGCGCAGGTGGCAATATCACCATCTGCGGCGGCTCGGTAACGGCTGCAAGCACGGATAATCCCTGGGGCGGTACGGGAATTGGCGGCGGCTTCCAGGGAGATGGCGGCAATATCACCATCAGCGGCGGCACAATCATAGCCAAAGGTGAGACCTGCGGCGCCGGGATCGGCGGCAGCGGCAGAGGCGCCGGCGGCGTCATTACCATTAGCGGCGGAACAGTGACAGCTACCGGAGATGATTCTGTTTGGGGCGGAAGTGCAGGCATCGGCTGTGGCCCGTACACGGAGGCCATCGGTGGCACGGTCACTCTATCGGGTGGCGTCGTGTTCGCGCAGGCAGGGCCGGGCGCAAAGGATGTCGGCGGAGGATCTAATTCAACAAATCACGGAACGCTGGAAATTTCCAACACCGTAGCGCTGTTTCTCAAGAACGACCGCTGTGTCACCCCCACAACAACCACACATACTCATCATACTGTCTCCAGACATTATGCAAATTATTCGGCTTATGGCATACCGGTGCCATGGAGCGGCAATTTTGGCGCGTACCTGCGGTTGTATACGCTTTCCTACGATGCAAATAACGGGAGCGGCACGGCACCTTCGCAGGTCACCCAGCACATCGGAACCAGCGTGTCTGTGGAATACCATGGTTTTTTAAGTCGCGTTGGCTATACATTCTCCGGCTGGAACACGGCAGCGAACAAAGAGGGCAGAGGCTATAATTATCGGGACACTTTTACTTTTCTCGACAATACGACGCTTTACGCCGTGTGGACGCCCAACCCCTATAGAGTCTATTACAATGCTAACGGCGGCACGGGCAGCACCGCTTCAAGCCGCCACACCTACGATGAGGCAAAAACGCTCACGGCTAACGGCTTTGCACGGACGGGCTACACCTTTTCGGGCTGGGCAACTGAGACGGACGGCGCGGTCATCTATACGGATGAGGAGAACGTGGCAAACCTTGCGTCAGAGGACGGCGCAGCGATCATGTTGTACGCCATATGGAGGCCGAACTCCTACACAGTCGAATACGATGCGAACCGCGGCTCGGGCAGCACTGCCCCCAGCAGCCATACTTACGATGCTGCGAAAACGCTGACGGCCAACGGTTTCACTCGAGTGGGATATACTTTCTCAGGCTGGGCAACCAGTGCGGGCGGCGCAGCCGTCTATGAGGATGAAAAAAGCGTAAGCAACCTTGCGTCAGGGGATGGCGCAGTGGTGACACTGTACGCGGCATGGACGCCGCACACCTATACGGTCAATTACGATGCCAACGGCGGCACGGGCAGCACCGATTTGAGCATCCACACCTATGATGCTGCGAAAACGCTGATGGCCAACGGATTCACTCGATTGGGCTATTCCTTTGCGGGCTGGGCTAACGACGCATCCGGCATTGCCATCTATTCGGACGGACAAAGCGTATCAAACCTTGCGTCAGAGAACGGCGCGACGGTGACGCTGTACGCCGTGTGGACGCCCAACTCCTATATTGTCAGTTACGATGCAAACGGCGGCTTGGGCAGCACTGCTGCAAGCAGCCACACCTACGATGAAACAACCCCCCTGACGGCAAACAATTTTACAAAGACGGGGTACACATTTGCAGGCTGGGCGGCCGGTGAATACGGAACAATTGTCTATACGGATGAAGCGGCTGTATCAAACCTTGCGTCAGAGGACGGTTCGACGGTAACGCTATACGCCGTGTGGACGCCCAACTCCTACACCGTCAGTTACAACGCCAACGGCGGTTCGGGCAGGACCGCTTCGAGCAGCCACACCTACGACGAGGCAAAAAGGCTGACTGCCAACGGATTTGCACGAGTGGGTTATACTTTCGCGGGCTGGGCGGCCAGCGCCGATGGTGGGATCGTCTACACGGATGAAGACAGCGTATTAAATCTTGCGCCGGAGAACGGCGCGATCGTGACGCTGTATGCCGTTTGGACACCGCACACCTACATGGTCAGCTACGATGCCAACGGCGGCACGGGCAGGACCGCTTCGAGCAGCCACACCTATGATGAGGCAAAACCATTGACGGCCAACGGGTTCACTCGAGTGGGATATACTTTCGCGGGCTGGGCAACCGAGGCGGACGGCGGCATTGTCTATACGGATGAAAAGAGTATGGTTAACCTTGCATCAGAGGACGGCGCGACGGTGAATCTGTACGCGGTTTGGGCACCGCACACCTACACAGTCAGTTACAATGCCAACGGCGGCACGGGCAGTACCGCCCCCGGCAGCCACACCTACGATGCGGCAGCCCCTCTGGCGGCTAACCGTTTCACAAAGACGGGCTATACTTTTGCGGGCTGGGCGGCCAGTGCGGACGGTGCAATCGTTTATATGGATGAAGAGAGCATATTCAACCTAAGATCCGAGGACGGCGCAACGGTGACACTGTACGCTGTGTGGAGGGCCAACTCCTATACGATCAGTTACAATGCCAACGGCGGCACGGGCAGCACCGCCTCCAGCAGCCACACTTACGACGAGGCGAAAACGCTGACGGCCAACGGCTTTACTCGGACAGGCTACACCTTTGTGGGTTGGGCAACCAGTGCACGCGGTACGGCCGTCTATACGCACGAAGAAATCGTGATGAACCTTGCATCGGAAGATAACACAACGGTGACGTTGTATGTGGTTTGGAGTCCGCACACCTACAAGGTCAGTTACAACGCCAATGGCGGCTCGGGCAGCACCGCTCCCAGCCGTCATACATATGATGCGGCGAAAATGCTTACGCCAAACAGCTTCACTCGGACGGGCTACACCTTTTCGGGCTGGGCGGCCAGTGCAGACGGCGCATTAATCTATTCGGACGGACAGAGTATTTCAAACCTCACATCAGTGAACGGCGCAACGGTGACGCTATACGCCGTATGGACGCCTGTCTATTCCCTGTCAGTAACAAGCGGCACGGGCAGCGGTTCCTACAAAGCGGGAACATCGGTATCCATCACAGCCGATGCAGCACCGTCCGGCAAGGCTTTTGACAGATGGACAAGCAGTGGTGGCGGCACGTTTGAAGACGCCACCACTGCTAGCACTACGTTTATGATGCCAGACCATGACGTGACTGTGACAGCTGCATACAAAGATGCTCCTGTGATACCCAAACCAGTGTCTAACGTGACTGTGACGCTAAAGCCTCTTTCCATACAGACGGATGAGCGGGCGGACATTATCATTGCCACTATCAACATTGATGATTTGCCCAAAGGCACAGCGGTAATTCAGCTCCCGTCCGGAGAGGTCATACAAATCGATATGAATGCGGGCGCATTTAAACTGGAAATTAGTCAGGACGATTTGCAGGAAGATGGAAACCTTGTTATTCTTGCTCTGGATGAAGAAGGTACGCCGTTGGGCAATTATAGCATTGATCTCTCAGATGATGTCTGGCAGCCTGGCGCGGCCGACAGCGGGAACAACATCATTTCTGTGCTCGTTTGGATCGCAGCGGCTGCTTTGGTGATTGGTGTTATGTCAGTGGTTATGGTGAGGTGGAATAAGAAGGCGAAGCGATTCTCAAAATAATTTCTTTTGTTGATTTATTAAGAATTCTTTTGTAGATAAGCGAAGGTAACGCCCAGTACGAAACCGGGCGTTCTTAAAGAAGCCATAGCTCCCCATGCTAATTTATATAATATTAAGTAATAAGGGCTTCGTAATTGAAGCTCTTTTAGAATCAGAGTGGCTGGACAGCCGATGTTGTTTTACTACATTTATACTACATTTTCTGTAGTATAGCATAGATTTTGAGGGGATTTATAGACTACATAGACACAGTAGAATCGCTAAAAACGCCTTTAAATAGGCACATTCGACTTCCCGCCTAATGTGTTTCGAACCATAGGCCTACCGCCTCCTAATCCATAAAAATGGAATTAAACGGTGTTAGCAATTCTGTAGCTTTCGGCTTGAATATATGCTACAAGTAAATACGGGAGAGCAGAAGAAGCTCTCCCGATATTGCTAATCAGATATTACATTTGCCGCTACTGCAGCCTGATCCTTTTTCCTTTTCTCTATCCAATCCGCATACTCTTTTTGCCCTTCCTCGCTTTCAAGATATGCCCGTATCGATGGTAATATACAACGGGCAAGAGATTCTATAACCTCATCAGGGATATCGGATTTAAGCTTGTCAGCGGACATGATGCCCGCTCCTTTTCTGCTGCATAAAATAACTACCTCCATATTCAGTTGTCAATGTTCATCTTTCGCGCTCATCCCGCTTTCTGCTATTGCGACGCATATGGCGTCGTGCTTCGCGTTCTTCTCGGTCTTTTAAGAAAATGTCTGAAATGACCTCCTTTACACGTTGCGGCGCTAATTTCATAGCCTGTCGAAACTCTCTTGTCTGTTCGTCAAGCTCTTGCCAGCTAAGCTGCCAGTTGAATAATTTCGATGAAATCTGACTCAGTTGTCGTGTCAAATCAGCTATCTTACTCCGGGAAAGAACGCCTTCTTTCGCGAGTGATATTACATCCTTATAATCCTGTTCCGTTAATTCCACTTTACCGAACATCTTTTTCCGGCCCAGTTCATCAAGCTCATGAAACGTCTTGCTGGCCTGATGCTCCACAACCAATTTTTCAGAAATCGAGGCAGTTCCTTCTGCTGGGTTTCCACTTGCTTCTCAATTCGAGCAAGTTTTTCGGCATCCTGTTGTATCTTATAATCGAGAACAGACAAGTGCTGTGTCGTGCTTCCGCGAATACCACGCTCAAAATTCTTGAACCCGGCGTTTTTCATGTGCTCAAAGAACCTGTCTTGCAGGAGCGAATAGGATGGAATCAGTACGGATTTTCCATCCTCTGTCCGTATCGGCTCACCGTTTTCATCCAATACCTTCACGGATGCCCACTTTTTTGAGTGACTGACCTGATGAATCACCTCCTTAACTGTGCCGACCAGTGCCTTGTCTTTGCAGCGCTTTGTCCAGCGTATTTCCTTCTCAACAACTGGGATGTACACGACATGGAGATGATAGTGGAAGGCATCCCGATTCAAATCCTCTGAAAGGCTCTTGTTGCGTTCATCAGCGTGCATAACTGCTGACAGGATATATTGCTCTCCGCCCACTTCCTGAACGGCCATCTTGTACGCCTCAGCGAAGAAATCCTTTGCATATTCATAACCGCCGTGTTGTTCAAAATACGATGTGTTGACGTCAAACACCATCTCTGCAAAAACATCCGCGTCCGGCTTTAAACCGCGTATGCTGATCGTTCCTTCTTCAAGTAATCGATCAAACGCTTGGGTATAAGTGCCGTTGCAGCCTTTATAAGGAAAACACTGTATTACCCTTGCTTCATAGACGGCTTAAAGACACGAGAAAAAGCATAGATAATATGCTGAACGCGATACAGAAAGGTGTTTTGACTTCATCGACAAAGAAAAGGCTTGAGGAACTGGAAACTGCGAAAGAGAATATCGAGATAAGCATTGCTCAAGAAGAAATGCAAAAGCCAACACTTACAAAAGAACAGGTTGTTTTTTGGATAAGCCGATTTAAAGAAGGAGATGTGAAAGATCCTGTATTTCGGCGTAGACTTATTGACTGCTTTGTAAACTCGATATATTTGTATGATGACAGGATAGTGCTGACATATAACTACAAAGACGGAACCAAGACTATCTCGCAAGAAGAGGTGAAAAGTTCGGATTTAGAAGAGTGTGCTTCACCAAAGCAAAAGCGGCCTCCATTGTGAGGCCGTTTTTGCTTTGACGGAAACTCGAACTCAAAGTGAGCTTGATTGCCCAGTGGGCAATCAAGGCGCGAGGCGCTGCTACAGAGGAATACCAACCGCCGAGCGAATCTTTTGCGCAGCAAAAGGCGAGTCTCCGGTGGGTCACCAGTAAAAGTCCGATGAATACTGAATCATTGGGCTTTTTTATGTTTAGGCGCCATAGCATTATTGGACCAGGACCCCTTTCTGACCTTCATAGCGTTGATTTAGCTTGCTTATAACGTCCTCATTGTCTTGCTTTAAGTGAGTATATATCTCTAGCGTCATCTTAATATTATTATGCCCTAAGAGCTTCTGAGCAGTTTTGATATCAACTCCTGCGTAATATAGGTTGTAGCATAATAATGGCGGAGAATATGCGGGGTGAGCCCTGATATGGTTTAATATTGCCTACTCCGCCAGCAGCGATATTGAGCTTTTTTAAGACAGAGTTCCATAGCTTCCTAAAAGAGAGAATATGTTAAACAAAAACTTGCTTAGCGACTCCGTAGTGGCGCAGATAACCAAATGCATAAAGCGGCAGGGAAACTGGAAGCACGTACCCGGCATATCGAAGAGTATGGTGCGGATTTTGTCCCGCCGTACGATTCGGATTTTGACGGGAAGTTCTGCGTGGCCTGCTTGCATTTCGACGGTTGCCGGAATCACGATATAAAATATCTATTTAAAACCTAAGCTCGCACTGTGGGAAGCGCAGTATCTTTGGCTCAAGCTGTATTCCCGTACACGAAACGTGACATACTTGATATGATGAGGATATGCGAGGGCTTTCGTAATGCCCACGCGGTGCTTGCGAAGGAGCAATAAATATGAAGAGAGCTTAAAAAAATAGCGTTGCTAATACTGCTGTGTCTGTCGCTGCTGAGCGCCGGAGGTGTAATCGTCACGGGCATAGGGTGGATTTTATTTTCAAGGACAAAAGCGTGTCTGATCGGTTTATGATTTTCATGGTTTATTGCGATGGCGCAATGCTGGCCGGCCCGATGGGCTTAAGGCCTCTTTGACAATGATTTAGCGGAGTGTTACAATACTATATACATAACATCAAAAATCGGTCAAGGGCTTTATGCTACGTTACATATTTTTTATATACGCTTCAGACAGGCAAAAAAGCCGTTCGTTGTGTTTTTAAGAATATGCATATGTATAAAATTCAGCGGCTATAAGAAGGAAGGGATAGCATGTATAATGTAATCGTGGTTGATGATGAAACATGGATATGCAAACTTATTCGAAAAATAGTCGACTGGGAAAAAATAGGATTTAATATAGTTGCCAACGCAGGCGACGGCCTTACCGCTTTAAAGCTTATAGAAGAGCATAAGCCCGATCTTGTTGTAACCGACATCAGGATGCCGGGCCTCGATGGGCTCGGTTTGATCAAAACCGTACGTGAAAAAAAGATAGACGTTGAGTTTGTAATAATAAGCGGCTACAGCGATTTTGAATATGCCCGAAACGCATTGATATACGATGCCTTCGCATATACTTTAAAGCCGCTGGATAAAGACGAATTCGAAAAAATTTTGTATAGTGTAAAAGACAGGATCACCGAAAAGCACAGAATCAAAAACAAGCTAGAAAGCAGTGACACCGTGATGCTTGAGGGTGAACTGCGAAAAATAATCGATAATATAAACAGAGACATCAGCCAAAAAACTCTTAACGACCGCTTTAACACAAACTTTATGGAAGGGCCGTTTCATACAGTTATATTCAAGCAGGATTTCTTCACAAAAGAAAGGTATGACGACGCTTATCAGCACTTTTTATACGATACAAAAAAGAAGTACGCGGATAATTTTCAGGAAATAGTCTATTTTTCCGGGAAAACGAAAGACCAGACTGTATTTATTATTAACTTAAAAGACGAAACTCAGGATGTTAACAATGTAATGAAGGATATAATTCGTTCATTCGATGAAAAAGAATTTTCAAAAAACTTTGCGCTGACCATAAGCATTGGCAGCAGGGTCAGCAGCATTAACGAAACAGGTGTATCATATGAATCCGCAGCAAACGCGATGAAAGCGCGGGTTATCCTTGGCGTCGGCAGGGTTATAAGCGCAAAAGAAGAGGCAGGCAGGATAGTTGATACAAAGGGCATAATTGATATTCGCGCAAAGAAAAAGCTTTCGGCGCTTTTGGATGTGTTTGATACGGAAAACGCATTTGCCGAGATAAAAACGATATTTTCCGACGCTGAAAAGAAAAGCGCTGTTAATCTGCTTTCTTATCATATCGCTTCGTATGAAATCATCGACATGTTGTTTGAAATAATGCAAAAGAAGGGTGTTCAGCATAAAAGCGGAATTAGCAGGCAGCAGGCGGCCATGTTTGTTGACGGGTGCCGTTCGGTTAAAGAAATAGAAAATTATATCGCTTTGCTTATAAAAGAATTCCAGGATTCTTACCTTGGTGAACGGCATGATAACGGTGAAAAGCTGATAACGGAAATAAAGAGGTTTATATCCGAAAATTATATGATAAACATTAACCTTGACGACATTGCAAAGCTTGTATGCTTAAGTCCGACGTATGTCAGCGAGATATTTAAAAGGAAAACCGGAGAGAATTTCAGCGAATACTTGATAGATTACCGTATAGAAATAGCCAAAGATATGCTCAAGGACATCAGGTATAAGGTTGTCGATGTTTCTCAAATGGTCGGCTACACGGATTCAAAATATTTCAGCAGGCTGTTCAAGAAAAAAGTTGGAGTAAATCCGACAGATTACAGAAGATTATATATATAATCTTAAGCTAAACAATATGGGAGATGTCGATGGTCGAAAAATGGGTCGCCAAGCTTGTCTTCCGAATTAAGACTTTTTTTAAGCAGGCGAAAAACTTCAGAATACGGACAAACATCATTGCTATAGTCGGGTTATATTTTATATGTATACTGTTGACTCAGCTCTGCTACGGCATTATTAATGTAGATTTTACAAGGAATTCAAATAATGAAAAGGACAGGCAAACCGTCTCGCATTTTATTAATCAGGCATCTTTAAATATCAGGTCTGAGCTGGACCGTATCGGTAAAATGTCCAAAATGGTTTACGACGAGTCATATTTCTATTTCAAAGAAAAAGACAGCGATTCCGAATACCGAAACGACAACAGCGAACTGAATACAATAATCGATATGATATTTAAGATAAATGAGGATATATCGGGAGTATCTATATACCGGCCCAAAGGCGGAATGGTAGTATCATATACAAATCCTTATGGGCCTTATTATTATGTAAGCGGTACTAAATCGCAGTACTCCGAGCTTATAGCGCTTAAAGACAAAGGGAGCGTTCTTGTAAGAAGCAAGGGCGACTACCTTGGCCAATGTATGCTTTCAATCAACTTCTACCAGCCGGACACAGCGGCAGATGAGTACGCAATTATAGTGCTCGAAAAGAACTGGGCGGAGCAGAAAAAATATTACGAGGACCTGGGGCTGCTGAGTAATGGCTCAATTGTGCTTATAAACGAGGCCGGCGAGATACTCATGTCTTTCCGTAACGAAAACGCCATGGGGGATGAAGTTTTAGTTAGGAGCGGGAAGTTTAACGATCGGTTTGAAGGCACGGCGGGCATGTTTGAAACGGAAGCCTACGGGGAGACAAAATATGTTTTTTATGACAGGAATACCGGCTCGGGCTGTACACTGCTCTATATCGCCGGCAGCAGTTTTTTTGCAGAGGATATGAAGGAAGTATATTATATTATACTTATTTCCGCTCTGGTACTGATAACAGTAAACATACTTGTAGTGATACTTTTCAATAAGCGCGTTTACCGCCCGATAGCTAACGTAGAAGGAGCCTTGCACGCTATTGTCAGCGGCGATACGAATATTAAGCTTGCGAAATTGCAGCATGGAAATGAACTTTATCCCGTATATAACGACCTCAACTCACTGACCATGCGCTTAAAACAGCTGATAGACAGCGAGTATACTGCAGGAATAATGAAGAAGCAGGCGGAAATAGACGCCTTGCAGAGCCAGATAAATCCGCATTTTCTTTACAATACCCTTGAATCTATAAGAGGGCAGGCGATAGTGGAGGAAGTCGAAGGAATAGGAATGATGGTAAAGGCTCTGGCTGATATTTTCAGGTACAGCATAACAAATAAAAATGCGATGGTAAAGCTGGAGGAAGAGCTGAAAAATATAGACAACTATCTGAAAATACAGCAGTTTAGGTTTGACAATAAATTTATCGTAATCAAAGACATTGAAGAAGATACGAAAAGCTGCCTCATACCCAAGCTTATAATCCAACCTATAGTAGAAAACGCTATCATTCACGGGCTGGAGACAAAACCGGGAAAAGGCACTATAAGAATTAAATCATACTCAACGCCGGACAGCATTATTATCAGCGTCGAGGACGACGGAGAAGGAATGGAGAAAGAAACGCTGGAAGCGATAAACGAAAGCCTTGCCCAGGGCGTAAGCCTTAAAAAGTCGGAAGATATTAAGGTTGGCCTTGGGCTCATAAACATAAACGAGAGAATAAAACTTATTTTTGACAGCAGTTACGGCCTGAAGATATACAGCATAAAACAGGTCGGAACAAAAGTAGAGCTGAGGATACCTAAAAACTCAAAATAGTCCGACAAATATTGAATTAATCTTATTGTAACTATTGTATAAAAGAAGTACGTTTAATAAGACTGGTGCAGGACAGCTTCTTTTGTATTTATGAAAAGAGGTCGTTTATGAAAAAGTCATTAATTGTGATATTTGCCTTATTCCTTTTATGTTGTGCGAGTGCGTGCAATTCGATATATGCGCCAAAAAAAGAAGATAGCGCGGCATTACAGGAAGGGCAGACGACGGCTGAGGAAGAACCGAAGGAAGTATATTATCTGGTCGGTATGCACATCATACTTCCCTATTGGCAGGACCACCGCAGCGGTTTTGAGGAAGCCGGAGAGGAACTGGGCGTAGAGACCGTATTCGCAGGCGAGAACGGAAACGATGCGCTGCGCCAGGTGGATATTTTCGAACAGGCGGTTAAAGAAAAGCCTGCGGGAATACTTGTCTCGCCTATCGACAAAGAAGCGATGACCGGCCCGATAAACGACGCTATAGCTAAGGGCATACCTGTGATTTGCATTGATAACGATGCGCCGGACAGCAAAAGGCTTACCTACATAGGAACGGACAATTACCAGTCAGGGTATCTTGCAGCGGATATAATCGGAAAAAGGCTGGGTGGCAAAGGCGACGTGGGGATACTCACTATTCAGGGGCTTTATAGCCTTGATGAAAGGCAGCGGGGTTTTGAGGAATGTATCGCTGAAAAGTATCCCGAAATAAACGTTGTAGCCGTTATGAACGATGAGGCTGATCCTTCGATAGCCGCAAATATGGCAAAAAAGATGCTTGATGAAAACCCAAATATAGTCGGACTTTTCGGTACTAACGCAGCAAGCGGAGTAGGAGTTGCAATTGCGCTTGAGGAAAAGGGTAAAATGGGAGTAGTCAAGGTAGTGGCGTTTGATAAAGATTCTTCTGTGCTCGAACTCGTAGAGCAGGGAAAGATTGAGGCGACGCTCGTACAGAGGACGTTTACCATGTCTTATTGCGGCCTTAAATTTTTATATGACTATAACCATAACGGCAACTTGAGAAACGAAGGCATAAGCATGCTTCCCGATAAAGTCGATACGGGCGTCATAGTTGTGACAAAAAATAACGTAGGCAGCTTCTATTAAAAGCTGCCGCAAAGTAAAATATTGACGGCATACGGGGTGAATAAATTATGGTAGAAGCATTTGGAATGAAGCTTTCAAAAGAAGAACTCCTGGAGCGTATAAGTTCAATGAAGCAGCTCGCCGGAGCAAGAGTGTTTGAATACACCGAAGGAAAGGCCGCGGGTGTAAAAGCCGTGGAGGTAAACGCCGGAGGTATTGTTTTTACGGTGCTTGCGGACAGGGGGATGGATATAGGTGACGCATATTATAAAGGAATACCTATAGCGTGGAAAAGCAAAGTGGGAGTAATCGGTCCTACGTATTTTGAAAATCAGGGACACCAGTGGCTTAGAGATTTCTACGGAGGATTACTTACAACCTGCGGCCTTACTCATGTAGGCGAGCCATGTCAGGACGGAACGGTTACGCATGGGCTTCACGGAAGGATATCCCACACGCCGGCAGAGAAGTTCTGGGTGGACGAGTATTGGGACGGCGACGATTATACAATCAAAGTGACAGGCAGAATGCGTGAAGCTATTATATATGATGAAAACCTGGTGCTTACAAGAGAGATAAAATGCGTATACGGGCAAAAAAAGGTATTCGTAAAAGACATTGTTGAGAACGAAGGGTATCAGGAATCGCCGTTCATGATAATGTACCATGTCAATCAGCCTTTCCCCATAGTGAGCGAAAATTCAAGGCTGTATTCGTCTGCCTTAAGTGTTGAGCCCCAGCAGGAATGGGGCGATTACAGCAGAATGGCAAAGCCGACCGCAGGCTTTAAGTATGAAACATTCGTGCATAATATGCCAAAAGATAAACCAAAGGTCTATTACGCGATAATCAACGAAAAAATGAACTTAGGCGTGTACTTGGGTTACGACCCGAAAGCGCTGCCTGTCGGGAACGAGTGGAAGATGCTTGGTCAGCAGGATTACGTCGCGGCAATGGAGCCTTCTAATACTTTCAATATCGGCATAGTCGAGGCAAGAAAAAGAGGATGCTTGCCTATGCTTAAGCCAAAAGAAAAGTCGGAGATCAATCTGGAGATCGGCGTGCTTGAAGGAGCCGATGAGATAGAAGAATTCAAGAAGCTGTTATAGAAAATACGGAATCGCTTAAAAAAGAAGCTTTATCAGGCAATAATTTCAGAAAAGGAGAAACGCAGTATGAAAGCAATCGTTATTCATGGGCCCAGCGACGCAAGATATGAAGAGGTTCCGATAAAGAAGCCGCAGGAAGGCGAAGTCCTTATAAAGATTAAGGCAATAGGGCTTTGCGGAACAGATTACGAATTGTATACCAACGAGATGGTTTATATTAAGGAAGGATTATGCAAGCTTCCAATGATACCCGGACACGAATGGTCGGGAGTAATCGAGGAAGTCGGAAAAAACGCCGGAGATTTTAAAGTCGGGGATAAGGTCACGGGAGAATGTACGGTAAGCTGCGGGAAGTGTCATTTCTGTAAAAAGAAACAGTACAATATGTGCGTCAACCGTACCGAGACGGGCGTTATGAACAGGGACGGAGCCTTTGCGGAATATATAACCTTCCCGGTTTCGCACCTGCATAAATTTGAAAACATTTCTTTTGAAGAAGCGGCGCTGGTCGAACCGACTGCTATTGCGCTCTATGTTGTAATGCGCTCGCACATAGAACCTTCAGATAACGTGCTTGTAATAGGGCCCGGCCCCATCGGGCTGCAGGCGGCGCAGATAGTAAAAAAGATATACGGCGCTAAGAGGGTCATACTGTCGGGGACGAGGAAAGACAGGCTTGACCGCGCAAAACCTTTCGGCCTCGACGGCTACATCAACGTTCGCGAGGAAGACCTCGCTGAGCGCGTCAGGGAGATAACAAACGGTGAGATGATAGACACGGTCGTGGAAACGTCGGCGGGACTGTCGGTATTCGACGATATCAAAAAGGTGATAAACCCGTGCGGCAAAGTAGGTATGGTAGGGTTCTTCGGAGCAAAGAAGCCAGAATGCGATTGGGACTCGTTCACAACACGGGATATTTCGATATATGGTTCGCTCGGAAGCCCGAACGTCTGGGACGATGTGATAAAAATGATTGAGAGCGGGAAGCTCGAGGCGAAGTCGATGACATCGCATATCATGGATATGAAAAGCTATGAAGATTTCAAGAACGCGCTTGATTTGATGACAAGCAGACAAGACAGCGCATGCAAAATAATACTAAAGCCGTAAAGGAGAAGAGGATGAAGAAATATATAGATCTGACGCATTGCATAACTCATCAGATGCCTGTATTTCCCGCCGATCCGGCTGTAGGCGTATTGACTCATCACAATTATCAAAACGGCTATTTTGTCAGCCAGGTGATATTCGGAACGCATACCGGGACGCATATCGACGTGCCCGTCCACAAGATAAAGGGAGGGAAAACAGTAGACGAGGTGCCTGTAGAGAGGTTTGTCAAAACAGCATATGTAATGGATCTAAAGTTTTTGAAACCTCTTGAAGAGATAACGCGCAGTCATTTGGATAAATACGCGGAAAAAGTAAAAGGCATAGGCGCCGTCATTCTTAAGACAGGATGGGGAAGCCATTTCGGAAAAGACGACTTCTTTACATCTTTTCCTGGGATAAGCGAGGAAGCGGTGGATTGGTTCAAAGAGCACGAAATAAACCTTATCGGCCTTGAAAGCCCGTCCGTCAACGCAATAAAGCATGCCGAGATACATACACTGCTGCTGCAAAACGATATCTATGTCGTCGAAAGCCTTGCCAACGCAGAAGAGATCACTGCAGAATATGTGGAGTTCTATGCTGTCCCGTTGAAATTCAAAGGATTGGACGGCTCTCCCGTAAGGGCATTTGCCATAGAAGATTAATGCATTGCAAAGCATCCTTGATATGAGTATGTTGTCTTAAAAGGCCATCTCGATTATAATGGGGACAGCGGTTTTTTGCTGTGCGTTTAGGTCTGTGGGAGATGCGTATGGAGAATAAAACTACAGGAATCCGTAAAGGTCTCAAGATAGCGGGAAATGTTCTTTTGCTCGCGGTATTTCTGGTAAGCGCTTATCTTCTCAACAATTATTTTTTTACTTATCCGGTTATCGTCAGCGTGCTTAAAGGCGTCGCTCTTATAAGCATGCTGGGGATGGCCGAGAGCATCGTGCTCGCTTCAGGGGGAATAGACTTCTCGATAGCCGGCATAAGCCTTCTTTCTTCAACTATCGTATTTTATCTTGTAGAGACCGGTACCACCGGCGTCTTCACGGCGTCGCTGATAAGTCTCGCCGCAGCTTGCTTAATAGGGTTCATAAACGGAATATTTACTACGAAATTAGGGATACAGCCCATCGTAGTGACGCTGGGGACCTCGCTGCTTACACACGGAATAGCGGGATCGATCACGAACAACATCAGTATATTTGACACTCGTTTGGAGTTCGACGTTTTTAAAACAACCATATCGTTCATTCCAATTTCTCTTATTATCGCGCTGGTAGTAATGGGGATTTGCTATGCAGTTTTCCGGTTTACCGTAGCGGGACGGCAGATATTTGCGGTGGGCGGCAGTGAAAAGTCGGCCAAATTAAGCGGGCTTAATGTTGACAGAATTAAAATATATACGTATGCGGCGGCCGGGCTGATTTCCGGAATAGGAGGGCTGCTGGTGCTTGCGGACAGTACGATGTCTGCAAGATTCTATAACGGGGGAGCGGAGCTTGAAATAATATTTGTTGCCGTAATAGGCGGGGTATCGCTTTACAGCGGCGCAAGGATCTTTTTCAGAACGTTTGTGGGAGCGTGTTTTATTGCGGTTATAAACAGGCTGATATACGGCCTTTTTGTGTTTAATTATATGAGCGCGATAATAGTAGGATTGCTGTTTTTAATAATGTTGGCGTTAAAAAAGAATATGTTCAAGGGGGAGAGGACAAAAGACTGAAAACCTGAAATATGTCCTCTTAATACGAATCCAGACTCATTGTGAGCGATAAGTCTTGAAACTACAATGTATACATCAAAATAAAGTTGTATGCATTGTAGTTTTTAGTTTTGCCGCGGAACGCATAGACAAGACATCGAACGAAGACATAATTGACAGAAGGAGACAGCGATACATGAAGATATCAATAGGGTGCGATGAGCTTGGAATCACGTACAAGGACATGGTAAAAGAGATTTTCTCGAAGAAAGGCCATGAGTTTGTTGACGTCGGCTCATTTATGGGAGAAAAAATAAACTATCCATCGGTCGCATACAAAGCTGTGAAAGAAATGACCGAAGGAGATTGCGAAAGGTGCATACTCATATGCGGAACGGGCATAGGGATGGCGCTGACGGCTAACAAGATAAAGGGAGCGTACGCGGCTGTCTGCCACGACATATACTCAACACAGCGCTCCATACTTAGCAACAATTGCAACACGATGTGCATGGGCGCGCTGGTCATCGGGCCGAAGACGCTCGAGACACTGGTCGATATATGGCTCAGCCTCAAGTTCGATACTGCGAGCAGGTCGATGCCCAAAGTGCAGGAGATATACGACATAGAAGCGGGCAGGTTTGATAAATAGCATGAAAACATTTGACAGGGATGCGCTTGAAAGAGGAGCACATAACATAAGAAAACATATCGTAAACACGATAGTAAACAACGGCGAAGGCCACGGAGGCTCGGCGCTTTCGTGCACGGACATACTTTCGGTGCTGTTTCTGGGGATAATGGGCGAAAAAGATAAGTTCCTCCTAAGCGGCGGTCACAAATGCCTCGCATTGTACGGCGCGCTTGTGGAAAAAGGAATCGTTGATAAATCGGTGCTGGGGACTTACAACATGCTCGGTTCGCCGGTGCCCGGGCATCCGGACGCAAGCAAGCTTCCGGGCGTCGAGTTCAGCACAGGCTCTTTGGGGCACGGGCTGCCGCTGGGGTGCGGATTCGCCATGGCGGCAAAAATGACGGGCGAGGCTTATAAGACGTACGTACTGATGGGGGACGGCGAGCAGGGTGAAGGCTCTAACTGGGAAGCCGCGGCTTTTGCGTCTCTTAAAAAGCTCGACAACCTTATTGCGGTTATCGATGAGAACGGGCTGCAGATAAACGGAAAAACAGTTGATATAAGCAAGCCGACGGATTTTGAAGACAGGTACGCAGCGTTCGGATGGAGCGTAAGGTCTGTTAATGGCCACGACGTGGGGGCGCTGTACGAAGCGTTTGCCGGCGCTCCGTTCGAGAAAGGCAAGCCTTCGATGATAGTTGCAAAGACGATAAAGGGAAAAGGCATATCGTTCATGGAGAACGAAGCAAAATACCATCACTGGCATCCGGGTGAGCAGGAATCGAACGAAGCTCTAAGGCAGATAGCGGAAGCAGAAAAAAGGTGGCAGAAATGAGCTTGGATCCGAGAAAAGTATTCGGGGAAACGCTGCTTAAGTTAGGCAGGGAAGATAAAAGGATAGTGGCCGTATCATGCGATTCCGCTTCGGGCGGCGGCATGGGAGATTTCTTTAAGGAGTTTCCGGAAAGGTCGGTCGAGACGGGAATAAGCGAGCAGAACGCGATTGGGGTATGTGCCGCGCTTGCTAAACAGGGCATGATACCGATTGCCACGGTGATAACGCCGTTCATAACCATGAGGGCGTACGAACAGGTACGGGACGACTTGGGATATATGAACATGAACGTGAAGCTCGTAGGTTCGGGAGGAGGGCTCGCGTATTCGACACTCGGCTCTACGCATCAGGCGATAGAAGATGTGGCGCTCATGCGGACGATACCGAATATGACGGTGCTTTGTCCGTGCGACGGTGCGGATGTGAGGGAAGCTCTTAAAATGGCCGTGGAGATTAAGGGGCCTGTGTATATACGTATGCCGAGGCAGCCGCGGGAAGTAATCGCGCATGAGAGATACCTTAAAATAGGCAAAGCAGAAATTCTCAAGGACGGCAAAGACGTGGCGATACTGGCAACCGGCCCGATGACGGAGGAAGCGCAGGTAGCGGCCGAGATACTTAAAGGAAGCGGAATAGACGCGGCCGTACTTTCATTTATGACGGTAAAGCCGCTGGATGAAGAAACAATAAAAGCTTATGCCGGCAAGGTCGGCGCCATAGTGACCGTAGAAGAGCATTCGGTAACAGGCGGTTTCGGCAGCGCGGTAGCGCAATGCCTTGCCCCGCTAAAAGATATGCCGCCCGTACATATAATCGGGATAAAGGAAGGCGCAAAGAACACGGGACCGTATAAGGAGCTTTTGGATTATTACGGACTTACCGGCGAGAAGATCGCCGAGAATATTAAAAATTTGAGGGACTGAAGAGATGACAGTAAATTATTCAAAAGAGGGATATGGGAAGACAGGGGTAAACTTTACGCTTAAGTCGCTGGGAGCGCAGGCAGTGCGCGGCAGCGAAGCTTTAGCGCAGCGGGTGATGAACAAGACGATAACGCTGGACGAGTTCGATGCGCTTAAAGACAGAGCCAAGGCGATTGGCGTAACGGAACGATTTAAGGATGTGATAAGTACTTTCGATGTCCCCGAGGGCGAGACGCCTGCGGGTTTCAGAATAGAGACGTATCTCGGAAACGATGGTTTGCTGACTGTCGATCTTGTAAGAGATATAAGCTGTGACAAAGACGGAATGAAGCGCCCGACAAGGACAATATTCTCAGCGGACTCGGCGAACCCTTATGAGGTAGCGCCGATATCAGCGCTGCTCGGCAATCTTACCTGCAACCCGGGGATTGTGTACGACCTTTTCATAAACAATCCAAAAGCCAACGTGGGCGGCAAGTTCAAGACCATAGAAGAAGTCATGACGGAAATAGGAAGAGTCTTAGGGCCGGGATGCGACATAAGCGTGGAGCTCAACAACCCGTTCGAAGAGGACTTTAATAAGATACTCGACGAGTGCGAGAAGTTCAAGGAGATACTGACGGAGTACAGGCTGGTTGTAAAGGTGCCGCATATGGGCCCGGTCAACGGTAAAAACGTGAACGAGCTGCTTACGGGCGACAAGAAATTCAGCTTAAGATACGACCAGCCGGCGACGGAAGACGCGTTCAGAAGCCATAACCTCGCGCTTAAGCTGCGCGAGCATGGCTACAGGATAAACTACACGCTGATGTTCGATCCTTACCAGACGGCGCTCGCGCTGCAGGCTAAGCCCGCTTTTATCAACAGCTTCGTACGCCACAGGATGAAACAGTCGGAGCAGATGAAGAACCTGCTTGCGTTCTACGAGATAACGAGAGACGTAAAGCATCTTGAAGACTTAAGGACTATGATGCTGAGTGTCGATCTGTTGAGTAAAAACGAGGCGGACAAGGATCTTTTGAAAGTAAAGCAGTTTGCGGAAGAGCTTATAAAATACCGCCAGATAGACGGCGAAGGAAGCGATGGGCTGGATTCGGCGAGGCACAATTTGAGGATGCTGAAGCAAAACAATCTGCCTGATACACGGCTTATAATATGCAGCATGGAAGGACCGCTCAACTACCCGGACATAGACAAGATGGCCGCAGAGCCCGAGTTTGCGGACGTTATAGACAGACTCGTGATAACTGCAGAGCCGGGGTATCTTGCGAGATTCACGTCTTCAAATCACGTGGTGTCGTATCAGAGAAGGTTCATGAACGCCGTACAGGGCGCAAAATAACAGAGTTAACGAATTAAGAAATAAAAAAGGGAGGTTTGAAAATGAAGAACGAGAAACTGAAAGGTATAATCGCTCCTATAACGACACCGTTCACAGCGGACGGAGAGGTAGACTACGCAGGGCTTAAAAAGAACATGGATTTCTACGCTAAATCGGGCATACAGGGGTATCTGGCGCTCGGTTCGAACGGCGAGAACAAGAGCCTTACAAACGACGAAAAGGTTAAAGTCTTAAAGACGATAGTTGATAACAAGGGCGCCGACCAGTTTGTGATGGCAGGGTGCATATTCGAATCGACCTTTGAAACGATAAAGTACGCCAAAGAGTACGAGAAGCTGGGTGCAGACTTTCTGACATTGCTGCCTCCGTCGTATTTCAAGAAGCAGATGACAGAAGCTGTCCTCGTTAAGTATTTCAATGACGTTGCGAACGCGGTTAATACACCGTGCCTTTTGTACAACGCTCCTCAGTTCTGCGGAGGCACCGAGCTAACGGTAAACCTCGTAAAGGAATGTGCGAAGAACCCTAACATAGTTGGCATGAAGGATTCTTCGAAAGGCAATATAGAGGGCTTCCTGTTCGCAGTGAGAGACCAGATATGCGTTATGGCGGGCAGTGCGGACTTCTTCATGAATACGCTGTTCATGGGCGGCACGGGCGGAGTCGTATCGCTCGCGAACGTGATACCTTCGGTAGTAGTCAAATTGTACGGGTTGATACTCGAGAAAAGATATGAAGAAGCGTTTGCGCTCAACGAAAAGGTATTAAAGCTCAACAAGGGCGTGTCGGGCTCGGGCGGAGTAGCCGCCGTAAAATATGGCATGGACTGCTTGGGCCTCGCGGGAGGGAACCCCAGGCTGCCTCTTCTGCCGCTGAGCGAGGAGAACAAAGCTAAGGTAGAAGCTGTGCTTAAAAAAGAAGGATTGATATCATGAGAAAGGTTCTTCTTACTAAAAAACTCAGCGAAGCAGACGCTAAGCTGTTTGAAGGAATAGCCGATCTTGAGCTTAAGACCATACCCGACGGTGAACAGGCGCAATTCGATGAGCATATGAAGGACGCAGAAGCGGTGCTTTTAAGCACGGCGTACCAGATGACGGGTGAGGTTATCGCTAAGGCCGGAAAGCTCAAAGTAATTAGCCGCACGGGCGTAGGCGTCGACAATGTCGACGTTAAGGCCGCTACTGCAAAAGGCGTATTGGTTTTGAATACGCCCGAGGCGAACTCGATATCCGTAGCCGAGCACACGCTGGCGCTGATAGTCGCTGTGTCGAAGCAGCTAGTCATGTATGACAGCGAGCTAAGAGCAGGCAACTTCAAAATACGCCGCACCAATAAAAGCAAGGATATCGACGGCAAGACGCTGGGACTAATAGGATGCGGAAGAATTGGCAGGTTTACGGCGGAGAAATGCAAAGCGGCGTTTAACATGCAGATAATAGGGTATGACCCCTACATAAAGGAGCTGCCGGGCATAACGCTGTATGAGGACATTGAGGAAGTATTCAAACGTGCCGACTACATATCGCTGCACATACCGCTGACCGAAGAGACCAGAGGGTTGGTGGGAGAGAAGCTGCTTTCGCTTATGAAGCCTTCCGCGTGCATAATCAACACGGCAAGGGGCGGCATAATAGATGAAATGGCGCTCGCGCAGGCACTTAAAGAGGAAAGGATAGCCGGGGCCGCGCTCGACGTATTAGAATCCGAACCACCCAAAGAAGATAACCCCTTGCTGCCGCTTAAGAACGTGATACTGACGCCGCACAGCGCGGCGCTCACGAAAGAGTGCTCGGCAAGAGTGGCGCATGAGGCGGCCTTGGGCATATCCGAATATCTGAAAGGGAACACACCCAAGTTTGTATTTAATAAGGAGCTCGTAAGATGACTAAGAAATATGACATGATGGGTTTTGGGGAAGCGATGATACGGTTCAACGCTCCCGAGCATATGAGGCTCGAACAGTCGAGCAGCCTGCAGCTGGCGATAGCCGCGGCGGAGCTCAACTGCTGCGTGAACATATCAAGACTGGGCCTTAAGACGGCGTACATAACGAAGCTTGTGGACACATGGAGCGGTAAATATATAGTGAACCATGGACGCGAGCACGGCGTTGATATGTCGGGCGTTAAGATGGTACCGTTCGACGGGTGCGGAAAGACGAGAAACGGATTCTGCTTTCTTGAAGTAGGTATAGGCCCCCGGGCGAGCAGACAGATATACGACCGCGGACACAGCGCGATAAGCAAGGTTGAGCCGGGAGACTTTGACTGGGAAGAGCTGCTTAAGGAAACGAGATGGTTCCACACGACTGGAATAACTACGGCTATATCGGAAGGCGCCGCGGAGCAGGCTATAGAGTCGCTGAAAGCCGCAAAGAAGCTCGGACTGACGACAAGCTTTGACCTTAACTTCCGCTCAACACTCTGGACGAGCGAAAAGGCGCAGGCCACGATGAAGAACGTGATGCCGTATGTGGACGTCATAATAGGCAATGAGGAAGATTTCGAGAAGATGCTTGGCATCAAGGCCGAAGGCACAGGCGCGAACTACTCGAAAATAGACCCGGAGAGCTATAGGGCTGTGGCTGAGAAGGTCGTAAAGGCGTATCCGAACGTTATTGCAGTAGGCACGACGCTTCGTGAGGTGAAGACCGCATTACTCAACGACTGGCGCACGGTAATGATGTACAAGGGCGGGTATTACGTATCGCGCAAGTATGAGAATCTCGAGATAACGGACAGGACGGGCGGAGGCGACAGCTTCGCGTCATCGATGATGTGGGGCATGCTTGAGGGCAAAGACCCGCAGTATATAGTAGACTTCTCGGCCGCATATTCAGCGCTGTGCCACACTTTCCTCGGAGACTGGAACTGGGCATACAAAGAAGAGGCAGAGAGTGTAATGCGCGGCGAGAGCGCCAGGGTGAAAAGATAAATACCCTGTGTAATGAAAGAGAGGTAAGGTAATGAAAAGCATAAAGGTTGGCCTGGTAGGACATAAATTCATGGGGCGCGCTCATACACACGCGATTACCGACGCTCCGATATTTTTCGATCTTGGCGTTGACATCGTAAAGAAAGCCATATGCTCCAATGAAGAATCCGTTGTCGAGATCGGCAGGAGATGGGGCTGGGAAAAGGCCGTGTTCGACTGGAAAGAGCTTATCGCAGATAAAGAGATAGACTCCATAAGCATTGCCGCTCCGAGCAAATTTCATGCGGACATAGCCATAGCGGCGGCTAAAGCCGGAAAACATGTTTTTTGTGAAAAGCCTCTGGCCCTCGATATGAAGGACGCGGAAGCAATGGTAAAAGCGGTCGAGGACGCAGGTGTTGTAAACATGATAGGTTTCAACTTCCGCAGGGTTCCTGCGCTTTGTCTCGCGAAGCAGCTCATTGAGGAAGGCACTTTGGGCAAGTTATATCACTTCAGGGCTATATGGTCGCAGGACTGGCTGACAGATCCTATGTTTCCTATGGCATGGAGGCTCAGAAAGAGCTTTGCAGGCTACGGCACGCACGGAGATCTGGGCGCCCATATTATCGACATAGCGCGTTTTCTTATAGGCGACCTCGACGAAGTATGCTGCGTGGAAAAGACGTTCAACAAGGTAAGGCCCAAAGCGGTATTTGAAGACGGTCTGTTTGCAAAGGCAGGGGAAGAGATGGGCGAAGTAGACGTGGACGACGCTTCCCAGATGCTTGCAACATTTAAGGGTCAGGACATGATGGCGTACTTTGAAAGCACAAGGAACGGGACCGGTCATAAGAACCAGAACCGCATAGAGGTGGCGGGCAGCAAGGGCGCCATCATATGGGACGAGGAGAAGCTAAACGAGCTTGAGTACTATAACGACGAAGATCCGGCGCACCTGAAAGGCTTCAGAAGGATAATTGTCGGAGAATCAGTACATCCTTATATGTCCAACTGGTGGCCTGTAGGTCATATAATCGGATACGGTGATACGTTTGTCAACGAGTACTACGATTTCTTCACGGCTATAAAGGAAGGCAAGCAGGTAACACCCAATTTCCGTGACGGGCTTATGTGTCAGAAGGTACTCGATGCTGCCGAACAGTCTGCAAATGAGCGCAAGTGGAAAAAGATAGAGTATTGAATATAACGAAATAATAAAAGCGAGGGCCTTAATATGAAAACAGTTAAAGCCAGGCGTATAAGCCAAAAGGTTATGGAAGGTTTGGGAAAGGCAGTATGCATAACGGCTGACACCAAGCCCGATACCCAAACGGACATACAGACCTTTTACGGACAGCTTGCAATAATGAACTGCGAAGACGCGGTACAGATAGGCGTCTGCGTAGCGAAAAACAGGGAGTATGTCGTAGACGAACTAGAGCGGCACGCAAATACGTCCGAATTGCTGTGTGCATTAAAAGGCGACTTCGTGACCGCGGTCACATCATCAATAGAGGTGGACGGAAAGCTGTGCCCGGATATGGACAAAGTGATCGCGGTAAGAGTTAATCAGGGAGAGGGCGTATTTTTCAACGAAGACGTCTGGCACTGGACCCCGTATGCAATAACGCCGACATGCGACGTGCTGGTGGTGTTCAAAAAGGATACGCCCAAAAATGACTTCATTAGCTGCAAGCTGAAAGAAACAATCTCTATGGAATTATAAGGATTGAAAAGATAGCAGCAGTTACGGATTTCCTCCAAACAGGCTATAGTGTAGAGTGTATAAATCAAGGTTATAAAACAAAATACAAAAATTAGCGGAGGAAATATGCAAAAAGAGGTTTTAAGGCTTGAATCCGTATCAAAAAAGATAAATGAAGTCAAAGTTTTAAAAAACGTATCTATGACTGTCAACGAGGGCGAGATAGTAAACCTGTATGGCGATGAAGGCCAGTCGAAGGCGATGATAGTAAGGCTCTTGGGGGGAGTGTTTCAGCCGGACTTCGGGAAGATTTATGTTGACGGCAGGGAAGCAAGCATCACGTGCCCAGGCGATGGGAAAGAATTGGGGATAAGCATTATTCATAAGCGAAGCGATTTGCTGCCTAATCTTACCGTGATGGATAATCTGTTTCTTGGAAGGAAGGATTCTAAGCACAGCCGGTTTGTAAAAGAGAAGCAGCAGCTTGCAAGGACAAAGGAACTGCTTAACATACTTGGTCTCGATATTTCACCGCATATAATGGCCTCAAAGCTTACCGTGGAGCAGGTGCAGATAGTGCAGCTCGGGAAAGCGCTTCTCGACGACCCAAAAGTGGTTGTGATGGATCACACGAATATACTGCTTGACAGGAGTCAGATAAAACTATTTAAAGGAGTATTTAAAGAGCTTACCAGGCGAAAAGTCGGCATATTGATAGTAGCCCAGAACCTTCAGGACTTTTCCGACATATCGGACAGAATGTACGTAATAAAGGATGGGAGCATAATAGGGAATTTCGGCGCTTCCGAATTTGACAGGGAGAAGATCGTAAAGGCGATAATGGACGACTGTTTTGTTAACAAGTCCAGGATATCACTTAACGGCATATACCAGGAAGTGTTGCGTGTTGAAAACCTGACAACCAGGCATGCCTTGAAAAAAGTAAGCTTTTCTGTCAGAAAAGGAGAGATAGTCAGCATAACGGGATCGTACGGTTCGGGAAAGTGCGAGATAGGATATGCAATCTACGGGATAGAAAAGCTTACCGGAGGCAAGATGTATCTTGACGGCAAACGGATCAGAATCAAAAATCCCGCAGACGCGATAAAGAACAAAATAGGGCTTGTTTCGTTCGAAAACGAAGAAAACGGGCTGCTCTACAACTTAAGCATAAAAGAGAACATAAGCATGCTCAGGCTCAACAATCTGAGCCATTTACGAATAATACGCCGTGAGCTGGAAGACTGGCTGATAAAAACGGTTAAGGCTGACATGGGCTTTGATTTTGCGGATGAAACGATGAGCATGGAAGGGCTGTCAACCGCAGACCAAAGGAAAGTCAGTATAGCAAGGGTCATGTGTTTATTTCCTAAAGTGTTGATACTTGTTGACCCAACAAAAGGATTGGACAACGTAAGCAGAAAGCAGATATTGGAGTTACTGGTTTCGTTTTCAAACCGGGGCGTGTCAATAATACTTATATCCTCAAATGTTCATGAGATGATGAAGGTTTCCCACAGGATATTGGTATTCAGCAACAATACTATAACCGGAGAAATAAACGAAAATGAACTTGTATTTAAAGATCAGCTGGGTATACAGCATAACTTGATATAAAAGCGTTCTAAGCAATATAAGGGAAAGAGGTTTTGTCAGTGATTAAGAAAGTGTTATCTAAGGTTATCAAATATGACATTGCAACAATATCGGTGATGTTCGCAATTTTGATGGCCGTGCTTATCGCAACATCAAACCCGTCGCGTTTAGGTTTCAGCCTGACTTCGATTTCAAAGGACATTGCCATTTATGCGATTGTGGGAATGGCTCAGATGGCAACGCTTGCGGTCGGACAGTTTAATCTGGCTGTCGGAGCTATAGGCGGCGCTTCGGCCATGGTATGCGGATATCTTATTAATCTGCCTACGCTCGGCAATATGGAAGTCGAGAAGTATGTGCAGGCGGAAGTAGGGCTGGCTGTTCCTTGGGTAATAGGAGTGCTGGTGGGGCTCGCCGTAGGCTTGCTGCTTGGTTTGATCCAGGGCTGGCTTATAACAAAGACAAAGATTAACCCGTTTATTATCTCGCTGGCTCTTATAAGCGTTATACACGGGCTTAATATGGGCATTACCGAAAACATATATTTCAGGAGACTGCCGGAAGGCTTTACGAATTTGAATAACATCTCGATACCGCAGGCAACCGCAAAAACGGGTCAGACGACAACATTCGGATTTCCGCTGGTTTTTATAATAACGCTTGTAATAATGCTCTTAATATGGCTGCTTTATAACAGAACCGCTCTCGGAAGGAAAATGCTTGCGACCGGAGTCAGCAAAAGGGCTGCAGACTTTGCAGGTATCAATTCAAACAAATACGTTATGTATGCACATGCTTTAAGCGGCTTGTTATGCGCGCTCGCGGGCATGTTTACAGCATCGAAATTGAGCGCGGCCCAGACCTCGACGGGCGACAACTGGCTGCTGTATTCTTTCGCAGCTCCGATACTCGGAGGCACGCTTTTAAACGGCGGCAAGGTTGCCATCATAGGTACTATGATAGGAGCGGGTATTATGACAATAATAACGACGGTGCTCGCGGTGCTCAAACTGGACGCTTTCACGCATCAGATATTCATAGGCGGTATACTCCTGCTTGCGTTCATACTTAACAGGGGCAGAGAGACCTTAAGCAAACAGCAGGATAAAGCGCTTCTTGAAAATCAGGAATCAGCCGCCGCTGTTCATATTGAGAGGTGACTAAGATGAAAAAAACACAGAATCCTCCGGCAAACAAAAAAAGGTTTGAATTTACAAACACTCTTGGCATCCTGGTTGTAATCGTAGTTTTTTCTCTGCTTGTTCAAACACGAAGCCCGGAATTTATCTCGGCGGATAACTTTATCACGCTGATGAGGAACTGCAGTATCACGATACTTGTCGGATATGGGCAGATGATCGTTATGGCCGGCGGCGGCATGAATGTATCAATTGGCTCTATAGGTGGGCTGGCGGCGGTCGTAGTAGGCGCTCTGATACAAAGAGCCGGGCTGCCCTGGGAACTGGCTATAGTCATGGCGGTAATTATAGGCGGGTGCTGCGGCGCTTTCAATGGCATCGTTATTACACGCCTCGGGGCTACAGGCGAGATTTCATGGCTGGTCACTCTTGCGACGATGAGCATATTTACCGGAATAACGCTGACCATAACAAAGGCAAATCCGTTTTACAACTTGCCGAAAGGATATACATGGATAGGCTCGGAAAATATCGGCGGATTTCTTCCGGTTATGATCGTCATTACAATAGTCTTTTCGGTGCTGCTGTGGTATATGTTCAAATACACAAGTTTCGGCCGCCAGGTGCTGGCTATAGGCGCGAACCAGAGGGCTGCCGGGCTTTCGGGCATCAACGTCAATAGAGTGATAATCGTAAAGCATATCATATCCGCAGTGCTGGGAGCGTGTGCCGGAATACTGTTCAGCACAAGGCTCGGTTCGATACATTCTGATATCGGCGCCGACTGGATGCTGTTCTCGTTCGCAGCGCCTCTTATCGGAGGAGCGAGAATGGAGGGAGGAAGGGTCAATATATTAGGCGCATTCCTCGGGGGACTTCTGCTTGCCATGGTTTCCAATGCAGTCGTTCACTTAAAGGTCAACGTATATATCGTTGAATTTCTGCAGGGATTGATAATACTTCTCGCAGTTGGGCTTGACAGGATAAGGGCTTTGCGGGAAGAACATCGCGAAAGAATGGAGCGTGCTAAGTTATGAGCGATACAATTCTGGAGCTTAAAAATATTACAAAGGTTTTCCCCGGCGTCAAGGCTCTCGATAACGTTGACTTCAGTGTAAAAGAAGGCGAGATCCATGCTTTGATGGGAGAGAACGGAGCCGGAAAAAGCACACTGATCAAAATAATTACAGGCGTTTATAAACAGAACGAGGGGAAGATGCTGGTAAACGGCAAGGAAGTGTCTTTTAACAACCCGAGGGATGCTTTTAACGCAGGTATAAACGTCGTGCACCAGGAAAGAAATCTTTTCCCGACGTTTACGGTTGCCGGAAATATAATGATAGAGCATTATACCGACAGAATGTTGAAGAAGATAAATCAGCGGGAGATAAACAAGGCTGCTGAAAAATTTATCGAAATGGTCGGGCTTAAGATTCCGCCTACTAAGAGCGTTGAATCATTAAGCGCAGGGCAGCAGCAGCTTATTGAGATCGCTAAAGCGCTTTCTTCAAACGCTAAGATAATACTTCTCGACGAGCCTACTTCATCAATTTCCGTAAACGAAGCCGAGATGCTCATTAATCTTATCAAGAAGCTGCGTGATCAAGGTATATCGTTCATATTCGTCTCGCATAAAATCGAGGAGGTGCTTGGGCTGGCTGATACTATTACAGTTCTCAGGGATGGCAAGAACGTGGTTTCAGCCGATACAGGCCAGATATCGAGCCCTGTAAAGGGGATGACAAGAGAGGAACTTATCACAAGGATGGTAGGAAGAACGAAGGAGTTCCAATCGCTTGAAATGAGGAATTTTGATAATGCAAGCGTCGTTCTTGAAACAAAAGACCTGCGAAGCGTATATTCACCCAAGCCTAAATCATTCCAATTGAAAAAGGGCGAGCTCTTAGGGTGGTACGGACTTGTTGGAGCAGGAAGAACAGAATTTGCGCGCGTGCTTATCGGCTCAGACGTTGCGATAGGCGGAGAGCAGTTCGTCAACGGGGAAAAAGTAAAGGCAAAGAGTATTGGGCAGACGCTCAATAAAAACAAGATCTGTTACCTTAGCGAAAACAGAAAGGAAGAGGGACTCTTCCTGGATCACAACGTTAAGATTAATATTACCTCATCGATACTCAAGAGGCTTAAAGGTTTCATGTTTTTCCTGAATCCTAGAAAAGAACAGGAAGTTGCTCAAAAATACACTAAGGAACTGCAGATCAAAACACCGAGCCTGAAACAGACCGTCAGAAACTTAAGCGGAGGCAACCAGCAGAAGGTAGCCTTGAGCAAGGGGCTTGCGATCGAGCCCGATATACTGATAATCGATGAGCCGACTGTAGGTATCGATGTTAAGACTAAAGCAGAAATCCACAGGATAATGTACGACTTAACGACGAAGGATAAATCTGTCATATGTATAACCTCAGATATGATGGAGATCGTTCAGATAGCAGACCGGATCATAGTCTTTAAAGACGGCAGGATAGCTGGAGAGTTAGTTAACAACAAGGACTATGACAAAATGAGTAAAGAGATAATGAACCTAATAATGGAATAGGTTTTGAAAGATTAAGCCGAAAGGCTTAAAAAAAAAGCGAAAGGACAAGAAATATGAAAAAGTTAATCGTGCTTGTGTTGGCATTGGCTATGGTTTTGACAGCCTTTGCAGGTTGCGCCAGCCAGGGAACTCCGGCTCCTGAAGCCAGCCAGGAAGCTCCGGCTCCTTCTCAGGGCGCCGGTGTCCAAGAAGGAATGGACGTGGACGTACAGGGAGACGTTGCCGGACAGGCAGGACAGCAGGAAGGCAAAGTTTATAACTTCGCCATCATCTACGGCGGAGTACATCCGTTCTTCGATCCGTGGAGATTCGGAGCTCAGCAGGCTGCTTTGGACTTAGGAATTCCTACTCCTAACGTTACAAGCCCGCAGAACTGGGATCAGACACAGCAGAACGCGATAATCGACGGCCTTGTAGCCGGTGGCGTCAATGGTATAGGAATGTTCACTTCCGATGCTGTTGCAGGAAATGAGAAGATAACCGAACTCGTCGGTATGGGTATCCCCGTAGTGACGATGGGAGGATCTCCCGCTACTCCTTCAAAGGCAACCTTATGCTACACGACAGATGTCGGCGCTTCCGTTGCTTACGCAACCCAGGCTATAATCGACAAACTGAAGGCGGACGGAAAGACCGAAGGCAAACTGATGCATCTCTGCTCGGGGCTCGCTGATACGAACACCCAGAAGAGACAGGCCGCTATAAAAGAAGTGCTTGCTAAGCCCGAGAACGCAGGGTTCACGCTCGAATGGGAGCTCGCGGATACAGACGCAACGCAGCCCGCAGAAGAAGCGATCTCCGCAATGTATTCTTCCTATTATAAGGATGTTGATGGCATAGTCTGCACCGGCTACATCAATGCTCAGGTTCTTGGCAAGACCATGAACGAGAGAGGAACGAACGATGGCATAGTAGCTATCGGAATCGACGACTCGACAGACGTTATTACAGCTATTGAGAACGGGTATATGTACGGTACGATGACTCAGAGCTCCTGGGCCATGGGCTATGTCGGAACATATGCGCTCAAGCTCTTGACCGACGGCTACACCTACAAGGAAGGCGCTCCGTTCCTGATCAACTCCGGATACTGGCTCCTCACGCAGGACATGGTTCCGCAGTACCAGGAAAGACAGCAGAAGATAGCTACAGACTTCGTGGCTACTATGGCTGACACGTACTTCGATGCACCGGGCGCTGAGCCAAAAGCTTTTGATGCGTCGTCTGTTCCCGCTACCGGACCTGCTTATTAATTAAAAAAGCAGCAACAAGATAGCGTACGTACATATCGGCGACAGTTGAAAAGTATTTTAGACGCTACGGCTAACAAACTAATTCCATTTATCTTGAAAGATAAATGACGTTAACGCTGCCCACATGGTAAGCAGCGTTAACATCCCGCAATGCAGCCTCGGCAGACATCTGTTTGCCGAGGCTGTTAAATAAAATTTACTACTTAATACATTAGCAGTCAATACAGAATAGATATCTCCATGAATTTTGTTAAAGAATCAGTCTTTCAAGGTATAGAAAATTTAGGATGCCAGATGATATAATAAAAATACGCTAAAAGGATTAGAGCATTATAACGGCATTAAAAGGATGAGAGTAAAAATGAAAAAAACTTTCGTATGCCTTTTGAATTTAATAGCTGTGATCGCGGTCGCTTCATGCAGCTATCAAGATAAGCTGCCCGATGCCGAGCCTGCAAAAACGGAGGGGAATTCTTCGAGCTATTTTGGCCCTGATCTTGTGGAGGACTCCGAGGGAATACTGGATCCTTCCGAATATCAGTTTGCAATAATTTACGGGGGAGTGCACCCATTCTTTAATCCCTGGGAGCCGGGCGCTCTGGCGGCAGCTAAGGACCTTGGAATACCGGAACCTTACATTGTGAGCCCTCAGGCGTGGGATCAGCCTGAACAGAATCAGGTTATAGACAGCGTTGTCGCAAAGGGGGCCAAGGGCATAGGCATGTTCCCGTCAGATGCGGATGCAAGCAATGCGGAAATAACAAATTTAGCAAGGCGTGGTATACCTGTTGTTACAATGGGAGGATCGCCGGCAGAGCCTTCCGACGCAGAGTTCTGTTTTGCTACCGACGTGGGCGCTTCCGTAGCATTGGGAACAGAGAAGCTTATATATAAATTGAAAGCGAACGGACTTTCCGAAGGGAATATAGTGCACTTGTGCAGCGCTCTTAACGATACAAATACGCAAAAAAGGCAATCAGCGATAAAGGAGGTATTATCAAGGCCCGAAAACGCAGGCTTTACTCTCTATCAGGAGCTTGCGGACACAGATAATATCGAACTTGCTGAAGAGGCAATAAGCGAGATGTATTCATCTTATATTGACGAGGTAGACGGCATAATATGCACCGGATATGTAAACGCGCAGGTTCTTGCAAAAACCATGATGGTTAAAAACGAGAGAAGGATAGTCGCTGTGGGCATAGATGATTCTCAGGATGTGCTGGATGCTATTGACCGGGGATACATGTACGGAACGATGACGCAGAACCCGTGGGGCATGGGTTATGTTGCGGTTTATGCGTTAAAGCTGTTAAAAGACGGATATACCTTTAGAGAGGATCAACAGTTTTTCATTAACTCGGGATACTTTTTGCTTACAAAGGATAACCTTGAAAGCTATCAGGAGACGATGGAAGAGAATACCAAATCTTTTGTATCCACCATGAAAGATATATATTTCACTAAACCTGTGAAGCAATGAAATTCATATGTATTGCGTCTGTCAGAACAAAGCATACTGAAGCAAAGCAGAATACAGAACGGAGGGAAATATGGCTAAAATAGGGATCCGTCCGATAATAGACGGACGTGAGGGGAAAGTCAACATACGCGGCAGCCTGGAAGCGCAGACGATGAGTATGGCAAAGGCGGCGGCTCGGCTGATAAGCTCAGGTTTAAAAGACAGATACGGTAACCCCGTTGAGTGCGTTATTGCAGATACAACAATAGGCGGAGTATACGAAGCCGCCAAATGCGCGGAGAAATTTCAAAGGGAGGGAGTATGCGCTACACTGTCGGTAACTCCATGCTGGTGCTATGGCAGCGAAACGATGGACATGGATCCGTTATTGCCAAAAGCGGTATGGGGATTTAACGGAACAGAGCGCCCGGGGGCGGTGTATCTTGCTGCGGTGCTGGCGGCGCATACACAAAAAGGCACGCCCGCATACTCCATATACGGACGCGATGTACAGGACGCGGGCGACACCGCGATACCCAAGGACGTAAAGGAAAAGATACTCAGGTTCGCAAGGGCTGCCGTTGCCGTAGGCGAGATGAAGGGAAAGAGCTACCTTTCGTGCGGCGTCGTATCGATGGGAATAGCCGGCTCGATAGTAAACCCCGATTTTTTTGAGAATTATTTAGGCATGCGGTGCGAGCAGATCGACATGGTAGAATACATACGCCGTATCGAAGAAGGAATATATGACAAAGAGGAATTTAAAAGAGCGCTTGCCTGGACGAAGATGAATTGCCGGGAAGGCAGAGATAAAAATGCGCAGCCCAGCTCAAGGGAGCGCAAAGACTGGGAATGGGAATTTACCGTTAAATGCGCTCTTATCGCAAAAGACCTGATGAATGGCAATCCAAGGCTGAAAGAGATGGGTTATAGCGAAGAGAGCATGGGGCATAACGCTATCGCCGCTGGATTTCAGGGACAGCGCCAGTGGACGGATTTTTACCCAAACACCGACTTTGCAGAAGCCATGCTGTGCTCGTCATTCGACTGGAACGGCAAGCGGACGCCGTATGTGTTTGCAACCGAAAACGATACGCTTAACGCGGCGACGATGCTTTTTGGTCATCTTTTAACTAATACCGCGTCTATATTTTCGGATGTGCGGACATACTGGAGCCCCGAGGCCGTGAAGCGGGTAACGGGCAAAGACCTGCCGGAGCAAGGCAGATATGGTTTAATTCATCTAATAAACTCGGGCGCTACCTGCCTTGACGGGACCGGACAGCAGGAGATAAACGGATATCCCGCCATGAAACCCTTCTGGGAAATGAGTGACGGCGAAGTAGACAAGTGCTTGAAGGCAACGGATTGGTGCGCGGCGGACAAAGGATATTTCAGGGGAGGCGGGTTTTCGAGCCACTTTAAGACGCGCGGCGGCATGCCTGTAACGATGAGCCGTATAAACCTCGTAAAAAATCTGGGCCCGGTTTTACAGATCGCAGAAGGCTATACAGTCCAGCTGCCAGACGATATGAATAGTACACTTGAAGAGCGTACCGACCCAACATGGCCGACGACATGGTTCGCGCCAAGGCTCACGGGAAAAGGCGCGTTCACCGATGTTTACAGCGTTATGGCAAACTGGGGCGCAAACCACGCAGCCATAAACTACGGGCATATTGGCGCCGATCTTATCACGCTTGCTTCGATGCTGAGGATACCGGTCAATATGCACAATATAGAGGCAGGCGACATATTCCGGCCGTCTTCATGGAGCGCTTTCGGCACGGATGCGCAAGAGTCGGCCGACTACTTTGCGTGCAGAAACTTCGGGCCGCTGTACGGGAAATAGATATCTGAAAGGCACAATAATATTCATAACAATTTGCTTACAAGCAAGCCAAAGGCCGGTTTTCCGGCCTTCTTTTATATTATCCCGTCTAATGCCTATGAAATAATCAAGCTAGACTTTTATATTAATACCGATTCATGCGCGCTACTAATTTTCTTTGGGAAAGAAAGCTTCAATGAATGACTTTTGTACGACGCTGCTTATGTTCGCGCTCATGCTGGACTTTCCCTTTTCAACATCCCAATGTTTCCCAAGCAAGAGGGTAATTTCCCGGCACAAGAAACGAAAATGCAGTTATAAGCAATATAATTTCCTTAATACCGCTGTAAAATGTCATCCTTTTTTCTTGCGCTGATGTTTCGTATAGATTGGGACGCCCGACATTTGGCTTTCGGCCGATCTCCTGACATTTTTGCTGATGCCTTCGTGCGAATCATTATTCTCTGGTCTGTTTATACTAAATTCTTTGGCCGCTTCGCTTTTTATATTATCGGCAAAAGGGTCTATCCGCGGGAAGACGGGACTGTTGCCGCCGTTGTTTTTAGACATACTCTGCCTCCTTTATAATACTATTATCACACTTAAAAGCGATTATATTATAGACTTTTTTAAGCTTATCAACAAAATCGGTTGTAAAGTAGAGGATTTAACCAGCGAACCCCCCCGGGGAACTTTCATCGAAGCGTATTATCGTAATCGCCTTAAATCCTCGGCGCTCCCGGTGAGCATTCAAAAAAATAACATATTTTTTTACCGCGATACATACATATGTTAAGGAAAATGTTTGACATAAGTTATAACATATGTTAAATTAAATGTGTATAATTAATAGTGGGTTAAAAGCTATTGCAAAAATCTGAGTAAACGGTCAAGGAAATGCGGAAAACGTAAGCCGTGCTTCTCCGTTTGGCGGACGATACGGTCCCGCCCAGTATACAATCTTTAGTCAGGCATCAAAGGGAGGTAACACACTTGGATAACATTAACGGCTGTCTTTTAGGAATATATGAAAAAGCATTACCTGCCGAACTTAATTGGGGCGAGCGACTCGCCATAGCAAAAGCAGCGGGCTATGACTTTCTTGAAATAAGCATAGACGAAACCGAGGAGAGACTTGCGCGGGTCAATTGGACTGATTCTGAAAAAGAAGAACTGGTTCGCACAATACGTATCAACAAAATGCCTATACTTACCATGTGCCTTTCAGGGAACCGCAAGTATCCGATAGGTTCGGAAGATATAGAGATCAGGCAAAAAGGCATCCGCCTTATAAAGGACGCAGTTGGTTTTTCGCTGGCCGTAGGCATAAGAATCGTGCAGCTTGCGGGCTACGACGAGTATTACAAAGAAACGAACGAAAAGACGAAGGCACTTTTTCTGGAAGCGCTAAAGGAAGTCGCGGAATATGCGGCGGGTAAAGGTGTGGCACTGGCCATTGAGACTGTAGACACAGAGCATATGGATTCCATTGAAAAAGTAATGCAGTATGTTGAAAAGATAAATTCCCCTTACCTTCAGGTTTATCCGGATGTCGGCAATATTACTGCTATGGGCAAAGATGTGGAGAAAGACTTTTTAAGCGGCGCGGGTCATATCATGGCGATACACCTTAAGGACACTATGCCGGGTAAGGTGAGGGATATCCCTTACGGCTCAGGCACGGTGGATTTCGTCTCGTTTTTCAGGCTCATCAGGAAGATGGACTACAGAGGGCTGCTCGTGGCGGAGATGTGGGCGACACAAGACCGCCAGTCGTCCATCGATTATATAAAGGCTGCAAGAGATTTTCTTCTGGAAAAATACCAGGAGGCGGTTGTCGGCCAGGATATTCAGGCTCCATCGAAAACCCGGCAATAAACGTATCGGCACCAAAAAATGAAAAACGATGTATGCAGCACAGGCTTGCAAACGTATATGCGTGATGCTAAAATAAGGTTATACGCGGCGAGGACAGATATCGTTTGCTGATAAATTATTAACGGTAAAGGAAACGGAGAAAGTGATAGCATGAAGGCTCGATACGATATACAGCTGATGGTACAAGCCTCAAAAATGTATTATGTAGGAGGTATGACGCAGGAGCAGATAGCTCAGCAGCTGGGCATATCGAGATCGTCTGTTTCCATGATGCTTTCCGAAGCCAAAGATTTCGGCATAGTTGAAATCAGTATAAAAGACCCAAAAAACAACGTTCAGGATGTTGCTGATCAATTCATCGAAAGATTCGGCCTTAAAGGCTGCTTGGTGATACCTACCGCAATCGACGATATTCGTTTGATAACAAGAGTGGTCGCTTCGCAGGGCGCAGATTTTGCGGAAGATATTCTTAAAAGCTATACGACTGTAGGCATCGCGTGGGGGACGACATGTTACGAGTTCATGATGTCGTTTACCAACCGCAACAAATTGAGAGGCATAAATGTGGTACCGATGATAGGCGGCACGTCGCGTATCGCTTCGGAATACCAACTCAACGAAATGGTCCGCATGTATGCGGAGAAGCTTTACGGCACGCCTTCGTTCATCTATGCTCCCGCAATAGCCGAGTCGGTCGGCGATAAAGAGCTCTATATGCAGAGCACATCCATGAAATCCATAATAGAAAAGTGGAACAGCATGGATGCCGCGATAGTAAGCGCAGGCGCGCCTCCCGAATTCTACGACAACCAGATGGTTTTCGACCTGGCGCAGAAGAAGCAATATGAAACGAACGCGAGCCGGGTAATAGGGGACATATGCGCAAGAAGATTTAACTTAAAAGGCGAGTTTATACATAATGAATATAACGACAGGATAATGGGCATCGACGAAGCTAATTTGAGGCGTATAGAGAACGTGATATGCATCGCCGCGGGCAAGCATAAAATACTGTCCATAATAGGCGCGCTGCGCACAAATGTTATCAATTACTTTGTTACCGACGAGAATACTGCGCGGAGCGTGCTCGAACTTATCGATAAATAAGCGTTTTTATTTGTTATTCATTCAGGCATAATATTTAGTTTTTATTTTATATCCTTTTGACAACTAAATAATGGAACAGAAGCCTTAACCGGCCTGTTTCGTATACCCCGCTATTTTACCGGACTATGGCTTAAAAGTACGATTGCGGCGGCCGTGGAATTTTCTTTGACAAAAGTGTTGACATATTCCATGGCATATGCTATCATACGGTTGAACAAATGTTAAAACAAATGTTACAGTTCAATGCCAAGCGTAAAGTTTTCAAGTCGGTTTACAAGTTCGGTAAAGTAGTTTAATCAGCAATAAAGGTTGATTAAAAATTAATCATATTATGGAGGGAAAAATGAAAAAGCTTATCGTGATTTTCTTGAGCATGCTGCTTGCATTCAGTTTGCTGGCTGCTTGTCAGGGAGCTCCTGCAGTATCCGAAGCTCCGGCTGCCACTGATAAACCTGTGGTATCTGAGGAGCCCTCGGAAAAACCCGCGGAGCAGTCGGCTACGACTGAAAAAACCGGGGAAGGGATGAAGATAGCTTATTTTGTATCGACACTCGCAAATGAATTCCATCAGGCGCGCGCTCAGGCGGCGGTCGATTACGGCAAAGAAAAATACGGTGCGGAAGTCGTTATACTCGACGGAAAATCTGACGCAAACGTAATGACCCAGAATGTCGACATGCTTGCGACATCCGATTTCAACGGAGCAACGCTGCACATCTGGGAAGCCGAGGCGGCTACTCCCGGCGTTGAAGCGGCCATAGAAGCGGGCGTTGCCATGACGACCTTCTTCAGCCCGCTCGGGAAAACTGGAATACCCACATACCGCAGTGACGAGGCTGGCGGATCCAAACAGATGGGAATCGACGCGGCCAAAGCATGGGTAGCAGCGTTCCCCGACAAGCCGATAGTAACCGTACAGCTTGGCTGGCCGGACAACAGGGAAGTTAAGACCGGACGTACCGACCCGTTTATCGAAGGCATAAAGAGCGTTGTGGGCGAAGGCAAATTCACAGACCTTGGGTGCATTGACTGCAACGGCGGCGCTGACGCTACGAAGGAAGCGCTGAGCAACATACTGGTCACGAACCCTGAAGTTAACATCATCTATTCGGAAGCCGGCGACTTGACGCCTGGTGCGATGTCCGCGCTTATCGACGCAGGCAGGGGCACGATGGACAACGGCAAGCCCAAGACGGAAATAGTCTGCAGCGTAGACTGCCCTGTTTCGGAGCTTAAAGACATATTCAATCCGAACAGCTCGCTTAAAGCCTCGCTCGGCCTTCCGCCCATCGGAACATCCGAAGCGATTATCGACCTTATCGTCGATGTTTACACGGGCAAGATAGCGCAGGTATCAGATCCTGCCGAGGAAGTGTTCGGGCCAGTGCAGGTAGTCGACGCCTGGAACATGAAACTGCAGGACGCGCTTGATTGGTACAATCAGCAGTTTGGCACCAGCCTTACTGAAGCGGACATAAAGTAACATATCAAACAAACCTAACATTTTTGGGAGGGGGCAGTCTGCTCCCTCCCAAAAATTATGAATAACGGGATCCCCATAAAGCCAAAAGCTTTATGGGATGGTAATGCGCCAAAAGCGAAAGCAACTTGGGATAATATGAGGTAATCCCTAAGAGCAGGAGGTTAAGAGCCAAAGGCTTTTTGGGGTAATAATCGGGGTGAGGTCATTATGGGCAACTATGCATTGGAAATAAAAAACCTGATCAAAGATTTTCCGGGCGTCAGAGCGGTTAGCGACGTCAGCTTCAGCATCACAAGAAATACCATTCACTGCCTTGTGGGCGAAAACGGCGCCGGCAAATCCACGCTTATCAAGATACTGACCGGGGCGCTTACAAGGACTTCCGGAACTATCCTGCTCGGCGGCAAGGAGTATACCGCAAGCGGTCCGAAAGACGCAGGAAACAAAGGGATAAGCACGCTGTTTCAGGAGCTGAATGTCGTTGACCAGCTGACTGTTGAAGAAAACCTGACTCTGGGCGTTGAGGACACAAAACTCGGTTTTTTATTAAAGACTAAAAAAACAAAGAAAATAATCGAAGTGCTTAAAAATATCGATCCAAGTATCGACCCCAAAGAGAGGGTGTCAAGGCTGAGCGTAGCGAAAAAACAGATAATCGAGATTGCAAAAGCGGTTGCCTCCGACGCGGATATTATAATCATGGACGAGCCTACCGCCGCGCTTTCGGAAAGCGAAATAGAACGCCTGTTTAAGATAGTGAAGGGACTGCGCAATCAAAACGTTACAGTCATATATATTTCACACAGGCTGGACGAGATATTTGAACTCGGAGATTACGTTACGGTGATGCGTGACGGAAAACATATAGATACTAAGCCGGTAAGCGAAATCAAGGACCGCATGGAGCTTATACAGATGATGATAGGCAAAACGGTCATGGAGTCTTACGTTCCAAAAGAAGAAAAATCGCAGGAAATACTGCTCGAAGTAAAAGGCGTATCGAACCACAAGCTCAAAGATATTTCCTTCGATGTAAAGAAGGGAGAGATAGTCGGGTTTTACGGGCTCGTGGGCGCGGGCAAGACGGAGCTTGCGCGCGCTATATACGGCGCCGACAAGTATACCGGGTCGGTCACATTCAAGGAAAAAAAGCTCGGAACGACTCCGGCCGAGACAATAGAGGCGGGCATAGCGTTCGTTCCGGAAGAGAGAAGGACGCAAGGGCTTTTCACGCTGCTTACCATCAAGCAGAATATACCCGTAATGAACGTAAAGAAGATATCGAGCGGCGGCATCATCAACTCGGCAAAAGAGAGGGCGGCCGCAAATGAATATATTGAGAAGCTCAACATAAAGACGGATACCATGGAGAAGGAAACGGCGAAGTTGTCGGGGGGAAACCAGCAAAAAGTCGTTTTCGCGAAATGTCTTTTTGCAGACGCGAACCTTTTGATACTCGACGAGCCGACGCGCGGCATAGACGTCGGGGCGAAGGCGGAAATATACCATATAATAAGGGAGCTCGCGAAAGAAGGAAAATCGATAATATTCTTTTCGTCGGAGCTGACAGAGATACTGAATTCGTGCGATCGTATATTCCTGCTCTATGAAGGAGAGCTCAGGTCTGAGATGGAAAACGGCAAGGATGTCGATCCCCAGAAAATCATTCATATTTGCACAGGGGGGGTATGCTGACGTGGTCAAGAATGAGGGAAATAAAAAGGGAAAGATGAGCAACGAAACGTTCATAAACCTATCGATGCTCGTTGTGCTGATAATTGCGTTTACGATAGCAAGCATATTCATCCCCAAATACTTTTCGATACCGATAGTGCTCAATCTGCTCGCAAACAACTGGTACATAGTAATACTCGGAATAGGCGTGACATTCCTTCTTATAACCGGGCATTTCGATATGTCGGTGGGCGGCATAATCGCAATGTCGGGTGTGCTGTGCGCTTATTTCTGCCAGACGCAGCAGGAAGGCTTTTCTGAGCTTGCTACAGGCCTTGGTATGAGCTACGGAGTAAGCGTGGCTCTGGCGCTGCTTGCTTCTCTGGCGATAGGCGCAATAAACGCGTTCTTTATAGCGAAACTCAAAGTGGCTTCCATCATAGTCACGCTCGGCACGATGGCCATAGCAGGAGGAGTGGCACAGGTAGTAACGCAGGGCGCCCAGCGTAGCGCGGGCCTTCCGGATGTTTTTGGAGTAGTGGGCAACGTTTCGCTGATAGGGCCAATAAAGGTCGCTGTGGCTATTGCGTTTGTGCTGGTGCTTGCGGCGGTTTTCGTAGAAAAGAAAACGGCGTTTGGCAGAAGGACGTATCTTATAGGCGCGAACAGGGAAGCGGCGAGATTGTCGGGAGTCAAGGTAGAGAGGCACATTACGATACTTTATCTGTTAAGCGCTCTGCTTGCGGGCGTTACGGGCATCATACTCGCGTCGGAAAGCAGGGCAGCTATATCGACGCGCGGCGAGGGGTTTGAGTTCAACGCGCTTGTCGTAACGCTGCTCGGCGGAACGAGTATAAACGGAGGGTTCGGTTCGGTGGCAGGCACCGTAGTAGGGGCGCTCATTCTGGGCGTCGTTGCTTCCGCCGCCACAAGCCTGCTGCTGCGGCCCGAATGGCAGTTCATATTAAAAGGCGTTGTGACGTTTTTCGCGATACTGGCGCAAAGGTATGCGCTCGATAGAAGGAACAGGTAAGGGAAGGTGAGGCAAATGAACGAAAAAGGCATTAAACGCTTAGGCGGCAAGAATATCATAAAAGCCATATACGTATATATAATACTGCTGCTGGTGGTCGCGGTATTGAGCCTCATTAAGGGCGATCTGTTTCAGAGGGGCAACTTCCTCTATTTAGATTCGGTGACAAACCTAATAAGGATGTCGATACCAATACTGCTTATAAGCAGCGGCTTTACATTCATAATGATATCGGGGAACATCGACCTTTCGGTGGGCAGCACACTCAGCCTTACGTCCGTATTCTATTCGCTGCTGGTGCTTAACGGCTTCTCATTTCTGCCGGCTATGCTGCTTACTCTGGCGCTCGGCGTTGTGCTCGGAGGCATTAACGGCTGGCTCGTTATGAAGATGCGCATAACGCCGGTTATAGCGACGCTCATAACGATGAACGTCTATCAGGGCATAGCAAGGTATCTGGTTCCCGAAGGCGTTTCGGCGATAAAGAGCGGAGACGGCATGGAGATGCCCGTGTGGATGGACGATTTTTCGCGGAACGAGGTTTTCTTAGGGCTTTCGTGGGCTTGCATCGTTGCCGTAATCATTATAGCCATACTCGTTATACTGCAACATAAGTCGGTGCTGGGCAAATATGTAGCGGCCATAGGCGGTAACAGGACGGCCGCGGAGCTTTCGGGCATTAACGTTGTGAAGGTGGTATGGGGCGTATATATATTGCTGGGAGCGCTGTCGGCTCTTGCGGGCGTGGCGAGGGGCAGCTATATGACCATAGGCGAGCCGTACACGGGCCAGGGCGTGGAAACAGAGGCGATAATCGCCGTGCTGCTGGGCGGAACAGTGTTTACGGGCGGCGAAGGCTCCGTCGTAAAATCGGTTATAGGCGCGCTCATAATAGTGTGCCTGACGTTAGGCCTTAAAACGGTAATACCGGCATACTGGCAGACGCTCGCAAAAGGCGTGGTGCTGGTGCTGGCCGTCGCACTGAACCATATGCTCTCAAGGGAGCGCATCACGGCGTAAGCTCAAAACTTAAGCATACCGCAAGCCGCGCGGGCGGCTTTATAAACGTCAAATAAGTATAGTTTATCAGGAGGTTTCAAAATGAAATACAGGAAAATGGGCAACAGCGGCATCGATATATCCGTTATCGGTCAGGGCACATGGGAGATGGGCAATGATTTTTTCGGAGAAGTTGACGAAAAGCTAGCTATTGACGCAATAAGAGCGTCAGTCGACGCAGGAGTCAACATGGTGGATACAGCGGCGGCATACGGCCTCGATGGCGCTTCGGAAAAGGTTGTGGCCAAAGCTATCAAAGGATTGCGGGATAAGGTCGTTCTCGCGACAAAGGTTGGCACGCTGCGTATCTTTGGGGAGTATGTCAACTGCTTGAACACCAAAATCATGCGGCACGAATTGGAAGACTCGCTTCGCAGGCTGGAGACGGACTACATCGATCTTTATTTGATACACTGGCCTGATTTCAATAACAGTATAGACGACGCGCTAGAGATGATGGTCAAGTTCAAGAAAGAAGGAAAGATCCGCGCGATAGGCGTATCCAATTTTAACACCGCTTTGATACAAAAAGCGATAGACATCGCGGATATATCGGTTGTACAGCCGCCTATGAATTTGCTCAACCGCAGTTCTATCGAAAACGGCATACTTCCGATGTGCCGTGAAAACGGCGTCGGCGTTATCACATACGGTTCGCTGGGCGGAGGCATTCTGACCGGCAAAATGGAAAAGCCGGTTACAGGCGGCAAAGAGCTTCGTTCTGCCTTCTACTCGTTCTATGAAGAGCCGATGTGGTCCAGATGCCAGAAGTTCCTTGATGTACTGCGCGGCATTGCGGGCGACAGAGGCACTACGGTTGCGCAGGTATCGATAAACTGGGTGCTGGCACAGCCGGGCGTAACCTGCTCTCTTATGGGCGCTACAACGCCCGAGATGGCTTACGAGAACGCAAGCGCGGCGGATTGGGAACTTACCGCAGATGAAATCGCCTACATTGAGAAGAAATACAAAGAGATGATCGGATAAAGCGGATGCGCCGGAGCTGGGATAATCAATAGTGAACCTTTAATTCCGGCGCGTCATTTGTGTTAAGTGAATTTGGAATCGGCTTCCGGAGGTGGCGGTAATGAGACAGATAAAAATAAGTAAACTGACCCGGGACGCTTTCGCTCCGTACGGAGAATATGCGAGCATACTGCGGCCCGAGGGCTGCAAGATGGGCGAGCCGCCCGTGGAATTTTACCGCGATATGGCTCAGCAGTTTCTGGGAGGCGCAAACACGGTGTCATACTCCGCGTGCGTAGTCAGGGCGAAGAGCGACTGGATAATAGAAAACGCGGAATACCATAACAACACATGCGAGGCCATACTTTGCCTTGACGGAGATTATCTTATGCATGTCGCGCCTGCCTGCGCGGAAGACGAGGAGCCGTGGGACAACATAGAGGTTTTCTTCATACCCAAAGGGACGCTCGTCGTCACAAGGCCGGGCGTGTGGCATCAGGCAGGATTTCCTTACGGCTGCGGCGAAGTTCATGTGTTGTGCGCGCTGCCTGAGAGGACATACGCCAACGACTGCGTAGTTAAGACGGCACCTGAGGGCAAGCGCATAAGAGTGCTTGACGAGATGAAAGGCTGATAAAGAGAGGATAGTTGAAATGGGCGAGCGGTTTTTACTCGGGCTTGATAACGGCGGCACGCTTGTAAAAGCCGGCCTTTACAGCGTAAGCGGCAATGCCGTCGCTTTCGCGTCGGAGGAGATACCCTCTATACTCGGCAGGGACGGGTTCGTGGAACGGGACATGGACGTTCTGTGGGAGAAAAACTGCCGTGTGATCAAAGATGTAATAGCCAAGGCAGACATAGACCCGTCAGGCGTTGTTTGTGTTTCGGTTTCCGGGCACGGCAACGGCCTGTATCTGGTGGACAAAGACTTAAAGCCGGTAATGAATGGCGTGTATTCCACAGATATGCGCGCCAAAGGCTATGTCGAGCAGTTCAACGAGACGGGAGTCTGCGACAGCATACTGCCTAAAACGATGCAGACTTTATATCCCGGCCAGCTTCCGGTGCTTTTAAGATGGATGGGCGACAACTGTCCCGAAACGCTCGCAAAAGCGAGGTGGGCGCTCGGGTGCAATGACTACATACGGCTGTGCCTTACAGGAGAGGCATATGCCGAGATAACGAATATGTCGGCCGCAAGCGTGCTCAATCAGAATACGCGCGGCTATGACGACGCCATACTCAAAGCCATGGGGATAGAGGGCTGCAAAGCGCTGCTGCCTCCTCTTGGGCAGTCGTGCGGCGTATGCGGCCGTGTAAACGCGAAGTCGGCCAGAGAGACGGGACTATTGGAAGGCACGCCCGTTGCGGGAGGGCTTATTGACCTCACGTCCTGCGCTATTGCGACGGGGCTCACAGACGAGAGCAGGCTCTGCCTTATAGCAGGCACATGGGGTATAAACGAGTTTGTTTCTAAAAAGCCTGTCTTTTCAAAAGGCCTGCTGCTTACGTCGGTTTACTGCATAGACGGGTACTACCTCGTTACTGACGGAAGCATGACGTCGGCCAGCAACTTAGAATGGTTCCTGCGTGAGTTTTTTGAATACGAAAGACAAAAGGCAAAGGCGCAGGGCAAGAAAATATACGCGGCTGCCGACGCGATGGTGGAAGCGACAGCGCCCGAAGACAGCGCCGTTATATTTCTGCCGTTTCTTTACGGCACCAACGTGGACGCGAACGCGAAGTCTTGCTTTCTGGGCCTTAGCGGCTGGCATACAAAAGCACATCTGCTGCGCGCGGTATTCGAAGGCATAGTGTTTTCACACAGGATGCATATAGAGAAGCTGCTTGCTTTAAGGGACAGGCCCGAAGCCGTAAGGATGGCAGGCGGCGTAACGAAATCGAGCGTTTGGGTGCAGATGTTCGCGGACGCGCTGCAGATGCCTATAGAGATATCCGACGTAGAAGAGCTGGGGACTATGGGCGTAGCCATGTGCGCGGGGGTGGCGGCAGGCGAGTACGGCTCGCTTTACGAGGCGTCCGGGGCGTTTTCCGGCGTGTCGCATGTATGTCGTCCCGACAGCACGAAGAAAGACATATACGATAAAAAGTACGAGCTGTATAAAAAAACTATAGAATGTCTCGTACCCATAACGAACTGGGACGTATCATAAAGCTTATATAGAGTTTTACATCCTCTCATACTTTTATTCTTTCCTTATGAACGGAGCAAATAAAAAAGGCCCTTGGCGAGGGCCTTTTTTAGTGCGTGTAAAACCAAGCCGGGTATCCGGAAGTGTTTCATATGCATACTAAGTCTGTAATACCGGTATCGCTTTAAGACGTACCCGGGCCGTATGCTTCCCCTGCACTAAAATACTGACCGGACAACCACCATTACATGTTGAACAAATGTGCAGATATATCACTTATATGAAATAAAATGCTTGAACACTGCGGCGCGCTGTTGTATCATTAAGCAAAAGGCGGTGGTAAAAACGGACAGGCGCGATTTAAAGATACAGGTAGCAAAGATGTATTATATAGAAGGGCTTTCGCAGGACGAGATATCGAAGAAGATACACGTCTCCCGCCCCAGCGTTTCCCGCCTGCTGCAGGCATGCATAAAAGAGGGGATAGTCCAGATAAAGATAGACGACGTATCCTCGTACGGCAAAGAGCTGGGGAAAAGAATCGTGGAGACCTACGGCATAGATACCGCTATAGTGGTGCCGCAAAGCTACAGCGCCGAATCTGACAAGGAAAAAGTGGGGCAGGCCGCGGCGTCATACATAGAGCCACTGCTGTCGCCGGGCATGCTTATAGGCATAGCGTGGGGCACGACGATACACAGCATAGTAAAAAACATAAAGCCAAACAGCTTAACTAAAGCGGACGTTATTCAGCTCTTGGGAGGCACGGACATCAAGACAAGCTATACGGACGCTAACATGATGGCGCTGAATCTGGCAAAAGCGCTGGGCGGCGACAGCTATCTGCTGCAGGCCCCTTTCATGGTGCAGAGTAAGATACTGCGCGATCTTTTAATGGAAGAGCCGCATATCAAAAGCCATTTTCAAAAGATAAAGAGCACCGACTTAGCTATAATTGGGCTCGGGTCAACAAAGCCGGAACTCTCCGCCCAGTTCAGGTCGGGGCATATAACGATGGAAGACTCAGAAAAGCTGATAAGCGAAGGGGCCGTGGGCGATATCTGCGGCAGCTATATAGACATAAACGGGCACCTGTGCCACTCGTCGCTTAATGACAGGATGATAGCAGTTTCGCTCGCCGATCTGAAAAGGATACCTACGGTGATAGGCGTCGCCGCGGGAGAGAAGAAAGCCGACGTTATAGTGGGAGCGCTGCGCGGCAGATATATAGACGTACTCATCACTGACGAGAAAGCAGCCTTAAGCGCGCTTAATTACGGCGTATCTCGGTAATACTTCATATTTTTGAGCCCAGCTCTTTGCTGGCATAACAGGGGAATCTTCAGCCGTCCGAACACTTTCAAATTTTATGCGCATAAGGGCACTTTTTTTATAACATTATATTCCGTAATATACAAAAGAACGAAGTGAACAAATGTGCAATATTGAGTATACATATTGACAAGAGTGTATATGCGTATTATTATCAAATCATGGTTGACAAACGTCATGGAAAATGTAAAGGAACATATTGTAACATGAAATTATCCGCATCGATACTATCCGCAGATTATCTGAACCTTGGAAAAGACATTGAAAGAGCGTATGAGGCAGGCTGCGAGCTTTTACATCTCGATGTGATGGACGGCCATTTCGTACCCAATATAGCGGTAGGACTATGTACGGTGGAAGCGTTTAAAGGCGAGACGCGTATGCGCAAGGACGCGCACCTTATGATAAGCAACCCCGAGACGATGATACGGCCTTTTATAGAGGCGGGCGCGGATTCCATAACTATACACGCGGAGAGCACCCCTCACCACATACGGCTGCTGCGGGACATAAAGCGCGCGGGCAGGCTGGCAGGTATAGCCATAACGCCCGAGACTCCTTTAGAGGCGATACGGTGCGCGATGGAAGAGGCGGATATAGTGCTGCAGGTGGCGGTCTGCGTGGGCTTCGGAGGTCAGGGCATAATCGAAAGCGTCTACAGAAAGCTTGAGGCGCTTAGGGAATGCAAGCAGCGCTTCGGCTACGGCTACGAGATACAGGTGGACGGAGGCATAAACTCCGAGACGTATATTAAAGCGCTTCAGAGCGGGGCGGAGGCGCTGGTAATGGGATCGGCGCTTTTTGGGGCGCAGGACATGAAAAAAACGGCGCAGATGATACGGTCATGGAAAGCTTAAAGCTTTCTCGGCCGGGCGGCGTTTTCATATAACGTTCAAATATGAATGGAGGATAAAAATGAGCTTAAATTCAGACAGGCTTAAGGGAAAGGTTTGTGTTGTGACGGGAGCCGCGAAAAGCATAGGATTTGCCATTGCGGAGAAATATGCCGAGCAGGGCGCTAAGGTCGTGCTTATAGACATTGATCCGCTGGTGGAGCAATCGGCGGCGGAGCTTTGCGGGAAAGGCTATATTGCTAAAGGCATAGTGCTCAATATAACGGACAGAAAGGCAGTGCTCGACTGCTTCAAGGGCATAACGGAAGAAATGGGCGATATATACGCGCTTGTCAACAACGCGGGCGTAGTGGATCAGCGGCCGTTCGAGGAAAATGACGAGGCTGTTTTCGACAGGATGTTCAAGGTTAACGTTTACGGCACATCGTACTGCATACAGGGCGCGATAGAGAGCATGAAGAAGAACAGGGATGGCCGGATAATAAACTTCGCGTCAAAATCAGGCAAGACCGGCTCCGCTCTGATGGCGCCATACAGCGCCGCCAAGGGCGCGGTCATCGTGCTGACGCAGGCGCTCGCTTACGAGTACGCCTCGTATAACATAAAGATTAATTCTGTTTGTCCGGGCATCACGGACGCTACGGGCGTATGGGGAAGCGTAAGCGCTGGGTACATAGACAATCTGCATCTCTCGCGCGACGAGGTCGTCAAGAAGTTTACGGCGAAGGTACCGCTTGGAAGGCTGACAGAAAAGGAAGACGTAGTGGAGTTTGTATTTTTCCTGACCGTTTCGGGAGATTATTGCACGGGTCAGGCGTTTAATATCACGGGCGGGCGCGAAATGCACTAAGGAAGGAGCCGGATATGGATATTGAAAAGATAGTAAGAGAAATAACGAGCGAAGTCCTCAAAGAAGTACAGGGCGGCACGGCTGCGGAGGACAAAAAGGGGCCGTGTTTTGATACTTCATACGCTAAGTATATGGATCATACAGTGCTGAAGCCGGACACGGTGAGAAGCACCGTAAAAAGATTTTGCGACGAGGCGAAGGAATGGAAATTCGCGAGCGTCTGTGTAAACCCGACGCATGTGAAGTATGTCGCGGGCGAGCTGGCGGGCTCAGGCGTTAAAACGTGCTGCGTAATAGGCTTCCCGCTGGGCGCAAACACGCCGTTTATCAAGTCGGTTGAAGCCATGGAGGCGGTAAAGAACGGCGCCGACGAAGTGGATATGGTAATAAACGTGGGAGCGCTCAAGGACAAAGATTACGATCTTGTTTATGCCGACATTAAGGGCGTCGTTGAAGCGGCGCATCCTAAGGCGCTTGTGAAGGTGATAATAGAGACCTGTCTGCTGACGGACGAGGAGAAGGTGCGCGCCTGCGAGCTCGCAAAGCAGGCGGGAGCAGACTTTGTAAAGACGTCGACAGGCTTTGGCTCGGGCGGCGCGACCGTGGAAGACGTGCGGCTGATGAAGCGCACGGTGGGCGACAACATGATGGTAAAGGCCTCCACCGGCATCAACGACCGCAAGGTCTGCGACGCGATGCTTGCAGCCGGAGCGGTGAGGATGGGAACGAGCAAAGGCATAAAGATAGTCATGGGCGAAGGGGATTCAGGGTGCACGAATTGCGGAAAGTGCAAAGCTGTATGTCCGAGCGGCAACGTGACGATAAGCAGAAACGAATATTAAGGAGTGAACCAAAATGGATAAACAGGCATTGGGAATGGTGGAGACTAAAGGTCTCGTAGGAGCAATAGAAGCGGCCGACGCTATGGTAAAAGCGGCCAACGTTACGCTGGCTGGAAAAGAGAAGATAGGGTCGGGGCTTGTGACCGTCATGGTAAGAGGCGACGTGGGAGCGGTGAAGGCGAGTGTGGACGCCGGGGCAGCAGCTGCAAAGCGCGTAGGAGAGCTGGTATCGGTGCACGTCATACCGCGGCCTCATCAGGACGTGGAGAAGATTCTACCCGAGAATAAGTAGATAAACATAGTTATCGCATAAAAGGAGGGCATAACATGGATCTGGGTTTAAAAGGAAAGACTGTGCTTGTCACGGGAGGCGGAGCGGGCCTCGGCGCCGGTATCTGCGAAGTGTTTGCGCAGGAAGGCGCAAACGTAATAGTAAATTATATAGTTGACGAAGCGAACGTATTTAATTTCGTCGACTCGCTGGGAGAGCGTTACGGCGGCAAGCATGCGGCCATGTACGGCGACGTCACAAAGGCGGAAGACATAGACGGCATGATTGAAAAGGCAGTGGCCAAATATGGGCACCTCGACGTAGTGGTCAACAACGCGGGTATATGGCCTACGACGCCTATAGAGAATATGTCGGACGACGAATGGAAAAAGGTCATAGAAGTGAACCTTACCGGGCCGTTCCTGCTGAGCAAGAGGGCTTGCGTCTACTACAAAAAGGCGGGAGTAAAAGGCAGGATAGTAAACATAACGTCCAAATCGGCGTTCGCGGTAAATACCGGCGAGCACGCGCATTACGTATCCGCTAAGGGCGGGCTCGTGCTGCTCACCAAGGCGCTCGCGAGGGAATTCTCGCAATACGGTATAATTGTAAACGGCGTTATTCCGGGAATGGTAAGGACGCCTATAAACGAAGATAAGCTTTCAAAGCCGGAGATTATGGCGTCGTATGTGGAGCGCATACCTTCGGGGCGGGTATCGACCGCGCAGGAGGTGGGCTATACCGTCGCGTTCCTCGCGTCGAGTAAGGCTGACTTCATCAACGGAGCGTGCGTGGACGTTACGGGCGGAATGCTTATATAGAATATGAAAGAGATAAAAGTTGCAGTGCTGGGTATGGGCTTTATAGGCAAGGTCCATACCTATGCATATACTTCGCTGCCGTTCTTCTACGCCGATCTGCCCTTTAAGGTAAAGCTTGCGGGCGTTTATAACCGCACGCTTACAAAGGCGCGCAAAGCACAGGAAGAATACGGGTTCGAATTCGCGACGGACGATATGGACGACATATTGCAAAGAGCGGATATCGACGCGGTAAGCATATGCCTGCCTAATTACCAGCACGCCGAGGCAGTTATAAAGGCGGCGCAGAGAGGCCTTCATATTTATTGCGAAAAGCCACTCGCGGCGAACGACGCTGAGGCGCAAAGCATGCTGCAGGCCGTTAAGGGCAGGGATATACGCCACCAGATAGTGTTCCATAACCGCTTCTTCGCGGCTGTTATGCGAGCAAAGCGGATAATAGAAGAGGGGCGGCTGGGAAGGATACTCAGCTTTAACGCCTCATACGTCCATCCAAGCAATATAGGCGGCGGATACGGGTGGAAGTTCGACAGGCAATTCGCCTGCGGCGGTACGCTCGTTGATATGGGCTCGCACGTGCTCGATATGCTCTATTACCTTATAGGCGAATATAAAAGCGTCTGCGCAAGCATGCAGGCGGCTTATCCCGCAAAGCGGGACGAAAAAGACGACCACAGCGCCTGCGTGGAGGACGCCGCGTATATCATAGCGGAGATGAAGAACGGAGCCAAAGGTACGATAAACGTTTCGAAGATAGCCACGGGAAGCAACGACGAGTTTTCCGTTGAGATATTCGGTGAACTGGGCGCGGTCAAGTTCAACCTGATGGATCCCAATTGGGTATGGTTTTACGACAGCACCATTCCCGACACGGGCCTGGGAGGATACAGGGGATTCGTAAAGATTGAAGCGGTGCAGAGATATGAAAAGCCCGGGGGAAGCTTCCCGTCGCCCAAGCTGCCGGGAGGGTGGCTGAGGGCACATGTGCATAGCCTTTACAGTTTTTTAGATTGCGTGTATCAAGGAAAACCCTGCGTGCCCGACTTTTGTGATGGCGCGTACATACAGCATGCGATGACGGCCGCGTATGAATCGGACAGTAAGAAGGCCTGGGTTAACGTATAGCGGCTCCTGTTCATCACATTGACAAATGTAATCACATATGTTATTGTATTCGTGACAGATGTTATATCGATTGTTATACCAAATATTCATTGGGGGCTTATCATGTACGAAAAAGAGAAAAAGATGGTCATTGATACCGCGCTGGAGATAAAAAGAAGCGGGCTTGTCAGCCTTTCGGGCGGCAATGTCAGCCTGCGCCTCGGCCAGCATATACTCGTAACGCCGTCGGGCACGAGCTATGAAACGATGGAACCGGATGACATAGTAGTATTGGATATCAAGGGAAGCCGCGTAGAAGGCACGCTGCGCGAATCCGTCGACACGGCGGCGCTGCTGTATATATACGAGCACATGCCGCAGGTGAACGCGATAATCCATACCCACCAGCCGTACGCTACCGCGGCCGGGCTTTTGGGAGACGTGCTGCCGGTGGCGGTGACAACGCTTGCCAACGTGACGCTGGGGGCCGTTAACGTCGCGCCGTACTGCTCGGCGGCCAGCGTGGAGATGGGAATACAGACGGTGAAATACATCGGCGGGAAGCGCGCCGTGATATTGAAGCACCACGGAGCAATAACGGTGGGAAAAGACCTGAAAGAAGCGCTGTACGCCGCGGTGTATATGGAAGAGGCGGCAAAGACGTATCTCGCCGCCAAGGCTGCGGGAGAACCGGCGCTAATGACGGAGGAACAGACGCAGGACGCGGTGGAGACACACAAGACGTATGGACAGCAGCATAATTAAGCGCGCTGATACAGGTTGTTTGTAATGGAGCAGGAGTTAAAGCGCCTTGTCACGCTTGCGGTGGTTAAGCGGCTGGCGCGGGAAAACGAATACTGGATACCGGCTGCGTCGTCGAACAGGCACGTGCACATATCGGCGGTGGACAGGGAGAAGCTGTTCGGTGCGGGGTACACGCTTAAGGCGCTGCGTCCGCTGTCGCAGCCGGGGCAGTACGCGTGCGAAGAAAAGCTGACTGTAGCCGGACCGAAAGGGCGCATAGGCGAAGTCAGGCTGCTCGGGCCCGAACGAGCTGAGACGCAGGTGGAGGTATCGCTTACCGACACATATAGGCTCGGCATAAAGCCTTACGTGCGCATGTCGGGAGAGCTGGAGGGTACGCCGGGCTGCACGCTTATAGGGCCCGTGGGCGAGATTACGCTAAGTAAGGGCGTGATAGTGGCGGCGCGGCACCTGCACATTTCAGGCGAGGAAGCGGAAGCGTTCGGCCTTAAAAACGGCGACGTAGTGAAGGCGAGGAAGACGGGCGGCAGGGAAACTGTTTTCGGCGGCATAATCGTGCGCGCGGGCGACGGCCATTCGCTTGAGCTGCATATAGACACTGACGAAGCAAACGCCGCGGGAATAAGCAGCGGCGACCTGCTGGAATTATTACGATGAATATTGACGATAAGCAACTGAAGAGTCTCATACACCGCGTGGCGGAACAGGCAATAAGGAGCATACTGGAGCCGGAGAAAACGGAGCGGGGCGCGCTCGCGATAATACCGTCGTTCGTGCCCGACCCGGAGCCGGTGAAGGCATATCTTAAAAAAGAATACCCGGACGTAACTCTGACAGGGGAAGGCGCACAAGACTTGGGCGGAGAGTTCGGTGTTGCGGGCGCGGAAACACTGCAGGAAAAGCGGCAGCTGATGACGTCGCTAAAAAGGTATGCCGATATACTGCTTATAGACCCGCCGCTGTGGATGCTGAAAAACATAGCGTGCGGCGACGATAGGGGATTTTACGAGCAGGCGTTCATGCGGGCGCTGCTGTGGAACAAGAACGTTACAGTAGTGCTGGACTTTGAAAGGCCCGGCTTTAAACGGGGGACGTTCTTCGAAGGAATAAACGACGCGCTTAGCGTGATAGAGGGCATGGGCGTGGGCACAGTGTCGCTCAAACTCTCGGCAGCAAAGATGGAAGGGCGTCTTGCGCTGGTAACCGAAGCGGAAGTTGCGGACGCCCATAAACAGGGCAAGGAGCGCGTATCGTGCGCGACAGGGGCTATAGTGACGCCGCTCGCGCGCGACAGGGCGAAGGAACTCGGTATAGAAATACTGGAATAGGAGAATCCGTATGATACTTGCGCGGGTAAGGGGCAACGTGGTAAGCACTACAAAGTCCGAAAAGCTTTGTGGCCTTAAGCTTCTCATAGTGGTGCCCATAGACATAGAAACGTTTTCCGAAAAAGGGGCGCCGCTCGTTGCCATTGATACCGTAGGCGCGGGCGAAGGCGAGGTAGTGATGTGTGTCTCGGGAAGCTCGTCGAGGCAAACGGCGCTTACTGACGGCAAGCCCTCGGATCTTGCGATAACGGCGATAATAGACTCGGTGGAGCTGCGGGGCAAGCTCGTCTTTAAAAAGTTTGAGGAAGACAAGGCTGAATAGATTAGATTTAGGTTGAGGTCAGTATATGAATTTAACCGATGAACAGATAAGACACATAGTGGAAGACACCGTAAGGCAGATAAAAGGGAGCGCGGCGGCATCGAAGCCTTCGGCGGCGGGCTGCTGGCTCTGCGATACGCCCGAGGAAGCCATTGCTTCCGCGAAAGCTTCGCAAGCGCAGCTTATGGGCATGTCGCTGGAGCAGCGCGGCAAGCTGATAGAAGCCATGCGCGAAGCGGGACGGAAGAACGCAAGGCGCCTCGCCGAGCTTGCCAACAGCGAGACGGGATACGGCAAGGTGGAAGACAAGGTGCTAAAAAACCTGCTGGCTGTCGAAAAGACGCCGGGCATAGAGGACCTGACGGCGGAGGCTGTATCGGGCGACTTTGGGCTGACACTGGTGGAGCGCGCGCCTTTTGGAGTGATAGGCTCTATAACGCCGTCGACGAACCCGCCTTCGAGCATAATCAACAACTCGATAAGCATGATAGCGGCGGGCAATGCGGTGGTGTTCAACCCGCATCCGGCGGCTAAGAACGTATCAAAAGAGACAATGAGGGTGCTTAACGAGGCCATAGCCTCGGCGGGAGGCCCCGCTGCGCTCATCTGCACGGTGAAAGAGCCGACGATAGAGACGGGCAAGCGCATAATGGAGCATCCCGATATACCGCTGCTGTCGATAACGGGCGGCGAGGCCGTAGTTAAGGTCGCTATGAAGACGGGCAAGAAGGTGATAGCGGCAGGCCCCGGCAACCCTCCGGTGATAGTCGACGACACGGCGATAATACTTAAGGCTGCAAAGGACATAGTGGACGGCGCGAGCTTTGACAACAACGTGCTGTGCATAGCCGAGAAGGAAGTGTTCGCGTTCTCGGGCATAGCGGAACAGCTGATGAGCGAGATGGAGAAAAACGGCGCGCACCGTATATACGGATCGGATATAGACAAGGTGGTTAAAACCGTCTTTGAGAGCAGGGACGGGAAGTACGTAATAAACAGAAATTTCGTGGGCAGGGACGCGGCGGTGATACTCAAGGCGAGCGGCGTAAGCTTTTCGGGCGATCCGAGGCTGGTGATAGCCGCGGTGGACGAAAATCATCCTTTCATAACGGTGGAGATGCTGATGCCTGTGCTCGGCATAGCGCGGGTGGAAACGATAGAGGAAGCGATAGAGAAGGCGATTAAGGCGGAAAACGGCTGCCGCCATACGGCAATGATGCATTCGCAGAACGTAACGCACCTTTCGATGGCCGCAAAGGCGCTTAACACCACGATATTCGTAAAGAACGCCCCGTCGTACGCAGGGCTCGGGTTTAACGGCGAGGGGTACACTACGCTGACTATAGCGACGCCCACGGGCGAAGGGCTGACGAGCGCGAGGACTTTTACACGCTCGAGGCGGTGCGTGCTGTACGGAAACTTCAGGATAGTATAAGGGGAGAAGCATGAACGCAGCAGAAGCTATCCGCGAAGCGGGCGTGGTGGGCGCGGGTGGAGCGGGTTTTCCGGTGCATATAAAAGCGCAGGGCAAAGCGGACATAGTGATAGGCAACGGCGCGGAATGCGAGCCGCTGCTCAAAGCCGATAAGCTGATGATGAAGCATTACCCGGAAAAGATAGTGCGTGGGCTCAAAGCGATGATGGAATCGGTGGGTGCGCGCGAGGGAGTGCTGTGCGTAAAGGGCAAGAACAAAGACGCTATAGAGGCGCTGCAAAGCGTCATTGAAAACGAAGACAACGTGCGGCTGCACTTGCTTGATAACTATTATCCGGCAGGCGACGAGCAGCAGATAGTATACGAGGTGATAGGGAAGGTAGTGCCTACAGGGGGCATACCTCTCGACGTAGGGGCGGTAGTAAGCAACGTAACGACGCTCGCGAACATATCCGACGCGCTTTCCGGCGGGCCGGTTACGGAGAGGTTCGTAACGGTGGCGGGAGAGGTGTCCCATCCGGTGACGCTTAAGGTACCTGTCGGGACGCCTATAGAAACGGCGCTAAAGGCGGCGGGCGGCCCGGACAGCATGGACGGATACACGCTGATAATCGGCGGCCCTGCTACAGGCAGGCTCAGTCGGGACATAAGCGAGCCTGTCGCGAAAACGACGGGCGGACTGATAGTGCTGAAAACTGACCATCCTCTGATAAGGAAAAAGGCGGATGACGGAGTATTGGACTTAAAGCTCGCAAAGGCGGCTTGCAGCCAGTGCAACATGTGTACGGAGATGTGCCCGAGGAACGCTCTTGGGCTGGGCGTAGAGCCGCATAAGGCCATGAGGGCGGCGTTCATGGGCAAGGGCAATCTGCTGGGAGACGCTAACGGTGTGTTCTCGTGCTGCGACTGCGGGCTGTGCAGCTATTATGCTTGCAACTTCGGCCTATCGCCGAGCCGCATGATGATGCGTATGAAGCAAGGGCTTTCAGCCGGAGGCATGAAGCCGGAGAAGAAAGTAAAGGGAAGCGTATCGCCCGAGTTCGTCAAGGTGCCCACATACCGGCTGATGGCGAGGATGGGGATATCGCAGTACGATACCGACACGCCGCTGGAGGAACCGGATGTAAGGTTTGTGCGGCTGCCGCTGAAAGGCCATATAGGAGCACCGTCGCTGCCTGCGGTAAAGCAGGGGGACAGCGTGGTAAAAGGACAGCTCGTTGCCGACATACCCGAAGGCAAGCTGGGGGCAAGGGTGCACGCGAGCATATCGGGCATAGTAACCGCGATTACGGACAAGTTTATAGAGATAAAGGCGGAGAAGGCATGAACGCGCTTGGGATGATAGAGACGAATTCGATACCGGCGGGGATAGAAGCGGGCGACGATATGATGAAGGCCGCAAGCGTTAGGCTTGTATCGGCTCAGTCGGTATGCGCGGGCAAATACATAGTGATAGTGGCGGGTGACGTGGCGGCTGTAAGATCCTCAGTCGAAGCGGGAAGAAAAAGCGCGGGATACGTGCTGGTGGACAGCATGGTGATACCCAATGTCCACGAGCAGGTGATAGAGGCAATGAGCGCGGCTTCTGAGGTACGCAATCCAGGCGCGCTGGGTATAATGGAGACGTTTTCCCTCGCGTCGGCGATACTGTGCGCGGACGCTGCGGTAAAGGCGGCGGACGTTGAGCTTATTGAGATAAGGCTCGGCAGAGGCCTCGGGGGCAAAAGCTTCGTCGTGCTGACGGGCGAGGTAGCGGCGGTAAAAGCCGCCATAGAGGCGGCAAAGGGACTTGAGGAAACGCAAGGGATGGCGGCGGGGACGGCCGTGATACCGTCGCCGCATCCGGATATATTACAGTCTGTATTTTAATCGGGATATCCTCGTCGCTTTAGCGACGGCACAAGCCGTGAGGCTTGCCGGTGTAAATAGAATCGATAAAAAGGAGAAAAAACAATGGCTAAGGAAGCACTCGGAATGGTCGAGACGAAAGGGCTCGTAGGCGCTATAGAAGCCGCGGACGCGATGGTGAAGGCGGCTAATGTTATGCTCATGGGCAAGGAGAAGATAGGCTCGGGGCTCGTTACCGTGATGGTAAGGGGCGACGTCGGCGCGGTAAAAGCCGCAGTGGATGCGGGCGCCGCGGCAGCAAAGAGGGTGGGCGAGCTTTACAGCGTACACGTAATACCGCACCCGCATGACGATGTGGAAGGCATACTGCCCGGAGGCGACGGGAAGCCGGCCAAGGCCGCGAAGTAAGCATGTATACGGGCAGGATCGTAGGGTCGGTAGTATCGACTGTAAAGGACGAGGGGCTTTTGGGCATAAAGCTGCTGCTCGTGCAGACGACAGAGAACGGCAAGCCGGGCAAGACTATAGTAGCCGCCGACCAGACGAGGCAAGCCGGCAATGGGGACTTTGTGTACCTCATAGGCTCTAAGGAAGCAAGCCTAATATTCCGCAAGGGGCTTGTGCCCGCAGACGCGGCTATAGTCGGGTTTATTGACGAATACAACGAGAACATGTGATGAAAGGGGAATTTCAAATGGAAAAGCAGGCACTCGGAATGGTCGAGACAAAGGGGCTCGTGGGCGCTATTGAGGCCGCAGACGCGATGGTGAAGGCTGCAAACGTTACGCTCATTGGCAAGGAGAAGATAGGCTCGGGGCTCGTTACCGTGATGGTAAGGGGCGACGTAGGAGCGGTAAAGGCGTCTGTGGACGCGGGAGCCGCGGCAGCTAAGAGGGTAGGCGAGCTTTACAGCGTACACGTGATACCGCGCCCGCACGACGACGTGGAAGGCATATTGCCAGGGCAGCAGATATGAAGTTAGCAAGGGTCGTGGGCAACGTAGTCTCCACGGTAAAAGACCATAAGTTTTCGGGGCACAAGCTTATGATAATAGAGTTTGTGGGCTTTGACGGCGCTCCGCTCGGCCCCCGCGAGATAGCTTTTGACCGCGCAGATTCCGGGCCGGGAGACATGGTGCTCGTAAACACGGACGGCGGAGCCACGAAGATGTTTTTTGACGACAACGACCTCATTGCCGACTGGACTATCTGCGGCGTAATAGACCACTGTGCCGTGGATGGAGAGGTAATGCTCAAAGGAAGCTGAAAGAGAGCAGGTGTAGGATTTGGATATAGAGAGCATAATATCGCGCGTAACGGACGCGGTAATGGCTGAGCTCGGCAGTCAGACCGCGCCGCACAGCAGCGCAATCGAGCTTGCGGGTACGATAGAGCATTCGCTCTTAAACCCGGACGCTTCGGCTGAGGTGATACGCAAAGGCTGCGAGGAGGCAAAGAAGTACGGGTTCGCGAACGTCTGCGTATCGCCTTATTATACGGCAATGGCGGCTGATATACTGCGCGGCAGCGGCGTTGCGGTGTGCGTGCCGGTGGGGTTTCCGCATGGCGCTGCCTCCACGAAGGCAAAGTGCGCCGAAATACGCGAGGCGATAATGAGCGGCGCGACTGAGCTCGACGTGTCTATGATGATAACGGCGATAAAGTCGGGCGATTTTGACGGCATGAAAAAAGACATATTTGAGATGGTATCCGTCGCGGGCAGCAGGGCGAAGATAAAGGCGATATACGAGCAGGGGCTGCTTACCCACGACGAAAAGGTAAGAGCGCTCAGCATATCCGCCGAATGCGGAGTCGATTACATCAAGATATCGAACGCTCTTACAGGCAAAAAGGCGTGCGCCGAAGACGTAAAGTACGTGCGCTCGAAGATAGGCGGGAGCATAGGCATAAAGATAGACGGAGGCATAAAGGACGCGGCTAAAGTAAGGGAGCTGATGGCGGCGGGCGCCCAGCGGTTCGGCTGCAGCGCGTCGGTAAATATAGTCACGGGCCAATAAACCGGAATAATATATAAATAATACTGATTTCACCCTTTTTAAGCAGCCCCGAAAGCGCGGGCTGCGGGGAAACTTTCTTACTCCTCCTTGTTGCGGAAAGGGCTGCTGAAGCTTACATAGCGTTCTTTCCGGTCACGTGCGATCGTTTCTGCTGCATATTCTGTTAAGACATATGCGCGGGGCGATCTTTGTTTTTCTGCCTGCTTAAAAAAGCAGAGCTATATACTTCAACAAGTTACGCTATTCCGCTTTTCATGTTTACCATATATAATATAATATGTTATAAAGCAATTTGTTTAAAATCTTTGCGGCAACTTTTGTTTACCTCCTATGTACGCTTATCTTTAATGCATTAAACCGGACCAACTCAGGCTTTCTTTATGATGCTCTAAGCCGGCGTAAAATCCGCACACTGAAAGGCTGTTGTTCATAATGCCCCTGGCGAGCCGGCCGCCGGGGGCAAATACCGCTAAAAAGCCAGAAGCTTTATGGGGTGATTCATTTCGCGGGCGGGCCGCTTTTACCGCGTCTGCGCTTTATATTGAGACGTTTTATCTGCTCATAGACGCTGGCCGCGTCTTCTTTTATTTTAGCTATATCACTGCCCTCGGACGCAAGCCTTTCCAAAACCGCGTCCGCCGCTTTGCCGTATTGATTTTTATACGCCGCATTCAGCTCTTTCCAGTTGACGCCTTTAAAGCACGCCGCCACGGTTTTATCATAATTAAGCCTGCCTTTGAGCATCAGCACGGCTATGAGGGGGTAGCCCATGTATCCCTGCCAGTAGGACGCGTTGTCGTTCGAGGAATAGGTGTCTTCGCTCCACTCTACGTTATATGTCTTTTTATAGTCCGACGAAGAGACCGCGGCGCAGCCGTCGGACATTATTACGCGGCCGTCCGCTAAGGCACTGTAAGCCTCGTATATCTTTTCTATAGGCGGAAGCGCCCATGTATCCTTCTGAGCCATATCACAGACCATCCATCGTTAATATTCAACCAATATACGCCTTATATTATATCACGTCAGCGCTTGTGGTATATACGGCAGAGTATGCGTCGACTCTATTAAATTCACGATAGAAAGCTACGCGCAAACAGACACCGCGTCCACATATAACGAGCAGTACGTGGGCACGGCGGTAATGAAAAGCGGCTTTTCATAACCAGCAAGCTGTGGAATACTGCGGCGGATATGGGATCAACCCCGGCCGAAGTGGGTTTTCAGCTGAAAGGAAATTAAATATACACGATATCACGGACACTATACATACTCACCATGCGGTAAGCGAGATAATAATGTAAGCGGTGCACAACGCGGACAGTGTGTGCATAGACATGCCGAAAGTGAAGAAACAACGCTGCAAGAATGAAGAAAGTACGCACCTGCTGTTGAAAGCGTTACTCCGTAAAGGCGCTGCGCGGGGGCTTTTATAATGGGCATAACGTTATGCTTTTCCCGCGGCAGAAGCCTTAAGCTCCTTCATCATCAGCGTCTCAGTAACGCCTTCCTTGTAAAGGCCGGGTATGCTGCCCACCTCTTTGTACCCGAGGCTTTTATAAAGAGCTTTTGCCCTTGGGTTGAAATCCGCGACGACAAGGAACGCTTTTGTGTTCTCCTCGCTCACTGTATCCTCAAAGAACCTAACAAGTATCTTTCCTATGCCTATGCCGCGGAACTCCTCCCTGACGGCAACCATGTGCAGATACGGGAACCTTGAGAACATGCCGGCCGAATCGAGCCAGACAAACCCCAAACACTCAAGGTCGTTATTTACCGCGACAAATATTTCGCCGCTTAGTATACCATTAGTGATAGCCTGCACGGCCCGCTTTTTGTCCTTGAAATATATCTTCCCGAGATCGGAATTCAATACGGCTGCCGAACAGTCCGCAAGGTACCTGTCGTCGGCCTTAATAACGTTTATATTCATATGTGCCACCCTTTACCACCCAAAAATACTCACCGCGTTTTTGGGACCACCAATATATTGTTTAACAAACTTAATCATTTTACACCAAGCAGGGAATTATTCAAGGGGTATTCACAATTATATTTTTTTACGACAAAAAATGCGGTTTTGATGTCTATATTGAAGTTTCGCGTTCGAGCTTTACTTTGAAGTTAATATTGCGCAGCGTGTCGAGTATGTCGAACTTTATGACGTACGCGGCTTTGTCGCGGTCGATATCCACTATTACTCCCGCGCCCATTATGTTGTGTACGACGCGGTCGCCCGTCTTGAAAGTGAGCCCGGAAACAGACTCCAATGTCCGCTCGCTGCAGCTTATGCTCCAGTTTGTGTCCGCAACAAGGCTATCGCTGAGTTCGTGCGTGTAGTCAAGCAGCGGTCTGTCGACGTTGAATATAAAGCGCGACGGGTACCTGTATGAGCCGTCAAGGTTGCGTCCCTCCGAGTCGGAGATAAACAGCCTTTGCTTTGCGCGCGTAAACGCCACGAAAGCGAGGCGGCGCTCTTCCTCCATAGCTTCCAGCGTAGAGGTCTTTTTGGACGGGAACACGCCCTCCTCGAGCCCGCAGAGGAACACATTATCAAACTCAAGGCCTTTGGCTGTGTGTACCGTCATCATCTTCACGGCGTTGCTGGCTGAGCCGGCGTCCATATTGGTCATCAGTGCGACGTGGGAGAGATAATGCTCCATCGTGCTCTCTTCGCCGCACGATATCTCATATTCGTGCACGGACTGCTTAAGCTCCGCGAGGTTATCCAGCCGCTCCTGACTGCCCTCAGTGCGCAGCATCTCCTCGTAGCCGCTCTCGTCGAGCACCGCCGATAACAGCTCGGATATGGGCATGCCCTGATAACCTGCCGAGAAGCGCCCTATTAGCGAGAGCAGCCGCTTAGCCTTCGTGTTTTTGAATATCTCGTCTTCTATCGTGCGTTCGAGCGCGGTATAAAGCGAGCAACCGCTGCGCTGAGCGTATTCCTGAAGGAACCTTATGCGCCTCTCGCCTATGTTGCGCCGGGGGACGTTAGACACGCGCAGGAACGAAAGGTCGTCCTTATACACTATCAGCCGGAGGTAGCTTAATGCGTCCTTTACCTCCATGCGGTCGAAGAACTGCACGCCGCTGTATATGGTATACGGCAGTTCCTCCTTTAAAAACACCTCTTCCAGCACGCGCGACACGAAGTGCGAGCGGTAGAGTATCGTTATGTCGCTTAAAGCTGCGCCGCCGTCCGCAAGCTCCCTTATACTGGACGCTATCCATTTTGCCTCTTCCTCGGCGGTTTTGGCGTGGTGGTATAGTACGGGAGCGCCGCCCGGCAGCGAGGGCTCAAGCTCTTTTCTTATGCGGTGGCGGTTCTTGTCTATGAGCGAGTTTGCGGCGGCTATTATTTGCGGCGTAGAACGGTAATTCTTCGTCATCATTACAGTGCGCACATCGGGGAAGTCCTTGTCGAAGTCGAGTATAAAGCGCACGCTCGCCCCGCGCCACGTATATATCGTCTGGTCGGGGTCGCCCACTATGAAAAGATTTTTGTGATAACCGCATAGCACGCTCATAAGCTGGTACTGCAGCTCGTCGATGTCCTGGTACTCGTCTACCATTATGTACTCAAGGCGCTTCTGCCACTTGAGCTTTATCTCCTCGTCGGTGCTGAATATGTAAAGCACGTACTTAATGAGGTCGTTATAATCGAGGCCGAAGCACTTCTTCTCCTGATACAGGTATCCCCAGAATATGATATCCATCGCTTCCGTTGCGTCCATGTACTTTTGGCGCAGCTCATCGAGCGGCATCGCTATCATGTGCTGGTAGTAGTCAGGGTGCTTATCGAGCTTGTATATTTCTATCATCTCGCGCGCCTTGGAAAACGTCATGTGCCTGAGAGTGAGTCCGCGCTCCTCGTAGATTATCTTGAGCATGGCGTCTATGTCGCCGTTGTCGAGCACGAGAAAGCTTTTGGGGTACTGTACGGCGTTGCTGTCCTCCTGCAGCACCGTTAAGCAGAAGCTGTGGAACGTGCTTATATAGCCCGTGTCGCTGTCGCCTGTGAGGCGGCGTATGCGCCGGCGCATCTCGGCGGCGGACTTGTTGGTGAACGTGACACAGAGTATGTTCCCCGGCATGATGCCTATCTCGTTGACAAGATACGCGAACCTAAAAGAGAGCGCCCGGGTCTTGCCGGAGCCCGCGCCCGCTATCACTCGTACAAAGCCTTCGGTGGCCGTCACGGCCTCTTTCTGCTGTTCGTTGAGAGAATTAAGTAAATCGCTCATGCTCACATATTACCATGCAAAGTTGATTTGATAAATAGTCTTTCAGTATCCATTGTAAGGGAGGGTATGTACGGGAAAGGGGACAAGGAATTATTTGAGAATATATGGGTTCAATGCTATAATTAATCGGTGGTGTAATAAAGTTGAGAGGATAGAAATGGATATAAAAAGATACATAAGTATGTGTTTGATTATGCTACTGTTATTCACGTTTGCGGCCTGTCAGCCTACGCCATCGGAAGAAGCTGTAATAGGGAAAAACGAAGACTCACTAGAAGAAATGATACAAAAAACGGCTGCACCGCCGAGCGAAGAGACTACGAGCGAACCTAACGAAAATGTTACAGCAGGCAGGTGGGAGCAGACTATTGAAGCGGGCAAAGCGATTATTGATATTAATGCCGATATTATCAGACCCTTATCGAAATATGCGGTGCTAAAGGTCATACAGCGAGACTTTACCAAAGAAGATGTCCAAAGAGCGATAAAATTGTTTGCAGGCGATGCAAAACTATCCAATTACACGCCTCAGACAAAGGACAGAATCATGAACGAAATATTAGCGTATCGTAAATATATATCTGATATTGAAGCAGGTAATTATTTTAACGAAGATGGTAAAACGGCTGAAGAGCAGATTGAAGAATATGAGAATATAGTTAAAGAACTGGCGAAGAAATACGAGACCGCTCCCGAATCTGAAATAAGTAATGTAGCGTTAAACACGGATTTTGTAGAAGATGATTATAGCAAAGCCGTAAAGTTGTATTTTCAGGATGCAGAACAAGGCGGCAAAACGCTGATTGTTCGCAATTTTGCTGAAGAAAATTCAACATTGATGCGTTATATGGACGAGGATGTATTTTTGGCGTCATACGAAGAAATGACGGAGTCTGAACAGGAAGCGGCAATATCAAATGGTCTGCCGGGTATTGATGAAGTCAATGACTTTCTGTCAGCGTATTTCGAAAAACTAGAGATCGGTAGATGTCACATAGAAAGTTATAAAGTTGAGTCAAGAGAAAAGGAAGGAAAAACAGTCCCGGTATATTCGATATACTATTCAAAGGATTATGGCAACGGTGAGATTTCATTTGTTGCCCCTAGACAGTCTCAGTTAAGTTCGGACGATCCAAGCAATATTGAGTATGCCTTGCCGCATGAGCCCGAAATAATACGAGTTATTACCGATGGTAAAACGGTTTACAGTTTTACCTGGTCTATGCCGCATTCGGTATTGGAAGTAGTAAACGACAACGCCGCTACATTGGAAACAGAAGAAGTTAAATCACTGTTGGAAGAGCAGCTAACAAGAATATTAAAAGGAGAAAATACAGAACAAAGTATAAAGATAACTCAAGTAAAGATGAGCTACTGCTATTTGCGGAATCAAAAGGATAATACATACCTCGTCATACCTGTATGGGATATGATGGGCTATGAAAGCAGGGAAAATGAAGAAGAGGAGAAGCGGGACCTGATAAGCTTCGTAACGTTGAATGCAATAGACGGTACTGTTATTAATAGGACGCTTGGATATTAGTACGATATATGATATAGAAAACAACGGAGGTTATGTATGAACAGAAAAACAGGAATGTACTCTTCCATGGTCACGCTCGCGGCGGTGCTGGCGTTCGCGGTCTCCATGCTGGCGGGCACGTTGTATGGCGCTTACCTGTCGAGCCTTTTTATAGCCTGGGGGTTCGTGCCCCTTATATGCGCGTTTGCGGCCGCAGGCGACAAGGAGAGCAAAGCCGCGGGGTATACGGCGGCGGCGTTCGCGGCTGTTTACGCCGCTCTCAACACGGCGGTGTACTTTACGCAGATGACCACGGTCGCGCTGACACACCTTAATGAGCAGGCATCCACACTGCTCGATTACTCCAAATTCGGCCTGATGTTCAACCTCGACCTTTTAGGTTACGCGTTTATGGCGCTCGCGACTTTCTTCGCGGGTCTGACTATAAAAGCCGAAGGCAGGGCGGACAAATGGCTCAAAGGGCTGCTGCTCGTTCACGGCGTGTTCGCCGTAGCCTGCACCGTCATGCCTTTGCTCGGGATATTCAAACCGGGCATGGCGGGGGGAGACCTTATCGGCACGCTCGTGCTGGAATTCTGGTGCGCCTATTTCGTTCCGGTCTGCATACTCGCGTTCAGATATTTTGGGAAGCGGAAGATTTAAGTAAGCATATTGCTAAAAATGAGTTTTGACACTCTGGGGCTCCCCTTGCAAGGGCTGAAGGGTACCTTTCATACTGACTTTTACGCCTCTTAACCCTCCAGGCACTTCGTGCCGCCTCTCTCGCCGGGCATGACAGACCCTATCGGCGCTCCGCGCCACTTCCCCTAAAAGGGGAAGCCAGACATTAACAAAGGCTTCTTTTTATGTTCTTTTTTCTGTGGACACGTGCTTTTGAGCTTGCCACGCGCCTCACAAAAGTGGCGCGGGTAAAATATATTGACAGTATCACATTGCATTAAAGGAGAGATCGTATGAACTATATGACTCGGCGTGATACCGGACCGGGGCGGAGGCCGCCGGAACACAGGCCGCCCGGACGGACGCCGGAACATAGGCTACCGGAATACAGGCCGCCGGGACGACCGTCCGCAGGGAGGGATTTTAAGCTTTATGATGATATAAGCGAAGCGGTCATACGGGAAGTTCACTCGTATAATTTTTATACAAAGCTGGCCGCGCTTGCCCCCGGCATGCGCTTAAGGCAAACGATAATAAACATACGGGAGGATGAGGCGAGACATTACGGCTCGTTTACGGCAGCGCTGCAGAAACTGGGGGCGAGGATGCCTATGATACCCGCGGGCGGTGCGCCCTCGTCGGTTCAGGAGGGTTTGCGGGAAGCGATAAAGGCCGAAACGGAGGCCGCAGCGTTTTATAAGAGCATTGCGTCAAGGACACAATCGCGCAGCATACAAACGCAGTTTCATAACGCGGCGCGGGACGAACAGCAGCACGCGCTGCGGCTGCGGTATATGATTGCTGGCAGGTGATCCCGCTATCTATAGCGGGCGGCATCAAGGGGCGTCTCTAGTCTCCCGCTTTATAGACTACGCTGCCGTTTATTATAGTATATAGGCAGTGCGTGAATACCTCCATAGGGTTGCCGTCGAATATGGCTATGTCCGCGTCCTTGCCCTGCTCAAGGCTGCCCACCCTCGAAGCGACGTTGCATATTTCTGCCGCGTTTATCGTTATGGCCTTCAGCGCTTCGTCTATGCCGAGGCCTTCTTTTGCCGCAAGTCCCGCGCACAGCGGCAGGCACTGTATGAGCGACACGGGGTGGTCGGTCATTATAGCGACTTTGACGCCCGCTCTATGAAGCACGCCGGCGGTCTTGAAGTCCATGTACTGTATCTCTACCTTGTTCCTTGAGGCGAGGTTCGGGCCGACGATGACGGGGAACCCCGACTCCTTTATCTCCTCCGCTATAAGATGGCCTTCCGTGCAGTGGTCGAGCGTCATATTAAGGCCGTAGGCTTTTGCTATCCTTATCGCCGTAAGTATGTCGTCCGTACGGTGGACGTGGGCTTTGAGCGGTATGTCGCGCCGCAGCACGGGCAGCCAGCATTCAAGCTGGAATTCTTCATTAGCGCCGTCTTTTGGATATTGCCTTTTTTCGGCGTACTGCTTTGCCTCGAAAAGCTCCTGGCGCAGCATAGCGGCTATAGACATGCGCGTTGAAGGCATCATCTTGTTGTCGCCGTACGTCCTCTTCGGGTTTTCGCCGAACGCCACTTTCATGGCCGCGGGTTCCAGCACGGCCATATCGTCAACCCGCCTGCCGTGCGTCTTTAAAAACACGAACTGTCCGCCCACGACGTTCGAGCTGCCGGGTCCTGCCATTACGGACGTTATGCCCGTATGGATTGCGTTATGGAACGCCGAATCCATGGGGTTTATCGCGTCTATCGCCTTTATGTAAGGCGTTATGGGCTTCGTGCTCTCATTGCTGTCGTTGCCCTCAATGCCCATCTTCTCTTCCTGTATGCCTATGTGGCAGTGCGCGTCAATAAGCCCGGGCGTCACCCAGCACCCGCGGGCGTCTATCACGACGCCGTCGGCGTTCTCGCCTTCGCTTATGCTTTCTCTTACGCTTTTTATCTTGCCGTTCTCCGTAAGCACGCAGCCCTCTTCAAGCGCGGCTCCGGCCATTGTCAGTATCCTGCCGTTTTTTATCAGCATGCTTTGGCTCCGTTAAAACAGTTTATGCAATGATTATATTCTCCTTTTGCGCGCAAAACATGACGACGCAAAGCAGGAAATATTTAAACTCTGGGGATCCTATATAAAAATAAAGAAGAGGCTTGCTCTTCTTTATTGCCGCTTAATTATAAACCGCTTTTAGAGCCCGGCCCGGAAAGATTGTTTTCGGCGTACTGTATCATCCTCTTAACCATATTGCCGCCCACTCTGCCCGTCTCGCGCGCCGGTACGTCTCCGTTATATCCCTGCCCCTGCTTAAGATTAACGCCAAGTTCGCTTGCCACTTCGTATTTCAAAGCGTCAAGCCTCTCCTTTGCCTGCGGGACCACTGTCTGATTACTGCCGCTGCGTCCTGCCATGGTTTCACCTCCTTATAATAATATAATTTTTTGGGGTAGTAATATTTTTCCGCAAATTTGCAATTTTACGCATAATAATCAAAGGAAAATAATGGGCATAATGAGTGATGCTGATATTACTGCCCGGCGCCGCTTTTCATATACACAATTTGCTGGAATATTCTTTGTCACAGGATGCAAATAATAAATAAAGAACTGAAGAAAGGAGCAAAGCTTTGATGCAAAACGATCAGAACAGACAGAACTGCAACGACCGCAATAAAGAAAACGACAAAAACCGCAACAGAAATAAGGACAATCAAAATCAGGATCGCAACAGGAACAGGCAGAATGACAGATAGACGGCCTTAGCTTTGTTGTGTCACATTTCAAAACCAGAGTGTTTGTCGGCAGTATGAGGGGCTTAAATAAAGCTCCTCATTTTTGATACGGGGTCCCCTCGTCGCTTTAGCGACGGACGGCAAGCCAAAGCTTGAGGGGGTGAAGATACGGGGTTCCCTCGTCGCTTTAGCGCGGCCCAAGCCGTGAGGCTCCCCGTTATTGCCTTCCCCCATTGGGGGAAGGTGGCGCGAAGCGCCGGATGAGGGGATAACTGCTGGTACATAGCAATGTTTTGCGGCTTATGGAGGTGTGTTTTATTTCCTGTCCTTCGTCTCGTCGCGCATCTCGCTGCGCATGCCGCGCAGAGCTTCCCGCCTTCTCTCGTTCTTTTCGGCGAGCACGCGCTTCATTCTTTCGTCGTCTGTTTCTTCTATCATCTCGTCCGCCGCTTCCATGTTCTTCAGCGTGAAGTTGATATTGCGCTGTATGCGCTCGGCGTTGTCGGAGCGGTCGTCAGGGTTGGGCTTGCTGCTCCTGCCCGGGTTGCTGCCCTTGTTATTGCTCATGTTTTTATCCTCCTGTTTATGTATTCAATAGTGGTTCTTTAAATTTTATCCTCGTCATTCCTTGTGGGCTTGAGGTCCGCGTCTTCGAAAAACTCATTGTCCATGCCCGCGGCCGCGGGGGAAATGCTGCTGCGCGGCCTGCGCTTTAAGCCTTCCTTGTTGCCTCCCGCGTCGTGCGGCGCTCGGTTTTCGACATTCAGCTCGTAGTCAAGGCCGAATTCAATGCCTGCTTTTGTAATGTCTTTGCTCCAGTCCGCGATATTTTTTCCTTTTTCGTCAGGCGAATACATCTTGTCGACAAACGCCAGGTCGTGGCTTGCTGTTATTTCACCCCCGGCCTCGGTATCATGTGCGCGAAGGTTACTGTTGCCGTCGTCCCTTACGCTGTCCTTCCATGAGGAATCGACCGCATTCCCTGCCATTTCGTGGCTGTATCTTTTCATATCCGCTTCCATTGACTCACCGAATTCCATGTCCTGCCTCGCGCGCCCGGGGCTCTTAACAGTGCTTATTTCTTTATCCGGGTCAGTGCCGAGCCTGCTTCGCCCTTTTTTTCTGCCCATTTCAAGTACTCCTTGCAAAAGAATGTTTTTGTTATTGTCTGCCGCCGCCTTATATTTATGCCCGCACGCCCCGGCTTTTTTTGAAAACCGCGGTAAATTTTATAATCCGTATTGACTGAAAATGCAGGTGATGGTAAAGTATATGGCATCCGTCTTAAACACCGTCAAATATCTTAAGAAGGAAAATTTTTATGGAAACATGGAAAAAGAACACCGCGCTGTTTCTTGCTGGCCAGGGCGTTTCTTTGCTGGGCTCTTCGCTGGTGCAATACGCTATTATGTGGCACATAACGCTTACCACGCAGTCGGGCGCTATGATGACGATATCGATACTCTGCGGGTTTCTGCCTCACTTTTTTATGTCGCCTTTTGCGGGCGTGTGGGCCGACAGGTTTGACCGCAAGAAGCTTATAATTCTCTCCGACGGTATGATAGCCGCGGTAACGCTTATAGCCGCCGTCATCTTTCTTTCCGGTTACAGCGAGCTTTGGCTGCTGTTCGCGATATCGTCGGTGCGCGCGCTGGGCGGCGCGGTACAGGCGCCTGCTGTGGGGGCGTTTTTGCCCCAGCTCGTGCCGCAGGAGAAGCTGACGAGAATAGGCGGCATAAACAGCAGCCTGCAGTCGTCCATAATGCTCGTGTCTCCTATGCTCGGGGCTTTTTTGCTCAGCGTCGCGCCGATAGAGATCATATTCTTTATCGACGTTGTCACCGCCGCGGCAGCTATATTCATATTGCTTAAGTTCCTTAACGTGCCTGCGCACAAGCGGGCGGGCGAGGCAAAGACTACGGGTTATTTCGGCGACTTAAAGCTGGGCGTTAAGTACATAATGAGCCACGGTTATATCAAGCTGTTCTTCGCGTTCGCGGCGGTGTTTAATATACTCGTGGCGCCCGTCGCGTTTCTTACGCCGCTGCAGGTTACGCGCAGCTTCGGCGGGGAGTACTGGCAGCTATCAGCTATCGAGATAGCGTTTTCGTTCGGTATGATAGCGGGCGGCGCCGTGATAGCGGCGTGGGGAGGCTTTAAAAACAAAATGTATACGCTGACGCTGTCGTGCTTGATATTCGGCGTGTGCACGTTTGCCATAGGAGTCGTACAGGCGTTCTTTGTATACCTCGCGTTCTTGGCTGTGATGGGCCTTGGCATGCCCGCTTTTAATACGTCGTCGATGGTGTTTATACAGGAAAAGGTGGAAGAGGAATACTTAGGCCGCGTTATGGGTGTAATGAACATGATAGCGACGTCCATGATGCCGCTTTCCATGCTGTTCTTCGGGCCGCTTTCAGACGCCGTGCCTATTGAGACGCTGCTCGTTATAACCGGGCCGCTAATGGCCGTGCTCGCTCTGGCAATGCTGGGATGCAGACCGCTTATCCGCGCGGGCAGGCCTGCGGCAAAGGAAGCCGCGCCTGCGGAACCTATACCCGGCCAGTAAGAAAAAGTCACGGTGAAATGAGCCTACAAAAACTCCTTTCAGAGTGTCAAATAGCCCCCATATGTCATTCCGAACGTAAGTGAGGAATCTTAAAACAAGCTTATTTCTTAAAGATTCTTCAGTCGCTACGCTCCTTCTGAATGACAAAAGGAGCTTAATCGACAGCCTGAAAGGAGCCTTAAAGGCTCCTTTTTGGTTGAGTTTGGGTAACTCCTTTCTGAGTAAGGGTGAGTATGTACTTGTTGCTTATGCGCATCACCTCCCTTTATGCTGTCATAAGCGTTACGTCAATTTCCATTTCCGAGCCGTTCCTTAATACCTTAAGGGACACGGTGTCTCCGGGCTTCAAGCTGTAAAGCTGTTTTTTAAGATCGAACAGCGTGTTTACCTGCGCCGCGCCGATACTCGTAATAACGTCGCCCGCTTTAAGGCCCTGCGCGTAAGCGTCGGAGAGCGCGTCCACGTCGTATACGTAAAGCCCGCTGTCCAGTGTTATGCCGCTGTTTTCGTAGTAGTTGAGCAGTTCTCTGTCGATTACGGAAACGCCGAGCTTGGCTTCGCTGAACGCGCCCGTATTTGATATCTGCTCTATCACGGGGACCACGACGTTGACCGGTATCGCGAACCCCATAGCTTCTCCGTCGCGCAGCTTATAAGAATTTATGCCTATGACTTCGCCCGCCGAATTAAGCAGCGGCCCGCCGCTGTTGCCCGAGTTGATGGCGGCGTCCGTCTGTATGAGGTTTTCGGCTATCTGCGTCTGGCTCAGGAGTATGCTGCGTCCCAGGGCGCTTACTATGCCGGCCGTAACGCTGCGCTGATAGTTGAGCCCAAGAGGATTGCCTATGGCTATAGCGGTCTCGCCCACGGCCACGCCGTCGGAGTTGCCTAGCCTCGCGGCTCTAAGGCCAGTCGCGTCAATCTTTATTACCGCAAGATCCATAGTCTCATCTGAGAACAGCACCTTCGCGCTGTATTCCGAGCCGTCCAGCAGCGTCACGGTGATGGACCTTGGGTTGCTGGAGACGACGTGCTGGTTTGTCAGTATAAGGCCGTCGCTGCTTACTATGGTGCCTGTGCCTACGCCCTCCACCTGTCTGTCCTGCCAGAAGCCCCGCACGTTCTCAATGGTGCGCACACCCACGACCGAAGGCATCACGGCCTCCGCCACAGCCTGAACGCCCGAATAATCGCTGCCGCCCGTGCTTACCGGCAATACGCCCGCGTCGGTGTTTCTAAGACCTTCGGCTACAGCGGCGTCAATATAGCCGCGCTGCGCGGCGGTAAGCGCCTCGCCGTTACCGCGCCCGCTGAGGGCAAGGCCTACGGCGCCTCCGCCTATAAGCGAGCCTAAAACAGCCCCGGCAAGCACCAGAGCGAAAGTACGAAGTCCTCTTTCGCGTTTCGGCTTTTGCGGCGGCTGCGCGTTGTTTTGATTATAAGGGTTATATGAACTATATCCGCTGTACTCCATGATATGATCCTCCTTGTATACTCATTATTCTATATCGCAATCTTTACCGCAAAATGGCGGCAATATGAAACATTTTTGAACATTGAAAATACTGCGCCGAATATTCAATCGACGATACGGCGGCGAGCTTGTTTTTGCCTGCGGCTGTTGTATAATGAAATTAATAAGCAAATTATAGGAGGTCTTACCATGAGCGATTTCTTAAGCGGCCTTGGCGGGCTTATAAAGGGCATGCAGCCTTTGATGGGCGAAGAAGCAAAAAAAGACGCGTCGATGAACGCATTTCTTCTTAAAACCGAAGTAGGAGAATTGAATTCAAAGAAACGTGAAGCGCTTGCGCGCATAGGCGAAGCCGTTTATGAAGCGCATAAAAGCGCCGGAAAGTATAACGAGTTTGGCGAGCTTTACGGCGAGGTGGAGGATATAGACAATATGCTCCAAAGGAAGAAGGAGGAAGCGCAGCAGGCCGAGCGCGCGGCGGAAGAGAATAAGCGTGCGCAGGAGCGCGAGAGGGCGGCCCGCGTCTGCCCGGACTGCGGGGCGGAAAACGAGCCGGGAGTAAAGTTCTGCGGCGAGTGCGGGGCAAAGCTGGGCGCCGCTTCCGCAAACTGCCCGAGTTGCGGATCGGAGAACGCGCCGGGAGTCAAATTCTGCGGCGAATGCGGAGCAAGGCTGTAGGCGGCCGTTTCGGTAGCTTAGTATATAACAGACATATAGGTGATTTACACCCTAAAAAATTCGTATAAAAAGAGCCGCCCACAGGAGCGGCTCTTGCTTTGTCCTTTACTTACGCGAGCTCTTCCGGCCGTATAACGCCTTTTGCTAAAGCATTGGCCTTAAGCTCCTGATAAAGCCCGGCGAGGCTGGCGTTCCAGTAAGGCCCGACGTATAATATCCACAGCAGCCCGCCCGTCATTGCGCTGAGTATTCCCCAGCCTAAAAAGCTCAGTATCATTACGAATATTTCGCCCTTATAGCCTTGGGTCATGCGCATGGAAAGCTTAAGCGCGTCAGTCGCGGAAACGTTCTTGGTATCGGCAAGTATGTAGGGCGTCATTGAATAGGCTATGCCCTTAACGATGCCGGGTATAAAGAATAGCAGCGACCACAGGAATGTGAACAGCCACATCCAGAGCATTCCCGCTATATTGCGCCCGAAATCGCCAAAGCCGGTGAACGCGTCGCCAATGTCGGCTTGTTGGCCCTTATAGACCTTTATGTTGAACCATGCAAAACCCACCGTAAGCGGGGGCACAAGCAGAAGCGTGCCTATAAAAGTCCAGCCCACGCACCCCATAAGAAACATTATAAGAAAGCCTGCCCCCACGGTTATGCCATACTGATTGCGGAATCTTTCCTTTGCGATCGCCTTTATTTCTGCACGAAATTTCATGGATTTCTCCTTTCAGATTTGTGTATGTCGAGCAAATACAATATATACCGTATATATTATATATTCAGAATTATACATATTCAAGCTGAATATAGGTTATTACTATACTTTCTGACTTTGTTTACCCGGAGCAAACCGCTTGCGTTTTGATTGATTCGACACTTTCTGGTATACTCTGCATGAAATGATGATATGAAAAAGGAACGATGAATGATTAAAGCTTTTTACAGCACGCTTGAGTGCATTGATGCGCAGGTTATACACGGCGCGTTTGTTTCTGCGTTTTCCGATTATTTCGTGACGGCTTACATGCCATATGAGAGATTTGCGGCGTTCCTTAGCGCGAACGGCTTTGTGTCCTCGCTGTCGGCAGGCGCGTTTATCGATGGTAAGCTGTGCGCGTTCATACTGAACGGTATAAGGGAATTCGGCGGCGCGCTCACAGCGTACGACGGCGGCACGGGCGTCGTGCCGGAATACCGCAGGCAGGGGCTCACAAAGGGGATGTTCGCTTTCTGCCTGCCGCTGCTCAAAGCGGCGGGCGTGAAGCGGTATGTGCTGGAAGTGATACAACAAAACGAGCCCGCGCTCGAGCTTTATAAGCACTTTGGCTTTTCTGTCACGCGCGAGCTGATATGTTACTGTGCAAAGAAGGACGCGCTGCGCCTTGAGGATACGGCGGCGCATATAACGGACGTTGGCGGCATCGGCGTTAACGTACGGGAATTCTGGGATTACAGCCCGACGTGGCAGAACACGTTCGATTCGGTAAAAGCCGTGCCCAGACAGTGCGCCGCGGCCGTCATAGAAGATTCTGGCGGGCTTGCAGGCTACGGGATAATAAACGTTAAGACCGGCAGGGTATGCCAGCTCGCGGTGAGAAGCGATTGCCGCGGCAGGAGCTTTGGCTCTCAGCTGCTCTATAAACTTGCGCGTCAGGCCGAAACCGAGAGCGTTTCGTTTTCCAACGTGGACGGTGGATGCCGGGGCATGCGGGGATTCCTTGAAAAGCGGGGGTTTGAGGAATACGTCCGGCAGTACGAGATGGCGCTGGAGATCTGACTTAAGTCAAAGGAGAATTCTTATGACGCTTGAAGATTTGATGCAGGCGGACAAAAACGGTATCGGGGCGGCGGCGGAAAGGCTGAGCGCGGGCGATATAGTGCAGCTTGTCGCGTGGCTTTGCGAGAAGAGAGACGACATACGATACCCGTCGCTGCTGCTGCTCGAGAGCCGTTCGCGTATGGCGGGCGACGTGTACCCTTACCGAGAAACGTTCAGGGAGAAGCTTAAAAGCGGAAACTCGTTCCAGCGCAGCATAGGCGCGATATTGATTGCGGAGAACGCGAAGTGGGACGACGGGTGGCTCGGTGGCGTTATAGGGGAGTATCTTGATCTCCCGAATGACGAAAAGCCGATAACTGTGCGCCAGTGCGTGCAGCATTTAAAAGACATCGTGCCTTATAAGCCGGAGCTGCACGGCGAAATAGCAAAAAGGCTCATAGCGCTTGACATTGGCGGCGTACGCGAAACTATGAGAAAGCTAGTGCTCACTGACATACTCGAGGTTCTTGCTATGATAAGGAAAGAAAATACAAGCGACGCGATTGAGAACTACATCATGGACGCCATGGCGGGCGGGCTGCTCGACAAAAAGGCGAAGAAGCATATTGAAGAGCTGCTAAAAAACGATTGACATGCGCGTTTGTCTATTGACAAAATAATGATTAAAGAATATAGTAAATTGCTATGAAAATGAAGGAAGCTGAAAACTTAAAAATGCTTAAATGGCAGACGATAAGGTGCGGTATGTACAGCATCTATTTCCGCGTGGGTAGAGATATGAATATATATGGAAATAATATGCTGTTATGTCAGCTTTAGGATAGCAAACGAACGCCCTTAAGCTAACGGCTTGAGGGTTTTTTTATTCCCCGCGATATAACGGCAGTTCAATCGGAGGAATAAAATGAATTACTATAAAAATATCGCTGTGAACTATGTGTTCACGTTCTTTAAAAGTATTGACGTGACGAACGGCATATGGATGCTGTATCTGGCGTCAAAAGGGCTATCGCTGTTTGAGATAGGGCTCTTAGAGGGCATATTTCATGTTACGTCGCTGGTGATGGAGACGCCTACGGGCGCGGTGGCCGACATATTCGGCAGGAAGATGAGCCGCCTTTTGGGCATAGCGCTCTCTGTCGGCTCGAAAGTGCTTATGATATTATCGAGCAGCTTCGCGATGTTCGCGCTGAGCTTTATAATTACGGCGCTGTCTTACAACTTCGAATCGGGAGCGGGCGAGGCGCTCGTATACGACTCGCTGCTGTTCGAAAAAAACGAGCACAAATATCTGAAAATCACAGGCAGGAGCGAGCTGGTATTCCAGTCGACGAACATACTGGGGCTTATGCTGGGCGGCCTCGTGGGCAATATAAAATACGAGTACGCCTATATCATAGCCATAGCGCTCAGCGCTGCGGCGTTTATTACAGGGCTGTTTTTTAAAGAGCCCCCGATAGAGAAAATAAAGTGCGGTATATTAGGCGCTGTAAAGAAGCAATACCGCGACAGCTTTATGGCAATAAAGGGCAGCAGGCGGCTGTTTTATCTCATACTGTTTACCGGCATACTGTCGGCGAGCGTAGCGCTGTCGTTCTATTACCTGCAGATAGCGTGGGAGGGGGGAATGAACGTCTTCGGTATTGGGCTGTACCTCGCGGCGTCGTCCGCGGCGGCGGCGGCGGGCGCGGCTCTCGCGGAGAAAGCGGAGAAGGCGCTGGGCGAAGCGGCGATACTGAAGATAACGCCCGCACTTATCGCGTTGTCCGTCATTTCGATGTACTTTACCGACTTCGCGCTGATACCGCTTTGCGTGATAAGCGCGCTGGAAACTATAGTTTTCGTCGCCACGCGGGATTACATCAACAGGCTGATACCGTCCGATAAACGGGCGACAATACTGTCTTTTGAAAGCATGATATGCAGCGTGGTGATGATACTTATTTTCCCGCTGTTCGGGCTCGTTTCTGACAACCTCGGCATGGGCATAGCGTTTTTGATACTAGGCGGAGTGATGGCCGTGATGGCGCTCGTTAATCTTAAGGTGACGGGCAGAGCAAGGTCGGCATACGAAGAAACTGCGGATATTAAAGCGGCTGCCCTTGCGCAGGATATGGATGAATGATCATACCAGCCTTGTCTTCTCCTCGAGTAAACATTGAGATAATCAGTGTTTACTTGAAGGAGAAGATATTTATCGGGGCCCCCATAAAGCATGCAAGATCAGCGTTTTACCAGACGGCCGCCGCTGAGTCGGCCCGCGGCTCAGTGCCGGCGGTCAGCTTATCAGATATAAAAAGCATATCGCAATTGAAGAGGAAGACAAGGCTTTTGAAGATATGCTGGAAGACAGGCTGACCGCGATACTGCAGTCGAAACATTATATCAATCAATTTCTGTTATAAAGTGCGCCAAGAAAAGTTTAAGTGCTTTTAGAAACGTATAGGACATAAAAATGAAAGCGGCTGAAAAGCCGCTTTCATGTCTAAGTCTGTAAGTGAAGTTATCGTGTTCCTTTGTCGTACGGCACGCCGGAGGCTCTGGGAGCCTGCGAACGCTTCGACGACAGCGTAAGCACTATAAGCGTTGCGATATACGGTATCATCTTGTATATATTGTCGGATATGCCCAGCCCCTGCATGAAGGAAAGCCCGGAATGCGCCGCGGCTATAGTCTTCATGAAGCCAAAGAAGAATGCGGCTATAAGTATCCTTACCGGCTTCCACTGGCCGAATATAAGCACTGCCAGAGCTAAAAAGCCGTATCCTGAAACGGTGGCGTTGAAGCTTGTGGATGTGGGAACTACAAATATCAAACCTCCGAGGCCACCCAACGCGCCCGATATGAGTACGCCCGCATAGCGTATTTTATACACGTTTATACCTACCGAATCGGCTGCCTGCGGGTGTTCGCCGCATGCCCTGAGGCGCAGACCGAACTTTGTCTTATAGAGCAATATCGCCGACCCTATAAGTATAAGAATGCCAAGGTAAGTGGTAATGTACGTGTTCTGGAAAAACAGCTGCCCGAGAACGGGGATATCGCCTAGCAGCGGCACGCTTTCTATTCTGAACGTATTGTTAAAAGTAATCTCCTGAGAGCCCTGTACCGTTCTTGCGACGAATATGGCGAAAGCGGGCGCGAACATGTTGAGCGCCGTACCGCTTATTACCTGATTAGCGCGGAGGTTGATAGACGCGTATGCATGAAACAGCGAGAAAACAACCCCGGCGGCAACGGCGACGACTATCGCTATCAGCAGAAGCAGCTGGCCGCTCATAGAGTCCTGCAGGATGTTGACGACGAAAATGCTGGCGAACGCGCCCATTATCATTATGCCTTCGAGAGCGATGTTCACAACGCCGCTCCGCTCAGAGAACATACCTCCTAAAGCAACAACAAGCAAAGGGATGGAGAAGAACATTGTCTGCTGAACGAGGAAAAATAAATCATTAACAAAAGTATCCATGCTATTCTTTCTCCTTTTCCGTTGTATCGGTATCGTCATCGTTCTGTATCTTTTCGGATCGCAGCGCATACCTGTCGAGGAAGTTTTTCACTAAGAGCACAAAGGCGCTGAAGTAGATTATTATCGCGATTATTATGTCTATGACCTGCGGAACAAAATTGTATTGCTGCATATAAAAGCCGCCGTTCGTTATATAAGAGACGAACAGCCCCGCAAACAGCACTCCGACCGGATGCGACAACCCGAGCAGCGCAACAGGTATGCCATTAAAGCCCTCGGCGGCAAGCACGTCTACGACTTCTATGTACTTCCCAGAGCCCGCAAGATAGATGAGCCCTCCCGCGACGCCCGCCATAGCGCCCGCTATTGCCATAGACAGCACTATGTTTTTCTTGGCGTTTATCCCGGCGTATATGCTGGCGTGTGCGTTAAAACCGCACGCCTTAAGTTCGTATCCGAATACGGTCTTGTTGAGTATGATATAGAGTATTATTACGAATATGACCGCTATTACGAACCCGCCGTTGAGGCTTGAACCTTTGAAAAGTTCGTTCAACCCAAGAGTCGGTATATTTGCAGTTTCTTTAACGGGAAGCGACATGTTGCGCATACTGTTATAAACCGTCTCTTTGACGAGCGCGTTTACCGCATACATGCCTATATAGTTCATCATGATGCATGATATAACTTCATGAACGTTGAAATATGCTTTGAGCAGTCCGGGTATAAGCGCCCACAGCGCCCCGGCGAGCATTGCCGCCAGTACAGCCACTACCCAATGCACCGGGCCAAGCTGCGGCAGCGTTACTCCGATGAGCACCGCGACATAGCCGCCTGCGATAAGCTGACCCGGCGTTCCTATATTGAAGAGCCCCGTTTTAAACGCAAACCCGACAGAAAGCCCGGTCATGATTATAGGAGTCGCCAGGTAAAGTACATTGCCTATACCTTTTGCGCCTCCAGGGAATCCTCCTTGAAGTATCGTAAGTATTCCCGCGGGAGCCTGCTGGGGGTTTGTTATCAGAAGTATTATGAAACCGACAAGGAGACCGACGAGTATCGCAACTATTGATGCAGTAATACTTGAAAAAGTTGTTATAAAACCGAAACGCTTTTTAAACCAGTTCTTCATTATACCGCCTCCCTTTTTGCGCCTGACATGTAGAGCCCAAGCTCCTGCTCGGTTGTGGTCTTCGGGTCGAGCTCGGCTACGAGTTCGCCTTCATATATCACGAGTATGCGGTCGCTTACGTTTAAGACCTCATCAAGCTCAAGAGATACGAGCAATACTGCCTTGCCTTCGTCCCTCTGCCTTACAAGCTGTTTGTGTATATATTCTATAGCACCCACATCAAGGCCTCTTGTCGGCTGCACTGCGACGAGTATTTCCGGATCCCTGTCTATCTCGCGTGCGACGATGGCTTTTTGCTGATTGCCGCCCGACATGCTCCGCGCAATTGTTCTTCTGCCCTGCCCGCTGCGTATATCGAACTTTTTAATAAGCTCGTCGGAATAAGCGTTTATCTTATCGAACTTCAAAAAGCCCATGCGCTGAAACCTGTCGGTAAAGTATGTCTGCAGCACAAGGTTGTATGCGAGGCTGTAATCGAGTATAAGCCCGTGCTTGTGGCGGTCTTCGGGTATATGCGACATTCCGTACTCGCTTCTCTGGCGTATACTAGCGTGCGTTATGTCCTTGCCGCTCAGTGATATCTTGCCTTCACTGGCGTCAGACAAACCCGTTATAGCATGAACAAGCTCAGACTGCCCGTTTCCGTCAATACCGGCTATACAGAGTATCTCGCCCCTGCGAGCTTCAAACGAGACGTTATTGAGCGTGTTCTTTTTGCTGTGTTTCGACCTTAAAGTAAGGCCTTCCACCTTTAAAACAACGTCGCCTATCTTTGCCTCGTCTTTGCTTACGACGAAATCTATCTTCCTGCCGACCATCATTTCGGCCATCGCTTCTTTTGACGTCGATTGCGCGTCCACCGTGTCGATATATTTGCCTTTGCGCAGTATCGTGCAGCGGTCCGCGACCTTCTTGATCTCGTCCAACTTATGGGTAATAAACAGTATCGATTTTCCTTCCTTGGCGAGGCCCCTCATAGTCTTCATCAGTTCGTCTATCTCCTGAGGGGTAAGCATGGCTGTCGGTTCGTCGAATATCAGTATCTCGTTTTCCCGATAGAGCATCTTCAGTATCTCCACCCTTTGCTGCATGCCGACGGTAATGTCTGATATGACGGCATCGGGGTCAATATTGAGATGGTATCTTTCGCTGAGTTCGACGACTTTCTTTCTGGCGCTGTTCATCTTCAAAAGACCGCGTTTTGTTGTCTCCACGCCGAGTATGATGTTTTCCAGCACAGTAAAATTATGCACGAGTTTAAAATGCTGATGTACCATGCCTATTCCGAATGCGTTGGCATCATTAGGATTTGAAATATTGATCCGCTTTCCGTTCTTTTTAATGATGCCCTTTTCCGGCTTATAAAGGCCGAAGAGTATGCTCATGAGGGTAGATTTGCCCGCGCCGTTTTCCCCAAGCAGCGCATGTATTTCGCCTTGCCTTAATTGCAGTGAAACATCGTCGTTTGCTATGATGCCCGGAAACCGTTTCGTGATATTCAGCATTTCTATCACGTAATCCAATATAACCCCTCCCATCAACTGTACTAACCTGATAATTATATAACATATTTGCCGTATTTACTACAAAAACTAATCCGTATGCCGGAAGTAAAAATTTCTATATAAAAGAGGATGTTCTTTCGAACACCCTCTTTGTTTAACGATATTTCCAGTATGCGTGAGGCTTGATGAACGTAAATTATTCAACAAGCGTTACTTTTACGATGTCAAGCTTTAGCCCGGTTACCTTCTCAGCCGTCTTTTCGTTGAAGAGCGAGGAACGAAGCCCATCGGTGTCGTTTATGAGCTTGTCGCATATGGCCTTATAATCAGCCTCTGAGAACGAGCTGAACTTGGAATTCGCAAACGGCAGGCCGACCATGTCAACCTGTATGTCAAGGTGTTCCGATACGCCGCCCTTGAACGAGCCGGCATAGTAATCGGTAAGAGCCGAGTATGCGGCGTTGCCTACTCCCTTCATAGCTGAGGTTATAACGGTTTCAGATTCGAACGACTGGTCTACGTCGACGCCTATCGCTTTGCCGGCTGCCGCTTCGGCAGCTGAGAATACCGAGTTGCCCACCTTGCCGCCGCATCCGAATATGACTTCAGTGCCGCTCGAATACCAGGAAGCTGCAAGCGTCTGAGCTTCAGGCGTAGCTTCGAAACCGCCGGTGTAGTTGTACATAATCTGTACGTCGCCTTTCTTAAGGCCCAGCTCTTTTGCCGCTACTTCACAGCCCTGAACATATCCGTAGCCGAAACGTACGACCGCGGGAACGGCCATGCCGCCCATGAAGCCGAGCTTCCTGTAGCCGTCTTTAACGGCCGCGTATCCCGCGAGGAACCCCGCCTGCTCTTCCGCGAAGAATATGGAATATACGTTATCATTCCGCTTATAAGTTGGCGCGCCTTTGCTGTAATCCCCGTCGTTCGGATCGCCGTCGATAAGTACGAACTTGATATCCGGATATGTATCCTGAGCTACAAATATCGCTGGTTCAAAAAGGAAGCCCGGGCAAACGATAATTTTTGCTCCGCCTTGAACGGCAAGATCGATAGACGCGACATAAGCGTCGGTAGTTACTTCAGTCGGTTTATAGTAATTGTAGGTTATGCCCTTCTCTTTGGCGTATTTCTCTATACCTTCCCACGTTCCCTGATTGAATGACTTGTCGTCGATGTTTCCTTTGTCGGTTATCATCGCGATCTCATATCCGGCTGCTGCTTCTGTGGGAGCCTCTGACGGAGCTCCAGAAGGTTGTGTTGAAGCAGCTTCAGAAGGCTTCTCGCTCGCCGGTGCCTGAGACGGCGGATTGTTTGTGCTTGCACACCCTGCAAACATTGCTACTGCAAGCAATACAGCAACAACAATTGCTAATGATTTTTTCATTTGTATCCTCCTATTTGTTTAACATTAATTTTGGCCAATACTACCAAAGATTATTCTAGCATATTCCTGCATTATTTACAATCGTGCAAAGGCAAATATGTCAGATATTTCAACATAATAACATGCTAACATGCTAATAGAAACGTCATATTGTTTGGAAACATACTGCGTGATATAATCAATAAATAATAAAGACGACGGAGGGGCGCATGGCGAAGCTTTTTTTACGTTACGCGGTTATGAACGCGGGTAAATCGACTCAGCTGCTGCAGATTGCTTATGATTATGAAAAGAACAACAACCGCAAAATATTATGCCTTAAGCCCCAGATAGACAAAAAGGCGGACAGACATATCATAAGCCGCCTTGAGGACGGCATAGTAAAGCGCGAGGCGGATTTTCTTACGCAGCCCGGGGAAGGATGGCTTTATGAGCGCATATACGAGACAAAGAAGGCCGCCGACGCTGCGGGCGAGCCTGTAGCGGTCATATTGATAGACGAGGCGCAGTTTCTAAGCAAGGCAAACGTATGGGACTTAACGCGCGTCGTATCTTATCTCGACATACCCGTAATATGCTTCGCGCTTAAAGTGGACGCATTTGGCAACCCGTTTGAGGGCAGCTCATACCTTTTCGCTCTCGCGCAGGATATAGAAGAGGTGACCACGCGCGCGATATGCCGCTTTTCCAAGAAGCCTAAGAAGGCGACGCTGCATCTGCGCACGGTAGACGGTGTGCCGGTGTTTTCGGGCGAGCAGGTATCCATAGAAGACGACAAGGAGATAAAATATTATCCTATCTGCCTTTCTGAATATATAAAACGCTACGATGAAGCAAAGGGCATAAATGTTAATAAGTGATGCCGTTTCGGGGGATAGCAAAATGCAAAGGCCTTTAATAGGAATACCGCTGGGCGACCCGGCAGGAGTGGGCCCTGAGATCGTCGTAAAGGCGCTAAGGGACGGCAGGCTTTATGAGTGCTGCAGGCCGGTGGTTATAGGAGACAGGAGCGTTATCAATGAGGCGCTCAAGGTCTGCTCTATTAAATCAAACGTAAACGTTATAGATTCGCCGCGGCAGGGTGCATATACAGAGGGAACAATAGACGTTATCGACCTTGGCAATGTCGATATAAACGAGCTCAAAATTGGCAGGGTGCAGGCTTTGGGAGGCAAAGCGGCGTTCGAGTATATAAAGCGGTCGGTTGAGCTGGCGCTTACGGGGCATATAGACGCCATAGCCACTACGCCCATAAACAAGGAGTCTCTTAAAGCCGCGGGCGTCCCTTATATCGGGCACACCGAGATACTCGCAGGGCTTACGGGAACAAAAGACCCGCTCACGATGTTCGAGGTAAAAAACATGCGCGTGTTCTTTTTGAGCAGGCATGTTTCGCTTAAGAAAGCGTGCGGCATGGTCACGAAGGAGAGGATACTCGATTACATAGAGCGCTGCACTAAGGCGCTCGAGCGGCTGGGCGTAACGACGGGCACGATGGCCGTAGCGGGCTTGAATCCGCACAGCGGCGAGCACGGCCTTTTCGGGGACGAGGAAGTACAAGAGTTAGAGCCTGCGGTCAAAGAAGCGCAAGCGCGCGGATACAATGTCACCGGGCCAGTTTCGGCCGATTCGGTGTTCCATCTCGCGCTGCAGGGCAGGTACAACTCAGTGCTGTCACTGTACCACGACCAGGGCCATATAGCTACAAAGACGCTCGATTTTGAGCGGACGATTGCTATAACAAACGGCCTGCCGTTCCTGCGTACGTCGGTAGACCACGGTACGGCGTTCGACATAGCGGGCACGGGAGCTGCCAGCGAAGTCAGCATGACGGAGGCAATACTGCTTGCGGCGAAATATTCGCCGGGATTTAACAGGCAGTAACTTGATTTGAAGCTTGGCCCCTCCGAATCGCAATCGGCAGGGGCTTTTGCATATATTGGGCTTTTAATATATAATATGCGAAGTATTTTGGGGGAATTTACAGTGGTAACATTATCGCTTAAAAACATAAATATCAGCTTTGGCACGGAACAAGTGCTTAAAGACGTCTCTTTAACACTGACGGACGATATGCGCATGGGGCTTGTAGGCCCCAACGGCGCGGGCAAGACGACGCTGCTCAGAATAGTCTGCGGCGAGTTATCGCCTGACGGAGGCACGATAGGGCTGCCCGGCGGCTCTGTTGTCGGCTACCTCCCGCAAGAGACCGGCGCGGGCACGGAAGCAACCGTCTGGCAGACGATGCTGGAGGTGTTCGACGAGGCGTTCGCACTGGAAGAACGCATGCGCGCCTTAGAGCACGCTATGGAGGAAGCGTCCGCCGACGCGGATAAATGGGACAAAGTCTCGCGCGAATATGAGAACGTCACAACCGCGTTTGAGCAGGCGGGCGGGTACGGTTATAAAAGCGCCATAGCGGGAGTGCTTAAAGGCCTGGGGCTGGGCGAGGAGTTCTACGGGCAGAGCGTCAACACGCTGTCGGGCGGACAGCGCTCGCGGCTGATGCTGGCGAGGCTGCTGCTTTCAAAGCCCACAGTGCTGCTGCTCGACGAGCCGACGAACCATCTCGATACGGAAGCGGCGCTCTGGCTTGAAAACTATCTGAAAACATGGCAAGGTTCCGTTATAATCGTATCGCACGACAGGTGGTTTTTAGACCAGATTTGTACGCACACAGGCGAGATGCTGGACGGAGAAATAGAGACATATATCGGAAACTATACGTCTTTTTCCGCGCAGAGGCAGGAAAAACTCGAGTTGGCGCAAAAGGCGTACGAACTTGGACAAAGGGAATACAACCGCCAGAAAAAGATAATTGAACAGTACTACGCGTGGGGGCGTATGACGGGTGGCAATAACTTTAAAAAAGCGAAGTCAAGGGAAAAGCTGCTCGCTAAGATGGAGTTTGCCGAAAAGGCGCCGGGCGAGAGAAGGAAGATGGGCTTAAAGCTGGATGCCTCTCTGCGCGGAGGCAACGACGTGCTTATGGCGGAAGGCCTCGGCATGGCGTTCGAGGGCTGCCCGCCGCTGTTCTCAGGGCTCAGCGTCAGCCTTAAAAAGGGCGACAGGGCGGCGCTTATTGGCCCCAATGGCGTTGGTAAGACTACGCTGCTGCGCATAATCGCATCAAGGCTTGCTCCCTTAGAGGGGCAGGTAAGATACGGAGTGGGCATAGAGGCGGGCTATTACGACCAGCTGCTCGAAACGCTTAACGTAAATAATACGGTTATAGAGGAGATGCGCGACGCGTTCCCCGCTATGACGGACAGCGAGCTGCGCAATACGCTCGCGTCGTTCCTTTTTTGCGGAGACGATGTGTTCAAGAGCATATCGGCGCTGTCGGGAGGGGAGAAAGGACGGCTCTCGCTGCTCAAGCTCATGATGAAAAAGGGCAACCTGCTGCTGCTCGACGAGCCTACCAACCACCTCGATATGGACAGCCGCGAGGTGCTGGAAGGCGCGCTCGTGGATTTCGACGGCACGGTGCTGTTCATCAGCCACGACAGGTATTTCATTAACAAGGTAGCGACGTGCATACTCGAGATGAAGGACGGCGGGATAGAACAATTTGACGGCAACTGGTCGGATTACCTCGAACAGCTCGAGCGCAGAAAACTAAAAGAGCTGGAGTCAGCCGACTCGGGGCTCACGAAGACCGAAGCGGCGAAATTAAAGCGCGCGGATAAGGAACGCGAACAGAGGGTAAAGGAAGCGCAGGAGCGTGTAAAACGCATAGAGCAGGCAATCGAATCGCAGGAAGCGCGCCTTGCGGAGATAGAGGCGCTGCTTGCCGACCCCGCGGCATTGAGCGCGGAGAGGCTTGTCGAGCTTTCCGGTGAGTACGAACATGTACGGCAAAGCACAGACGATTTGATACGTGAATGGGAGGCAGCGCAGGAGGCCGCGAATGAGACGTGAGTATTCTATGATAGAAATACGGTACGCCCGGCCGGGCGACGCCAGGGCTCTCGGCGAGATACAGTCGTCGTCGTGGAGAGCCGCGTATAAAGGGGTTGTGCCGGACTGTGTGCTTGCGGCTTACACGCCCGAGGCAAGGGAGAAAGCGTTTGAAGGCTTCCTCGCCACGGGGGAGAGCCGGAACGCGATAGCGTTCTATGACGGCCGTCCCGCCGGGTGGACGTGTTTTGAAAAGTGCAGGGACGCTGACGCGGACGCCTCAAGAGGCGAGATATGGGGCATATATGTAAGCCCCGCGTACTGGCGGCGCGGCATAGGCTCGAAGCTGCTTTTCTGGACCATTGACGAGCTCAAAGCGATCGGCTTTACGTCGGCGTCGCTGTGGGTGCTTGAGGAGAACGCAAACGCCCGGGCGTTTTACGAGCATCACGGTTTTAAACCGGACAGCACGAAAAAGGAGCTTGAGATAGGCAAAAAGCTTAAAGTTGTAAGGTATGTGAAGGAGACTATTTAAACGCGTTATCCGGATATGATACGCTTCATATTGCGGGCGATCTCTCTTATATGCGTATTGTCAGTTCCGCAGCAGCCGCCGTATATTTTCATGGGGAACTCACTGTGCAGAGCCGCAAAGCAATCGGCGAGTTCTTTCGCGCCGGTGGTCACAGGCTCGCCGCACTTATCCAGCCTGCATGCGTCCGCATCTGCCGCGTTAGCCTGTATGCCGCAGAACCGCTCACTTACGAGCGCGGTGCGGTTAAATGGCTCAGAGAGCGCCTGCGCGAGTACATTAGGATGCACGCAGTTCGTCATATAGCAAAGCGGCTTCTTGGCCATCGCGCCGTCTATCGCCGCTATCGCGTCGTTTATTGAAGTCCCGTCTAAAAGATTTCCCTGCCTGTTTATCATAAAGCTTATTATGTACGGAAGCTCCAGCGTTTCAAACGCTTTTGCCACGCCCGCAGCTTCGGGCAGACAGGGCATTATACCGGCGAACATAAAATCCGGCCTACAGTCATTAAAAGCTTCCGCCTGCCACATGTGGAATTCATACGCGCGCTCTTCAGTCAGACCTTCGCTTCCGCTGTAAGCGTCGCCCCTGCAGCCCGTCATACCGCCCACATACGCCTCGCAGTCATACCCGTCGGCAAGCTCATAAAGAAATTCCGTATAGTCGCGCATTATTGCTTTACCAAAAGCCGAGCGCTCAACCCGCTCTCTGTTAGCTCTGCGCGTATTAGTCATCAGCATTATGGGCAGACTGAAATCCCGCGCTATGGCAAGGTACTGGCCATAAAGCACGGACAAAACGTTCCTCGCCGTTTTGTCATATATAAGCCCCGCGTACACTACGTCTTTGTCGGGCTTTATATTATATTCGTGCTCCAGTCTCAAGCCTATGGCGCCTTCCATCAGTATAAGCGGGCTGCTGCTGAAACAATCGGTAAAGCTGCGTTTTTGCATAGAGAACCTTTCGGGGATAATTTCTAAGTAATTCGGCAGGGAAGGGAAAATATCCTTTATTACGGGGGGAGGGCTATATGGATTAATAGGGGTTATATGGATAATGCGCATTCCCAGTTATCAAATTATAGGTTGACGTTTATTGACTAACATCTGTTGGTATTTGGATAAAACGAAGATTATTCAAATAAGAGTGATTTGTCCGTGTGATGTTCGATACTGATTCCTAGCAACTTAATTTCATATTCATTCTCACTTTCTTTTTCCTTTTTAAAGGTTGCGTGAATAGAATAATCTTGGCAATAACTCCGACCATATATGTCCTTATAATTTAATGAAAGTGCAATATGCAGATTGGTATCATAATTCAATTCAAATTGTCTCTCAAGTTCTCTTTGAATTTTCGTTTTTAAATTTCCATCCATATTATCAACCTGTTGCATAACAATCAGTGATATATTTTTTTGCTCACTATCAATAAGCGAAGTATCAAGTGTCCTTTCAACGCCTATAAAATCACCTGCAGCAACATTTAACAGACGTCCCTTGTCTAAGCATACTTCTGCAATAGGTGACTTCCCAATATTTTTTAAAGAAAAGAAAAACGCCATGGATTCATGAACAAAATCTAAATTACCCTGGTAGTTATTTGATGTGCCTTTGAAATAAAAATCAGAGCCGCTAATTTTATCATCTATTACACTGCTAAACCTTCGTGCTTCTTTTGAAACATAGAAAATCGGTTCAATATTTATCATGATATATGGTCGGAATCTGTCTTCTTCTAACTGTAGTAGTTTACATGATATTTGATTAGCATTTGTATTAGCTTCTGCAACAATATCATTTGCTTTTGACAATTCGCTCATAGCTGCGTTTAGTCTTTCTTGAGCAATATCATTTTCCTTTTTAAACTTTGTATTTTGACACAAAGCAACTATTCCCAAAGAAACCGTTCCGATAAATGCTAAAAAAGATCCCCAATAAACCAAGGCATCACCAGCATTGATTCGTGTTGGAATACCACCCCAAATATCTCCAATTAAATAAGCTAAAAATATCGCAATTGGAATTACAATAATCGCTAGTATTAAAAACATTGTAATGATACGAAACGTAGCAGGATATTCAGTTTTTAGTGTTTTGATGCTTTTAAATAATTTCTTTTCTTTCTCTGTCATTACAAAATTCACCCTATATTTTTTACTTAGTCACATTATTGCTATAATGACTCTTTCAGTTAAATAGTAATTGAAAGGTTAAGTAAAATTTAAATGCCTATCTATTTATAGTCATTTTATATACTTTTCTATAAGAAGTAGTGATGTTATATCACTATCATATTCCTCTAGCCCAGAATATATATATAAACTTGCTTTCCTTAAATCGTCATCCTCACTGGTTCTTAACAAATTCATTAAACTAGAATAATCACGTAAATTATGCAGTATAGGCCAAGAAAAATAATCATATAAGCTTATTTTTTTATCCTTATATAATTCTATAAACAACCTAGTTGCATCAGTTTCATTGTCTAGTAAAATAAATTGAGCAAGCTCGTAAATACTATTTTCTTTAGCATTGATCAAACTGCGAATTTTATTTAAGTCTTCCTCTTTTAGCTTATCCATATTTTTTAAGGCAGTATATTTGTGAATATCTACAATTAATCTATGACTTTCATCCATAAACATTTCATTTTTACAATACTCACAGATATTTAGCACAGCCATATTATGCTTGTTTAATAACAGCTTACTAATGATCGAAATTATTTCTTGTTCTTTGTTTTTATCCTTTCTATTTAACTTATGCCATATCTCAAGAGCCAAACATAAAAAAAATTCTTCGAGTAAGCTTAATGAATTATGTAAGTAATCGGCGTCGATTTTTAATTTATCTCCGACTTTATATGATGTTTCACTGTTTAATTTTTTTATATTGGAGTTAGTATAAAAAGGTAGACACGAAAACTCGTACCAGAGATAATTAAAAAGGAGGTACGAGTATGGCAGGTAAGCACTATACAGATGAATTTAAAAAGGGCGTCGTTCATTTGTACATTAA
>JAEYPO010000008.1 GCA_023410595.1 Bacillota bacterium | reverse complement strand
TTGTTTATTAACACTCATCAGTCCAGCATCAGATTGGCAGCGTTAAGCGCTAGCCAAACAATCTGGTGCTTTAAAGCTTCTCCTCAAGGAGAAGCCTATGAGAACGCATAGATGGTTTATATTCATATACCATAAAGCATCTGGTTGGGGCAAACCGCAACAATCATGCAAAAGACGACCGTTGGGTACGCCTTGAGGCGATGCCAGTATTATAGGAATACCCCCGGACATGGCCGAGGGTATCATTATTGTATGCTATCAGTAAAATATGTCTCCACCGTAAGACTTACCTTCGGTAAACGGGTATTGCTTATCGGGCGGCAGCTCTCTGCCGAAGTTGTAGAATTCCAGCGTCATTGTAACGTTAAGAGAGTCTTCCGGCAGCGGGGGCGCGGATAGCTCTTCGGGCGGCGCGTCTTCGCCAGCTTCTGTGTCTGTCGTTTTGTCTCCCAAAACTTCTTCCGGTTGCTCCTGTGTAACGGTTAGCCCGGTAACCTTTAAGAAATAAGCGCCTTCGTCAAGAGATTGAAGTACGGATTTAAGCCCGTCGTATGTAGAGTTCATAGTGACCAATGCCCTGTTTATACTGACATGGTTCGTCTCGCTTACCCGCTCAAAGGCTATAGTCAGCTTTGTCCCGTGTTCCGCCACAATATCGCTTAGATATACGAGTACCATGGGCTGGTCAAAATCCTCAAGTATACTGCCGCCATATTGGCTTAAACGGCCTTCGTAGCCCGAGTTTCTTTCGTCTGTTTCATGAACGTTTTGCTGCATCTTTTCGTTTGTGGCAATAAGCTGCATTTTGTTTTCGTTGTCCGCTTTCAGCGCTTCGCTTTCGTCGAGGCAAGGTTTAAGCAAGTACATATAATATACGAAAAATACCGCAAGTATAAGTACGATGACAATTAATATTTTTTCACGTTTCGTCATGCTCATTTGCTCGTCACCTCCGGTGAAGATGAAGCGGGCGCCGCTGCCGCCGCGTCCTGTACTACATCGGCTTGCTCTATCGCTTTTATAAGCTCTAAGTTGCCTAGCGGCGAAGGCAGCGTGGCGGTAATGCCGAAGCTCAATATCTGCCCTTCAGACGTACTGTTCGTGATGTAAACGTCTTTAAACGTATTCTGCTCGCGAAGCCGCAGGCAAAAAGTCGAAACATCCTTATCGCTGTTTGCCGTGCCGAGCAGATTTATGGCTGCGTCGGTGAACTGAAGCGACAATAAGTTAGCTTCAGTCGGCAGCGACGCTTCAACGGCATTTAGAAATTTAGATATATCAAGCCGCGATCCGTCTATAGCCTCAAGTTCAGCGATCTGAAGCGAAAGCGTCGCTTCCCGCTGCGTTTTGTCCTTAAGATCCTGCTGCGTTTCACTTGAGGAGTTTATCCGGCTGTCAAGCTGGGCGGCCTCTATCTTCATCGCGCTTATCGTGCCGGAAGGAATAGCCATGCCCGCATACATCCCCGCCGCTATAAGCACGATAAGTAACAGGCCAATAGCGACGTTTTTACTCGAGTATGTCTTAATCTTGCGCTTGTATAAAAGGTTGATATCGTTTTTCACTTCTGTTCCTCCCTGAACACCGCCGCGTATGCGTTGATAAGGAACGTAAGCCCTCCGGTATCCATCGTGATGTTAGACGCGGCCTTTACAAGGTCGGAAGCGTACTTTACCGGCAGTACGAGATGTTGTTCCATATAATCCTTAAGCCCGGGCATGAGCGCGCCTCCGCCGGAGATATATACAGTATTTAATGTGTTTTTGGTGCGGGTTTTGAAATAGTCGAATACGCGTCCTATTTCGAGAAGCATTGAGTCTACTTCATAAATGACGGCGGATTTGAGCTCTTTATTAGGGTGCTCGCCGCTTAAGAAGTTTACCTCGCGCTTTATCATTTCCGAAACCAGCACATCCTTGCCCGAATACTGCGATATAACGTCGGTTATACTCTGTCCGGAACGCTTAATAATGTTGCTGACGTAAAAATAGCCGTTGTTATATATGTTGATACGCGTATGCTTTGTGCCGAAATCCAGTATGCATATCCCGCCGTCTATATTGAAATCGGGGTTCTTTTCGTGGTTGAAGCGCAGCAGCTTTTCCTTGGCGTTCTCGCAAGTGTCTATCACCTTTACGTTGAAACCCGCCGAGCGCAGCACCCTTCTGTATGTCTCTATGGTACGCTTGTGGGCGGTGGTCACAAGCAGATTGTACATGTCTATGCCTTCTTCTTTAACCACGCCTTCAATCTTATAGTCCAGATAATACTTATCAGTGTCTACGGGAAGATAGCCTGACATTTCGTTGAGTATGTTCTGGTAAAGCTGCTTTTCCTCCAGCACGGGAAGCGTGAAATGACGGATAATGATATCGCTGCCGCTCAGCACGAGGTTGCAGCTTCCTCCCGGCATTTTTGAAGTTTTCCGTGCAGTTTTCAATGAACGCACAAGCGCATCTTCAGAGGAAATATTAAGGTCGTCCACACAGCCTTCCGGCATCTTGTGTACGGCAAACTTTTGAATCCTTCCGTCTGCGGACGTCTGTATCAGTTTAAGGTTTGAGTTGCCAATGTCCACCGCCAGCGTGGACGTTTGTCTTATCGCCATAAGTTACTCCTTGTTTTATATGCTGCCCGCGGGCCTGACATCCTGGTTTACAACGACGTCGAAAAGGCTCGGCTTAGGGCCGGATGTAAAGAACGTGTTATCAGGGTCTGTAAATATACTTTCAAGATTTGATTTTGAATAACTGAGCGTAAGCCATAGGCGTGAATCATATGAACCATAGATATTTCCCATTGCGGTAAGAGACCCGCACATGCTTGCACCTCCTGTTAACTCGATGTCTCCTCCTGAAAACAACAGGCATGTAGTACTGCAATCACCAAAATTAATCTTAGTTGATGAATAAATAATACCGTTTGATATATTAACATGGCTGATAGTTATCGTCTCGGGCGAAAAAAGGCTGCCCATACTTGAAGCATTATCCACGGATATACCGTTCCCCGCATACACTGTTCCCTTAAATGAGCCTTTGTAAGCCGAAACATATCCGTCGCATGTCGTTTTGCCAACCATTGTAACTTCGCTTATATTTAAATTTCCCCTGCAATACAAATCGCCGTTCATAGTAAAATTACTTGCCGTTATATTTCCGTCACAATAAATATTGGCGTTGCAGCTGCCGCCTGTAATATCAATGTTGCCCTTTATATATATAGTGCCGCTCGGTATAATACAACCATCAAATGAAACGCTTATTCCGGAATCAGAAGTCATCATGACTGGTGAAACAGATACATTTTTAATAACCAAGTTGTTTTGGGTGATGTGAATGTCAGGACTTGTTATTGACGGATCGGTGTACGACATATATTTCAATGAGTCGCGCAGCGTTTGACCTACATTAGGGTCAATTATCAACTGACCTTCCGAAAGCTTTAACTGGTCGGTCTCTTTTCTTATAATATTTGCTACATCGACATTCCCTCCTGAAACATTCATACCGTTCGTATTTCCAAGGTTCAACGCACCGCCTGCGGTTATTGCTCTGTCAGGAAAGTTCCATGCACCGACCGCGTTAACGTCTATACGCTTTATAGTCACAGAGCCGTTTACTTTGTATCTCATGTTTTTCGCGGCCGTCGAAGTGCAAGACACAAGGAACTGGCATGTATTCTCCGCAGAATCGAAAGCGCCTTGCGTAAACGTCGTTGCGGTAGTGACGCCCGAGACAGAGGGCTCTGTAAAGCGGCTCTGCGCGTTGCTGTTTATGCCCGCAAAGAAGTCATTATAGAGCTGAGTGTAAGTCGTGCCCTGCGCCTTCAGCATCTCGTTATAATAGTTTGACACCTCGAACTTCAGCTGATCTATGGCGCTGTTCACGCCCGACGCGGCCGCGTAATAAGCGTCGTTGTTTGCGGCGTCGGCGGCGGTTACATCAAGGTTGCCCATAGAGACGACTATCAACGCAAGCCCCAGGCACACAAGCAGCGTCATGGTAACGAGCGCCATAACGATGGCCGAGCCGCGGGTATTCTTTTTAACAAAACACAACTTTTTCATCTAATTTCACCCCTATCCAAAAAGAGAAACCGACGTCGATATGCTTTTGCCCGAAGCGCTTTTAAGCCCGATTTCAAGCAAGTCGCCTGTTTTGTTTACGCTAAACGATGTTATACCGCTCGCAATCGAGGCTCCGTTCCGCGTTATCTTTCCGCCATCCAGCTTGTATACGTATGTACCTACGGTCAATATGCCCGCGTCGGCTGTTATTTCGTCCGCTTTCGTGAGCCTTGACTTGTTCGTTATATCGGAGAGCACCTGCCTTAAACTTGTCTGCTCGTCCGCCGATTTTGATTCTGCCGCATAAAGGCTGAACCCCTGACCGAAAAAGGAATACATCAACAGAGAAACCGCTCCTACAAGAGCGACGACTATGAGCATTTCTATCAATGTAAATCCTTTTCTGTTCTTCATAGCCTACCAGTTCTTAATATGCATATAGCTTTCCGAGAAAGCCACTTCTTTTGAGGACGAGTCGTATACGCTTGCTTTTAAGTACACAAGCGACGTATCGCCTATAATGTTGTTCGTGTAAGTCTCATGCGTACCCGTTCCGTCTATCGTAATATCGTTTTTAATAAGCTCTTTGCAGTAATAAGCCGCTTTGCAGTTTGTGCCGAGCGTTATAGTTGCTTTTGTTTCCGCGGGCTTTTTCGTCGCATTTATGATAATAGCGCAATATCCGTAGCCTGCATTTCCCGTCAGCGTAATTGACCCGCCTTTGAACGTATAATTACTGCCGGATAAGCTCAGCGAGAGTGTGGAGGGCAGACTACCAAAGAGGTTCCACTTACCATCCGGCATCACGGCGAGCATTGTGCCGTCGTCGTTCATGTTAATGTGCACAAAGTCGCACTCGCTGCCAAATGGGGACGTGCCGTAAGGCTTTATTACCGCGGAAAGCGTATAATTTCCTTTAGCGGCGCTTTCGGGCTTGTTTTCAAGAGCCTGCTTATATGTCGCTCCGTCCAGCTTTTCTATGTAGTCCTGTGCTATATAGTTCGCGTTTAATATGTCGCTTGACGCTTTATCTGTCTTTATAGACTGCACGAATACGGAAAAAAGCGGCAGCGCAATAGCCGCGAAAATCGCTATGGAAACGATCACTTCGACGAGCGTCAGGCCCCGTATTTCCCGCAGCTTTTTCATACGTTATATCAGCCCCAGATACCAGTTGATGAGCTCGTTGCCGAAAAAAATGCTGGCCGTAATTCCGAGCGCCAGAAAAGGACCAAACGGCATGGCGTCTTTGCGCGTCTTTCTGCCGGTGGAGAGGAGTATCACTCCGAACACCGCCCCTGTTATAATGCCTATAACATAAGACGTTATGACGAGCTTCCAGCCTATTACGAGCCCGGCTGCAGCCATTAGCTTAACGTCGCCGCCTCCGAACGCTTCTTTTTTAAGTATAAACTGGCAGAGCAGCGCTATGAGCAGCAGCGGCAGACCGCCCGCTAACATGCCGATAACGTAGCTTGTCCAGCTTCCGAAAACGCCGGTAAATATTGTCGCGGCAAGCTGTGCGGCCCCTACAAAAAGCAGAGTAATTATAAGGCCGTTGGGTATCTCCATATGCCGCCAGTCTATTAGCGAAACCACGATTAGTATAGAAACGAGCGCAGCGTTGACCGGCAATGGCCACGCAAGCCCGAATTTTACGTACAATAGCAGAAACAAAATTCCTGTTGTCAGCTCTACCAGCGGATATTGTGCCGATATACCTTTGCCGCAATGCCTGCACTTGCCGCGCAGGAATAGATAGCTGAATACCGGCACAAGATCGCGGGCTGTAAGTTGTGTTCCGCACGCGGGGCAGGAGGAGGGCCCCGTGACTATCGACTTATTTTCGGGCAGCCTTAATATGCATACATTAAGAAAGCTGCCAATTATTATGCCGAACAAAAAAACGCATAAACCAAAATACAATTCCATATAGCTTGCCCTTTAGATTACTATATTTATATATAACACTTAAAGAGCGGGCATAAACAAGGTTTATGTATAATTCGGCGAAAAATAAGAAAGAGTGAAAGAAAATTCTTTCACTCTTTAATGACTAATCTTACTTTACTTAACCCTCTGCCGGCGCTGCCGATGGTGTTACTTCTTTTATTGACGCGGCACTGCCTGTCATAGTTATTAATTTAATTGCCTCAGTTGCATCTTCGATCGATAATGAACCCGGCCACCATGTGTCTAGCGCGCCCTTCAATGTACTAGCATCTTTAATTTCTGTAATTTTAGCAACATCTGTAGTCGTATCTGCAAGAGTGTTAAATGCATTGATTGACGAAACAAGAGTTCTTGCATTGGCTAGAACCACGGTTTTATTTGCGTTATCTGTTACACCAATAAACGTAGGTATTGCAATTGCCGCAAGTATAGCCAGTATCGCGATGACAACGATCAGCTCGATGAGTGTGAAGCCTTTCTTGTTTTTTCTTGAGAACATGTTCATAATTTATCTCCTTTAGTGTGAATAAAGTTTATATATTACTATATAAACATATTTTTTTATCTGAAACATTACAGCTAAAATATATTCATCAGGTTATGTTCTGATACATGCTGAACATTGGCAGTATCACGGACAGTATTATGAACAGCACCATTACCGCAACTAAAACGAGGAGTATGGGCTGTATGAGCGATGTGACCTTCGATATAGAGGAGTCCGCCTCGTCCTCAAAGTATGACGCGGCTTTTTCCAGCATGTCGTCAAGCGTGCCCGATTCTTCGCCTATCTTCGTCATGTGCATAAGCATGCTGGGAAAAAGGCCCGCCGCCTTTATTGCCTGATGCAGCGTATGACCCTGCTTTATGCTGTCTTCTACGTCGAGCAGCTTGTCTTCGGCAAGCTTGTTTGCGACGACCTTAGACGCTATCTTTATCGACTGCGTGAGATTTATGCCCGAGCTCGTAAGCGTGGCGAGCGCCCTTGCAAGGCGCGCCGTAAGTATACGAAGGCTCGCTTTTCCTATTATCGGGGCCTTCAGCTTTATGGTGTCGAGCTGAAGCCTGCCCGTCACGGACGACTTAAAAAGCCTGAAAAGCGCGTATACCACAACAAGGCCTATGAGTATGAACATCCATCCGTCCGATATGCCCTTGCTCAAGGATAGTACAAACTTCGTTATGCCGGGCAGCTCGTTGCCAGTGCTCTCGAATATCGCGGTGAACTTCGGCACGACGAACAGCAGCAAAAACACTACGACAAGCAGCGCTACGCAGCATACGACAACGGGGTACATCATCGCCGATTTTATCTTCTTTGATATCTGGTTCTCTTTTTCAAATTGCGTAGCAAGCCTTTTCAGCGATATGTCGAGCGTGCCGCTAACCTCGCCCGCTTCTATCATCTTTATCATCATGGCGGGCAGCGCACGTTCATGCGACGAGAACGCGTCGGAAAGGCTCCTGCCGCGCTGCAGGTCTTCCTCGACGCTCTGCACTATCTTTTTAAGCTTAGGGTTTTCAATCTGCTCGTCGAGTATAGAGAGCGCCTGTATCAGCGGTACTCCGGCCTTGAGTATGCTGGCGAACTGCGTGCAAAATACGGCAAGCACCTTCTTTGGTATCTTTGCCGACCCCAAAGTTATGTCTATGGACGTATTGGGGCTTGCGTCGGTAAGCTCGATAAGATAAAGCGACTTTGCCCGGAGTGCGCTTATAACGGCTTTCCTGTCGTTAGCTTCAATTATTCCTTCCAGCGTCTGCCCGGCCTTGTTCGCCGCCTTGTAAAGATATTTTATAGTTATCACCTCTAAAAGCGTTTGTTTTTAAAGCAGTGTGGAGATATAGTTCCTGTCTATGCAGTAAGAGAGCGCGGTCTCTCTTGATATGCGCCCTGTCTTATAGAGGTTTGCAAGCGCGTTGTCCATGAGCTGCATGCCGCTGCTCGAAGCGGCCTGCATCGAGCTTGCTACCTGATGCACCTTGTTTTCGCGAATGAGGTTGCGTATAGCTGAATTCGCGACGAGCGTTTCCACAGCGACTACGCGGCTCTTGCCGTCCGTGCTTAGCACGAGCTGCTGCGAGACTATGCCAACGAGCGTCATCGAGAGCTGCATGCGTATCTGCTGCTGCTGATACGGGGGGAATACGTCTATTATACGGTCTATAGTCTTTGCCGCGCCCGTAGTATGCAGCGAAGACATGACAAGATGGCCTGTCTCTGCGGCCGTTATCGCGATGCTTATAGTCTCTAAGTCTCTCATTTCGCCGACGAGTATTATGTCGGGGTCCTGCCGCAGAGCGGCGCGCAGCGCTACCGAAAAGTCCTTTGAGTCGGCGCCTATCTCGCGCTGGTTGACGATGCATTTTTTATGCCTGTGAAGATACTCTATAGGATCCTCAAGCGTTATTATATGGCGCTTGCGCGTGTTGTTAATAAGGTCGACCATTGCCGCGAGCGTCGTCGATTTGCCGCTGCCAGTTGGGCCGGTAACGAGTATCAGCCCCCTTGTATAGTTGCACAGCGAGCTGACTATAGGGGGGAGCCCGAGTTCGTTAATATCGGGCGGCGTGCTCTTTATAAGGCGCAGCGCTATAGCTATGCTCTGCCGCTGCATATAAACGTTTACGCGGAACCGGTATTTGCCGGGCACGGATATGGCAAAGTCGCACTCGCCTTTGTCCGTCAGCGTATTCCACTGGGCTTCGTTCATTATCTCCCTTGCGAATTCCTCCGACATCTCGGATGTTACAATGGTGTCGCAAGCGGGGCGAAGGTCGTCGCTGACGCGAAGCATGGGGGGGATGCCGGTCGAGATGTGCAGGTCGGAAGCGTCCATCTGCGCCGCGATATCCAGCAGCATCCTTATGTTCATTGCGTATCTCCTTTGTTAGAATAAGACGTCTTTATTACTTCCTGTATAGTCGTCTCGCCTTTTCCCATCAAAGAAATGCATTCTGCGGCGAGCGTACTCATATGCTGTTTGGATATGGCGTAGTCGCGTATCTCGTCAACGGACGCGCCGCTTGTCATCATGTCGCGCACTTCCCGATCTATGACGAGTATTTCATGCACTGCCGTCCTGCCCTTATAACCTGTGTTGTTGCAGTTAGCGCAGCCTTTGCCGACAAATATGTCTTTGTTGTAAGACGGGGGAAGGCCGGCGGCGCTAAGCTCAAACTTGCTCGGAGTATATTTCGTCTTGCACGACGGGCATATCTTACGTACAAGCCGCTGCGAGAGTATGCCCACAAGCGAAGCCGCGAGCATATACGACGGTACGCCCATGTCAACAAGCCGGGATATCGTTCCCGGCGCGTCGTTCGTATGTATTGTAGAGAGCACCAGATGGCCCGTTATGGCGGCTCTAATCGCGATATCCACCGTTTCCTGGTCCCTTATCTCGCCTATCATAATTATGTCGGGGTCCTGTCTTAATATTGAGCGAAGGCCTGTGGAAAACGTGAGCCCCGCTTTTGTGTTGACCTGCACCTGGTTGATACCCTCTATGGAATACTCGACAGGGTCTTCGACTGTTATTATATTTTCCGAGGTCTTGTTAAGCTCGCTTAGCATTGCGTAAAGCGTCGTCGATTTTCCGCTGCCCGTTGGCCCCGTTATGAGTATGATGCCGTGCGGGTTGCTGATAAGCGAATTGAACTTTTTTATGTTTTCTTTGGAAAATCCAAGCTTGTCTTTCGATATCAAATAGTTTTCCTTGTCGAGAAGGCGCATTACAACCTTTTCGCCGTGCACCGTGGGCAGGGAAGACATACGCACGTCTATCTCGTTGCTGCCTACGCTTAGCTTGTAACGTCCGTCCTGCGGCAGACGTTTTTCTGCAATATCCATATTGCCTACTATTTTCAGCCTCGTTATAACGGCGGACTGCGCCTTTTTAGGTATCGTAAGTATAGGCAGCAGCTGTCCGTCTATCCTCATGCGCACTCTTACGTTGCTGTCGCTGGGTTCTACGTGTATGTCGCTCGCCTTTGCCTTGACCGCCTGCTCGAATATGGAATTAACGAGCCGTACGATAGGCGCGTTCGATATGTCGGTATTTATGTCGTCTTCGTCGTCCGTGCCGGCTGAAGCGTTCTCTTCGGAAAGCTCTTTAATGGCAGTCTCGGCGTTTTCGTTACCGTAAAGCTTGTTTATCGCGGCTTCTATGGCGTGCTCGGAAGCAATCCTTGGTATTATCTCCATGCCGGATACTACGCGCGCGTCCTCAAGCGCTATAAAATCGAGCGCGTCTTCCATGGCGATGTATAGCGAATCGTTCTCTATCTTAATAGGCACCATCTGGTGCTTTCGCGCAAGCGCTACCGGTATGTGTTTCGCGAGCTTGGGAGAAAGCGACATCGTTTCAAGATTGACGGAAGGTATGCCGAGTTGGAACTCGAGTATCTCCATGAGCTGCTGCTCGGTGACAAACCCTTTCGCCTTCAGTATTTTGCCAAGCTGTTCACCAGTATTCTTTTGTACTTTCAGGCATTCGTCAAGCTGCTCGTGCGTTATCATACCAATGTCTATAAGCAGCGCGCCAAGGTATCTTCTTTTAATAGCCATTTATACACAAACCTATATTACACCCCATAAAGCCTCACGACTTTCTGGGGACCCCGTATTAATAGTCTTATGATAATATAAACATTCTGGCGTACTGTAAAACATAATAAGCGCTGTATACCGATAAAAAAGCGGACAAAACGTTTTGCTTTACATGGCGGCGCCTTTTATGTATACTAGTTTAAGCCGCTGATTTCGCCGCGGCTGTATGAAGATTCATTATAGAGGTAAAAGATGCGTAAGATTAGCTTTAAAATAGTTGCTTTGATACTGTGCCTTGCTGCGGCTGTAACTGTATTTTCAGGTTGCGGCGCGGTAACGCTTGCAAAGCCGACGCCGCTTGCGGGCGTGCCCACGTATAAGATAACGGGAAGCTGCGAGATAGCTATAAATGGAGATGTTGTCACTGTTTCAGGCAAAACTGATGTTGACCCCGAAACGCTTATAAACATTTCGGTAGTAGGGCAGAACGGCATGACCATAGATTCAGTCACTATCGCTCAAAACAAAGCGAACGATACCGTTTCGGCGGACTTTAACATTGCGGGCAAAACAAACGACGTAGAAAAGATTGTGGGATATATAACATGCGCTCCCACGCTTTACGGCAAGCAGACGGAACCGATATATCAAAAATACGGTAAAAAATTCGAATATTTAGAAGCGGACAATTCAAACCTTATATGGGGCAATGACGGCACCGTTGTGACGTTTGCGTCGGATATGATCGATCTTGCAAAGTAAAAATAAACAGTTAACCAAGGCCGCTTTATGCGGCCTTTTGTATTGCATGGGCGTTAGTTATGCCTCCTTTGCGCCATAGCGCGATGAGAAGGTCCACCATGCGTCCGTAGCTCTTTACGCCTTCCATTTGCATATTAGCCTTTAGAAAAGTGTTGTTGACCGCCTTGGACGTCTCGTTTACAGGGCTCTCGTAGCGCTGCCAGTAAAGAAAGTTGTTATGAAGGTCTCTGCTTAAGCCTTCTGAATACTTTTCCCGTAGCTCAAAATACAGGTCCTTATCATTGCGATACAGCTGATTCATCGACTCGGAAAGCGCGAGCATCGTTCCCGAATATTCCACCGACGCGTTGCCAGAATACGACGCGACGTAATAGGCAAGAAAGTTTGCCTCGTCTTCTCTTGCAAAGCCTCTCTGATGAGCCGATTCATGAAGGCTTGAGGCCGCGAAATAGAGTATAGGCACATCGGTGTTTACATTGGCTTCAGCGGTAAACGGGAAATACACGCCCGCTATATGCGCGTACGAAAGGCCGGTGGAGTAGATGACGGGTTTCGCGCCGCCGTAGCTGCCGCTAAAAAAGGTATTGCCCGTTAACACGGACGCCAGGTTATAATATACCGCCGTAGCGCTCATCATATCCTTTTTCGTAAATTCTGGAGCGTAAACGCCGCTTTTATCTTCGGGCACCGCCGCCCTTAATGTATTCGCTTTTGCGATAAGCGCTTCGCAGGTGGAATAAAGCTCGCTTACCGAAGCGGGCGAAGTGTCAAGCTTTAATGTTCTTCCCAGAGTCTCGCGCGAATAATTGAAGCCCCACAGTCCAACAAACAGCGCGTATACGCAGGAAAACACGCACATCAGCGCAAGCAGCCTGCCCAGTAGCTCAAACCACCAGGCGCGTTTTGCCATTATTGTTTTTACAATCATAATAATGATATATACGATAACGAACAGAATAAATGCGTACAACAATAACTCTGCGAGTGAAAACGGAAGTAACCCCGTTACCGTGGATATGCCCTGGCTGAGTATTCTGTATATAGAGCGCGAGTAAACTTGTTCGGTGAAATCAGGCCAGAGAAACGACAGCCTGAATAACAGATAAAAAACAGGCCCGACAAGGAGCCAGGGAATCTTTCTTATTAATCTCTTTACCCTGAAACCTTCGTCCCGCATAGCGTGCAAACCCCCAAAGTTTATTGTACATATATATGCTTTTTCGGTCAATGTCAATATAATGGAGAGAAATGAACTAGGTGTAAAGCGTGTATTAATAAACTATAAAAAACTATTCGCTTCCAAAACGACGCTTGGATTCTACGTAATACCTCCTTAACTTTATAAGCGACGATATCCACAAAAACGCAACGAACGGTATAAACGCAAGAGAAAGCAAAGGCAGAGACGACATAAGAATGAAATCAAACGCGCCGTGCAGCAGCGCCGGTATATAAAGCGACTTGGAAAAATACGACCTGCATTTTCTATGGTCGGGGCAGAACTTTGAGAGCGAAAGGTAATAGCCCATAGTTACGCCGAGCAGCATATGCACCGGCACGCTTAATAGCCCGCGCGTTATCCAGATATCCGGGCTTTGCGCCGAATACGTGACTACGTAGAATATATTCTCCAGCGTGGCAAACCCCAGAGCCGCGATGCCGCAATACACTATGCCGTCCAGTTTCTCGTTGAACGCTGGGTTGTTATACGCAAGCTTGAGCACTACGAGCCTTTTAAAATACTCCTCGGAAAAGCCTATAATAACGACCGCTTCAAACAGCAGACCCCAGATGCCCGAGAATATATTGAGGCTTTGCCCAAGTATCTCCACAAGTATAGTGGGAAGCGTCGAGACCATGCCAGCTACAAACACTTTAATAAGCATCATTACCGGTTCCCGATCAAACCTGTCCTGTATTATTATAAACAGAGAAAATATGGCGCCCGGAAGTACAGCCAATAAAATAAGATAAATCTGTTCCATTTCTATTCCTTTGCGCGTTATTCTTTTATTCTTGCCGTTGTTGACAGCGTAATTCAGCTATATTATAATTCTACCACAGCTATGACAAAGAGTAGTACTGCAAATTGCGCCGATATAAGAGAAAAGGCTTCATGGGCTGAGAGGGCCTTTCGGCAAGCATGCGGGAAGTCGTTTTGGAGCTCTGTATGCGAAACAGAAATCTGCAGTAGCATACGGCGCAGCCGTGCGTTAAAACGGACGAGCGCAGGCTATTTGCCTGAAGTAAGGTGGCACCGCGGTTTACCGTCCTTTTGTCGGGCGGTTTTTTATTTGTTGATAATTTGGAGGACGGAATATGTGCGCAAAAGAATTGAGCAAGGTGTATGATCCTAAAGAAGTCGAACAGCGTTTATATGACGAATGGGTAAACGCCGGGTATTTCCGCGCGGAGATAGACGAGAACAAAAAACCTTATACGATAGTCATACCTCCGCCTAATATAACGGGGCAGCTTCATATGGGGCACGCCCTCGACAACATGATGCAGGACGCGATAATAAGGACGAAGCGCATGCAGGGCTACGCCGCGCTGTGGGTGCCCGGAACGGACCATGCGAGCATAGCTACCGAAGTCAAGATAGCGGATAAGCTCAGAGAAGAGGGCACGTCAAAAGAGGAGATAGGCCGCGAGGAGTTCTTAAAGCGCGCGTGGGCGTGGAAGGAGCAGTACGGCGGAAGAATAGTAGAGCAGCTTAAAAAGCTCGGCTCGTCGTGCGACTGGTCGCGGGAGCGCTTCACTATGGACGAAGGCTGCTCAAAGGCGGTTAAAGAATTTTTTGTGCGGCTGTACGAAAAGGGGCTTATATACAGGGGAGACCGTATAATCAACTGGTGCCCCGACTGCGAGACCGCGCTCTCCGACGCGGAGGTGGAATACACAGAGCACGATTCATACCTCTGGTATATGCGTTACCCGGCGGAGGACGGCGGGGAAGGCGTAGTAGTCGCTACCACACGTCCGGAAACTATGCTGGGCGATACTGCCGTAGCGGTAAACCCGAAGGATAAAAGATATAAAAACATCATAGGCAAGAACGTAGTGCTGCCGCTTATGAACCGCGTGATACCCGTTATTGCCGACGAATATGTGGATATGGAGTTCGGCACGGGCGCCGTTAAGATAACGCCCGCACACGACCCTAATGACTTCGAAGTCGGCGCAAGGCATGAGCTTCCCGTTATACGCGTGCTGGACGACAGGGGATATGTAAACAGCATGGGAGGGAAGTTTGAGGGGAAGGAACGCTATGAGGCAAGGGAGCTTATCTTAAAGGAGCTTGCCGAGCTTGGGCTGCTCGTAAAGACAGAAGACCACAAGAACAACGTCGGCCATTGCTACAGGTGCGATACCGTCGTAGAGCCCATAGTTTCCAAGCAGTGGTTTGTTTCAATGAAGAGCCTCGCAAAGCCTGCCGCGGACGCTGTGAGGAACGGCGATATAAAGTTTATACCCGAGCACAGCCAGAGCATATATTTCTCTTGGATGGACAATATACGCGACTGGTGCATATCGCGCCAGCTTTGGTGGGGGCACAGAATACCCGCATATTACTGCGCGGACTGCGGGAAGATGGTAGTCGCGAGAGAGATGCCAGGCGAATGCACATGCGGCTCGCAGCGCTTTACGCAGGATGAAGACGTGCTCGACACGTGGTTCAGCAGCGGGCTTTGGCCGTTCTCGACTCTCGGCTGGCCGGACAAAACTCCGGAGCTTGAATACTTCTATCCCACTAATGTGCTCGTAACGGCGTACGATATCATATTTTTCTGGGTGGCAAGGATGATAATGTCGGGCTTCGAGTGCATGGGCGAAAAGCCTTTTGAGTATGTAAACATACATGGTCTCGTGCGCGACGAGCAGGGCCGCAAGATGAGCAAATCGCTTAATAACGGAATAGACCCGCTCGACGTAGTCGACGAATACGGCGCGGACGCGCTGAGGTTCAGCCTTGCCGTCGGCGTTAGGGTGGGCGGCGATATGCGCTTCTCGCCCGAAAAGGTAATAAACGCCCGCAACTTCTCCAACAAGATATGGAACGCTGCAAGATTTGTGCTTATGAACACGGGAGAAAGCGTCGCGCCTATAGACGAGAGCAAACTGGATATCGCCGACAAGTGGATACTTTCACGGCTTGCAGATACAATAACGGACGTTACCGAACAGATAGAACGTTTCGAGCTTGGCATGGCGGCACAAAAGGTGCATGACTTCCTTTGGAACGAATACTGCGACTGGTATATCGAGATGGCCAAGCCGCGCCTCAATTCCGATGACACAGCGGATAAAAACACGGCGGTGTCCGTGCTGAATTTCGTGCTCGCCGATACGCTTAAGCTGCTGCATCCTTTTATGCCGTTCATCACCGAGGAGATATATAAATCGCTGCCCGCGACGACGGGAAGCATAATGATATCGAAGTGGCCCGAGGCTGGCAGTATATACGACGTCGAAGAAAAGGCTATGCAGAACGTAATGGAGATGGTGCGCGGCATAAGAAATCTGCGCTCCGAGATGAACGTTCCGGCAAACAGGAAGGCCGTAATAAGCATACTTGCTTCCGGGGAATCAAGGCCGGATTACGAGATGTGCGCGCAGTATATCGCGCGGCTGGCTTACGCTTCCGAAATAAAGTTTATAGAAAGCAAGAAAGACGTTCCCGAAAACTCCGTTTCCGTCGTCGGTACAGGAGCGGAAGCGTTCATGCCGCTTGGGGAGCTTATTGATATAGATAAAGAGGTGGCGCGCCTCGAGGGCGAGGCGAAACGGCTGGAAGGCGAGATAAAGCGCGCCGAAGGGCTGCTTTCCAACAGCAGGTTCGTGGACAAGGCTCCCACCGCCGTTGTGCAGGAGGAACGCGATAAACTTGCGAAATACCACGACATGCTCGCGGCTATAAACCAAAGGCTTTTTGAGCTGCGCAAATGAGATACGTCCATATAGCGGGCACGAACGGCAAGGGCTCCGTCGCTGAATATATAAGCAGCATTCTAACAGCCGCCGGATACAGGTGCGGTTGCTATACGTCGCCTCATATCGTATCCGAAACGGAACGTATGCGCATAAACGGAGAAAGAATAGACAAACAGGAGCTCCGCGGCCTGCTTCGCGAGGTAAAGGATAATGGTCTTGCCGTCAACGAAACGCTGTTCGCCGCATACACCGCGGCCGCCCTTTTATGGTTCGAACGGCAGGGAGTTGATATCGCAGTCATGGAAACGGGGCTGGGCGGAAGGCTTGACCCCACAAACCGCATACAGCCGTCCGTCGTCATTCTTACAAACATAGACTACGACCACATGGACGTGCTGGGCGGCAGCCTCGTTCAGATAGCTTCTGAAAAGTGCGGTATTATTAAGCAGGGCATTCCCGTAGTATCCGCCGTGCAGCGTCGTGAAGCCGTAAAGGTTATATACGAGCATTGCAGAGAAAGAAAAGCTCCGCTTAAGTTTGTCCGTCCCGTAGAAATCGTATCAAGCTCTGTGGACGGGCAGACATTCATATCTGATGGCGGCGAATACTTCATAAGCGCGATAGGCGCAAGCCAGCCGCAGAACGCCGCGCTCGCCGCGCTCGCGGCAAAGCAGCTGGGAATAGACGATGAATGTATAAAGACAGGTATCTCGCGCACGCAGTTAAAATACCGTATAGAATATTTAAAGGGCAGCCCGGATATCATATTAGACGGCGCTCATAACGCCGCCGCCGTGGACGAGCTGACACATACGCTTGACAGGCACTTTCCCGGCAGCAAATTCGTGCTGCTGTTCGCGTGCATGAAGGATAAGGATTACGAAACGATAATAGAAAAGCTGGGCAGAGTTTTCAATAAGGCTTTTATAACGCAGGCCGACCGGGCGAGAGGAGCATCGCCCGATGCTCTTTGCGAGCGCTTTCCGCTGTATATAAAATGCGCCGTTGAGCAGGACGCTTCAGCTGCGTTTAATATGGCAAAAACGCAGGCGCTCAAGGACGGCGCACTGCTCGTAGTCTGCGGCTCATTTTACCTCGCGGGTTTAGTGTCAGATTTGATAAAACGATAGTTAATACCAGCGTTTTTTGGCTTCCCATTAGAGGGGAAGCTGTCGCCGTAGGCGACTGATGAGGTGTTAATTAAAGCAGCTTTTGACTGACACCTCATCCGGCGCTGTGCGCCACCTTCTCCTCAAGGAGAAGGCAATATCAAAAAGTATATGCTACCATTCAAGTCAGTTACGCTTGATGGAGCGTAAGCGTCTGAGGAATCCCCTCGTATAGAGTACCTTACATGGGATTTTTCGCAAGCTCGGAATGACAAATTGGAGTTTATCGATACTTCGAGCTCTCCTGGTGAACCCGGCATAAAGCCTGGCAATACTCGCTCAAAGATGCGCTTGAACTCAAAGCTTCCCCTAACAGGGGAAGTGGTGCGAAGCGTCGATAGGGTTCTTTTTCAGTGGGGTCCTCAGAAAATGGGCTATGAAAAGTAATGCCGTCCGGAGTTTGTCCGAACGGCATGTTTTTTTGTGCAATGTTCTTAAATTTTAATACGCGACGCCCTGAGCTATCATAGCGTTCGCTATCTTAAGCAGGCCCGCAATATTTGCGCCAAGCTCCAGGTCTTCCGGATCGCCGTATTCTTTAGCCGTGGCGGTGGCGTTTGCGAATATATCCTGCATTATTCTCTGCAGACGCGCGTCCACTTCTTCAAACGTCCACGAAAGCCTTTCTGAGTTCTGGCTCATCTCAAGCCCCGAAGTCGCAACGCCGCCTGCATTAGCGGCCTTGCCGGGAGCGAAGTATACCTTGTTCTTCTTGAACAGCGCTATTGCCTGAGGCGTGCTGGGCATGTTCGCGCCTTCTCCTACATACTGGCATCCGTTTGCTATAAGCGTCTTAGCGTCGTTTTCGTCTAGCTCGTTCTGTGTGGCGCAGGGGAGAGCTATGTCGCACTTAACCGTCCAAACGCCTTTGCCTTCCTTATATACCGAGCCGGGAACGAGCTTTGAGTATTCGCTTATGCGTCCGCGGCGCACTTCCTTTATTTCCTTGGCTATTTTCAGGTTAATGCCGTTGGGATCGTATATGTATCCGTTGGAGTCGGAAAGCGTAACGACGTTGCCGCCCATTTGCTGCGCCTTCTCAGTAGCGTAGAGCGCGACGTTGCCGCTGCCCGATACCACTACGGTCTTGCCCTTCATCGTCTCGCCCCGCGCTTTAAGCATCTCTGCTACAAGATAGCAAAGGCCGTAGCCCGTAGCTTCGGTGCGCGCGAGCGACCCGCCGTAAGAAAGGCCCTTGCCGGTAAGCACGCCGGTAAATTCGTTTCTAAGGCGCTTGTATTGCCCAAAAAGATATCCTATCTCTCTTCCGCCCACGCCTATATCGCCGGCGGGCACGTCGGTGAACTGGCCAATATGGCGATTGAGTTCCGTCATAAAGCTCTGACAGAAACGCATTATCTCGTGGTCGCTCTTGCCCTTGGGGTCAAAGTCGCTGCCGCCCTTGCCGCCGCCCATAGGCAGGCCTGTGAGTGAGTTTTTAAAGCATTGCTCGAAACCAAGGAATTTAATGACCGAGAGCGTAACCGAAGGGTGAAGGCGCAGGCCGCCTTTATAGGGGCCTATCGCGGAGTTGAACTGAACGCGGTATCCTCTGTTCACCTGTATCCTGCCTTTATCGTCCAGCCAGGAAACCCGGAACGTAATTACGCGCTCAGGCTCTACTATACGCTCCATAATACCCTCTTTTTCAAGCTCGGGGTGGTGTTCAATGACCTTCTGGCAGGATTCAAGCACTTCACTTACCGCCTGGAGAAACTCGGATTCACCTGGGTCTCTTCTTTTTACAGCGTCATATACACCTTTAAGATAAGAATTAGTTAAAGCCATTATAAACCTCCAAAAAAACTATCCTTAAAAAGACTTTTTACGAATATAATAAATCATATTTCAATTTAATATAATAACACAATAAATCAAAAAGAAAATAGTTTTTTATATAAAATGAAATATTTATTTTCGGATTATTCATAATCGTCATGTTTTGCTATATTATACTAAAACGATAAGTGAGTGAAAAATAGAAAAAATGTTCGATTTTTTATCGATTTTCTATTGGCAGACAAGCCCCGTTATTGTATACTGTTGTGTGGCAAAACGAGGTGTAATATGGACTTTAAACTATGCGCTAAATATAAGCCGTCGGGAAGCCAGCCCGAGGCTATAGACGCGCTTGTGCGCGGTATACGGGAAGGCAGGCGGGATCAAGTGCTGCTCGGCGTTACGGGAAGCGGAAAGACGTTTACTGCCGCGAACGTTATTGAGCGGCTCAACCGTCCCACGCTTGTTCTCGCACATAATAAAACGCTTGCGGCGCAGCTTTGCGGAGAATTCAGAGAATACTTTCCGGAAAATGCCGTGGAGTTTTTCGTAAGCTATTACGACTATTATCAGCCCGAGGCTTACGTTCCGGGTCAGGATCTATACATCGAAAAGGACGCGAGCATAAACGACGAGATAGACCGGCTGCGCCACAGCGCCACGTCCGCGCTACAGGAACGGCGCGATGTGATAGTTGTGGCATCCGTTTCTTGCATTTATTCCATCGGCGACCCGGAAGAATATTTAAAGATGAGCGTATCGCTTCGCCCGGGGATGTCCTTCTCGCGCGAAGACTTGCTCGCTCGACTCGTTGACAACAATTACAACAGGAGCGATATAGATTTCAACAGGGGCGATTTCAGGGTGCGCGGAGACACGGTGGAGGTTTTCCCTGCAAGCACGCTGGACAAAGCCGTGCGTATAGAGTTCTTCGGCGACGAGATTGAGCGCATACTCGAGATAGAGGCAATAACGGGGCGCGCGCTCGCTACGCGCTCCCATGTCGCGATATTCCCCGCTACGCACTACGCCATAGAGCACGAGACGATGCTCTCAAAGCTCGATGAGATAAAAGATGACCTGGCAAAACAAGTGGAAAAGTTCATGAGCGAAGGCAAGTTTTTGGAAGCGGAGCGTATAAAGCAGCGCACAACATACGACATAGAGATGCTGCGCGAGCTCGGATACTGCACCGGCATAGAAAACTATTCGCGGTATTTCGACGGCCGCATGCCGGGCGAGCCCCCTTTTACGCTGCTCGATTATTTTCCGAAGGACTTTTTAATGTTCATAGACGAGTCGCACGTAATGCTTCCGCAGGTGAGAGCCATGCACAAAGGCGACTTCTCGCGCAAGGACATGCTCGTTAAATACGGGTTCCGCCTGCCGTCCGCTTACGACAACAGGCCGCTTACTTTTGACGAGTTCAGAGAGCGGCAGGGGCAGACGGTATATGTGAGCGCCACGCCCGCCGAATATGAGCGTAAGCTCGCGGGAAGCGTCGTAGAGCAGATAGTCAGGCCCACCGGGCTCATAGACCCGGAGGTGACCGTACTGCCCGCGAAAGGGCAGGTGGAGCACCTGCTAGGAGAGATACGCGCAACCGTAAAGAAGGGCTTCCGCGTGCTCGTTACGACAATGACAAAGAGGATGGCGGAGCGGCTTACCGATTACTACAAAGAGCTGGGGCTCAAGGTCAGATACATGCATTCCGACGTAGAGACGCTGGAGAGGATGGAGATAATCCGCCAGCTAAGGATGGGCGAATTTGACGTGCTCGTGGGCATAAACCTGCTGCGCGAAGGGCTCGACCTTCCCGAAGTCGCTTTGGTCGCAATACTGGACGCCGATAAAGAAGGTTTCCTGCGGAACGAGACTTCGCTCATACAGACGATAGGCCGCGCCGCGAGGAACTCTGAAGGCCGCGTACTGCTTTACGCCGATAATATAACCGGCTCTATGCGGCGGGCTATGGACGAGACGGAACGCCGCCGCGAAATGCAGATGGCGTATAATAAAGAGCACAATATCATTCCGACGACGATAGTAAAAGAAACGCGCGAGATGATAGAGATAACAAAGCCTGTACGTGACAGCGAACATCTGACGAAAGACGAAGCGTTCAAGAAAGCGGCAATAGTGGAGAAGCAGATGAGACAGGCGGCTATGGAGCTCGAGTTCGAGGCGGCGGCCGCGCTGCGCGACGAGCTGTTCAGGCTTAAAGAATACATAAGAAAAGGCGCGAAATGAACTATATAACTGTTAAAGGTGCAAGAGAGCACAACTTAAAGAACATAGACGTGAAGATACCGAGGGATAAGCTCGTTGTTATAACGGGCCTTTCGGGCAGCGGAAAATCATCGCTCGCGTTCGATACGATATATGCGGAGGGGCAGAGGCGCTACGTAGAGTCGCTTTCTTCTTACGCGCGCCTGTTTTTAGGGCAGATGGACAAGCCGGACGTCGATTCTATAGACGGCCTTTCTCCCGCTATTTCCATCGACCAGAAGACGACAAGCAGGAACCCGCGCTCTACCGTAGGCACTGTAACGGAGATACACGATTATTTAAGGCTGGTGTACGCGAGGGCGGGCATACCGTATTGCGTGAAATGCGGCAAAAGGATAGAGCGGCAGACCGTGGACCAGATAATAGACGAGATAAAGAAGATGCCTGAAGGCTCTAAGGTCATGATAATGTCGCCCGTAGTTTCGGGCCGCAAAGGGCAGTATACGAAGGTGTTCGAAGACTTAAGCCGCTCGGGCTATACGCGCGTAATAGTTGACGGCATCACGTATATGCTCGACGAAGAGATATCTCTCGACAAGAACAAGAAGCACACGATAGACGTGGTGGTCGACAGGCTCGTGCTCAAGGACAACATGGATACGAGGCTGCACGACTCCATAGAAACAGCGCTCTCTTTAAGCGACGGTGTCGTAAAGGTGCTCGACACCGCAAGCAACAGCGAGAAGCGGTATTCGCAGAACTACGCGTGCATAGACTGCGGCATAAGCATCGACGAGATATCGCCGAGGATGTTTTCTTTCAACGCTCCTTACGGGGCATGCCCGCATTGCCACGGCCTCGGGACGATAATGAAGGTAGACGAAGACCTCGTCGTGCCCGACAGAACAAAATCGCTCGCCGAAGGCGCGGTGCGCGTTTCGGGCTGGAACAGCGGCTCTAAGGACAGCTGGGGCTCTCAGTATTTCAAGGGCATGGCGAAGCACTACGGCTTCGACATGGACACGCCTTTTGGCGAGCTTGACAGGCAGATACAGGAAAAGATACTTTACGGCACGAACAGCGAGCGTTTCGAGGTGGACTACTCTTCAGAATACGGGCAGGGTACGTTTTTGAACCGCTTTGAGGGCATAATACCCAACCTGGAGCGCCGGTATATGCAGACTGACTCCGATATGATGAAGGCCGAGATAGAGCAGTATATGACGACGCTGCTTTGCCCTGTATGCCACGGTGCAAGGCTCAAGCCCGAGCCTCTCGCTGTAAAGCTGGGCGACAAGAATATAGCCCAGCTTTCAGATATGCCGATAGATGAAGTACTTAAGTTTTTCGACAACCTTGAGCTTACCGAAAAGCAGAGCATAATCGCGGACAGGATATTAAAAGAGCTGCGTGCACGCCTTAACTTTCTTAAAAACGTAGGGCTTTCGTACCTCACGCTATCGAGGAGCGCGGGCACGCTTTCGGGCGGAGAGGCGCAGCGCATACGGCTCGCCACACAGATAGGCTCGGGGCTTTCCGGCGTGCTTTACATACTGGACGAGCCGAGCATAGGGCTCCACCAGCGCGACAATGAAAAGCTTTTAGACACGCTGCGTGCGCTGCAGTCATTAGGCAACACGCTTATAGTCGTAGAACACGACGAAGACACTATTCGCAGCGCAGACTATGTAATTGACATAGGCCCCGGCGCGGGCGTTCACGGCGGGTACGTTGTCTCCGCGGGCACGCCCGAACAGATAGCGGCTGACGAAAAATCGATAACCGGGCAATATCTCTCGGGAGCCAAAACAATAGAAGTGCCGGCCGAGAGGAGGGCTCCCAGCGGACACTTCACGGTAATAGGCGCGAGCGAAAATAACTTAAAGAACATAGACGTTACGTTCCCGCTGGGCGTGATAACTGCCGTTACGGGCGTTTCGGGCAGCGGCAAGTCCACATTAGTCAGCGAGATACTCTACAAGGCGCTCGCAAAAAAGATATTCCGCGCTAAGGATAAGCCCGGCAAACACGAAAAGATTGAGGGCATAGAGCTTATAGACAAGGTAGTGGATATCGACCAGAGCCCCATAGGCAGGACGCCAAGGTCGAACCCCGCTACATATACCGGAGTGTTCACGTTCATACGCGACCTTTTTGCCTCCACAAAGGACGCTAAGGTAAGGGGCTTTGGCAAGGGAAGGTTTTCGTTCAACATCAAAGGCGGGCGCTGCGAGGCTTGCAGCGGCGACGGCATAATAAAGATAGAGATGCATTTTCTGCCCGACGTTTACGTTCCCTGCGAGGTCTGCAAGGGCGCGAGGTACAACCGCGAAACGCTGGAGGTAAAGTATAAGGGCAAGAACATACAGGAAGTTCTCGATATGACCGTAGAGGAAGCGGAAAGCTTTTTTTCAGGCATTCCCTCCATATACGACAAGCTTACGGTATTAAAGGACGTGGGGCTTGGCTACATCAAGCTGGGGCAGCCGTCCACGACGCTTTCGGGCGGCGAGGCGCAGCGCGTAAAGCTCGCCACGCACCTTTCAAAGAAGCAGACGGGCAACACGCTGTTCATACTCGACGAACCGACTACAGGGCTGCACACGGACGACGTGAAAAAGTTGATAGCGATACTTTCAAGGCTCGCGGACAAAGGCAACACCGTGATAGTGATAGAGCACAACCTCGACGTTATAAAGTGCGCCGATTACTGCGTAGACTTAGGCCCCGACGGCGGCGACGCTGGCGGCCTTGTGATAGCCAAAGGCACGCCCGAGGAGATAGCGAAAACAAGCGGCAGCGCCACGGGTGAGCACCTTAAAAAGGTGCTGCCGAAAAAATAAATGTTCAACGTCTTTTAGTGAGCAGCATCAGCATCGATGTTGCTTTTTTATATTCGGCGTAGCCCTGCTTTGTCTCAAGCAGGCGTTTTTCCATCATCGGTATGCTTATGAACACGAAAAGAAGCGTCATTGCTATGGGCGCAAATACCGTCCATACGATACCGGGAACTACGCTTATCTGTATCACCCAGACGCCCCACCAGAACGAAACCTCGCCAAGGTAATTAGGATGCCGCGAATAGCGCCACAGGCCCGTATCCATATTTAAGCCGCCGTTTTGCGCAGCGCGCCTGAAAGAGCGCATCTGGGCGTCGGATACTATCTCGAGCAGCACCGCGCCCGCGCATATTGCGGCGCCCAGCACCGTTACAACGTTTACGCACGTTCCGTTTATTATGGCGTAGTAAGCGGGTATCAGCCCTGCAAACACGAACAGCGTAGGCAGCATGTTTATGCCGAAAAAGTTTGTTAAAAACCACAGCTTTGGGTTCTTATCGCGCAGCATGGTATATCGCCAGTCCTGATGCCGCATGCCTTTCCAGCCGATAATCCAGTTAAGCGTCAGCCTTACGCCCCAAAACAGGAATAATAATAAATATAATAGCGAAACGGCGTTAATGTTTTGGGCGAGAGTAATAAACGCAATGATAAGTACTATAGGGGCTACGCTCCAGTAAGGGTCGTACATGCTCGCGTTATTGAATACCACGCCGGCAAGCCAGACGACGACAGCGGCGGCGGCGTCCGCGGCAAGAAAAGAGAGCAGCGTATCAAAAGTGCCCGAAAGCAAACAAAAAACGAGAACGCCCGCAGCGAAAGAAATAATATACACGGCGGCAACAATAATAAGGGAAGCGGGTCTTGAAAGCTTTGTCATATAACGGCACCCTCCAAAAACAGTCATGTGTCATTATACAACATTCAAACGCCGTATATAAATACTTTGCACTAAAACCTTGGGCTAACTGCCGCCGCCCATGTTCATGCCGCCCATGAATTTCATTATATCTTCCGGGCGGAAATTCTTCATAGACCCCATCATGCGTATCATGTTCTGCATGTTGCGGATATTGGCCTGCTCCGCGGGAGGCATGAACATTGAAATGGCCTCGAACATATCTTCGGGCGACGAATTATTCATTCTGCGCAGCTTTTCCATGCGCCTAAGCATCTTTTCAAAGTTTTCCTGCATATTTACCGACCTTTGAAGGTTCTGCATCATATTGCCCGTATCCCGTTCTGCATATTTTTGCATTATGTCAAGAAGCGAATGCTGCCGCGAGAATTTGGAATAATCCGCAAGGCCGGCATTCGGGCGGGGGGGCCAGTCGTCGGGGCCGCTCCTTCTGAAATCGTCAGACATCTGTATCGCGCCTATGACGCTATGTATCGCCGCTTTATCTCCCGCGGAGACATAAGGCTCTATCTCTTTGAGCATGCTTAATAGCCTGTCTTGTCTCATTCCGTCCTTTAACACCATCGCCAGAAGAAAGCTCAGTTCGGACGAGAACGATGCGTTTCTCATCAGGTCTTCGTAACTTACCTTGCTTTGCGGAGCAGGCTGCCGCCTCACGGGGTCGCTGCGCTGCGGCGCCGGCCGGCCGCTGTACGGGAATCTTAGCATAGCGTTGTCTCCTTATCTTTAATCTCTTCTATTGTATGCCGCCCAAACATCCGCTGTGCACAAAGCAAGGCCTAAAAGAATATACATATTACTGAAATTCACACAGCGAATGAGGAGGAACGCCATATGCCTAAAAAAGATCTGAGGCAGATGAAAAATCAAAGATCCGGGAAGACGCCGGTAAATAAACAGGATATTTATAATATGGCCCAAAAAGCCAAAATAAGCGCGGATCTCGATAAAGTTGACAACAAAGACATACAGAACATGCAGGAAGTAATATCAAAATATGAGAACAAGAACGAAAACGAGCTTATGGGCGACCTTGAACGGATGGTACAGAGCGGGCGCAAAGACGGATCGTTTTCCAACGAGATGCTGGACGCGTTCGTGAAAAACGTTGCGCCCATGATGGATTCGTCGCAGCGCAAAAAGCTCGACAGCATAACAAAAATGATAAAGAACAAGCAATAACGTATATATACATAGCCAAAGATAAGTCTTTAAGTCTGCGCATTCCGGCGCTGAACAGCTGAGGTATATATCATGTACCCCGCTTAAATTCGGGTGTTAATCTTACGCCCTTTTCATATTGCATTGCTTTTTGGAACCTGTCCCTGGAAATGCGCGGCATGGCAGATAAAGTCCTGATTACCTTTATGGAGATTCGGGTATCAGCGGCAAGATTTTGATAGTGCGTTTTATTTTTTGTGATATAATTGAAAAATAACATCGAGAGGGTTTTAATATGAGAAAAACTGTTGTGCTGACCGGAGGCGGAACGGCCGGCCATGTTACGCCGAACTTAGCGATTATCCCCAAGCTCAAAGAAAAGGGTTACGATATAGAATACATAGGCACGAAGGAAGGAATGGAACGCGAGATCATAGCGGGTACCGACATTCCGTATCATATAATCAGCGCGGGCAAACTGAGGCGCTATTTCAGTGTAAAAAACTTTACGGATCCGTTCAAGATATTTGCAGGATTCTTAAAAGCCGAGAGGATATTGAAAAAAATAAGGCCAGCTGCTGTGTTCTCTAAAGGCGGCTATGTGGGCGTGCCCGTTGTAATGGCTGCTCACAGGCTGAGCATACCCGTCGTGCTGCACGAATCGGATTATTCGCCGGGGCTTGCAAACAGGATATGCATACCGAGAGCTTCAAAGGTTTGCGTCGCTTTTGAGACGACGCTTAAGCACGTACCCGAAGGAAAGGGCGTCTACACAGGGCTGCCCATAAGAGAGGAGCTTCTGCGCGGCGAGAGGCAAAAGGGCCTTGATTTCTGCGGGTTTTCAGGCAAAAAGCCGGTGCTGCTGATAATGGGTGGCAGCCTTGGCGCTAAAGCTATTAACGATGTTCTTGACGCCGCACTGCCCATGCTCGTTAAAACGTTCGACGTCGCGCATATCAGAGGGAAGCAGAATCTTTCTTACGATATGCTGCCCGTGGGTTACAAGCAATTCGAGTATGTGGGCAAGCAGCTTGCGGACGTATACGCCGCGACGGACGTGATGCTGTCCCGCGCGGGAGCGACGGCTGTGTTCGAGATACTCGCACTTTCCATTCCTGCGCTGCTGATACCGCTCCCTAAAACAGCCAGCAGGGGAGACCAGCTGCAGAACGCTGGCTATTTCGCGGATAAAGGGTTTTCTCACGTACTCGAACAGGAATGCATGACAGAGGAAACGCTGCTTGAGGGCATAAACAATCTTTACCGCGACAGGGAAAAGCTGCGCGGCAGAATGATGGCGAATAAGGCCGCAAGCGCGGCCGACAACGTCGTAAAGGTGATAATGGATGCTGAGAAATCAAGCTCTTGAAGAACTCGTAACAAAATATATAACGGCCGCGACGGTGGAAAAGAAACAACTTCTTGAGCAGATGCTCGAAGCGGAAGGTTCCGTGCAGAGAATATACGCTCTTGTGTTCGGCGGCAGGCAGCGGGCGGCGCTGCGAGCGCTGACCGACGCCTGTAAACGGAAAACCCCGCGCGAGCAGATAAAGCCTCTTGTCATTCGCGACGCGGACAAGCTTACAGGCATAAGCGACGATAAAGCGAGGAAAACCGCGTTTGCGCTTATAGGGTTATGCGCTCCCGACGAATGCGCCGGAAGATTGGCGCGCGCGCTTGCGTCCGAGCGGATACGTTTCGTACGTCCGTCGATAATACTTGCGCTCGGCAACACGTCCGATCCCGCAAAGTACCTGAAAGGCTATGTTATCGAGCCGGGAGAGGACAAGCATGTAAGGGAGGAAGCCGAAGCGCTAAAAAAAGCGCTTTCGAGGGGCATCGAACCGCAGAAGCTTTCCAGCGTTGTTCTGCCGGAAGAATGTACGCTAACATGCATAAACGAGAGCGCGCTGCGCGCGGAACTGCTCGCAAAGGATTGCGTTTTTACGGCAAGCAAACACGTAAGAGGCGCTTATGACGTTCAAACAAAACATACGGGCGCACTGCGCTGCTATCTCGACGCGCTGTATTATATCGGCGACATGGGTTCGTACGGACAGGCTGCCGAAGCGCTGGATGCTATGGGGCTAAAGGGGGCTCCTTACCGCGTAGAGGCAGGACACCTAAATCAGGATAAGCGCAGGGAAATCATAAACGAAATCTCAAAGGGGCTCGCGGAGTTCGGCTATTACGACAACCCGTCCGCGTATTCGTTCGAGATACGCTGCATACGCGGCAGAATGTACGCGGTGTTTTCGGACAAGCGCTTCGAATACAGGAAGCAGTCGATAGCGGCAAGCATAAACCCGGTCGCGGCGGCGAGCGTAACGCGCTTATGCCTTCCTTACATGAAAGATAATGCCGATGTTCTCGACCCTTTTTGCGGCAGCGCGACTATGCTTATTGAGCGCGGATACATTAAAAAGACGAACTCCCTCGTGGGCGTCGATATCTCGCCTGCAGCCATAAAAGCCGCGTGCGAAAACAGAAAGGCGAGCGGCCTCAAGATAGCGCTTTTAAAAGGCGATATACTGGGATACGGCGGCGCCGTATACGACGAGATAATATCGAACATGCCTTTCGGCATAAGGGTGTCGGGGCACGATTCAAATATAAAGCTTTACGCGGGGTTTGCGGACAGACTGTTAAAGCTGCTTAAAACGGACGGTTACGCGTTTCTTTTCACGCAGGAAAAAAAACTGCTGCGCGACGAGATGGCCAAAAAAGGATTTTTCATAGAAAAAGAGGAAGTATTTGAGACGGGGGGCTTATCGCCCACATTATTTATTATTAAGCGGGGAGCAAATCGATGAACGATTTTTTAACGATGGGTGAACTGCTCATAGATTTTACTCCGTCGGGCGAGTCGGGCGGTCAAAAGCTGTTTATGCAGAACGCGGGAGGCGCCGTAGCCAACGTAGCCGCAGCTATATCCGGGTTCGGCGTAAGCGCGGCGTACCTCGGCATGGTGGGCAACGACGTATTCGGCAGGTACTTAAAGCAGGTGCTTGAGTATAAGGGAGTAGACACGTCGGGGCTTGTGATGTCGGACGACTATAACACGACGCTGGCGTTCGTACACCTTTTTGAGAATGGCGACAGGGATTTTTCGTTTTACAGGAAACCCGGAGCGGATATAATGTACGAAGAGAAATACCTTCAGCCCGATATGATAAAACAGGCTAAAGTGTTTCATTTCGGCTCGCTTTCATTAACCGACGAGCCCGCTCGCAGCGCTACGTTCGCGGCGCTTAAAATCGCCAAAGAAAACGGCGTCGTCGTTTCGTACGATCCGAACTACCGGGCGCCGCTGTGGAAGAACGAAGAAACGGCGAGGGAATATATGCTGCGCGGCCTGGAATACGCGGATATACTTAAGATCTCCGATTCGGAGGTGTCGTTTCTGTTCGGAGATATAGATTATATAGGCGCGGCTGAGATGCTTTTGCGGCGCGGCGTAAAGCTCGTGTTCATCACACTGGGAGGCGAAGGCGCGGTATACGGCGGCGCTGCCGGTACAGGGGCGGTAAGCGCCTACAGCGCAAACGTTGTGGATACCACGGGCGCGGGGGACTGTTTTACTGCAGGCGTGCTTTACCGCTTTATACAGGACGGCAAAAAGCTTAACGAATTATCGCAGTGCGATATGCGTGATTACGCGGATTTCGCGTGCGCTGCGGCGTCGCTTTGCGTCGAAGGCAAGGGCGGCATACCGTCCATGCCGGGCTTAAAGCAGGTAAAAGAACGGTTGTCGCGAAAATAGGCGTGTTGCCTTATATGAATTTTTGCGCAGTTGACAACAGGGCCTTATGCATTTAATATTTAACAAAACAAGATTTCAAATCTTTGAAAGGCGGTTTCAATATGCGGGTTAATGAAATAAGCGAGGGATTGACATTCGACGACGTCCTGCTTGTGCCTAAAAAGAGCGTAGTGACGCCGTCTGAGGTGTCTGTAAAAACCAGGCTTACGAAAACGGTAAGCCTGAACATACCTATACTAAGCGCGGCGATGGATACCGTGACCGAATCAAGGCTCGCGATAGCTCTCGCCAGAGAAGGCGGCGTCGGCATAATACATAAAAGCATGTCTATAGAAGCACAGGCCTCCAACGTAGACAAGGTAAAGAGAAGCGAACACGGCGTTATAACCGACCCGTTTTACCTTTCTCCCGAACACCGCATTTCCGACGCTAACGAGCTCATGGCGAAATACCGCATCTCCGGCGTTCCAATTACTAAGAACGGCAAGCTCGTAGGCATACTCACCAACCGCGACCTCAGGTTTGAAACGGATTATTCGCGCAGGATAAGCGAAGTGATGACTTCAGAAAATCTCGTGACGGCTCCCATAGGGACGACGCTTGCCGAGGCTCAGGAGATACTCGGCCGCCACAAAATAGAAAAGCTGCCGCTCGTCGACGAAAACGGTATGCTAAAAGGCCTGATAACCATAAAGGACATTGAGAAGACGATACAATATCCTAATTCCGCAAAAGACGCCAACGGCAGGTTGCTTGCGGGAGCGGCGTTGGGCGTTTCGGAAGACATGCTGGAAAGAGCGGCTGCGCTCGTATCGTCGAAAGTAGATATCGTAACCATAGACTCTGCGCACGGCCACACCAAAAACGTGCTTAACGCTGTTGAGAGGCTTAAAAGCAATTATCCGGAGCTGCAGGTCATCGCGGGCAACGTCGCCACACCGGAGGGCACAGTTGATCTGATTAAAGCGGGCGCGGACTGCGTAAAGGTGGGCATGGGCCCCGGCTCGATATGCACGACGCGCGTTATCGCGGGCATAGGAGTTCCGCAGTTTACGGCCGTGATGCAGTGCGCCGAGGCCGCCGAAAAGTACGGCGTAGGCGTTATTGCGGACGGCGGAATAAAGTTTTCGGGCGACATAACAAAGGCGCTTGCGGTGGGCGCGTGGGCAGTAATGATAGGCAGCCTTTTCGCGGGCACTGAGGAAAGCCCTGGCGAAACGGAAATATACCAGGGCAGAAGCTTTAAGGTATATCGCGGCATGGGCTCGGTAGACGCAATGCAGAAGGGCAGCAAAGACAGGTACTTTCAGGAGAACTCCGACAAGCTCGTGCCTGAAGGCGTGGAAGGAAGAGTTCCTTTTAAAGGAGCGCTTAGCGACACGGTGTTCCAGCTCGTCGGGGGGCTTAAATCCGGCATGGGATATTGCGGCGCGCCTACGCTCGACGTGCTGAGGAATGAAGCGAAGTTCATAAAGATAACGCATGCGGGGCTTACGGAGAGCCACCCGCATGACATATATATCACTAAAGAAGCTCCAAATTATACCGGAAGGTCTTAAATCACGTGAGAGAAACAATATTAGTTCTGGATTTCGGCGGGCAGTATAACCAGCTTATAGCAAGAAGGGTAAGGGACCTTTCCGTATACGCCGAGATACTTCCTTTTGACGCTCCCTTAGAACGTATAAAATCATACGATCCCATAGGCATAATATTCACCGGCGGCCCGAGCACGGTCACGGACGAGAACGCTCCGCGCTGCGACGAGCGGCTGCTTAGCTTGGGCATACCCATACTCGGCATTTGCTACGGCAGCCAGCTTATGAGCCAGACACTTGGCGGCAGCGTGAGAAAAGCCGACAAGCGCGAATATGGCAAGACGGATATAGAGTACGATACAGACTGTCCGTTGTTTTCCGGGCTTGATAAACGCTCTGTATGCTGGATGAGCCATACGTATTATGTGGACAATCCTCCTCCCGGATTCAAGATAGCCGCGGTAACGCAGAGCTGCAACGTCGCCGCGTACTGCAGCGAGGAAAAAAAGCTGTACGGTGTGCAGTTCCATCCCGAGGTAGTGCACACAAAGTTCGGCAACAAGATACTCTCGAATTTCCTCTACAACGTCTGCGGCGCAAAAGGCGGGTGGACGATGAAGAACTATGCTGAAGTCGCCATAAGCGAGCTTAAAAAGCGTATAGGCGGCGGCAGAGTGCTGCTTGCGCTTTCAGGCGGCGTAGATTCTTCGGTATGCGCCGCTTTACTCAACAAAGCGGTGGGGGACCGCCTTACCTGCATATTCGTCGACCACGGCCTGCTGCGCAAGGACGAAGCTAAGCAGGTAAAGGAAGTGTTTGAGGGAGCTTATAACATCAATCTTATCAGCGTCGACGCTTCCGAAAGATTCCTTAAAAAGCTTAAGGGCGTTACCGAGCCCGAGAAGAAGCGCAAGATAATAGGAGCCGAGTTTATACGCGTGTTCGAAGAAGAGGCCAAAAAGCTGGGCAAGGTTGATTTTCTTGCGCAGGGCACCATATACCCCGACGTTATCGAGTCGGGCAAGGGGCACGCCGCCGTTATAAAAAGCCACCACAACGTGGGCGGGCTTCCCGACCATGTCGATTTTGAAGATATAATAGAACCGCTGCGCGAACTTTTCAAGGATGAGGTGAGGGTGCTGGGCGAAGCCCTCGGCCTTCCGCGCCACATCGTATGGAGGCAGCCGTTCCCCGGACCCGGCCTTGCTATCAGGATAATAGGCGATATAACGCGGGAAAAGGTAAGCATACTCCAGCACTCGGACTATATATTCCGCGAGGAGATAGCGCATGCAAAGCTCGACGAAGAGATATGGCAGTATTTCGCCGTGCTTACAGGCATGCGCAGCGTGGGTGTGATGGGGGATGAGCGCACGTACGATTACACCGTGGCTCTCAGGGCGGTAACAAGCGTGGACGGCATGACCGCCGACTGGGCGCGCATACCTTACGACGTGCTTGAAAAGATTTCTTCAAGGATAATAAACGAAGTGTCTCACGTAAACAGGATAGTATACGATATCACGAGCAAACCGCCCGCGACGATTGAGTGGGAGTAATAAACGAAATCCCTGGGAGTGCCTATTTATGGCCTTCCTGGGGATTTTTTATGTTTAGTGATACTATTTTGATACTATAAGCCACTAATCACTTATCCGTAGGAATATTTTTAACGCGGTTCTTTTTCAAATCTTCCTTAATACTTTCAGCCTCAATGCGCGGGTAACTGTGTCGCCAAAGATCGTATTCTTCCTTGGTTATATTTCCATTTTCCAGATTAATCATTTCTTTATGCCACTTTTTAATATCGCTGTTTAAAGTGCTATTAGCAGGCAAATACAAACATACTTTCTCTTCAACTTCTTGAGCAGCTAAGCCGTAGGTATCCTCCATATAGAACAATGCGTGCATGACGCCGTAATAAGAATCTAGATCAGGATCAGATAATGCAAATATACTTATCCTTAACGCATCCGCAACCTTCTCAAGCTGCTTTTTGGATGGATTTCTATTTCCCAACTCATAGTTACGTATAGCGGGTTCGCTCATACCAGACATCAGCGCCAGTTGCTTTTGGGAAAGGTTTTGAGCAACCCTGAATCGCTTTATTTTTTCACCAACAGTCATTATGGATACCTCCATAAAAATCATATCATACACAGTTCAAAAATGAAACAAAAATATTGTGTATACATTGACAGTTCATAAACGAACTGATATAATACGAATACAGTTCGATTATGAACTGAATAAACATATGGGGGTGATAGTAGAGCATGAAGTGTGAGTTGTTTATCAAAGCAGACGAAATCGCTAGAGAACTCGGAGTCTCAAAGCCGTATGCTTATAAGTTGGTGAGGGAAATGAATCTGGATCTAAAAGGGAAGGGCTTTCTGACCATTTCCGGCCGGGTGAGCCGAAAGTATTTTCAAGAGAAGTTCTATGGTGTTGAAGAGGGTGATAGAAGGCGGATGCAATAATGGCTGCCTATAAGGATAAGAACAAGGGCACCTGGTACGTTTCATTCTACTACAGAAATTGGATGGGTGAGCACGAACGAAAACTGAAGAGAGGCTTTGCTACTAAGAGGGAAGCTTTGGAATGGGAATTAGAGTTCAAAAAGGTGAAGGGTTCCGATTTGGATATGACCTTTGAGAGTTTTGTTCAGATTTATACGGCTGATATACAGCGCCGAATCAAAGAAAACACATGGCAAACAAAAGAGCATATAATCCGTTCAAAATTACTGCCCTATTTTGGAAAGCGTAAAATGTGTGAAATAATGCCCAAAGAAATTATATCTTGGCAAAATGAAATGATTAACTACAAGGAAACCAATGGCAGAGCGTATTCGCCAGTATATCTGAAAACACTGCACAATCAGCTTAGCGCACTCTTTAATCATGCGGTTAAGTATTACGGCCTCGAAATCAATCCAGCGGTTAAGGTGGGCAACATGGGAAAGGCAAAAGGAAAGGAGATGCTTTTCTGGACAAAGGATGAATATCAGAAATTTGCGGATGCCATGATGGACAAGCCTGTCTCATTTTACGCTTTTGAAATGCTCTATTGGTGCGGTATTCGTGAAGGCGAGCTGTTGGCGCTGACACCTGCCGATTTCGATTTTGAAAGGTGCACAGTATCTATTACAAAGTCATATCAGAGGCTAAAAGGCAGAGATGTTATTACTGAACCGAAGACACAGAAGAGCAATCGAGTTATCAAAATGCCACATTTTCTCTGTGCAGAAATGCAAGATTTCATAAAAACGTTATATGGAATAAAGCAGGGAGATCGAATCTTCACTGTCACAAAATACTATTTGCATCACGAGATGGATAGGGGAGCCAAACAGACAGGAGTGAAACGTATTCGTATTCATGATTTGCGGCATTCTCACATTTCACTGTTGATTGACATGGGGTTTTCAGCTATCGCAATAGCGGATCGTGTTGGACATGAGAGTATTGATATCACGTACAATTATGCACACTTGTTCCCATCAAGGCAAAAAGAGATGGCGGATAGGCTGGACATTGAACGAGGAGAAGGAGGATTTTGAATATGTCGCTAAAGGTATATGACGGCAAAGGGCGTTGGAGAAACAAAACTGTGGCATTCCGAATATCGCCAGAGGAGGACGAGCAGCTTGAAACTGCTGTTCGTCTCTCCGGTCTGACAAAACAGGACTATATAATTCGGCGGCTACAAAGCCGTGAAGTTGTTGTTCAAAGCAATCCCCGTGTATACAAAGCCCTGCGCAATGAACTTACCGCTGTGCTTGCGGAATTGCAGAGAATTGCCTCGGGTCAGACAGTTGACGATGAGCTAATGGCCACAATCGAGCTGATTGCAATCACTATGGATGGCATGAAGGGGAGTGCGAATGAGCGTGATAAATGAAAAAGTGACCACCTCTAGGATGTCTGCTGTAACAGACAATGGAAAGTCACTTTCATCCGATAATAGAAACAACATACCTGAAAATGAACCGAAAATCAACGCTGAGTCTGATCTGGATGACTGGCAAGATTATTTACAGATGATCAGTTCACCGGACTATCTTTACACGATATGAAAAATGCTGGGTTCAAGGATTTTGAGCGCGGCGCTCGCGGAAGTACGACACAGCACTTGTCTGTTCTCGAGTACAAGATACAGCAGGATAATGAGAAGCTTACTCTCGTAGAAAAAGAAGTGGAAACACAGCAGAAGGAGCTTGTTTCGATTTCTGAAAAATTAGTTGTGGAGCATCAGGCAAGCAAGACGTTTCATGAGCTGGATGAACTGGGCCGGAAAAAGATGTTCGGTAAAGTGGAATTAACGGAACAGGATTACAAGGAGGTGATATCACTCGCAAAGGAGGGCGTTCTTTCCCGGAGTAAAATAGCTAATTTGACGCAAAAGCTACGTGAAGCAAGTAACATGATCGAGGGATTAAAGCTCAGTTACAACAATCTCTATGAGCAGTCAAAAGAGTTTTTCCAGGCTGTAAACCTTGCACCGCAGCGCATTATAGAAGTATTTACAGAGATTTTTGCCAAAGATCGCGAGGATCGAGAGCTGCGTCGCGCATTTCACCATAGCGCAAAAAAGAAAGATGAGCGCGAACGCTGATGTAAGATAAGCCGAAATTCAAACAAAATGGAGGAAAGCGTTTATGAAAGGGCAATTTAGAGATATTAAAACTGCAATCAGCTATACACAACACGGCGATTATTATCTGCCGGACTTACAATTGCCGCAGCAGAAAGATCTTCAACTTAACCGATTCAGACGGGCACGGCTGGGCTACCTTAAGAGCATGCGCACGGAACATATAGTAGCCTTCTACTATCATGTAGACTTAATGAACATCTAGCTGAGATTCAAGACAAAGCACAGGCACGGTATGATGAGATGGTCAAGCGACAGAGAATCCTAACCCTATCAATATCCCAAGGGTTCGTAATCTCTCTGTATCCTTGAAACCATACCAAAAACCTGACTTCGTTCTCATGTTTAAAGGCTTCCCGTTTAAGTGCCATATCACCTGCATATTGATAGGGTTTAATATTTGCAATTTCAAAACGCTTTATTTCCCTCGATCTATTGCGGCTGTTTATACCGCACTCTATTTATTCATCATTGATCATTCACATTATCGCGGGTTCTCTACTGCCGTGAACACTTTTTGAGTTATTGTCAATTTTATGACCGATAACGATCATATTATTGACAAATTACCGTTGATAAACGGCCATAAATAGCATATTATATTCAAAAGAGAGGAAAGTTTATATGTATAACAAAGAAATGATCAAAGACTACATCATGCTGAACAATAATGTGTCGGTTGCCGAGATATGCGAAAAGTTTGATATGAGCGAAAGCACGGTTAGGCGCATATTGGTAAAGCTGGAAGACCGAAAAATCATCAAAAGATATCATGGGGGCGCCTATCCTCTTGTTGGAAACTATAATCCAGAATCGATGGACGCAAGAATCAGCCGCAACTGGGATAAGAAGATTGCCATTGCGAAAAGCGCGAGCAGTTTTGTAGAAGAAGGGTCCACGGTTATCCTGTTCGGCGGAACGACGGTATACGCTATGTGCCGGTATCTTAAAGGCAAAAAGCTGACCGTTATCACTAACTCCTTAATTGCGTTTTCGGAGCTAATGAGTGAAAAGAACATGAAAATCATACTGCTGGGTGGATTGTTCAACCAAGCGGAATACGAACTGGGCGGTGTAATCACTAACAGCGGTATGCGCAATATACGCGCGGATTATATGTTTATGGGTGCATATGGCTTCGATATTAAGCAAGGGTACACCACCCGGGATATAGACTCGCTGGAGCTTTATCAGACGTGCATCGTATCCTCGAACAAAGTGTTCGTCGTAACAGACAGTTCCAAATACAAGGCGGGAGGAACCGCAGTGACAGCCAAACACGAGGATGTGCACTGTTTGATTACCGATGATGGTATCGACTCTGAATTTTTGGCGGCTATGTCCAATAGACTCAAGATTGTTGTCGTCGGCAAAGATTAAATTTGGAGCGTTTTTTTAAAGTCGCTCAAGAAAACTATTAACGCAAGCATTATAAATGAGACCAATCCCAACCGATGAAGGTATAGAAGGTATAGAAAGAGACGCTAGGTTAGAAAACAGCTAACCTTACATTGCAATCGAAGGAGATTTACATTTATGTCAACCGATTCGCTTTTGGTAATGAAAGGCATCACAAAATACTACCCCGGAGTCGTGGCGCTGAAGGATGTGGATTTTGATCTGCGCAGGGGGGAAATTCACGCGCTGTTGGGAGAAAATGGAGCCGGTAAATCCACCCTGATTAAAATTTTGTCGGGATGTATTAAGCGTGATGCTGGGGATGTGATTTTGAACGGCACTTCCATAAAAGATTTGGACCCGCGGCTTTCGGAGGATATGGGCATCGGGGTCATCTATCAGGAATTTAATTTAATACCCTATCTTACGGTGCTGGAAAATCTTTTTCTGGGCAAAGAGGTACTTAAATATGGATTCCGCGACGTAAGCTTTATGCAAAAGAAAGCTAAAAAGGTTTTTGACATGATGGGGGTTGAGTTAAACCTCAAGGAACAGGTCATGAATCTCTCAATTGCGCAGCAACAACTGGTGGAGATTGCAAAGTCCTTGTTGAAAGAAGTCAAAGTGCTTATTATGGATGAACCATCTGCGCCGTTGACGGATATAGAAATAAAAAAGATGTACAACATCATGCGGACGTTAAAAAGGCAGGGGGTTGGCATCATATATGTTTCACATAGACTCGAGGAAATTTTTGAAATCACCGATAGAGTTACTGTTTTTCGCGACGGCCGGTATATCAAGACAATGGACACCAGCGAAACAAGCCAGGAAGAGCTGATCAAGCTGATGGTTGGACGTGAAATCCACGGCTATTACCCCAAAGCAGATTATGAAGCGGGCGAAGAGGTGCTTCGCGTTGAAAACCTAACAAATAAAAAAGTAAAGGATGTCAGTTTTTCGGTCAGAAGCAGAGAAATATTGGGGATTGCGGGCCTGGTGGGTGCCGGCAGAACGGAAACGGTGCGTGCTATTTTTGGCGCTGACCCCATACTTTCGGGCAAAGTGTTTATTCACGGCAAGGAAATCAGGCTCCTTTCGCCTGCTAAAACGATCAAAGAGGGGATCGCGCTGATCCCAGAGGATAGAAAGCAGCAAGGGCTGTTGTTGAATCTGGATGTCAGAAATAACATTTCATTTGCCATTTTAAAGGGGCTGAGCAAATGGGGAATCATCAAAAAGAAACGCGAGGACAAACTGATCGGTGCACAGATCAAGGACCTGCAGATCAAATGTGTCAATGACAAACAACTGGTGTCTAATTTGAGCGGAGGAAACCAGCAAAAGGTTTCCTTGGCCAAATGGCTGGCCACAAAGAGCGATGTCCTGATTATCGATGAACCCACCCGCGGCGTCGATGTGGGCGCAAAGCATGAGATATATGAGCACCTGCGCAATCTTGCCAAAAGCGGGAAAGCGATCATTATGATAAGCTCGGATCTGCCAGAATTGATGAATGTTTCCGACAGAATTATTGTGATGAGGGAGGGCGTCATAAAAGGAGAGTTGATGGCCAGTCAGTGTACGCAGGAAAGTATTTTAAATCTCGCCTGCCTTCAGTAAGACTAGAGACATAATATGTATGCAAAGGAGAAATCTTTAATGAAACTGTTTAAAAGATTCAGACAGTCGTTGTCCCGTTACGGTATTGTGATTATTATGGTCGTCTTTATAATTGGATTTACTTGTGCGAGCCCCAAATTTTTCACCTTCAGTAATATCATCAATATCCTTAGACAGGTATCTCCGGTCGGGATTGCAGCGGTGGGTATGGCGATGGTAATCATCACCGGTGGCATAGACATGACCGCCGGTTCAGTCGTCGCGCTGGTTTCCGTGTTGAGTGCGCTTCTTATGACGGAGTATAATCTCCCCGTGATTGTGGTCATTCCGATAGGCCTTTTGCTGGGATTCTTCGTGGGGCTTATCAATGGCTTGGCTGTCACAAAGCTCAATATACCGTCTTTCATATTTACGCTGGCGATGATGTCAGGCATACGAGGTGTTTGCTACATTATCACGGGCGGTATGCCGATATTTGGCTTTACCAAAGACTTTGATTTTTTGGGAAAGGGTTATTTACTAAGCATACCTATTCCGGTCATCATCATGCTGGTCACATTTACAATCGGCTGGATCGTCATTAACAAAACGCGGTTTGGGAGATATATATACGCCATCGGCGGAAACGTGGAGGCTACGCGTCTCTCGGGCGTAAAGGTACACAAGAATCTGGTCCTAACGTTTGCGATTTGCGGCACTCTCGCGGCTCTTTCCGGATTGATCATACTTTCAAGGCTGAGCTCTGGTCAACCATCAGCGGGGGAGGATTTCGCGTTTGATGTGGTAACGGCCGTAGTGTTGGGCGGGATCAGCGTTACGGGCGGCGAAGGTCGGTTCTCGGGCATATTCTTCGGCGTGATCATATTGGGTATATTGAGCAACGGATTGACACTGCTGAATGTATACGACTACTTCCAGATGGTGATCAAGTGCGTTGTGCTGATCGCGGCTGTCGGATTTGATCAATATACAAAGATGAACAAAAAGGTCGACTTGGTTGATATTAATAAAATGAGTAAGGAGATGAATTAATATGGAAAAGAGGAAGATGGTCATTCTTGGAGCGGGAAGCGCCATGTTTACACAGGGTTTGGTGGCCGACTTGATACTCAATCCCCTTGGTTTTGACTGGGAGCTTGCTCTGGTGGACATCGATGAGCCGGTTTTGGACGCGATCACAACTTTGTCCAATAAGATGGTGATGGAGAAGGGTGCCAATATAAAAATATCCAAATCTGTAGATCGACGCCAAGTGCTTCCCGGTGCCGATTATGTGGTGGCAACCATTGGCGTCGGCGGCCGCCGGGCATGGGAGCAAGACGTATTTATTCCTAGAAAATATGGCATTGAGCAGCCGGTGGGGGATACGATGATGCCCGGCGGCATTTCCAGAGCGATGCGCATGGTACCCGTCATGGTGGATATCGCGAAGGATATCAGCCAGCTATGCCCGAATGCATACTTCTTTAATTACTCAAACCCCATGGCAATTATCTGCCGCGCGATAGACAAAGCGGGCTATAGTACGATAGGCCTTTGTCACAGCTACAACCAGATCGAGGGCTACCTTTCGAATTTTATAGGCGCAGACAGAAAACGATTCAAGTGCTATGGCGTTGGTGTCAATCATCTGTGCTTCATGTTTGATATCCGGTATAAGGGCAAGGACGCCCGAGCGGCGATTCTGGAAAAATATCAGGATATGAAGCGGAAGGGGCTGGAATACGGGCAGTGTGGGCCGTTGTGGTTCGATCCATTTGATCACACAAAGAATGAGTTGGAAGAGCCTTTTGCTTTTGAGATATTTGAAAAATACGGCGCGTTCCCGTGCGCGGGAGACAGGCATATATCAGAATTTTTCACCGAGTATTTCCCTCATGGAAAATACTATGGAAAGACATTGGGGCGTGATGCGTATTCGTTTGAACGCTGCATAGAATTCGGTGATAAAATTTACGACGAAATGTTCCGTCAGGCTGCCAGCAGCGAACCATTGCCCAACACTTATTTTGACAGGGCAGAGGGCGAGCATGAACAGTTGATGGAGATTATCGATTCCTTGGAGAACGATATCCCTAGGGTTTTCGGGGCTATTCTACCCAACCGCGGCGCCGTGCCGGGAATTCCGGACTATGCGGCCATTGAGATGGCTGCGCTTGCCAACTCCAGAGGGATGCAGCAGATCTACACTCCGGATTTTCCGACGGTTATCGCCGGATTTGTAAACCGCTTTCTCTCAATCGTGGAGGTTAGCGTGGAAGCAGCGCTCACCGGCGACAAGAGCCTGTTTGCCGAAGCGATACTGCTGGGCGGGTATATTGATGATAAACACGCGGTCGAAAAGATGGTAGATGAGCTTATAGAGACGCAGAAACTGTATCTGCCGCAATTTTAAAAGGAGGAATATGACATGGTGCTACAGAGTGATTTGAAACCGTTCAAAATAGATTATGATCAGCTTGAACACATTGCATTCTTTTACTGGATGAGCGAATACGTTTTGACGCATTTCTTTTCTGAGGACTATACGGTAAAGGTTGTATTCGAGGAGAATGGTTTTGGTGCTCACTGGGGCGGGCTTATATTGGACGTCTTCGGAAAGGACGGGGCATTGAAAGCCCGTTGCCACACAGGTCTGGTTTACCATCCAAATACGAAGACCGGTATATATTTTGAAGCCGAAAGCTGGAAGAACCTAAGAAATTATAAAAAACTGTGGGACAATGTGGAGCCTTCAGATGAATACGACCTGAATAAGGACGAGACTGACTTCCTGAAGCTTTTCTTCCCCGAAAGAAAACGCCAGGAGATGATGGATGCGGGCAGTGTTGAAAAGCAGATGGAAATGCTGCGGACGTATTATGACGCATGCTTTACAAGCATGATCATGGCCGCAGACAAGTGAGCTAGGTTAACGGCTGGGAAAGGAACTTGAACATGGACAAAGATCAGCGTATGATCACATACTTTAATAGAAAAGGCAAGCATAACACATTGGACACGCTCAGCATCGCGAAAGCGCGTGCGTTGGAACTGGGTATAAAGCATATGACCATTGCGACCAGCCACGCGTATACCCCGCGGATGGCAGCGGAAGTATTGAAAGGAGTCGACATCAATATCGTCGCAGTTGGACTTTCGGCCAGTTTCAATGAATATGGCTGGGACATGTCTGCTGAGGAAACCCAGAATGTGCTGGATTGCGGAATCAAAGTCTGCAAGGCCATGCACGCCTTTACGGGCGACGTAAGCGAGGCCTTTTTGGGCGGCAATACGGTCAATAAAATAGTAGGAGATACGCTGGGGATCATCTCACAGGGAACGAAGGTTTGTGTGGAGACGGCTATTATGGCGGCCGAAGCCGGTTTGATACCGGTGGACGAAGAGATCATTGCACTGGCGGGAACGGACGGCGGCGCGGATACTGCGTTGGTGATGAAGGCTAATTATGCAAGGAAATTCAAACAAATACAGGTATTGGAGATACTGTGTAAGCCCAGAACACCTTTCGTATAGAGACACATATGAGGAGGTTATATGAAAAAAACATTTCGTGATGAAGAATTTCAGGATGGTATTTTTCTTCTGGCACCCTCACATCCCATACTGTGTACAACCAAGAACGCGGACGCTTCGGATCATGACGGTGAGTCGTAATGAGCAAACGAATATTGGGAATAGACGGGGGCGGGACAAAAACATCGTTTTTGCTTGCGGATATGGAGACACAAAGAGTATATGCCCATACCGCAAAGGATTGTTGCCATTTTCACCATGGTATTGAGGGCTTTACAAGCAGAATAAAAAATGGCATAGATACGGTGCTGAAAGAGGCGTGTATAGCTTACGGAGACGTCATGGCTGTATGCGCCGGGCTGTCCAGCTTTGGCGAAAGCAAGCAAGAGGATGATGTCATTTGCAGCATCATGCGGAGCTTTTTCAAGACGCCACATATTCTGGTCGTAAACGACGTAGAGGTAAGCCTGGCTGGCTCCTTAGAACTCAGGCCGGGAATTACCATCGTAGCTGGGACGGGTTCCATGGCGTTGGGAAAGAACCGATTTGGAAGAACGGCGCGCAGTGGTGGCTGGGGAGAGATTATTGGTGATGAGGGATCTGCCTATTGGCTGGGACGAAAAGCTCTGGAACTATTCTCCAAGCAGGCTGATGGACGGCTAATAAAAGGCGCATTGTATGAAATACTGTCGCGAGCGTTGGGCTTGAGTGACTGTATGGATTTAATAGAATACACCTATAAGAGCATCGGTAATGAACGCGACAGGATCGCCGCGCTGAGTCCGCTGCTGTTTGAGGCGGCCCAGGGCGGCGATGCTGAGGCACTGAATGTGTTTGAAAAGGCGGCGGAAGAGCTGTTTGCCATGGTGAAAGCTGTTGCTGAACGACTGAGTTTTGAGCGAGATATTGAAGTGTCCTACTCTGGGGGGGTGTTCAAGGCCGGTTGTTTCATTCTGGATCCGTTTATATCGTTGCTTTCAAAGCTGAACGCACACTTGGAAAAGCCGCAATTAACACCGATATCGGGTGCCGCATTGTTGGCCGGAGAGATGCTGGGCGAAAAGAAGGCGCTGGCTAAGCTGCTTCATAAATATGAAGAATCCAAAAACTTCAGGTAACAATTCAACCTAATGTGGAAAAACAACATGGAGGATAAAGATGGACTACACAGAGCAAGAAATTTTATCACAATTTGGTTCGTGCCGCCAAACGATTGAATACATGCTGAACCGGCAGATTGAAATATGCGATGTATTCTCAGGGGCTAAACGTATCGTGTTCACAGGGGCAGGTTCGAGCTTCTGCGTTGCGAAATCTGCAGAAAAAATACTGAAGCTGAGGATGGGCATCGATACGATGGTGATCGCTGCTGGTGATCTGCTTTTGAATTATGAGAAATACAAAACCTATCTTGACGGTAGCCACATTGTATGTTTATCGCGATCAGGGAACACATCGGAGCTGCTGCTGAGCGTGAAGCGGATTATTGCTGATTTGAATGTGGTGTGCATATCCATCTGCATGCAGAAGGATTCAGAATTAGCGAAATTATGCAGTCTCAATTTAACGCTTGATTGGGCATTCGATCGGAGCGTCTGTCAGACACAATCCGTCACTAATCTTTACTTGGCTTGCGCTATGCTAACCGCAATAATTTCGGATGACCTGAGCATTGCAGAGGACTTTAGGAAGGTCGCGGGTAACGGCATGTATTTTTACCAGTGCAATGATGCCCTTTACCACGAGATCGCCGACAAGGAATGGAACAGTGTGGCTGTGCTGGCTGATTGTGAGATCGCAGGGCTGGCGGAAGAGGGGGCTTTGGCATTTAAGGAAATAAGCCGTATACAATCCAATCATTATCATTTAATGGATGTCAGACATGGCCCCATTGTCAACATTGACGGCCATACATTAGTCGTGCTAGTTGCCGATGAAGTTAATCAATATGTTCTCGATCTTGTAAAGGATATCAAAAACAAGGGTGCCATAGTGCTTACTATGAGCATGTGTGATGAGACGCTGGGCGGAGACATGCATATTTACCATTCGAACACGCAGAGTATCATCGCTGCCGCTTTGTATATGATATTTTCTGTGCAAATGATCGCTCTATACAAAGCTAAGAATTTGAACTATAACCCGGATCTACCGGAAGGCCTAGATGCCTGTATACGGTTTAACTAACGACAGGAACGATGAAAAATGGATAATCCAATCAAAAAAACATTAAGTGGCAATAAGGGCATTTGCTCTGTTTGTTCTGCAAACAAACATGTCATTACGGCGGCTTTGCGTCATGCAAAGAAAAACGGAAGTATACTCCTGATTGAGGCAACCTCAAACCAAGTTAACCAGTATGGAGGGTATTTGGGGTTGACGCCTGCCGCATTTGTTGAAGAAGTCCGTGAACTAGCCCGTAAAGAGGATTTTCAGATCGAAAATCTTGTCCTGGGGGGTGACCATATTGGCCCGTATCCATGGAGAAATCTTGATTACGGTGTGGCCATGGAAAATGCGGAAGAGCTTGTGAGGGCTTATGTGGAGGCAGGATTCACAAAGATACATATAGATACGAGCATGTGCCTGGCGGGAGACGACAGGATCGGCGGAACAGGTTTGGAGTTGATAGCGGAACGGTCGGCACGATTGGCGTCGGTAGTGTACAAAACGTTCAATAAGTCGCGCGCTACGCATGCAAAAGCCGTAAGGCCTGTGTTGGTTGTCGGCAGCGAAGTGCCGGTTCCCGGCGGCAGCGTTGTATATGAGGACCGGGTGAGCCCCACCAAAGCGGAGGTCTTTAATCAATCTGTGTGCGTGTTCCGTGAATCGTTCGACAGAATGCAAGTCCCATGGGATGATGTGGTGGCGTTTGTTGTGCAGCCTGGGGTGGAGTTTGGAGACGATTTTATCATCCCGTACTCACGGGAAAGCGCGAGTGAATTGTGCGCGCAGCTTAAAGACCACGCGGGAATGGTCTTTGAAGGGCATTCTACTGATTATCAACCCCTAAAGTGCTTGAGAGATATGGTGATTGACGGCATTAAGATATTGAAGGTAGGGCCTGAGCTGACTTTTACGCTTCGGGAAGCCCTTCTGCAGCTGCTGCATATTGAGCGTATCCTCGATGGATCGCAGGACGGGCAGAACGAGACGGATATATTGAAAGCACTGCTGGATGCCATGAACAAAGATACGAAAAACTGGGAGAGCTACTATGCAGGAACGCCAGAGGAGATTGAGTTTAAAAAAATCTACAGTTTTTCTGACCGTTGCAGATATTACTTGAATGAGGCGGCCGTTGAAAAGACGATCGGCAATCTGATAGCCGATCTGAGGAAGAAGAAAATCCCGCTGGCTTTATTGAGCCAATACATGCCAAAACAATACGAGAAAATAATTAACGGCTATTTAAGGCCGGATGTGTGGGATCTCGTGTATGACAGGATCATGGATGTGCTGGACAGGTATTTATGCGCGTGCGGGGGCGTTTGATGATAGCAAAATTCTTATATAAACTTCGGAGGTATACTGACTATGGTCTATAAAAAGATACATGGCGAGGAGGTATCTAGACTCGGGTTTGGATCTATGAGACTCCCAATGGTAGAAAAATACGGCAAAATGCGTGTGGATGACGAAAAATCAGTCCTGCTGCTACGTCGTGCATATGAAATGGGCATCAATTATTTTGACACGGCCTGGACGTATTGCAATGAAGATGGTGAGAGGGCATTGGGTTATGCGTTAAAGCCGTTTCGCAGCAAGGTTTACTTATCCACCAAGCTGCCCATGTGGAATGTAAAAAAGCCGGACGATTACTGGGTGTATCTTGAGAAAGCCCTTAAAAATCTGGATACAGATTACATAGATTTTTACCATTTTCACTCTGTGAACAAGTCCTTCTGGGACAAAATAATTGAGTACAAATTTTTGGATTTTGCACAGAAGGCCAAGGCGCAAGGGCTTATCCGACACATTTCCTTTTCGTTCCATGACAAACCGGAGTTATTGAAGGAGATCGTCGATCAGCAGATTTTTGAGACTGTGGTGTGCCAATATAATTTATTGAATACCATAAACGAGGATGCCATTGCTTATGCGAAGGAACGAGGGCTCGGTGTTTTTATTATGGGTCCGCTGGCAGGCGGAAACATAACCCTTGCAGATAAGAACTTTATGCAAAAATTCGAGACAGACATCACGTCTCCGGCTGAATTGGGTCTTAAATTTGTGTGGGGAAATAAAAATATTGACTGCTTGCTGTCCGGAATCGACAGTCTGAAGGTTTTAGAGGAAAACATTCAGTATGAATCGCGGCCAGATCTGGATGAAAATCAATGGAGTAGCATCAGGCAAACGGCCGAAAATGTTAGCGACCTGCTGGAGATTTATTGTACAGACTGTCAGTATTGCTTTGTTTGTCCTAGGAACATAAGACCGGCAAACATATTTAAACAGTACAATAGCTGGAAAACATGGGGCCTGAAAGATGCTGCTTTAAAGGCGTACAATGTGATGCTTACCAATGAATGGTGGTATGGAAACCGCCCGGACCTGTGCACGGGGTGCGGAGCCTGTATGAAAAAATGTCCCCAGAAGCTGAACATACCTCAACTTCTGAAAAAAGTGACGGCCGAATTTGAGCAGTTGCGCGTAAGCAACAGGTGAGGTCAACTATGAACTGCGGTTTGCGCCGCATTTGTAAGATATCCACATATCAAAGCAAATACGAATCGCCCAATCGCCTTTGATATTACAGGAGTTATCACGGTTCGTCTTCGTATGATTATGTGAAACTGCATCTCATAGGTTGCCTAAAGAATGGTGAAAAGCCGGTCTAAACCAATAGCGGCTCTTACCGGTTCAAAACTTGCCCTATACGTTGTTTCGTTTCTCTGCAGAATGCAGTGCGATGGAAAAACTGAGTAGGCTCATAATGATAGAGCTAGATGTTCTCACTAGGACAAAAGCTGTTTTTTTACTTCCTCTGGTGAGATGCAATCAGAATGAAGGAAAACGGTCATAATAATATAGAAAAAGTATTGTAAATCAATCAAATAAATTATATTAATATATATAAAGCGTGACACATTATCATCGCTGAAATAAAGAAAGATGAATGCGCTTAAAATTTCCCAAAAAAAACAAGGAGGAACTATTGATGAAAAAGAGATGCATGGCTCGGACGACTGCGATTAGTTTACTTTGTATTTTGATTGTGTTAGCTTTCGCGGCATGTGCGCCAAAAACGAATGAACAGTCCCAACCAGAGCAGACTGTTACAGCTTCCAGCGAAACCCCAAGCGCAGATGAATCTGCAGAGAAGAAAAACCCCCTAATCGGTTTTGCTAATTATTCTTTGGCAAACCCTTATTGCGCTACTATGGCGGAAGGTGCAAAAGCGAGAGCAGAAGAACTTGGTATTGAAATTAATATTGTGGACAATAAGGTTGATGCCGCAAACCAAGTAACGTCGATTGAGGATTTTATTACACTTGGTGTTGATGGAATTTTGATACTCCCTATTGATGCCGCTGCCATTGAAGATGTTGTTAAAGAGGCAAGAGAAAAGGGTATTCCCTGTATTGCCAATTCGGTTCCCGTTGAAAATGCAGATATATTTGTCAGCGCCGATAACTACGAAATGGGATACAATGCCGGAAAGGCGTGCGCGCAATGGTTAAACGAAAATAAGGAAGGCAAGGGTGAGGTTGTATATCTAAACATGCCTTCTTTGCCTACTTTGATTGATCGTGAAAACGGGTTCAAAGATGCGTTAAGTGAACTTTGCCCGGGGGCGGAAATCGTTATGATGGTGCCAGGCGGAACACCTGAAGAGGCATTACAAAGCGCAGAGACGGTCTTAGAGGCCTATCCGAATATTGATGCCATTGTAGGTTGTAACGATGGATCGGCTCTTGGCGCATGCAGTGCTGTGGAAGCAGCGGGCATTGATCCTGCCGAAATCTTTATTGGAGGCGTAGATGCCACGCCGGAAGCAATTGCGAAAATCAAAGAAGGCGGGCCGTATAAGGCTACAGTCGACAATATTCCTTATGAAAACGGTAAATTGCTTATAGATCTTATGGATCGTTTATGGAAAGGCGAAGAAATAGATTATAAATATGTGTTGGCCACAAAAATAGTTGATGCGAGCAATATAAGCGAGTATTAATTCCATAGAAGACCAGAAAGATCTCAACTCCGCTAAGAAGACACCGGGCTCCCCAAAAGCTGCCCGGTGTCTTTTGGGGAATAAATGTAGGAAAGGGTGGATAAACGATATGTTAAAACATGAAGAAACCCAAGAAAAAAAATGTGAGCTGAAACTTAAAGAGCATTTCATATCGAAGCCATTTACACCTGTGGTCGATATCCATACTCATTTCGGTAGGATGCTATTGGGTGAAGACTACGCCTCCTGCTACAATATGGCGGAAGTAGTGGCAGCTCTTAAGGACTATGGTATGCAAGCAGTCGTCAACTTAGACGGCGAATATGATGAATATTTTGATCGTATGCTGCGTAAAACTCAGGGGTTCGAAGACTTTATTATTACCTTCGGTTCTCTGGATTTGACGCGTTTTGAAAAGCCGGATTTTGAGCGATATGTTCGGAAAACTATTGAGCGGCAAATCTCGTTGGGCATGCGTGGTATGAAGTTTTGGAAAACTCTAGGGTTATCTATTAAAGATGGTCGGGGTAACTACCTTCGAGTTGATGATAAACGGCTTGAGGTGATATGGCATACAGCAGCGGAGTATAGATTGCCAGTGCTCATTCATATTGCCGATCCGACTGCGTTCTTCAAGCCCATCGACCTACGGAATGAGCGCATTGAAGAACTTCAAGCTTATCCTGAATATTCCTTTTACAATGAAGGACGCTACACATTCGACCAGTTAATGGAGATGCAAGAAAATTTATTGGCTCGCAATAGACAAACCACATTTGTTGTGGCACATTTTGGCTCATACTCGGAAAACTTAGCGCAGGTTGGGCAATGGCTGGATTCTTATGATAATATGTATATAGATATTGCGGAGCGCATCAGCGACCTTGGGAGGCAGCCTTATACCAGCCGAAAGTTTTTTGAAAGATATCAGGACCGGATTATGTTTGGGACGGATCTAAATCCGCTTGACATACAACGCTACCCTATATATTATCGTTTTTTGGAGACATTTGATGAGTATTTCAACTACGGCACGGCTCCGGTACCGCATCAGGGTATTTGGAATATTTATGGTATCGGTCTAGATGAAGGCGTATTGAACAAGGTGTATAGGGATAATGCGGTGAAACTTTTACATATATAGAGCATGTTATTTTGTGATGAAAGCCGGTTATTAATGAGGCATAGTCCGAAAATGAAATATTTAAAAATATGGTATAATTTTTGAGCTATCAAGCTAATGTTGATAACACAACCTTGATAGCATTTTGATAACAGAAGATCTACGAATGCCATAGAGGGTGGATAACTGCTATTAAATTGAGTAAAAACCTATCACGAGATCTAAACAGAATTGTTTAGACTAAGCTATGAATTAGCGAGTGGGAATGATATAGAAAACCCCGGAAGCCCTTTAATTATGCGGCCTCTGGGGTTTAATTATATTTAGGAGTACCGGAAACGTACCGTTTTTCTTTTTCATAACTCTAATCAACGTATATAACATCTTTATAATCCAATTCAAATTTTTTTAATTCAAGTCGGTATTGTTTTAATACAATTTTAAGTAAAAATAAAAGCGTTTTAATACCATATTTAATATCCTTAAAATTGTTTTCTTTTGAAAGATAAAAATAATGAGTGTTAAAATCAAAATCTGTATATAGAGAAGAGTTCTTAAAATATTGAAGGAATTTTGCACACTCTTTTTTATCAAGTCCATACATTTTGAATACTTTAGCAGCATCACCTGTACTGTAGAATATATCTAAGAATTCTTCAAGTCTTAATGTATGATCTTTAAAATGCTGCTTAAAGAAAGTCTCCCAATCTACATCTTTTTGTTCTATAAACTTTAATAATTCATATATAAGCAAATTGCATTTGCCTATTTCTTCACAAGCAACCGTTAATAAAACAACCGCACTATTATAACGTTTTCTTTTAAATAAAATAGTACCATCTTTTTTTAATGCCATAGCATTTTTTAAACATTTTTCACACCCATCAATAATGACATCATTGCTTATCTCCAAATTAATCACCAATCCCTACTCATACTATAAATAGATTTAGATCATCAAATCACGTTTTTTGCGTATATAATTTGTTCGGATTCAAGGCTTTCAGTGATCTCTTTATCGTTATAGACCATTCCGTCTTCATCAAGAGCTTTTGATCCTCGGACAATACCATCCTTATGACGACTAAGTTCTATAGCGATATCCTGGCTCTTATTCGGATAGAGGTGGGCATATGTACGGTCTACTTCTTCAGGTGTGTCACCGATTCGCTTTGCTATAGCGTGAGTTCGATATCCAAGCTCAATGAGCAAAGATACATGAGAATGCCTCAGATCATGTACCCTTATCCTTTCGATGCCGGCCTTTGCAGCAATACGGTCAAGTTCGGTATTTAAAGCGCTCTTTGTAAAATAGAATATCCTATCGCCCGGATCCGGATCGTAAATTGCATCTAAATAACCATTCAACTCATCGTAAAGAAAATCTGGCATTGATACTATGCGTACACTGTTTTCCGTTTTGGGATCGTCAAAAATATCCTCTCCGTCCTCACGCTTATATGTCTCAAAAATATTCAAAGAGGCGGAATCATGGAGTACCTTTTTGGGAGAAAGGGCAAGAAGTTCACCTTCACGAACTCCAGTCCAATATAGCGTCATAAAGGCAGCATGGTAAGCAGCTGCTCAATAAAGAGTTGAAAGCTAAAGGAAAAATTACGATTTCAGGTCGTGTTCCACGCAAATACTTGATGGAGCGTGTTTGTTAGTAAAGAAGATAGGAAGGAGAAGATCATGTATTACCAAAGGAAAAGGCAGTCTTACAAATGCCCCGATTGTGGGGCGAACCTTGATCCTGGTGAACCCTGCGACTGCCAAAATAAAAACAACATATCTGTAACGCCTGAAACTCCCCATAAGGCAAGTAAGGATACTATATGGGATTTCATGGCTGGACGGCCGCTCACTCCTATGGGAGTAACACCGACGTTCAAGGTCATAAATGGCAGCAGAAAAGTTCCAAAAGACATTAAAAAAGTAACCACTGAGCAGGCAAAGCGTGCCTACGATTTAGGTTATGCCTTTGAAGTCAACGATGGCCGTGATGTTGTTCTCAATCGGGATCGCGTGTCTGAAAGAGGCCATAGCGGTGAATTAGTTTCGAATACCCCTTAATAAAAATCATCTTGTTTCATTTGGGCGGCGGCCCTGGTGGCGGAGCTGCCGCCGTGCACCTTTTTGAGGAGAAGAGGTTTCAAATAAAAGAAGGGAGGACAAGCCATTACAGAAAACACAACAGAGCCGCTCAATATAAAAGAACTGCCCGAAAAGCAGTTGCAACTACTCTCCGAGCAATCTTCAAAGGCGTCCGATGCTCGCGACTTGGCGATAATTTGGGAAGCAAAGTTGCACATTAGTCGCCTTCAGATTCAGCTTTGAACCATCCAGAGTTTTGTTTACGAGAGTATTCTCTCCGTAAAGCGTAAAGCGCCTGGTAATACATAGTGTGCAATTGCTCTGGCGTAACATTGCTCAGGTCTTGTTTCTGGACATAAAGCATGGCAAGTGCTTCGTGTGTATTACGGGGAAATGTATCAAGCTCGACTTTATCACTCATTCACCCTGCCTCCTTCCTGTAAAAAAGTAGTGGCATATACAGTTTAACAGGAAGGAGCAGGGAATACAACGCCAAATAATGAGCGTATCCAGGCTGTATACGAAGAGATCCGCGGGCAGGAAAGCCTCAAAGGGAAATTGGATACAGCTAAAAGCCAGCAAAAACGTATTGACGAACTGCAAGCATCTGAGAAGCGGCTCTCAGGTGAATATGAAGAATTGGAAAAGGGCCTCTACCTTTGTGAGCTTTTTATAAAAACCAAAGTGAAAAAGCTGGATGAAAAAATCAACGGGAAGTTTAAAAGCTTAAGGTTTAGGCTCTTTCAGGATCAGATTAACGGCGGCCTGCAGGAAGACTGCGAAGTTATGATCCCATCTGAAGGCGGCCGCATGGTGCCCTTCAATTTTGCCAACAATGCAGCCCGGATAAATGCCGGACTTGAGATTATAGAGACGCTTTCGAAACACTGGAACATTACAATGCCGGTCTTTATCGATAACGCTGAAAGTGTCACTAAGCTAATGCAGATGGATACGCAGATCATAAGGCTGGTGGTCTCAGAGCAAGATGAACAGCTGCGGCTGGAGGTAGGGGCATGATAAAGCTGCAGACAAAAGCCGGTTATATCGCTTACAAAACTACAAGGCAAGAGATTGACCGGCTCGGCGGTGTCGGTATCTGCGATGACTGTTGTAAAGCAATAGATGAAGGATATCTAATACCTGTTTTAAACAATTGGTTATGGGAAAATGACAATGATGATGATCCTGTTCTTTCTCTTGTATATAGTATTCTTCAAAGCTTAGAGAGCGACTATTCTTTTGAAATAGGAACTGGCTGCCTAAAAATTGCTGCATCCATATTAGAGTTGTGATCTGGTAGGTATTACTTGTATGACCGGTACAGCATCCAGGGCTTATACAATTGCCGACGAGTTCCGTAAAAGAAACAAAAAAGTAGTTCTTGGAGGAATCCATCCCACCATCCTTCCACAGGAATCTATTCTTCACTGTGATTCCGTTATAATAGGAGAAGCGGAACCGGTTTGGAATGAGATGCTGGAAGATGCCGAACATGATTTAATGAAGCCCTTCTATAATGGTAATATAACCCACAACCTGAATGATTATCCGCTTCCAAGAAGAGATTTAATGAGTGGTGGCTCGGTATTCGGCTTACAACCTATCGTCACCTCAAGGGGTTGTCCCTACTCATGCGAATTCTGCAGCGTTTGGAAGTTTTTTGGCAGGAGCATCCGGCATGTGGCAATCGACAGGGTTATCGCCGACATAGAAAATTCCGGCACATCCAATTTCATGTTTCTTGATGATAACATTGTGGGTGATCAGGTATACGCAAAACAGTTGTTTAAAGCTCTAAAACCTTTACGAATAAATTTGGTTGGCCAGGCATCAATTTCATTTGTTAAAAACCGCGAACTTTTGAAACTTGCTGCCGATAGCGGATGCAAAGGTTTATTTGTAGGTGTTGAAACCGTATCAGAACAGAAAATGAAAAGAATGAGCAAGAGTATGAAAAGCCACAAGGAAACACTTGACGCAATATCCGAAATAATGAGCCATGGTGTTATTTTCCATGCTTCGATCGTATTTGGATTTGATGATGATGAAAAATCTGTATTTGACGAAACTCTTGAATTCCTTTACAAATCCAGAATTCCTTCCGCTACCTTTAATATTCTTACACCCTATCCCGGAACTGATATTTATAAAGACTATAAGGAGCAAAATAGGTTAATAACCGAAGATTGGCAATATTATGACCACTGTACGCCCACATATATACCCAAAAACATGACTGTGAACGAATTGTATTCGGGTTACCAATATGTAAAGGAGAACTTTTTTAGTCTGAAAAGCACTATTCAAAGATTCCCTGCTAATTGGAGGAACCCGGTAATATATACGATTGCAAATGCAGGAATAAAAAATGGACTTAAAAGCGAAAAGGATTTTATAAAAAAGCGAACTGAAGCCCTTTATAGAATTATGGAGAATAGGATATTAAATACAACGTAATAATTCTAAAGTTGAAGGTACTTCAGTTCTAAACATAATTAAGTATTAATAAAACTCATCCTCTGTATGAAAAAATATTGCTACATTTCAAACAAAGGATTTAAACGATTTTAAAAAATGCGAACATGATAGCCTGGGCGGCAGCATGGTACGATAACCAATTCTATTGCATAAATAATTCGGCATCAGTACGATAATTTTTTTCATTAGGCCAATCGCCATTTAATGTATTATTTCTGTATGTATATATTTTTAGGCGGCCCCATTGTTTGAAGAGCTGGGTTGGAGAAATATTTGCTTGGCGTTTTGCAGGAAAGGTGAACCCTTTTACCACCAGTATAATATTGTGAGTTATTTGGGCGTTTTGGCATACTCCTGCATTTTTCATTCAAGTTTTTAATAAAAATATGTGATAAAAACTAATAATTGCTGAGTGGAAGAAAGCGGAATCCAAAGGAAAAATAATGATGCCTAGTATGGTAAAACACCGTTGAGGGGAACTGGTGCGTTCTATCACGGGACTTAGTCAGCAAACTGGTAAGTTGGCATTGAATATATGACGATACCCTAAAAGAAATTATCAGATGAGTTAAGAAAAATCTTGGGCTTTTCAGAAGCACCGCAGGAAGGTTGATGCTTAATAGTAAATGGACTTTTAAGAATCATAAAAAAGTATGGTATAATTTCTGGATCAATCAGGTTAATGGTGATAACACAGGCTTGATAACATTTTGATAATAGAAGATCAGCGAACGCCGTAGAGGGTGGATAACTGGTATTAAATGAGTAAAAGCCTATCACGAAACCTAAACAGAATTGTTTAAATTAAGCTTTGAATTTGCGAGTGGGAATAAAAAACGAAACCCCCGGAAGTGACTGTACAAAGGTAGCTTCCGGGGATTTTTTATGGCTTTAGCCAATCGAGCACGCAAAACGTGCGAGATAAAAAACCACCCGCTTTGCGGGTGTGCGATAAAGGTTATACAAAAAATCACCTTTCCGATAGTATAGGTTCAAGTCTCTATAC
>JAEYPO010000038.1 GCA_023410595.1 Bacillota bacterium | reverse complement strand
AGCAATTACAACGCTATCAAAGATGGGATAATAACTTCCCGCTGCTGGTACTGGGGAGAAAATCGCCCCTCCAGTACTGGAGGGAGAACTTTGCCGAAAGTGTAACAGATCATTTGACAACGTAGATTGAATATTTTTTTGCCAATTGACATATAATAAATTAGCGGTTATAATGAAGTTGGAAATAGTTTGCTGAATCCTCCGCGGGGAGGAACGGGAGAACCATATTTGGGGTGAATCCGATTATTCGGTAGGGTACCTTTCAACCCGAACCCGACAGCTAATCTCGTAAGCGTTGACAGGGAATATTTTAGTTTATTTAAGTATTTACCCGGCGCTTGCAGATCCGCGAGCGCTTTTTTATTCGCGATCCAGCGATATTATGTTCCTTATTTCAGCAGCGAGAACCGAATAAAAAGCGCTTAATATCAGAAGAAGGAGGTAGTAAAAATGATCAATTTAGCTTTATGCGGAATCGGACGTGCCGGGATAGAAGTTATTCGCACGGTACGCGAAATGAACAATTTTAAGGTAGTTGCCGCTTTTTGCAAAAACAACAGCGAAAAAAGAGGCAAAGACATTGGTCTGCTCTCACAAATGAGCGAGTCCGGCATATATGCAACGGAAATATCAGAAGCTGACCGTGTTTTGAGCGAAACAAAAGTAGACGTAATAATTGACTTTTCCAATCCGGCTGCGAGTATGATGCTGCTAAACGCGTGCAAAAATCACGGCACGCCGGCAGTAATATGCACAACAGGATTTTCTGACGAAGATATTGACTGGATGATAAAACTTGCTTGGAGCCACAAACTGGGTATCGTATACGCGCCCAACGTAACGCTGGGCATCAACGTATTGATGTCGCTGCTTAAAACCGTTGCGCGCGCGCTGCCCTTTTTCGACTACCAGATAACGGAAATGCACCATAGTAAAAAGCACGACATTCCTTCCGGCACGGCAAAAAGGATAGCCGAATCGCTGGAAAGAGATCTGCCCTTAAGCTCTTGCAGCGTTCCTATAAACTCTGTCAGAGCGGGAGGATATATAGGCGTACACGAGGTAGTGGCTGCGGGAGAATGCGAACGCCTGTCTATATCGCATGAATCGTTTTCCCGCAAGGCGTTCGCCAGCGGCGCGCTCGTGGCGGCGGAATACATCAGGGATAAAAAGGGCTGGCACTATATGGAGGATGTATTGGATATAGGCGCGATGCTGAGCGAGGAAAGCGACGAAAAGCCAAAGCTCATTCGCGCTTAACTAAAACAGCAGGTTCTCCAAAGCAACTATTTACCGGAAATTGTTTAATATGATATATACCTTTCAAGTTGTAAAGGGAGCGCGCGGCATCCTCCTTCCGCAGGCTCCCTTTTCTTATTATCGCAAATGCCTCTATTTTCCTTGATTTATATTTATTTATTTTTTAGTTTATTATATAACATAACATCCTTTTATTCGACGTTTTCTTACATACAATATTCGGTATTATTTATTGTATATGATATATGTATATTGTATAATTAGCCAGTTGAGAAAACGAGCAGGCGTTTATTATGCGGCTTACCGTTAGTGATTAGCGATAAAGTGCGTTTTAGATAATGGACAGCAGGCTCGGCGGGCGGATCTATTAGCAGCAGGCGGGAGCTTAAGCACGACGCGCTGAAAACAGAACTATATAAACGACACACGAACAATATTTCAGCATATCGGCGTGGCCTTAATACAACAAGGGATAATTGAGTAAAAGGAGTATTCATAAGACCGGTGCTTATGCAGGAATTATCAAGCCGCATAAGACGATTTATTATTCTAAAGTAGTCATTGATATGGAAAATATATTAGTAGCCGTAGGTAACAGATTCAATTCTAAGCTGATAACCGACTTGCTCAGACATAATTATAACATTCATACATACAAGAACGACATTGAAAATACGTCAAAATATGATCTTATAATTATCGATGGAAAGATGTTTTCTGCTTTAAGTGACAGGAACATTGGACTAAAAAGTGATTCGGGCGTCTTGTTTCAGCCCAAACTGTTCATATCCTCTAAAAAGGAAGTAAGCCAAATAACAAGCCGCGTATGGCAGACGATAGACGAGCTTCTTACCACGCCTATATCGAGGATGGAGCTGTTTTCAACAGTGGAGATACTTCTGCGGGCAAGAAGGCAATCGCTGCTGCTACATCAGATGAATACAAGCCTCGGACAGAAAAACGATTTACTGCAGCGGGGAAGCAGCATGATGACGGACTATTTCGCGAACGTCTCGCATGAACTGCGGACGCCTCTCGCGGTAATACTTTCGGGCATAGACTTTCTGTCAGCTTGTTTCAGCGAGGATATAATAAAACCGGAAACGTGCAGGAACATGCTTAACATCTCCAAAAGAAGCTGTCACCGGCTGCTGCGGATTATCAATAATCTTCTCGATATAACCAGGATAAACTCGGGCTATATGAACGTTTCGCTGAGCAACATCGATATAAAAGAGAAGATTGCCGAGATCGTCGAATCCGTGAAGGATTATGCTGAGAAAAAGCGGATATCGCTGAATTTTTTATCCGACACGCGCTGTCATTACATTGCCGTCGACGAGGACATGATCGACCGGATAGTGCTTAACCTTCTCTCAAACGCCATAAAGTATACTCCCGAGCAGGGCGTTATATCCGTGATATTGCAGGACAGCCACATCCAGGGCAAGATACTTATATCCGTTAAAGACAACGGCATAGGCATACCGGCGGAAAAGCATCATTTGATATTCAATCGGTTTGCTCAGGTCGATGAAAGCATGACGAAACGCTCGGAAGGATGCGGGCTTGGGCTGTCACTTACAAAGTCGCTCGTGGAACTGCTTGAGGGCAGTATATGGGTCGAGAGCAAGCCGGGGCTGGGCAGCAAGTTTACTGTCGAGCTGCCCGTGAAGACCTCTGCCTCCCACTCTTCGCACAGATTCGTACCTGATATAAGCAGCCGGGTTTATTACGAGCTTTCGGACCTGTGACCTTCACGCAAAATTTGCTTGTCTGAAATATTACGTTCCGTATGCCTTGAATTCGCACGGTCAGACGGATCTGTTTTTATTGCGCCCTGATACGTCCTATTATCTTTGTCCAAGCTCCATACTTTTAAGTCTCAGTACGGTAATAAGATAAAGCAGCGCGGTGACCGCGGCGGTTATAAGCAGCCCTATAGGAAGCGCCGCGTCCGTTTCAGTCGAAAATGAGGCGGCTGCGCCGAGCAGTCCCGTAGGCATATACTGCTCTATGCTGAGCGCACCGCCAATGAAATGCGAACCGTAAATCGCTGCCAGCGTCAGTATACCGGCCGCTACAGGCTTTTTTACTATCGAACCGAACGCCATAAGGCAGGAGAGCAAAAACACCATATACAAGCTCTGAAGCAGCCCCCCTCTCAATACCGGCAGAGCGGCTATATCGAATCCCATCAGCACTCCGGCGTACGCATAGTCGGCTATAAGAGCTGCCGTTGTGATAAGCGTCAGCACAAGACCGTACACCACAAGCTTCGAAAGCGCAAGGCTTACAAAGCTCTTGCCCGAACATACGGGGAGCACGAGCGTGCCGTCCCTTATTTCCTGCGCTATTACGCCGCACAGCGTAAACACGACGATTATCGTCCCTATCTCAAATACGTCCCCCATATACGTCTGCACGCACGCCGTCTGTGATATGGTGAACATACCGCTTAGCGCCTCGCCCGAAAGCCCGGGAAATTGGCTCTGCAGCACCGCCGGCAGCACGGCCTTTATCATGACCGGATCAAGCAGCGCGAAGAAAAACAGCCCGGCGGCAAGTATCAGGAACCTGTTGCCCCTCACTCCGTATTTGATCTCTTTTTTAATGTTTAGCATCGTATCCATTGTGGTTGACCTCGCTGATAAAAATATCTTCCAGACGGTTTTTGCGCAGAGCAAGCGACGTTACCGGCACGCTTTGCTGTGCGAAAAAGCTAAGCAGAGCTTTCGAATCGTACGGGTCTTTCACCGCCACCGACAGTGTTCTGCCCTCCGCGGAGACGCTTATTACTCCCCCCAAGCCTTCAAGCTGCGCCCTCAGCGTTTCGTCCGCTTCTTTAAGCTCTATATCATATACGGGCGATATGTTCTCGCTAAGCAGTGTTTCCAGCGGCTTTTCGAGCACGAGCCTGCCGTCTGCAAGTATGCCCACCCTGTCGCATACGCGTTCTACGTCGTCCAGTATGTGCGTCGAGAAAAACACAGTTTTCCCTCTGCCCTTTAGGTCTTTAATAAGGTTTAGTACTTCTATCCTGCCTTCCGGGTCGAGCGCGGATGACGGTTCGTCAAAAAGCAGCAACTCGGGATCGCGTATAAGCGCGGCGGCTATTCCCAGTCTCTGGCGCATGCCCCGCGAGAACCCGCCCACGCGCCGCGACGCGGAATCTTTTAGCCCCGCCCATTCAAGCATGCTGTCTATTTGCTGCCTCGATGCTCTTTTATACTTGCCGCTTCCGAGGTATTCAAGCGTCTCATACGCGGTGAGCCACGAATAGAATTTAGGCTCTTCGGGAAGATACCCTATGCCGAGATCTCCCGGGCGCGTGTTTCGCACGTCCATTCCGTTTACCATGCATTGCCCCGCGCTCGGCCGCGAGAGGCCCGCGAGTATGTTTATCGTCGTCGACTTTCCCGCCCCGTTGTGCCCTATAAACCCGTATATCTCGCCTTTTTTTACATGCAGGTCTATTCCTTTAAGCGCGTGGAACGACTTGAAGTATTTATGCAGGCCTTTGACCTCGATCATCTACGCTTCCTTCTTTCTTCCGGCTATCAGGAATATTATCGGGCCCAGCAGGTTAACAAACAGGCAGATAAAGAACCAGCCCCACCTATTTAGATTGCGCACGCCTTCAGTAAATATCTTTATCACGCTGTACACAAACAGCCCGAGCTGTAACGCTATTACTGGCAGCATCATCAGCAATAAGTCGGTGGAAAATTCAAATCCGTTCATACTAAAAACCTCCTCTTTACAGTCTGATTTTATCTGTTTGAGGAGTCATATGATAAGTTACCGCGGTAATATTTCGGGTAATATTCTTTTTGACGCTTGAAATAAAAAAGCTGCGCGAGTACAGCTATGCTAAAATGTATAATTATCAGTATCCCGCGTTTTTCAGAGCGATGACCGCGTTGGCGCGGTCTTTGACGTCGAGCTTTAAATATATCTGGCTGACGTAATTTTTAACGGTGCCTGTCGAAAGATACAGCGTTTTTGCTATCTCGGCGTTGCTCTTTCCCGCTGTCAGCAGGCGGATTATCTCCATCTCCCTCTCGGAGAAATCATATGATGCGCTCCCGGAGCCTGAAAGGTGTGACGTTATCTTGGCGGCTATTCTGCCGGGAAGTATGATGCCGTCGCGCACGGCCTCTATTAGCTTGTCGCTGTCAATATCTTTGAGAAGATAACCAGAAGCGCCGTACGTCATAGCTTTTATGACATATTCGTCGTCGTCAAAAGTCGTCAGCATTATCACTGCCGTTTTGGGAAGCTCGCTTTTAATGACCTTTGCAGCCTCCACTCCGTCCATATTCGGCATCCTGATATCCATCAGAACGACGTCGGGCTTCGTCTGCCGCGCAAGCTCGCAAGCCTCCCGGCCGTCGCCGGCCTCACCCACGACGCTTATATCTTCTTTCAAACCGAGCAGCGCACGCAGACCTTCGCGCAGTATCTTCTGGTCGTCGGCTATAAGTACTCTTATCATGCTTTGTCCGCCTTTCCCGCCGGAATGGAGATGGCGACTGTGAAACCCTCGCCTTGCTTACTTTCGGTGTGCAGCGTTCCGCCAATGCTCCTCACCCGTTCGAGCATGCTGTTGAGCCCGAATCCGAACACGGCATTTTCCTCCCCCGCGCCGTTGTCGCTGAAAGTCATGCTTACAGTACCGCCGCGCTGCTGTATTAGTATGTCGGCCTGCGCGCTTCTGCCGTGCTTTATGCTGTTGGTGGCGCACTCGACTACAGCCCGCAGCAGCACGTTTTGCTGTATGGGCAGCAAGTCAATATCGCTTTCACAGACCAAAGCAATCCTTAGAGACGTATCGCTTTGTATCTGTGCTAAAAGTTCCTTCACGTTCTGACAAAAATCCTTTTCCTCCCCCTGCTTTATCGCCTTCACGGAAAGCCGTATGCTCTGCAGCCCATCCTTTATCTGCTGCCTCGCAAGCGCGAGCTTTTTTTTGGCTTCATGTCTGTCGCTTTCCAGCAGCTTCTCCCCCGCCTCCACGGATATCATGGCCGCGGTAAGTTTGTGTCCCACGTTATCGTGTATCTCGGCCGCTATCCTGTTGCGCTCGGCAACCGCGCCCATCTCTTCAAGCTTCAGCGACTTCTCTTCGTTCTCGGCGAGCGCCTGCTGAAGCAGCCTGTTAAGCAGAAACTGCTTTTTCATAGTATAAAACGCGACAAACACCAGTATGAATATTATCGAATTGACATATATACTGCCGAAAAACATGTTGTCGTCCGGCCTTACGCCCATGGCTGTCAGCTTTATTATATTTGATACGACATACAGCACAAACGCCGCCGACGCATAAAACTTCGACTCCTTCAGCGAAAGCGAGTTGATAACGCTCGCAACCGTTACAAGAACGATAAACTGCGAGCTTGCCGTAAAATCAAGGTAGTTGACCGCGAGCGTAAGCAAAAGCTGCAACGCCGGCATCGCAAAATACAGCAGCTTATGCCTTGGCTTTACAAACAGCCCGTTCAATATTACTATCACAAACGCAGCGGCAAGAAGGGAGATTATAAGCCGGGAGTGTTCGCTTTGGCCGTTTATTGATATATTTAATGCAAGCACTTCGTACGCTATCACGAAAAGCACGAATATGCCCTGCTCTATGCCGCTGTCCGCATGCATATCGCTTATATCGGGGCTCTTATATCCGGCCTGCTTCCTCCCATGGGTGAACATATAAGCCGCGGCCGCGGGAAGGTTGAACAGCGCGATAAGCACGGTATACAGCGCTTTGCGCCTTTGGGTAAGCGCGTCGTTCTTCCAGCAATGCGAAATATAATAAGCCTGTATGCAGACTTGTATTATAGTTGCGGGCGCGATTATAGGAATAAAAGGTCTGATATCCATATGTCCCCAGCAAACAGAAAAATTTCGGTCATGAACAGTTTAATATATTATCGTTCCGGTTTCAACAGAATTGGCCCAGCACCTTCTGAATTGTTTCAATACTGACAGGCTTGGCTATATGCTTGTCAAACCCTGAACTTGCGGCAAGTTCGATATCCTGCTGCCCTGCGTATCCTGTAAGTGCGACGAGATATATCCCGCTGGTCTTGGCATCTTCCTTTATAAGCCGCGCGACCTCGTATCCGCTCATATCGGGCAGGCCGATATCACAGAATATTATGTCGGGGCGTATTGCTTTTGCCTTACCGACTCCCTCCGGGCCATTATAAGCGATGTCCGTTTCATGACCTATCTGCCTGAACATCGAACCAAGAAGCTCCGCAAAATCTCTGTTGTCTTCAATAAGCAAAACTCGCAGGTGACGGCTCGTCTTGTTTTTGGGAACTGCGTCCTCTTTTTGCTTCCCCTGCGCTGTTGCGGGCAGACGTATCTCAAACGTCGAACCCTTTCCCAATCCGTCGCTTTTGGCGCTTATCGTGCCGCCGTGAAGCTCGCATATGCCTTTTGCTATACCAAGCCCCATCCCCAGGCCGCCCCCGCTCCGCTCAAGCGATTCGTCCGCCTGAACAAAAGGCAGAAATATTCTGTTAAGCATCTCCTTATTTATGCCTATACCGCTGTCCTTCACGCTTATTACAGCATATTTTTTGTCTTTATATACCTTTATTTTTACGCGCCCGCCGCTTTCCGTGAATTTCATCGCGTTATGAAGGAGATTGCCTATCATCTGCGAAATGCGCGCCGGGTCTGCTTCCAGATAAAAATGTTCAGGCGGATTATCCGTTTCGAGCTGTATACCTTTGCGCTCAAATTGCACCCGCATATCCTCGGCCGCCAACTCAGCCAGCCTGTTCAAATCTATGCGGCTCTTCTTCAGCCTTATCTTGTTCTGGGTTATACGCGTTATATCGAGCAGATCGTCCACAAGCCTGCAAAGCTGGGCCGATTGCCTCTTAATTATTTCCCTAGCCTGTTTTTCCTGCTTCTTGTCCTTTGTCGCGTCAAGAAACGATATACCGGCTATTATTGTGGCAAGCGGGTTGCGCAGCTCGTGAGACAGCACGCTTAAAAATTCATTCTTGTTTCTATCTTCCTCTTTGAGTTGTTCCACGAGTTCATAAGCATGCCTTTCACTTTTTTTCAGCCTGTCGTTGGTAAACAGGCGGCCCATAGCTATCGCTATATAATCCGCAATGGTGCTCATAAAAGCAAGATCATAATCCGTAAATGTCTTTTTCAGCCTGCTTCCAAACGCAAGTGTGCCTATTACAGAATTATCCGTTTTAAGCGGATGGCATGCGTACGCCGTTATACCCATCTGCGCTATTTTCACCGTCCTTTTGTCAGGTTTTTCAGTGATGCATTCAGCTACTATGCGTTCTCCCTCCTGCGCCACGCATCCGCATACCGCGACTCCAAAATCAAGCCACTCAAATTTGCCGGCGTCTTCTTCGGGTATGCCTTTTACGGCGTTGAGGTGCAGGCATCCTTTTTCTTTATCCACGAAATAATTGAAGAACACGTCGCAATCTATATGCTGCATTGCCGCAGTACAAAGATCGTATATAATTTGGCGGGGATTTTCGCTGAGCAGCAGACGGGACGTGATGCTTGCCAATAGCTCGTTGCGTATTTTATTCTTTTGAAGCTGCTCGTATACTTTTTTCCTGCCCGTCACATTGGCTGTAGACCCGAGCCACTCGATGATATTGCCCGCTTTATCCAGCAGAGGCACCGCTTTTGTGTACGCCCAGCCGATATCGCCGCTTGAGGCATTGATTCTATGCTCCAGTTCAATAATACTCTTGTTGCGCCTCGCATCCTCTATTATCTCTATTATCTGCGGCCTGTCTTCCGGCAGTATATACTCTTCGAGCCATGTCCTGTCCGGCTTTTCCAGGCTTCCGTAAAATTCCTGTCCTTGAAGCTGAATCATGGCGCTGCAGTCCGGGCTCATACGGAAAAGCACTGCAGAACTTGCCGTAACCAATGCCCGCAGCTGCTCCTCCTGTTTTCTCAGCCTCTCTTCGGCACGCGCGCGCTGTACCGCCGTCCATGTGCGCTCGGCAGTCTCCTTTACCAGCAAAACTTCCAGCGCCGTCCAGTCGCGAGGCGCAGGAGCGCTGACGGAAAGGCAGGCGGCAAAGTTCCCCTTTTCAAACAAAGGAAACGAGATAATTGAAACAACTCCATGCTCGATCGCTCTTTTACATTCCCCGGCGGGGAGCAGTCCGGTATTATGAAAGTCCCGCACTATCAGCGGCTTTCCCGAGCTCAATATTTCGACGACCGTCGGGTAAATATTATCTATGTTCTCTTCGGGTGAAGGCTCGCCGTTTTGCCTGCCCAAAAAACCTATTTCACTGAGTTTTTCAAGTTCATTGTACTTTATAAATCTTGCTTTGACCTTTAAATGCTTTGCGATCAGCCCGGAAGCGGTGCTTTCTATAGCGGCAGGGTCGGTAAGCGGCCTTATTGAATCGCTCAGCTTTAAGAGAAACTCCAATCGCTCGTCGCTCTTCTTTAATGCTTCCTCTGCGCGTTTTCTAAGCAGCACCTCCATAACGGACGGCGTCAGCGCCTTAAGCATTTCTTCTTCTTCCTGTCTGTATCCGCCTTTACGGTTGGCTATGGCGACGATGCCTGTTACTTTGGCGTCCTGTATAAAAGGCGCGCCTAAAAACGACGTTATCACCGGATGCCCTTCAGGAAATCTTTTTTTGCTTGCTGGCTGTATGTCGTTTAATAAGATTGTTTGCCCGCTGCGGATAACGGCTTCAAACAAACCGTGCATCTTATTATCGCCGACATTGTTGTGCCCCGACTTGTCATGCAGGCCGCAGCTTTCCCTTCCGCTTTGGCTGACCGCAACGTCGTGAAACAGCCCGTCGTCACCGATCTCCCCGACTATGCTTATACCGCTCTTCGTCGCCGACTCGACAATCTGAAGTGCGGCAAGCGCCAGTTCCTCCAGAGTATCGCAATAGAAAGGTTTTTCATATATTGCATTTATCATCTGCAGCAGATTCTTCTGCCTGCCGATCATTGTTTCGTACCGTTTCCTTCGTGTAATATCGCGGAAAACGGCAACCGCGCCGCTAAATACGCCGTCTTCGTCGGTAAACACCTTCATATGCGCTTCGGTATGCAGCAACCCGCCGCTTTTTTGGTAAATGAATATCTCTCCCGAGCGGCTGCGCTTAAGCAGCGCATCCTTTACTGCCTTATGCCGCAAGGATTCCGTCTTACTGATACAGAACAGCTCTTCAGCCGGCCTGCCGAGTATTTCTTGCTCGCTCCAGCCGTATATCTTTTGGGCCGCTTCATTCCAATAGATGATCTTCTTGCTTTTGTCATACGCGGCTATGGCGTCCGTCACGTTGGAGAGAAGGTGCTTCTGAAAATTAAGCTTTTCTATTGTTTGTTTTCGCTCAGTCATGTTTTGCATTACAATGAATGCAGAGGTTACTTCGCCCGCAGAATCGCGAATGGGAATAGAGAGAAAGAGCACTGGAATACGAACGCCATGCATGTTTTCTATTAGCACTTCACTATGGTGCACTATTTCACCGTTCCGCAGCGAGCGGCTTATCGGCATATCTTCGGGCGCAAAGGGTGTGTCGTCCGGCATAAATGTTTTTATGTCAACAGTGTGAATATCTTCAGTCCCGCTTTCATTGAGGCCGAAAAGCTCGATGCCCCGCCTGTTTATGAACAGTGGGCGCCCGTTCGCATCAACCAGTACGATAGTTGCCGGTACGGCGCCGAAAACGGTTTCAAGCCGTTTTAAGAACGGTTCTCTGTCTTCTTTATACTTTCCCGGATTGTACATGTCCCATATACACCCCCCGATGATACGTATCTGCAATAAATCATCTTTAATTAATCAAGTTAGGTTAAATTTACATCGTTTTCTTATTGGCGGATGAAAGGTTATGGAGCATTTGCAGAATGGAATTTTTAGTATTTGCTGTTTCCATTGTATAACAGTCTTTTTAATTTCGCAACAATTACGCATATATAACATCAATATAAAATTACATAATATATTTTATAAAGTGTGGGAACTTTTATCATATCTGCCTCGTCTAAAGTTAATGAGTTTATAATATCGGCATATACAATTAAGCTGCACATTTTGTGGGAAAGGATACGACATTGGAACTATTAAAAATCGAAGGTCTTACAAAGATCATAAAGAAGAAAAAGATACTGGATAATATATCCCTTGCAGTGAATCCAGGCGAGATCGTCGGTTTTCTTGGCCCGAACGGTGCGGGAAAGACAACGACCATAAAGATGATAATGGGTTTGTTTACCATAACGGCAGGCAATATATCCATTTGCGGGCACGACGTCGTGACCGACTTTGAAAACGCAATGCAGTGCGTTGGCGGTATCATTGAAAATCCGGATCTCTATAAGAGGATGACCGGCAGGCAAAACCTCCAGTACTACGCGTCAATGTACGAGCGCGCAAAAAGAGAGAGCGTTGATGAGGTCGTAGAGCTCGTAAAGATGTCGCAGCGCATAAATGACAAAGTAAAATCATATTCACTGGGCATGCGCCAGAGGATAGGCATAGCTCAGGCGCTGCTTCATACCCCGCGCCTTTTGGTACTGGACGAACCTACTAACGGCCTTGACCCCATAGGTATAAAGGAGCTTCGCGACCTGTTAAAATACCTTGCCAAAAACGCGTCGGTCGGGGTATTCGTTTCCAGCCATCTGCTGGCCGAAATGGAACTCATGTGCGACAGGATTTACATAATCGATAACGGGGTCATGATCGGCGAAAAAACCATAAGCCAGATCGAGAACAATATCGAAGGCATATATAAATATACGTTCATAACAAGCGACAGCGATAAAACATTTGAATATTTCAAAGGCCTCGACGCCAATGTTGACAGGGAAAACGGCAATGTTACCGTGATAATGAAGCGCGAGCTTGTTCCCGGGCTTGTAAAATCGCTCGTAGAAAAGAACATAGATATATTCGCGGTCAACCAGGCGCAAAGGACGCTCGAGCAGGACTTCATATCGATGACTACGGGCACAAAGACGCAGATCCGCTGATGATCTTTGCATTAGCAGAAAGGACTATAACCATGAGTTTTTTAAGACAGGTAAAATTGGAAATTGTAAATATATTAAGGTCTAAATTTCTCCTTATTATAGGCATACTCGTGCTTGCCGCTTCTGTTGCCATACCGGTGATAACCGTGCTCACTCCTCCCCCGTCCAATCAGGCATATCCGGGGGGGCCGATAATTTATTCGAGCAGCGCTATGGCTGCAGGCTATGCGTATAAGGAAGCCTATCCCAGCCAGGAGTCCATAATCGTCGACGGCGTCGAAATAACTTCTGACAACCCGTCGTATTGGGCGCTGCAGAATATACAGCAGCAGCGGCAGATGATAGAAGAAGGCTCAATGACGTTTAATAACAGCGCATCCTCAGGCCTGGCGCTTCAGTTCATGGATATACAGGAAGACTTCTATATGCACTTTGCGGTAAAGATTACGGCATACGACGATTACCGCATGGAATTCCAGTGGAACGGCATGACGTCGCTCAGTGATAAGTTCTTATACGAGCATAGCGACCAGGACCCCGCCGCGCTGCTTGAGGTTTCTCAGATGCTGGGCACATACTATGATACGGAAGAAAACTTAAAAAAGAAATATATAGACATATCTTCGGAGAAAAGGCTTGCCGCCATAGATAAGGCGGACGAACTGCTCGGCAGAATATATCAAATGATCGACAACGACGACTTCCCGCTTTATATCGAACTAAGCATACAGCAGCAGGAGGAATATATTAAAAACAGTGAGGAGCAGATCGCAATATTTGAACAGGATATAATTGAGCATCCTGAGCAGGAAGAATCATTAAGCCAGCAGATAGAAATGCTTAACAACGACATAAAGCGTATAAGGGAAAGCGCTATCCCCTTGCTGCAGTACAGGCTGGAGAAGAACATAATACCGAATACGGATACGTGGCAAAATTCGGCGATAAACGATTTACAGCAAGCGCAGGGGTTCCTGCTTAACTTTAAAATCGTTTCCGAAGAGGACTTCAACAAACCCGATTACCAGTATCTGAAAGAGCAGTACGAGACGTATCACAGATACCAGTCGCAGATGAACGCGCAGAAGCTGGAGTATCAGAATATCGAGCTTGTAGCGCAAAACAGCCTTGACGCCGACAAGCCGGATATGAAATACGTTTCGGACGGCGCGCGTACGGCGACTGTAAAGTTCCTCGATTACTCCATAATAGTGGCGCTGTTCGCGGTGCTCATTGGCGGCTGGATAATGGGAAGCGAGTTCCAGCTCGGAACGATAAGGCTGCTGCTCATACGCCCCAAGACCCGCACTAAGATACTTATGTCCAAGTTTACGGCGGCGCTCGTGCTCTCGCTTGGCATATACTTCGTCGGTTCGATACTTAACATCGTTACAAACGGCATATGCTTCGGATTTTCCGACTTTGCATTCCCGAACTATTCCGTCGCGGGCGGAGTCGGCTTCTTCAGCGTCTATATACCCGAGCTTCTTGCCTGCTCATTATCTGTGATATTCGCATACAGCGTAGCGTTCATGCTGTCGATGCTTGTCAAGAACATAGCGGTCTCGATAGCCATACCGGTCATATGTTTTATTGGCTGCTACCTGCTGATGGATACGCTCACGACTACCCGCGTCATAGAATGGATAGCCTATACGCCGATACCCTATGTGCAGCTCTCAGCGTTCTTCATGCCGTACAGCACGTCATATACGCAGTTCAACACGTACGTGGAGCCGTCGAACGCCATGCAGCTCATTCAGAGGGGTGTACCCTTGAGCGTGACATATGGTATAATAATGTTGCTGGTACTGTCGGCAATATGCGTCATAGTATCAATACTGACGTTCAGGAAACGCGATATAACGAATTAAGAGAGGCCAATTGATGAGCGATAACAACGGCTTTTTAAGCAACTACGGTAAAAACATGGGCGAATTCGAACAGCCCCCAAGCGAGATAGTCATTAAGGACGTCGATCTCGGTTATAAATTTGAAGAAAAAAGCGGGTTTAAAAAGCCCGAGCTCAAAGGCGAGATGCCGCCTTCGAGAAGGCCACGTCTGCTTATACCGATAATAGCGGGGTGCGCGGTAGTCGTAGCCTTGATAGTGATACTTTTGCTTGTACTTAATGGCGGCATCAAAGTCGTAGACTTTAAAGGCAAGTCGCTTTCCGACGCGCAGCTGTGGGCAAACCAGAACGGCGTGCTGCTCAACATAGAAGAGCAGTTCAACGACGAGTTTGAAGCAAACAAGATAATAGCGCAGAGCGTCGAAGCCGACAAGGCAATAAAGAAGGGCGAGTTTTTAACGCTTACAGTATCAAAAGGGCACGACCTTTCTCAGTTGGTCGAGCTTCCCGATATTATGGCGATGAAGATGGACGATGTGCAAAAATGGGCGGATGATAACTTCATGTCGAAGGTACGCATCACGTCGGAGTACAACGATACCGTTCCCGCAAACAGCGTAATAAGATACGAGATAAACGACAACAAGGTCGCAGGGAGCAAGGTAAGGCGCGATACTCCCTTATACATCATAGTATCGAAAGGCCCTGAAGACGAGAGTACGGTGCAGGTCACAGTGCCCGATTTCAAGGCGATGTCCATCTCGGAAAGCTATATTTTTGCCAGCCAGAACGGAATAACGCTTAATGTTGAAGAGCAGTACGACGATTACGTTCCCAAGGGAACGGTCATATCCCAGAGCGTTAAATCCACAGAAAAGGTGGCAAAGGGCACGGAGATAAAGCTCGTTGTGTCTAAAGGCAAGAAAATAACGATACCCGATTTCTCGGACTATTCTAAAGACCAGGCCACGGCCGCGGCGGCGACGCTGGGCATACCCGTTACGATAAACGAGAAGTACTCAAATTCCAAGGCGGGCGCGTTCCTCTCGCAGAGCATAGAAGCGGGCACGATATATGAGGAAGGCGATTACATCGAGCTCAATTATTCGCTGGGCAACAAGATACAGCTGGCCTCATACGTTGGCCAGACAAGGGACGCTATAGAAAGCTGGGCAAACGATCTTAACACCAAGGGCGCCAAGATAACCATAAAGGTCACGACGACGCAAAGCAGCTCCGCCAAGGGCACTATAATATATCAGGACGTGGCGAACACGATGATAGGCGTCAAGAAGACGATAAACATCACCGTATCGCTCGGCAAGATAATATATGTGCCCGATTTCGTGGACGACACAGTCTCCGCGACGAGGGGCTACGATACGGCCATAACCCGCGAAGAGGCTATAGCGATGTGCGACGCGGCCGGTATTGTTCCGGTATTGGTGCCGGAGGGCTGTGCGGGAAGGCTGCCCGGCGAAGTGTGGTTCCAAAGCATAGCGGCGGGTTCGGAGATCTCGGACGGTACGTCCGTGAATCTCAAATTCGTGCCTGTGTCCACGGTTACTGTGCCCGACTTTGTTAACGCCAGCCCCGGGCTTACAAAAGGTGCCGCGATGGCTGCATACGGTAACTTGCTTACTATTACGTTCGCGGATAACGAAACGTATATCACAGGAAAAGAAGGTACGGTAGTCGCGCAATCTTTGATAGCTGGGACGACAGTACCCGCGGGCACTGCAATAACACTGAATATATGCCCGCAGCCGCCGTCGCCGTAACGGACTTTAGCTCTTAAAATACATGTTTGCTATATAACGTTCAAAAAAGACCGGGGGGCTGCCGAGCTCGACATGCCGCCCGGTCTTTTCTATCTATTCGCATATGTGTTTATACTCGTCGCCAAGAAGCGCCATTATGGCGTCCGTGCCCGCGGCGTTTCCTATAAGCCCTTCCGCTGTAGAAGTAAGGCAGCGCCGCGGCCTTTGCTAAAAGTTTCTTCGGCGTTTCCCCGGCAAAGAGCCTTTCGAGGTCCTCCTCCAGAAAGTCGCTTAATTCAACCATCAAAAAAGGCCCGGCAAGGAGCCCGTACGGAGGCTTTGCGTCTTCAAGCGGCGCACAGACAAACGCGAGAACCGCGGGGCAAAGATACTCATATTTGCCGCCCCACTCCTCCGCCTGAAACTACCCGTCCCGGTGGATGTTCCCGCACTTTAATTCCCTGCTTCTTTTAACCTGCTCGTTCGCGCAAATGCTGCAAAAGCTTGCCCTTTAAGCAGGCCGTCAGGCTGAAACGAATCTATTATGCGGCAATTAACCCGGCACGTTTTTCCGTAAATGCCGGCTGCTTTTAATGCCGATTCATGCAGAGTATTCAATAAAGCCACCCGCTTGAATACATTTTATTGTAACTATTAAATATAATATTGTAATATTCAATTCCGCTTTGTAATATCTTGTTTGCAGTACGATATAAACCAGAGCGCGCCCAGCTTAATGCCGCAAGCGGTTTCGCTTCGCGCAGGCGCAGTTCTCTGATTCTTAAAAGCTCCGCTCGGCTTTGCCCGCTTTACCAGGGACGCCTCGCGTATCTGAAGTATTTCTTAAACCACGGTGTGGTGCAAGAGCGCTTTACGACCTTTCCGTTGGAGGAGGACGCGTCTATCACCATGCCGTTTCCGATATATATGGCGACATGTCCTATTTTGCGCTTGGTATCGCTCCAGAAGAACATCAAATCGCCTTTCTGGAGATCGCTCATAGATTCGATTTTTTTCCACTCGGTAACGTTCGCGTATCCTTGCGCGTTATATCTACCGCGGTTAGATCCCGCCTGCCTCAGGCAATAACATACGAGCCCCGAGCAGTCAAACGAATTCGGTCCTTCTTTTCCCGATACATACGGGTCTCCGAGCTGCTTTTCCGCCGCCTTAAGCATTTCGCTTATATTGGCTTTTCGGCGCTGTTCCTGAACTTTCTCCGGGCTTGCCTTCGCGTTAGGCGAATATATTACGTCCAGCGTATGCTCGCCCGCCTTGCCGTCCTGTGAAAGCCCGTTGCGCTTCTGGAACGCTTTGATCGCTTCGACGGTCTCAGTTCCGTAGTAGCCCGTCTCTTTCTTTATATATCCAAGCTCAATAAGTTTTCTTTGCAGGTCGTTTACGTCGTCGCCCTTTGTGCCTTCAAGAAGCGTGTACTTTTTTGCGTCGTCCGAGTTTATCCAGTCGAGCGTTTCCTGATCTGCTACGCCCGTCTGCTCAAGTTCGTGCTGACGCTGAAAAAGCTTAACGGCGCTCTCGGTATAAGGGCCGAAGAGCTGCGTCGTTTCATCCTGGTCGAAATACCCAAGATCCATTAGGCGCTGCTGCAGATGCTGTACGCGCTCGTTCTCGTCGCCGCGCTTAAGCGTCTGGTCGGGCGTAGGCGTCGTAGTGGGTATAGGCGTAGGCGCCAGAGTGGGAACAGGCGTAGGCGCCAGCGTTTCGGCAGGCAAATCAAGGGCGCTTGCCTGACGTACAGGCGGTGCTGAGCCCAGTACCGAAGCTAGTATTATGGCCGCTATAGCTATCGCCGCCGCGCTGAATATGATGATCCATGGGCGGCGTTTAACAAGCATCAGGCGTTTTACTATCACAATTATTAATCTTCTTGTTGCGCTTACCTTTTTTCTTTTCCTGGATACTGCCATCGGAACCCTCGTTTTGATTTTTTTGTCCGGTTATCAATTGTTCAAAACCCGAGCCGCTTCAGAATTAAGTACCCCGAAGCAATTCCGGTTTTTGAATCATGATTAGAAGCACTCATAAAGCCTTAAGCAGGAGTTACCTTTAGCGGCTTAACGAGTCTTCGCCCCAATCCCGGATTTTGGAGCACCGAACCACCTTAACAATGCCGACGGCGTAATAGACTTGTTTAAGGAATTATATCACGTAAAAGCTAGGCAGGCAACTTAAAGCCTTTGGTTTTATATGGTGAAGTATAAATTTGCACCGCATAAAGCCTTTGGATTTATTAAGGACCCCGTATTCACACCCCGTATTAATATACTCTTAACTATTAATTATAGTTTTGTAAACTTTTTTAATTTTACTTGCATGCAGGTTTATGTTATGCTAATTATAATTGAGGAAAAATATGCTTATATACCATAAGCCTTTTAATATTAAACCATATAGAGACAGGATATAAACCTGCGTCTTAATTTTAGGGGTGTGGCAATGGACAAAAGAAATAATAAACCAGGCGGAAAGAGCAGAGACCCTTACGGCCTCTCAGGTCCCAATGAAAGAGGACATGCGTCATCCTCCAATCCGCGCAGCGGCGGAAATGAGCAAAAGTCCAAAAAGTGGATGATGATAGACAGGAAAAAGCCCTGGAGCCGTAAGAAGAAGATCATCGTAGCTTGCGTAAGCGTACTTTGCGCGGTACTCTTAGGGCTCGGGGTATTTATAATAACCATATTGGCGGACCCTTTGGGCGGATTTCAATCTGTTGTGGAGCAGATCACTCCCCCACCGTCAAACGCAGCGACGCCGCAGATATCTGACGGCCAAATCGTTCCTACCCCTACAGCAACGCTGAGCCCTTATGAAAAGCTTATGAACATGAGCGATTTCTCCATGCTGGAAGACATAGTCAACGTTATGCTGATAGGCGTTGACCATTCGCCGGAGCGGGATACGGATGAATGGGCCAAGCAGGGAGGCAAGCAGGCGTACCATTCGGACGTAATGATAGTGCTCGCTATAAACACCAATACTAACGCAGTCAACCTTATATCGCTGCCGCGCGACACGTACGCCAATATACCCGGCGTTAAAGGAATATATAAGCTTAACGCTTCTATAGATCTGGGAGGCGGCTGGCCTAACGCGTCCGGGTTTGAAAAGGTGTGTGAATCCGCGTCGTATATGCTCGGCGGCATACCCGTAAAGTATTACTATGCGGTCGATATGTCGGCGGTAAAGGAGCTCGTGGATGCTATCGGCGGCGTTGACTATGATTGCGATATTTCGTTTAGGATGGTCGACCGCCGTTATGAGATGGGAATGCAGCATATGGACGGTCAGGCGGTGCTCGATTACCTGCGCGTACGCAAGCCGGCGGACATTTTCCAGCCTAAGGGCCAAACAGGGGACCTTAATCGCGTACAGCGCCAGCGTAAAATGCTGCTTGCCATATTTGATAAGCTCAAGCAAACAGGGCTAATGAATACTATACCGGATATATTCAGCACGCTTGGCGACAAGGTAAAAACAAACGTGCCTATCGCCCAGACGGCCGGGTTCGCGGCGTACGCGTATAAAATAGACAGCGCAAACATAAGCATGCATTCGATGTCGGGCAGATCGGCAAACGTGCTCAGCTGGAACTTCGTGTTCACTGACCAGAAGGCTCGCGTCGATCTTATTAAGCAAATATACGGCGAAGAGATGGTAAATCTTTTCGATGTGCGTCAGTATAAAGAATTGTCTTACAACTCAGGCGCAATGCTCGGAGAGCATATGGAAGCCGACGTGATACTGGAAAAATCGAGGCCGGTACTGGATCAGATAAAGGTATTACTCGACACCGACGCACAGCTTCCCCCGTATCCCACTCCGGTTCCTGTTGACCCCAATGTTCCTGTCGATCCGGCTTTGCCTTCGCCGACTCCCGTGCCCAGCGACGGTTACAGGAGGTACCCGGCTGATGGAGATGTGTGGAACATATACTTAAGCTCGGAAAACTTATTTGCGCAGATTTCCGGCTGGAACTTCGACGATAACTCGGAGGCAAACTGGACCGCGCTGCACGCGAATAACGAACAGCTTAAAATCAACATCCAGACGCTTAACGATATGTTCGCCGTTACCAAGGTCGCAAAATGGTCCAGTTTCTGGGATGTGAATTTTGAAAAGCCGGGCGACAAGTGGTACAGCAACGAAGTCTACATAGATTTCAGGTAGCCGCCTTTACAGCCAGCTAAGCTGTTTGTGCCAATCAGTAAACCGCGCTTTTACGTTTTCCGGTTTTTTAGCGACGGCCAAGTCGCGAGGCTTGCCGGTGTAGTTTTCATTGCGATGGAACAAATCGGGGAGCTGGCAAGTCTAAACGTAATGACGTAAAGTTATAAACAATACTACAGGAGCAGCACAGTAAATGAAAAAGTGGTTCAAAAAGCCTGAAAAGGCGGGCAACAGCCCGGAGGAAGATATCGCATCCGCAAAAAGCGACCCGTATGAAGACGCTTCACAGGAATCTGAAAGCGGTCTGGAAGAGAGTCCGGCACAGGCGCTAAAGGACGATACGCAAGACTCCGGGGATAAGCCGTCACCCAAATCAAAAAAATGGATGTCGGCAGATAAAAAGAAGCCATGGAGCTTAAAGAAAAAGATAATCGTAACCGTAGTCAGCGTACTGGGAGCCGCGCTGCTGGGCGTCGGAGTGTTTTTGGCGTCTATACTTATAGATCCCATGGGCAGGTTTAAGACAATAGATCAGCAGGTGACTCATGCGCCCTCCTCCTCCGCTTCACAGCCGGCAGACAGTACGACCACGCCAACGCCTACTCTTGATCCGTACGGCGAGCTTATAAGCAAAAGCGATTTCACCATACTTGAGCAAACGGTGAATATACTGCTTATCGGCGTGGATTACGCGCCCGAGCGCGACGACTGGAGAGGCAAGAAATATTTCCATTCGGACGTAATGATAATACTGGCAATAAACAAGGAGACCGGCAGCGTGAACCTCATTTCACTGCCGCGTGATACGTACGCCGAAATACCCGGCGTCGACGGGATATACAAGCTTAACGCTTCGATGGACTGCGGCGGCGGCTGGAAGAACAATCCGCAGGAAGGCTGCAAAAAGGTCTGCGAGGCGGCTTCGTGGATGATAGGCAACATACCCATACAGTATTATTACGCGGTGGATATGTCCGCGGTAAAGGGCCTTGTTGACGCCATTGACGGCGTGGACTTTAATATAGACGTCGATTTTAAAATGCAGGGCCGCTCCTACAAAGCTGGCATGCAGCATATGAACGGACAGGCCGTGCTCGATTACCTTCGCGTACGCAAGGACCTTGGGGACGATTCAGGAGACCTTAACCGCATAAACCGCCAAAAGGATATGCTCATCGCCATACTGCAAAAGCTCAAGGATACGGGGCTTATCTTCAAGATACCCGATATAATCGGCGCGTTCACCGGCAACCTTCAGACAAACGTCGATCTCGCGAGCACGGGCGCGCTGGCGGCATACGCGTACGGCGTCGATACCGACAAAATAAAGCTGTATTCTATGGACGGTTCATACTGCTATCGCCTTTTCAACTGGAATTTTGTAATAACCGATCAGAATAAACGCGAACAGATAATAAAAGACGTGTACGGCTTCGATATTTCGAACAGCGGGGATGTAACAGCCCTGGAGTCAAAATACGGAATAAACGTGCCGTCCTATAAGCATTATACAATGAAGTATGCGCTTGGGCTTTGGGAAAAGATGCAGATCGAGGTTACGGGTGAAAAGGCAAGGCCTTTGCTTGATCAGATAAGGCCCATACTCGACGCCGACGCGGCGCTTCCCCCTTACCCCGCCGCGCCTGCTCAAGACCCCACGGTTCCAGTCGACCCGGCGCTGCCTGCGCCTACGCCGGTGCCGAGCGACGGCTACAGAAAATACCCCGCCGACGGCGACATGTGGGCACTTTATAACAGAGCGGAAAGCGGTTATTCACAGATAGTGAACTGGGATACTTCGGGCGCCACCAAGTCGTCCAATAAAAACTTTCAGGCTGTTATAGCGCAGCTTCAGTCCGATGTCCAGTCGCTTTGCACGACGTTTTCCGTCGCTTCGCCCAAGTGGTCTACATATTGGCTTGTTGACTACGGCGATCATGACGGTAAGCGAACGTCTAACCAGCATTACGTTAAAAACGAGATACCCGTAGACTTCAATTGATATTAAGGCATTCTTGGCGCCCCTCCTTGGAGAGGGGCGTTTTATATTTTGGGCACCTTTGTTTTCTTTTTCAGCAGAGAACCGTAGCACGATGTAATTATTTTGTAAAATTTAAACATGTTTTGGAACTTGTTATTTATTTTTACAGTCTAAAGTAATATACTATATCCATAAATTCAGGGAGTAAAACACATGAAAAAATGGTTCAAAAAATTCGGCAAGGATGAAGACGATATTAAGTACAATATTCTTTCCACAGACGAAACCTCCCAGCGCGAGGCTTCGTCTTCAGGCAGCGGTTTTGTGAAAAACCCCGCGGCCGAGAACGAAATACAGCCGGAAGAAATATCAGCCTCCGGGGCGGGTGGCGGTAAATCCGGCAAGCTGAAGCTTAAACTGAAGAAGCCCTGGAGCCTTCGGAAAAAGATAATCGTATCAGCCGCAAGCGTGTTGGGCGCCGTAGTGCTGGGCCTCGGTGTATTTCTGGCGTCAATGTTTATTGACCCTATGAGCAGGTTTAAAACAGTTGCCGAGCAGACGTCGCATTCACCCACATCCGCTGTTTCTCAGCCTGCAGGCGCTATCACGACCATCGCTCCAACGCCTACGCTTGACCCGCTTGGCGAGCTTATTGCAAAGAGCGACCCAACCATACTTGAGCAGACGGTCAATATACTGCTCATAGGCGTAGATTACTCCCCCGACCGCGATTCGGAGGATTGGATCAGCCACGGAGGCAAGCAGGCGTTTCATTCGGATGTAATGATAGTACTCGCGATAAACAAGCAGACCGGCAGTATAAACCTTATTTCGCTTCCGCGCGATACGTACGCCGAAATACCCGGCGTCGAAGGGATATATAAGCTTAACGCGTCTATGGACTGCGGCGGAGGCTGGAAGGACAACCCCGAGGGGGGCTGCAAAAAGGTCCGCGAAGCCGCGTCGTGGATGATAGGCAACATACCTATAGAATATTACTACGCTGTAGATATGTCGGCCGTAAAAGGCCTTGTGGATGCTATCGGCGGGCTGGATTTCAACATCGACGTCGATTTTAAAATGCAGGGCCGCTCATATAAGGCGGGGATGCAGTTTATGAACGGACAGGCGGTGCTTGATTATCTGCGTGCGAGAAAAAACATGGATGATTCGGGAGACCTTAACCGCATAAACCGCCAGAAGAACATGCTTGTCGCGATACTGCAAAAGCTTAAGGACTCTGGGCTGATTGTAAAGATACCCGATATACTCGCGGCGTTTACCGGAAACCTTAAAACGAACGTAGACCTTCCCAGCACAGGCGCACTCGCGGCATACGCGGCTATTGCCGACACCAGCAAGATTAATCTGTATTCTATGGACGGTTCATCGGTCAGTAAGCTTTTCAACTGGAACTTTGTCGTGACAGACCAGAAGAAGCGCGTGCAGATAATAAAAGAAGTTTACGGGTATGATATATCAAACGACGCTGACGTAGCGGCGCTTGAATCGAAATACAGTATCGAGGTCCCGTCTTACAGCCATTATTCCTTAAAATACGCTTTAGGCCTTTGGGAGAAAATGCAGATAGAAGTTACTACCGAAAAGGCAAAGCCTTTGCTCGACAAGGTCAAGTCAATACTCGATGCGGACGCGGCGCTTCCTCCTTACCCCGACCCCGTAATCCCCGAAGACCCGACGCAGCCCGCGCCTCCCCCGGTTCCCAGCGACGGCTACAGGAGATACCCCGACGGCGGCGACATCTGGAACCTGTATAACAGAACGGAAAGCGCGTATTCCAAGATAAAGAATTGGAATACGTCGGGAGCAACAAGATCGTCCTATAACGAATTTATGGGTACGACCACCCAATTGCAGACCGACGTGCAGTCGATATGCAGCCAGTTGGGCGTCAGTAATAAATGGAAGGATTTCTGGCACGTGAGATATGGCGATACTCCCAAGAAGACGTCGTCCAATCAGCATTATGTGAAGAACGAAATACCCGTGGATTTCGATTAAACGCCTTAACAAACAACGCCCTTCCGTAATTGGCAGGGCGTTTTAGTTTAAAACTCATAACCAGCCGCTCATGCTATGCCGCTCAGTCCTCCTGCGCTCCTTCTTGCGCCTGTTTCCCAAGATTGCAGCTCTGAAGTATCTTGCCCTTTATCTCTTCAAACACATCCCTGTTCTCTTTGAGGAACGTACGCACGTTGTCCTTGCCCTGGCCTATGCGCAGCTCATTATAATAGAACCACGACCCTGATTTCTTGATGATGCCAAATTCAGTACCGAGATTGATGATGCTGCTCTCGGCTGAAACGCCCAGCCCGTAAAATATATCGAACTCTGCGGTCTTAAACGGCGGAGCGACTTTGTTTTTTGCGACTTTGATCTTTGTCCTGTTGCCTACGATGCTGTCGCCATCCTTTATCGACTCGACGCGCCTTACGTCAAGGCGGACGGAGGCATAGAATTTAAGCGCCCTGCCGCCCGGCGTTGTTTCGGGATTTCCAAACATTATGCCGACTTTCTCGCGCAGCTGGTTTATAAACACCGCTATCGTGTTCGATTTGCTTAAGATTCCCGCGAGTTTGCGCAGCGCCTGCGACATCAGCCTTGCCTGAAGCCCTACATGAGACGCTCCCATCTCGCCGTCTATCTCGGCCTTGGGCACGAGCGCGGCGACGGAGTCTATAACGATTATGTCTATGGCTCCGCTTCTGACTAAAGCTTCCGTTATCTCCAGCGCCTGCTCCCCCGTATCGGGCTGCGAAACATAAAGGTTGTCCGTATCCACGCCGAGGTTTTTAGCGTATGCCGGATCGAGTGCATGCTCCGCGTCGATGAACGCGGCGGCTCCGCCCAGTTTCTGGGCTTCCGCCACCATATGAAGCGCCATAGTCGTCTTGCCGGAAGACTCGGGGCCGTATATCTCGACGATGCGCCCCCTCGGCACGCCGCCCACACCAAGCGCAATATCTAGCTCAAGGCATCCGCTCGGTATCACCGATACCGGTACGCTTGCCGCTTCCCCCAGCTTCATCACGGTGCCTTTTCCGAACTGCTTCTCTATCTGTACGAGCGCCATCTCCAGCGCTTTTTCCTTTTCTACCGACATTACCAATACCTCCGAAATATATTATATAATACAAATAGTCCGAAAATCAGAACATGTCTTTAACGATATCTTTGTTTTTTATGAAATAATCTGCGCACGATGCTACGGACAGCACTACGCTCGCCCAGATTAGCACTATGCCGAATATAACTATCCACTCACCAAATATGCCGTTCCAAAGCAGCAACACAACGACCATGACTATCTGCACCACTGTCTTAAGCTTTCCCAGCTTGTCCGCGGCCATCACCCTTCCGTCCGCTGCGGCAAGCATCCTTAAACCGCTTACTATAAACTCCCGGCCTATCAGCACTATGACGAATACCGGATGTATCCTGCCGATAGCGGTAAGCATTACCAGAGCGCTGCAAACGAGCAGCTTGTCAGCTATAGGGTCTATAAGCTTTCCGAATTTCGTAACTATATTGCGCTTTCGGGCCAGCGCGCCGTCAAACAGGTCGGTAACCGAAGCGCCTATAAAAATAAGAGCCGCGACGTAATAGTTCCAGAACCCGGAGCCAATGTAAAATGCTGCTATAAAGAAAGGTATAAGCGCGACTCTTAAAAGCGTCAGCTTGTTAGCTATATTCATTCAATTTCTCCCGCAAAATCATATTCGTAAGCATCTTTTATAAGCACATCATGAAACGTGCCGGCAGTCAATACTTTTTTTGACGAAATGTATGTTATACCGTCGACCTGCGGGGCCTGCCCCGCCGTCCTGCCGATGTACTGTCCTGTTTCCTCATCAATGCCGTCGACTATCACAGGCAGTTTATGCCCGATGCGCTCACGCCCAAGCTGAAGCGATATCCCCTGCTGGAGCGCCATAACGGCTTCATACCGCTGCTGCTTTACCTCGTCCGGCACTTGGCCTGGCATTTTTGCCGCCTTTGTTCCTTCCTCGGCGGAATACCTGAACACGCCCAGTCTGTCTATCTTAAGCTCGCCAACGCAGTCAAGCAGCTCCGCAAAATCGTCTTCCGTCTCTCCTGGGAACCCCACGAGCAGCGACGTACGGAGCGTAAAGCCAGCTTTGTGCAGTTTTGTTACGAGCCGTCTCGAAGACTCGTTCGTGTTGCGCCTGTTCATGCGGCTAAGCACACTGTCGCTGAAGTGCTGAAGAGGTATGTCCATGTACTTTAATATATTGCCGTGTTTCAGCATCACTTCAATGAGCTTGTCCGTAACGCCTTCGGGGTAGCAATACAGCACTCTCACCCAGCCGCCGCGCATTATGTCCGCAGCTTCCCGTAGCAGCTCATCAAGCGCCCTCCTGCCCAGGTCCGCGCCATACTTTGTCGTGTCCTGCGCTATCAGTATCGCCTCCGAAACGCCTCCCTCTCGCAGGTCTTCCATCTCTCTGAGTATGCTCCTTAAGCTTCGGCTCTTTAAGGGGCCTCTTATCTGAGGTATGGCACAGTAGCTGCAGCAGTTCGAGCAGCCGTCCGCTATGCGCACGTATGCAAGATGCCCCGGAGTCGTCAGCACGCGGCCTTCAAGCTCGCCGTCTATACTGTCGCAGCAAATATACTTCCTGCCGTCAAGCACGGACTGTATAGCGTCATATATCCTGCTGTAGCTCGCCACACCCAAAAACGCGTCCACCTCGGGCAGCTCGGCGCTCAGCTCTTTTGCATACCTTTGAGAAAGGCAGCCAGTCACAATCAGCTTTGCCCCCGGCTGCCTTAGCGCGGCCATCTCCAGTATCGTGTCTATCGACTCCTGTTTTGCCTCGTCTATAAAACCGCACGTATTTATAATTATAATATCCGCGCCGTCAGGCGCGTCCACTATAACAGCGTTGCCGCCGGAAAGCACTCCCAGCATATGCTCGGTGTCTATCCTGTTCTTGTCGCACCCGAGCGATACGACGTATATATAAATATTATTGCTCTGCTTCATCTGCCGCGCCGAACATCTCCTCGTACATATCCCATGTTATGAGTACATTTCTTGCCTTGCTGCCCTCGAACGGGCTTACTATCTTTCTTACTTCCATCTCGTCCACCAGCCTCGCCGCCCGTGCGTATCCTATACGCAGCCGCCGCTGCAGCATAGAGATCGAAGCCTGCCCGTATTCGAGCACTATCTCCACCGCTTTGGGCAGCAGTTCGTCATACTCGCCGTCAGCTTCTTCCTCCTCGGCGACCGACACGACGTCGGAAACCATATCCTCGTCAAACTCCGCATCTGCGCCGCCCGATACGTATTCGGTTACCGTTTCGATATCGCTGTCCGATACATAGCAGCCCTGCAGCCTGATAGGCTTTGCTGCGTCGGACGGATGATACAGCATGTCCCCGTTGCGCAGCAGCTTTTCCGCGCCGTTCTGATCGAGTATCGTGCGCGAATCTACGCCCGAGTTGACCTTAAAAGCGATGCGCGAAGATATGTTGGCCTTTATAAGGCCCGTAATGACGTTTACGGACGGGCGCTGCGTCGCGACCACGAGGTGTATGCCCGCCGCCCTGCCAAGCTGGGCTATACGGCAGATCGAGTCTTCCACTTCTCTCGGACAAGCCATCATGAGCTCGGCAAGCTCGTCTATTATAACCACAATGCGCGGAAGCTTTTCCTCCTCGCCCGCCATGCCGTTATACCTGTTGATGTCGCGCGCGCCCTTTTCGGCGAATATCTTGTACCTTGAGGTCATCTCGCTCACCGCCCAGTTGAGCGCGCTCGCCGCTTTTTTCGGGTCGGTCACGACAGGCACCAAAAGGTGCGGTATGTTCTTAAAGCCCGACAGCTCCACGACCTTGGGGTCGATAAGTATCATCTTAACGTCTTCGGGCGTTGCTTTAAAGAGTATGCTCGTTATCAGCGAATTGATACATACGCTCTTGCCGCTGCCCGTTTCCCCGGCAATAAGTATGTGCGGCATTGCCGTGATATCTACATAAAAATTCTTTCCCGTTATATCCTTGCCGAGCGCGAACGTAAGCGGCGACTTCGCGTTCTTGAATTCGTCCGACTCGAGCATAGAGCGCAGGTGCACGAAAGTAACGTCGGTATTGGGCACCTCTATACCCACCGCAGCCTTGCCGGGTATCGGCGCCTCTATCTTTACCGCCTTTGCCGCAAGCGTCATAGCAAGGTCGTTGTCCAGCTCCTTTATGCGCCGTACGCGCACGCCGGGTGCGGGGCGCAGCTCATACCTCGTTACCGCCGGCCCTTTAACGATATGCACTACCTTCGCCTCCACGCCGAAGTTAGCGAGCGTTTCTTCTATAAGCAGAGCGTTCTTGCGCTGTTCCTCCATGCCGGTGGTCTTTACCTTGTCCTGAGGCTTGGAAAGCAGCGTCACCGGCGGCAGCGTGTACGCTTTTTTCTCACCCTTTACGCCGCACGTCTCACGCTTCTTTTTCTCCGTATCTTTGCCCGCCCCGTCTTCCTCGTCCTCGTAGTATTCTATGACTATGCCGTCGCTTTTGCCGCCGCCTTTGCCCGTGCTTCCGGCATGCCTGATTGCAGGTCCGTCGTCCTCATGCAAAGCGTCGGCAGAGGTATAAACTTCGTCATCAAAAAAGCTCTTGTGCTTCCTCTTCTCGAAGCTTTCCCTGTTCGGTATCTCAGGCTCGTATAATATAACGTCTTCCTGGTCTTCGCGCAGGTCCTCAACATATAGGCGGCGCTTTTTTCGCTCCGTAACGTTTTCTATAGCCTTGACCACCGTTCTCTTTCCAACGTCGGCAACGCTTTTGCTCATGCTCTTTATCGAGAGATTCGCAAGCACGAGTATGGAAACAAGGCTCGTAGTAATAAACAATATTACGCAGCCTATATTACCTATAAGCAGGTTGCACGGGAAAAGCAGCAGGCAGCCAATGGCCCCCGAACCGGCGCCATTGAGACTTCCAAGGGTATACGAACCGGTTACATATTCAATAAAATCGCTTTGATTCAGCCATTTAAGGGAGAACGTATGTATGAGAGACAATATAGAAACAACGAGCAGCACTACGAGCCACACCTTGCCTTTATTTACCGTCTTCTTGCGTGCGGCGATTATTAATATACCAAGGATAACAAATAAAAACGGCGCCAGATACGCGACTAGGCCCAGCAAGCCGAACAGCACGTCCTTTACCGCGCCGCCGAGTATCCCCGTATCTGTATGCATGAAAATACATATGCCAAGAAATATGCCGAGAGCAATAAAAATGACCCCCGCGACTTCGCCGAAGTGCCCTTTCTCTCGTTTTGTTTTATTTGGAACGCCTCTTGGCATATACTTCACCCCGGTAAGTATTATACCATACCGGTTGAAATATACAACGATTTACTCCTGCATGCCCCCAAGGCTTTTGAGCTTGCGCGTAGCGTCCGCCAATGTTCCGACGTCGTCTATTATGCCGCAATCGACGACCTCTTTCCCTACAAGCACGGTGCCCATATCGTTCGCAAGCCCGCCTGTTTGCATCATAAGCTGCCTGTATTCTTCTTCTCTTATCTTCGAGTGCGAGCAGACGAACTTTACTATCCTCTGCTGCATCTTATCAAAATAGTCAAAAGTCTGCGGCACGCCTATAATAGTGCCGTTCATGCGTATGGGGTGCACGGTAACGCTCGCGGTCGGCGAAATATACGAATATGTCGTGGACACGGCAAGCGTTATGCCTATGCTGTGCCCTCCGCCCAATATAAGCGAAACGCTCGGTTTGCTCATTCCGGCTATCATCTCGGCTAGTGCGAGCCCCGCCTCCACGTCTCCGCCTGCGGTGTTCATCAGCAGTATCATGCCCTTTACTTCAGGGTTTTGTTCTATCAATACTATCTGTGGAAGTATGTGCTCGTATTTTGTCGCCTTGTTTTCAGGGGGCAGGTTTATATGTCCCTCTATCTGCCCTATTATACTTACAACCTGTATCGGAGACACGGGAGTAAGGGGCGTTCCGAACTCTTTTATTTCCGCGCCCTGCTTCAGCTTATTCGCGTCGTTATCGTTATTTTCCATATATAAGCCTCTAAAAAGCAATATCATGCCGCCCCAAAAAACCGGGCGCAATTATATTATCAGCTTAAGAGGCTATGTTTATCCTTCAATGCGGCTCGAGCATGACGGGCTGCATCTGTTTTCCCTCGAGCGCCGACTGCGCAGCTTCTATTATTTTGCTCATATCCGCGACGATAGATGTGCTCTTTCCGGCAGAATCATCCTGCCTGTACGGCACAAAATATACATTGCGCGTATTCAAAAGCAATCCTAAATTTTTTGCGTTCGCCGCGAGAGCGTCGTTCGTGGATATAGCTATAAGCACCGGCCGGGAGTTTCTTAGGTGCGACTTTGCCGCCATCACCACCGGAGTGTCCGTTATGCCTAACGCGAGCTTGGCGAGCGTATTTCCCGTGCACGGCGCGATTATGACAAGGTCGAGCAGCTTTTTGGGGCCGATGGGCTCGACCTCGACAAGGCTGTCAAGTATTTCATGATTCGTCGTCTCCCTGAGGAAATTCCTGAAATCCTCCGCTTTTATAAAACGCGTGTCAATACTGGCCGCGATATATGACACTATAGGCACGACGTCCGCGCCGATGCCTACCAATTCTTTAATAACCGGCATTATCTGCTTATATGTACAGAACGAACCGGTCACCGCAAAACCTATTCGTTTTCCTGCCAGATCCATCAATGTTCCTCTCCTTCAAATGCGCGCAGTATGGCCTTTGCCGCCGACGCCGGGAAATACCGCCCCGGCAGGCCCTGCTCTATCTGTACGCTGACCCCGCTTTTTTTAGCCATATCCATATCCATGCAGTAAGGCGGTGAAGCAAGTTCTATAAACCTCGCGCCGTGTTTGACGCACCCTATCTCCGCTTCTCCGATAACGTGAAAAGGCACGGTATTGAATATAACGTCCGACTCGGGTAGCGCCTGCTTTAGGTCCTTTGTCCTCAGCGCCCGATAGCCCTCCATCCATATGAGCTCTAAGTCCTTGTCTTTTCTTGCCGTCGCTATAACATTAGCGCTGCAAGCCCGAAGCAGTTTGCATAGGAATTTTCCTATCCTTCCGTATCCTATAACAAGACACGTCATGTCGCAAAGCGCGGTATCGGTGCTTTTAAGGTGCGCACAAAGGGCACCCTGCGCAGTCAGCAGCGCGTTCCTTGTCTGATACGCTTCGTTCTGCATCAGGTCACAGTATCGTGTAGTTTCACCGAACAGATTCTTTGCCGCCGCGTCGCAGCCGCCGAGTATGTAAACGCTGTCGGGATATTCGTTTACGACGTCTTTAAGGTACATAGCATTCTGTGCAAACGGCGCTTTAATTGACCCGTCCTCGTTTTTATACGGTATAGGAAGAAAAATATAGTCCGGCTTTGACAGCGCCTCTCTGTTTAGCCCCTGCCTGTCAAACCCGGTCATATAAACATTGTAGCCTCTCTGTTCGAGCATTTTTGCAAGCGTTATCTGCCGCATATCGCCCCCGGCTATCAATATACTGTACATGAAAGCTGCCCCCAAATTCACACCCCATAAAGCCTCACGACTTGCTGGGGACCCCGTATTTACACCCCATAAAGCTTTTGGCTTTATGGGAACCCCGTCATCTACACCGGCAAGCCTCACGACTTGGGCCGTCGCCAAAGCGACGAGGGGACCCCGTTATCTACACCGGCAAGCCTCACGGCTTGGGCCGTCGCAAATGCGACGAGGGGACCCCGTTATAAACATGTTTCACGATATAGTATGCGTATGTAATATCAGGGGTGAATGGAAATGATGTCGTTACGCGCTCAAAACGCGACAGTTATTTTAAAAAGTAATACTGGAAAGCTGTATCTGTATGGTATTATTGTTAAACGGTTCTTCTTCTGCGATTACCACATTGAAAAAGACCTCTGGCTTTTTATGGACGCCTTATATCAAAAAAGAGGCTCATTGCGAGCCTCCGTTTTTATTGAGATTTACGCCCCTTCATTTACCTCATACCCTTCTTTAAGCGATTTACCGTGCTGCCTCGCAAAGTTCTCGCTGTTCTTGGAGAGATACCTCTCATGCAGCTCGTCAGCGTCCATGCCTGCCTTAAGGCACATGCTCACAAAGAAATGCAGTATGTCCACGAGTTCTTCCTTAACCTTGTCTGCGTCCACCGGTTTTTCATTCTTCCACCATTTGAAGTTGACCTCGTCTATGAGCTCCGCAAGCTCGGAGAGCATGGCAAGCGTCTCCTTCTGTATCCACTGCTCCATGGATATGCCGCCAAGGCCCCGCCTTTCGGCGAGTTCGGTATCAAACATGTTCTGATGCCTGAAGATATTCTCAAGCTTGTCCATTAAACCCCTCCAGCAATTCTTCTATCTCGCTTCTCTTTTCTATCTTGCCCGCGAACACGGCCGACATCTTTGAATAGTCGAGTATCTTATCTATAAGCGCGTTTACGCTGTCAATGGTTATTGCCTCAATTTTACCCAGCGTCTCTTTTTCGTCGTATTCCTCATCAAGCAGCAGCAGCGATTTGCCGAGCGCGCTCATCTTCGCGTTCGTGCCCTCCATTGAAAGCACATAGTTGCCCCTAAGCTGATCCTTGCCCATTTTGAAATCTTCCGCGCTTATGCGCTCCGACTTTAACTTGTCCATCTCCTGCTTCATCAGCGCAACGACGTTATCCGCGTTTACGGCCGTTGTGCCCGCGTAAAGCGAGAACATACCCCCAAAGCTGTAGGTGGAGGGATACGAGTATACGGAATATGCAAGCCCCTTCTCCTCGCGTATAGACTGGAACAGCCGCGAGCTCATGCCGCCGCCCAGCGTGTTGTTTAACACCGCGAGCGAAAACCGTTCGTCGTCCGCAAACGTGCAGCCGGGGAATCCCAGGCAAAGATGCGTCTGCTCGGCGTCTTTTTCTACGAACAGCGAACGCACGGTCGGCACAAACGGCTCGTCGCACCGGCTCTTTTCCTGTTTCGCGCCGCGGCGGTATCCGCCTATGTACTGCTGCAATATGTCCGTCATCTGCCGCTCGTCGAAGTTCCCAGCTACGGATATGACGATGTTTGCCGGGTAATAGTGCCTTTGTATATAATCCGCGAGATCGTCGCGTTTGAACCGCTGTATATTCTCCGCCGGCCCCAGTATGGGCTGGGACAGCGTGCTGCCCGTAAAGAACAGCTCGGATATCTTTTCGTGCGCAAGTTCTTCGACGTTGTCGTTGACCATGGCTATCTCTTCTATCACCACGCCCTTTTCTTTCTCGAGCTCGCCTGAGTCCAGCGTCGAGTTCTGAAATAAATCGGTGAGCACGTCCACGGCCACCTCAAGCTTATCGGGCGTTACCCGGGCATGATAGCAAGTGCATTCCTTGGACGTAAAAGCGTTGAGTTGTCCGCCTATCATGTCCATATCGACCGCGATCTGCTTGGCGGTGCGCTTTTCTGTTCCTTTAAACAGCATGTGCTCTATCAAATGCGATATGCCGTTTTCTTCGGGCGTCTCGCATGTGGACCCCGTCTTTACCCATATGCCTACCGCCACCGAATTGTAATCCATCTTCTCTGCGATTATCCTTATGCCGTTGTCCAGCGTTTTTATCATCCGTTGTATGTCTCCTCTACAGCATTTCATCCATCTTTAGGATAGTATAACCTTTATTCAGCACAATTTGTACTACTTTTTCGAAATCCGCCAAATTGTTGTCGGCGTTTGTGTATATAAACATGTCGCCCAGCAGGCTCTCGCTGAAAACCTGCTGCCAGTCGTCTTTGCTCTGCAGCTTTTCAACGTCGATAGACGGACAAACCTGCAGCACCTGGCTGCCGCTTAAGTAACTCATCACAGGTATATTATACCCCCCGCCTATATACAGCATAAGTCTTTGCCCGCTTTCCTTGCACGGGTAATAGCCGATACCGTTTCCCCTGCTAAGCACCTGCCTTAAAATACCGCTGTTTTGCGAATACTGCTGCTCTGAAAAGAAAAACGTAGCCTTTACGCCCAAACTGTCCAAAGCGTCCATGTACAAAGCAATGTCGCTGTTCTCATCGGCGGCGATCTGCAGCGCTACGTTGTCTCCATTAGTATTCCCCTTCATCACAGGCCCGCGCATAAACAGCGCGGGATATGCGGAGAACGCCGACAGATACACAAAAGCGATTATCGCGGCAAGCGCCAGATTCGTAACAAGAAGTTTTTTAAAGCTGCTCTTTCTTTTCAGCATACTATCACCACCCGTATATAAATATATTCACCGGACATTAACTTAAGCACTGCAGCTTTGCTTTATAAGCATGCGCTTTTTGCGCTTTGTTTTTCATAATCATTATATGTTTATTGCGTTCTGCCGTTCGGAATGAATAACCGCCAGAGGGAATAAACAAAAAATCCGGCTTAAAGCCGGTACAGCTTGTTAACAAGGTTTCTATCTGAAAAACGAACAGGAAAAATAAAACTAAAACCCGAATATTAAAATGCCCTTCATCTGGACTCTGCCAGTGAAGGGCGAACGTTAATTCATAAAATTCTCACAGAAGAGCCTAGCCGCCCGTACCGGAGGTACAGGCTGAGCAAGACCCGATGACAAACGTGTAATTAGGCGGTTTGTCATCGGGCTGAACCGGCTTAAAGCCGGTTGAATGTGCGTCAACATAAGGTTAATTCGCTTCCGCGTATATTTCGCCTTCAGCGTAATAAGAAGGCGCGTCGGCCTGCTTAACGACGGCTACCGGTATCTCCGAATACTGGGGAGGAACGTATGACTCGGAGGCTAAAAACTGGCTCGCCTGCGATACCGCCTCGCGCGCGAGCGCGCCCGGCCCGCAGAATATGGCGGCATAGGCCTCGCCGGACGACACGGCGCCGATTATATCCATATCCCCGCCGAACACCGCTATTTTAACATCTTTGCCCGATTCCTGCGCCGCGCGTATCGCGCCCCTTCCCAGCTCCGGGCCTTGTGCGAATATGAACGCTATATCTTTTGTAAGCTCGGATTTTACGGTTTCGTATGCCTCTTCCTCGTCCGTGCCGCAGAACTGCTCGGACACGACTGATATGCTGCTGTTTCCCCCGATCTTTGAATTGAACCCGTCCGTCATAAGCTGCATCGTGAAGCTGTCGTATTCCGTGCCAAGCAGCATGCATCCCCCGCCGGACGCGAGCGCTTCAAGCGCGCACTGTCCCGCTTTTTCGCCTATCGTAGTATAGTTTGGGGATATCAGCATGCTTACGTTTCCGTTCACAGGATTGACGGCGTTTATTACCTGCACATTGTGAGTGTCGCATTCCGCAAGCTCCGTTTCCAGTGAATCGACGTCCACAGGATCAACTACTATCACGGAAGGTTTCGCGTTGAGCATCTCGCTTATGTCCTCCCGCTGCTGCTCGACGCTCGCGGCTTCGGCAACGCTCGCCATTAATTTAAGAGAAGCGCATTCGCTTTCTATATCCTCTATCAGCTTGTCGCTGAACGCTCCTCTGTCTGCAAGGCTGAAGCCTATATCTGCCTTTGCCGCGCTGTCGTCAGCAGCGGAAGCCGAAGCAGACGCGCTTGCCGTGGCCTGCGCCCCAACGGGCGCCTCCCCGCAGGCGCATATTATAAGCGCGGTAATAATTATCATGGCTGCCGCTGCCAGCTTTTTCATGTATACCTCCCGATATTGTTTGGCGTCGTATGATATGTTCTGTCTTTTAGCCCTTTATTCTATTTGCCTCTGTGCTTTTGTTTGCGTTTAATTACCCGCAATTCGTATTTTTCATCCGCCGCGTACCTTTTATCGCTGCTGTGTTTTGTTCTTAAAGCATCCTTATGCTCTTCGTGCTGCAGCTTAAGCGCTTTTTGTGCTTTTGTAGAGGCGCCGACGTTTTTATTCGCGTTTGCAGCTTCGCGCTGCCGCTTTTTTGGGTTCTTTACAAGCTTTAATATATCACTATTATCCTCAACAGAGGGCAAACTGAAACGAAGCAAATAATAACCGTCAAGAATAAACCAAAGAATTTCATTATCCGAAGGGCGGGCCGCAAAATATCTTTGGCAAACGGAATAGCCCGTCTCGTCATTCCTTTCAAAAAGCGCCGTAAAAAACTGCCCGTTGTAGAATACGCTTAAAGTTACTTCCGATTTATACATAAGCTCCTCCATTTCACGTACGTGAAACAGAAGAGATTGGACAGCCGCAAAAAGCGGAAGGTTACTGGCGCTAAACCGCCTTGTAAAGCCTTGTGTTTTAAGGCGGCAGAGCGTGTGCGGACTACCTACCGCACTGTGTTTTTACCTCTCCGATATTGATATTATAGCATAAAACACGCGCGGTCAAAATATTTCTCCGGTGCACGCTGCATACACGGAATTACTTTAAGATGATACTATTAATAAATGTTAAATATAATATAATATTATCAATTATTGATGCCGGTGGAATATTGTGGAGCCTTTGTTCGCAGAACGCTATAAGCGCGGCGGATGATTTATCGGAATACATGGAGCAATTCTGCCATGTGCGCAAAGAGCGTTTTATCATGCATCCCGGATCGCAGTTCAATATAGCAAGAGTCATGGGCGCCGCGTATATACTGTCTTTGCCGCTGCTTACCCTCGGCGGCGTATTCTGCTTCGTAGCAGCCGTACTATGCGCCATTGCCTTCGCGTATGGATATATTCATTTCTTTCTCTGCGACAGCATATACAAGCAAAGCGAGCTTGCGGTCATGCTGCGCGACAGGCAAGGGTTCACTAAGCTTTCAAAGCCTCTTGCGGACATATGCCTCGACGCGGCCGCCGCTCTAGGATATACGCCGAAGAAAGTGACACTTCCGCTGGGTTCGGGCACGGACGCCGCGCCGTTTGCCAGGGCGGGCATCGCGGCAACGTCCATAATCGCCATGTCCGCTTCCCTGTTCGACCAGGGGCACGTTTATCACACGCTTAACGATACTATCGAAAACATAGAACCGCAGGCTGTAAGGGCGGTATTCGATATAGCCGTCAACTCGATAATCCGCATCGACGAAGCAAAGGCCGTTTGATAATCCGCAATACCGTACATAAGGGCTTTATTGTTTAGGGGTATTATATTAATTAAAGTGTTACCGTTCCCAGCACGTCGCCTATGCTGCCGTTAATCACAAGGTCGGCTCTTCCGTCATACGGCGTAGGCGTTTTGTTGATAAGCACAAGCTTATCTCCGCCGTAATATTCTATGAGCCCCGCCGCGGGAAACACGGCCAGCGACGTCCCCCCGACTATCAGCATATCGGCGTTATATATATAGCCTATAGCCGCCTCAAGCACCGATTGGTCGAGGCCCTCTTCATAAAGCACGACGTCCGGCCTTATAACTCCGCCGCATTCGCATTTCGGAACGCCGGAGCCGCGTTGTATATATTCAACATCGTAATGCCGTCCGCACCTTTGGCAATAGTTGCGGTACACCGAGCCGTGCAGTTCGAGCACGCTTTGACTGCCCGCTTTCTGGTGCAGCCCGTCTATGTTCTGCGTTATGACGGCTTTCAGCTTTCCCGCCTTCTCAAGCTCGGCGAGCTTTGCATGAGCCCTGCCCGGCTTTGCGTCTAGGTAAAGTATCTTGTCCCGGTAGTACTCATAGAATTCGTCGGTGTGCGTTTCAAAAAAACTGTGGCTCAATATCTTCTCGGGCGGATATTTGTACTTCTGTTTGTAAAGCCCGTCCGCGCTGCGAAAGTCGGGTATCCCGCTCTCGGTAGACACTCCCGCGCCTCCGAAAAATACGATATTGCCGCTCCCTTTTATTAATTTCTGCAATCTGTTTTCGCTCATACTTATCACCCGAGTATATTATAGCACCTGCAAAGTAAAACGGCGCAATGTCAAATAAAAAAGCCGGTTGCCCGGCTGTATGATAATAATATTTAAATTAGCTGCTCTTTACCCATGAATATTACTGCGAGCGTCCCCGGCCCCGCGTGGCACCCTATAACAGGACCGACGTCCTGAATTATAACTTCCTTAAAAGGTACGTTCTCCTTTACGAGCTCTCTCAGCTTTACGGCGTTTTCCATGTCGTTTGCATGAAGCACGTATGCCGTCTGCTCTTCCGGGTTTTCGACGTTTTCCTGTATGACGTTCAGGAAATACTTCAGCACTTTCTTTGTGCCCTTCATTTTATCTACAACTATCAGTTTTCCTTCTCTGTTGATGGTGAGGATTGGTTTAACATCAAGTATGGTACCCAGCGCGGCCGCCGTGCTCGAAAGCCTTCCACCCTTTTTGAGATAGTTTAAGTCGTCAACCGAAAACCACGCATGCGCCTTGTCCTTGTTGCCAACAACCCAGTCTTTTATCTCGTCGAGTGTTTTTCCCTGCTCTTTGAGCGCCTGCGCCCGCATAACAAGTATGCCTGCTCCCATGGATATCCTGCGGGTGTCCACTACCTCTATCCTTGCGTTCGGGTAGTCCTCCTCAACGTTGTTCTTTGCCATCAGCGTAAGCTCGTAATGTCCCGAAAGCGCGGAAGAAAAAGAGAGGTACAGCAGCTCTTTGCCGTCTTTAATTATATCCCGGAAGAAATCTTCGATATCAGCAGGCGGGCGCGTGGACGTGATGGCGTCGTCACCGTTCTTCAGGCCTTCATAAAACCCGACAAAATCCGTATTCCTGCCAAGATCAAACAATTTCTCTTCGCCGTTAACCGTGTAGGGCATCAAGAAAACCGGTATATTGTGCTCGTCGGCAAACGTATAGGGTATCTCTGTATCCGAATCTGTTGCTATAACATAATCGTTCATGGGCTACCTCCTACCAAAAATTATAGATGATTCCGTAAAGCATGTAAGTATATAGTATTTATACTATCATCCCGCCGCTCTTTTTACAAGACGAATAAAGAACTCCACACCTTCGCATAAAGAATCTATGCAGAGTCTCTCGTTCGCCGTATGTATTTTATGATAATCGTCGCAGAGCGAACGGAACGGCTCAAACAGGTATACGCCGTCAGATATATGAGAAAACCACCGCGAATCCGTCGTGGCTACCATCAGGTACGGCGTTATGATGAACCCGTCGAAAATTTCCTTTGCCGTACGCTCTATTATGCCGTACGCTTCGCTCTCAATACTTGAAACCTTTGACGGATGCGGAGGCACGAGCACCTCCACTTTTATGCCGCTTCCCACGGTCTTTCTTACATGTCTTAAAAGCTTGTCCATATCGTCGTCCGGCGCTAAGCGAAAGTTAACGACGGCCTCCGCCTTTTCTGCCAGCACATTGGGCGCGGAAGACCCCTTAAGCATCGTAGGCGCGGTAGTGGTGCGCACCGCTGCCGCTCCAATCGGGTTTGATAAAAGCCCTCTAATGAGCAGTGGCTTCGCAAGGAGCAGATTGGCGGCGATGACGTTCCTCGGGAACCTCATGTAACCCCCCGCCTTTTCAAGCATCAGCCTTAGCGCCTCATTAAGAGAAGGCTTCATCTGGTGCTTTTCGAGCGCTACTACAGCTTTTGAAAGCGCGCCTGCCGCAGTCTGCTTCGGGGGCAGCGAGGAGTGCCCTCCCGCGGACTCGGCTGTTAGCTTTATATCGGTGTAGCCCTTCTCGCATATGCCTATGGATGCTATCCTGCCGTTTATGCCTATGTCAGAGCCGTCCATAAAAACGCCGCCTTCGTCTAACACAAAGGCTAATCGGACGCCTCTTTCCTCCAGCAGCTTTGCAGTGTTCTTAGCGCCCAGCGTTCCCATGCGCTCCTCGTCAAACCCGAGCGCTATATATATGTCCCTCTTTGGCGTGAAGCCCTGGCCGAGCAGATACTCTACGCTTTCCATTATGGCGGCAAGCTGGCCTTTCATGTCTATCGTACCGCGGCCCCACACATACCCGTCCGCTATGTCCCCCGAAAACGCTTCATGCTCCCACTTGTCCGCCGTCCTTTCATCGACCGGCACGACGTCCATATGCGCCATCATAAGGAACGGTTTGTCGACTTTGTCTTCGCCTTTCCATTTGTAGAGCAGCGCGTATTCGTTTATGGTTTCCTGTTCAAGCGTTTTATGAACGAGCGGATATGTATCCTTCAGGTATTGATGGAACGAAAGGAAGGCTTCACTGTCTATGCCCTCCATTGATTCCGACGTAATTGTCTTTATCCTTATCATGCCCGAAAGGTTATGCGCAATCTTTTCCTTATCCAGCAGCGGCGGCTCGGGCTTCGCGGTCTGTTCTTTTTTTGGCCTTCCCGATACTGTATTTACCGCCATTATAGCCGCTAGCATCAGCAATATCGCCAGCACGGCATATAGAATAATCATAATGTGCTCCTTTATGTATGACTTTTGAATTCAGGCGCTATGCTATTATTTGTCTAATTATATATCTGCGCTCTTACCGTTTGCAACAAATGAGCAGGCTGTTATTTTTCCTGAGCGAGACAGTATCATTTCAGGAATGTCTCTAAAATCATAATTGAGAATACTCTTTCATATAAATAATACGCAGATATGTTTTCGGAGTCATAAATGAAAAAGAAGAATATAATTATTTTTATTGTAATAACATTTGTATTAGCCTTATGTGCTATTACTATTACTTGTACAATATTTTCAAAAGAATTAAACTTACAAAGAGAATTAATATTTACTGTATTCACACCGGAACTTCAGAAAGCGTCCGATGATTTTTATTCTGAATACTTATCAGATAACCCGCTTGTCTATAATTATTCAGGAAAAATTATCAGCTTAAAAAAGAGTAAGTATGGATATAACTATGGGTATTATATCAAATTCGGCATAGAACCGGTTATAGGGCCGCATTATCCTGTCGGTTATGATGAGGTCGAATACTTTGTATACTATGACGGAACCATCAAATTACTGAATTTTACGCATAAGAAAAACTATGAATTCCCTTCACGTTTAGGTGTTACAATAGAGAAACCAATACCCACATCCTGATATGTAAAAAGCGCAACCCGTTCGGATTGCGCCTTCTGCGAAATTTATATCAATACATCCCAGGCATTCCACCGCCGCCGCCCGGCATGGGCGGAGGAGTTTCTTCCTTGATGTCGGTAACGATACTCTCGGTCGTCAGCAGCATCGCCGCGATAGACGCAGCGTTCTGCAGAGCCGATCTCGCCACCTTGGTAGGATCGATTATGCCCTTGGCAACAAGGTCGCCGTACTCGTTCTTGGCCGCGTCGTAACCGAAGTTTACGTTATTCGCCGCCTTGATTTTGTCGACTATTACGCTGCCTTCAAGTCCCGCGTTGAGAGCGATCTGGCGAACCGGTTCTTCGAGCGCGCGCAGCACTATCTGCATGCCCGTCTTTACGTCTCCGGTTTCGTTCGCTATAATCCCGTTAAGGTCCTTCGCCGCCGTCAGCAGCGCGATTCCGCCGCCCGGCACTATGCCTTCCTCAACGGCAGCTCTCGTAGCCGCAAGCGCGTCCTCTATGCGCATCTTGCTTTCCTTCATCTCTGTCTCGGTAGCCGCACCGACCTGTATCACGGCAACTCCACCCGCGAGCTTAGCGAGCCTCTCCTGAAGCTTCTCGCGGTCGTAATCAGACGTGGTCTCATCGATCTGAGCCTTGATGGAGTTGATACGCGCCTTGATTTCGGACGGATCTCCGCCGCCTTCCACAATAGTCGTGTTCTCTTTGTCGACCTTTACCTGACGCGCATGGCCGAGCATCTCTATCTTTGCTTCTTTCAGCTCTATGCCGATTTCCTCAGATATGACCTGGCCGCCTGTAAGTATCGCTATGTCCTGCAGCATAGCCTTTCTCCTGTCGCCGAATCCCGGAGCTTTTACCGCGACACAGTTGAACGTTCCGCGGAGCTTGTTGACTATGAGCGTAGCGAGCGCTTCGCCTTCAACGTCTTCGGCGATTATGAGCAGCTTCTTGCCCTGCTGAACTATCTGCTCAAGTATGGGCAGTACTTCCTGTATGTTGGATATCTTCTTGTCGGTGATAAGTATCAGCGGGTCGTCGAGCACCGCTTCCATCTTGTCGGTATCCGTTACCATGTACGCTGAAGCGTATCCTCTGTCAAACTGCATGCCTTCAACGACCTTGAGTTCAGTCTTCATCGTCTTGCTCTCTTCAACGGTGATGACTCCGTCGTTTCCGACTTTTTCCATAGCCTGGGCGATGAGCTTGCCGACCTCTTCATCCGAAGCGGAAATAGCCGCTACCTGAGCTATTGCCTTTGAGTCTTCGATCGGGTGCGAAAGCTTCTTTAAGCCTTCTACCGTGGTATCAGTCGCCTTTAAAATACCCTTTTTAAGTACCATCGGGTTTGCGCCCGCCGCTACGTTCTTCAGGCCTTCGCGGATAATGGCCTGCGCGAGCAGCGTAGCCGTCGTCGTTCCATCGCCCGCGACGTCGTTCGTCTTTGTCGCGACTTCCTTGACAAGCTGCGCTCCCATATTTTCAAACGGGTCTTCCAGCTCTATCTCTTTTGCTATAGTCACGCCGTCGTTCGTGATGAGCGGCGAACCGAACTTTTTATCCAGCACTACGTTCCTGCCCTTAGGGCCAAGCGTTACTTTTACCGTATCGGCAAGCTTGTTGACCCCCGCTTCGAGCTGACGCCTTGCGTCTTCGCCAAACTTTATCTGTTTTGCCATAATATCTCCTCCTTACTTATTCTACTGTTGCCAGCAGATCGCTCTGACGTACGATTATGTACTCAGTTCCGTCAACCTTGACTTCGGTGCCCGAATATTTCGAGAATATGACCTTGTCGCCTTTCTTAACGGTCATCTTTACTTCTTTACCGTCTACGAGCCCACCCGGTCCTACAGCAATGACTTCTGCTGTCTGCGGCTTTTCTTTTGCGCTTCCCGTAAGCACGATGCCGCTCTTTGTTGTTTCTTCGCTTTCAAGACTCTTAATCACGACTCTGTCGCCCAACGGCTTTATCGTCATAATTCAGAAACCTCCTTAAATTTAGTTATTTATAATCGTTAATCTTTGAATTTTGTTAGCACTCGCTCTGGTCGAGTGCTAACAGCTATAAATATAATATATTAGGGATATGATGGCAAACCTTATTTTCCCCCGATAACTTTCATCATATTCACATAAATCGGATTATCATGGGAATTCTTCTGATATCTACGGGAATAACTAAAATGCTCCTGTTTTCAATATCGACGATAATAATTCCCTAAGTATGGCAGGACTTTTTCCATTTGGCGTGGAATTTAATACGGTACAAAAATCAAGGGTAGGGGTATGCATATGGATAAATGGGACAAGCGTTTTATGGATCTCACCGAAACCATATCCAAATGGTCAAGCTGTTTTAAGGATAACAGGAATATCGGCGCGATCATAGTAAAGAACAAGCGTATATTGACAACCGGCTACAACGGCGCTCCAGCAGGAGTCAAGAGCTGCAAGGAACGAGGCGAGTGCCTGCGGCAAAAGCTGAATATCCCTTCCGGCAAACAGCACGAGCTCTGCTTTGCTATTCACGCTGAGCAGAACGCCATTATACAGGCGGCGAAGCTCGGAGTGAGCATTGAAGGCGCAACGCTGTATTGTACGCATCAGCCGTGCGTTATATGCTCCAAGATGATAGTGAACGCCGGTATAAGACGAGTCGTCTATGCTAAACCCTATCCGGACGATTTTTCACACGAGATATTCGAGGAAGCGGGCGTAAAACTGATACAATTCAAATGTAATGGTTCCACTTAAGTATTGATAAAAATAATGTGGAAATATATAATGTGTGTGTGATTTTCATTACACACCATATTTTGTTATGCGGAAAAGGGAGGACATATGGCCAAGGAATACAGCGCAAGCGACATTCAGGTTCTCGAAGGGCTTGACGCCGTACGCAAGCGCCCGGGCATGTACATCGGCTCCACCGGCCCTAAAGGGCTTCACCATCTGTTATGGGAGTTAGTCGACAACGCGGTAGACGAGGCTGCAAATGGGTTCGCGGACAGAATAAACGTAACGCTGCACGAAGACAATTCCGTTACGGTCGAAGATAACGGCAGGGGCATACCCGTAGGCATCCATCCCGAGCTTAAGGTCTCGGGCGTCGAGGTCGTGTTCACACAGCTCCATGCGGGAGGCAAGTTCAACAACGACGCGTACACGTACTCAGGCGGGCTGCACGGCGTAGGAGCTTCCGTAGTCAACGCGCTTTCCCGCTGGCTTTCGGTCACGGTATATTTAAACGGCAAGACATACGAGCAAAATTTCAAGAGCTTTTTGAAGAATGGCAAGATAGAGAGCGGCCGGCCCGTTTCGCGGCTTGAGGAAACGGGTGTAACGAAAAACCGCGGTACGAAGATAACGTTTCTGCCCGACGACAGGGTGTTTGAAACTATAGCGATGAACTACGACACCGTCGCCTCGCACCTCAGGGTGATTTCGTACCTCACAAAGGGCGTGAAGATAACGCTTACCGACGAGCGTCAGAAAAAGGACGGCAAGGCCAGGAAAGCCGTGTTCGATTATCAGGGCGGCATAATCGATTTTGTGCAATATCTCAACGAAGACAAGACGGTGCTGCATAAAACACCCATATATTTTGACGGAGAAAAGGGCGACGTAAGGGTTGAGATTTCCCTTCAATATAACGACACGTACAACGAAAACATACTCTCGTTCGTCAACAATATACAGACAGCTGACGGCGGAACGCATGTAGTGGGCTTTAAGACAGCGCACACGAAGGTTATGAACGAGTACGCGCGTCAGGCGGGACTGCTCAAGGAAAAGGAGGACAACCTATCGGGCGACGACTACCGCGAGGGCCTCTCCGCCATAATAAGCATTAAAATGAAGGACGCGCAATTTGAGGGCCAGACTAAGGCAAAGCTCGGGAACACCGAAGTTAAAACTGTTGTGGAGAGCATCGTTCAGGACAAGCTTTCGCTGTTCCTGGCGGACCTTAACAACACCGCCATGGCAACCGAGCTTGTAGGCAAGGCAATAAAAGCAGCCAAGGCGCGCGAAGCGGCCACAAAGGCTAAAAAACTCGAGCGTCAGCGCAGCAAGCTTGAGGGAGCTCCGCTGGTGGGCAAGCTGTCAAGCTGCACGGGCAGGGACGCCGAGAAAAATGAGCTTTTCATAGTCGAGGGCGACAGCGCGGGCGGCAGCGCGAAGCAGGGGCGCGACCGCCGCTTTCAGGCAATACTCCCCTTGCGCGGCAAGCCGCTCAACGTGGAAAAGAAGAGGCTTGACCAGGTCATAGAAAACGAGGAGTTCCGCTCTATTATAACGGCGCTCGGCACCGGATTTGACGGCGTTTATGACGAGAGCTCGCTTAACTACCACAAGGTAATAATACTCGCGGACGCGGACCAGGACGGCGCTCATATACGCGCCATACTGCTGACGTTCTTCTACCGTTATTTCCGGGATCTGCTGACGTCGGGGCATATCTATATAGGCCGGCCGCCGCTTTACAGGGTATACAAGGGCACAAAATCCATATACGCATACACGGACGCCGAGCTAAAGGCGGCGCAGGAGGCGTTGGGCAAGGATGCCAATGTGCAGCGCTACAAGGGCTTAGGAGAGATGAACCCCGAACAGCTCTGGGAGACCACTATGAACCCGGCGGTAAGAAAGCTTTACCGCGTGGAGCTAGACGACTTGGCGGAAGCCGAGCATCTCGTTACGCTTTTAATGGGCGACAAGCCGGAACCGAGAAAGCTCTATATATCCGAGCATGCGAATTTCAACAAAGAGGACAGTTTTTTTAAAGAGAAGGTGATGGAACGTGCCCAGTAACAAGAACGAGGTCGTAAACAGCGAAATCACTCCCATCTCGATGAGCGATATGATGCACGACTCCATGATACCGTTTGCGGAATACGTCATCATGGACAGGGCGCTGCCGCGCGTCGAAGACGGATTAAAGCCAGTGCAGCGCAGGATACTCTATACAATGCTTGAGCTGGGGCTTACGCCCGACAAACCGCACAGGAAATCCGCAAGGATAGTGGGCGATACTTTAGGCAAGTACCATCCTCACGGCGACACCGCCGTATACGACGCCATGGTACGCATGGCGCAGGATTTTGTGATGAGGGCGCCGCTCGTTTCGGGGCACGGAAATTTCGGCAGTATGGACGGCGACTCCGCCGCGGCCATGCGCTATACCGAAGCGCGTCTCTCCCCCATAGCTATGGAGATGCTCGCGCATATACAGAAAGATACCGTACGTTTTTCGTTCAACTTCGACGACACATTGAAAGAACCGGACATGCTGCCCGCGCGCTTTCCCAACCTGCTCGTCAACGGCGCTACGGGCATAGCGGTCGGCCTTGCCACTAACATACCGCCGCACAACTTAGGCGAAGTAATTGATGGCGTAGTGGCGCGCATCAAGAACCCTCGGCTAACGCTCGATGAGCTTATGGAGCACATAAAAGGGCCGGACTTCCCCACCGGCGGCTATATGCTCAACCTTGAGGAATTGAGAACCGCATATGAAACGGGACGCGGAAAGATAACGCTGCGCGCCAAGACGAATATAGAAAAGAGCGCCAACGGCAAGACGAAGATCGTAATAACCGAGATGCCGTATCAGGTCAACAAGGCCGCGATGCTTGAGAAGATACTGCAGATAACGGAACAGAAAAAGGAGATGTTCGCGGGCGTTTCCGATATACGCGACGAGTCGGATCGCACGGGCATACGCGCGGTAATAGAGGTTCGCAAAGACTACGATCCGAAGAAGATACTTAACTGCCTTTACAAGTATTCCGATATGCAGACTACTTTTGGCATAAACATGGTGTGCATAGCGGACGGCCAGCCAAAGCAGCTCTCGATATTAAGCATAATAGACCACTATATAGCGTTCCAGAAGGACGTCGTCACGCGCCGCACCAGGTTCGACCTCGAGCGGGCAAAGCAGCGCGAACACATATTAAAAGGCCTCATAATAGCGGTACAGAACATAGACGAGGTCATACGGATAATAAAGAGCTCGTCTTCTCCCAAGGAGGCGGGCACAAAACTTATGGCGCGCTTCGGGCTCACTCAGATACAGGCGCAGGCCATACTCGACATGCGGCTTGCCCGTTTAACCGCGCTGGAAATTGAGGCGCTGCAAAAAGAATATGCGTTTATACTTGAGACGATAGCGAGGCTGGAAGCGATACTTGCGTCCGAGCAGAAGCTACTAAAAGTAATAATAAACGAGCTTACGGAGATTAAGGAGAAGTACGGCGACAATCGCAGGACGACGATACTGGAAGCCGACCACAAGATAGAGATAAACGAGGAAGAGTATAAATCCGTCGAGGAATGCGTAATAATGCTTACGCAAAGCGACTTCTTGAAGCGGGTAAACCAGAAGTCGTACCAGAAATCCGCGCAGGCCGTGGCCGAGGGCGACCCTTTGAGGTGCATCGTACCTTCCGCTACGGACAGGCGCGTACAGATTTTCACTAATCTTGGCAACCTGTATTCGCTGCCCGTACAGGATATCCCCGAGTGCAAGCCCAAAGACAAAGGCAAGCCTTTAGGGGCTATACTTGCCGGCATTAACAAACAGGAAAGCATAGTCGGCATCTTTTCTGTGGACGATTACTCTGAGGGAGACGTGTTTTTCGCTACAAAAAACGGGCTTATCAAGAGGACAGCGCTTGCCGAATACGACGTCCGCAACAAAAAGATAGTCGCGTGCGGGCTTGCGGAGGGCGACAGCATAATCTCCGTAAACCTGCTGAAAGGCGAAAGCGACTGGCTCATAGTTTCAAAGGCGGGTATGGCCATACGTTTTTCCTCCCCCGACGTTTCTTCAATGGGGCGGTCGGCAAAGGGCGTTAAGGGTATAACTCTTGGCAAGGAAGACAGCGTCGTGATGGCCTCGCCGATAAATGAGCAGGACGACATCGCAATATTCACCGAGCTCGGATACGCGAAGCTGACGCGCGTGTATAATTTTGAAACGCAGCACAGGGGCGGCAAAGGCGTCATCACTATGGCGATTCAGAAAAACGGGGCGACGGGCACTTACATAGCCGCGGCGTTCCCGGTATCCGAGCCGTGCAGTATAGCAGTCGCGCTTAAGTCCGGCCAGACTTTCGACCTCTCTACCGAACAGCTGGAGCGCTCGGTAAGGACTTCAAAGGGAAGCCCCGCCGTGATGGCCGTGCTCGGCGACTATGTCGTATCCGCGTACAAGTCGTTCATATCATAACAGAACTTTTATCATGCAGATAAAAAGACCGCTTTTTCAAGCGGTTTTTTTATTGACATCGAAATCCCGAAGAAGTCGTGAGGCTTTTTAGGATGTTAATGACAAAGTACCCATGGGTCATTCAGAGGGAGCGGAGCAGCCGAAGAATCTTTTCTGTTTATAGCTTTTTTAAGATTCCTCGCCTACAGCTCGGAATGACAAACGTGAGTTTGTCATCGGACTAAAAAAACCGCTTTTCAGCGGTTTTTATTTTCACTTTATTTTATCCTGTAGCTGTAGTGCGGCCGGGTGCGCTTTTTAAACCGCTTGCTCCTTTTAGTCGTTATGAGCCGTACAACAAGGAACGCTACTAGCCCTACGGGAATGATAAGCCAGTACCACACCGAGCCGCCGCCCTGCCCCGGGTCTTTTTTGGGAGGCGTAGGCGGCAGCGTTGTTACCGCTGTCTCGCCGCTCACCGTTCCTGCCTCGGCAATTTCCCTTGAGGCAATAAGGTCGAGCGTACAGACCACCTCTCCCGTAGCCTCGCTGCTGTAGGTAACGGTTCCCAGCACGTCGTCTTTCTTAACAGGCGCCTGAAGCGGAAGCTCCGCGTTATATGTGGGCGTCGGCACAAGCTTATCCGTGCCGTTTAAAAGGCCGTCGGCCGTCGTTTTATCCAGCGTTACGAATGTGGTTCCCGCCTCCGGCTTTTTAAATTCGAGCATGCCTTTTCCCGAATCCTCAGCTGAGTAATTCTCCACCTGCACCTGCACGGGGTCGGCGGCCTCGAGCAGCGGAGCGACGTCTATCGTAGAATAATTCTCAAATCCCCATTCGTAAAGGGCTTTAGAAGTTTTCCATCTCTCAGTGTTAGACGACGGGCTTTCGCCATAAACCAGGCATATTAGATTCATTCCGTTCTTTGAAGCGGCGGAAACAATACACCCACCAGCTTTTGGTGTAGAACCTGTTTTAATGCCGGTACAATTTTCATAATAATAATTGCTTTCAGGGTCAAGAAGCACATTTGTATTCTCTACTATCCTTGACTTTTGTTTGTTTGTCTCTTCCATTTGATATGAGAACGTTTTAACGATGTCCCTGAAATCAGGATTTTTCATTGCATTCATCGAGAGCTTTGCCATGTCGGCAACGGTTACAGTGGGGTCTTCTTTATCAAGCCCGCCCGCGTTAGCAAAATGCGTAGACGTCATGCCCAGTTCCTGCGCCTTTGCGTTCATCATATCGACAAAGCCCGATATAGACCCAGCCACAAGTATTGCGATTGCATCTGCTGCGTCATCTCCCGACGCAAGCATCATACCGTAAAGCAGGTCTTTAACGGTCATTTCTTCACCATTTCGCGTATGGAGCTTGGAAAAATTATTGGACTTGTTTGTCCAATCTCCTTCTGGCGGTATAGTTACCTTATCGCTCAGTGTAGAATAATGCTCTAAAGCAACAAGGCACGTCATTATTTTAGTTGTGCTTGCAGGTTTAATAGGGTCGTTTTCATGTTGTTGATGTAAAACTCTGCCCGAATCCGCATCAATGAGCATAACTGCGAAATCTGGGTCAATCTCTCCCGTATAAGCCGGCGCCGCCGCCAGTGCCGTGCCCGCAAACATACCGAGCACCATAAATAAAACTAAACAAACAGATGTAATCTTTTTCAACTTCTACATCCCCTCAAACGTCTTGATTATAGCCCCAATATACTTATGAGGCCGTATGCCCCAAAGCCTTTGTTTACGGGGCTTATGCATAAACAGGATACGACCAGTATAACAGTTTTGTAATACTTTGTACATAGCATTGTCGTATATCACAGCAAAAAACAGTCTTTGCATGCTCTTATTCTGCAGTTTCATGTCATTTTTATATACTTTTTCGCCATAATATCTGCCCGTTCATTTTTTAGTATTTTCAAATCTTATGCATAATTGTATAATAGCATAGACAACTTTGCACGGGGAGAAATTAATGGCATACAAACTGATAGCTATAGATTTGGATGATACGCTGCTTACACATGACGGGAGCATAAACGATAGAGCAAGTGCTGCTATAGAAAAGGCTGTAACAAAAGGTATAATCGTAGTGCTTTGCACGGGCAGGACACAGAAGGGCGCCCAAAGGTTCTACGACGACCTGGGGCTTGATTCACTTCTTATAACAACGGGCGGCGCAGAAATCTTCGACGGAGCGGGCAACGCTTTGTATACAAAAAATCTTGACCCGCACATCGCAAAACGGCTGCTGGAATTCGCGTACAGCAGGGGCATACATGCAAATGTATATGTAAACGGGGATATCGTTTTTCGTGAGAGAAACAGCTTTACCGACGCTTACGAGCAGCGTGCCGGTTATACCGGCATAGTCGTGCCCGACCTTTTAGAGCGCGAGCTGATAACGCCTAAGGTGCTGTATTTTGCAAGCGAAGATATACTGCGCGGTGTTCGGGAAGATGTTGAAAAGGAGTTCCCGCAGCTTACCATAGTACGTTCGTACTCAACGTTTCTTGAATTTCAGGACGCGGGAGTCAACAAAGGCAGCGCGCTTGAATATGTAGCAGACCAATACGGCGTTAAACGAAATGAAACCATTGCGATAGGCGACACTGAAATAGACATACCCATGTTAAAATATGCCGGTCTGGGCGTGGCGGTAGAAAACGGAGACGCCGGGGCAAAGCAAGCCGCCGACATAGTCTGCGCGTCCAACGACGAAGGCGGCGTGGCTGATGTTATATATAAATATATACTGGAGGCATAGCCTTGAAAACAAAACTGAATATCGACAAACTTGCGAAAGATCTGAATTTAAGCATACTTTATAAAGGCGACGCAGAGGACGTATATGTCGATACGTCGGACTTAAACCGTCCGGGGCTGCAGATGGCCGGGTTTTTTGAATACTTCGCCGTCAATCGTATACAGCTTTTTGGCATGGTGGAGATGACATACCTGCAAAATCTCGACCCGGAGCTTAAAATTGAACGGCTCGACAAGTATTTTAAAAGCAAGGTGCCTTGCGTACTCATAGGCCGCAATCTGACGCCGCCCCCCGAAATGCTTGAGGCGGCAAAAAAATACGGCACGCCTATACTAATGTCCGGGCTTACGACCACCAAGCTCAGCCACAAGACTACGGTGTATCTTGATAAAGTGCTCTCCCCCAGCATTACAAGGCACGCGGGCCTTATGGACATATACGGCGTGGGCATACTGCTGCTTGGAGATTCGGGCGTAGGCAAAAGCGAGACCTCGCTCGAGCTCGTTAAACGAGGCCACCGGCTCGTGGCGGACGACGTCGTCGAGATAACAAAGCTCTCTGACAATCAGCTTATAGGACAGGCTCCCGAGATAATACGCCACATGATGGAGATAAGGGGACTTGGAATAATAGACGTGCGCACACTGTACGGAATAGGCGCAGTGCTTATCGAAGAGTCCATAGATCTTGCCGTAAAGCTTGAGCCGGGAGACGTCACGAATATAGACAGGCTCGGCATAACGGATGAATTCATACCGCTGCTGGGGGTCCAGATACCTACGATAACGATACCCGTTCGCCCCGGCAGGAACCTCGCCATAATCATAGAGGTCGCCGCGATGAATTTCAGACTCAAATCTATGGGGCAGATAACCGCGGAGCAGCTGGACAGCAAGCTGCTGGGCATCATTTCGCCTAATTACACCAAGAAAGAGGAATAAAGCATGTATCTTGCCGGTATTGACCTTGGAGGAACGTATATAAAAGCGGGGCTTGTAACAGAAGACTTTTCTCTTGTCTGCAAAACAAGCGTGCCCACTAATCCGGGCAGAGGCTATGAAGCCGTAATCAAAGATATGGCGGGCGCTGTGTCCGGTCTCGCTAAAGAACAAGGCATAAGCGCAGGCGAAATAAAAGGCGTCGGCATAGGCATACCCGGCGTCAGCTTAAAGGACGGCACCGTTATTGTGCACAACACATACTGGTTAAATGTGCCCCTGCGCGACGAATTCAAAAAGCACCTTGATATACCCGTTGTTATTGACAACGACGCGTCGGTGGCGGCGTTGTATGAATATCATCTGGGCGCGCTGGCGGGCTGCCGCGTGGGAGTGCTAATAACGCTGGGCACGGGCGTCGGCGGCGGCATCGTGCTGGACGGCAAGGTCTTTAGCGGCGCTCACGGGCTTGGCGCCGAAATAGGACACATGGCCATAGTACCGAATGGACTGCAGTGCACGTGCGGCAACAAAGGCTGCCTTGAGGTGTATACGTCGGCAGGCGCTTTTATACGCGCAGGCCGCCGCTGCGTTATAGATCGTCCGGAGAGCATGCTTCACCACTTAACGGGCGGAGATTACATGAAGGTAACGGCCGAGATGATTATGGACAGCGCTAAAAACGGCGATTATGTGGCGCTCAGCATCGTGGACGAATACGTAGAGCATCTTTCGATGGGCATATGTACGATAGTAAACATACTTGACCCCGACATAATAGCTATCGGGGGCGGGCTGTCGGGGGCGGGCGATTTCCTGCTCAAAAAGATAATTAAGGCGAGCGAAGGAAAAGGTATATTCGAAAACCAGAAGTACGCCGATATAAAGCTCGCGAGGTCCGGAAACGACGCCGGACTTATAGGAGCGGCTATGCTTGCCAAGTCATGATTGAAGGCTAAAGCAAGTATAAATAGGTAAGAGGGAGACTTTATGAAGATCAAACCTTTTACCTGTTTTTTATTTGCCGTGGCGATTATTCTGATAGCGCTTTCGCCCTGGCTTATACAGTCCTATTACTCTGAAACGCCCGCAAGCGTGCCGTATAAAGGCATACTTAAGCTATGGAACATAACAGGCTGGCGCACAGGCGGTTCTTCCTGCGGTTCGTTTCTTAAAAAGCGGATAGCGGATTTTGAGGCCCGCAACGCAAGCATATTTATCGACTTCGTCGATCTGACGGCGGCCGAAGCGGAAGCGGCACTGCAAAAAGGCGAAGCCCCCGATATCGTCTCTTATCCTCTCGGGCAAAGCGTTGACCTTCCCCTGTCTCACTTGCCGCATAAAGACACAATCTTTCCCGAAGTTTCCGAAGATGCTTATCCTTATATGTGCGGAGCGTACTGTTTGTTGATAAACGCCGATATGGTGGAAGAAAACGGCCTGTTTCCTCCCGGCGGCTGGGGAGTTCGCCCCGACGAGTTTTTAAGCATGTCCGGGCTTGGCGTATGCTTCGACTCCGAAGAAGGCTGTTTATCGCTGCCGGCTGTAGCGCTGCATGAATACCCCGAAAATGAAGGCCCTAAGCTATACCAATGGGATGAGCCTCCTGCTCAGGATGCCGCGACGGGGCTGACGGTTGTGGCGTATTCGGACGGATTTAACTGCTTTTGCTCGGGTAAGGCAGGGCTGCTTATAGCATCGCAAAGGCAGTTATTCGAGGTTAATGCTAAGCTCGAAGAGGGCTCGGCGCCTGCGTACCTCGCATACGCGTTAAGCGGCTACACAGACATGGCGCAGCTTATAAGCGCCGTATGGTCGGACGACGATAAAAAGCGGCAGGCGTGTGTAGATTTCGCCTCGTTCCTTCTTGAACCGCGCGTACAGGCAAAGCTTGAAGCGCTGGGCGTTTTTCCCGTACTCCCCGGCATTGAAATATACGAGGATAACGATTGTATGTCCTCGATGTATAAACTGCTTTCAGAGGACGCGGCGCTTGCGCTGCCCGAAGACAGGCCAATGCTCAGCGAGCTTTCCATGAAAGCGCTGGGCGGCAACAGCGACGCTTTAACAAAGCTAAGGCATATGTTCGACAGTGATTGACCGGTATTCGGACGCATATTGCGAATCAAAATTCCGGTTTTTGGCGGATCAATATAAAAAACCGCAGTTTTACCGCGGTTTTTGATTGCCAAATTAATGTCATTTGCAGAACTTCTCATAATAATTCTGCAGTCCGAACTCGTATATCAGCGCCTCGAGCGTAGCGGGCCCCGCAACGCCGTCGTCTTCAAGCCCCTTCTTTTTCTGGAATTCCATGACGGCATCCTTCGTGCCCTTGCCGAAATACTTGTCCGCCTTGACGTCGTAGCCAAGCTTATTAAGCATATACTGCAGCCTGTAAACCCTGTCTTCCGGTTTGCATCCTATCGTAGGCCATTTATACGTCCGCTCGTAAAGTGCGGGAGGTATGCTGTCGCCTCTGAATCTGCCGCTGTAGCTCGCGGTGTAAAACGCGTGAGCCCCTATATTGAACTGGTAGACATGAGAGCTCCAGTTGGATTTTGAACTCGACACCTTAAAGAAGTATACGTTCTGAGGTATCACCCACACCTGAAAATCGAGCACATTTCTCGCCGCTATCTTGGACGCGACGCCCGGTCTTGTATTCGGGTTATATGCGAACTGTCCTGGCCTCGTTACGACGTCTTTTATCGTGTTCCCCGGAAACCCCCTGCTCAGCACCCTGTTCATAACTACGTTGCCGACGGCAATCTTTCCCTTCGTGCTCTCCCCGCGCGCCTCGGCGTGTATGACCTGGGCAAGCATGTATGCCTCTTCATCGCTGTATTCATAGTAGTTGGAGGAATACCCCACTTCGTTATAATAACGCTTGGCGTCGACCATAAACGTGTCTACTTCCTTGTCCACACTGATGGGCGGAAGCGTCTTGTCGGGCGGCGTCGTTGCGATTAACGTCGGCTGAGGCGTATCTGAAACGGCAGGCGTTATGGAAGGCCCCGTTGGCGTAGAGCTCTCATTGCTAGTTACGTCCGGCTGTCCGGTTGCGTCCGGCTGTCCACTAACATCCGGCTGTCCGCTTACATCCGGCGTTATTTCATCCGACTTGCTGGCGGCATACGCCACATTCTTGTTTCCGGCTTCTGTGGGCAACATGTTGGCAGCGTCGGCAGGGGCGGCCGCCCCTCCGGGCACAAACACGATAACGAGCATAAGAACGGCGATTACTATGCCTGTACCTGCATATAACGCTATCTTTCTGTTTCTTCTGCCTTTCCTTCCCACCCGCTTTTTGTTTTCGGCGAATTCCAGCGCGGCATTGTTGCTCGTCTGCAATTGCTTGCTGAAAACAGACGCAATCTTAGCGCCAAAACTCTTTTTGTTCTTATAACGCTTTTGCGTTTCGTGGGTCACGGGCATCTTTTCGGAAACGCCTGTACTCTTTTGTTTTTTCTTTGCGTAGTGTCTGCCCTGCCGCTTTACAGCCTGTTCATGGAAGGCGGCGACAGGCGTATCCTCAAGGTTCTCTTCGTACAAATCCGCTGCAGTAATTTTTTCGGGTATGTAAGCTTTTTCCTGATTGTTTTCTTCAGCGATTCGTTTTTGCTCGTCGGAAATAACAACCCTCTGTACGTTTAAGGGTTTGCTGCTTTTGCGAAATATCCGGTTGAAAATAGTGCCCGATTTTGGCATTCTACTCTCCTTGAGCATAGCTATCCATATTAGGTATACTAATAATACATTACCGTCCGAAAAATGTCAATGTTACGTAACACATTCGTAACATATGCTAATCCTGCCAAACGCTGTCATACTGTTGCCCGATACTCTTATATATCTTTCTTGGCATTTATCCCTTTGTAGATTATTACTCACTAAAAGGCCGCCTTAGCTATGAGCGGCTTTATATCGCGAGCACCGACTCCTTGACCCCCAGCGTTTTGGCCGTTATTTCCCTGATGCCATTTTTCATGTCTTCATCCTTGCGAATGCTGTGGTGCAGGTATGCGTCGATGCCCAAAAAAGCGATAGCCGCGCAGACGTCAGGGTTTTTTACCTTGAAAAAGCCCTGCTCTATGCCTTCGGCAAACACATCCTCGAGCAAAGGATAAAGTATTTTCATTCGTTCTTCGTTGACTACGTTCTTAAACCAGTCCGAATTGCACTGTTTGAAATATGTTTCAGGCTCGGTGCCTGTGTCGCACTGCTCGATAAGCGCTGAAATATAGTATTCCATCTTGGATATCGCGTCTTTTAGCGTATCCATCTGCTCGCGCAGCTTGTCCCGGTATTCTTCGAGCTGTATTGTAAATATAAACCTTACTATAGACTGTTTGCTCTCGAAATAGTAAAAAAACGTGCCTTTAGCTACTCCGGCGAGCGCGCATATTTCTTCCACAGCCGTTTCATCATACCCTTTTTCTGAAAAGAGGGTCCTTGCGCTGCTTAAAATAAGCATCTTTGTTGCTCTGTCGCGTGCCATAATTCCTCCCGGCACAGCTAAAGCAAAACTTTAGCCGAAATTATATGATTCCATTATCGACTAAAGTCAGGTTTTTATACGGTTTTAGCTGATATATATGAAAAAGAATGTATCGCTTGTTAATCCAGATTCCGGTTCTTGCGCCCTACGCGCAGCCGTACCATCGCTCTCGCGAGCGCGATCTGGTTCTGCATATATTCCTGGTAGCTCTGTTTCTGGCGCATGCGCTCCTCCGCGAGCTCTTTTGCTTCCTGCGCGCGCTTAAGATCTATTTCTTCGGGCCATTCCACAGCCTGCGAGAATATAATCGTCTCATTGGGCCTTATTTCAACAAAGCCTGCCGAAGTCGTGCATTCCTTCCATTCGCCGTCAATATTGAGCTTCATCTCACCTATGCTCAGAACGATTACCATAGGCTCGTGCATCCTTTGAATGCTCATATATCCGTCGGACGTAGGTATTATTACGCTTTCAACCTCGCCGTTAAAGAACGTCCTCTCGGGAGTTATTATTTCAAGGCGGTATTTCGCGGGCATTTGCCTTTACACCTTCTTAACCTTTGCTTTTACTTCGTCAATGTCTCCTGCCATGAAGAACGCGCCTTCCGGGATATCGTCCACCTCCCCGTCGACTATGCTCTTAAAGCTGCTTATTGTCTTTTCGACGGGCACGTATTTGCCGGGTATGCCGGTATACACCTCTGCGACGGACATCGGCTGGGAAAGGAACCTTTGTATCTTCCTTGCCCTGAAAACCGTCGTCTTGTCGTCTTCCGAAAGCTCCTCCATGCCAAGTATCGCTATTATATCCTGCAGTTCGCGATAGCGCTGCAGCACTTCCTGAACGCGCCTCGCAACGCTGTAATGCTCTTCGCCTATTATCCTTGGGTCGAGTATCCTCGACGTCGATTCTAGCGGATTTATGGCCGGATATATGCCGAGCTCGGATATCTGCCTTGAAAGCACCGTTGTAGCGTCAAGATGAGTAAACGTCGTCGCGGGCGCGGGGTCGGTAAGGTCGTCAGCGGGCACGTATATGGCCTGAACGGACGTTATCGAACCGCTCTTTGTAGACGTTATCCTCTCCTGCAGCGAGCCCAGTTCGTTGGCGAGCGTGGGCTGGTAACCAACGGCCGCGGGTATGCGCCCCAGCAGCGCGGAAACCTCGGAACCCGCCTGTATGAACCTGTATATGTTGTCGATGAACAGCAGCACGTCCTGGTGTTCTTCATCGCGCAAGTGCTCGGCTAATGTCAGCCCCGTGAACGCCACGCGCATCCTCGAGCCCGGCGGTTCGTTCATCTGCCCGAATGCAAGGCACGCTTTTTCTATTACGCCCGACTCGTTCATTTCGTCAATAAGCTCGTGGCCTTCACGGCTTCGTTCGCCTACGCCGGTAAACACTGAATATCCGCCGTGCTCAGTCGCTATATTGCGTATCAGTTCCATGATAAGCACGGTCTTGCCGACGCCCGCTCCGCCAAACAACCCTATCTTGCCGCCCTTGGCGTAAGGCGCGAGCAAATCTATTACCTTGATGCCCGTCTCGAATATCTCCGTCGCCGGATTCTGGTCGGAAAATTTGGGCGGCAGCCTGTGTATAGGCAGCTGCTCATCCGAATCTATCGGCCCTTTCCCGTCTATAGGCTCCCCTATAACGTTGATAACCCTGCCGAGCATATGTTTTCCTACAGGTATGTTTATTCTGTCGCCGGTGTCGATAACGGCAAGCCCGCACCAAAGCCCTTCCGTAGCGTGCAGCGCGATACAGCGCACGGTGTCGTCGCCTATATGCATCGCTACCTCAAGCCAGACCTCCCTGTCGGGAAGCTTAATTATCAGCGCGTTGTATATCTGAGGCATATGTCCGTTTGGAAACTTAACATCCAGCACGGGGCCCGTTATACGTATAAGCTCTCCCTTATTCGCAATTTTCTTTTCCTGCATATATTTTCTCCAAAACACTTATGATAAAGCTTCAAGAGCTCCCATTATCTCCGATATTTCTTTTGTTATCTCCTGTTGGCGCGCCCTGTTGTAATCTTTAGTAAGCTTTTCAATCATATCTTCAGCGTTATTTGTGGCGCTCTCCATTGCGGTCATACGCGCGCACTGCTCGCTCGCGTATGATTGCACAAGGCAGCCGTACACAAGGCCAATAATATACTGAGGCACGAGAATATCGAACACCTCTTTAGGCGAAGGATGATATTCAAGCTCTGCCGTATAATCCGTTCCCGTTTCGACCCCTCTTAAGTTGGACATTGAAAGCGGCAGGAGCTTTAAAACTTTGGGCTCCTGTTTCAGCGCGGATATGAAATGCGTATAAACGATGTACACTTCGTCCATAATTCCGCTTTCGTAAAGCTCAAATATATCGCTCGTTATGTTACGTGCATAGTTCAGCGTCGGGTTCTGGGATACATGCAGAAACTCTACGTCGACCATATACTTCCTGCGGTCAAAGAACGCCCGCGCCTCCTGTCCTATGGTCAGTATGTATCTTTCCTCGCTTTTCTGCATATACTCGTACGCAAGGTTAAGCACATTGTGATTGTATCCGCCGCAAAGCCCCTTGTCCGCCGCTATCACTACATACGCCGCGCGGCCGCCGCTGCTCTCGCCTATATACGGGTGGCTCAATTCGTGCGTGTGTAAAAGTATATCCTTTATGGACGACTGCACTCGTTCAAAGTATATATGGTTGGATTCAAACCTCGCTATCGCCTTCCTCATCTTTGAAGAGGAAATAAGGTGCATTGCCCTTGTTATCTGCTCAGTCTCGGATATCGAATGTATGCTGTGCTTAATGTCCCCCATGCTGGCCATTATTCGTCATCCTCTTTCTTGAGCTCAATTCCATTCTTCTGGCAATACGCGACACGGAAATCTTCGGCCGCCTTACGCAGCTTAGATATCGACTCATCCGACAAATCGCCCGTCTTGTCGATATTTATCCTCACATCCGGGTAGCTTTTGTCCACGTAGTCGAGGTATTGATCGTTGAACGGCTTAACATGATTGAGCGGCAGCTTGATAAGAAACTTATTCACCGCAACGTAGAGCAGTATAACCTGGCTTGCCATAGACAGAGGCGAATACTGTCCCTGTTTAAGCGCTTCCGTTAGCCTCGCGCCCTGTTCGAGCGTCTCCCTTGTGGCGGCGTCGAGGTCTGAAGCGAACCTTGCGAACACGGCAAGCTCTCTGTATTGCGCAAGGTCGAGGCGCAGCCTGCCCGCCACTTTTCTCATGGCCTTTACCTGAGCGCTGCCGCCCACGCGTGAAACGGAAAGCCCGACGTTGACGGCCGGCCTTATGCCCGCGTTAAACAGCTCGGATTCGAGATATATCTGCCCGTCCGTTATGGAAATAACGTTTGTGGGTATATAAGCGGATATGTCGCCAGCCATTGTCTCTATTATCGGCAGCGCCGTTACAGAACCGCCGCCGTTTGCGTCGTTAAGCTTCGCCGCGCGCTCTAACAGCCTTGAATGCAGATAGAATACGTCGCCGGGGTATGCTTCCCTGCCCGGCGGGCGGCGCAGCAGAAGCGACATCGTCCTGTAAGCGACGGCATGCTTTGAAAGGTCGTCGTATACAATGAGCGCGTCTTTGCCGGAATACATGAATTCCTCGGCTATAGAGCAGCCCGCGTACGGCGCTATGTACTGCATCGACGGCGTATCGCTGCCCGTCGAGGCTACGACAACCGTATAATCCATCGCCCCTTCCTCGCTCAGCGTTTGCAGAATGGTGGATATCGTCGACGCCTTTTGCCCTATCGCGACATATATGCAATATACGTCCTTGCCCTTTTGGTTCAGTATTGTGTCAATGGCGATAGCGGTTTTACCCGTCTGCCTGTCGCCTATTATGAGCTCTCTTTGGCCTTTGCCTATAGGTATCATGCTGTCGATAGACATTATGCCTGTTTCAAGAGGCTGCCTGACGCCCTGCCGGTCTATTATCTGCGGCGCGGGTGCTTCAATCGCCCTGTATTTAACGGACGAGAGCCTGCCCTTATTATCCATCGGTATGCCTAAGGGGTTTATCACCCTGCCCAACAGCTGTTCGCCCACGGGCACCTGCACTACTGTTCCCGTGTTCCTTGCGGTAGAGCCTTCCGATACGTCTATAGCGTCGTTGAGCAGCACTGCCCCCATCTTTTCTTTGGACAGGTTCATCACTATGCCGTAAGCGCCGTTTTCAAACTGCAGCAGTTCCCCGTATTTGCAGCCTTCAAGCCCTTCCACATATACTACGCCGTCGCCCGAATATGTGACGGTCCCGATCTCGGCGGAGTTAAGGTCGCCCGAGTACTCATTTATACGCTCGTGTGTTACCTGTTTGAATTCCTCAGTATCAAAATCCAGCGTGTAATCAGTTATATCCGCTCCGTCGCTGTATGGAGCGGTATCGGAATCTATGATAAACTCTTTAAGCCGCCCAAGATTTGAGCGTATGCTTCTGTCGTATACTTTATTGTTCAGCACCACTACAAAACCGCCAAGGAGCATAGGGTCTACCTCGACGTTAAAATTGATCTCCTCACCGGTCATAGATTCAAACCGCTTTTTGATCGATTGGATGGTCAATTCATCTAATTGAACGGCCGATTTCAGTTTGCCCTCTATAGCCAATTAACCCACCCTTTCAAAAAACTCGTCTATTATCTTACGGTTGTCGTCAACAGATACTTCCCGTTCGAGCACTTTTTCCGCAATCTTAACAGCCATATCCGTAATCTCTACCTTAAGATCGGCACGTGTCTGAACTTTTTCTGCTTCTATTTCCTTCTTCGCCCTCAATACCATGTCTCTTGAGTGCTCTTTCGCGTTGTCTATTATCTCTTTCGCGTGTTCCCTGGCCGTTTCGTTGCTCTTTGTAATTATGGCCGCAGCCTGGTTATCCGCTTCAGCCATCATATTGTCATACTGTTCCTTTTGCCTTATAAGCTCTTTTTCGCGGTTGTCAAGCTCGTCAATCTTATTTGCAAATGTATTCTCGCGTTTTTTCATATACTTAAGCACAGGCTTATATAAAATCAGCCTGAGCACTATAAAAAGCACTATGACATTCAGTATATGAATTCCGATTTCCAACGGGGATAATTCCAGCATTTCTACACCTCACTCACGTATGTACGCCGCTCCTAAAATGCACCTATTTTGCCCATCATGAGAATGGCGATAACGAATCCGTATATTGCAGTCGTTTCCGCAAACGCAAGGCCTATTAGCAGCATCGCGTTTATCTTGCCGCTCGCTTCGGGCTGCCTTGCAACCGCCTCTGTGGCGCGGCTTGTGGCAATGCCCATTCCTATCCCTGCTCCGATTCCTGTAAACACCGCGATTCCAACACCAATCGCAACTAAAGCTGACATATCCTTTTTCCTCCTGATATATGATTAATTATCTTTTTGTTCCGTAAGCAACCGTCTCTTCCATGAACGAAAGCGTCAGTATAAGAAAGATATACGTTTGAATACCGACATGGAAAAGATTGAAATATATCGCAAGTACGGCAGGTATGCCTACCGACAAATATATTACGCTATATAAAAGGTCCATTACCACCATTCCGGCGAACATATTCCCGAAAAGACGGAACGACAGCGATACGGGGATGACCATATGCGTGACGACGTTTATCGGGAACATAAACGCTTTGGGCTTAAAGAACCAGCCTATTCTTCCGAGAATCCCGGTATGATAAATGCCGTAGAAGTTAATAAGCACGAACGATATAACAGCCAGCGCAATCGTAAAGTTTATATCCGTCGCAGGCGGTCTGAAGCCAAAGAGCTCCGCAAGGCTGGTCGATACTATCATAATAGCTACTGTGAACACATACGACGCGTATGAAGCGCCGTGCTGCCCCAGCGATGATTTTGCGAAGTTTTCGGCAAAATTAACGAACATCTCCAGCACGTTTTGTATTCCCCGCGGTACGGGCCTAAACTTTCTCAATACAAATACGCGTATGATTACGGCGGCAATTATGAGTATAGCCATGACAGCCCACGAAAGAACTATAGTCTCGCTTATCTCGATTCCGAAAATGGAAATCTTGTTGGGCATGACCTCAAAACTTGTACCCTCCAAGTTTGAATGTCCTAAAGAGTTTGTGAACATGTTGCTAAGCATCGTTTTTACCATCTCCATAATTTTTCCTGCGGCGTTTCAGTATATAAAAAGATCCTGATATCAGCCCGAGCAGCATACCGCCCGCCGTCCAAATAAGGTGAGCGAGCGATACGGTGGATATAAAATATAAAATAACAATTATAGCCGCCATTTTCGCAATGAACAGCAATATTCCCAGGAGCTTCTCGTATGTTTTGCCCCCGAGTATCATCCTTCCAAGCTTGTTAACTGCCAGCAATTGCAGCCCGCCTATGGCTGCGCCTACAAATAATCCCCACATAATCAATCTATTTTAATTAATACTGTTCAAAAATACAAGTACTCCGATGCAGAAAATGTTTCATTAATATATTATATAACCGCATATTTTTTTCGCCATCGTAATACCCGGGGCGAGTTCCCGTATGTATCGCCTTCGCAAGGTCCGAGATATTAAGCTCTTCCCCGTCTCCTAAGTTGTTCCATTCCGCGAAGTCGTCGCGTATCTTTGCAAACTCAAGCAATTCCTGCGCGCCGAAAGCTTTGAGCAGCAATGGCGCGTCCACTATCCTTGCCATGCCGTACGGGCTGGCTCCCGTTTCTTCGTCCGCGGGAATAAAGTAGCTCACTCTTTTATGCCCGTTTTCCAGCAGGTATGATAGCAAAGGCTTTATATCCTCCGCGCCGGAGTATACCGTTTCTATTACGTCGGCGTTACCCCGCTCGCTGCTGTAAAGCATATATGCGGCAGGCTTGCTGCCTTTTATTAGCACCGCAGTCTTTCCGCCGTCTGCCGCGTGCTCTTCAAGCCGCCAGCGCCATTCACGCTTTTCCCTCACGACATATCCGTCGAATCGGCTCATCATACTCTGATAAAGCCCTGAGAGCAGCTCTGCGTCCCACGATTCGATTATTTCCGCTCCCTGCCGCGGCGCAGCTTCCTCGGCGCCTAAAAAGCGCGCGTATGAGTAAGTCGCCCAGCCGAATTTCTCGTAAAAGCTGTGTTTGAAAGGATATAGATGGGTCATCATTATGCCGCGCTGCTTCATTATCTTAAGCGACTCGTAAAGCAGCGTGCGCATCAGCCCCTCTCCCCTTCTGTCCCGGGCGGTTGCGGCTCCGGCGATATACGAAGACATAACCGGCACGCCCTGTACGCACACTTTCAAGGGTATCATATGGACGACTGCAACGAGCCGGCCGTCAAACGCTCCGAGCGAATTGCCAAGGCTGACTTTGTTTGCGAAATACCACCCGATGAACGCGTCTGTGTCGCCGAACGCCTCTTTCCAAAGCGCCTTAGCCTGCGGTATATCAGTCTCCTCCAGCAGTCGAATATCCATGTCACCCGTTCCTTACGCAATCGTACTTTTCCAGAAGAAAAACCGGGTTATAAGAAAGCTTTGCCTTTCTGAGCCCCTCTAAGCCCATGTCCTCCTCGCGGTTGATATACTTTAAGCCGCTCCATTCGTGTCTTACGAATTCCCTGTTTATCAGCGCGAACGCCCCCGGAATTTCGGGATTCGCCTTTTCTATATGTATTATTGCCATATCCCCGAACTCTTCGCCTATCGAGAACGCCTGCAGCGAGCCGTCTATGAGCAGCAGGCCGCACTTTAAATTAAGCTCGCCTAAATGGCTCAGCGCCCGCTTTATGACTTCAAGCTCCTCATATCCTTCCGGCGAATCGTCTTTGCCATATATCCATTGCTGCTGCAGCGCTATGCACGCTTCGTAATCATTATCGGTATATTTTTTGTATTCATAAGTATGGTCTTTAAGGAGCTTGTTTATATGATTTCTCTTCGCGTGCAGCTTTTTGCCTTTGAGCGAAATTAAGTCTTCCGCCAGATATACGTATTCGAAGTTTACCCTGTCGGGCAGAAAAGAGTACTTTCCGGGGCAGTCCTTTTCTATCTGCGCTTTTTGCTCGTCGGTTACCCCTTTTATCAGAAACGTTCCGAATACATCCATCATATACTCTTCGGTTTCCTTAAGCGGCCTTGAGAAGTTATACTCGCAGTCTTTTAAGAAAGGCGGGAGCATAAAATCCTGTCCGGCATAGCGCAGCAGTATATACATCGTATGCTCATCGGCCGATATCTTAGTTTTCATCGCACCGCCCCAAATGTACTTGTTTGCGAACGACGCTTCGATGTTGTGATATCCGTAGCAGATAGCATACGCTTCAAACAGGTCTTTGTCTTTTAGCTCAAGCGGCCTAAAATCAAGCATTCTTTCTCCTGATGTTCGTAATATGAAATGATTATATACTAAACCGCATAAATATCAATCACCGTTTGAAGCTAAATTCTGGCTTTTGATGTCTTTAGCGCCGTCGCAAAACTCTTTTCATAGTTTTTCTAATAACCATGCAGGCCTTAACAGTATTCTCTGTTAAGGCCTCTTCTTAAATCTTACGTGTCTGCTTTACATTATTCAAGTATCTCGCCGTCGGTGGAGATGACGGTGACACTCCAGGGTATCATCTTATGACTGCCTATCAGCGCCTGCTTAACGGCGTTCTCTATGCCCCCGCAGCAGGGCACGCTCATGCGCAGCACCTCCAAGCTTTTTATGTCGTTGTTCTTTATTATCTCCGTCAGCTTCTCCGTATAGTCAACCATATCGAGCTTGGGGCATCCTATCAGCGTTATCCTGCCCTTCATGAACTTGCTGTGCACATTCGCGTAAGCGTAAGCGGTGCAGTCCGCGGCGATAAGTAGCTTTGCACCATCAAAATACGGCGCTTTTACCGGGACGAGCTTTATCTGACACGGCCATTGTCTGAGCTCGGAAACGTTATCCGCCTGTTCAGCGGCGGGCTCGGCTTTCGGCTTCCTTTGAAATACCTGTGCGTGCGCGGACGGGCATCCGCAGGCCAGCGTTTTTGGCTGCTCTGCGTTTTCCTTATCCCCTCCAGTGATATTTCGCTTTACCGCCTCTTCGTCGAACGCGGCCGCTTCGCGCTCTTCAATCGTTATCGCCCCCGTCGGGCATTCGGGCAGGCAGTTGCCGAGACCGTCGCAGTACGAATCGGATATCAGCTTTGCTTTGCCGCTGACTATTTTGAGCGCTCCCTCGTGGCACGCCGAAACGCACAGCCCGCAGCCGTTGCATTTTTCTTCGTCTATAGTGATAATATTTCTTTTCATTAGTATGACCTCCTTGTTTTTCTGGTTCGATTGTAATATAATGCCCGTATGAAATCTGTTGCATTTGCAACATAAAGTGAAAGTTTTTATGAATCCTCATTCTATATTAACAAAAACGGCTCTATTTGCCGGGCTTGATCCCGGAGAGATCGGCGGCATGCTTGACTGCCTTAAGGCGTCGGTCCGCCGTTACAAAAAAGGCGATCATATCGTTTCGGCGGGCGAAGACACGCGGCATATAGGCGTCATGCTGTCCGGTCAGGCGTTTATTTATAAGGACGACATACTGGGCAACCGCTCTGTAATAGCGCCTATAGAGCCTGCCGACATGTTCGCCGAGTCATTTCTGTGCGCGGGGATCACGACAAGTCCGGTAACAGTGGAGGCAAGCGCCGATTCGGAAGTGCTGCTGCTGCCTTTTAACAGTATAATCAAAACATGTTCCTCGTGCTGCAGCTATCACAACGCGCTTATTGAAAACATGCTGGGCATAATAGCGCGAAAAAACCTTACGCTGAGCGAAAAGATGGATCATATCGCAAAACGTACCACAAAGCAAAAACTCGCTTCTTATCTTTTGGGGCAGGCGACGCTCAAAGGCAGCGGCTCATTTTCGATAGGCCTTGACAGGCAGGGGCTTGCGGACTATCTTTGCGTGAACAGAAGCGCTCTTTCAAGAGAGCTCTCAGACATAGCAAGGCAGGGCATACTCAAGTTTCATAAAGAAAGTTTCACTATATCAGACTTAGAGAGCCTTGAGCGCATACTGCATGAGGAATGATATTATATCAGTAAGAGTTTTACCCTTTTAACCGGCTGATATGTTATAATGATCATTGATTCGTTTCAGAGGTATTTGATATGGAATATTGCAGCGGAGTGACATACGCTTTGGGGTTTACCGCGACCGGTTTAGCCTGCGGTATAAAGAAAAACGGTGGCAAAGACCTCGCGCTGATAAAGTGCGACGTCGCGGCAAACGCGGCGGGCATATTTACGAAAAACATAGTGAAGGGCCATTCATTAAGGCTCGCGCAAAAAAACGTCGCGAACGGCAGAGCTCAGGCAGTTATAATCAATTCAGGCAACGCCAACGCCTGCCTTGCGGAGTGCGGCGAGAGAGACGCGCTTTTAATGGCAAAGCTTGCGGCTGAAAAGCTTGGCTGTATGCCGGAGGACGTGCTGACCGCTTCCACAGGCGTCATAGGTATGCCTATGCCCATGGATAAAATAGAAGCGGGCATAAAAAGCGCGGTGCTTTCGCGCGGCGGCGGGCAGGACGCGGCGCAGGCGATAATGACTACGGACACTATAGTCAAGCAGGCGGAAGAAAGCGTAGCCATAGGCGGCAGCGAGGTGCACATAGGAGGCATGGCTAAAGGCTCGGGCATGATACATCCGGATATGGCTACGATGATATCGGTAATAACAACGGACGCGTGTATAAACCCAAAAGCGCTCAAGGCGGTGCTCAAGGCGGCGGCGGACAGATCTTTCAACAGGATATCCGTCGACGGCGACACCAGCGTATGCGACAAGCTGCTGCTGATGGCGTCGGGGCTCGCGCGCAACGGCGAGATATCGGAAGGAACGGAAGACTATAGCTTATTCCTCAACGCGCTTACCCGCGTTTGCGTTCGCCTTTCAAAGATGCTGGCGGCAGACGGCGAGGGTGCGACGAAGCTCTTAACTATACAGGTAAACGGCGCAAAAACCGCCGAAGACGCGCGCCTTATAGCGTGCGCGATAGCGAAATCGCCGCTGTGCAAGACCGCCGCATACGGCAACGACGCTAACTGGGGCAGGCTGCTTACCGCGGCGGGCTATTCGGGAGCAGCGTTCGACCCTGAGAAGGTGGATATATTCATAGGCAGCGTGCAGGTGTGCCGCAAGGGTGGCGGGCTCATGTTCGACGAACAGGAAGCGCTCGAAACCCTGAAAAAGGCCGAGGTGATATATACGCTTGAGCTTAACGACGGCGACGCCTGCGAAACGATGTGGACGTGCGACCTCTCAACCGAGTATGTAAATATAAACGCAAATTACAGAACATAAAAGGAGGCCACAGCCTCCTTCAAGCCGATGCCAAACCGTCTAATTACACGTTTGTCATCGGTCTTGCCCAGCCTGTACCTCCGGTACGGTCGGCTGGGCGCTTCTACGAGGATTTTATGAATCAACGTTCGCCCTTCACTGGCAGAGTCCAGATGAAGGGCATGATAATATTCGGGTTTTAGCTTGGATTTTTACTCATTTTTTAGATAGGAACTTGTCAGCAAGCTGAAGGAGGCCATAGCCTCCTTATTTTTATTACTGCCTTATAAAGTCTCACGGCTTGCCGGAGATCGTGGTATCAATATTGTCCGTCAGCCGTACTATCCTCCGAAAATCCGTCCCCGCCCGACGAACTGCGAATGACGACGGGCTGCCTTCTGCGGCGGACGCCGCTTTCATCCACGCTGCCCGGCAGCACCGTTTTGGTGGCTGTCGCCGCAAACTGAACGAGTATGCCCGCTATGGCAAAGCCCACGGAAACTCCTGTTATAAGCAGCGCGTTGATTGAAAGGAACCTCTGGAGCGCAGCAAACAAGCCTCCGCTGGCCTCTATGAACCCCAGGCCTAAGCCCTGTATGTAAAGATAAAGCCCGGCGAAAACCGCAGCGCACGCACCGAACAGCGAGGTGAACACAACGACGGCCGAGCGCTGATACGTGACTGTAAGCGCGCCTGAGACAAGGCATATGGCCATGCAGGCGGGATATAAAAGCTGGAGATTCTGCAGGCCAAACGCGTTTACTGCGAACCAAAGGAACAGCGCGCTGCCGACTAGCCCCGTAAAGAACCCCGCTATCCTCCTAATAAAGAACAGCAGAATATATACCGCAACGCTGCTTCCTCCAAAGAAGAGCCATGTGCCCAGCGCGTCCAGGCTAAACAGCCCGTATACGTATATGTACAGCAGCCCTTCTATTACTATCAGTCCGCAGAACGGGAAAAGCAGCCGTGCAAATCTATACCCGAAAAAGCAGCATATAAGACCCAATATGATTAAAACAGCGCCGCAGATTAGCAATACAAAAGACATTCATTTCACCCCACTCAGTATTCAGTTACGATGGTTTTTGCTCGTAACCATAAGCTGTATAATAAGGCCGATAAAGAACAGCGCGGCCATCGGTATAAGATAAACGGTTGAGGTATACGCGCTGTGCAGCGCCTGCTGGTCCCGCAGTATGGTAAGTATCGGCGCGGAATCTGCCGTAGCAATGCGATATATGCCCAGTGCGAGCAGCGAAGCGCCTATAAACGAGGTGAATATCGAAACGAATATGCGCCGCATGTTTAATGTAAGCGCGCCGAGTATGCAGCCTATGACGAGTATGGCTATATAAACATACCAATCCCACACATTAAGGCCGAGCACGTCCACTATGAGGAGGCTTAAAAGCACGCCGCCTCCAAAACCTATAAGGAATAGGCCGAGGTAAAACAGGAATACAAACAGCAGCGCCATAACGATGCCGCCGCCTGCGCTGCAAAGTATGAGTTCTATGCCCGCAAGAGCTGTAAAGTTGGAAAGCAGCGTATGGGCGACCCCGAATCCCAAAATAAAGCCGTAAACGGCAAGCACAACTTTGAGCCACCTGTTTCCAAAGAAGCAGAATACTACGCCCGCGGCCAGGCAAACGCAGAGCGCAAGGATCTCAAAAACATCCATAAAATACCCTCCTTTGTATTATTGTATCACAGCATATAGAAAAAAGCATAGCACAATTATTGATGACTTATTGGTCTTCATTATACTATTAGCAGCTGCATGCCGGGGCGGATAACCTCATTATAAGCGAGGCAGTTCTTTTGCCTTATCACGGCGTCAGAGACCCCGAACCGCTTTGCGATATCCGCCAGCGTGTCCCCCGTCCTCACGCAGTAAAGCTGCCCGTACAACAACGGTATCCTGAGCACATACCCCGGACGAATCGCTATGGGGTCTTTTATATTATTCGTCCGCAGTATTATGTTCATCGTAAGCCCGTACTTCCTGGCGATACCGTAAAGAGTATCCTCCGGCTCGACAGTATACATGTCAATTTCCCAAGGAGGCTGCTCCATGCCGCAATTATTGCAGTAGCTTTTTTGGGGTATTACTATCTCTTTGCACAGCAGAAAATCCTGCGGGTGTGTAAAAGAGTTTGCACGCATTATCATGCAAACGGGTATGTGGTAATACGCGCTCAGCGTCTCAAGCCTGTCCGTGCGTTTCAGTCTGTGTACCGTCAGTATATCCATATACTGCCCTCCAGGGAAAATGCATATAGCTCTGATAAAGGATATGCTGCGATACTGTGTTTATATGAGGGACAGTATGAAATCTCTGCACGCTTCAAGCGGCACATCGACAGGGTTTTTGCTCATAGAAGAACCCATGGACGCCTGCGCGAGCTCATCAGCAATTTCGGGCGTTACGCCCAGCTCGCCCAATCTGTGCGGCAGGCCAAGGTACTCGCACAGCTCGTCCACGGCGTCCGCGAGCATCAGCGAGGCATGAGCCTTATCCGCGAACGTCCGCGAAAAATAAGCCTCTGAAATATCTGAATAGCTTACGCCGCGGCCGATATTATAGCGCATGACGTGCGGCAGCATCATACCGCAGGCTACGCCGTGCGTCGTTCCCAGCACTGCGCCGAGGCCCGCCCCTATGCCGTGCGCCGCGCCCAGGCCCGCGTTTGCAAGGCATATGCCGCTAGTAAGCGACGCAAGCGCCATCGTTTCGCGCGCGTCGATGTCCTGTCCGTCGTCATACGCACGCTTTAACGCTCTCATTGCCCTTGGGGTATGATAAAGCGACATAGCGCCACAGAAAGGGTTTGCCTGCTTCGCGGTATGGCTCTCTATAAGCTGGCATATGGCGTCCATACCGGACGCAGCGGTAACGCTTTTAGGAACGGACACAGTAAGCTCAGGGTCAACAAGCGCTATCCTTGCCAGCAGCCTGTCGTCCCGGAAGCTCTTCTTGAACTTTTCCTCCCGCGACATTACTACCGCGTTCTTTGTAACTTCCGTGCCTGTGCCCGATGTAGTGGGCACGGCGATAAAAGGCAGAGGGTTGTTTTTTACCTTCGCGCCCGTGCCTACGCCTTCAAGGTAGTCGCGCACGCTTCCTCCGTTAGTTATTATGCCGGCCGCCGTCTTCGCGGTGTCCATCGCGCTGCCTCCGCCTATGCCGATAACGGCGTCGGCGTCAGCTTCCACTCCCGCCTTTACGGCTTCGTCCACGGAGGGCACCGTCGGCTCTCCGGGGATGCTTTCAAACACCTTATACTCCAGTCCTTCGCCGCGAAGCCCCTTAGTGAGAGCGTCCGTAACGCCCGACGCTATCTGGCTTTTTCCCGAAACAATAAGGAATCGCTTCCCGATGCCGGCGCAAAGCTTCGGCAGCTTATCTGCCGTCCCCCTGCCGAATACTATCCTCGAAGCGGTGGTAAAATCAAAGTTCATTTGTTGCCTCCGTTTCTCTGCAGCGCTACGAGCTCGCCCGCCTTTACGCTCCAGCCTGCGTTCCTGCAATACTGTTCAGTAAACCGTCCCGCAGGTTCCGCCGAGCCCTGCCCCAGCAGCATGAACGGCGAAGGCTCTCCTCCGTGGCCGCCGGTATCTGAAAACGTGTAGTGGTCGGATACTACGATTGCGGTGTACGGTTCGTCTATCTCCGCGAAAAACGGCCTTATGAAATGCGTGTCTATATCCTCGATAGCGCGCATCTTCTCTACAGGCTGCAGCTCGTGCGACAGGTCGTCCAGCTTCTGTATATGTATATAAGCGTAATCGTACTCTTTTACGGCGGCAACGGCGTTCTTTGTCTTGTCTTTAAGAAACTCTATGAAGCCTTTGTCTTCGCCTGTCGTGACGCATTCCGTGCCGGATAGCGCCGCGATGCCCCTCATCAGCGACGTTTCCGCGAGCACAACGCGCCTGCCTTCCGGCTGATGCCCGAAGCTCGGCGCATACGAGGCTCCCCAGAACCATATTCCGTTCGCCTCAGTTTTATTGTCCTGTCTGAGTATGTCATATGCCTTTTTCATTAGCGCGAAGTATTCCTGCATAACGGGGCCGCCCTTTATATAATCGGCGGCGCGCCCTCCTATCATGTCGTGCGCGGGCATGAACGCAAGCTGCTTTGCAATGTCCGCCGCGCCTTCGACGATGAGTATGTTACGGAACGTATCTATATGCACGAGCTTAAACGGAGGCTTAAACACCTCTTCGTTTAACCTGTCGGTAAGCGGCCTTGCCTTATCCGTTTCTATATCGTGCGCGCTGTAGCTCTTCATCACGCTTGTTTCAAAGCTGTCGCCCTCAAGCGAAATGAAATTGCACCTTATATACAGGTCTCCCCTGCTTACGGCGAGCCCCGCTCCCGCGGCCTCTATTACCGCGCGTCCCTTATACACGCTTGCGGGGTCGTAGCCTAACAGGCTCAAGTTCGCAACCGAACTTCCTACCTCTAGCCCCGGTGGTATAGTAAGCACAGTTCCCGGCTTTGAGCTTTTAAAGAGACTGTCCAGCCCCGGCGTGCCTGCAGCCTCCATGGGCGTTTTGCCGTTCAGCGCTTTCTGCGGCCTGTCCGCTATACCGTCCAGCACTATCGTGAATCGTTTCATTTATATATCACTCCTTAAAGCTGTTAGTTCTTTTTTTATGTCCTCGGCGCTCGGAGGGCAGCCCTTTATACAGCGCGCAAAATTTGACGTACAATCGCCGCTGCCTAACGTCCCGCTCCTGCCTTTAAAGCCCTGGCCTACGCACACCTTTAAATCGCCGAGGCCGCGGCTTTCTTCAAGCTGCCCAAGAGCACCGAGCAGGTTAGCATAGCACGCGCTGCATGCGTCGCGTTCGATAATGTGCGCTTTGATTGAGTCCATATTGTCCGGGCGGACGTTATATTCCGCGCCGCCGCTGCCCGAAAAATTTATTATCTGCGCGTTCTCAATGTCCGCGCTGCCCGCGCCCGACTGCTCCGCTATTCTTATATACTCTATGTCATACGGCTTATAACCCAGCAGCCTGGCGGCGTACGCGTCTATTAGCACGCTGTCAGTTCCCGCAACCATAATGTCCATTCTGCGGGGATTGCCGCCTTCCTCAAACCCCGGGTCGGTGTATATGCCGTCCGCGATAGTCAGCGTAGGCGTTATCATACTGCCAAGATACGCTATGGGTTTATTAAGGCCTAAGGCATGGAACCTGCGCTTCTCCCTATCGGGTATCAATCCCTTCATGTTTTTAAGAGCGCACGTAATCTTTGTCTGGCAATGCCCTTTTATAAGCGGCAGGTTTATAAGCATGTCCGCTTCGAGCACGCGCTTTGAGACGTCTATAGACAGCCCGCCATATTCTTGCGTAACATATTCATCTTTCTTGACGTCAACAAGCTCTATCCCGTATTTATCCGCAAGCGCGTCATATCCGCAAACGCGAAACGCTAAGCGTGTATCGCATCCTACCCAGCTGCTCTCTATTATACATAAGTTTTTATACCCGCGCTCAAAGAAGTATTCTATTACCGCTTCGCATACGGCGGGATTAGTCGTCGCGCCGCTCTTCCAGCTCTTCGCCACGACAAGATTAGGCTTGAGAGCAACTACGGCGCTTTTCTCATGCCCTTCTTCCGGCTTTGTTGCTTCTAATAGCAGCCGCGTCATATGTTTTGCGTCGCTGCCCCTTGCGATGTAAAGTCTGCCCATGTGTTTTCCTTTCCATGGCATTATAACATGCGCAAATGTGTGCTTAAAGCGTTAATATGCAAACCATAATTACCACATGGATAATCTTGCCACAAACAAACGCCGCTCAAGCAATAATGGCCGATATTACCACCCCATCAAGTCTCACGACTTGCTGGGGATCCCATTATAAAAAAAGCGCCTGATAAGCGCTTTTATCCTTCTGGCTACGTTTTCTTTTTAAGCGGTTTTACGCTTATTTCGCGCAGCGTCACGCCGTTTACATAAACCTTGACGACATAGTTTTTATTGGCAAGCAGCGGGCCGAACGTGAACTCGCCGTCTGCGTCCGTAAAAGTATCCGCGACTGCCGAATCTTTGTTTTCTTCGTGCAGAAACAGCCGGACGATCGCGTCCTTTATTATTTTCCCGTCGGCATCGTATACCGTTCCATGTAATATGCTCCTCTTTTCTTCAGGCACGGTGACGACGGCCTCCACTCTTTCGTTTCTGCCCGGCGTAAACCCAAACCTCATAGGATACATCGGCATTTACTCACCCTCCAAAAAAAGCTTTGTTAGAATATATGCCCGGGGGGATGGGATAATGTATAGTGCTTTTATCCATGCTCTGGCTGTGATCACATCTTTATCGCATAATGTGTTATAATGTATAATCATCTGAAACTGACGCACGAGGAACATATGCCAAAAAAGAAAAAAAAGATCGTAAAGCTAATAATAATTTTTTCTTCGGTTTTAGCACTGTTTGCCACCGCTTTTTTTATCATTAACGCCGCCGTAATTGGCGCGGCTGCGCCTTATGTTTTCGGCATAGAAGACATGGACAGCATAGAAAAGGCGGACTGCGTGATTGTGCCGGGGGCGCTCGTATATGGCGACGAGAGGCTTTCGCTTGTGCTGAGAGACAGAGTCGACTGCGCTATTTCGCTTTATAACGCGGGTAAGGCAGAAAGGCTGCTGTTTTCGGGAGACCACGGGCAAACGGATTACGACGAAGTGAACGCCATGATGGATTACGCTATTAAAAAAGGCGTGCCCAAAGAGGATATATTCCTCGATCACGCGGGGTTTTCGACGTATGAGAGCATGTACAGGGCGAGGGACGTGTTCCGCGTAAAAAGCTGCATAATCGTCACGCAAAAGTTTCATGTTTCAAGGGCCGTCTACATAGCGCGGGCGCTGGGGCTTGACGCTACCGGCGTCAATTCAGACCCGAGGGTATATTCAAACGCAACGCGCGACGCTATAAGAGAAAGCCTTGCGCGCGTCAAGGATTTCTTCAGCGTGATATTTCTGCCCGAGCCTAAATACTTGGGAGACGCCATACCGATATTCGGGGACAGCGGCCTGACGCACGACAAAGGTTAGTTCTTCATCAACAGGCGCCTTATATTATTGAAATAATAAGCGGTAACTTTTGTGAACAGATAATCGTAAAGCACGAACGCCGCTTCCGCGCCTATTAAAACCAGCCACAGGCCTACGCCCAGGCTGAGCAGATCCTGCTCTATTATCTGCCGTGCCAGCAGATACATCAGCACGAGCGCGACGTTGTAGTATAAAAGCTTGAGCACGTATCCGACGATCTTGTCTTTTACGCGCGTCTGTATGAAGTATTTGCCTATTCCGTAATGCCCGAAAAACAGCACGTACGGAACGACGCGCAGTATGTTGGGCATTAGCAGCAGCGACAGCAGCGAAACAACGGCGAACATGAGCCATGCCAGCCCTATCTCCTCCTCAAGCACCAGCCCCATCACAAACACCGAGCTTAAAAAATAAGCCACGATCCTCATGGTAGGCAGTATGGAAGCAAGGTATAAAAACACGAGCGACATCGCGGCGAACATCGCCGTAAGGCTTGCCCTGTGTGCGGTTCTTTTAAAACGCGGCATTTATGACCTCCGATATGTTTGGTGTCAGCAGCAATTGCCGCCCATGCATTCGCAGCAGCAGTCTGCGCAGAGCAGCCCGCTGCATATATTGCACATGTCGTTTCCGGGGTTGCGCTGATTTCCGTAGAATGTCTGACCATAACCTGAAGCGCTGCGGTTCAATGTGTTGTACGCGTTAGCGTATTCCGGATTGCCCGGATCCATGCTGTTCGCGGTAGCAAAGTGCTGCCTCGCCCCGTCGTACCAGCCCTTGCGTAGCAGCACCATGCCTTTTAAGAAGTGCCACTCGGCGTTTCTGTTGCTTACGGCGTCCAGCATCGATTCGGCGCGCGTTAAATCGCCTGCCTGTATCGCGCTGCGTATATCGGCAAACTGCGTCGAGCCGGAGTATGACGAGCCGGAATACGACGAGTTAAAGCCGTCGGAAGCGCGGGAGTATCCCGCCTGCCTCTCCTTCGTTATTGTGTCGTAGGCTTCGTTTATCTGCTTTAATTTTTCTCCCGCAAGTTCTTCAAGATCGTGTCCCTTGTACCTGTCGGGATGGTATTTCTTCGCAAGGTTTCTGTACGCGGTCTTTATCTCCGCATCCGTCGCGGAAGGGCTTACCCCCAACACTTTATACGGATCCATCAGTTTCCCCTTTCAGAACATCCTCCGTCTTTTTCGCGAGCCCTAAGTACATGATGTTGTCAATGAGGGGCTTATCCCTCCTCAAGTCTAGCAGCTCGTACGCCTTGCAGGCTTCCGTCAGCGAAAAATTGAGGTTGAACGCGGCTTCCTCACGGACCGACGCTTTCAGCGCCGCCGCGTCCTTATGTCCCCTCTGTAAAAAAACGTTGTAACTTTTTATCTTCTCATCTTTTATTATGTCGTCAAATGCGTCCGCAATGTATATCCACCGCCCGAGGTTATATCCCAAGTGCCAAAGCGTTTTCTTGGCCGCGGTGTCTATAAAGCCGTACGGCGCGCATGAGAACACCGCGCCGAGCAGGCAGCCGAACTCCGACGATACGGCGTCAATATCCGCGCTGTTTTCCGCCTCCAGCCTATGGAGGTTACCTAGCCTTGCGCCAAACTCCGCCGCCAGCTCCGGGCTGTCTTTTATGGCGCGTTTTTGCACCCTTTTGTAAGCCGCGGACAGCAGCCCGGCGGATATCTTTTTATCGTCCGCCGCCGCGTCTTTTATCTTTGCGTATCCTAACAGCACGTTTACCGTTGCGGCGTATTCCGATTCGCGCGAATGTATGACCGTCTTCTTTTTAACGGGGCTCGCGATACAAAGCTCTCGCCCGGCACTGGGAACCTCGTCGCTCATCGAAGATAGTATCAGCGACAGCACGGCGCAATCGTAGTTTAGCATAAATCGCGCCATGTTTGTATATTTTTCTTTTATCGCCTTGCACAGGCCGCAGTAATACCCCTTGAACGCCTCGTACTCCTTCATTTTGAGCTCGCTCTTTAAGGGCTGCACATATCCGAACATCTTTCTCTCCGAAACATTATCAGCGCTTATCAGATTATATTACCATGTACTGGCTTCGGCGGGCAACGAGTTAGGCTTTTATTTTTTGATTGTTCATAATTATTATAGCAGGATAAGCGTTTTTGCTTTTTATTGTATAATGGTATAAAATACTATAATTATACTAACGTGCAGGAGAAGCCATATGCTAAAAGCAATTGAAGACAGGAGAAGTATAAGGAAGTTTTCCGGGCAGGATATACCGGATGAAGTCATACGCGAAATCATTGAAAGCGGCATAAAAGCCCCTTCCGCGAAAAACAGACAGCCCTGGAAGTTCATCGTTGTCAAAGGAGATTCGAAGGCGAGCATGCTGGAAGCTTTTAAACAAGGATTACACCGCGAAGAACATTCGGACGCACTTTTACCTGAAAGCTCGTGTCATTTAGGCGATGCAAAACGCTCAATATTAATAATGGAACAAGCCCCCGTCGTAGTGTTTATAGTAAACATTCAAGGCAAAGGGCTGTTTGAAAAGACTACGCCGGAGGAACGGATATATGAGACGGCAAATATTGAATCCATAGGCGCTGCGATACAAAACATGCTTCTTGAGGCAACGGAGAGAGGCATAGGAAGTCTGTGGATCTGCAACGTGTTTTTTGCTTATCAGGAGCTTCAGCAGTGGATAAACACGCAAGGCGATATGGCGGCTGCCGTCGCGTTTGGTTATGCCCTTGAACAGCCCAAAGCGCGTCCGAGAAAGAGATTTGATGATACGGTCGCGTGGAGAAAATAATAACAATGAGCGCTCATTTATTTGCATTATTTACTATGCAAACGGCAAAAATGTTGTGGAATCATCCGTTAGGCTTGAGAGGCTTTTGTTGCTGATAATTATTGGTCTTTCTTTAATAAAATCATTTGACAACGACCATGCATTATGATAGATTACTAATGTTGATTTAGAATATGGCTGGAAGGCCTTTTTTAGATTGTGCTCAAATTAACCCTTGAAATTTGATTTTGGGGGACACCATAAGAAAAGTTGGAGGAGTGGCCATGCGCACCAAGATTACTTTGGCATGCACAGAATGCAAGCAGAGAAATTACGACATGATGAAGAACAAGAAGAACGATCCCGACAGACTGGAAATGAATAAGTATTGTCGTTTCTGTAAAAAACATACCCTGCACAAGGAAACGAAATAGCACAGCGCGAGGTTTTGGGTATACTATCTGCGATTGGATGTGAGGGTTATGGCGAAAACAAAATTACTCGGCAGCGACAGGAAGGAAAAGCTTGAACAGCAGCGAAAGCTTGCTAAAAAGGCTAACAAGAAAAAAAGAAAGAGCCCGGCAAGGTTCTTTAAAGACATAGTTTCCGAGCTTAAGAAGGTCACGTGGCCGACGGCCAAGGATCTTATAAAATACTCAGGAGCAGTCATTGCGTTTATTATAGTCACCGTAATTATTGTCGGCCTTATGGATGCCGGCCTTGCCGAATTGTTCAGGCTTGTTCTAAAAACACCGTAAGGAGGCGTACCGGCTTCGGTCGGTACACACTATATGTCAGATGAAGTTAATTTCGGCGAAATAACGGATTCGCCGGAGGCAAAAACTGAAGAGACGAAAAGAACAGAGCTTCAAGGCGTGTTTATCAAGCAAGAAAGAACGGATAAACCCTATTGGTATGTCGTCCACACGTATTCAGGCTATGAAAACAAGGTGAAAGCCAACCTGGAAAAGGCGATACATAACCGCGGTTTTGAGGACATAATACTCGAAGTCAAGGTTCCCATGGAAGAGAGTATCGAGGTAAAGAACGGCAAGAAAAAACACGTTATGAAGAAGATGTATCCCGGTTACGTAATGGTCAAGATGATACTTGACGACGAAACCTGGTATGTCGTCCGCAACACAAGGGGCGTTACCGGCTTCGTAGGCCCCGGTTCAAAACCCATACCGCTTACAGATAAAGAAGTGCGCGCGATGGGCGTTGAGAACATACCCATTAAGCTCAACGTCGAGGTGGGCGAAAACGTCATGGTAACATCCGGGCCGCTCGAAAGCTTCGTTGGAGTTATTAAGGAAGTCAATCCGGAAAAGCAGAAAGTCAAGGTCGTCGTCTCGATGTTTGGCAGAGACACGCTTGTGGATCTTGACTTTGTACAGATAAAACGCATATAAAGAGGTTCTACTTCTTTTAACAAGTGGGAGGAAATCCCGCACTTGATTGTGAGCTGTAATTTGAAGCATAGCAATCAAGTGGGAGAAAACCCCGCGCATGATTGCAGGTTCCAGTTCGGAAGCAAAGCAGTCAAGTGCGGGACCGCTTGTACCACATTAAAAGTATTAAGGAGGCGTAACCATGGCTAAGAAGGTTACAGGTTACATCAAGCTGCAGATACCTGCAGGAAAAGCGACTCCCGCCCCGCCGGTCGGCCCCGCGCTCGGACAGCACGGCGTCAACATCATGGGGTTCTGCAAGGAGTTCAACGAAAAGACGGCTAAGCAGGCAGGTTATATAATACCTGTCGTCATCACCGTGTACGCGGACAGGACGTTTACGTTCATCATGAAGACCCCGCCAGCGCCCGTTCTCATCAAAAAGGCAATTGGCCTTGAAAAGGGCAGCGGCGAGCCGAACAGGAAGAAAGTAGCGAAGATAACGCGCGCGCAGCTGAAAGAGATAGCCCAGACGAAGCAACCTGATCTCAACGCTGCCAGCCTTGAAGCGGCTGCCAGTATGATAGCAGGCACCGCCCGCAGCATGGGCGTGGAAGTCGTCGACAAGTAAAAGTGGGAGGCATTCCGTCCTAAACGCTTGGAGGGAAATATGATGCCGTTTACCACAAGGAGGAAAGCATGAAAAGAGGAAAGAAATACCAAGATAGCATAAAGACTTTCGAGAAGACATCGCTGTACGAACCGGCCGACGCTATGCAGCTGGCCGTCGATACCGCCAAAGCCAAGTTTGACGAGACAATTGAAGCGTCTATAAGGCTGGGCGTAGACCCGAGGCACGCCGACCAGCAGGTAAGAGGAGCCATCGTTCTCCCCCACGGCACGGGCAAGACGGTGCGCGTACTCGTATTCGCCAAGGGCGACAGCGCCAAAGAAGCCGAGGAAGCCGGTGCCGATTACGTGGGCGGTGACGAGTTCGTTGAGAAGATACAGAAAGAAAACTGGTTCGAATTCGACGTCTGCGTGGCAACGCCCGACATGATGGGCGTAGTCGGCAAGATAGGCCGTGTGCTCGGCCCCAAAGGCCTCATGCCCAACCCGAAGTCGGGCACGGTCACAAAAGAAGTCGCCAAAGCCATCAGCGATATCAAAGCCGGTAAGGTCGAGTACCGCGTTGACAAAACGGCTATCGTACATGTCGTTATCGGCAAAAAGAGCTTCGGCCAGGAAAAGCTCCTGGACAATATGAACGCTCTTATGGAAGCAATCGTCAAGGCTAAGCCTTCGGCGGCAAAGGGCACATATTTAAAGAGTGTCGTCGTTTCATCGACCATGGGCCCCGGCATAAAGATCAATCCGCTCCGGTTTTTAAGCTGACGGTTGACATTTTGCCGCGGTTCTGATAAGATGCCTAAGAATTGAATATCCCGAGACGCCTAAGACACAGGTGCAATAAGCTTATGGGCTTAATGCTTAAATATCCTGTCGAGGAGAGTTAACATGTTTCCCCTAAAAGCGATGCTTTACCGGGGCGACTTAAAAGGATCATAACCCTTTTTGTGTAGCTTTCCTGCGCAAAAAGGGTTTTTAATTAGGGGTCCTCAGCAAGTCGTGAGGCTTGATGGGGTGTAGATTTACTGGGTCCCCGAAAGGTCGAAAGCGTTTCGGGGCGATAATAAGCTTACGGGAGGTGAAAATATTGGGAGAAAAAGCTATCGAGGCTAAAAAGCTGATAGTTGAGGACTTAAAGGCAAAAATAGAACAGTCCAAAGGCATGATAATCTACGACTACAGGGGCTTAACGGTTGCGGAAGTCACAGAGCTCAGGAACAAGTTCCGCGAAGTCGGCGTCGATTATCACGTAATCAAGAACTCGATGCTGAAGCGCGCGGCCGAAATGATGGATATCACCGGCCTTAATGAACACTTGAGCGGTCCTACAGCAGTTGCGTTCGGTTTTAACGACCCCGTCGCTCCTGCAAAGGTGCTCGTCGAGTTTATCAAGAAGGTCAAAAAGACGGAAATCAAGTCAGGCGTTCTTGGCAGACAGGTGATAACGCCCGCGAGCGTCAGCGCTTTAGCGGAGCTGCCTTCAAGAGAACAGCTGCTTGCACAGCTCGCCGGCACGCTGAACGCGCCTATCGCCGGATTCGCGCGCACGTTGTCCGGCATCATATCCAAGCTTGGATATGCGCTTAATGCGGTTAAAGAACAAAAGGGAGCTTAAGTGCTCAAATAAATTAAAGAAATAATTCGGAGGAAATAAAAAATGGATAACAATCAGATACTGGAAGCAATCGAAAAGATGACAGTGCTTGAGCTCGCTGAGCTTATTAAGCAGATAGAAGAAAAGTTTGGCGTAAGCGCAGCCGCTCCCGTGGCTGTAGCAGCAGCAGGCCCCGCGGCGGCGCCCGCGGCAGCAGCTGAAGAAGAAAAGACCGAGTTCGACGTAGTTCTTAAAGAAGTCGGCCCCGAGAAGATCAAAGTCATAAAGGTCGTACGTGAGCTTACGGGCCTTGGCCTCAAAGAAGCCAAAGACGTCGTTGACGGCGCTCCCAGCACGGTCAAAGAAGCCGTTCAGAAGGACGAAGCTGCCGGTATGGTCGCAAAACTCAAGGAAGTCGGAGCTGTCGCAGAGCTCAAATAACTTTTATGTGCATACAAAAAGTCCGGACGCGTTCCGGACTTTTTATTTGCCTTTTCTCTATATACCACGCAGCATCATATCAGTTCGAGTTCCCCAACTGTTGCATAGTAATTACCGGATCCATCCTGAGTGATATAAATATTTTGTCTTCCCACAACTGCATTATTTGCGACTGCTTCAACGGTTATCGTTATATGTTTTATATCTGAGGTATCTTCGTTACCAAGCGGCGACCAGTATATCGTCTCTCCTCTATCGATCTCCACAGTCTGACTGCCGGGCGAGACGACGCCCGTGCCTCGATCCCATTTGCTGAGCGCCCCCCTGTCTGCGGATACGTTTATAGTTTCCACATGATTGCCATCCCCATCTTCTTCGATTGTATCAACGGTAAACGGAAATCCGGGCACGCTGCTCATGGCAGGCGTATATTGTGCCAACAGTATTTTTACCTCAGGCGTAAGCACCGCCTTTTCCGTTTCTTCCTCGTAATTTGCGCTCAAATAGGATATTTCGCCGTTTGCTGCGTACGCCGTCAAAACGAGACCTTTAAACACTGTTTTTTTATCGTCAGCAGCTGGATTAGAATCGTTCACTGACGGCAATTCTGCCATATTATATTGCGTACTACCCGGTTCGAGCAATGCTATATGATCATTGCTTACTGTATTATCCAGCATTATTATTGCAAATACGGATAGTACAATGCATGCAATTACCGCAGGCACAAGCTTAGCCTTGAAATGAGTTCTTATTTTTACATCATTGCTTTGCTGTCTGTCGGTTATTGACTTGTATATTTTTTCTTCTTGCTCTTTCGAGGGGGAAAAGAATTCGAACGTATCTTTAATATTTTTATTTTTCATAATAGCCTCCTATATCAATTTCTAAAAGCCTGCGGCCATCGGATAGGTGGTTTCGCAATGTGCTTTCATTCCGATGAAGCAGCATAGACATTTCTTTTACCGAATATCCTTCTATATAATAAAGATAAATCACATCTTTGTATTTTGAAGGCAGATTCAAAAGAGCTTCTGTCAAGTCACTCTCGCCGCTTTCTTCACATATCGCAGCAGTTTCCATATCCTCAATATCAGCCCGTTTTTTCTTCCAGAATCTTTTTAACTCGTCTTTACAATAATTCTTTGACACGGTAATAAACCACGCCTTTTCATGGCTCTCGTCTTCAAAGCGCTTATCCTGGCTGATATACTTTTCAAATATTGTTTGCGATGCGTCCTGCGCGTCATGATGATTTTTCAAGTATAGACAGCATATCCGATAGACTCGCTTAATATTCCGATCATATACCGATGCAAACTCTCTATCCGTACGTAATAAAGAATTTGGCTCCATGCTTTACCATCACCTCCTACGCTTATTAAACGACTGAGAAACAATATTTGTCCGACTGATAAGAAATTTCCTTTGCAGGTTGTCCTATCATTATCATTTGGCGTGTATTTTGTCAACTTAAAAGAATGCATTATGCGTATTTATGTTGAAACTTGTATACTGCAAATGATAGAATATTCTTGGCTTCCATTAACAGCGATTAAAGGGGTAATCTACTTCCTATGCGGATTGCATGTCCGGCTCATACGCCGCTCGGAACATTTACGGCAATATACGAAGACGGGGTAATAAAGCGGGTGTTGTTCCCCGGAGAAACGCCCGGCGCCGACGTGCTGCGCTTTGACGGGTCTCTCCCGTTCGCCGCGCAGATAGCGGAATACTTTGAAGGAAAACGAAAAGCCTTCGACCTTCCGATATTTCTGCCGGGTACGGAGTTCAGGCGCAATGTATATAAGGCGACTATAGCCATACCATACGGCTGCGTCGCCGCGTATTCCGATGTTGCGCTCTCCGCGGGATATCCGCTCGCGATGCGGGCCGTAGGCACAGCTATGCGCAATACTCCCCTGCCCCTTCTTATCCCCTGCCACAGAGTCGTACATAAGTCTGAAAAGAAGAGCATGTACCGCGGCGGCGAGGATATGAAACGCTACCTTATTGATATGGAACGGGCGCATATGTAGTTTCTCGTTTTACTAGTTTTTTACGTTTTACGACCGCCTTAAATGGTTATATATTAAAAAGACCATATAAGGATTGGATGTAAAATGCCGCTTGATATTTTAAACAACCTGCTTACCGAAACGCTCAGCCGCGGCGCGACCGACCTGCACATATGCGTGGGGTCTCCCCCGCTTATGCGCATAAACTCCAAGCTTGAGAAAATTCCGGGGACGCACGCGCTGTCAATCGATGAGGTTACGGAGATAGTGAACTCGAGCCTTGACTTTGACAAGATGGATATACTCCGCAAAAACAAGGTCATAGATTTTTCTTATTCAAAGAGCGGTTTTGGGCGTTTCAGATGCAACATATACAGACAGAGAGGCACATACGCGATAGCTATCCGCATGCTCCCTCTCGAGATACCGAAATTTTCTACGCTGTGCCTGCCCGATACGATACTCCGCTTTACGGCAAAGACGAGCGGCCTCGTGCTCTTTACGGGCGCTACGGGGTGCGGCAAGTCGACGACGCTTGCCAGCCTCATAGATATAATAAACAATAATCACAGCTACCATATACTTACGATAGAGGACCCGGTAGAATATCTGCACAGCCACTCTAAGAGTCTCGTAACACAGCGGGAGATAGGCGAGGACGCCATATCGTTTGCGAGCGCGCTGCGCAGCGCGCTGCGCGAAGACCCCGACGTTATTATGGTAGGCGAGATGCGCGACAAAGAGACGATGGCTATCGCGCTCTCGGCGGCCGAAACGGGACATCTTGTATTTTCCACACTGCATACGCTGGGCGCGGTAAAGACTATAGACAGGATACTCGACTCGTTCCCTTCCGACAATCAGAATCAGATAAGAAGCCAGCTTGCCACGGTGCTCGAAGGAATAGTATCGCAGCAGCTGCTGCCCGAGAAGAACGGCTTCGGCCTTGTGCCGGCCTGCGAGGTCATGATATCCACACCGGCTGTGCGCAATCTTATACGGGAAGGCAAGCATTATCAGATAAACAATATAATACAGACAGGCAAGGATTTCGGCATGTGTTCGATGGAGAGGAACTTAGCGTTCCTCGCGGCAAGCGGCACGATAGATACAAAGCTTGCCAAACTTAAGGCGCAGGATGTAAAGCTGTTCGACCAGTATTATGATCTTGCCCGGCGTTAAAGGAGAAAAACGATGGGGCCAAAGGAATTGTCAAACGGGGAGCTTTCCTCCCTCTCAAGACAGCTTGCGCTGGTAGTAGATTCTGAGCTGTCACTGCAGGAAGGCATTGAGCTGATCGTTGAGCAGACAAAATCGAAGGAGTTAAGGCAGCTTCTTCGGCGCATTGAAGAACGGCTTAACGAGGGCCATTCGCTTGGGCGCGCTTTAGCCGAAGAGAAAGCTATGCTGCCCGATTATTATATACAGATGGTGGATGTGGGCGAACAGAGCGGCAATCTTGATAAAGTGCTTGTGCGTCTCGCGGATTCCTACGATAAAGCCACCGAGGTAAAAAACAAGGTCGTTTCGGCCGTCACATATCCCATCATACTTTCGGTGCTCATGCTGTGTGTTATAGTGCTGCTGCTTGCAGAAGTCCTGCCCATATTTGACGACGTACTCTCTTCGCTGGGCGGCGAAATGCCGGGCATAACGCGCGCGCTTATGTCTGTAGGCAGCTTTATAAGCACGTACTTCTATATACTGATCGCGGTTATTGCGCTCATTGTTCTTGCCGTAATACTTATGCGCCAGACGAAACGCGGCTGCGAGATACTTGACTCGATGAAGCTTAAGATGCCCATACAGAAGGGCATAGTCAAAAGCATGACGTGCGTGCGCTTTTCAAGAAGCCTTTCCATGCTGCTGCGCAGCGGCATAGGCGTAGCCGAGAGCGTCAGGATGACTAGTACGACCGTAATGAATAAAAAGATACAGTCCCTCATTGTTAATGCCGCTGAACGTATCGAAAAAGGCGAGACGCTTAAAAGCGCGCTTGTTTCTCTCGGGTTCTTCCCCGAGATGCTGCTGCGGATAATCGCCGTAGCGGAAAGCACCGGCCACACGGACAATATGCTTGACCGTGCTGCGGACATAATGGAAGAAGAACTGGACACGCGCCTGTCGAAGCTTACGACTGTGCTCGAGCCGGCACTGATACTTATTCTTTCAATTATCATAGGCATAGTTCTGATATCGGTAATACTGCCTGTCACAGGTATAATGAACACCATAGGATAATATATGAAGAAATTCAGCCTTTCCCTCGTTTGCATACTGACGGCTGCGCTCGTCATTGCGCTTTCCGGCGCTATAATATTTATAGGCATCGGCAATTACAGCAGCGGCTACAGCGACAAACGGGCGCAGGAGATAAAAGAAACTATAATGAGCAGCGCGGCGCAGTGCTACGCGCTTGAAGGCAATTACCCTTCCGAACTTAAATATCTGGAGGAGCATTACGGGCTGCAGCTCGACCACGATAACTATGTATACCATTACGACAGGTTTGCGTCCAATGTATTCCCCAACGTAAGCGTAATCCCGAAAGGTGAATAAGATGCATTCAAGAAACAAAGTGCTCGCAATTGAATCCATTGTCGTAATGTTCATACTGATACTGCTTTCGTTCGTGGTGTTTCTTGTCGTGCGTTCGGGGTCTGCGGCCTACGGCAACATCGTGCAGGAGAAGCAGAATTCAGAAAGCGCGCGCGTAGCGTATTCTTATATCAACATGAAAATAAAGCAAAACGACTCCGCGGGGCGCGTCAGCATAGTCGGCACCGAATACGGCGATACGCTGAAAATCGGCACGGAGAGCGACGAACTGTGCACTTACATATTCTTTACTGAAGGAACGCTGTATGAATGCCTTACAAAGCAGGACATGCAGCCGAAGAAACAAACGTCCAACAGGGTAGCGGACCTTTATGGGTTCAGCATATCCGGCGACGGCAATTATATAACCGTCGTCTGCATCTGCGAAAGCGGAGGCGAGATGCAGGTAACTAAAGGGACGGTAGGATTGAGGACATGAAAAACAAGAAAGGGTTCACGCTTGTAGAGGTCATAGTATCCATCGCGGCTCTGGGCATAATATGCGCGGTTTTGCTGCGTTTGTTCGTCATTGCCGGCAATACGAGCAGCAAAGCGGGAAACATGCTGAGCGCGGAAATAGCGGTCACCTCGGCAGTCGAGACGCTCGCGGGCGCAGACACGCTAAAGGACGGGCTGCTCGCGCTGGGAGTGAATTGTTCCGATAATATAAGCGGCGAGTCTTTTTCGTTTGAAAGCAACGGCTTTGATATAACTGTCGAAGTCGAAGGCAGGGGCGATTATCCCGGTAGCCTGTATGATATAGCGGTAAAAGCGTCAAGCGGCGGCAGCGTACTCGCGCAGGCGGAGACGGCAAAATACTATAAGGAGCGCCAGAAATGATTAAAAACATTCTGTACTCTAAAAAAGGCGCTTCCTCAATAATGGTAATGCTGATGCTCGTCGTGCTTGTAGTGTTCGGTATCGCTGCACTGACGACCGCACTTTCCAGCATGCGTCTGGGGCAAAAGGTCGTGGACTGGAACGATAAATATTATGCGGCCGAGAAAGCCGCGAACGAGCGTTACGCTATGGCCGATCAGGTCGTGGAAAACGCATTTTTAGGCGGAGATATTGCGGCGGGCATAGAGCGCGACCTGAAAGCGCTGGATTTCGGCGCCGTTGTGGATACTGCGGGAGATACGCTTACGATATCATACGAAACATGGAGCGAGGATATAGGAATAAGCACAGTGCTGGCTCTTGACCTTGGCGACGCAGACAGCCTGCATCCCGTGCGGTGGGTAGAGATACAGAAATAATAGCATAAACAAACATGGCATCAAACCACAGTATTATTCATAGCACTTATGAAGCAACGATTCATACTTGTACTGCTTATCGCCTGTGTTACTATTGCGGGGTGTTCAAACAGCAGTTTAGTTGAGAATAAGCCCATTTCAACGGCTCCGGACGCAGAGATTGATTCTTTATTTGAGTCGTCGCTGCCCGGGCCGTCATTGCCGCCCCAAAAGAAGTCCGGCGAGGTGTTCTGCCTCGACTATACCGGCAGAGGGTTGCTGAGGATATGCTATAAGGGCGAAGAAGGCGCAAAGCTGAAGCTCGTTATCTACCCCCCGGGCGGAACGTCGAATGGTAACGGCTACCTTGCTTATAACCTTAAGGGCGACGGCGGCATAGAAGACTTTTCACTGCAATACGGCAGCGGCGAATACACGGCGAATATAATGCAGCATGCCGAAGGCGAGAGCTATTATACGCTTGAAACGAAGACGTTCAGCGTCGATATTGAGGACGGGAATTCCGTATACCTCAACTCCATACAGAATGTAAACTGGAACTACGATATGACGCCTATACACGACGTTCGATTTATCGTCGCCGACTCGCTGCGCAACAGCAAGGACGACCTGCTGTATTCCAGCTCACTTGATATCTACCGTTTCATAATCAACAACATAACGTACGATAACGGCAAGATATATAACCTAGAATATGATTACGTGCCCGACATAGAGCAGATATATTCCGACGAAACGGGCATATGCTACGACTACGCGTCGCTGCTTGCCTCGATGCTGCGGAGCATAAACGTACCCGCAAAGCTCGTCAAGGGGTACGCAGGCTACAGCCCGGATGAATATCACGCCTGGAACGAAGTGTATATAAACGGCGAGTGGATAACTGTGGATCCTACAAGGGACGCTACGCTGCTTGCCTCGGGCTCAGTACCCGATATCCAAAAAGACGGCGATGACTACAGAAAGCTCTACGAATATTAGCCTATAAAAACTTTATAATGAAAACGAAGCGGCTTAAAGCAGCCGTTTTTTTAACATACTTTTTATCCGGTTTGACAATACTAAAAATACCTGCTGTGAGCGACCGGAAAGATTCTGGCCGGTATTGTTCACACAATACGTACCGGGAGCATTGTATTGGACAGACCGCGGCATCAAGATAATACCGACCAGCGGCCCAAATGGATATATGACAGTCAGGCGAAAACCGCCAGGCTTATGAAGGTCGTCGTTTCGGTTGCCGCGATAGTTATCAGCATAATCATACTTTTAATATGTGTCTATCTTATAATACCTTCCATAATATCCGGCGCGTCGGATACGATAGACAAAAACTTTGCTTTACGGCTTTACGAAAGTACGTTTATAAATCCGCCCGCGGAGGGAAACGCCGAGCAGGCCTTCGAGCAGCCTGCAGAAAATGAGCGCAAAACGGCGCCGCGCGTTTGCTTTGGGGTGGCCCTTGCCGAAAACCCCGATATCATCGGCAGAGTAGCTATCGAGAATTTAGGCATAACTTATCTTGTGACTCAGGCTCGGGACAACGAGCGTTACCTCAAAACGGGATACAGCGGCGACAGCAGCAGACTTGGCACAATCTTCCTCGATTATCGCTGCGATGCGCACAAACTGCCTCTTAAGGGCCACTACATTCTATACGGGCACTCGTTTGCCGACGGCGGGCTGTTTTATAACCTTAAACGGTACACGGATAAAGACACGTTTTACGACGAACGCATAATAAGATTTGATACGCTGTACGAGGACTATACCTGGGAGGTTTTTTCTGCGTATATTACAGACGTCGGCTTTAATTTTATTAGAACGGACTTTGAAAACGACGAAGAGTGGCTGTGTTTTCTTAAGGAAATACAGCAAAAGAGCATGTTCAGGACGGATACCGTCTTATCGCCGGACGATGTCGTACTCACGCTGTGCACATGCGTAATCGGGGCGGAAAACGAGCGTTTTGTGGTGCACGCAAGGCTTACCACACATTAAAGGCTCGGCGTATTCGTATTATCGCGCGCAACCTATTCCCCCTGCATATAAATTAATTTAGTAAACCCTCCTCCTTTCAGTCTGCCTGTCCCCTCTGCGTTTTTTACTCGACATTTTTGTGCTAATAGCACTTTCGTTTTTTTCGTGACATTTTTGGCAGAACTCAGTAATTTGTCTAAAGAAATGTGAAAAAATACCGATATAATATAAGATTAATAAGGTATCAAAGGTAATCGTATGCATTTTTTTGATTGGCGCTTAACAGTTAACAACTTCTAGATATCTTGCATTATGGCATTATATGGAATATTACTATATCCAGTTTACTATACTAAACGGAGGCACAAAAACAATGAGATTCTTTAAAACCAGGCAAAGAAAAGCAGAAACCGAAGAGCCACAACAACCGGACAGTATGAATGAAATCCACGAGGAACAAGCAGCCGCAGAAGACCGCCTTTATCAGGCCTCACAGCAGCAACAGTTTAAAAAAGGCAGCAGGAAAAAAGTTAAGAAAGAGCGCGTCTCATTTTTAGGAAATATGAAAATAGCCCCTAGGCTGCTTACAGGATTTCTTATAATTGCGCTTCTATGTGCGGCAATGGGCATATATGCCATATTCGGTTTAGCACAGGCAGGAAATACATCCAGCGACATGTACGCAAAGATGCTGTTGCCGCTCAGGAACGTATCTTCGATGTCGGATTCCTTTAACGCTGAGTCTATAAGTCTGCGCCAGGCGCTGATAGCTGAAAATGAAGATGATTCGTACGTATATATTGCTATGCTCAAGTCGCAGCATTCGCAGTATGGCCCCAGCTTTAACATTCTTGATTCGCTGTTAGCTGAAGACAAAAAAGCCGCCCTGGATACGCTCAAAACAGCATTCGCAACCTATGAACCTTTATTCAACAATGCGCTCGCCAGTATTGAAACGGGTCAGAAACAAGCGATATTGGACGATCTTATAAACTATGGCGAATTAAAGGAAGCCGAAAACGCGGTCAATAACGCCATTGAAGATTTAAAATACAGCATTACAGAAGATGCGGGCGCTAAAGACACAGCAAACAATAAGATGTCCGCAATGGTAATACTTATTACCGAGATCTGTGTTGGCCTCGTACTTGTGCTTTCCGTACTGATCGGCATATTCACGGCAAGAGGGTTCAGCCGTCCGATAAAGAAGCTGACTTCCAACGTTAAGCTTCTTGCCGCAGGAAATACGGATTTCGAGCTTTCTTCCAGGAAAACAAAAGACGAAATCGGAGAAATGAGCGTTGCCATTGGTACAATATTGAACGTTATAAAGGAACTTGAGAGCGATACCGACAGGCTTATAGGCGCCGCTATGGAAGGCCAGCTTACCGTGCGTGCAGATGCGGACAAGCATCAGGGCACATACCGCAGGATAGTGGAAGGCATAAACGCCACGCTCGACGCGATGATAGAGCCTATTAAAGAATCGGCGGACGTACTCACCGAGCTCTCACAGGGCAATCTTGACATCTGCGTGACCGGCGATTTCAAAGGCGACTTTGCCCTCGTAAAGATAGCGCTTAACAGCACTATAGAGACGCTCAAGCAATATATCGGAGAGATCACGGAAATCCTTGATAAGATGTCTAAAGGCATACTTACGGTAAGCCTTAATTCAGATTTCAAGGGCGGCTTTATTGCTCTGAAAGAAGCAATAAATACAAGCATCGATTCGTTTAACAGCGTGCTGCAGGAAATAGATACGGCCGCGGTGCAGGTCGCTTCGGGAACGAGGCAGGTATCGGATGGCAGCCAGACTATCTCCATGGGAGCAACGGAACAGGCAAGCGCTATTGACGAGCTAACCTCCACTATTACTCAGATATCGGCGCAGACCAACCAGAATGCGCACAACGCCGACAGCGCTAACGAGCTTGTAAAAACGGCAAAGAACGACGCCATATCGGGCAACAGCCAGATGGGTGAGATGCAGGGGGCCATGGAGAAGATCAAGGAGTCGTCAGAAAGTATTTCAAAGATCATAAAGGTAATCGACGATATAGCATTCCAGACTAATATACTCGCTCTGAACGCCGCCGTTGAAGCCGCAAGAGCCGGCATGCACGGAAAAGGATTTGCCGTTGTTGCGGAAGAAGTAAGAAACCTTGCTGCCAGAAGCGCCAACGCGGCAAAAGAAACTACAACGATGATAGAAAATTCTATCAGAATCGTCGGGTCGGGCACTAATATTGCGAACAAGACCGCGGATGCTTTCTCCGACATAATGAAAGGCGTGGAACAAGCGGCCGAGCTTGTGGCTCAGATAGCGGTAGCTTCCAACGAGCAGGTTGCGGGCATTTCGCAGATCAATAACAGCATAGAGCAGATGATGCAGGTCGTCCAGACTAATTCGGCCACGTCTGAGGAAACGGCTGCTGCCAGTCAGGAGCTTTCAAGCCAGGCTGATATGCTCCGCGAGATGGTCGCAAGATTTGAGCTCAAGAATAGAGCAGACGGGCCTGTCGTACATACAGAGAAAAACAACCCTGTTGAGGATATCAATTTTAACGCCCCGTCCCAGAAAATAGCCCTCAACGACGAAGAGTTCGGCAAGTATTGATTAAATATTCAGCAAGTATAGAAGGGCTGCCCGATTCAAATCGTTTCCGGGCAGCTCTTTTTCCTTTGCCTCCCCAGACAAAATTTGAATTTATACCCGTAAAATACGCCCTTCCCTGCGCGGCTTTTCATGCGGTCCGGGCCGTCAAGATATCCAAGCAGTATATTGGCTACAGGCATAAGGTTGTCCGGTATGCCCCGCTGCTTTATATGTTTGCGGCAATAAACGCTGCGTCATCATACGGCTTCTAACGCCATCCTCACATTCCTTCATATCAGCATAAATAGGCATACCCCCCTTAGCCCTCATTCTCGTCTATCAGCGAGCAAAGAAAATCATTGACGAAGCGAGTTTCACAGGCATATAATGAACAATGTTCATTATGCGAAGGGATTTGTAGTTGTGCCAAAGAATCTGGAAAACATCAAAGAAGAAATCATACAGGCAACGCGTGAAATGATCGTGGAAGAAGGCTACGATCGTTTAAATATTCGCGATATCGCCAAAAAGTGCGGCATCGCCACCGGTACATTCTATAATTATTTTCGTTCCAAACAAGAGATTATCTCGGCACTGCTCGATGAAGACTGGAGAGCATTCCGCAATTTTGTGGCAGAGCACAGAAACGAAGACAAGCCCCCCATTGACAAGCTTGAAATATTGTTTGGTGATCTAAGACAGATGCTTCAGGGCGTGCATCAAATATGGAGGGCTGGCTTTCCGGACGATTTGGAGAGCGGCACGCTCAATAAGCTGCAAACCATCAAGCAGCATCTGCGCGAAGATTTTGCGCAGCATATCGGCTCGATCATTACCGGGTACATCGCCCAAGAGCAGGAGGCCTTCGCTGCCGATATCATCACGAGACTGTTCTTTTCGCTGGCCTATGAACAGGGCGTCAGCTTTGAACAGCTGCGGTATTTCTTAGCAAGAATACTGGACTGATTTTTTTAGAATCTAAATGAACAATGTTCATTTTATAGAATATAATTTTATAGGAGTGATGAGAATGGAAGATAATAAAGTCAAAACAAAGCGATATGGTTTCGTTATGCTGGTTTATCTGCTGGGTATCTTTATCGGCGCGATAGACACCGGCATATTAACACCCGCACGCACGGTTGTTCAGAATTCGTTCCAAGTGGATGAGCGCACCGGCATATGGATGATTACGGCGTTTACGCTGGCTTATGCCTGCGCGATGCCCATCCTTGGCAAGCTGGCCGACAGAATCGGCAGAAAGCGCGTTTATATGGTGGCGGTAGCGCTGTTTGGCACAGGGTCGCTCATATGCGGGCTGTCTAACTTCGGCGGCAGTTTTACAACGCTGATTATCGGCCGCGTGATTCAAGCCTTCGGCGGAGGCGGCATCATGCCGCTGGCCACGGCCGAATTCGGAACGGGATTTCCGGAGAACAAAAGAGGCATGGCGCTTGGGCTGGTAGGCGGCGTTTACGGTATTGCGAATATACTCGGCGCGACGCTGGGCAGTGCGATACTCGACTTGGTGGGCACAGCCAACTGGCATTGGCTATTCTTTATCAACCTGCCGATCTGCGTGTTTGTGGTGTTAGCGGCGATATTTGTGCTGCCCAAGGGCGAAAAACAGCCTGCGCAGAAAATCGACCTTAAGGGTACGTTTGTGCTTGTTGTCATCGTGCTGTCGCTGATGTACAGCCTCAGTAATATCGACTTCTTCAAATTCGGCGAAACAATCGGAAATACAGATGTCTATCCGTTCTTGATTGTTTTTGTGCTGATGATTCCGCTGTTTATACTAATTGAAAAGCGCGCGGCTGACCCGATATTCAACACGGGTTATTTTAAAAACAGAAACATCGTGGTCACGTTCTTTATCGCGTTTATTGTCGGCGTGATGATGATGGGCATGGTGTTCGTTCCACAGTTTGCCGAGAATGCATTGAAGACGCCCGAAGGAAGCGGCGGCTATTTTGTGACGATTCTGGGACTCTTCGCAGGCATCGGCGGCCCCATGGGCGGCAAGCTCGTCGACAAATTCGGCCCCAAGAAGATACTGCTTTGGGGGTTTGGCGTATCGCTCGCAGGCGCGCTGTTTCTTGCGCTGTATGCCACGGTGAATGTTAGCACGCTAAGCGTGATTATAAGCCTGGTGCTGATGGGCACGGGCCTTGGGTTTGTGATGGGGACGCCGCTCAATTACATGATGCTCACAAACACGAAAACAGAAGAATCGAACTCGGCGCTGTCCGCGTTGTCGCTGATGCGGTCCATCGGCACCACAATCGGCCCGATGCTGATGATCGGATTTATCGCTCAGGCGGGCGTCACGGCGCAGGATACCATTATGAACTTGATCCCCCCCGTTTCGTCAATACAGATACAGGCGGACGAGACGCTGGTAAACTCCGTGAAGGACGATCTGCTCGCGGTATCGGCGAATATCGAGCTGATGGACGATCAAAAAGCGCTGCTGCTTGCTCAGACCGATAAGCTCGAAGAAGAAACCGCCTCGCTGCAGCAGGCAGCGGATAAAACCAGCGCGGATTTAGCTGTGATCAAAGACGATCCGCAGTTTAAATCGATGCTTGAGAAGATGGATTTTGAGATACCGGAAAACATGGAAACGCCTGATTTCTCAGAGACCCGCGATATGCTCAGTGCCGACAGCGGCATGACCCCCTCGGATATTGAAAAAAAGCTCTCGATGCTGGATTTTAATCAGCAGAACATGGATATAGACATGACCGAGGGCGAGCTGCCCGACGATGTGGTGCAAAAACTCAGCAGCTCCAACGTCACTACAATTGTGGACAGCACCGTATACTTAGTCGACAGGATGTTTGGCATCTATACGCCCGATGTTATTCAAAAAATACAAAGTGGCATCGGCGAGGGAATATCGGGTATACAATCGGGCATAGACGGTATGGGCGAGGCTATAGACGGCATTCAGGCGGGCATCGACGGCATGACAGATGCACATGATGGGCTGTCCTCCGGCATTGACGGTATCGGTAAAGGGATTGAGGGCATGAACACCGGCCTTGGGCAAATGAAAAAGGCTGTATCAGGCATCAAGAGCGGCATCACGGGCATCAACCAAGGCAAGGCCGATTTACAGAAAGGGCTCGACGGCGTGACGGCTGGCATTACAGGCATGGAACAGGGGCTTGCCGGTATCGATGCGCAGATTGCCGCCAAGCAAAAAGAACTTCAGGAGCAGATAGACGCGGGATCGCCGCCGTCGGTGACAGCGCCGCTGCAAGGGCAGCTTCAGGGGCTGACCGCGGCCAGGCAGAAACTTGCGGGCGACCTTGGCAAGGCACAGGCTCAGCAGCAGCAGATGCAAGGCGCGATCGATAAGATGAACGCGCAGATAAACGAGATGAACTCGTCGATAAAAAAGATAAAAAGCTCGAAGGAAACTCTGAATACGCTGATTGGCGATATGCAGCAGGAGCAGGCGATGATGGAAACCATGAAGCAGGACATTGATGATACGCAGGCGATGATGGTGCAGCTCAAAGACCTGCTTTCACAATCCAGTGCCAATATGCAAAGTGCCAACGAGAGGCTTAAGGCACTGGATGACGCCATCCCAGCTTATTTCGACGCGGCAGAGCAAAGCTATATCCAGACGATTGAGGCACAGCACAGCGATATCGAGAGTGCGTTTCAGAGCGCAATCAACGGTGGTTTTCAGCAGATGTATTACGCGGTATCGGTGTTTGCTTTGGTGGCGGCAGCGGCACTGATGTTTTACAGGCATAAAAAGAAAATGTAGCAAGGCTGAGAATTCAGAGCATAAAGAAACAGCACCTTCTGCTGAGGGTGCTGCTTTTCTTTAGAAAAACCGTCTGTCATACTGACGGGACGGATACGTAGCTACGGTTTTAGCACCTGGCGGATAAGCGCCGTCTGAAGACGAGCGGGCAGAGCGTTTAGCAGCAAAAGCAGCGGATTCCGGTTGACATTATACACATACCGCGGGCGCCGCGCTTGAAGCGCTTTTTGCACAACGCCGGCAATTGCCTCCGGCGTAACTTTCCGCGCCTCGATGCACTCCACGATTTTCCGGAATCTCGCCGCGTTGCATGCGTACAGCTTCGTGTTTTCGCTGAATGCCTTTAGCCTATGCGTGGAAACATCGAGTATCTGCGTATCGACCGCACCCGGACGGATCACTGAAACGTCGGTGCCCAGCAGCTGCAGCTCCATCCGCAGTGAGAAGGCGTATTTCTCCAGCGCTGCTTTGGTGATTCCGTAGATGCCCGTGAAAGGCAGCGGACCCAGCGGCGCAAGCTCGCTGCTAACTAGAACGATTCGGCCGCCCCGCGCAAGCAGCGGCGCAAATGCGCGGTTCACCCGGTATGGGCCAAACAGATTTACGCCGAATATCCGCGACCAGTCCTCCTCCGGTATCTCGACCAGCGAATTCAGGTCGTACACACCGGCCATATGAACTATGGCGTCTAGGCTGCCCGCCTCTGCAAAAACCGCATCACGCGCTGCCTCCACCGACGCGGCAACCGTGATATCCGCTCGTATAAACCGCCATGCGTGTTCCCCTTGCGGCTCCGCGCGATCGAGCCCCCACACACAGCAGCCCGCATTCGTCAGAAGCTCACACGCGGCTCGACCCATTCCCCCGGCCGCGCCCGTCACCAGCACATTCTTCACTTCCATCTCGAGCGTCTCCCATCCGTTTTTTCCATTATAGCATGCTGCTGCGCACGGAATCCACACGCGAACAAAGCACCGCAGAACGACAGATGATATGCGCCCGAATAGCCCATATCATTGACGTGCGCTATGCTTTCGGGAACCAAGCGTTTATAGAGCTTGAGTACAGGCATATTAGACTAATGTATTTAGGCGCTTACAAAGGGCATAAGAAGATTGGTAAGCTACATCTTATCTGATGAAAGCTTTTAAAAAGAAAAATCGGGGGCCCTGCTAAGACGCAAGGCTTTGCGTGGAAAAAGAAGGAGCAAGTGGTACTCTTAAGCCGCTAAACCGTTTTACGATTGGCGGTTTAAGAGTAGAGCGGTGTTTGCTCTGACGCGATAGCGGCGGTGGGTTCAACTTTATTACTTGTATGTACCCGCGCCGCTTCTTTTTCTTTCAGCAGTTAATATCATCAAGCCGGGTCGCTAACGACGCCCCCTTCGAATCCTCCTTATCACACATCACAACCATAACCACCCGTCCAACGGGTGGTTTGCACAAGGGCTATAAGCCCATGTTACCGGCCAGCGCCTAAAGACGCTGGCTTTCACATTTGTTCAAGCCTCTATTGCCTTTGCCACTTTTGCCA
>JAEYPO010000019.1 GCA_023410595.1 Bacillota bacterium | reverse complement strand
GCAATTACAACGCTATCAAAGATGGGATAATAACTTCCCGCTGCTGGTACTGGGGAGAAAATCGCCCCTCCAGTACTGGAGGGAGAACTTTGCCGAAAGTGTAACAGATCATTTGACAACGTAGAACAAAGATACGTGTGCCGGTTGACATTGGCGGGAAATACGAATAGAATTTATTGTAAGTAAACATAAGGAGCAACATATGGCAGACTGCAGCAATTGTCCCTCTAAAGGGGAATGTAACAAACAGGAAACGTGCGGCATCAAGAACAATCCGTACAACAATATAAGCAAAGTAATAGGCGTGATGAGCGGCAAGGGAGGCGTGGGAAAGTCCACGATATCCGTGCTCGTCGCCAAAGAGCTTAAGTCCCGCGGCTTTTCGGTAGGCATAATGGACGCGGACATAACGGGACCGAGCATACCCCGGCTGCTCGGCGTCAAGGATAAGAAGTGCGATCAGAACGAGCTTGGCATACTGCCCGTTCAGTCGGAAGACAGCATAAGCGTCATGTCTATAAACCTGCTGCTTCAGGACGAGATGCAGCCTGTTATATGGCGCGGCCCGCTCGTCGCGGGCACGGTAAAGCAGTTTTGGGAAGAGGTTTTCTGGGGCGACCTTGATTATCTAATCATTGATATGCCGCCGGGAACGGGCGACGTTGCGCTCACTGTAATGCAATCCATACCGCTGAGCGGCATGCTTATCGTTACAGTACCGCAGGATATGGTATCGATGATCGTCGCCAAAGCCGTGAACATGGTAAAAGAGCTCGATATCAAGCTCATCGGTGCGGTGGAGAACTTAAGCTATATAGTGTGTCCCGACTGCGGCAAAAAGATAAACATGTTCGGCGGGCAGGATAAAAGCTTTTATGACGGCCTGGGCATTAAGCTTTTAGGCGAGCTTCCGATGTCCGCGGACGTCGCGAATATAACTGAAAAGGGCATAGAGGCCACAAACGAACAAATAAAGAAGACGCTGTCCGAAGTTACGGACGCGGTGATTGAGGCTGTAAAGTAAGCCTTAAGGGCTTAATCGGGGTCCCCAGCAAGTCGTGAGGCTTGATGGGGTGTATAAAGGGCCTGTCCCGAATTCACGGACGGCTCTTTTTTGTTCATATTTTTTTCATTATTTTAATAACGTACTGTTAACAACCGCCCGTATAATGGCCTCAATAAAAAGAAGGGAAGCCATTAACGGCTCACGGTTTATGGTATGAAGAAAAAGACAAAAAGGATAATAATCGCTGTGGCGGCAGTCGCATTGGTAGCGGTAGCCGTCATCATATTCAGCACGGTATCGGTAAACGCCGGTAATTCGGCAAATACATACAGCACCGATATCGCCACAACGGGCGATATTTCAAAGGCCGTCTCGGGCAGCGGCAACCTTGACAGCGCAAAGACTTTAAATGTCACGGCGGACAGTCATCTTGACATAAGCGAAGTGCTTGTATACACGGGAGATACGCTTAAAGAAGATCAGCCTGTAGCGTCGCTCAACATCGAAGCGATGCGGGATTACTCAGGTGATTTAAAAACGCAGATAGATTCCGTCCGGACGCAGATTGATACGACGAACAACACGACGACAAGGCTTTCGATAAAGTCGCCTGTGGACGGGTGGGTAAAAAACGTATTGCTGGATGAGGACGATAGTATAGAGGATGCGATGAACGAATACGGCTACGTAGCGCTAGTAGCCACGCAAGAGCGCGAATTGATAAGCGCCGAGGGCAGCAGCCTTGCCGAAGGCACGGCAGTGCGCGTAAAGTGCGAAAGTAAATGGCACAACGGCGCCGTAACGAATGAGAACGGCGCGCTGTATGTGAGCATTGATACTATAGCGAGGACGGTGGGAGCGGACGCGCAGGTTTACGACGCGGACGGAAACCTGCTGTTTACCGGTAAGATAGAGCTTGCGGCATATCAAAAGATAGAAAGCAGCTACGGCGTCATTACGGACGCAGGCTTTTCTGAGGACGAAGAAATCGAGGCGGGAGAGACTATTTACAGTGCCGAGCAGTATTCGCAGGATGTGATGGAACTGTACGCGAGCTTAAGTGAACTTAAAGAAGAATATGATACCTTGCAGGCTTTGATAGAGGCGGGGCAGCTTACATCGCCCGTCGCGGGAGTCGTAGATACGCTAAGCCTTGCTGCGGGTCAGACGGTTGACAAGGGAGCGTCGCTTATGACGGTGGATTCGACGGACGACTGGGTCGCGACGGTATCCGTGGACGAGCTCGATATAAACTCCATAAAGACAGGCCAGTATGTAAGCGTAACGCTGGACAGCATGCCGAATGATACGTTTAGCGGCAAAGTGACGCGCGTATCCGAACTTGGCTCGGCCTCCAACGGCATAACGACATACGACGTGGACGTTACTGTTGACAGCAACGAGAATTTCAAGCTCGGTATGACGGTATCCTGTGAGATAACGTCCGAGGAGGCTAAGAACGCCGTGCTTGTGCCGGTGGACGACGTGCTCACTGCAAACAACCGCAGCTATGTCATGGCCGCCGTAGAAAGGACGGACGCGGAGAAAAACGCCATAAAACAGTTGATATCCGATAACGACTATAAAGGCCTGGCGGATTTTATGGGCGAAGACGCGGCGGCGCTCAATATCACGATGCTGCCTGACCCTGAACAGCTGCTGTATTCAGAAGTGCGCGCCGTTGAAACGGGAATAGAGAACGCTTACTACGTCGAGATTAAGAGCGGACTTTCCGAAGGCGAGAAGATTATAAAGCAGACTTCCGACAGCAGCGATTCCGAGTCCGGGTTCTTTATGAACGGTATGGGCGCCATGGGAGGAGGCCAGATGGGCGGGCCTCCGTCGGGAGGCGGCGGCGCCATGGGCGGAGGCCAGAGGCCGGACGGCGGCTTTGGCAGGAACTAAAGGCGGTGTAAAGTATGGCGCTTATTGAGATAAAGGACATGTACAAGGTGTATGAGATGGGGAGCGAGAAGGTGAACGCGCTGGACGGCGTGAACCTTGCCATAGACGAGAAGGAGTTCGTCGCCATAGTCGGCCCCTCGGGCAGCGGCAAGTCTACGCTGATGAACATGATAGGCTGCCTAGACACGCCTACGTCGGGCACATACATGCTGGACGGCGAAGATATATCGGGGCTTAATGACAGCAGCCTCGCGAGGATAAGAAACAGTAAGATAGGGTTCATATTCCAGCAATTCAATCTGTTCCAGAAGATGACTGCATTCGAAAACGTTGAGAGGCCCATGAAATACGCGAAGGTAAAAAAGGAGCAGCGCAGGGAGATGGCGGCAAAGGCGCTTGCCGCTATGGGCCTTAAAGACAGGATGAAGCACAGGCCAAACGAGCTTTCGGGAGGGCAGCAGCAGCGGGTGGCCATAGCGAGGGCGCTCGTGGGCAATCCGCCCGTGCTGCTCGCCGACGAGCCGACAGGCAACCTCGACTCGAAAAGCAGCGCCGAAATAATGGGCATGATAAAAGAGCTGCACAGAAAAGGCAATACCATAGTGCTGATAACGCACGATATGAAGCTTGCGGAGCAGGCGGACAGGATATTGCAGATGAGCGACGGCAGGGTAGTGGGCGATACCGGAAGAAAGGAAGCCGCAAAATGAGGTTTATAGAATCTATAGCGTCCGCGGCAAGGGCGGTGTGGGTGCACAAGCTGCGCTCGTTCCTCACGATGCTGGGCATTATTATTGGGATATTCGCGGTAACCGCGCTTATATCGGTAGGGCAGAGCACAAACGCAGAGGTGACGGCGCAGATAGAAGGCATGGGCACAAACCTGATTACGGTAAGCATACGCGACTACCGCGCCGACCTCGATATTGAGGATGTGAAAGGCATGGCGCGCCTTGAGGGCGTGGCTGCGGTATCGCCGTACATATCGTCCACATATACGGTGAAGAACGGCAGCACTAGTATGGAAGACGTACAGGTGCAGGGCGTGACGCCCGATTACGCCGATATACGGGACTTTAGCGTGGCGGGCGGGCGCTTCATATCACAAAAGGACAACGACAGCAGGCTGCGCGTCGCGGTTGTGGGGCAGGATGTAGCGGTCGAGCTTTACGGCTCACTGGACGTCACAGGCAAAACAATATCGATAAACGGAACGAAATATGAGATAATAGGATTGCTCGAAGCCCAGGGCAGCGACGAGGAAACGAACGAAGACGAAGTCGTGATGATACCGTTTGTGACGGCGCAGAGGGTGATGCAGCAGACTCGCATATCCACGGTTTACGCAAGCGCCTCCTCGTCCGACGCCGTGAAAATGGCACAGGAAAGCATAGAGAGGTACATGCTGCAGTATTCCACCGAAGACAACGGGTTTACGGTAAACACGCAGAGTAGCATGCTTGAATCGCTTGATGAGGTAACCGCTGCGCAGACGGCGATGCTGGGCGGTATAGCGGGCATATCGCTGCTCGTGGGCGGCATAGGCATAATGAACATCATGCTCGTGTCCGTAATGGAGAGGACGCGCGAGATAGGCATAGAAAAAGCGATAGGCGCGACGCGCAGGGACATACTGCTGCAGTTCCTGCTGGAAGCTGTCATAGTAAGCGGCATTGGAGGGCTTATAGGAATACTGCTCGCGCAGTTCGGCTCGGGGCTCATTGGCACGCTGATGAGCACAAGCGTTACCGTGCAGTCGGGAGTGATGCTCTCAGCCCTGGGCTTTTCGATACTCGTGGGCGTGGGCTTTGGCATATATCCCGCCATAAAGGCTTCCAAGCTTAACCCTATAGAAGCGCTAAGGTACGAATAGAAGAAAGGCAACTAACATAAAAGCTTTAGGGCTCATAAAGCGTCAAAACTTTTGGAGTGAACACCGGGGTCCCCAAAAAGCCGTGAGACTTTTTGGGGTGGTCATTTATGGTATATGTATGAAAAACGGGGATAAGTATAAAAAGCGAATACTTGTTGTCGACGACGAGCCGCGTATACGGGACCTGCTTCGCTTAGTGCTGGAAAGCCGCGGCTTCGACGTTTCGGAGGCGGAAGACGGGGCAGCCGCTCTTAAGGAGTTTGCCGCCGCCCTCCCCGACTTGGTGGTGCTCGATGTGATGATGCCGGGCATGGACGGATTTGAATGCTGCCGGCAGCTGCGTTCCGCCTTCGATTGCCCCATTATTATGCTCACGGCAAAGGGAGAAGATTATGACGTCGTGCAGGGCTTCGAGTGCGGCGCAGACGATTATATTGTAAAGCCCTTCACGCCCATGGTGCTCGCCGCGCGCGTACAGGCGCTGCTTCGCAGGAGCGGCAAAGACGTAAAGCCGCGCGATATGTTCGGCGGCCTTGTTATTGACAGGGAGGCACGAGAGGTGCGGGCGGATGGAACCGCAGCGCCTTTGAGCCGCAGGGAGTACGATCTGCTCGTATATCTCGCCGACAATTACAATATATCGCTCAGCCGCGACCAGATACTTGAATCCGTATGGGGGTACGATTACCTGGGGTCTTCCAATACGGTGGACACGCACATTGGCAGGCTGCGCACTAAGCTCGGCAAGTGCGGAGCGTATATAATAACGCTGCGCGGATACGGCTACAGATTTGAGGTGGAGCGCCAGTGAAACGAACAAAAAAAGTAAAAGCAAAAACAGGGCTAAAGAAGGGCATCACAAGGAGGCTCTATATTTATTTTATACTGGTCGTTCTCGGTATATCGGGGCTTATACTGCTTTGCAATACGCTGCTGCTGCGGCCGCTGTATTACCATTCACTGAAAAATACGATGCTGCAGGCGGCAGAGAGCATCTCAACCATTGATTATACAGCCGATTCGGATATATGGACGGAGCAACTGAATTCGATGACTGCGGGAGAGCCTTACGACGTAGTCGTAAGGAACGGCGAAGCTATGCTATACTCTTCTAACGTGCAATTCGGACTGCATTCAAGGCCGGAAACGCCGGGAATTATGCAGGGCGGGAATGATCAAGAGCCCGCCGTAGCGGATGACGGGCGGCAGGGCTCGCCCGAACCGGGCGGAAGACTGTTCTTTTTCAACAGGCTTGATACGCTGGAACAGACAGAAGGAGGCTTTTATTTCGGTATGCTGCCCGATAAGCTAGGGGCAGGAATGATGGTTGCCGCCAAAGAGTACGACAACGGTACGCAGATAATATTAACGCAGCCGGCAGAACCTATAAACCAAAGCATCCGGCAAGCGAATATACTGCTTATAGGATGCGCGCTGCTCGCAGCCGGAATATCGGCGATATTCGTATTAAGTATATCGAAGAGGTTCACAAAGCCTATAATGCAGATACAGAACACCGTGGGCTCTATAGCGTCGCTCGACTTCGGTAAAAGGTGCGATATAAGTACGGGCGACGAGCTTCAAAGCCTCGGTGAAGACGTAAACAGCCTGTCGGATAAGCTCAAAGACGCGCTCGATACGCTGAGGATGCAAAACGAGCAACTCGAAAGCGATATCGCGGCGCAGAGACAGTTCATATCCAACGCGTCCCACGAGCTGCGTACGCCGCTTGCGCTTATAAAGGGCTACGCGGACGAAATAAACGCGGGGTTTGTAAAAGACGACGGACAGACGGAGCAGTACATAGGCGTCATCACGGAAGAGGCAGCGAAGATGAACCGGCTGCTAAAAGAGATGCTCGAGCTAACAAGAATGGAGAGCGGCAGGGCGCGGTTGGAGAGCGAGCGGCTTTGCGTCAACGAAAGCGTGCGCACGTTCCTTGAGAAGTACGACGGTTTTATAAATGAAAACGGCCTTGACGTTTCGCTCAGCCTCGCGGACGATACGGACGGATACTTCGACGCAATGCGGTTCGAGCAGGTGCTTGCGAACTATATATCCAACGCGGCACGTTACGGCGACGAAAAGAAGCGGGTGCAGATAAAGACGGAAACATTGGAAGACAGCATACGCGTTTCGGTGTTCAACACGGGCAAGGGCATATCGGAGCAGATGATGGAACATATCTGGGACGGGTTTTATAAGGCGGATTCCGCGCGTACGCGCGCCGAAGACAGCTATGGCCTCGGGCTTTCCATAGTTAAGGCGATACAAAGCGCGGCGGGGCAGGCGTACGGCGCGGAGAACGTGAAGGGCGGCGTATTATTCTGGTTTGACGTAAAGCGCTTTCGGGGAGAACAGTGACGCGTTTTAAAATGGGGTGTAAATGGGTGATTTGCAGCCGCGGCACGCGTAAATTGTACGTTGCGCCGGGCTGCTTTTTGATATACAATAACATGAATTATTATGCGTTATATGCAAAAACGATTACACGGGGAGGTTTATGATATGAACGAAAACCTGCTTATGATATCCAGCCGCGTAAAGGAACTGCGGGAGATACTAGATATAAGTACAGGAGATATAGCGCGCCGCATCGGCATACCCGAAGATACGTACGCGCAGTATGAACAGGGAACGCTCGACATACCGATTAGCGTTCTTTACGAGATAGCGTCCATACTCGGCACGGATTTGACCGTACTGCTCACGGGCGAGTCGCCGCGCATGGACAAGCACTGCATAGTGCGCGCGGGCAAGGGAATAGACATAGAGCGCTTCCCCGGCTACAAATATTCGAGCATTGCTTTCAATTTCAAGGACCGCGATATGGAGCCGCTGCTAGTTACGCTCGAGCCGGAGGACAGCCCCGCGCCGCTCGTCGTGCACGGAGGCCAGGAATTTAACTACGTGCTTGAGGGCTGCGTGCGCGTAACGCTCGGCAAGCATTCCTACGATCTTTTTGCGGGAGACAGCATATATTTTGACCCGAAGCAGCCGCACGGCCAGTCAGCTGTGGGCGGCACCGCAAAATTCCTCACGGTTATAAAGGAAAGCTAGGAGAAATATTATGAGCGAACTCTTGAAAAGATACTGTCCCCGCATAGATTTCGATTCGTACGAGGACTTAAAGCAGAACTATCGCTGCAACGTGCCCGAAAACTTTAACTTCGCTTACGATATCGTGGACGAATGGGCAAGGATACAACCGGAAAAGCTCGCGCTCGTATGGACGAACGACTCGGGCGATATGAAGCGTTTTACGTTTACGGATATCAAGAACTTAAGCGGCCGCGCGGCTAACGTGTTTCTTTCGCGCGGCATAAAAAAGGGCGACGTAGTGATGCTGATACTGCGCCAGCGCCCCGAGGTGTGGGTTTGCATGACTGCGCTCATGAAGATAGGCGCTGTCTGCATACCGGCAAGCTACCAGCTGACGCCCAAGGACATTTCGTACCGCTGCAATACCGCGGGCGTAAAGATGCTCGTCTGCGTGGACGAGGCGGAGATAATAGGGCATATCAAGGGAGCGCTGCCTGAATGCGAAAACAGGCCGATGCTGATGGCCGTTGGTGACGATATACCCGAAGGCTTTGCGGATTTCCGCCGCGAAGTGAGCGAAGCAAGCCCTCTGTTCGCGCGACCGGCGGGAGAGGCCGCGACGCGCAATACAGACCCTATGCTCGTATACTTTTCTTCCGGCACGACAGGCTGGCCCAAAATGGTGCTGCACGATTTCGTGTTCCCGCTCGGCCATATCGTCACCGCGAAGTACTGGCAGTGCGTGCAGGACGACCATATACACATGACGCAGACGGACTCCGGATGGGCGAAGTTCGCGTGGGGTAAGATATTCGGCCAGTGGATATGCGGCGCGGCTATAGGCGCATACGATACGCAGAAGTTCGTCCCGCATTCGCTGCTCGAGGCTGTGCTGCGCATACGCCCGACGACGTTCTGCGCGCCCGCGACGATATACAGATATCTTATAAAGGAAGATCTCTCGGACTATGACTTAAGCTTTATACAGCACGCCAGCCTCGCGGGGGAGCCGCTCAACCCGGAAGTATACAAAAAAATAGGCGATTTGACGGGACTTAAGGTCTACGAAGGCTTCGGACAGACTGAATCGTCGGTGCTGCTCGCTAACTTTCCGTGGGTGGACATAAGGCCCGGCTCGATGGGCAAGCCGTCGCCTCTTTATAACATCGACCTTATTGACGCGGACGGCGCCAGCTGCGAGGACGGCATAGTCGGCTCCATAGTTGTGCGCGATACCGACAAGCAGCACCCTCTGGGGCTGTTCAGGGAATACTGGAAGGACGAAAGCGCCATGCGCAAGGCGTGGAACAACGGCATATACAATACGGGAGACATGGCGTGGCGCGACGCGGACGGCTATTACTGGTTTGTGGGCAGAAGCGACGACGTTATAAAATGCTCGGGCTACCGCATAGGGCCGTTCGAGGTGGAAAGCGTGCTGCTAGAGCACCCAAGCGTGCTTGAATGCGCTGTTACGGCCGCGCCCGACCCGGTACGCGGGCAGGTCGTCAAGGCGACGATAGTACTCGCCAAAGGCTATACAGCGAGTGAGGAGCTTAAGAAGCAGCTGCAGAACCACGTGAAAAGGACGACCGCTCCTTATAAATACCCGCGTATAGTCGAGTTTGTGGACGCTCTGCCCAAGACGATAAGCGACAAGATACAGCGCAATGTAATACGTTCGCGCGACCATCAGGAGAAATAGTAAACGATGCGCTGATATGCCGGCATGCCTTTGCAGATAATAAGAACGGCAATATAAAAACAGGAGGCATGTATGGCAAAGGCAGGAATGCGCCGCCCCGACCCCGAGGCGCCGCACGGCACGGAGGGCGAAGCTGCGCAAAACTTACAAAGGAACGCGGCAAGGCCGGTGCCCGAGATACAGGGCAAGGCAAAAACGGGGAAGGCAAAGGTGAAAAAGTAAATAACCGTCAGGGCCTGTGCTTTTGGTGCAGGCTCTGTTTTTTAACCAGACGGAGCTTATAACCTTTTATTTAGTATTTGTTTTTTAAAAATTACGTGCTGGCTTCTCCGCCGGAAGTTTGTTATATGGCGGTATTTTTGCTGCGCGCGTCCGGCGCCGGGGCCGCCTCCCCGGTTTTTAAACTTAATACATAATATACAGAAAAATATGCATGAATGACTGCCGTTACAGGCATACTACGAACAAGCTTTCGCCGAATGTTTATTCGATACCATATGTAGTAGGGCTCTTTTTAATATATACATATTTTTTAATTTTTATAAAATCCTTTTGTTTTTTTAGAAGGATTTATTAAACAGACCACGAATATGTTTATGAGTGGGGAAAAGTGGGTAAGTATGGAGAAGAGGAACTACATTAGGGTGAAAAGTAGCACCGCTTCCCTGCAAAGCAGATTCCGCGGCTGAGAAGGCGGAAGATAATTGCAAGCGGCATAAGGGTAAGTTTGGGGGAAACAGTGAAAGGCTCGCTGATAGGGACATACGTACATAACGTAGATGAAAAAGGCAGGCTCGCGGTTCCGTCGAAGATGAGGGCGGAGCTTGGCGAACCGTTTTATATCACGTGTCTTTCCGACAGCTATTTAAGCGTATACTCCGAAGAAGAATGGCTTAAGTTCACCGACAAGCTCAACGCGGTACCGCAGTCGGACGAAAAAGCACAGCGCTATGTGCGAGTGATATCCTCAAATGCGTGCAAGTGCGAGCCTGACAAACAGGGCAGGGTGCTGCTGCCGCAGCTGCTTCGCGAAAAGGTCGGAATAGAAAAGGAAGTCGTGACGATAGGCGCCTCAAATCGCGTGGAGATTTGGGCGAAAGATAAATGGCAGAAGTTCATGAACGAGGAGCCTGCCAGCGAAAACAATGTAATGGCGGGGCTCGCGGCTTACGGTATATAACGAATGGAACACAAAACTGTACTTCTTGAAGAAACGATTGACGCATTAAAGCTGCGCCCCGGGATGACTGTTGTGGACGGTACGCTGGGCGGCGGCGGCCATGCGGAGGCTATACTTAAAAGGATAATGCCGGGCGGAAAGCTAATAGGGATAGACAAGGACGAATACGCCATCGGCAGGGCAAAGGAAAGGCTTAAAGAGTTTGAAGACAGCGTTGTTTATATCAACGAGGATTTCAAGGATATCAAAGGCATACTCGGTATGCTTGATATAGATGGTATAGATGGAGCGGTGCTTGACTTGGGGGTCTCGTCGTTCCAGCTGGACCAATGTAACAGGGGGTTTTCATATAAACAAGATTCAAGGCTTGACATGCGCATGAATATAAAAGATAAAAAATGCGCGGCGGGCGTAGTGAACAGCTATTCCCAGCAAGACCTTGAACGGATTTTCCTGGATTATGGTGAAGAGAGATGGGCCGCCCGTATAGCGGAGTTCATTGTGAGGGAACGCCGCCTGCGGCCCATTGAGACCACCGGCCATCTCGTTGAGGTAATTAAAAAGGCGGTGCCGAGCGGCGCGCGAAAGGATGGGCCTCATCCCGCGCGGAGGTGCTTTCAGGCGCTGCGCATAGAAGTGAACGGAGAGCTGGACGCGCTGAAAACCGCGCTTTCAGTGTTCGTAAACGCACTGAGTAACAAAGCCCGGATAGCCGTCATCACATTTCATTCCCTCGAAGACAGGATAGTAAAACAGGAATTTAAAAGATTAGAGGACCCGTGCGAGTGTCCGAAGAGCTTTCCCGTATGCGTGTGCGGAAAAAAGCCCCTCGGAAAGGTAATAACAAGAAAGCCTATACTGCCCTCGGATGAGGAAATAGAAGTTAACAGCAGATCGAGAAGCGCTAAGCTGCGCGTGTTCGAAGCTATAAAATAGCAAACCCTAAAGCTTATGCTCGTTCGGGGTAATGTAACAGGAGAAAGCAATGCAGGCAGTACAAAGAAAAATTGAATATCGTCCGTCGTCCGCTGCTCCTGGAAAAAGAATAGTAAAGAAGGACGGAAACGTCGCATATATTAGAACGGGGTCCCCGGGAAGCGCAGCTTCACGGGGTGTAAAAGCGGGGTCCCCGGGAAGCGCAGCTTCACGTAACGTAAAGAGCGGGTCCGATAAAAGCGCTGCTTTAAGGGGCAACAGAACTGTATCCGCAAAAGATACTTTAGGCGTACGGCATCCTGTCCGCGTAGGCGGCAGCAGCGCCAAAGCACCGAAAAAAACCGCCCACGGCGGCGCGGCGCCGAAAAACAGCGCCGTAGTCCGCATAAACACAGCGGCAAAGCAAAGCGTGCGCAAAGCGGCGGCTTCAAAGCAGGCAAAGCATGTGCGCGTCAGCGTAGCGTCCACAATTTTCGTAGTATTCGTGGTGTTCTGCGCACTGTCGCTGCTGATATCGAGATACGCGGCCGTAAGCGCCATAGGCTCGGAGAATAACAAGCTGAAGAACAGCATAAACGACATGCAGGTAAAGATAGAGCAGCTCAAGGTTGATATGGAGCTGCAGGATAATATTGAAAACGTACGTAATACGGCTATAAACGTACTCGGTATGACATATCCCGACGAAAGCCAGAAAGTACCGATCAATATGAGTTGATAAATTTTGCAGCAGGAAAGGAGGCCGCATGAAATTACCGACACTTAAATCAAAAAAAAGGCTTCTTTTCTTAATGGCGGCGGTAGTAATAGCGTTTACGGCGCTGTCGCTAAGGCTGGCAGTAATAGTATTCGCGCAGGGCGACTTCCTTCGCGAAAAGGCGCTCATACAGCAGACAAGTGATCTTACAGTCTCGGCCAAAAGAGGGGATATACTCGATACTAGCGGCGCGGTGCTCGCAAGGAGCGCCACCGCGCAGACTGTGGTATTAAGGCCTGTGGAGATAAAGAACAGCGGCAGCCTAGACATGATAGTGAGCGTGCTGTCCGAAAAGCTGGGGCTGGCCGAGGAAACGATACGCACAAAAGCGACGACGAAAAAGTCGGAAGTATGGCTCGCAAGGCAGGTGTCGAACGATACGGCCGACAGCTTGCGCAAGCTGAACCTTCCGGGCGTATACTTTGCAGTAGACGTGAAGCGGTACTATACAAACAGCTCGTTTTTGACGCAGACCTTGGGCTTTACCACGGTGGACGGCGTAGGACAGGAAGGGCTGGAGGCGTATTTTGAAAAATATCTTGCGGGGCAGGACGGCAAGATCATATCCGAAACGGACAGCAACGGACAGTCGATAGCCTTGGGGCAGCAGCAATACATAAGCGCCATCGACGGCTATAACGTAAGGCTGACGATAAACGAAGTCATACAGAGCTATCTTGAGCAGGCGTGCGAGGAAGCGTACTACCAGCAGAACGCCAAAAGCGCGTGCGGCATAGCGATGGACCCTAAGACCGGCAATATATTAGGTATCGCCAATATACCGGACTATGACCTCAACGACCCGCCGAGAGACGATATAGCAAAGCTCAACGAGCTCTCGCGCAACAGGATAATAACGGACGTTTACGAGCCCGGCTCGACATTCAAGGTAGTAACATGCGCGTCGGCGCTGGACAGCAATGCTATCAGCACCGACATTACATTCGACTGCCCGGGCAGCAAGATAGTGGACGGGCAGATGATAAAGTGCTGGAGATACCCCCGGGGGCATGGGCATCAGACGCTTTATCAGGCGGTGCAGAATTCCTGCAACGTGGCGTTCATGCAAATGGGACTCAACATGGGAACGGAAACGTTCTACGATTACATATACAAGTTTGGTTTTGGGCAAAACACGGGCATCACATTCCCTGCCGACCAGAACGGTATCGTCATGGCGGAAAAATATGTTACAAATCGTGACCTCGCTCGAATCGCGTTCGGGCAATCTATAGCCGTTACGCCACTGCAATTGATCTCCTCAGTCAGTGCAGTGGTGAACGGTGGTTTTTTATACCAGCCTTCTTTAGTAAAAGATATAGAAGACAACGACGGAAACATCATTAAAAAGTTCGACCCCGTAGTTGTCTCTCAGCCTATAAGCGAGCAGACGTCGGCCACTATGCGCGACATACTCGAGACTGTTGTGAGCCAGGGCAGCGGCAAAAACTGCTATATACCGGGATACAGGGTAGGCGGAAAAACGGGCACAGCGCAGAAGTACGACGAAAACCATCAGGTGATGACAGGCAAGCATATAGCATCGTTCGTAGGGTTCGCGCCCGCAGACGACCCGCAGATTGCAGTGCTTATAATAGTCGACGAACCCTCCGTCGCGGTTGATTTCGGCAGCGTCGTCGCCGCGCCCTACGTTAAGAAAGTGCTGCAGGAATCACTGCAGTATATGGGCATACAGCCGGATTACGGCACGTCGCCGCAGCCTGAGGAGGTTGTCGTACCCGACGTAGCAGGCATGGACGAAGCGGCAGCGTCCGCCGCGCTTGCGGCTGTCGGCCTTGATTACATCGCGTCCGGAACTGGAATGGTGAAAGAACAACTGCCCGCTCCGCAGGTAACAATGCCCAAGGGCACTACGGTGCTGCTGACAATGGATACGCCGGTCGCGCCTGACCAGACGGAAGGCATGGTCGTCGTGCCTGACCTAAGCGGAAAGAGTATAATGGAAGCAGGGCAGGCATTGCAAGAATGCAAGCTCAAGCTCATGATAGGAGCGGGGCAGGGGACTGCGTCCTATCAGGACCCTGCCGCAAACACGCTCGTGCCCGAGGGTACGGAGGTAAAGGTAGAATTCGGCCAGACGGGCGGATGACCGCGACGGTAAAAACACGAGTAAAAAGAGGCTCATAATACTACATAAGCTGTAACGGGAGGTGATGACAGGTTTTTAAAAAAGCAACGCGCTTAAAAGATTTTCATTCCTCCATTGATGTGATATAATCCTGTGAAAGGAACGTATACGGAGGGAAATGTTGAGGCTGAATGAACTTTGCCGGGACGATATGACGATACTCGGCGACGCTGCTACGGAAATAAAAAGCATAGAATACGATTCGAGAAAAGTGTGCGATGGCGCGCTCTTTTTCTGCATTTGTGGATATAAAACCGACGGACATAACTACGCTGCCAGCGCCGTGGAAAACGGCGCATCCGCGTTGGTCGTTACCCGAAAGCTTGAGCTTAACGTACCGCAGGTGCTGGTAAAAGACGGCAGGGAAGCGATGGCTTTTATAGCGCGGGAATTCTACGGGCGGCCCGACGAGCGCCTGCGCATGATAGGCATTACAGGCACAAACGGCAAGACGACGTCCACATATATGATAAAATCTGTGCTGGAAGGCTGCGGAATAAAGACGGGGCTCATAGGCACAATAACCAACATGATAGGAAGCAGGGAGCTGCCGACGGAACACACGACGCCCGAGTCGCCCGATTTGTTCGCACTGCTCAACCGGATGGCAAAAGAAGGTTGCGAAGCGGTCGTTATGGAGGTATCGTCGCATTCCCTTGAGCTGAAACGCGTTTCGGGCATAACATACGAATCCGCTGTTTTTACAAATCTCACCCAGGACCACCTCGATTTTCACGGAAATTTCGAAAACTACATGGCCGCTAAGAAGAAGCTTTTTGCGGCGTCAAGACGCGCCGCGATTAACATGGACGACGACGCCGCGCCGTATATGACGCAGGGGCTTGATATCGAAACGCTCAGATTCGGCATAAATGATAAGGCTCAAGTCAGCGCGCGCAACATCGAGATAACGGCAAAGGGCGTATCGTACGACCTTGTCACTCCCAAGGGAGCGCTGCCCATAAGGCTGCGCATACCCGGCATATTCAGCGTATATAATTCGCTGGGTTCGGCTGCGGCCTGCCTTAACCTCGGCATAGGACTGGGCGCAATAAAAGCGGGGCTAGAGGCCATGCCCAGCGTTGCGGGCAGATTTGAGGTGCTCGAAACCGGCGAGCGCCCGTACACTATAATACTCGACTACGCGCATACGCCCGACGGTCTGGAAAACACGCTTAAAACGGTGAGGGAATTTGCCCGCGGGAGGATAATACCTGTGTTCGGCTGCGGCGGCGACAGGGACAAGGGAAAGCGCTCACAGATGGGCGAGATAGCAGGCAGGCTCTCGACGTATGCAATTATCACATCAGACAACCCGAGAACGGAAGACCCGATGGACATAATAAAAGCCGTGGAAAGCGGTATGAAAACGACGGGCTGCGAATACATCTGCATTGAAAACCGCCGCGAGGCTATTAAGTACGCCATTGAGAACGCGCTGCCCGAAGATATTATAGTGCTGGCGGGCAAAGGCCATGAAACGTACCAGGAAATAAACGGAGTCAAGCACCCGTTCGATGAAAAAATAGTTGTAAAAGAACTGCTCGAAAAAGATAGCAAATAATATTATAGAATACGGGAGATAAATTTGCATGGATCTTACTCGTATGGATACCATGATCTACGCTATTCTGGTATCGTTCATCATAGCGCTGGCGGCGGGGTATGCGGGAGTTCCGCTGCTTAAAAGGCTCAAGCTCGGGCAGCAGGTAAGAGACGACGGGCCGAAAACACACCTTTCAAAGGCGGGAACGCCTACTATGGGAGGCCTTATATTCGTTATAGCCTTCGTTGCCGCTACTCTTATTTTCAGTACGGGGAGCCTTCAGTTCGTTTGGTTCGCGCTGGCGGTCACATTGGGCTTTTGCCTCATCGGGCTGATGGACGATCTCATAATAGTCGTGAGGAAGCGCTCGATGGGTCTTCGGCCTTATCAGAAGCTTATAGGGCAGTTCGGCATAGGGCTTATCGTCGCGTTTTTCGCGTACAACAACCCTTCAATAGGATCAAAGCTTATTGTTCCCTTTGCGGGCATAGAATGGGACCTCGGGGCATGGTATATACCGTTTACGACCATAGCGGTCGTGCTCATTGTCAACAGCGTGAACTTGACGGACGGGCTTGACGGGCTCGCTTCCGGCGTATCAATTATCAATTCCGCAACTTACATGATAATATTCTACGGCATACTGCAAAAGCTGGACGGACAATATCTCCTTGCGTCCGACACAAGCAATATGATGGTATTTACGGCGGCGCTGACGGGTGCGTGCCTTGGATTTTTGCGTTTCAACACGTTTCCTGCAAAGGTGTTTATGGGCGATACCGGCGCGTTCGCCCTCGGCGGAGCGCTGGCGGTGATAGTTATAATATCACGGCTGCAGCTGCTGCTCATCATCACGGGATTAATGTTCCTCGTGTCCTCGATATCTGTTGTGCTGCAGGTGGGCTCGTATAAGCTCAGAAAAAAGAGAGTGTTCAAGATGGCTCCGCTGCATCACCACTTCGAATTGAAGGGCATACCCGAAACGAAGATAGTCGCGTTTTATATGCTGATAACGATAGTGCTTTGCATGGTGGGCATACTCTCGATAAACTGACCATGGTGGGGTTAATTAATGAAAGATAAAAACGTAATGGTAGTGGGCATGGCCAAAAGCGGCATAGCCAGCGCCCGGCTGCTTATAGAACAAGGCGCAAAAGTCACGCTATACGACGCAAAGAGCATGAAGGATTTTCCGGCACACATGTTTGACGAGTTCGCGGGCAAAGCGGATTTTGCGTTCGGTGCCGACCCCTGGCCTATAGCCAAATCGGCGGATATGCTCGTGTTAAGCCCCGGCGTGCCGCCCGGCCTTGACTTCATCGCGAAGGCTTTTAGCGACGGCAAACGCGTGATAGGCGAGATAGAACTGGGGTATATATATTCCAGAGGGGAATTCGTCGCGATAACGGGCACAAACGGCAAGACGACCACTACGGCGCTTACCGGCGAGGTGTTCAAAAACGCCGGAATTAACACGTATGTCCTCGGAAATATAGGCGCGCCCATCGCGGGCGAGGCCACAAAGACGAAGGAAGGCGACGTCATAGTCGCCGAGACCGCCGCGCTGCAGCTTGAAACGATAGATACGTTCGCTCCCCGCGCGTGCGCCGTACTCAACATAACCGAAGACCACCTTAATAGATACGGCACTATGGAAAAATACATAGCCGCTAAAGAGCGCGTGTTCGAGAACCAGACGGAGCATGATTTTTGCGTGCTCAATTACGATAACGAGATAACGAGAAGCATGCAGGGCAAGCAGCAATCAAAATTAATTTGGTTTTCGCGTAAAGTTAAGCTTGCTTTTGGCGTATTTATAGATGAGGGGCGCATTGTAAGCCGCGAAGAGGATGGCACGCATGTAATATGCCGCGCGGACGAGCTAAGGATACCGGGGGATCATAACCTTGAAAACGCACTTGCGGCGGCGGCTCTTGGCCGGTGCTACCGCATACCCGAGCATGTGATACGCAAAACTTTCATGGAGTTCCCCGGCGTGGAGCACAGGATAGAGTTCGTGCGCGAATTGGGCGGCGTCAGGTACATAAACGATTCAAAAGGCACTAACCCCGACTCAACGGAAAAGGCGGCGGCCGCCATGAAGGGGCCGACGGTCATAATACTCGGAGGTTCGAGCAAGAACAACAGCTTCGTATCCATGATAAAAAGCTTCGGCGAAAACATAAAGGCGCTCGTCGCCATTGGCGAGACGCAGGCCGACATACTCGCCGACGCGAGGACGGCAGGATTCCTAAACATATATACTGCCGACACCTTCAGCGGCGCTATAGATAAAGCAAGGGGGATTGCACGGGAAGGGTGGAACGTTCTGCTCTCTCCGGCGTGCGCGAGTTACGACATGTTCGAGGACTATGAGCACAGGGGGAGAGTGTTTAAAGATATCGTCAATTCGTTATAGGGGGAAACAATGGTAAGGCGCTCGTTCGACTATTCGCTGCTTATTATAACGATAATACTCGTGCTGTTTGGTATCGTTATGGTGTTCAGCGCAAGCTACTATTACGCGGGTCACAGCGCCAATACGAATTACAACGAGTACTATTACTTCTGGAAGCAGGTGTCGGGCGCGGCTATAGGCGTTGTCGCGATGATCGCCGCGATGTTCTTTGACTTCAACAGATATAAGAAGCTGCGCTTCTGGATACTGGGCGCGGGCTTCGTACTGATGCTGCTCGTGTTCGTTCCGGGCATAGGCATAGAGCTCAACGGCTCGAGGCGCTGGGTCAATCTGTATTTTCTTGACCTGCAGTCCATAGAAGTCTGGAAATTCGCGCTTATAGTATTCATGGCGGCAGGGATATCCATCAACGCCGACAGGATGAAACAGTTCAAATACGGCATGCTGCCTTACCTCGTGCTGCTCGGCGTTACAGGAATACTGTTGTTCCTTCAGCCGAACTTCAGCGCAATAGTGACGATAGCGCTTCTTGTGTTCGTTATGCTGCTTGTGGGCGGTGTAAAGCTCTCGCACTTTGCGTTGACGGGAGCGGCGGGTCTTGGCGTGGGAGTAATAGGCATGGTAGCGACCAAATACCGTATGGACAGGATATTCGCTTTCCTTGACCCGTGGAAGTATTCGTCTGACGAGAGCTATCAGCTCGTGCAGTCGCTGTATTCCATAGGTTCGGGCGGGCTTTTTGGACTGGGGCTCGGCAATTCGCGGCAGAAGTATCTCTTCCTGCCGTACAGGGAGTCGGACACGGTATTCGCAATTGTTGCGGAAGAGCTCGGCTTTGTGGGCGCCATGCTCGTTATAATCGCTTTTGCGTTTTTGATATGGCGCGGCGTACGCATAGCTCTGCGGGCGCCGAATATGTTCGGCATGCTGCTTGCGACGGGCATAACCGCCGTTATAGCTATACAGGTGCTGATAAACATAGGAGTTGTTACAGGCAGCGTACCTCCCACCGGGGTGTCGCTGCCGTTTATCAGCGCAGGCAGGACGTCGCTTATCATATTCATGGGATGCATCGGCGTGTTGTTAAATATTTCAAGGCAGAGCCATCCCGCGTAGCACACACCTTGAGGCTGCCTGCATAAGATATTATATCGGAGCACAGCACTAAGTTGTTAAGTTAAGAAGACAGAATCAACATAGTACTGGTATGATATTTATGCGGGGGGGCCAATATGGCAAGATTATTAATAAACGGTGGTGCACGGCTTGAGGGGGAGCTGAGCATCCAGGGCGCAAAGAACGCGGCTCTTCCGGTGTTCGCAGCCGCTTTGCTTACTGAGGAACCGGTGATAATATATAACTGGCCGGCTATATCGGATGTATACTATATGTTATCCATACTGGAGCATATAGGCGCGTATGTGGAATATGAAAAGGATAGGCTTATTATAAATACGCAGCGCGCTCTACGCTGGGAGATGCCCGACAAGCTTGCCAAAGAGATACGTTCGTCTATATTTATGATGGGGCCGATACTGGCGCGTTTTAAGATGGCGAGGTTTACTTATCCCGGAGGGTGCGAGATTGGGACGAGGCCTATAGACCTGCACCTGCAGGGATTAAAAAGCCTGGGCGTAAATGTCACTGAAGCCGGAGGCCATATAATATGCGAAGGCAAAAAGCTTCACGGAGGGGATATACACCTTGACTATCCCAGCGTGGGCGCGACGGAAAACCTGATGATGGCGGCAACGCTTGCCCCGGGCAACACGGTAATAAGGAACGCTGCGAGGGAGCCTGAGATAATAGAGCTGCAAAGCGTGCTTAACATGATGGGCAGCAACGTGAAGGGAGCTGGTACAAGCAATATCTATATCGAGGGCAGGACCAGGCTCGGCGGATTTACTTACACATGCATACCCGACAGAATAGCGGCGGGCACGTTTATGGTAGCAGCCGTGGTGACGGAAGGGAAGATAACACTCAAAAACGTTGTACCCGAGCACCTTTTCGCCATTACCGCCAAGCTGCGCGAGGCGGGCGCTCATGTAAAGGTGTATGAAGACGCTCTGGTCATCGAGGGCGAGGGCAGGCCGAGGGAAATGCACCTCATAGAGACAGGGCCGTATCCCGGGTTTCCGACCGACCTGCAGGCTCAGATGTGCACCGCAGCCAGCATAGCTAAAGGAACGAGCATAATTGTTGAGAGCGTGTTCGACAACAGGTTTAAACATGTGAGCGAGCTCAACCGTATGGGAGCCAATATAGTGACGAAAAACAACGTCGCGATAATAAAGGGCGTAGAAAAGCTGCAGGCTGCCGAAGTCACGGCGATGGACCTGCGCGGAGGAGCCGCGCTGGTGCTTGCAGGGCTTTGCGCGGAAGGCACTACGATAGTCGATCAGGCTAAGATAATAGACAGGGGGTACGAGACGTTTGAGTCTGAGCTGAAAAGCCTGGGCGCGGATATAAGAAGGGAGGAATAAACGTTTGGGCAAAAGAAAAGCGCTGAAGATAGTATCAGCAGTTTTCCTTCTTTGCGCGCTTGTCATTGTTGCGTTTGAGGTGCTCCATGTAAGAAAAATAAATGTGTCAGGATGCGAGACCCGCAGCGAAGACGATATAATAGCCCTCTCCGGCCTCGAAACAGGCGTGAGCGTTTTTATCGTCGACACTCAGAAAGCTATAGACGCGCTCAGCCGTGATCCTTACATAGAGCCTGTGGACGTCTCTATATCATACCCTGACTGCGTTAAAGTAACGATACGGGAAAGAAAAGAGGCGGCGTATATCAAAAAGGAAGATACGCTGCTTATAATAGACAGCGAAGGCTGGCTTTTAAGAATACTGACTAATCAGGACGCGCCTCCGTATCCCGAAGTGAAAGGCGCTGTGCTGGACGAGCTCTCTGTGGGCAAGCGCGTAAGCGGCGCCGATACGTTCCAACTCGATGTGCTCTCCAAGGTCATATCGCAGGCTGGGACAAGCAAGGTAGGGCTTAAAAGCATAGACCTTAAATATGCGGCGGACGTCGTGCTGGAGATAAACGATGGATTTATAGTTGAAATAGGAGACGATATGAAGCTTGGGGAGAAATTCGAGCTATTGAAATCATCGATGGCTCGGCTGAAGGAGATGGGAAAAACAGGCGGCGTAATAGACGTCGCGTCTCCGCCAAACGCATATTACCGCGAAAAATGAAATAAATGTATTGTTATTTCTTGCAAACATGTTATTATTATTTTGGGGTTTTATATTCTGTCGTTTCACTTTTTTTGTAGGGGTTTAGTATTGCGTTATGAGGAACATTACGGCTGCTGTTGAATTTGGCACGTCCAAAGTAATATGTATAATCGGACGCGCGAGGTCGATAGGGCGGTTTGAAGTTTTAAGCTCAGGCGTAGCGAGATATGAGGGCATAAAAGGCGGAAGGTGGCAGAAACCCGAAAATGTTGAAGACGCGGCTGCAAAAGCGCTCTATATAGCAGAGAAGAAGGCAAGGAAGCGGGTAAAAGAGGCTTATGTAAGCATACCGGGCATTTTTTGCAAAGTAGTTTGCCAGGATGGGTATGCGCCTGTTAACAGTGGATGTGTTACTGAAACGGACATTGAAAATTTCATGCGATCTGCGGAGGAACTGTGCGACGACCCGAAGCATTCCATAGTTTCGGCCATGCCGGTATACTTCATGCTTGACGACGGCGCGCGGTATATAGACGTCGTTGGGAGCAGGTCAAGCGAGCTGCACGGGAAAGTATCGTTCATACTGGCAAAGAAGCAGTATATCGAGGATATAAAGCACGTGCTGGACACCGCGGGTGTAAAGGTAAAGGGTTTCATACCCGAGATACTGGCGGAAAGTCTGTTCCTTGTTCCTCCTGAAGAGAGGGACGCAAGCGCCGTGCTGCTAAACGTAGGTTTTTATGATACTAACGTATCGGTAGTATACGGAGACGCGGTCGTTTTCAACAGAACGATACATGCAGGAGGGATGCATGTGACGAACGACCTGTCGCTTGTACTTAATATAAATCTGGATATGGCGGAACAAATAAAGAAACAATACTGCTTCGGTCTTGAAAATACTGGCACAAAGTTATATGATTATGCCAGACCCAAGGACGGCAGAGTGGAGAGGTTCAGCCACTCTCTGGTAACGGAAATAATAGAGGCTCGGGTGGAGCACCTGTGCGGGCTTATAAGCGAAGCGTTTGAGCACAGCCCCATATCGATAGCCCGGAGAACGCGCATTTTTTTGAGCGGCGGGGGGCTTGCAATGATGAAGGGGGCAAGGGATATGCTCGAACAGCAGCTTAAGCGGCAGGTGCGCGTGACGAAGATAGAAGCTCCGCAGCTCTCTACTCCTAATTTTTACTCAGCGCTTGCGCTTTTGGACTATGTATTTGAAGGTGAATATTTTTGTGAGGCACACGGCGTAAAGTCGGTATTGAAACGGTTATCGGAAAAGATGTACGATTGACTGTCTATAAAAGGGGGTTTACTATGCCATTAGAAATTGACATCGAACAGGACAGTATAGCAAAAATCAAAGTTATTGGAGTAGGTGGAGCCGGCGGGAACGCTGTCAACCGTATGATCGAACACGGGCTTACCGGGGCTGAGTTTTTTGCCGTTAATACGGACAAGCAGGCTCTGGTATTATCGAGGTCGAAAAACAAGGTGCAGATTGGCGAAAAGCTGACAGGCGGCCTTGGCGTAGGAGGAGACCCCTCGATAGGAAGGCGCGCGGCGGAAGAGAGCATCGAGGAGCTGACCGAGATAGTTGAGGGCGCAAACCTTGTCTATATCGCGGCCGGCCTCGGAGGAGGCACGGGCACAGGCGCGGCTCCGGTTATAGCGGAGCTGGCAAGGCAGAAAGGTATACTTACTGTGGCCGTGGTAACGATGCCGTTCCTTTTTGAAGGAGGGCAGCGCATCAATCGTGCCAAAGACGGCTACGAGGCGCTGAAGGATGCGGTAGATACTATAGTGACGATACCCAACGACAAGCTTCTGCAGGTCATAGGCAAGGGCACGTCCATGCTCGAGGCGTTCCGCGTTGCGGACGATGTGCTGCGGCAGGGCATACAGGGCATAACGGAGCTTATCGTTAAGCCCGCGCTTGTTAACCTCGACTTTGCGGACGTGCGCACCGTAATGTCCGAAAGGGGCGTGGCGCATATGGGCATAGGCGTCGGATACGGCGACAACAAAACGATGGACGCGGCCAAGCAGGCTATACAGAGCCCGCTGCTTGAAACGAGCATAGAAGGCGCTAGAGGCATACTGTATAACGTAACGGGCGACCCGACGATGAGCCTTTTGGAGATAGAGGAGGCGGCGAATCTTATCCGCCAGGCTGCCGACCCGGACGCCAACATTTTCTTCGGAGCGGATACAGACGATACGCTCGAGGACGAAGTACGCATAACCGTTATAGCTACGGGCTTCAATGGAGTCAAGAAACCCAAAATTGCCGTGCAGGAAGAGATAGACGTTCCTGACAACTCGATGGACGAGGACGATTTCGTGCCTGTAAAGCCCGAAAAGAAAGGGCCGATACTCGGCAGTTTCGCGGATACGAGCAACGACCTCGACATACCGCCGTTCCTGCGCAGAAAACGCCAGAAAAGAGATTTCTAAAACAGTTAAAACCCGCTTTATGCGGGTTTTTTGTTATGCTATTTACCGCGGTTATGCACAGCCGGCAATTGACTAAGGCTGTCTGCTTATATTATAATGAGCCGAAAATAACTAAGCTCCGGAATGAGTGTTCATTCCGGGGCGTCAGACTGGAAGTGCCTTTTTTGAAGATATATAATACTATGACGCGCAAAAAGGAAGAGTTCGTGCCAATAGAGCCGGGTAAAGCGAAAATATACGCCTGCGGGCCTACCGTGTACAACTTCTTTCATATCGGCAACGCAAGGCCGTTTATAATATTCGACACGCTGCGGCGCTACCTTGAGTACCGTGGGTATAAAGTCACGTTCGTGCAGAACTTTACCGACGTGGACGATAAGCTTATAGCGCGCGCGGCAGACGAGCATACTACCCTCAAGGAAGTAGGCGAGCGGTACATAAAGGAATATTTCAAAGACGCGCAGGCGCTGGGCATTCGCCCGGCGGACGTACACCCTAAAGCCACGGAGCATATAGGCGATATAATTAAGCTCGTTAAAAAGCTTGAAGAGGGCGGGCACGCTTATTCGGCGGGCGGGGACGTATATTTCGACGTTTCAAGCTTTCAAGGTTACGGCAAGCTTTCAGGGCAGTCGCCCGAAGACCTGTTCGCGGGAGCAAGAGTGGAAGTATCGGATGTAAAGAAGGGCCCCGGTGATTTCGCGCTGTGGAAGGCGGCGAAGCCAGGGGAAGACAGCTGGGACAGCCCGTGGGGCAAGGGGCGGCCGGGCTGGCATATAGAGTGCAGCGCGATGAGCATGAAATACCTTGGCGATACCATCGACATACACGGAGGCGGTCAGGACCTCGTTTTTCCTCATCACGAAAACGAGATAGCCCAATCGGAAGCCGCTACCGGCAAGCCGTTCGCGAATTACTGGATGCACAACGGGTTTATCAATATTGACAACGAAAAGATGAGCAAGTCTAAGGGCAACTTCTTTACTGTCCGCGAAATATCCGAAAAATACGACCTTGCCGTAGTGAGACTGTTCATGCTGTCGGCTCATTACAGAAGCCCCATCAATTTCTCAGAAGAGCTCGTGATGCAGGCGGCGTCCGCGATGTCGAGGATAAAGAACTGCAGGGATAACCTTATGTTTATAGCCGCAAACGGTCAAGGCGACGATACAGACGTCGCGGCGCATATTAAAACGCTGGAAGAACGTTTTATCGAAGCTATGGACGACGACCTCAATACAGCGGGGGCGATAGGCGCAGTATTTGAACACATAAAGGATATAAACATAGCGTTTGAACGCGGCGGTTCAAAGAAGAGCGCAGAAGATGCGCTCCGCGGCCTTGACACAATGCTGGATGTTCTGGGGCTTGTGCCCCGTGAGGAGAGCATACCAGGCAACATAAAAGACATGGCGGACAAGAGGCAGCAAGCGCGGGCGCGCAAAGACTTTAAGGCGGCGGACGCGCTAAGGGATGAGATACTTTCCCTCGGGTATGAGATAAAAGACACGCCCGAAGGCGTTAAAATAAACAGAAGGGTATAGGTGGATTCGTTTGGACTTTCAAAACATGAATCAATTCATGGCGGTAATAATCGTTGTCGCGGGGCTCATGGCGTTTTACTACGCAATAACCGGCAAGGGAAAGGTATACGAGAACGATTATCCCAAGGCGATGAAGGAAGACGCGAACAAAATGATGCGCAATTTCTTCTGGTTTATCGGGCCGTTTGCGACCATCTCGGGCGCGCTGGAATTGTTAGGGTACGAATGGGCTTTCTGGCTGGGCTTTTTGATGCTTCCCGCCATCGTCGTGTATTACATCATATTCCGCAGGAGATTCAAGGAATATCTTAAAAAAATGAAATGACAGCGAGGCTATAAAACAGTCAGATAATATTAAAGGCTGCTTCCTGCCGGGCCTTTTTGCCCCAAAAGCGTCACGCTTTTTTCCGGGCAACAGTCAGGAGTAAGAAATGAAATCGTTTTTAACAGTGGTTTGCGCGGTGACGGGCAGCGTTATGCTGATAATAGCGCTGCTCATAGTGAGCATAGAGATGTTCGCTTTAAATCCCGCCTTTTTTGATAGCGAATATGAAGAGCTCGGCACGGCGCAAAGCATCGGCATGAGCGATGATGACCTTAAGGTTGTTACGAAAAACCTTATAGACTATATTAAAGGCGCAAGAGAAAACCTTGACATGCAGGCAGATATCCACGGGCAGCAGCGCGAGGTGTTTATAGACAAAACTGAGAAAGACCATATGGTCGACGTTAAGGCGCTGTATCTAGGAACGCGGGACGTGCGCACGATATTCCTCACAGGCGCGGCGGTACTATTCATATTGGCGGTCGTGCTTGGCAGTAAAAATGCTGTTAAGCGGTTATGCACGTCGTTCCTGCGGGTTTCGGGTGTTTTCGTGATACTGGTCGCGGCGCTGGGGATATACGCGGCTGCCGACTTTACGAGTTTCTGGACAACGTTTCATCGAGTGTTCTTCACCAACGAACTGTGGATACTCGACCCGGGCAAAAGCATACTCATACAGATGGTGCCCGAACAGTTTTTCTCCGATCTCGTTACAAGGATTATAATCAGGTTCGTTTCGATATTTGCGACTCTCAATATCGCCGCGGCTTTGGGTTCTTATATTATCGGCAAAAACGACAGAAAGAAGGCCGCTGGCGCGTAGCATGGAAAGAATCATACTTGCGATAGAGACGTCGTGCGACGAAACGGCCGCCGCGGTGACAAAGGGACGCAGGGTGCTCGGAAGCGCCGTATATACGCAAAAGGAACATGAAAAGTACGGCGGAGTTGTGCCCGAGATAGCGTCGCGCAACCATATAATGAAGCTGCCGTATATAGTGGACGAAGCGCTGCGCAATGCGGGCGTAGGCTTTGACGGTATAGAGGCCGTTGCGGTCACGGACGGGCCGGGGCTCATAGGCGCGCTGCTCGTAGGCGTATCTTACGCAAAGGCGCTCGCGTATTATCTCTCGCTGCCGCTGATACCCGTGCATCATATAGAAGGGCATATCTGCTCGCTTTATATATCGCATGAGCGTCTTGAGCCGCCGTATATCTGTCTTGTTGTTTCGGGAGGCCATACCCATATCGCGGCCGTAGAGGATTACGGGAGCTACAGGCTTATAGGCAAGACGAGGGACGACGCTGTGGGCGAGGCGTTCGACAAGACGGCGAGGGCGCTGGGGCTCGAATATCCGGGAGGCCCGCGGCTCGAAGAGCTCGCAAAACAGGGCGTTCCCAGATACGAATACACGAGGGGCTTTAAGGGCGAGGGGCATCTTGACTTCACATTCAGCGGCTTGAAGACAGCGGTTATAAACCAGATGCACAACATGACGCAAAAAGGCGAGCCGTTTGAGGCGGCCGACATTGCTGCGAGCTTTCAGCGCGAGGCGATATCGTTTCTTGCGGACAACACGTTTGAGGCCGCAAGAAGGGAAGGAATTTCAAGCATAGGCGTCGCGGGAGGCGTCTCCTCTAACGGTGCGCTGCGCGAGGCGTTTAAGCAAAGGGCGCAAGAAGAGGGCGTCGCGCTTTATCTGCCCGAAAAGCAATACTGCACGGACAACGCGGCTATGATAGGCTGCGCGGCCGCGTTCGCAAAGCAAAGTCTCGATCCTTTGCGGCTCAACGCCAACGCGTCAAAGATGCTGTTTTAAAGTGCGGCATATACTGTTAAACATATAGGGTGATAAAAGAGAAATAAGACAAATAATATAGATTATATAACGGCGGAGGTTTCGCATGAAAAAAAGAAATCGTTATATGGTCTATTTTTTAATTGTTTCCGCGCTCTTGTCCGCGCTGTTGTTACTTGGTCCCGCAAGCGCGCAGGTAATGCGGCAAAGCAGGGGGATTATAGTCATAGACGCCGGACACGGAGGTTTTGACGCAGGCGCGTCGGGAAGGATAACGAAGGTAAGGGAAGACGTACTTAATCTGTCCGTCGCAAATAAACTTAAAAGGCTGTTTGAGATTAACGGCTTCACTGTGGTGATGACGCGTGAAGACGACGAAGCGGTGGCGTCCACAAAAAAAGGCGATATGGCGAAACGCGAGCAGATAATAGAGGATACCGATCCCGACGCCGTCATATCGATACACATGAACAAGTTCGGCGACGCTTCCGTAGCGGGCCCGATGGCGTTCTACTACGAAAAATCGGAGGAAGGAAAGGCGATGGCCGAATACATACAGCAATACCTCAACGAATACCTGCAGCCTCCGAGGCCGAGGACGTATAAGCCAGAGAATTATTTCATGCTGCGCCAAGGCGAAGCCCCAAGCGTGCTCGTCGAGTGCGGCTTTCTGTCCAACGAGAGGGAAGAGGAGCTGCTTCAGACGGACGAATACCAGGAAAAGTGCGCTAAAGCGATATATAAAGGTGTCGCGGAGTATTTTGACAACATATACGATGCGCCGGAAAATCCGCAGGCAGTTCAATAGAAGCAAAAACGTAATAATGCTAAATAATCTATGAACGCCATCAAATAACTGTTGCATAAAACGCTGAATAGTGTATAATATCAATAAAGGTCAAAGAAAGTCAAAGCAGGTGATGAGATGTCAATACTAAGCGACACTATAGAAAATTTTATAAAGAACCTGATGGGCGAGTATGAGGGCAGGATAGAGCTGCAGCGCAACGAGCTTGCGCAGCATTTCAACTGCGCACCGTCTCAGATAAACTATGTGCTCGCAACGAGGTTCACGCCCGACAGGGGATATATTATCGAAAGCAGGCGCGGCGGAGGAGGATACATCAGAGTGGTGCGCCTTAACGTAGATGAGTCAAGCGAGCTGCTCGAGCTCGTTACCGAGAGGATAGGCGATCAGATATCCGAACGCGACGCTATGGGCGTTATAAGCCGTCTTGTAGACAACGATGTGGTGACGGAAAAAGAGGGAGCGCTGATGGGCGCCGCCATTTCGGACAAGGCTCTCGCTATACCGGCCATGATAAAGGACCATTTGCGGGCGAGTATAATGAAACAGTTTATACTTACGCTTTTAAGTCAGGAGTCTTAATATGCTGTGTGATGATTGTTTGAAGAATAACGCTACGATACATATGACCACGTTTGTGAACGGCCAGGTTAAAACCGTGCACCTTTGCGCCCAGTGCGCCGCAAAGAGGAACAAGCCTTCCGTACTTCCGGGATTTTCATTCAACGATCTTTTAAGTGCGTTCTATGAGGTTGAGGAAGCGGAAGAAGCAGTATGCGACAAATGCGGCACGACGCTGGCAAGCTTTCAGAAGACGGGCAAGCTTGGGTGCGCGCAATGCTACAGCGTTTTTGAATCGAGCCTGCTGCCTGTACTCAAGGGCATACACATGAACGAAAAGCATACGGGCAAACGCCCCGGCGAGCGCGTAGTGGCCGATGTGGAAAAGGAAAGCGTGCAGGAAAACATGAAGGAAGAATTGAAGCGTGAGCTTAAGCTCGCCATAGTTGCCGAAAACTTTGAAGAGGCCGCGCGGCTGCGCGACGAAATAGCTCTTCTGGAAAAGGAGGGAAGTCAGAATGCCTGAATGGCTGGAAGATAACGCTCCTGAGAGCGACGTTGTTGTTTCAACGAGGATACGCCTTGCGAGGAACCTTGCCCAAGTGCCGTTCCCGACCAGGATAACGGAAGCGGAAGATGTGGAAAAGGTGCACGAACTAGCAAAATCGAGCTTGTTAAAATCACCGGAGTTCAAGTATTTCAGGCTTTCGGATATGACGGAGATAAGCAGGCGCGCGCTCATTGAGAAAAATATAATAAGCAGCGACCTTGCCCGCAACAGCCTTGGCGGGCTTATAGCGAACGGCGACGAGAGCCTAAGCGTAATGATAATGGAAGAGGACCATTACCGGATTCAAAGCTTAAGGTCGGGACTCGCACTCAAGGCCGCTTACGGCGAAGCCGACCAGCTTGACAACATGCTGTCGGAGGGCGTTGATTACGCATACGACGAGAACTTCGGGTTTCTGACGAGCTGCCCGACTAATGTGGGGACAGGCCTGAGGGCGTCGCTTATGCTGCACCTGCCCGCGCTGACGGCCGCTAAAGGCATGCCGCGCATAATCTCCATGGTAAGCAAAATAGGCATGACGGTAAGGGGCGCGTTCGGGGAAGGCAGCGCCGCTTCGGGCGCGTTTTATCAGATATCGAACCAGATAACGCTGGGCGTATCCGAAAAGGAGATACTTTCAAGGCTGCTTTCGACTGTGAGCAAGGTGATAGACTTTGAGCGCAGTACGAGGAAGGAGCTTTATAAGAGCCTCGGGGTAACGCTGGAAGACAGGGTATGGCGAGCGGTGGGAGTGCTGCGCAACGCCAGAAGAATGAGTGATTCGGAAGCCCAGAAGCTGATATCCGACGTGGCGTTCGGCGCGTCGCTGGGCATAGTGCCTCGGCTTACGGCGGGCAGCCTTTACAGAGTGATGATGGACACCCGACCGGCTATCATAGCGGAGCGGCTGGACGACGCACAGCCCCTTAAAAGGGATATAGCGAGGGCAGACGTCTTACGGGAAGTTTTTAGCATCGGGTTCCCCAAAAAGCCGTAAGCTTTTTGGGGTGAAGTATCGGGGTCTCCGAAAAGCCGTAATGATTTATAAGGTAATAATAGAAAGGATATTAAGCAATGGACTTTTTTGCGAAATTTACTGAAGGCGCGAAAAACGCGCTTAAACTGGCTGAAGAAAAAGCTAGGGAGCTCGGCCACAACTATGTAGGTACGGAGCATCTGCTGCTTGGATTGATATGTGAAAAGCAAGGCGCCGCGGCTAACCTGCTCGGCATGTCGGGCATTTCAGAGGAGGCGGTCACGGAAAACCTGCTTAATCTCATAGGAAAAGGCGATTATGAATTTACTCAGGGCTTTGGCTATACGCCGCGCTCAAAACAGATACTCGAGCTGAGCGTTGCGTTCTCGAAGCAGCTCGGGCAGAGCTATGTCGGCACGGAGCATATACTTATGGCGCTCATAAAGGAAAAAGAGAGCGTCGCGTTTCGTATATTGAGCGAGCTGGACACCGACTTTGGCGAGATAGAACACGGCATATACAACGTTACGGGCGAAAGCGCTTCAGGCGGAGAATCGGGTCAGAAAAAGGACGACAGGACGCCCAAGCTCGATAAGTTCGGCAGGGACCTCACAAAGGCCGCGAGGGACGGGGAACTGGACCCGGTAATAGGGCGCGCGCAGGAGATAGAGCGCATAACGCAGGTGCTATCAAGGAGGACGAAAAACAACCCCGTGCTCATAGGCGAACCGGGTGTGGGCAAGTCCGCGATAGCGGAAGGCCTTGCGCAGCGTATCGTGGACGGCCACGTGCCCGAACTGCTCGCGGGAAAGCGCGTAGTAGCTTTGGACCTTGCGGGCATGATAGCGGGCACGAAATACAGGGGAGAGTTTGAAGACAGACTGAAGGACGCGCTTAAGGAGCTTAAAAGCTCGGGCAGCGTGATACTGTTCATAGACGAGATACATACCATTGTGGGCGCGGGCGCGGCAGAGGGCGCTATGGACGCAGCAAATATTCTGAAGCCGGCTCTCGCGAGGGGCGAGATACAGGTAGTGGGCGCGACTACGTACGACGAATACAGAAAGAACATTGAAAAGGACGCGGCGCTCGAAAGGCGCTTCCAGCCGGTCACGGTGGGCGAGCCTACGCGCGAGGAAACGCTTGAGATATTAAAAGGCCTCAGAGACAGGTACGAGGCGCATCATAAAGTGAAGATAACTGACGAGGCGCTTAAGGCGGCCGTAGAGCTCTCCTCAAGGTACATATCCGACAGGTTCCTGCCCGACAAGGCGATAGACCTGATGGACGAGGCGGCTTCCAAGGTGAGGCTGAAGCTCTATACCGCTCCGCCCGACATCAAGGAGCTTGAGGAAAACGCCGAGCGTCTCCGCAAGGAAAAGGAGCAGGCGATAACGCACCAGAACTTCGAGAGGGCAGCACAGCTTCGCGACGAGGAAAAGAACATAGAAAAGCGCATCGCGGGGATGAAGAAGGAATGGGAGACGAGCACCAAGGAGCACGAAGGCCGCGTCACCGAGACGGAGATAGCGGAGATAGTGTCGAGCTGGACTCACATACCCGTTATAAAGCTCACGGAGGACGAGGCGAAGCGTCTGCTTAACCTTGAAGACACTCTGCACCAGCGCGTAATAGGGCAGGATGAAGCGTGCGTCGCGGTATCGAAGGCCATACGCCGCTCGCGCGCAGGGCTGAAAGACCCGCGGCGTCCGGTGGGTTCATTCATATTCTTAGGGCCTACGGGAGTAGGCAAGACTGAGCTTTCCAAGGCGCTTGCCGAGGCTATGTTCGGGGACGAGAACTCAATGATACGGCTCGACATGTCGGAGTACATGGAAAAGCACACCGTATCTAAGCTGATAGGTTCGCCTCCGGGATACGTAGGGTACGACGAGGGCGGACAGCTTACAGAAAAGGTGAGAAGGAGTCCTTACTCAGTGCTGCTGCTCGACGAGATAGAAAAGGCGCATCCGGATGTGTTCAACATGCTGCTGCAGATACTCGAGGACGGCAGACTGACCGACTCTAAAGGCCGCGTCGTGGACTTTAAAAACACCGTCATAATAATGACGTCAAACCTCGGCGTGCGCGATATCGAGACAAAAAGGATAGGCTTCGGGGCGCCGGGGCCGGGCGACAGCGGATATGAGCAGATGAAGCAGGGGCTGATGGAGGAGCTTAAAAAGGCGTTCCGGCCCGAGTTTATAAACAGGCTCGACGACATAATCGTGTTCCATAAATTAAGCCCCGAGCATACGAGGGAGATAGTGAAGCTAATGCTGGGCAACGTTATAAAACGCCTTGAGGAGCGCGAGATAAGCATGAGCTATTCGGAGGACACCGTAGATTACCTCGCCAAAGAGGGATTCGACGAGAACTACGGCGCGCGGCCTTTGCGGCGCATGATACAGCAGCTTGTCGAAGACCAGCTCTCCGAGGAGATACTTGAGGGTAAGATAAGCATAAGCGATAACATAAACATGTATATGAACGAGGGCAAGCCTGCGTTCAGAAAGAAAGAAACGCCCAAAAGCGGTATGAACACAATCGCTCCGGAGCTGCAAAAAGAGAACTAAGACAGACTAAGGCCATGGGTATTAAATTAAGGCCGCGGGTGCAAATATTGTATCCGTGGCTTTTTTATTTTTTGATATATATCGCAATCGTTGAACTTAGCGAACCGCTCAAAGCACCTGTCAAGTTTTTGCGAGAGCTGCTTTGTATGTTTTACGCCCTCTTCCAGCCAGACGTTGTTTACAAGCAGCGTTTTTTGTTTCCTGTCGCATACCAATTCCGCTCTTCCCGCAAAAAGTTCGCCCGAAAGTACGGGCAGCACATAGTGGCCGTATTTGCGCTGCTCTTTGGGTGTATATATTTCCCACTTATACGAAAAATCAAACAGCGCCTTTATGAGCTTTCTGTCCCACATCAGGCTGTCGAGCGGCGCGATGAGCTCGGTGCGCTCCTTAAAGTCTGTATCCCGCTTGACCGTTTCGGTAAGCTCCATATCCGCAGAAAGGCAGTACAATGGATATTCTATGGATTCCACATTCAGTTCGATTATCTTTCTCTGCTCAAGCAACTGAGAAAAAGCCCTGTTTCTTGCCGCGGCATCGAATTCCGACATGCCGAGCCACGCGTCGGACGCGCGGTTCCAAAGGAGCCCTACGGCGCCAATCCTGCGCAGCACGCGCCACATAATATATTCATCATCGCTTTTGCAGGGATTCTCAGCTTCGAGTATCTCTCGCGGCAGGCAATCCTCGGCAAGAGCGTAATACTTCATAGTGCCTTTTTTGTGGTGTATTACAAGGTCGCCCTGAAAGTACAGCGCCTCAAGCGCGGCTCTCGAAAGCGCGGTGCTGCTCCAGTACCAGTCCACCTTTTCTCTCATGCCAAGGTCACGAGAACATACCGCGCCTTTTTCACGCGCGGCTGCTATTATTTCGTCCGCCACCTCTTTTATCCTCCCGGAAGGCCGCTCGCTGCGTCTGCTCTCCTCCCTTGCCCGGTCGAAGTACTTCCAGTCTTCCGTAAGCATGATGCAAAGATTCTTGTCGAAGTAGTCAAATAGCAGCCTGTCCTTATAAAGCAGCCCGTCAAGCATGTCCTTTGTAAAGCCCTTAACGCGCGAATGAAGCGCTATCTCGGCGTTCTTGCCGCAAACGTCTACAGGGTCGAACTGCAAGCAGCCCGCCTGCCTTACAAAATCAAGCACGCCCTGCCTGCCCAAAAAGCGGTGCTCGCCCAGCAGCCCATGCTTTAACAGCACAAACCTGCGCGCCTGTTTTAAAGTAAATTCAATCTTGTCATTAGCCATAATGATATAATTATAACATACGGCGCATTATTTACATAATGAAAATGCATCTTATGCTTTTTGTATATTTATCCGTTGACATGAATAATCACGTATGTTAATATTCCTTAACATTAAATTCTCGAGGTTCAAAATGGAGCACTGGGCAAAACTTGATGTAAACAAAGACGGACATCTTATGCTGGGCGGCTGTGACGCTCTTGAATTAGCGAAAGAATTCGGCACGCCTCTTTACGTGATGGAAGAGGACGTAATACGCGGCGTTTGCCGTGAATACATGCGCACGGTCAAAACTTATAAAGGCGGGGCAAAGGTGCTCTACGCAGGTAAAGCGTTTATGACAACCGCTATCTGCCGCCTTGTGGAGAGCGAGGGCCTTGGGCTCGACGTCGTTTCGGAGGGCGAGATACGTACCGCGATGAACGCCGGGTACGACATGAGCAAGACGTACCTTCACGGCAATAATAAAACGCCGGGTGACTTAAACATTGCGCTCGAGGCGGGCGTAGGCAGGGTAGTAATAGACAGCTTCGCGGAGATAAAGTTGTTATCGCGCATAGCGAAAGCGCACGGCAAGGTGCAGAATGTTTCCGTGAGGATTAAGCCGGGCATAGAGGCGCATACCCACGATTATATTAAAACTGGGCAGGTGGATTCAAAGTTCGGATTCGGCGCCGCCGACGGCCAGGGCATGGAGGCTGTAAAAGAGATACTCGCCGAGCCGAGCCTTAACCTTATAGGACTGCACTGCCACATAGGCTCGCAAATATTCGAGCTTCAGCCGTACCGCGACGCGGTGGACGTAATGCTATCGTTCCTGAAAAGCGTCAGGGACGAAACGGGATTCCTGTTTACCGAGATTAATTTCGGCGGGGGATACGGCATACATTATCTTAAGGAAGATAAGCCGTTTAAACCCGGCGAGTATATAGAAGCGATGATAGAAGAGATGCACCGTGTCTGCGCCGAAAAGGACATACCGCTGCCTGTATTCGTTATAGAGCCGGGCAGGTCGATAGTCGGCGAAGCGGGAACGACGCTGTACACGGTGGGCGATATAAAGCACATACCTAACATACGCACGTATGTCAGCGTGGACGGAGGCATGGCCGACAACCCGCGTCCCGCGCTGTATCAGGCTAAGTACACATGCGCACTGGCCGGAAAGATGAACGAGCCCGACTCGACGGTCGTCTCGATAGCCGGACGTACGTGCGAGAGCGGCGATATGCTCATCTGGAACGCTACGCTGCCCGAGGCCGAGGCCGGGGACGTAATGGCCGTGTTTTCCACGGGAGCGTATAACTACTCCATGGCAAGCAACTACAACATGCTGCCGCATCCGGCCGTGGTGCTCGTCAAGAACGGCAAAGCGGAGCTTATGGCGGCGCGCCAGACGTGCGAAGACCTTATAAAGAACGATAAGGTCCCGAGCTGGCTATAACTGATAGCGGGTTTTATGAGTTAATGTTTGCCCTTCACTGGCAGAGTCCAGATGAAGGGCATGTTTGTTTTTCGGGTTCTAACTTCTGTTCTTATTTTATTTTTTAGACATAAATTTTATCAGCAGCTTAAGATGCGTATCTCTTCTATTTTTAGTAATTATCAGGCACACATGTTCATATATATTAAGTGTTAAAGCAAACTATATGTGGAGGGTGCGCCATGCAAAGCTATAATCTTTATAGAGATATTTCCGAAAGAACAGGGGGAGACATATATATAGGCGTCGTGGGGCCGGTAAGGACGGGCAAATCGACGTTCATAAAACGGTTCATGGATATGCTGGTGCTCCCCAACCTTGAGGATACATACGAGAAGGAACGGGTAGTAGACGAGCTTCCGCAAAGCAGCGCGGGCAAGACTATTATGACTACTCAGCCGAAGTTCGTGCCCAACGAGGCGGTAAGAATAAAGATAAACAACGAGGCCGAGATGAAGGTGCGCATGGTCGACTCAGTGGGGTATATGGTTGACGGAGCTATGGGATACCTCGAAAACGACGTACCGCGTATGGTAACGACGCCGTGGTTTGACCATGACGTGCCGTTCGAAGAAGCGGCTGAGACGGGGACAAGAAAGGTAATAACAGAGCACAGCACAATAGGCATAGTGATGACGACGGACGGCAGCATCACCGAGATACCGCGTTCGAGCTACATACAGGCGGAAGAAAGGGTGGTAAGGGAGCTCGCCGCGCTCGGCAAGCCGTTTATTGTGATACTCAACTCGGCGAACCCTTATAGGGAAGACACGATATCGCTGCGCAACGCGATGGAGGATAAATACGGCGTTCCCGTACTGCTGATGGATATAATGCGGCTTTCAGAAAACGACATCAATTCAATGCTCGAAAACCTGCTCTATGAATTCCCGCTCAAGGAAGTCAACATGGATCTGCCGGGCTGGGCAAGGGCGCTTTCTCCCGATCACTGGCTGATGAGCGAAGTGCTCGGCGGCATATCGGGCACGATAGACAGCCTAGAGAAGGTTCGCGATTATCAAGGGCTTATTGAAGCAATGAGATCCCTCGATGATGTGGATAACGCGGCGGTTGTCAGCATCGAGCTTGGCGAGGGCAGCGTAAATATAAAGCTCGATTTCCCCGAGACGCTGTTCTACAGGATACTGGGCGACGAATGCGGTTATCCTATTGAGGACGACTATCACCTCGTTTCGATAGTAAAAGACCTCGTAGGCGCAAAGAAACAATATGACAGGATAGAAGCCGCGATGAAGAGCGTTAAAGAGACGGGCTACGGTCTCGTGCCGCCCTCTATGGACGAGATGTCGCTCGAAGAGCCCGAGATGGTAAGGCACGGCGGGCGCTTCGGAGTAAGGCTTAAAGCCAGCGCGCCGTCGCTGCATCTTATAAGGGTCGATATCGAAACGGAGGTCTCGCCGATAGTAGGGACGGAAAAGCAGAGCGAAGAGCTTGTAAAGTATATGCTCTCCGAATTCGAGAGCGATCCGGGAAAGATATGGAAGACGGACATATTCGGAAAGCCGCTTCACGACCTCGTAAAAGAGGGATTATCGGGCAAGCTCTCCAACATGCCCGAAGACGCAAGGATAAAGATACAGGAGACGCTGCAGCGCATAATAAACGAGGGCAGCGGAGGCCTTATCTGCATACTGCTGTAAATAATGATATCCGCCTCGGGAAATCCCCGGGGCTTTTTTACTTTGTCCAGCGTATTAAAAATATTAAGATACTTGAAATATCTCGATATGCAAAATATTCTTGCCTGAGCGTTCTCATATGATATAATAGTTTAGGTAACGAACTATTTTTTTGCGCGGGCGGCAGCTGCAAAGCAAAAAACATTGTGAAGATAGCGTGCAGCAAAGGGGATAAAAAACGGTTTTGGGAGAAGGTTTTGGGGTGGTAATATGACGGAACGTGAAGTAAAGAAATTATTGAATAAGGTGCTTAAAGAACTCTTTTTCAAGATACTGCGCATACAGGAGAAGATAGTCTCAAATTCGGCAAACGGCAGGCTAAGCCGCACGGAGATGCATATGCTCGAGGAGATAGAGGACGCCAAGGTGCCGACGCTTACTAACATCGCGGCAGGGCTTGATATAACAAAGGCCACGGCGAGCGTAACGGCGGCAAGGCTTGAGGCAAAGAAGTATATAGAAAAAGTTAAATCCGATAAGGACAGGAGAATGAGCATACTTAAGCTGACGGAAAAAGGCCGGGAGTGCTGCGAAAATCACAGGCAGTTCCATGACCAAATGGTGCAGAGCCTGCTCAAGGATTTTAAGATAAGCGAATACCCGGACCTGCTTAAGTCTTTAAACGGCCTGGCTGATTTCTTCAGCAGGCTGGAGAAAAATTAAAAAAGATAGAAGTAACTGTTAAAAAAGTTTGTTTATCCGGACTGGAGGGTAACAAAAAATAAATATATATGTCTTTGGTGGAAACAGATTCGTAATCAACAAAGGGGTTGCCGTGCGCCGATAACATGAGTTATGTAATAGTTATTACATAATTGAAGTATGTGCCAAATATAACGGCGTTGACATATTATCAGTTGCGTGATAATATTGCTAAAATCAATCAGCCGTTAGCAGTACTAACTATTAAATATGGGGTCTCCATAAGCTAAAAGCTTGATTGGGTGTAAATAGGATCCACACGTCGCTTTAGCGATGGACGGCAAGACGTGAGGCTTTCCGGTGTAAATTAAAATTCAGAGCGACTAGATAAGCGCCGGGCGCAGTTTCTGACGAAAAGTGCTCTCCGCTTATAAAAGATACTTGTATTAAAATAAGCTCGTGGGAGGATCGGCATGGATCTGGAAACAATCTTCAGCATAATAGACAAGGCTGAAAAATCTTCGTTCAGCAAATTCAGCATAGAAACACAGGAAATAAAAATATCGCTCGAAAAAGAGATAAGCGCTCCGGCGTGTTTTGCAGCCCCGCAGCAAAGGGAAAAAACCGCCGCCGCTAACGAATACGACAGCGATGATATTGTTTTTGCGCCTATATCGGGAGTGTTTTATGTAGCGAAAGAGCCGGGCGCAGAGCCGTATGTGCAGGAGGGCTCGAGGGTGAAAAAAGGAGACGTGCTGTGCATTATTGAAGCGATGAAAACTATGAACGAGATAACCGCGCCCAAAGACGGCATAATAGAACGCGTACTGAAAAAAGACGCCGAGGCGATAGTTGCCAAAGACGCGCTTTTTAAATACGCAAAGGCTTAAGCGACATGAAGACCGTACTTGTTGCAAACAGGGGCGAGATAGCCGTAAGGATAATACGCACCTGCAAAAAAATCGGGCTTAAGACGGTAGCGGTATACTCGGAGAGCGACGAAGGCAGCATGCATACAAGGCTGGCGGACGAAAGCGTATGCGTAGGCCCGAGGCAGGCCGAGAAGAGCTATCTTAACATGGAGAGCATAATAGCGGCGGCGAAGGCGTACCATGCCGATCTTATACATCCGGGCGTGGGCTTCCTTTCTGAGAACGCCGAGTTCCGGCGCATGTGCGACGAAGAGGGCATAAGGTTTATAGGCCCTTCGGCGGAGTGCATGGATATTATGGGCGACAAGCAGCAGGCACGTACGACGGTTGCGAAAAACGGTTTCCCTGTCGTTCCCGGATCGGACGGCACGGTGGATACCATAGAAGCGGCGCGGGAAGTCGCCAAGGCGATCGGCTATCCGCTTATGATAAAAGCGGCGTCGGGCGGCGGCGGCAAGGGCATACGCATAGTGGGCTGCAAAGAGGAGTTAGAGCAGGCGTATTCGATGGCTTGCAGGGAAGCCGAGCTGGCGTTCGGTGACAAAAGAGTATACATGGAATCCTACCTTCCCGACGCGCGGCACATAGAGGTGCAGATACTCGCCGACGAATACGGCAACACAATACACCTCGGCACGCGGGAATGTACGCTGCAGAGAAAGAACCAGAAGCTTGTGGAAGAAGCGCCTACGGCTAACGCTGACGAAGATACACTGAGGAAGATGGAGCGCATAGCCGTAAGCATATCGAAGTCGATAAACTACGTGGGCGCGGGAACTGTGGAATTCCTGCTTACGGACGACAACAGGTTTTACTTCATGGAGATGAACACGAGGATACAGGTGGAGCATCCCGTAACCGAGTGCGTATACGGCGTCGATCTTGTCAAGGCGCAGATACATGCCGCGCTGTCGCATAAGCTTGCTATAAGGCAGGAAGATCTCGTGCTCAAAGGCCACGCGATAGAGTGCAGGATAAATGCCGAAAACCCCGACGAGAACTTTCGCCCCTCTCCGGGGATAATAAGCGGATTGGCGTTGCCGGGCGGCAACGGTGTGCGTGTAGACACGGGCTATGCCGCGGGCGACGAGGTTTCGCCTTTCTACGATTCGCTGATAATGAAGCTCGTATGCATGGGAGACGACCGCGGGGAGGCAATAGCTTTGAGCCGCGCGGCGCTCGAAGAGCTTAAGATAACGGGAATTGAGCATAACGCCGAATTTGCCAAAGCCATAATGAGCGACGAAGATTTCATATCAGGAAACGTTCACACAAAGTGGATAGAACAGACGTTTATCAATCGGTATTTACGGAGCGACGATGAAACTGTTTAACGAAAAGATAGAAATAAGCGAGGACCTGCAGCCTGAGGAGAAAATAGAAAAGCTGTACTGCGGCGGCTGCGGCAGGGAAATGATAGCCGACATAGTGCATGCGAACGATTCTATATGCCCGTACTGCGGATACCTGTTCCGTCAGCCCGCTTACAACAGGATAGAGATGATAGTGGACAACGGCAGCTTTATAGAGATAGAACGCGAGGCCGAGAGCAAGGATCCTATATCGTTTCCGGGGTACAAGACGAAGATTGCCACAGAGAAGTCAAAATCAAAGGCGCAGGAAGGCGTCGTCATAGGCAAGGCGTCCATAAAGGGTGTAAGGACAGCCATGGCCGTCATGGACTCATACTTCATGATGGGCAGTATGGGGACCGTGGTGGGTGAGAAGATAGTTATTATTAGCGAATTCGCCACGCTCAACCGGCTGCCTCTAATCATATTCTGCGCGTCGGGCGGCGCGAGGATGCAAGAGGGAATACATTCGCTGATGCAGATGTCGAGGACGACCATAGCGCTTGCGCGCCACAGCGCCCAAAGGCTGCTGCACGTGAACGTGCTTACGCACCCGACGACGGGCGGCGTTACGGCGAGCTTCGCTATGCAGGGCGATATAACCATAGCCGAGCCGGGGGCCCGCATAGGGTTTGCGGGGCCGAGAGTAATAGAGCAGACAGTAAACGACCAACTGCCCGAAGGGTTTCAGATGTCCGAATCTCTGTATGAGCACGGGCTCATAGACAGGATAGTGGACAGAAAGGATTTAAGGGATACGCTTGCGGATATACTGGCGCTGCACTGTAAAAAAGAGCTGCGTATCCAGCCGGGATTATGAGTACTATGCCGAATGATATAAATAATACGGACGCTGCGCAGCCTGCGGAAAAGCCGTGGGATAAGGTGAAAAACGCCCGCAAGGAGAACAGGCCTCAGACAAGGGATTACCTTTCTAAGCTGTTTACCGGGGTGTTTGAAGTAAAAGGCGACAGATGCTTCGGTGACGACGACTCTATCGTCACGGCGATAGCGTGGTTTGAGGACTGGCCGGTAACGGTAATAGGCCAGCAGAAAGGACATACGCTGGAGGAGCGTATGAAGTGCAACTTCGGCATGCCGAACCCCGAGGGGTACAGGAAATCCATGAGGGCATTAAAGCAGGCCGAAAAGTTCTCAAGGCCCGTCATATGCTTTGTGGACACGCCGGGCGCGTACCCCGGAGTGGACGCGGAAGAGCGGGGCCAGGGGCTCGTAATAGCGGAGCACCTCAAAGTAATGGCGACGCTAAAGACCCCGACCATTTCGATTATAATAGGCGAAGGCGGAAGCGGCGGAGCTCTCGCGCTTTCACTCTCAGACTGGCTGATTATGCTTGACAACAGCTACTTTTCAGTGATAACGCCTGAAGGCTGCGCGTCGATACTGTTTAAAGACTCGTCGCTCGCGCATGAAGCGGCGGAAAACTTAAAGCTTACGGCAAGCGACCTTAAAAAGTTCAACGTCGTGGACAGCGTAATAAAAGAGCCGGAGGGCTTTGACAGGTTCGATATGGACAAATGCGTAGCGGATATGCGGCGCGAGATCAGGATCGCGCTTAAGCGGCTGACGAGGATATCCCCCGAAAAGCTGGTGCTGAAAAGGCATGAAAGATATATAGAGATGAGAGGACTGTAAGTTGGAAGCATCGGTAGAAATTGCGGGCATCGCGTGCAAGGTGCCTGAGAGAGTAGTAACAAACGTTGAGCTTGAGAGCCTTGTGGATACAAGCGACGAATGGATAAAAAAACGTACGGGCATACGCAGAAGGCATATCTCGTCCGGAGAACGCAGCGTCGATATGGCGCTAGAGGCCGCGTCTAAGGCTCTGGCCAATTCGGGCGTAGACAGGAACGAAATTGGGCTTATCATTTCGAGTTCCATTACGAGCGAATACGTTACCCCAAGTATGTCGGGATATGTGCAGAAGGCGCTCGATATTAACGATTGCGCCAATATGGATATATCCGCCGGCTGTTCCGGATTTGTATACGCGCTTTCCACGGCGGCGAGCCTTATGGACTCTATGGGAAAGGACGCGGCGCTCGTTATATCGAGCGAAGCGATATCCCAGTATGTCGACTGGAAGGACCGTTCGACGTGCGTGCTGTTCGGGGACGGGGCGGGCGCTGTTGTTTTAAAGCGCAGCGACGAGCCAAAAGTCCATTTTCCGATCTTGAGCGGCTCACCCGATAAAGAAGATGTCATAATATGCAAAAGAGAAATGCGCAAAACGCCGTTTAACAACATAGACCCTAAGGATGAGCAGCAGGACCATTTGCGTATGAACGGCCGCGAGGTGTTTACATACGCGGTGAGCGCGGCGGACTCCGTGCTGCGCAAGCTGCTCGCAAAATGCGGCGACAAACCCTTTACAAAAGTGATACCCCATCAGGCAAACGCTAAGATAATAGATTATATAAAACGTAAACTGCGCTTCAAGTCGGACCAGTTCTTTATGGATATCGACGAATACGCAAACACTTCATCCGCAACCATTCCGATAGCCATGTGCGACGCCTACAAAAAAGGCTGGCTTACAAAAGGCGACAGAGTAGCTTTGGTCGCTTTCGGGTCGGGCCTTACGTGCGGCGGCCTTGTGGTGGATTGGACAATTTAATAATATTCTGGAGGAGAAAAAACATGAAGGAACTGATAATCAAAAATCTAATGGAGCAGCTCGACCTTGAGAGAGACGAGATTACGATGGAAAAGAGCTTTGTCGAAGATTTTGAAATGGACTCTCTCGACATGGTGGAGATGCTCATAGAGCTCGAAAAGGAGACCGGCATTAAGATACCTAATGAAGAGGTAAAGGATATTAAGACGGTCGGACAGCTGGTTACTTATCTGGAAGGGAAAACGAATGCATAGATTCGAAGGCAGCATATGCGGGTTGCTTAACATCGAATACCCAATCATTCAGGGCGGTATGGCATGGGTATCAAATGCGGACCTTGCTGCCGCCGTTTCCATGGCGGGGGGCCTCGGCGTGATAGCCGCGGGCAACGCCCCGCCCGAGTGGGTCAAAGAGCAGATACGTGCATTAAGGCAAAAGACTGACAAACCGTTCGGCGTAAACGTCATGCTGTTAAGCCCGTATGTCGACAGCATCGTAAAGCTCGTCGCCGAAGAGCGCGTCCCCGTGGTCATCACGGGCGCGGGTAATCCGGCCGAGTACGTGAAGATGTGGAAGGAAGCGGGCAGCATATTCGCGCCTGTAGTAGCGAGCCGCGCTCTAGCCATAATGATGCAGCGAATGGGCGCAGATTTCGTAATAGCGGAAGGCTGCGAATCGGGCGGGCATATTGGCGAGCTCACGACTATGGTGCTTATGCCCGACGTGGCGCGCAGTGTTGATATACCCGTCGTCGCGGCGGGCGGCATATTCGACGCGGACACCGTAACGGCAGCGTTTGTTCTCGGGGCTAAAGGCGTGCAGGTGGGCACGCGTTTTGTGCTTGCCGAGGAATGCACGGCGCACGAGGAATACAAGAACCGCATAATTAAGGCTAAGGACATAGACAGCAAAGTCACGGGCCGCGTGACGGGACATCCCGTAAGGGTGCTTCGCAGCCCGCTTGTGCGCGAACTCGCAAAGCTCGAGTACGAGGTGGACGGCGCAGAAAAGCTCGAAAAAGCGGGCGAAGGCTCGCTCATGAGGGCAGTGCTGTACGGCGACAAGGAGACGGGCTCGTTCATGGCGGGCCAGGCGGCGTGCATGCTCGAACACATACAGCCGGCAGCTGATATAATACGCGAGATGTTTGACGCGCAGCGCATAAGCGATATATTGAAAAACGTCGGCGGCCTTCTCACCCAAGAGGGCTAAAGCTATGAAGACGGCGTTTTTGTTTCCCGGCCAGGGCGCGCAATCCGCGGGTATGGGAATGGACTTATACGATAATGTTGATATTTATAAACAGATATTCGATATGTGCTGCGAAGGCGCTGGCGTTGACCTTAAGCGTGCGTGTTTTGAAGGATGGCGGCTCGACGAGAGCGAAATAGTACAGCCCGCCATATTTGCGCATTCAATCTCGCTTTTCAACGTGCTGCTCAGCGAAGGATGCGACGCGGACGTATATGCCGGGCTTTCGCTCGGCGAATATACGGCGCTTGCCGCGGCGGGCGTGTTCAGCACCCAAGGCTGCGCGGCGCTCGTGCGCAAAAGAGGAAGCATAATGGACGGCGCATACCCTAAAGGCGAGGGCGGCATGCTGTCCGTTATAGGCTTTACGGTAGGCGAGGTCGAGGACGCGCTGAGCGGATTTGAGGACGCGTACGTCGCCAACCATCTTTCCGAAATGCAGACAGTAATAGCGGGCAGTACGGCCGAGCTTAATAAGCTTAAAGAGCTGTTTGAGCAAAAAGGCGCTAAAATGGCGGCTATGCTCTCGGTTTCGGGGCCCTCGCACGCTCCGCTGCTTGAAAGCGCGGCAAGCGAGTTTTCACGCGTATTGGATACGTTTGTTTTGGGCGGGATGAAAAAAACCGTCTATTCAAACGTATTGGGCGCTCCTTACGGTGAAAGCAGCGATATAAAACAACTGCTTGCAAAGCAGATGTGCCGCCGTGTAAAATGGCATGACTGCTTAGAGCATATGATAGCGTCGGGTGTGGAGCGCTTCGTGGAAGTAGGGCCGGGCAACGTGCTTTCCAAGCTTGTAAAGCGCAGGGTGGAAAAGAGCGCCGTGGTCGAATCCGTGCGCGATATGGCCACGCTTAATAAATTCCTGTCGGGAAACAAACAGTGAGGTAAACATATGGGCAAAGCCGCTTTGGTAACGGGCGCGTCGGGAGGCATAGGGCAGGCGATAGCTATAGCTCTTGCGAAGGCCGGCTTCGACGTCGCCGTCCACTACAACAGCAATGCCGTTAAGGCAGAAGAAGTCGCCCAGAGCATAAAAGCTCTGGGGCGCAATGCCGTAGCAATACAGGCGGATTTAACGTCTCCTGAGGGCTGCAAAACGCTCGTTAAAACGTGCGTCGATTCTCTTGGAGGCATATACGTGCTTGTCAACAACGCAGGAGTAACCAGCGACGGCCTTGTGATGCGCATGGCGGACGAACAGTTCGACAGCGTAATAAGAGCGAACTTAAACAGCTGCTTTTGCTGCACGAGGGAGGCGGCGTCGTATATGCTAAAGGCGCGACAGGGAAGGATAGTTAATATAACGTCCGTCGTAGGGATAACGGGCAACGCAGGCCAGGCGAACTACGCGGCCTCCAAAGCGGGCATCATAGGACTTACGAAATCCTGCGCGAGAGAGTTCGCAAAGCGCGGTATATGCGTTAACGCGGTAGCGCCCGGATTCATAGAAACTGCGATGACGAATGGGTTAAGCGACGACGTAAAACAAAACATGCTTCATTCCATACCGCTCGGCCGGTTCGGCAGCCCTGGTGACGTCGCGGGGCTTGTGTGCTTTTTATGCGGCGAGAGCGCGTCTTACATCACTGGGCAGGTAATGGTCGTTGACGGCGGAATGGTGATATAAGGGTATACGGAAAGGTGAGGTATATATGAGTCATAAAGTGGTGATTACCGGCATGGGCGCCGTATCGCCTATAGGGCAAACCGTAAAGGAGTCGTTTGATAACGCTGTAAAAGGCGTGTGCGGTATAAGAAAAGCGCAGTGCTTCGACACCGAGCTTACGGGCATTACATGCGCGGGCGAGGTCTGGGATTTCGACCCTTCAAAGTATATAACTAACCGCGAGGCGAAGCGCCTCGCGAGGTTCTCGCAGCTTGCCATAGTCGCGGCCATGCAGGCGTGGGAGGAAAGCGGCCTTGCCGAAGGCGACTTTGACACACTGCGCGCAGGAGTAGTGCTGGGCAGCGGCATGGGCGGCCTCGGCACGATTTGCGGGCAGCAGGATGAACTACGGACGAACGGGCCGAGGGCGGTCTCTTCGCTGTTTATTCCTAAATCCATCATTAATACGACAGCGGGTATGATATCCATGCGGCTGGGGCTCCATGGGCCGTGCCTCAGCGTCGTTACCGCATGTTCGTCAGGCGCGGACGCCATAGGCGAAGCGTATTACGCTATTAAAGAAGGGCGCATGGACTTAGCGCTCGTCGGAGGGGCAGAAGCGGTCATATACGAACTCGGCGTCGCGGGGTTCCACCAGATGCAGGCGCTCTCCGAGAGCGAGGACCCCGCAAGGGCGTGCATACCTTTTGACAAGGACAGACAGGGGTTCGTTCTGGCCGAAGGCTCAGGCATGATGGTAATTGAGAGCGAAGAACACGCGGGAAAGCGCGGAGCGAATATAATAGGCCAGGTCGCCGGTTATGCGCAGACATGCGACGCGTATCATATAACGGCGCCCGAGCCGGAAGGAATATGGGCGGCTAAGGCAATGGAGCTCGTAGTACAGGAAGGCGGCATTAACAAGGAAGACGTAGGCTATATAAACGCCCACGGTACGGGCACGCCGCTCAACGACGTGTTTGAGAGCAGGGCTATAGAAAAATGCTTCGGCGAGCACGCAAAAAAGCTGCTTGTAAGCTCTACGAAGTCCATGACCGGACATATGCTGGGCGGAGCGGGAGCTTTTGAGGCTGTACTGTCCATGTGCGCGCTCAACGCCGGCATTGCGCCTCCCACGATAGGACTGGAAACAGAGGGCGAAGGGTGCAACCTCGACTATGTAAAAGGCAAAGCAAGGCCCATGGATACAAAGTACGCCATATCGAACTCATTCGGGTTCGGCGGGCATAACAGCTGTATACTGCTTAAAAAGCTTGACTAGCGGAGGACGGTATGCTGGGTATAGATGATATTAAAAAAATTCTGCCTCACAGAGAGCCGTTCCTGATGATAGACAGGGTGGACGAACTTGAAGAGGGAGTCAGAGCCAAAGGCATAAAAGCCGTCAGTGCTAACGAGTGGTTCTTTATGGGTCATTTCGGCGACGTGAAGATAATGCCTGGTGTGCTTATAATAGAAGCCATAGCGCAGATGGGCGGCATAGCGCTGCTTACAAAAGAGGAAATGAGCGGAAAGCTCGCGTTTTTGGGAAAGATAAAGAACGCCCGATTCAGCGAAAAAGTCGTGCCCGGAGACGTTCTGGAGCTTGAAACGTCGATAGACGCCGTAAAGGGAAACGTAGGCCTGGGCAGCGGAAAGGCATATGTGCGCGGCAAGCTCGTGGCGAGCTGCGAGCTCATGTTCGCTATTTCCGCATAGCTTCGTCTGTGTTTTGATAACAGCTTAATAACGGGGCCCCAAAAAAGCCAAAGCTGCGAGGCTTTTTGGGGTGTGTATACGGTGTCCCTCCGTGAGATTTGATGGGGTGTGTATAACGCTTCGGCTTTCAGCTCAGGCTGACCGAGGCGTTTTATTATATCTTTACGCATTTTTTCTGCTGCCATGCGCGCCATTCGCCAAATTTTTCATTTGTTATTGCATATAATTTACTTGTTAAAATACGCGTATTAAAGTAAAGTATATTCAAGGATGACATAATCATGGACTATTTCAATGCAAAGCATTATCTCATTACTTTTCCTGTACCGGTGTTTATTGTAGGCATAAAAAGCGGCAAGATTTTATTTGCCAACAAGCTTGCAGAGAAAAAAGGCGTTTACGCGGGCAGCTCGTTTTTTCGAATGTTCGAAGACGAGGCCGATATAGCCGCGTTTAAAAACGAAGTGGACACCGAGTTTACCGCTGCGCTGCGCATATCGGACAAGCTTCATACCGTTTCTTTGTCGTCGTGCGCCGCGAGATACGACGGCATGCAGTCGCGGCTTATTTCGATTAACTCCATGGAGGAGGCGTACGCCCAAAATTCGGCTTCAGTAATATCTATGATCTGCGATGTATTTACAAGCGCGTCGCTGAAGAACAAAGCGCACGATTTCTTAAGCATTACCTCAAGGAGCGTCGGCGCGTTCTGCGCCTCTATATACGAAAAAAGAAACCAGAGGTATGTGTTAAAAGAGGAGTGGCGCGCGCGTAAGAACGTCTGCGTGCCGGTGCTTTGCCCCAACTTTGAAGAAAACGCGGATTCCGAGACAAAGCGGCTCTGCCGGCTCAAGCGCGCGGCGGACTCGGCATACGCGATGTACGCCAAAACATACGGCACAAACGGCGTCGCATTATATTTCTTCGACGAGCAGGCGGGGCCGCAGATAAAGCGGAACATAGAAAAGTACGTCGAGCTCTTCAGAACGCTGTCTCCGGATATGCCGAGAAACGAAGCGCATGTGACCGCAAGGAAAGGCTTAGACTCCATCAGCCAGGGTTTCGCGATATGGGACCCGGCTACCCGCGATATCATATTTGAAAACAAGGCGTACAAAGAGCTGTTCGGCTCGGGCAGCCGCCAGTTAAACGAGGAGTTAGGCTGCGGCCTTTCACGAAGGCCTAAAAAAGCGCCCGAAGAAACGCTTACGGACGCTAAGGGACACCTTTACAGCGTTACGCACACTCCCGCGAAGATCGGCGGTCAGGAGATAGTCGTTACTGTCATCAGCGACATCACAAAGTACAGGGAGGCCGAGGCCAAGCTGGAGCAGATGGCAAAGACGGATATGCTTACAGGGCTGCTAAACCGCAGGGCAGGCACCGAAAAGCTCAGGCAGATGTACGACGACTGCAGTGAAAGGAAAATACCCCTAACGGTGTGCTTTGCTGATATAGACGGCTTAAAATCTATAAACGATAATCACGGGCACGGGGCGGGCGATACCATGATAGTCTCCGTCGCGGACGTGCTGCGCAGGCACGCGGAAAGGATAGGCACGGTGTGCAGGCTGGGGGGAGACGAGTTCATACTCATACTTCCGGGCGTCACAAAGGAGCAGGCCATGGCCGTTACTGCCCAGATAGAAAAGGACGCCAAAGCATGCCTCGCGGGTGGAGCGCAGGGCGTATCTTTAAGCTTCGGTTTCAAGCAAGCCGAATACTTTTCCGGCGAATCGGTGGATTCGCTTGTCAGTATTGCGGATCATGATATGTACCGGGAAAAGCGCAGAAAATCGGCTAAATAGTTTTCAGACGGCTGCCGAGTATTATCTGTTCGGCTACATCGGGTTTGTTCATCGTGTAGATGTGGAACCTGCCTATGCCGTTGTCCATAAGATATTCTATCTCTTCTATGGCGTAGCAAAGGCCCGCTTTTTTGAACGAGTCGGGGTCTGAGCCGTATCGGCTTATCATCTTGCTTAAGGGCGCTGGTATTGAGCACGCCGACAGCAGCGCCATTCTCGTTATCTGATTGGGATTGAGCACCGGCATGATACCGGTTATAACAGGGGCTTGTATGCCCGCCTTTTCCACGTTTTCATAGAACGTGATTATCGCGCGCCTGTCGAAACAGAGCTGCGTTATAAAAAAGTCCGCGCCAAGCTCGGCCTTGAGCTTCATGAACGATAAATCTTCTTCAGTCGTTTCACTTTCCATATGCGCTTCGGGATAAGCCGCGGCTCCTATGCAAAAGCCGCCGCGCCGTTTTATAGCTCTTATAAGATCGCTCGCGTGCCTATAGTGTTTATATGCCGTCTCTCTGTCCAGACCTTCGGGCACGTCTCCGCGCAGTGCGAGCACGCCGCTCACGCCTATTGATTCGAGCTGAGAGAGCGTATTGTCTATCGAGGCGGGGTCGGCTCCCACGCAGGTAAGGTGCGCCAGCGCCTCGAGCCCCACGGATTTGACATGGGAGGCTATGTCTATTACCCTGTCCCTGTTGCCTCCGCCCGCGCCGTATGTGACGCTGACAAATGACGGGCTGTAGCCCGAAAGCTTTTCGATTGCTTCATACACCGACGTGATCGCCATATCCTTTTTCGGCGGAAAAAACTCCAGAGAAAACGAGCGCTCGTTGCGATTCAATTTTTCAATTATACTCATATCAGAACAACCCCTTGGAAACCATATACACTTTTGTATAGCGTGCGTTTATTTAATCATAATTTTGCGGGATTTTCAAGAGGTTGAATAATGAACACAAGTAGTGTATCATATGCCGAGAGGTAAGAATGAATAAATATCCGTATATACCTTTTGTTCCGGAGAGAAGCAGCGTCTTGCGAAGGATGGGCTCATATAAAGCGTCGTTTCAGGCGGGGCTGGAGCAGGAGATAAACGAATATATAGAGCGGGCGCAGTCCGAGTTTTCCGTGCGGGGCAGGGCGGAAACGTTTGATATTAAGCATAAAGGCGAGGACGCGACGGAGATAGCGGGACACATCGTGGAATCCCGCCTGCTTACTAAGCTGCTAATGCCCTGCGATAAAGCTTATGTAATGTGCGCTGCCATGTCCGCGCGCGACGTAGCGAAGATAAACGAGGCGCTAGAACGGGGCAATGGGCTGCTTGCGTTGGTGCTCGACGCTTACGCGTCGGAATACGTGGACGGCGCTCTCGACGTGATAATGGAGCGAAAGAATGAGTCGCTCCGGCGCATGGGTCAGACGCTCACCCATAAGCGCTTCAGTGCAGGCTACGGCGACCTCGATATAAAGTATCAGGGCGTTTTCTACGACCTTCTGAATATGCGGGACATGGATGTGAAAATAACGGACAAATATCTGCTGATACCCGAAAAATCGGTGATAGCCATAGCGGGAGTGGAATAGATGAAGAAAATATGCGGACTGGGCTTTCTTGAATACCTTAAAGAGCATATACTCGTGCTGGACGGAGCGACAGGCACATACCTGCAAAATAGCGGCATGGGCCCCGGCGTATGCCCCGAAACGTTCGTGCTGGAGCATGAAGATATCGCACGCGATATGTACAGGGCGTATATAAAGGCGGGCTCAAAAGCGGTCTTTGCCTGCACCTTGGGAGCGAACGCGATAAAGCTCAAAGAGTTCGGACTGGAGAACGAAGTAGTACGCATAAACAAAGAGATAGTAGCTATGGCTGCCCGTGCTGTGGGCGGCGAAGCTTTCGTCGGCGCCGACGTAGGCTCTACCGGATTGTTCCTGGAGCCGCTCGGAGACCTTGGGTTCGAGCGGGCAGTAGATATATACAAGCAGCAGATAACGGCGGCGGAGCAGGGCGGAGCGGATTTTATCGTTATTGAGACGATGATAGACGTGCAGGAAACGCGCGCGGCCGTGATAGCGGCAAAGGAGTGCTGTTCGCTGCCCGTCGTGGCCAGCATGACGTTCGACAGCTCCGGGCGTACGCTTACCGGCACGAGCCCGGCGGCGGCCGCAATAACGCTTATCTCCGCGGGAGCGGATATCGTGGGCCTTAACTGTTCAACAGGGCCTGAAGAGATGATACCCTTCGTTAAGAGCATGAAAGAGGTATCGTCTGTGCCGCTGCTTGTAAAGCCCAACGCGGGCATGCCGCATATTGCAGGCGGAAGGACGCATTTCGACCTTTCCTGCGCGGATTTCAGAACGTTTGTAAGGCCGCTCTGCGAAGCGGGAGCTAACCTTATAGGCGGTTGCTGCGGCACCGGCCCCGACTATATACGCGCGATAAATGAAGAAATAAAGGGATTGAGGCCTCTGCCCTGGCGCCAAGCGCTGCCGCCTGCCGTAACGTCCATGTCGGACGAGGTGTATTTCGGAGGCGAATTCCGCGTGATAGGGGAGAGGATAAACCCCACGGGCAAGCCGAAGCTAAAAGAAGCGCTGAAAAACGGCGACGTTTACGAAGTGCTCGACATGGCGCTCGAGCAGAAGAACAGCGGCGCGCATATACTCGACGTAAACGTGGGCATGCCTGAAATAGACGAAAAACCGACTATGGAGCGGACCATAGAAGCCGTGGCCGCGCGGGCGAAGCTGCCGATTTCCATAGACTCGTCAAAAGCTGACGTAATAGAACGGGCCCTGCGTATATATCCGGGGCGCGCGCTTGTTAACTCCGTATCCACAAAAGCGGAAAGTCTTTCAGGGCTGCTGCCCATAATAAAGCGGTATAACGCTATGTTCATACTGCTGCCCATTGGCGACAACGGCATACCGCAGACCGCGAATGAGCGAATTGAAGAGATACAAAAAGCTTACGCGGCTATAACCAAAGCTGGCCTCGGCAGGGAAAGCATGCTCGTTGACGGCCTTGTGATGGCCGTATCTTCCGACCCGGGCGCCGGAGTAGTGACGCACGACGTAGTAGAATGGTGCAGCAAAAATGGCTTTAATACCGTGCTCGGCGTTTCCAATTCGTCGTTTGGGCTGCCCGAGAGGAAATTCATAAACTCGGCGTATCTCGTTATGGCGATAAAGAACGGCCTTAAATCCGCTATAATGAACCCCAATGACGAGCTGATGATGGACATGTGCCACGCGGCTGAGGCACTTACAGGCGCTGACGCCGGCTTCAAACGTTATATAAAACGGTTTTCGGATACGCGCGTGCCCGAGCATGACGCCAAGGACATAGCTGAGGCTGTGCTTACGGGCAAGAAGATGCCTATAACCGCGATGATAGACGCGGAGATAGCGAAAGGCGCAAAGCCCGAACAGATAATAAACGGCATGATAATACCGGCGCTGCAGCAGGTGGGAGACCTTTACGAGCGCAAGGTTTATTTTCTGCCGCACCTCATATACAGCGCGGAAGCCGCGCGCGCCGCGTTCGACCATCTCGAGAAGCATTACATAACCGGAACGCAGGAGGGAAAGAAAAAGGTAGTCATAGCTACCGTTAAGGGCGACATACACGACATAGGCAAGAATCTCGTGGCGATGCTGCTGCGCAACCACGGCTTTGCAGTGACGGACTTAGGCAAGGACGTACCGGCGGAAACCATAGTAGAAGCAGCCGCCGCGCAGGACGCCGATATAATAGGACTTTCCGCCCTTATAACGACCACCGCTAAAGAGATGGAGAACGTAATAGCGCTCGCAAAACAAAGAAAGCTGCGCGCCAAGGTAATGGTAGGCGGAGCGGTAGTTACGGAAAATTACGCGCGGAGCATAGGCGCGGACGCGTACGCCGCTGACGCCGCGGGCGCTGTCCGGGAAGCGGCGCGATTGACAAAGTAATCTAATTTTTTTGATATAGGGAGACAAAATGAACATCGAGGTTGACACACATACTCACACAGTACTTTCAGCACACGCGCACTCGACGATAATGGAGAACGCGGCCGCCGCGGAAAGGCTAGGGCTCAAAGGCGTTGTCATGACTGACCACGGGCCCAGCATACATTCCTCCGCGCCCGATTATAACATAGGCACATATGCATATCTGCCGGCTCATATGAACGGCGTGAGGATATACGGAGGCATAGAGGCTAACATCATGGATTACAGCGGGTCTGTCGACATACGCGAAAAGTATATAAGGCTGCTTGAGTTCGCGATAGCCGGCATGCATGAGGTCGTAATTGAGTCGGGCGGCATGGGTAAGGACACGGACGCCGTGATGGGAGCGCTGAATAACAAACATATAGACATCATATCGCATCCCGACAACCCTTCTTACGTGCTCGACTATGAAGCCGTCGTAAAAGAAGCGGCGCGCCTTGGCAAGCTTTTGGAGGTGAACGACCATTCCATAGAATACCGCGCGGGCGGAGCTAATATGGATAAGATGCTGCGCCTGTGCAAAAAGTACGGCCTTCGTATAGCCGTGTCGAGCGACGCGCACTCAGCGTTCGGCATAGGCAAGTTTGACGCCGCGATAAGCCTGCTGGAGGAAAAAGGCTTTCCTGAATCGCTTATAGTGAATCTGACAATAGAGCGCTTTGAAAGCTATCTTGTGGAACGGCAAAAGAGAATAGCCGATACGGCAACCTCATCGCTGTAAATATGCGCGCTGCCGCTTCGGCGGAAAGAAATGAAAACAAAAGGGGCTGCCCGGAAACAGGCGGGCAATAGAAGATCGTCACTGTATATACGGACGTGTATACAATTATATACCATGTGTTATTGGAAACGCCCCTGCTGTGTGCCTCGCAGGGGCATGTCGCTTAAAAATGTATTTTTGGACAGCCACGCGGCTATTATAGATTAGAAATAGTTAATATATAAAACTATTTCAGTATGATATTTGTATCCGCACCTTTTTTATAGTATTATTTAATCTATTAACGTATTTTTTTGTAATACTTTTTTGGCATCATATTTTTTATATTTTGGAGGCCCTGGTCTTATGAGTAGTATTGTTAAGAAGCTGGGTGAGCTTAAGGAGGAACGCACGTTTTGCAACCTGTTCTCTATAATCTGCAGCAACGGCGACGCCATAGCCGCCGAGTACAAAGAGGATGAGGATATCCGCAAGCTTAAGTATTCCGACTACGAGAGGATAACTTTCGCGGGAGCAAAGAAGCTGGCACAAAAGCTGTCCGTCGTAGAACGCAACACGTTCGTTGCGCTGAGGTACGCCAACAATCCGCTCTGGCCCGCCGCGTTCTGGGCGGTGATACTCGCGGGGTATAGGCCGCTGCTGCTCGATTCGGCTTCCGACGACACTCAGGTAATGCACGTACTGCGCCAGGCGGGCTCGCGCACTATAATAACGGATACGGACTTGGGCATAACGGGCGTAATAAAAGTCGCTCCCGATGAGTTTTTAAGCCTCGACGCAACCGATACCGATTATCTGCCGGTTTACTCCGACGCAATAGCCTTATGCACCTCGGGCACGACCGCGACTCCGAAAGTATACGTCTACAACGAACAGGCGGTATGCCAGCAGGTGCTGCTTGCCGAATACATAAGCAAGCAGAATACTGACATAATACACGACGGCGGTATAAAGCAGCTTGCGTTTCTGCCGTTCCACCACATATTCGGGTTTATTGCCGTTTATATGTGGTACTCGTTCTTCGGCAAGACTATCGTGTACATAAAGAACAAGACCGCGGAAGTAATACTCTCCGCCTGCAAAGAGCACGAGGTAACGCATATATATGCCGTTCCGCTGCTGTGGAACAACGTGGCTAAAAGCATAATGAGAAAAGCGAAGCTCCAGGGCGAAAAGCAATATGACAAGCTTATAAACGCGAGCGACATGAGCATTAAGCTGCAAAGGCGCTTCGGCAGGGTCGGAAGGAGCATCGTTTCAAAGCTGTTCTTCAAGGAGCTTCAGCAAAAACTCGTGGGCAGCAGCATACAGATGATGATAAGCGGCGGCGGGCATATACAACCTGAGGCGATAAAGCTGATAAACGGCATAGGTTATAATCTCGTCAACGGCTTCGGCATGACGGAGACGGGCATAGATTCCGTAGAGCTGTCGAGCGACATAGACAAGCGCCTCGAGGCCAGCGTCGGCAAGCCGTTTGCGCCTATGCAGTACCGCGTCGTCTACGATAAGGAAGGCGACAGGACGGGCGAGCTTCAGATAAAGGGCGAGGCTATCCACTCGGGCAGGATGATAGACGGCATATACATTGCGCGCGAGTCGTCGGGCGGCTGGTTTCCGTCCGGAGATATAGCGAGGGAAAAAGACGGCTGCTATTACATAGAAGGCAGGCTCAAAGAGGTCATCGTGGGCGAATCGGGCGAAAACGTATATCCCGACGAGCTTGAGGACAGCTTTTCCGAGCTTCCGCATGTCGAGCACATCTGCGTCGCGGGCATTGCGGCAAGGGGCGTCTATGACGACACGTCGCTTATCGTATACATGGGCGACGCCGCGGCCGACGCCGGGAAGGTGAAGGAGCTCATTGCCGAGATAACGCGCATAAACGGCCTGCTGCCCATTTACAAGAAGCTGAACAAGGCGTATCTGTCGCTTGACCCGCTGCCGCTCGCAAACGGCATAAAGGTAAAGCGCCAGAAGGTAAAGGAAGCGGTAGAGAGAGGGCAAGGCCGCTTTGAAGAGATTGATATAAAGAGCGGCTCGCTTATAAAGGCCGTAAAAGAAAAAGCTTCCGCACAGAGCAACGGTTACGATAAAGCCGAATTGTCCGACATAGCGGAGAAGGTAAGGGAAATATTCGCGGAAGTACTGAGTATCGATCCCGCGGCTATAAAGGATACCGACCATTTCATAGACGATCTTGGAGGCGACAGCCTCTCAAGCCTTGGCGTGTTTTCCAAGGCCGAAGAAGAGTATGACGTCATAATACCCGACACGGAATATTTCTCGTGCACGAGCGTCGAAGACCTCTCTAAGCTGCTGTACCGCAAGCTTCACGACATGGAAAGTGTGAGGGAGGCCGTCTGTAAGCCGCAGGAGATAAGGAAGATCACTAGGTTTGAGGATACGCGCGAATACGCCGAGTACGCAATGCGCAGGCTCGAGATAAACGATGCAAAAATAAAGGACCCTTATTTCGTGGCTCACGACTCGGTGCTTAGTGATACGTCAATCTGTGAGGGCAAAGAGGTCATAAATCTCGCGTCATATAATTATGTAGGCATGTCGGGCCATCCGAGGACGGCGGAGGCAGCGAAAAAGGCGATAGACAAATACGGCACGTCGGCGTCGGGCTCGAGGCTGATAGCGGGGGAAAAAACGCTGTACCGCGAGCTTGAGAAAGCTATAGCATCGTGGAAGCACACCGAAGACGCCATAGTGCTCGTGGGAGGGCATTCAACAAACGTCACATTCGTAGGAAACTTTTGCAACGAACGCGACCTTGTACTTTATGACGCGCTGTCTCACAACTCAATAATGCAGGGCTGCCAGCTTTCCAGGAGCGATACGAAGGCGTTCCCGCACAACGACTTCGAGGCGCTCGAGCATATGCTCAAAGCCGCGCGCGATAAATACGAGAAGATACTGATAGTGGTGGAGGGCGTTTATTCCATGGACGGAGACATAGCGCCCATGCCCGATTTTATAGAGCTAAAGAAGAAGTACGGAGCGTTTCTGATGGTGGACGAGGCTCACTCCAGCTGTGTCATAGGCAGGCGCGGGGGCGGCGTGGACGATTACTTCGGCCTTAAATCCGGCGATATTGATATAAAGATGGGCACGCTCTCCAAGGGGCTCGGCACATGCGGCGGTTATATCGCGGCCTCTAAAAGCCTTGTGGATTTCATGCATTACCTGCTGCCGGGGTTCGCGTTCTCGGTGGGCATAAGCCCTCCGCTGGCGGCCGCCACGCTGGAAGCGGTAAACATAATGCTCGAAGGCAACCCGAAGGTAAAATCGCTGCAGGATAACATAGCGTACTTTGTATCAAAGGCGAAGGAGATGGGCTTCAATACGTGCCTCGCAAAGGAGACGGCAATAGTGCCCGTAATGGTGGGAAAGGACATAGACGCTTATATACTTTCCACAAAGATGCTGGAAAAGGGCGTGTTCGTGCCTCCTGCCGTGTATCCGGCAGTGCCGAGGCATCAAGCGAGGCTGCGCTTCTGCCTGACGAGCGAGCATAAAGCAGAGCAGCTCGATTATGCGCTTGATACGCTTGAAGAGCTGTATAAAGAAATGGGGATAAAGAAATAGCGTTATGAAAGTTATGGTATCGGGCGGCGCGGGGTATATAGGAAGCCACGCCGTAAGGCAGTTGAAAAAGGCGGGCTATGAGCCCGTGGTGTTCGACAACCTCTCAAAGGGCCACAAAGAGGCTGTAAAAGACTCGGAACTGTTTGTAGGCGATTTGCTTGATAAGGACAGCTTAAAAGCGTTCTTCAAGGCATACAGCGTTGACGCCGTTATGCACTTCGCGGCGCTGAGCCTGGTGGGCGAGTCGATGAAGGACCCGTACATATATTATGAAAACAACGTAGCCGGCAGCCTCAACCTTTTTAAGGCTGCGATGGACGCGGGCGTCGGCAAGGTGATATTCTCGTCGACGGCGGCGGTGTACGGCGAGCCAAAATCCGTGCCCATAACCGAAGACTTCGAAAAAGCTCCGCTGAATGTTTACGGCCGCACTAAGCTCGTCATAGAAAACATGCTGCGCGATTTTTCGGACATATACGGGCTCAAATACAAGGCGCTCAGGTATTTCAACGCGGCGGGCGCGGATAAGGCGGGCGACATAGGCGAAGACCACAGCCCCGAATCGCACCTTATTCCTATAATACTGCAGTTTGTGAACGGAAGAAGAGATAAGCTCTGTGTATACGGCGACGATTATCCCACACCCGACGGCACGTGCATAAGGGACTATGTACATGTTACCGACCTTGCGGACGCACACGTGCTGGCATTGCGCGATCTGGACAGCGGCAAAGAGAGCGGCGCGTATAACCTCGGCAGCGAGAAGGGGTTTTCGGTGCTCGAAATAATACGCGCGGCGGAAAAAGCCGCGGGCAGTGAGATAAGCTATGAGATAGCTCCGCGCAGGGCGGGCGATCCGGCGGTATTAATAGCGTCGTCTGAAAAGATAAGGAACGAGCTCGGCTGGGAACCGGCGCATGGCGTAGAAGATATACTTGCCAGCGCGTGGCGGTTCCATAAAGAGCATCCGGACGGATACAAAAGAGGGAACTGACACATTGATTACTGGCGGTAAAATAGTATATAGCATAAAAGCGTGCGGATGCTTCTTAGCTTCCGCAGTTTTCTTTTTGCTGCTCTCCTCCTGCGGAGCGCCGGACAGCGGCCCTTCGCAGACAGATATAAAAACGGGGGTTCCGACTATGAAAGCAACATCAATACCTTCCCAAGCGTCTGAAACGCCCGCAGTATCCGCAGCGCCTTCTAAAGCCCCCGAGTTTGAAGGACAGGCGTTCTGCGTTGCAGGAACGGCGGATATAAAAGACAAGCCGGGGCACGACGGCAGGACTATAGGCACAATCGAAAACGGAGCTGTCGCCGATATAATAGAGCGCCTTGGCGGCTGGCACTATATAGCTTACGGCGGAAGCGACGGCTATGTAAAAAGCGAATATTTAAAAGAGATTTACGAGCCGGACGTGCCCGTGCCGTCAGGCGAATGGAGCCTGATACTTGTGAGCCCCGCGCATCATCTGCCGGAAGATTTTAAGGTAACGCTAGCTGATTTTGAAGGCGAACAGGTAGACGCGCGCATATTGGACATATGCAGTCAGATGTTTTTGGACGCCAAGGCTGACGGCGTAAGCCTTACGCTCGTGGACGCGTACCGCAGCCACCTGCGTCAAAGCGAGCTGTACCAAAAGAAGGTAGACAGCTACATTGGCAAGGGCTACAGCCGCACTGACGCGGAAGCAAAGGCCGCGACAATAACCGCGCGGCCGGATACGAGCGAGCATCAGACAGGGCTTGCGCTCGATATAGTGACGCCGTCGTATACCAAGATGAACAGCGGCTTCGCAAAGACGGACGCTTATAATTGGCTTTTGGAGCACGCGCATAGCTACGGGTTTGCGTTACGCTATCCAAGCGGCAAGAAACAGATAACAAAGGTAATATACGAGCCGTGGCACTGGCGCTTCGTGGGCGTAGAGGCCGCCGTAAGTATGAAGGCGAGAAATCAATGCCTCGAAGAATACCTCGGCGTTCTCGACTGACGCCGGATATAATTATGTTTATAAAAAGGCCGCATGAAAAAAACGGTTTTATTTGTTAATGACGCGTGCGGCGTGGTAATATAAAAGCAACTTAAGGAAAAGGAATTTTATGAACGACCGGGTTTTTGAAAAACTGGAATTCGATAAGATACTGAATATGCTGTCTGATAAAGCTTTGTCCGATCCGGGCAGGCAGGCGGCGAAAGTGCTGCGTCCCGAAAAGACCATGCAGCGCGTTTTAAGGCTTCAGGCCGAGACGCTGGAGGCGGAGAGCGTTATCATGCGCGAGCCGTCGCTCCCGATAAGCTCGTTTTCGGACATATCGTCCGAGACGCTCCGGTTGAAAGCGGGCGCGGACTTAGGGTGCAGAGAGCTGCTGCGCATACTCGGCGTGATGAAATCGGCGCGCCGCGCAAAGAACGGACTTAAAAAGCAGGACACCGGAACGAATATGCTCCCCGATATGGCGGAGGGGCTGTTTTATTCGGAAAAGCTGATAGCGGAGCTTGACGGCGCGATAGCGGGCGAAGACGAGCTTTCCGACGGTGCGTCGCCCGAGCTTTTCAGCATAAGAAGAAAGATAATACGCGAGAACGAAGGCATACGCGAAAAGCTGGACGCTATAATACGCTCGGCGCTCAATAAGGATTACCTTCAGGACGCCATAGTTACTATGAGAAACGGGCGCTATGTAGTGCCCGTAAAGCAGGAGCACAGGAAAAACGTAAAGGGGCTCATACACGACCAGTCGGGGAGCGGGCAGACGGTATTCATTGAGCCTATGGAGGTCGTCGAGGCGAACAACAGGCTGCGCGAGCTGGAGCTTGCGGAAGCCGCCGAAATAGAGCGTATACTTCATGTGTTCAGCGAGTCGCTGCGCGAATACTGGCAGCAGCTTAAATACGACCTTGAGATACTGACACAGCTCGACTTAATATTCGCCAAAGCCGCGCTCGCATCGTACATGAAGGCGTCGCCGCCTGCGGTAACGGCGGAAAAGCGCATAATAATTAAAAACGGCCGTCATCCGCTGATTGACGCAAAAAACGTCGTGCCTGTTTCATTAAGCATAGGCGAGGGACGCAGCGGCCTTATAATAACGGGCCCGAATACGGGCGGCAAGACGGTGACGCTGAAGCTTACCGGGCTGCTCGCGCTTATGGCGCAGTGCGGCATGTTCCTGCCCGCGGACGCGGGAACGACGCTGCCGGTGTTTACCGGGCTTTTTGCCGACATAGGCGACGAGCAGAGCATAGCGCAGAGCCTCAGCACGTTCTCGTCGCATATGTCCAACATAACGCGCATAACCAAGTCGGCGGACGGCGGCTCGCTGGTGCTGCTCGACGAACTGGGCGCGGGCACCGACCCTGCAGAAGGCGCGGCGCTCGCGATGGCTATACTGGAGGAACTGGCGGCGAGGGGCAGCTTTGTGCTCGCAACGACGCACTACAGCGAGATAAAGGCGTTTGCTACCGCAAGCGACGTGTATGAGAACGCGTGCATGGAGTTTAACGTAAAGACGCTCAGCCCCACGTACAGGCTGATAATGGGCATACCCGGCGTTTCGAACGCGTTTGAGATATCGAAAAAGCTGGGGCTTGGCGAAGCCATAATAGAGCGCGCGAGGCAGCATATGTCGGAAGAGACGGTGAAGTTCGAGCAGCTTATTGGCGAGGCTGAAAAGCAGCGGGAGCTTGCGCTGAGAAAGGAGCAGGAGGCGGAGAGCTTCCGCCGCACTGCTCAGTCCATAAAGGACAAAACGGACACTGAGCTTAAAAAGGCAAAGGACAGGAGCCAGAAGATAATTGACACCGCTAATGAAAAGGCGCTGGAGATACTCAAGGAAGCGCGCGAAGAGGCCGAGCTTGTGATAAAAGAGCTAAAGACCGCGCAAGCTGCAAGGCAGGAGGACATCAACGCGGCAAGGAAGCAGCTTTCCGAAAAAATAGAGCATACGTCCTCAAAGCTGCGCAGTAAGAAGGAAATCAAAAGCGACATAAAGCCGGGCGACATATCCGTGGGTGACACCGTGCAGCTCTTGAGCCACGGCATAAAAGCGACTGTTCTCAAAGAGCCCAAGGGCGGCAGCGTGTACGTGCAGGCGGGCGTGCTGAAGCTCACCGTGCCGCTCGGGGAGGTGGAGCTAACCAAGGCGGACAGGCAGGTATCGCGCGTAAGCGGCGTTAAAAGAAGCGTTGCTCCCGCGGGGCTAGAGATAGACGTGCGCGGCATGACGCTGGACGAGGCCGTGCTTGAAGTGGATAAATACTTAGACGACGCGTTTTTATCGGGGCTTAATGAGGTATCTATAATACATGGCAAGGGAACGGGCGTGCTGCGCTCAGGCATTAAGGACTTCTTAAAGTCGCACAGCCATGTCGAAGAATACCGCCTCGGAAGGTACGGCGAAGGCGATTCGGGAGTAACTATCGTTACACTTAAGCAGAAGTAGGTGACTGTATGGATATAGCAAGCGCATGCCTCATCGGAAAAAAGTGCAGATACGACGGCGAGGCGAGGGAGGACGCAAAGATAAAGCGGCTTTACGAGCAGGGCAAGGTAAAAGCAGTTTGCCCCGAATGCCTCGCGGGTATGAAGATACCGCGCTGCCCCTCCGAGATAGCGGGCGGCGACGGTGAGGACGTGCTGCAAGGCAGAGCGTGCGTCCTCGGGCAGGACGGAAGCGACAGGACTCAGGAATTTCTTGAAGGCGCCATGAAAACGCTAGCCGCGGCAAAAGCCTGCGGCGCGAAGCGCGCCTATATGAAATCGAAAAGCCCATCGTGCGGCGTTGCTGCCATATACGACGGCACGTTTTCGGGCAAGCTTAAGCCGGGCATGGGAGTAACGAGCGCGCTGCTTAAACAAAACGGTATTGAAGTAATTGAAGTATGAATGTTTTATGAATAAACGGTGAAATAATATTGCATATATTTGTTTATTACTGCCGTTGAATTATAATTACACTGAGGTGAACAGCATGTCTAAATACATTCTTGTTATAGATGACGACAAAAACATCTGCGAAGTCATAAAACTGTATCTGCAAAAAGAGGGCTATAAAGCGACGCTTGCCTACGACGGGCAGGCGGGGCTTGACGAGTTCTTCCGCGAGACGCCCGAACTTATAGTGCTCGATATAATGATGCCCAAAAAAGACGGATGGGAAGTGCTCAAGCAGATAAGAAAAACGAGCGACGTGCCCGTAATCATGCTGACGGCAAAGGGGGAAACATTCGACAAGGTGCTGGGATTGGAGCTTGGCGCGGACGACTATATAGTAAAGCCGTTCGACCCCAAGGAATTCATAGCGCGCGTAAAAGCCGTGACGAGAAGGGCGAACAAGCAGGAGGAAGGTCCCGCCGAGATAGCGTTCCCCGACCTTGTTATTAACATGGCCAACTACACCGTAACATATAAAAACGAGATCGTTGAGATGCCGCCCAAGGAGATAGAATTGCTTTCCTTCCTTGCGTCGCATCCTAACAAGGTTTATACGCGCGAGCAGCTGCTGCAGCAGGTCTGGGACTTTGAGTTTTTCGGCGACTCGAGAACGGTGGACGTGCACATAAAGCGGCTCCGCAAGAAGCTGTTTGACCAGGGCCCGAACTGGGAGATTAAGACGGTCTGGGGCGTAGGATACAAGTTCGAGGTCAGATGATGGGGAAGTCGCTGTTTCTGCGCATGCTTTTTGTGTATCTGCTCATCATACTTATGGCGTTCACTCTTGTGGGCGGCATTTTTTTCAACACGCTGAGGAACCAGTACTTAAGTACGCAGATGGACAACATGATAGGCAACGCGCAGGAAATCAACGACTGGATTACGGATACGTATTACTGGAAAACAACTGAGAAGGAGTTAGAAGCAAAGCTGCTGCAAAAAGCCAGGGACGAGGGGACGGTCATATGGATATACACCAATCTGGGAACACCTTACATGTACGCCGATCCCGAGGGCAAGGGCGATATTGAAGACAACGTCTCGTCAAGAAGCATCGCCCGTTTTTTTGAAGAGACGCTGAAGGGAAACTCCGCAAAGCTTATTTCCAACGTAGACAATACATTTAAGGAAGTCGTTATGTCCGTCGCCATACCGCTCATCATTAAAGACCCGCTGTTAGGCGATACGATAATAGGCTCTATTATGGTGCATAAGGAAGTAGAAGACGTAGGCGTCGGTATTAACGACATATTCAGACAGGTTTTCTTCCCGCTGCTTATATCAATCATATTCGCGTCCATACTCGTGTTCATACTGTCAAGACATATCGTGCGGCCCATAAAAGCGGTGTCGCTTGCCGCTGCGGAGCTTTCAAGGGGCAACCTCGACTGGAGAGTCAAGCCCATGACAAAGGACGAGATAGGCGAGCTTGCCGTAACGTTCAACAAGATGGCGGAGGAGTTAAAGCTGCAGGATTCGCTGCGCAACACGTTCATAGCCAACGTGTCGCACGAATTGAGAACCCCGCTCGCGTCCGTTCAGGGCTTCATACAGGGTATGCTCGACCGGGCGATAGAGGTTGAGGACAGGGATAAATATCTTGAGATCGTGCTGGGAGAAACGAAGCGCATGAGCGCGCTAATAACCGACCTTCTAAGCCTTGCCAAGATAGAGTCCGGGCAGTTTCCGATGGAGCTGAGCGAATTCGACATCAACGAGCTAATAAGGCGCTGCATAATAGTGTTCGAGCAGCGCATAGAGGAAAAAAAGCTCATAGTCAACGTTAATCTCGGGGAAGAAAAGCTGATGGTGTGGGCGGACGAAGACCGCATATCGCAGGTCGTTACAAACCTTATAGACAACGCTGTAAAGTTCTCATACGAGGGCGGAGAGCTCAAGGTGTGGACTCATGTGGTGGAAAACAAGGTTTATGTCAATGTATCAGACACGGGCGAAGGCATACCGCCAAAGGAACAGCAATATGTGTTCGAGCGCTTCTATAAAGTTGACAAATCGCACAGCAGAAACACGCCGGGCACGGGCATTGGTTTATCAATAGCAAAGCGGATAATAATGCAGCACGGTGAAAAAATAACACTGCAGTCGGCGGTCGGTAAAGGGACTACGTTTACGTTCACGCTGACGCGTTCTTTGGGTAAAGTGAAAAAACAGAATATCAGCAACTCCGAAAAGACGTGAGGCTTTTTGGGGTGGCAAACGGGGTCCCCGGCAAGTCGTGAGACTTGATGGGGCGGCAGTTATGTAACGCATTGTTTACTTCCCGTTTCTAATTTGTTCAAATAATCTGGATATAATTAGGGAAGCTGAAGAAAGCTATATTTTTGGAGGTGTGTATGGATAACAACGATTTTAGACCGACAGGAAATGAAACCGGCGGTTATAATAACAGCGGCGCTCCCGAGCAGCAGGCTTACAAGGGCGATAACCTTGGAGGGCAAGGCTGGCAGCCCGGAGGTTTTTCCGGCGGCTATTACGGAAATGTAAGCGGCGGCGGGCCTCAGGGGCCGAATAAAAAGTCTAAGAAACGCAGCAAAGGCGCTATTGTCGCCGTGTTGATGGCACTGAGCCTTATTGCGGGCTGTGCCGTCGGCGTGTTTGTTATAGGGAACGACTTTATTGCAAACAACGGCAGAGACGTAGCGCTGGCTACTCCATCGCAGCAAGCCCTGCAGCCGGGAAACAACGGCATCCACAACAACTCCCCGGCGGAGGATAGGCCTCTTACTACCGATAATCCCAATATCGGCGGACAGGCGCCAGCCATAGACTATTCCCAGAGCCCCATAATACAGATAGCGAAACAGGTAGGCCCGTCGGTAGTGGGCGTGTCGGTAAGCGCTAAACAGATGGCCTTCGGCCAGGGAGCGACCGAGAAGGAATATGGTTACGGCACGGGATTCATAGTATCGGCGGACGGATATATAGTAACGAACAACCATGTCACAAAAGGCAGCGATTCCATCAAAGTTACACTGTTTGACGGCACCGAATATCCCGCTTCTCTGGTAGGCTCTGATATTACCGCGGATCTTGCCGTAATAAAGATAGACGCGGCAGGCCTGACGCCCGCGGCAATAGGAAACTCGGAAGCGCTACAGGTGGGCGAGACGGTAGTGGCGATAGGAAACCCGCTCGGCTCTGAGCTTGCCGGCAGCGTAACGTCGGGGATAGTGAGCGCGCTCAACCGTGAGATAACGACGAACGGGTACAGCCAGAAGTACATACAGACGGACGCCGCCATCAACCCCGGCAACAGCGGCGGCCCGCTTGTAAATTTAAAGGGCGAAGTAATAGGCATAAATACGCTGAAAACGTATCTCGCCGGATATGACGATTACGGCATGCCGATAGGAACAGAAGGAATAGGCTTTTCTATTCCTATGGATACCGCGCAGCCTATAATCGAACAGCTTATCACGAAAGGCAGCGTGCAGCGCCCCGGAATCGGGATAAGCTGCCTTGTGGATGAAACTAACACATATAACCCAAGCGGATCTCCCGAAGGCGTAACTGTGGTCAAGGTCATACAGGAAAGCCCGGCGGACGTCGCGGGTATCGAACCTTCCGATATAATCACTACTCTTGACGGAACCGCGGTTAAGACGGTCGAAGAGCTAAAGAGCATACTTCAAGCGCACAACGTAGGAGACGTGCTGGATATCACGGTCTGGAGGGCCGGTCAGGAATATAAGGCAAAGATAACGGTGGGCGACCAGAACAACATGGGCTTAGACTACGTGGCCCCATAAAGCCAAAAGCTAGGGTGTAAATACAGTGTCCCCTCGCCGCGTACCTTTTATGACAGTACCCAAGGCAGGCGTAAGCCTGCCTTTTCCATTCTTTTCTTTCCGTAAAAAAATAATATTTGAAGCGCAACGCGGCGCTATTGAAATTAATGTAATTTGTGATATGATAATCTGCATGTTTAATTCTGCATTATGGTACTTACTATAATAATAAGGATGAATTTTTTATGGATAGTTTTTCAACGTACGGTATATTCGGCAAAGATGTAAGCGCTTCGTCGGCGCCTCAGATATACAACGCGTTTTTTGACGAGATGGGCGTTAATGCAGTGTTCATACCGTTCCCCGTTGAAAAGGAAAGGTTTCTATCCGCGCTTCCCGTGCTGCGCTCAGAATTTTCGGGGTTTACCGTTTCCGCGCCTTACAGGATGGACATACTTGCCCATCTCGACGCGCTGGATGAAAACGCGAAAAGTATTGGAGCGGTGAACGCGGTAAGCGTTCAGAATGGGAAAATGACTGGATTTAACACAGACAGCGCAGCGTTTGAACGCAGCCTTGTGGGTTTTATGGGCAACCTTTACGATAAGGACGTATTGCTATTAGGCTCGGGCGGCGCAGCATACGCGGCCGCAAACGTGCTGCTAAAGAAAGGCGCGTTTCTTACTATATTATCAAGGAACGCTTCGCATGCGGCTATATTGAAAGATAAGCTTTTAAGCAAGTTCAACAAAAACAGAGTGCGCGTTATAAGCGGGCTTGCTGATACCGATGCTTTCTGCGCCGCCATTAACGCCGCCGGCATCGACTTAGAAAACGAGTTTTCAGAGATATCAATAAACAACAATACATATGACAGCTTTAAATACGTATACGACATGCATATCGGGAACACGGCCTTTCTTAAAAAAGCTAAGGAATTGGGAGCGGAAACAAAAGACGGCTTCGACATGCTGTTTTATCAGTCAGTAGGCGTGCTGGAGGTCTGGCTCGGTAAAGGCAGCATAAACGTCTCGGTGATATCCAAGGTGTATGAAAGCGTTAAAACTAATCTGAAAGCGGTATGAGCGGATAAACGTCAGCTTCTATCAGACGCGTTTTTATCCGTAACGACACTGATGCTATGTCCGTCGGAGACAAACGTTATATCTCCTAATATGTCCGTCCTGTATGTCTTCACGCCGTATCTATCCAGCAGATCGAGCGTTTTATCATGGGGGTGCTTATAGGAGTTGCCTTCGCCGCAGCTTATAGCCGCGCAATCCGGAGAAACAGCGTTAAGAAAAGCTTCGGACGTGCCTGTAGAAGAGCCGTGATGCGCAACTTTGAGCACGTCGGCGTCAATATAATATCCGCTGGCAATAAGAGCTTCTTCCGCCTTCTGTTCCATATCGCCTGTGAACAGAAACTCCGTATCGCCGTAATCAAGAAATATAACGACGCTTTCGTTGTTCGTGTCGTAATCGGCTGTTCTTTCTGGAGAAACTATAGTGCACGAGGCATCTCCAAGGCTGAACGTTACGCCTGCGCAGGCTTCATAAACAGGAATGTCTTTTTCGTTTATCGTATCCATAAGCTCGCTGAATGTTTTTGTTTTGGACGGCGTATCAGCAATATAAACGCTGCCGATACTGTAATTGTCTATAACAGCTTTGAGCCCGCCGATATGGTCTGAATGCGGATGCGTCGCGACAAGTATATCGATATCGTCGACCGCATGCTTTTTAAGCTCATCAAGCACTTCGTCGGATTTGTGCTTTTCCGCGGCGTCTATTAGCATCGTTTCATCGCCCAGCGTTACAAGTATGCTGTCTCCCTGTCCTACATTATTTATTATAATGTTAAGAACAACGTCAGATGGGGATAAGGCCGGCTGCAGAGTGTCATTTGTAAATATCCATATTAGTAGAAAACACAGCAACAATGCCAAGCATATTACCAAGATGCGTTTATATCGTTTGCTCATGTAAACCTCCGCAGACTAACAGTACTGTAAATTTGATTCTAATGAGCGCCTTGGCACATGTCAACGAAATTGACGAATAGTTTAAATTATAAGGATAAGATTAATAACGGGGGTCACTTCGTAGCTTTAGCGACAGACGACAAGTCGTGAGGCTTGATGGTGTGCTTTAAAAAAGTAATATACAACGGCTTTGAAATAATAAAAAACATGGTGTCGAAAAATGACGGACAAGAAAAATCGGGCAAGAATAAATAAATATATAAAAGTAAAAAAAGAGTGCAAAAGAGTGTTGACAATATAGCAGGAGATTTGGTAATATAGTTGAGCGCTCTTTAAAAGAGCGCGCTTGTATGTAAGGTAAGAAGTGAAGAGCAGATTGCCTGAAAATACAAACAAGAATCATG
>JAEYPO010000016.1 GCA_023410595.1 Bacillota bacterium | reverse complement strand
AGCAATTACAACGCTATCAAAGATGGGATAATAACTTCCCGCTGCTGGTACTGGGGAGAAAATCGCCCCTCCAGTACTGGAGGGAGAACTTTGCCGAAAGTGTAACAGATCATTTGACAACGTAGATCGCAAACACATGGCTTAATGAAGAACGATTGTTTGGCGATCTTAAAGCGATAAACGTCCCCACATTAATACTTCACGGCTTGCAGGATAAGGTCTGCCTTTTTCCTTTGGCTCTCGCCCAGCGGGACAGTATACGGGACTCGCGCCTTGTATCGTTTGAAAGCTGCGGGCATTTCCTGTTTATAGACCAGCGCGAAGCGTTCAACAGTGAACTTATGCGTTTTGCGGACGAATAGCGGCTTGTGCTAAAATCCTGAATTAATAGCCTTATGATATCCGCCTTAAGTTGCATAGAGCGCCCATAATTTAGCGTATACATAACAATATGCAAGCTTAACGGGGTCAGCGAGGTCGTTTATGTACGTACAGAGCGGAATAATAGGTTGCATCGTGGGCGCTACGGGCACGCTTATAGGCGGCGTTATAGCACTGTTCATAGGCAAAAAAGTAACTGAGCCGCGCCCTTTCCTGGCTATAGCGGGCGGCATGATGGTCGCAGTCGTGTTCTTCGACATGCTTATAGAGAGCGCCCGGCTTTGCGGAGTGTTCGTGATGGCGGGCGGCGCGGTTATAGGCGGCGGAGTATTCGCGATGCTCTCGCCGCTGTTCCTGCACGAAGAATCCAACTCGATGTACACAATGGGCCTTTTGGTGCTCATAGGCATAGCGTTCCACAACCTCCCCGAAGGGCTTGCCATAGGCTCGACGCTCGTCGAGAGCCAAAGACTTGCCTTCTCGCTCTCGCTTTTAATGCTCGTGCATGACATACCTGAAGGCATAGCCGTGGGGCTGCCGTTAAAGCTCTCCGGCATGTCCGTCGCCAAAGTGCTCTTTCTCTCTTTCATGACAGGCATGCCCACAGCCTTAGGCTCGCTGCTCGGTACGGCAGTAGGCGCTATTTCCAGAGAGATGATCGCGCTTTGTATATCGTTCGCGGGCGGCGCAATGCTTTACATATCGTTAAAAGAGCTCATACCCTCCGCGGGCAAGAAGCATAAATTCTTCTATTCCATGTTCGGACTATGCCTTGGTTTTATAATGACGACGCTCGTTTAGCCGCCGCTTATAGCCTTCTCCGGAAAACAGCGGCGTTTTTTTGCACTCGCCGCGCGTATATTTTAGCGGCGTATGGCAATAATTGAAACTGCATATGCATATGTAATACTTTGAATAGAGGAAACGGAAGTGTCACATAAAAGAAGCGCTGCGGCGGTTGCGGCCTTAATCGTGCTCGCCGCGGCTTTGCTTGGCGCATGTGCAGATAAACCCTTAAGACTGCATATAATTGCAAATTCAAACAGCGAAACCGACCAGCAGATCAAACTGAGCGTGCGCGACGCCGTGCTAGAAGCGACAAAAGACGGCATAACGAAATGCAAAAACGAGGAGGAAGCTAAGGAATATATAGAAAAAAACCTTGGGATAATAATAGCGACGGCAAACGAAACGCTTGCAGAAATCGGTGTCGGCTATACCGCTGACGCCGAGATAGGAAAATCTCATTTTCCCGAAAAAAGCTACAAGGGCGTTACGTATCCCGAGGGCGACTACGAGGCTCTTAAAATCAGGCTGGGAAGCGGCGAAGGGGACAACTGGTGGTGCGTAATGTTCCCGCCGCTTTGCATATCCGAGATAACGGAGGCAAATGATTACGAGTACACATCGTGGTTAGCGGAGCTTTTTAGCGCTATATTCGGGGGATAATCGCTTAGCCGTCTAATACAAACAAGGAGCAAGGGCATGAAAGGACGGTTGGTTAAGAGATCGGCGGCAATAATACTCGTATTGCTTACGGTCTTTCTTTATGGTTGCGAAGCGGTGCCGGCGGCGGCATATATGTTCGGTTCTTCGGGAGACCAGGTAGCGGAAATACAGCGGCGCCTTTCCGACTGGGGATATTACTTCGGCGCCGTAGACGGTCATTACGGCAAAGAGACGGAAAACGCGGTAATCTGGTTCCAGCAGAATAACGGTATAAGGATAGACGGAATTGTCGGAGCACAGACGGCGGAGAAGCTGGGCGTCGCGCCGCCGACGGGCTCCTCGGGAGGCGGCACGGGCGACGGGAACAGCAACGACGTTTACCTGCTGGCAAGACTCATATACGGCGAAGCGCGGGGAGAGCCTTACAGCGGCTTGGTAGCCGTGGGGGCGGTCGTGCTGAACCGCGTCGACTCGTCGCTTTTTCCCAATAGCCTTTCTAAAGTCATATATCAGCCGGGCGCGTTCTCCGTCGTGGACGACGGACAGATAGATCTTGCGCCCGATCAGGAGTCGCTGCGCGCTGCAAGGGACGCCTTTAACGGATGGGATCCGTCGGGAGGCGCGCTCTTTTACTACAATCCGTTTAAGATAAGCGCCGACTCGTGGATGTGGACAAGGCCGGTCATCGCTGAGATAGGCGATCACAACTTCTGCAAATAGGAGGAATATATGAGAAGTGTTTATAAAAGGATAGCGGCAATTGCCGCGGGGCTTATAATCGTCGCGCTTTCGATATATACCGTAGTGCTGGACAGCCAGAACAGGCATTTAAACAACCAGGTAGCGGGCTTTTACCAGCAGTCGTTCGAAGGGCTCGTGACGGATATAGAGAGCCTTAAGACGAAGCTTGACAAGCTTGAGGCGGTAAACGACAACAACCAGTATTCAATGCTGCTGCTCGACGTGTGGCGGCAGACGGGAAACACGGAAAGCTCTATTGCCGCGCTGCCCGTATCGTACCAGAGCACGTCCGGATTAACGCAGTTTATGAACCGCACCGGCGATTACTGTCGTTACCTTTCTAATAAGCTCGCCAAGGGAGAGGCGCTAAGCGCCGACGATTTAGCTCAGATAAAGTCGCTCTCGGACACATGCGGTGACATAACGGCCAAAATAAACGAGCTGTGGCAGAAGGGGTATGCCAGCGGCTTAGGGACAATAAGTACGGACTTTCTATCGCAGAATACTGCCGGCAGCAGTCTTGATTTTTCTAATCAGGAGTATCCGAGGCTAATATACGACGGGCCGTTCTCGGAAAGCACGGAGAACAAGCAACCCGAGGGCTTGGGGGCCGCGGTGGTTTCACAGGCCGATGCGCAGATGATAGCCGCGCAGTTCATGGGGACAGACTCAAACGCGCTTTCTTACGGCGGAGACCTCAACAGTATTATAGCGTGTTACGGCTTTACCGGTACGCAAAACTCCGTCCCCTTTTCGATATATATAACGAAACAGGGCGGTAAGGTGCTGTGGTATATGAGCCACCGCGATACAGGCATCACAGCTCTGCCCACCGACGAAAGATATGAACAGCTAAAGACGATAGCACAGGATTATCTGCGCGCCAAGGGCTACGGCGAGACAGCGGCGAGCTACGCGCAGTTTTACGGAGGCATGGCGATAATTAACCTCGCGCCTATGCAAGGAGACGTCGTGCTGTACCCTGACCTTATAAAGGTGTGGGTGGACATCTCTAAAAATGACGTCGCGGGGCTGGAGGCGAACAACTATCTTATGTCGCATAAACCGCGGCAGATACCCGCCCCGGCGATCACGCAGGCGGACGCGCAGGCAAAGCTCAACAGCAACCTTGAAGTGACAAACTCGCGCCTTGCTATAATACCGCTCGACACAAACGAGGAGAAGCTGTGCTGGGAGTTTACCGGCAATGTGGGCGAGAGATCGTATATCATATACATAAACGCCCAGAGCGGCACGGAAGAGGACGTGCTGATGATACAGGATACCAACGAGGGAAAACTGGTGATGTAACGGCAAGCCTCATGGCTTGCGAAGGGCCCGTATTTACACCCCAGCAAGCCTCACGACTTGCTGGGGACCCCGTATAAAAAAGCGTCTGCAAGCATGCAGGCGCTTAATTTTGAACAAATATTGTGAAAGAAGGGCGGATAATCGCCCTTTGAAACAATCTGCTCTTTTCGATATCATGCGGATAGCGTTGAGGAAAGCGTAGGAGCAATAATAACCGGTATCTCTACGGCTGCTTCTTTAAGCTCCGCGTGAGGCGTACCCGCAGGCAGCACAAGCGAAGCTGCCACAGCTAAGAATATGAACGCTTTTTTCACGGTTTTCACCTCCTTTATTGTTATTATAAACAATGCGTGTGTATTTTATGTAACGATGGATACTGGCAATGTTTACAGCGCATGTTAAAGCATCCACGTAAAAACTCCGCGTGTTTTTAAAACTTTATCAATGTACGAACTCAACGCTTGCTCGAAGGACAGTTCTGTACAGGCAGGAAAAAAATATATATAATCAATTGACGTAAAATATTTGCTATATTCCAGCATAGAATTGCGCTTGAAAGAAATTTTCTGGGGGGCACATATGTACGAAGAAATCAAACGTTTGGCGGAGCAGCTTCAGATACAGTACACCGGCGTTGCGGACTTGTCTTTGGCTCGGGAGGCTGTAAGAGAGCAGGGCGGAGAATTCGCTTCAAGGTTCCCTTACTGCGTCAGCCTCGGCATCGTATTGCCGCACGCCATTGTCGAAATGCTGCCGCAAAGGGATGAAAGGGCCGTGCAGGTGAGCTACCACAAGCATGCATACGACGTGCCAAACGACCGCCTTAACGAAGCCGCGTCGCGCGTGGCGAGCCTTATACAAGCAAACGGGTATTCAGCGATGCCCATATCTGTGTCCGAAAATACAAACGACGAAAAGCTCTGCGCGATCTTTTCTCACAAACTGGGGGCCCACCTCGCGGGTCTAGGGTGGATAGGCAAGAGCTGCCTCTTGGTTACCAAGGAGAACGGACCGAGGGTGAGGTTCATTTCCGTATTGACCGACGCGCCGCTTGAACCTACGGGAGAGCCCATGGAGCAGCGGTGCGGAGACTGCATGGAATGCGTGAACATATGCCCCGTACACGCGTTTACCGGGCGGAACTTCAAGGCGGGCGAGCCGCGGGAAGTGCGCTACGACGCGCATAAGTGCAAAGCGTATTTTAATAGCCTTGAGGCGCAGGGGAAACTTACGGTGTGCGGAATGTGCCTCTTTGCCTGCCCGCACGGTAAAAAAGCAGCCGAAAGGCTGGCGTAGACTTGGGGCGCACGCAGTTCGCCTTTTACATATTGCACGACGCTTTGCTTTTCGTCGACCACTCCATCGTGTATTCGCTGCGGCCGCTTGTTTCGTTTTTTGCTTCTTTCGTTATAGTAAAGCCGCGGTTTAAAAAGAACTTCACGGCGCGCTCGTTCTCCTTATAAACGTTTACAGACAGGCACGCGTATTTGTCCTGACACGCCGCTATGAGGCTTGTGCCTATGCCGCCGCCCTGAAACGCCTCCAAGACGTACACGCCGTATATGTCGCGGTCGTTTATCACGCTTATAAACCCAAGTACCCCGTCGTTTGAATCGTAAACGAGCGTCGCCGCCGCTTTTATTATCTCTCTTGCAGAATCGTACCGCTCGTGCCAGTATGATTCGCCTATGAAGCCGTGCGCTCTTATATTAGCGCCGAGCCATATATGCATCAATCTTCCCGTGTCGCCTTGCGCAAAACCGCGCAGTTTGTGTTCGATAACCTCCCCGCGCGGCGCTTTTATTTTTGCTTTTATGTATTTCGGGTCAAAGAACTTGTTTATTACAAACGCCACGAATATGCCGAATACCGTCTCCCCGAGGCGCGCGGCGCCGTACTCGAGCGGCGTTACCGTGTGCTGCGTCACCAGTATAGAAACATATACGACGACGCTTATCGTTACGCTCATCTGCAGCTTGAATATGTTGCAAAGATATATTACCACGACTACGCCCGCCGTCGCGATAAGAACGAACAGCTCGCGCGGTATGAGGCTTTGCAGCATCAGAAACAGTATGCCGAAAAAAGCGCCTATTATGGTGCCCAGCGTACGGTCGAGGCCGGTCTTAAGCGTCTGCTGCAACGACGATTTCATGCAGATCGTTGCCGCGAGAGCCGCCTGCACTCCGTTTATGTTTTCGCCTATGTTCAGCAAAAAAAAGAGCTCGAGGCATACCCCGACGGCAAGCGCCGTCTTTATTGTTCTCATCCCTATTTTGAATCTCGGGTTCATTTAAGACCTCCCAAATATATCGGCTTAAAGGCACGGTATATCATATGCTAAAGAAGCCCCTGTATTAACTCGTGATACAATTGCCTGCAGTTTACGGAACCGTTATCTCGCAAAGATAAACGGCCTCGCCGCCCGCCATAAAAACTATGAACTCCACGCCGGTTTCGGAGGCGGAGACGTAATCTAAAAACTCAGGGCCAATTTTGGCCGTCTTTGCGTCATACTCTGCGCAGGCTAAGTCAAGGGTTTTTACATCCTCCACTTTCTCACACTCGTTAAGCAGATAACCGCCGCCTTCGCCTAGTCCGCCAATTTCAAAGTCGGGGTTGTACTCCAGCCTGTCTATATGCAGCACGTACCCGTCCTTCTTAATATCGGCGTCCTTTATAAGTGCGGGGAACATTTCGAGCGGTTTGCCCGATTCAGCGATGAATGTAAGCAGATACGTTATGTCTGGATTTGACACGGACCCAATCTCGGTTGTGTTCGCGCTCGCAAAGGCCCCGTCATTGTCAGTCCCGGCGGCGGATTGCGAGCAGGCGCAGAGTATCATGAGCAGCACGGCGGCGACAACAACGTGAGGTATTTTAAATCTCATTGTAATCACTCCTTGTACTACAAAGATTTATCACAGGTTATCATAGAATATTCAATAATGCAATTAACGGAATAGCTAAGGCAATACGGGTGATAATCGCCCATACGTAGTTGCCCCTACGGTATATAGCTGATTGCGTAAGCGTCGTGGTGATATTAATTAAGCGATGGGACGACAGGAAACGGAACGGCATACCCCTTTGGGGCACACGGCAGGTGATCGTTCCCTGCATTGTTTAATGTTCGGCCGTACATGATATAAAAAAGAGAGCTTGCCGCTCTCCTTATATCATGTCTTATATGGGATTCATTCGTCGCCTGCGGCTCCTCAGGATGACAACGCTTTTATCCGTTTTCCCTCGCAGCTATCATGTCCTTCGTCTTCATAAGGCGTGTTAGGTTGCCGCGCTCGTTCTCGTCAAGCTTCATCTTTATATACTTTATCGTCTCTTCAAGCTGAGGTATCATTACGTACTCGAGCGCGTTTACGCGGCGGCGCGTCTTCTCTATCTCGTCGGCCAGCATGTTGCACGTCTTCTCGAGCTCGGCCAGTTCGACCATCTGGGGCAGCACGCCCGAGAGCCTGTCGGTAGCGCTGTCAAGCTCCGCCGACGTCGTAAGCAGCCCGTACGGGAAGAACGCCTGCTCACGCTTCTTTTCGGTATACGCAATCTTAGGCACGTACACGCTCATTATGTTCTGCTTAGAGAGTGTAAGCTCGACTTCCCTGACCGGAAACAGCAGCGCTTCGTCGAAAGACTCCTTCGTCATGGCGACGCGCGCCAGAACGAACCCCCCGAGCGCTACGGAAAGCGCGGCTTCCACCTCCTGCCGCAGCTCCTTGTTGCGCTTTATGAGCAGCATGAAGCGGCGTACCATCTCGTCACGCTTGTCTTTTAGCAGCTTATGCCCGCGCACAGCGACTACGAGACGGCGCTTGAGCCTTGTAAGTTCCATGCGCGTGGGGTTGACTCTTAATATCGCCATGCTCAGCCCTCGTTTTCCGGCAGATATTTCTCTATGAACGCGTCCTTTATGCGCTTAAGTTCCGACTTCGGCAGTATGCGGAGCAGCTTCCAGCCCAAGTTTAACGTCTCCTCTATGCCGCGGTTCTTCTCATAGCCTTGCGATACATACTCCTTCTCGAACGCGTCGGAGAACTTCGCGTACAGCTTGTCGGTATCGGAGAGCGCCGCTTCGCCGAGTATTACCGAAAGCTCCTTCGCTTCCTTGCCGCGCGCGTAAGCCGCGAACAGCTGGTTCATCGTGTCGGCGTGGTCTTCGCGCGTCTTGTCCTTGCCTATGCCTTTGTCTTTAAGGCGCGACAGCGAGGGCAGCACGTCTATAGGCGGCGTCACGCCCTTGCGGTGCAGCTCTCTTGACAGTATTATCTGCCCTTCCGTTATGTAACCCGTAAGGTCGGGTATCGGGTGCGTCTTGTCGTCTTCCGGCATCGTAAGAATCGGTATCTGCGTGACCGAGCCTTTTTTGCCTTTTATGCGGCCCGCGCGTTCGTACATTGTCGCGAGGTCGGTATAAAGGTAACCGGGGTAGCCGCGTCTGCCGGGAACTTCCTTCCTCGCCGCGGATACTTCGCGCAGCGCCTCGGCGTAGTTCGTTATATCAGTGATTATGACGAGCACGTGCAGGTCCTTCTCGTACGCGAGGTACTCGGCGGCGGTAAGCGCCATTCTCGGCGTAGATATGCGCTCTATTGCCGGGTCGCTCGCGAGGTTTATGAACAGCACGGCGCGCTCTATTGCGCCCGTCTTTTTAAAGTCGCTAATGAAGAAGTCCGCTTCTTCGAACGTTATGCCCACCGCGGCGAACACGACGGCGAACTTTGACTCGCCTTCAAGCACCTTCGCCTGCCTTGCGATTTGCGCGGCGAGCTGCGCGTGCGGAAGCCCCGAACCGGAGAACACGGGCAGCTTCTGTCCTCTGACTAACGTGTTGAGGCCGTCTATCGCGGATATGCCCGTCTGTATGAATTCTTCGGGGTAGTCCCTGGCGGTCGGGTTTATGGGCAAGCCGTTTATATCCATGCGCTTCTCGGGTATTATTGCCGGGCCGCCGTCTATAGGGTCGCCCATGCCGTCGAACACGCGCCCCAGCATGTCATAAGAAACGGACAGCTCTATGGATTTTCCGAGGAATCTTGCCTTAGACGTGGCTATCTGCAGCCCCTGAGAGCTTTCAAACAGCTGCACAAGCGCCTTGTCGCCGTCTATCTCTAGCACGCGGCCGCGCCTTATTCCACCGTCCTGCTGCTCTATCTCCACGAGTTCGTTGAATTTTACGCCGCTGACGCCCTCAACGAGCATCAGAGGGCCTACGACTTCTTTTATCGTGCGGTATTCCTTAAGCAACGTCTATCCCACCTTCCTCATAGAGCGCCGACATCTCGTCTTTCAGTTTTTTCTCTATCTCCGCGAACCGCGCGGCGGCGTCTTTTTCCTCCACGTATTTGGCGCGGCCTATGTCTTCCCTCACCGGCAGCGAGGATAACTTCGAAAACTCAGCGCCTGAGTCCAGCGCCTTTTCTCCCAGCTCGCCCCACATAAGTATGAGCTTGAGCATACCGAACTGCTTTTCGAGCGAAGTGTATGTGTCTGTGTCGTGGAACGCGTTCTGGTGCAGGTAGTCCTCGCGTATGGAGCGCGCCGTCTCAAGCTTGAGTTTGTCCTTCAATGAGAGCGCGTCGAAGCCTACGAGCCGTACGATCTCTTCGAGCTCCGATTCCTCCTGCAATAGCTGCAGCGTTTTTGCCCGCAGCACGTTCCACTCGGGCGACACGTTTTTGTCGTACCATTCGGTTAGGCGGTCGGCGTACAGCGAGTAGGACGTCAGCCAGTCTATGGCCGGGAAATGGCGGCGGTATGCAAGGCTCGCCGACAATCCCCAGAACACCTTTACTATCCTGAGCGTTGCCTGCGAAACCGGCTCGGATATGTCTCCGCCGGGAGGCGACACAGCGCCTATCGCGGAAACGGAGCCGGACCTCTTGTCTTTGCCTAATGCCGTTACCATGCCGGCGCGTTCGTAGAAGCCCGCCAGCCTTGAGGACAGGTAGGCGGGATAGCCTTCTTCGCCCGGCATCTCTTCTAAGCGTCCCGACATCTCGCGCAGCGCTTCGGCCCAGCGTGACGTCGAGTCGGCCATTATTGCTACTTTATATCCCATGTCGCGGAAGTATTCCGCTATCGTTATGCCTGTGTATATTGAAGCTTCTCTCGCTGCGACGGGCATATCCGACGTGTTCGCTATGAGCACCGTGCGCTTCATCAGCGGCTCGCCGCTTCGCGGGTCCTTAAGCGCGGGGAACTCCATCAGCACGTCCGTCATCTCGTTGCCGCGCTCTCCGCACCCCACGTATACTATTATCTCGGCGTCCGCCCACTTAGCTAATTGGTGCTGCACGACGGTCTTGCCGCTGCCAAAAGGCCCCGGCACTGCCGCTACGCCGCCCTTCGCTATGGGGAACAGCGTGTCTATGATGCGCTGGCCCGTAGTCATCGGCTCAAAAGGCGCGAGCTTTTCAACATACGGCCTGCCTATGCGCACCGGCCACCTCTGCAGCATCTGAACCTCGACTGTCTCGCCCGAAGCGGCTTTGAGCTTCGCTATAGGCTCGACTATTGTTGCCTCGCCGGAGGCGAGCCATTCTATTTTACCCGCGGCTCCATTCGGAACCATTATGTAGTGCTTTACAAGCGTCGTCTCCTGAACGTATCCCAGTATATCGCCCGCAGATACGTCGTCGCCCACGGCCGCCGTCGGCACGAACGTCCACTTTTTATCGTGGTCCAGCGCGTTTATCGCTATGCCGCGCGTTACCCTGTCGCCCGCGGCTTCCTTTATCTTGTCCAAGGGGCGCTGTATGCCGTCGAATATCGACTCTATAAGCCCCGGAGCGAGCTCTACCGAAAGCTGGCTGCCCGTAGGATATACCGGTTCGCCGGGTCCAAGTCCGCTCGTTTCCTCATAAACCTGTATGGAGGCCATATCTCCGCGAAGTTCTATGATCTCGCCTATGAGCTTATGCTCGCTGACCCTGACGACATCGTACATCTGGCACATCTCCATGCCCTTGGCCACGATCAAAGGGCCTGAGACCTTGACTATTCTGCCTTCCATAAACACAACCTTCCTGTCATATTTAAATTACTTCATGCGCTTAATCGCTTTTTGACCGGTTTAACTTCCCCGGCTAAGGCCTGCATGGTATACTTCGCCGCTGGCGCTCCTTGGGATGACAGCAGACGCTTTTTCGGCCTGGCGCTCTACAGCGCAGTGTCTTCGTCAAAGAATATGTTCGTGCCGATGGCCTTCTCGACGTTGTCCCTAATTCCCTTCATGCCAAAGCCCGTCGTTCCCCTGTTGCCGGGTATCGGTATTATCGCGGGAAACGGGGACGTCTTGTAGCGGTCGATAGTTTCCGCCGCGGTCTCCGCCGCCTGCTCCGTCACGAATATTATGGCGTAGTCCTCGGAAGCAAGGCGATGTATAGCCTTTGACACCTCGCCGCCCGTCGCCGGAAATACGTCTATCCCCAGAGCCTTGAATCCTATTACACTGTCCGAGTCGCCTACGACTCCTATCTTATTCATGCTTTATCCTCTTCATACAGTGTCCCCTCGTCGCATTTGCGGCGGCCAAAGTCGCGAGACTTGTGGGGGTTAATATAATTCCTTGAGCCGTTTTTGCACTACTTCAGTATCTACGCCGCCCTGCTTTGCCGTCATTACCATGCGCACAGCCGCGGCCTCGCGCTGTTTTCCTATATAATATCCAAATAGCGGCCCTATGCCGAACATATCATGCCTGTGCTGTTTTATGATCGAAAGCAGATGATCGTCCTTTGCCTTTTCGAGCATGTAAAGGCTCTTCGTTTTGTGGTAATCCTCTATCGCGTCCGAAAGTATGCGGGCGTATTCGCCCTTAGCAACGGCGGCGAACACGTTGTCGTCCGACAGCTCAAACGCATTAAGGAAAACGCTTTTTTCTATGCTGCCGCCCTCAAGATACGCATTCTCGAACGCGTCCCTGCCGTAGAACGCGCGCACGCGCATGAACGCTATTATATTCGACAGGTCGAAATACGCCTTAAAATACGCGGTCACGAGCTCGTCGTTCATTTGAGCCGCGAGAGCGCTTATCTCTTTTGCGTACGCCTGGTCGAGCTCCGCGCCTATGACGGACACGTCGGGCACAGTGGAAAACCGTTTGTCGATATACGTGAGCGCTCCGGCGATATTCGCGGGCAGTTCGTGATAATCCGTCTCGGACACCGCGCGGCGCAATGTGTCTACGCTTATATTTCCGGGGAAAAGCTCCGCGGCATCAATGCTCTCGCCCTTCATCTCAAGCTTTATGAGCACCTTTAAGTTGTGGTAATCCTTTTCGGCGCGCATAAGCTTTATGAATAAATCGCTCGGTGACAGGAATTCGAGCAGATCGTCTGCCTCTTTTAGTTCCTGCTCTATGAGCTGCTCAAACGAAGCCTTGCCCGAAACGGACGAGCCATAACCAAGCTCCTGAAGGGAGCGCATAGCGTCTTCAAAATCTTTTGCTTCCAATACACGCGCGAGTTTTTCCTGCGTCAGCATTCTGTTTTCCATCGACTTGACCCTTGCCGACGCGAACGGGTACGTGCTGTTTCTCTCTGACATAATGCTTCCTATTCGAACAGTATCGCCGCGACTTCGGCCTCGCTGTCCGTCCACGCTTCGGCAAGAAGCGCTTCAAGCGATACGTTTATTTCCATGCCGCCGCTTATATACACAAAGCCGCCGCTTATGCCGCGTTTTTCGGCCGCGAATGTAAGCGCGCCTTTGCCGGCAGTGCTTTTGAGCTCGCCGTTAACATCCGCAAGGAACTTATCATCCAGGCGCTTTTCGTCTTTTGATATGGCGACGGCGCCTTCGCCCGACTCGGCGCACGCAAGCAGGCGCCGCTTCATGAGCGCTAAGTATTGCGCGTCGCTGAGCGCCAAAAGCTTTTCGAGCGCAAGCGCGCGCGCTTTGCCCATCATCTCCTGCTTTGCGGCAAGCAACTGTTTGCGGTACTCTAAGTCGTACACCGCCGCCATGCGCCGCTTTTTCTCGAGGGAGGCATCTGCGGCTTCTTTCTCGAGCAGCGCCTTTTGCTGTTCAAGATCGCGCTCCAGTTCGAGGCGCATCGCGCTTATTTTATCATCGGCGTCCTGCCGGAGCTTCGCAGCCTCGGCCTCGGCGTCGCCGATTATTTTTTCTATGAGTTTTTCCGCTCCAGCCATAGTCTTGTCCTTACGCAGCTTTGCCGAGCAGTATGACAAGCATGGATACGAGCAGTGAAAGCACGGCGTACGTCTCGACCATCAGAGGCATCATCATCGCTTTGCCCTGCTCTTCGGGGCGCCTCGTCAAGAGGTTAACGCCCGCGACAGCCGCTTTGCCCTGATAGATGGCGGAAAACAGTCCGACGAACGCTATAGGCATCGCGCCGAAGAAGTATATCCAGCCCTGTGCTCCTGATATCTGGCCGCCGCTTATTATGCCGTTGTTAATAAGAATAAGAAAGGCTACGAGCAGGCCGTATATGCCCTGCGTACCGGGCAGCAGCTGCAGAACGAGCGCCTGGCCTGACCTGTCGGGATACTCTGAAACGAAACCCGCGGACGCCTGAGCGACGAAGTTCATGCCGCGCGCGGAACCGATACCGGCGAGCAAGGCCGCCATCACGGCGCCGGCTGTGGACACTATAGTTCCTGTGTATGGCCCTAAGAAATCATTCATGTTCTTTCCTCCGTATAATCAATACATATATATTTTTGCTGTTAATCTTCCAGACGGAAGTTCTTCGTCTTTAGCCCTAAGGGTGCGAACGCACGGCCTCCGCCCTCGTAGAACTTCGAATAAAACTCTATGAACTGCAGCCTTGCTGTGTGCACAAACGCCCCGAGCGCGTTAATAGCTATGTTGAACACATGGCCTACTGTCATTATTATTGCGGCTACGATATATCCCACGACGTTGCCGAAAAAAAGGCCTGCTATCGTGTTGAACACCATCGCTATGACAGACGTCGCGAGGCCCATGCCAAAGAGGCGGCAGTAGGACAGTATGTCGCTGATATAGCCGGTGGCGCCGTATACGCCCGCGAAACCGCTTATGAACTTGCGGAGTATTCCTTTCTTTGAGCGCCCCGCCGTAAGAAGCACTGTTAAAAGGCCGCCGATGAGCATATACATTCCTATGCTTCCGGCCGTGCCTCCGAGCGCGATCATCACGCCTCCCAGCAGCACGATTATCCACGACACCTTGTCAAACAGCGCCGCGAGATATTCTTTGCGTTTTATGAGTATATACGCACCGACGCCAAGGCCGACGAGTATGTGCACGACCCCTATGCCTAAGCACAGTATTAGCGTAGTGAGCGCGTTCTCAATCGGGTTGATTAGCGCGGGTATGCCGGGTATGGCGAACACCGTTCCGAATATCAGGCCCCAGATAACCGTCGATATGCCGCAGTACATCACTATCGTCACGACCTTGCGGAACGTGCCCGTAGGTTTTTTAAGACGCAGCACGACCCAGGCGCCTATCGTGAGTATTACGCCGTATGCCGCGTCGCCTATCATCATGCCGAACAGTATAAAGTAGAATATCGACATGACGGCGTTGGGGTCGAACCCCCGCGCGGAAGGCGTCGAGTACATTTCTGTGACCATCTCGAACGGCTGCACGAGTTTCTTGTTTCTGATCGCCGTGGGAGGCGTCTCGTCATCGAGCGGAGCGCGGAACGAGATATAGCTCTCGGGCGCGGCTTCGAGCAGAGCCTGTTCGATTTTATCCTTTTCGTCCGCTATTACCCAGCCCTCCAGCAGGAAAGCAGAGCCCGTTTCACCAAGCCTTTCTATGCTGCGCTCGCGCTCTGCCTCGTTTGTGAGATAGTCTTCGTATTCGCGCAGCAGCAGTATGTTCCGGGCAAGCGATTTTGTCTTTTCCTCCAGTGAGGCAAGCTCGGAGTCGAGGGAAACGCACGCCTGCTCGTAAGACGCTATGAGCGACAACGGCGTGCCCCTCAAGTCTTTAGTGAACGCCTCGGAAAAGCCTAAGTATTTCAATTCGCCAAAGAGTTTATCCGCCTCGCCAGAATATACGGCAGCAAACACGGCTATATTCTCCTTGTCGCCGCCCACTGTTTCAAAGTAGGCGGAGTCGTAAGACTCGCGGATGCGCGCGTATTCTTCCGCGCTATCGGCCGGAATCGTGCCCAGCAAAAACGTGGAAAAGGCATTTTTCCTTACAATCTCCAGCGGCGCGTCGAAGCCCTTGTACTGTTCGAGTTGTGATATGCGGTTTTTTAAACGCTGTTTTTTGCTTTTAAGGGAGTTCGCATCTTCGGCGATGCCGTTTATGCTTGAAATGACTTTATCAGCCGTTTCAATATCCATGTTTTTAAGCTGTGACGGAGAAATGGCAGGCTTGGGCGTTAAAAACGAAGTCTTTGTTTCGTCGTACTTCTTTATAAGTTCTATGGCTTTTCTAAGGTCGGAAAGTTTAGACTCGATGTCCCCAAGCGACCGGGACACCCCAAAGAGGCTCAGTTCATCCGCATCGGCGGATATGATCTCTACGGCGCCTAATGACTGCAGTGTTTTCATCACGGCGTCTTTGTTGGCCTTATGGGCAATCAGCGTTACCTTGTTGATATCTAGCAGAGCCATTACTTAAGTATCCTCTCAAGGCACTTTTCGGCCGCGCGGGAAAGATTACTCTCGGCCTTTATTTTCAGTTGTTCGCACTCTTTTGAGCGTTCAATGCCCTGCGCTTCGAGCTCTTTCTTTACGGCTTCGCCCGCCGCTTCTACCTTGGCCTCGTTTGACTGCCTGAAAGACAGAAGCTCTTTCTCTCTTGCCTGCGAATTCTCTTCCGCTGCGAGCTTAACCGCTTCTTTCGCTGCCGCAGCCGCGGCGCGCCTTATGTCCTGCGCCTTTTCCTCTGCGGCCTTTATTTCGGTGATGACTTCAAGTGCCATAAATCAACCCTTCTTTTTACTTTGTACCGAACAGCCTATCCCCGGCATCGCCCAACCCCGGTACTATATATCCGTGGTCGTTTAAGCATTTGTCCACGGCGCAGACAAATATGTCTACGTCCGGATGCGCCTTCTGCACAGCATCAACGCCCTCGGGCGCGGCTATGAGGCAGACGAGCTTAATGTTTTTCACCCCGCGGTCTTTAATCAGCTGTATGGCTCCGTTCGCGCTGCCGCCCGTGGCGAGCATCGGGTCAACGATTATCAAATCCCGCTCCGTCGCGTCGGACGGGAGCTTGCAGTAATATTCGACCGGCTTAAGCGTATCCGGGTCGCGATAAAGCCCTATATGGCCTACCTTCGCCGCCGGCACGAGGTTGAGCATGCCGTTTACCATACCGAGCCCTGCGCGCAGTATGGGCACTATGCCTATTGTGCGGCCGGATATTACGTTCGTCTTGGCTGTCGCGACGGGGGTTTCTATCTCGACCTCTTTAAGCGGCAGGTCGCGAGTCACTTCGTATGCCATCAGCATCGCTATCTCTTCAACGAGGTAGCGGAAATCCCGAACTCCCGTCTGTTTGTCCCTGATAAGCGATATCTTGTGCTGTATCAGAGGATGATCCAGTATTACAAGCTTTCCCATTTAAAACCTCTTATAATTATTTACGCCCCATCAAGCCTCACGACTTGCCGGGGGCCCCGTAAAGAAACGCTTAGCGTTCCTCAAGTTTCATCATCTTATCTATACGGCGCTTGTGGCGCTCGTCGCCTGAAAACTTTGCGCCTAAAAACGCATCCACAATCTCAAGCGCCAGCCCCTGGCCGAGCACCCTTCCGCCCACTGCCATTACGTTCGCGTCGTTATGCTCGCGCGCCGCCTTGGCGGAAAACACGTCGCCTAAGAGCGCGCAGCGTATGCCCTTTATCTTGTTGGCAGATATCGAGATGCCTATGCCTGTGCCGCATGCGAGTATGCCTAAGTCCGCTTTCTTTGAAAGCACGGCGTTGCATACGAGCTTTGCAAAATCGGGGTAATCGCACGAGCCGCACGATGTTGTCCCAAAATCAATTGTATCAATATTATTATTTTTAAGATGGTCGAGGATGGCATTCTTCAGTTCATATCCGCCGTGATCACTTCCGATAGCAATAATCATCTATAGCCGTCCTCCTCTTATAATGTGCCGTAAACAGTCAAGAAAAATTCTAAAAAAGCAACAATATGATCTCTTTAGTAACAAAGCATATCAAAAAGCGAGTAAAAAATCAACCTGAATAAGGCGCTAATCGTTTTAATTACCATAATATTTATTAAGCTATGTGCCGCTGCCCTAAAGTGACGGCCGCAAAGCAAAACGCCGTTTGATATGGCGCCTCCGTTGGTGTATAATGTTTCGAAATAATATACGATTAATTCGGGAGAAAATATGGATAGCGTTTACGACATTGTTGTAAAAATAGGCTCGATGGCTCTCGTCCGGGAAGACGGGGATATCGACTACAATATATTTTCGCGGCTCGGCAATTCGCTCCGGCCCGGCATGCTGCTCGTGAGCTCGGGCGCTACCGAGATAGGACGCATAGATTACACCAAGCGAAACGGCGCCGAGCTGTCGGGCGATCTGGAGGATATTAAAACGGATTACGCCGCACAAGGGCAGTCGATACTGATGCAGAACTACCGTCAGTTTATAAGCCCAAGCTTCTCCGTGCGTCAGGTGCTCGTAGAGCACAGCCACTTCAACGACCCGGAGAAGAGGGAGCACATACTCAGGCTGCTGGTGCGCGCGTCCGCGCAGAACGCCATACCTATAATAAACTACAACGACCCGGTATCGAGCGAAGAGAACCGCAAGATGGAGCTTAAAAAGATCGTGGGCGGCGGCAAGGACGTCGTGGAATGCGTGGACAACGACGAGACTGCGGCGGTTATAGCAACTCTTGTGCACGCCAGAGCGCTCGTCATACTAACGTCCGTCGACGGCATATACAGGAAGAAGGACGACTCGTCTACGCTGATACGCGAGATAAGCGGAAGAACCCCGGAAGAACTGGACGAGGAAGCCGCAAAAGCGCTCGAATACTGCCACGGCGCATCGAGAGCGGGCTCTAACGGAGCAGGCGCGAAATTAAAGTATTCGCTCATGCCCGCAAAAGCGGGCACGCACGTATATATATCGAGCGCCGCTAATTTGATAGAAGACATAATATCCGGGAAGGCGGACTCGACGCACATATATTTACGGTAACTTCAGCGTCAAAGTGTATATTGTTACAATACCTGCCGAGTGGTAGAATACCCGTATATGGACGAAAGGCAACGGTTTTCTGACCACTTTTTTATTGCGGCGGCCATCGTCGTCGCGGCATATGTCATAATATACGGCGTCATTGGCCAGGGGCCGCTTTCTCACTGCGTGTACGATTCTTATACGCGGCAGGCTGCGGCGTGGTGGCAGGGAAGCTTAAGCCTGCCCGAAAATGTGACGTGGCTCGAACTGGCGACGTACAGAGGAGAGTATTTTGTAAGCTTTCCGCCGTTTCCCAGCGTAGCGCAGTTTTTGCTCTATCCGATATTCGGCATGAACACGCCCGACAACCTTGTAAACTCGCTGTTTGGTCTAGGTAGCTTCGTGCTTGTCTACCGTTTCCTTTACAGGCGCGGCTACGGCGGATTCTCAGCGAGCGTTTTTGCGCTGCTGATGACATTAGGCACCAACCTTTTTTACATCTCCGCGACGGGATGGGTATGGTTTTCCGCGCAGACTCAGGGGTTTTTCTTCTCGGTGCTCGCCGTATACCTCATATACAGCAAGAAAAAGACAGCGTGGTACTTTTCTTTTCTTTCGCTGGGCATAGCGTTCGCGTGCAGGCCGTTCCAGCTCGCTTACGTGCCGCTGATGGTGTATCTGCTTTATAAAAACCTCGGCAGTGAGAAAGGGCTTATACGGACGCTGCTTGGCTGCGTAAAATACACGCTGCCGCTTTTGTTTATCGGCGTTTTAACGGCGGCTTACAACTACGCGCGCTTCGGCAACATATTCGAATTCGGACACAACTACCTGCCCGAGTTTATCGAGTCCGAGCAGTTTTCGTTCTCGTATGTTCCGGGCAATTTCCTGGAGGTTTTAAAGCTTCCCGGCTCGGAAGATCTGTTCTGGCCAAGGTTTAACGGCACGCTGTTTTTCCTTGTAAACCCGGTTTTCGTTGCGCTGGCGATAAGCATTTTCCGCGGGTTTCGCGAGAAGGAATCGGTATATTTTCTATGCTTTATCGTACACTTTGTATTGCTGCTTTCGCACAGAACGATGGGCGGGTGGCAGTTTGGCTGCCGCTACCTTGTGGATTTGATACCATTCATGCTCGTCGTGTTTGAGGGCGACGGCGCCTACAAGAGGAGCGTCGCGGGCCGCGAAGCTGTGCTGCCCTCTCTTCTGGCGGTGACGGGTATAGCGATAAACATCTGGGGCGCAGTGTGGTATTACACGCAGCCCATGATTTAATCCGGGGTCCCCAAAGCCGTGAGGCTTTTTGGGGTGGAATACGGGGTCCCCAAAAGCTCGAAGACTTTTGGGGTGGAATACGGGAATGGACGGTATATATGTATCTTAGCAGCCTTGTTTTGAAAAACTACAGAAGCTATGAAACACTGAGCGTAACGTTTACGGGCGGCGTCAACATACTGCAGGGAAAAAACGCGGCGGGTAAAACGAACGTACTCGAAGCGATAGGTTTTTTAAGCTACGGCAAATCGTTCCGCACGCAGAAAGACTTTGAGTGCATACGCGAGGGGCGGCAGAACGCTTATGTTAAGGGCGCGGTTAAAAAGGCGCAGGGAGAGCTGGGTGTCGAGGCGCTGCTGTCGGTAGAGGACAAGAAGAGCCTTAAGGTAAACGGCGAACCTGTTAAAAAGATGGGCGAGCTGTTCGGCAACTTCATAGCCGTGGTGTTCTCGCCCGAGGATATAAAGGTATTGAAGGAATCGCCGTCGCTGCGGCGCAGGTTCATCGACATGGAAATATCGAAGATGCGCCCCTCTTACTTTTACGAGCTGCAGGAATACCAGAAGGCGCTGACGCAGAAGAACGCACTGCTAAAGTCTAGGATCAAGGAAACGCAGCTTCATAAGCTTGTGTCTATATATAACGAACAGTTGGCCGACCACGGAGAGAAGATAATACGGCTGCGTCAGGAATTCCTGAAAAGAATAGGGGAGGCAAGCCGAGACGTGCACTCAAGCCTGTCAGGAGGCGAGGCGCTCGGGCTGAAGTATAAGGCGAGCGTACCGCCTCAAGGCGATATAAAAAGCTCGCTTTACGAGCGCATGGATAAATCGCTGTCCTCCGAAATAGAGCAGGGCTTTTCCCTTTACGGCCCGCACAGGGAGGACATAGCGGTGTACTTAGACGGCAACGAGATAAAGGCGTATTCGTCGCAGGGACAGATAAGGACGGCGATGCTGTCATTAAAGCTCGCCACTCTCCATATAGCTAACGAAGATTTTAACGAGAGCGCGGTGCTGCTGCTCGACGACGTGTTCTCAGAGCTCGACGAAGCGCGGCAGGGAGCGCTGCTCGAGCGCATAAACGGGCAGTGCTTCATAACTACGGCGACGCCCGTAAAGAAGAACATAGGCAAGGTTTACACCGTCGCAAACGGAACGGTGGTTTAATATGGGCGAAATGGCGCCACGCTCTCACATAGTTCTCTAGAGTCCTGTGTCTTTACCCTAACGAACTTTGTTCGCCGGGGATCCCGGCAGGAAGACTGGCAGCCGCAGGCTTACCGGGGGGATAATTACACACATGCCGGCCATAAGCCTACCCCTTGAACGGGCTTGCTTTGCCGAGCCACCCTTGAGATTCCCAGTGCGCCCTGTCCGTAGGGTTGTAGCCGTTCTTTTTTTGCATGCCCCGCATCAGAGAGAACATAAATCTGAACGACGGCCGGGGGAGCATTCGTTCGTTTTTCACCGCCGCCGCAACCTTCCTTGCCATGCTTGCGGTCTCTTTTTTTATCTGCTCTTTCTTTTTCCCGCTAACGCCGTCCCACTTCATGGCCGCCACGGCTTTTTTAAACACGAATATCCTCTTTAAGCCCCAAAAAAAGAGTGTGTATTTCATCGTCTTCACCGTGTTTCCGAGGCCCATACCTGCCGTAGTTGTAAATATCACGCCCGCTTTGCGGAACATCTTTGGATTCGGCCGGTGGCTCACCCACATGAAGCAGAGGTGGTCAAGCAGCGCCTTTAGCTGCCCCGAAACGCCAAAAGCGTATACGGGCGACGTCAGCACTATTACGTCCGACTCACAAAGCGCTTCTGATATTGGCTTCGTATATTCTGAGTCGGGACAAGTGCTCTCCCCATTATAAAAGCACGAATAGCACCCCCTGCAAAAATTCGGCATGTCATTTGGAAGCGTGAATTCACGCGCTTCCACCTCGTCGTATTCCTTCAGCGCGTTTAAAAATTCCTCCTTGCAGTGCCATGTGCTTCCATGCCGCGCGCTGCCGTTTATCACCGTTACTTTCATGGTCAACCTCTTTATGCTTATTCCGGCCGAAAAGCCGGTAGTTATTGCCTGCGTTTCGCTTTTGTGCCGTACGTGCCGTATAAAAGCTTCTTTTTAAAACAAAACTGTCAATATGATAATATATGGATTAATAGCATGCTGTAAATAAACCTTTTCATATTTATTTGCTATTTTTTCAATAAACGCCCCCATATATATTTCATAATCATATACGTTTGTGCTATAATACTTAAGAATATTTTTGGGGGCGCTGATATGCAGAAAGTTCTGCTTACAATAAAAGGCTCGCAGGTTGAAGACCCGGGCAGCATTGTTGAGTTTGTCACGGAAGGCAGGCTGTATAAGGAGACTGACGGCTACCTCATAGAATACGACGAAAGCGACCTGACCGGAAGAAACGGTGTGACGACAAAGATACTGCTTGAAAGCGCCAGCGTAACGATGACGAGAGACGGCGAAATCGACCCGCAGATGGTATTCTCAAAGAACAGCGTTTTTCAGAGCAGCGTATCTACGCCAGGTGGCATGATGCGTATGAACATACTGGCTACAAACATGATAAGCGATCTCAGTGACAGCCGCGGCAGCGTGGATCTTCAGTACGAGCTTAAGCTGGGAGACGCGAGCAGCGCAGGCAAGCTGAATTTATCGTTTAAAAGTCTGGGAGACTGGATAAATTAGAATACGAATCGAGGTGAACACATGGTTATAGAATGGCTGGGGCATTCCTGTTTTAAAGTAACGCTTAACGGTGGTAAAAGGATACTCTTTGACCCTTACGATTTTGAATCGGGGTACGGGCAGCTTGATACTGAAGCGGATATCGCAGTCATAAGCCACCTCCACCACGATCACGCGGACTTAAGCGGCGTAAAGGGAAAGTATTCACTTGTAAATACGCCGGGCGTACATACTTTTGACGACCTTACGATAGAAGGCATATCGACGTGGCATGACAGATGCGAAGGCAAAGAGCGGGGTGCAAACCTCGTTTTTATAATGAAGAGCAAAACTATTACGCTGTGCCACATGGGCGACATAGGCTGCGTTCCTTCGGACGCTTTGTTTGAAAAGCTTATAGGCATAGACGTGCTCTTGATACCCGTGGGCGGCGTCTATACAGTGGACGCCAAAGAGGCTCTTGCCATTTGCGAGAGGATATCGCCCAACATCATAATACCCATGCACTATAAGACGTCTGCCTGTACGATAGACATAGAGCCCTTAGAGTATTTTCTCGAGGCGGCGGGCAGGGAATACGACGTGTCGCGTCTTGGTAAAAACATGTTTGAAATAGATAAGGGCTCGCTTAAAAAGCGCACGCGCATCGTCGTTATGGAATATATGTAATTATTTTTTTTGGAGGGTTTTAATGGCAACCAAATTTATATTCGTAACCGGAGGGGTAGTATCATCGCTCGGAAAAGGCATCACCGCGGCGTCGCTGGGGCTTCTTTTAAAAAGCCGGGGCCTTAAGGTCTCCCTTCAGAAATGTGATCCGTACATCAACGTGGACCCCGGTACGATGAGCCCGTTCCAGCATGGAGAGGTGTTCGTGACAGACGACGGCGCGGAGACAGACTTAGACATAGGGCACTACGAGCGCTTTACGGACGAAAACTCTTTTGCTGACTCGAACGTGACTACGGGCAAGGTGTATTGGAAGGTGATTACCAAGGAGAGAAGAGGCGATTACTTAGGCGGCACGGTGCAGGTAATCCCCCATATCATAGACGAGATAAAGGAAAGGATATTCAGCGTCGCCAGTAAAAACAAGCCCGACGTCGTGATAACCGAGATAGGCGGCACGGTGGGCGATATAGAATCTTTGCCGTTCCTCGAGACGATAAGGCAGATAAAGTGGGAAGTCGGCGAGGAAAACTGCATGTACATTCACGTGACTCTCATGCCGTATCTTAAGATGGTGGGCGAACTGAAGACGAAGCCCACGCAGCACAGCGTCAAGGAGCTGAGAACAATTGGTATAGAGCCGGATATAATAGTGTGCCGCACCGAGCAGGAACTGACGAGCGACATAAAGCGCAAGATAGCTCTCTTCTGCAACGTCAGCCCCACGCACGTAGTGCAGAATTTAGATGCTCCTTCGCTTTACGAAGTGCCTTTAATGCTGCGCAAAGAGAATCTCGACACTCTCGTATGCGAGCGGCTCGGGCTGCCCAACACGCCCGCCGAATTAAAGCAGTGGGAGAAGATAGTACAGATACAGAAGAACCTGAAAAACAAAGTAAAGATAGCGATAGTAGGCAAGTACATCGACCTGCACGACGCATACTTAAGCATAGTGGAATCATTAACGCACGCGGGCATAGCCAATAACGTGCTCGTCGAGATAATGTGGATAAACGCCGTAGACCTAGAGGAGACGGACGATGTGGCCTCGCTGCTTAAAGAAGCAGACGGCATAATAGTGCCGGGAGGCTTCGGAGAACGCGGCATAGAGGGCAAGATAAAGGCCATACAGTACTGCCGCGAAAACGGCGTGCCGTTCTTCGGCATATGCCTTGGTATGCAGCTCGCGGTCGTAGAGTTCGCGCGCAACGTATTGGGATACCGCGAAGCGAATTCCACCGAGCATTGTTCCGATACGCCGCACCCGTTTATAGATCTCATGCCCGAGCAGAAGAACGTTACGGACATGGGCGGCACTATGCGCCTTGGAAGTTACAGGTGCGTGCTGACAAAGGGCACGCACGCATACTCGGCGTATAAGAAGGAAGAAATAAGCGAGCGCCACCGCCACAGATACGAGTTTAACAACGTTTACCTCGAAGAGGTGACAAAGAACGGCATGCGCGTCGCGGGCATTAACCCCGAGCACGGCCTTGTGGAGATAATGGAGCTTGAGGGCCACCCGTGGTTCGTGGGCGTGCAGTTCCATCCCGAGTTCAAGTCCCGCCCCATACGCTCCCATCCGCTGTTCAGAGAGCTCGTGGCCGCGGCAAAGAAACGCTGCGATAATAAATAATACGCTAGAGGACCTGTTATTCTATGGCTGATGAACGATCGAGGAATTTCATAGAGGAGATAATAGACGACGACCTTGCAAGCGGCAAGGTCAGCGGCATAATCACGCGGTTTCCGCCCGAGCCCAACGGTTATCTCCATATAGGGCACGCCAAAGCGATATGTATCAATTTCGGCACGGCTCTTAAATATGACGGCAAGTGCAACCTGCGCTATGATGATACCAATCCCGTCAAAGAAGACGAGGAATATGTAAGCAGCATAGAAAGGGATATCGCCTGGCTGGGCTTTACTCCGGCGGGCATATACTATGCGTCCGATTATTTTGATTACATGTTTGAGTGCGCTTTAAAGCTAATTGATAAAGGCCTCGCGTATGTGTGCGACCTTACCGCAGACGAGATACGCGAATACCGCGGTACGCTCACAGAGCCGGGAAGGCCGAGCCCGTGGCGCGACAGGAGCGCGGAGGAGAACAGAAGGCTGTTTCTCGATATGAAGGACGGAGTTTACGCCGACGGAGAAAAGGTGCTGCGCGCCAAAATAGATATGGCGAGCCCCAACCTCAATATGCGCGACCCCGTCATATACCGCATACTTCACGCGACGCACCACCGCCAGGGAGATAAATGGTGCATATACCCTATGTACGACTACGCGCATCCATTAGAGGACGCGTACGAGCACGTTACGCACAGCCTGTGCTCGCTCGAGTTTGAAGACCACCGCCCGCTGTACGACTGGGTGATAGAGAATTGCGAGTGCGACCCGTCGCCCCGCCAGTACGAATTCGCGCGGCTTAATCTGCAGCGCACCATAATGAGCAAGCGTTATCTTAAAAAGCTCGTGGACGAGGGCGTTGTTTCCGGTTGGGACGATCCGCGCATGCCCACGCTCTCAGGCCTTCGCCGCCGCGGCTACAGCCCTGAGTCTATACGCGACTTTTGCGAAAGGATAGGCGTAGCCAAAGCGAACAGCGAGGTGGAAGTGCAGCTTTTGGAGCACTGCGCAAGAGAGCACTTAGGGCTTACCGCCCCGAGGCGCATGGCCGTGCTCGACCCTCTTAAAGTCGTTATAGAGAATTACACGGGAGAGGGCGAAGCCGTGCAGTCAGAAAACCTGCCCAAAGACGAAACGGCAGGTTTGCGCGACGTAAGCTTTTCGCGCGAGATATATATAGAGCGCTCCGATTTCATGGAAGACCCGCCGCCCAAGTTCCACCGGCTTTCCCCGGGGAAAGAAGCGAGGCTTAAAGACGCGTATATCGTAAAGTGCGAGAGCGTCGTAAAGGATAAGGACGGCAACATAACCGAGCTTAAGTGCAGCTACGACCCCGGCTCGAAGACGGGCGGCCCCACCGCCGGGCGCAAGGTAAAAGGCACGCTGCACTGGGTGGACGCGGCGACGGCCGTGCCTTGCACAGTGAGGATGTACGACTATCTGCTCACAGCCGATTCCGAAGGCGACTTCATGGACAGGCTGAACAGCGAGTCCATGTATGTATACGAGCACGCGCTTATAGAGCAGGCCGCCTCCTCCGCCAAACCGGGCGACAAGTTCCAGTTCCTGCGCCAGGGGTATTTCCGCGTGGACGAAGACAGCGCAGCGGGCTCTCTTGTGTTCAACCAGATAGTTGGTCTTAAAGACAGCTACGCGAAAGCGTAAGGACAGTCATTATGCATATAAGCATATACGAGCTTTTCTTCTTTGTGTTCATAGCGTGCGCGTGGCCCATATCCATAGCCCGCATGCTGAAGCGAAAGAGCACAAAGGGTAAAAGCCTTATTTTTTCAGGCGTCGTGCTGCTCGGCTACGCTTTTGGGATACTGCACAAGTTTCTGTATTCGCTTGACTGGGTGCTGGCCGTATACTTCCTCGACTTCGCGCTCATCTCGGCGGATATGGCCGTATACTTTTACGTCAGGAACAAGTACGAGAGGGGGCGCGCGTAATGGATTTCAGCATTTTCGAAGCGCTCATGCTCATATGCTTCGGCATATCGTGGCCGTTCTCCATCGTACGCTCGGTAAGGGCAAGGTCGACAAAGGGAAAAAGCATTGTGTATCTCATACTTATTGAGCTCGCGTACGTTGCGGGCATACTGCACAAAACGCTTATTTCGCTCGATATCGTACTCGGGCTGTATATAATAAACTTTATCATGGTCAGCATAGACATAGCGTTATATATACGCAACGCGCAGCTCGACAAACTGCGGGAGAGCAAAGAAATACCTCTTGAAGGGTGATATTATATGAAACAGGTAAGAACGAGATTCGCGCCCAGCCCGACGGGCTATCTGCACATAGGGGGGCTGCGCACCGCGCTGTACGCGTGGCTGTACGCGCGTAAGGCGGGCGGCGTGTTCATACTGCGCATAGAGGATACGGACATGGGCCGCGAGGTGGAAGGCGCGAAGGACGTTATATACTCGACGCTCAAACAAACGGGGCTTTATTACGACGAAGGCCCGGATGTCGGCGGCGCTTTCGGGCCGTACATACAGAGCGAGCGCAGGGACATATATAAAGAATACGCCGAGAAGCTCATTGATTTAGACGCGGCATACCGCTGTTTCTGCTCTAAAGAGCGCCTTGCTGAAGAACGCGCCAAAGCCGAGGCTAAGGGTGAGACATACACGTACGACAAGCACTGCCTGCGCCTTTCGGATGAGGAAATACAGCGCAAACTCGACGCGGGCGAAGAGTACGTAATACGCCAGAACATACCGCGCGAGGGGGAGACGACGTACCGCGACGCCGTGTTCGGCGAGATAACGGTGCCCAACGCCGACCTCGACGACAACGTGCTGCTAAAAGCGGACGGCATGCCTACTTATAACCTTGCAAACGTAATAGACGACCACCTCATGGGCATAACGCACGTAATACGCGGCACGGAGTATTTATCGTCAACGCCGAAGTATAACCATCTGTACCGCGCTTTTGGCTGGGACATACCCGAATACATCCATCTGCCCGTCGTAATGAAGGACAAGCAAAGAAAGCTAAGTAAGCGCCACGGCGACGCGTCGTTTGACGATTTTATAAACAAGGGCTACTTAAAAGAAGCGCTGCTTAATTACATAGCGCTATTAGGCTGGAGCCCCGGCACGGAGCAGGAGATATTCACGCTCGAAGAGCTGATACAAGCGTTCAATATCGAAGGTTTATCGAAGTCTCCCGCGATATTTGACGTCGAGAAATTAACTTGGATGAACGCGCAGTATATACGCGCTCTGTCTAAAGACGCCTTTATAGCGCGCGCTCTGCCTTACTTTAAAGAGTGCGGCGCGGAGGGCTTCGACTTAAATCTGATAGCCGACCTCATACAGCCGCGCCTCGAGACGCTCGCAGAGATACCCCAAAAGCTCGCGTTTCTGACCGCAATGCCCGAGTTTTCAAACGAGCTTTACTTCCATAAAAAGATGAAGACTGACGCTGAACAGGCGCTGCCTGTGCTCAAGAAAGCAAAGGCCGTGCTGGAAGCGCAGCAGGATTACTCATTAGAGCCACTAAAAGAGGCGCTTATGGCGCTCGTTGAGAAGCTCGGCGTAAAGAACGGACAGCTGTTCTGGCCGCTGCGCGTCGCCATATCCGGCACGGAGGTAACGCCGGGCGGGGCGGTAGAGATAGCGTGCCTGCTTGGCAGGGAAGAAACGCTGCGCCGCTTGAATCAAAGCATACAAAAACTAGAGTGCAGCAAATAGCCGCCGCAGTTTATCCTGCAAATCATCCACCCCTTCAAGGGGTGGTTTTTCTTGAATCCTATAATGTGCTCTTGCTGGTTTGCCTCACGGCATATTACGGTTCCGCCAACCGCATAGGGTTAAGATTCTTCGTCCCTTCGGTCCTCAGAATGACACATGAGCTTTAGTCTATAAAAGCCTGTTTTACGGTATTAGTTGCTTTAAGTCATTCTGAGCGCAAGCGAAGAATCTTTACTGAACTGTATTTTCCTTTATCTATCTTAGATTTCTGTTTGTTTATTATTAAGGCATTTTTTCAACGCTAAAGCTATCCGTTGCTCCACGTGCGGCTTTTATAAAATAAAAATATGCCCCGGAAATCTCCGGGGCGGTAAAACCCGTTATATGAAGTCGCTTAAAAGCGGCTTATTCTTTTGGCTTCATTGTCGGGAACAGTATGACGTCCCTTATCGACGATGAATTTGTGAGCAGCATTATAAGGCGGTCTATGCCTATGCCCATACCGCCGGTGGGCGGCATGCCGTACTCCAAAGCGGAGATGAAATCCTCATCCATTACGTGCGCTTCGTCGTCGCCCTTGGCGCGCTGCCTTGCCTGATCTAAGAACCGCTCGCGCTGGTCGTCCGGGTCGTTAAGCTCGGAAAACGCGTTGGCCATCTCCCTGCCGGTGATAAACAGCTCGAACCGCTCCGTAAGCCACGGGGAATCCTTCATCTTCTTTGCGAGCGGTGACACCTCTACGGGATAGCCGAGTATGAACGTCGGCTCAGACAGATTTGCTTCCACGAACTGCTCGAAAGCCGCGTATAACAGCTCGCCCCTCGTTGTCTTGCCCCCTGCGTCCACATGTATCTTCTTCGCCAGCGCCTGCGCCTGCTCGTCCGTGCAGTCTGAAAAATCCGCGCCTGTATACTGTTTGACGGCGTCAAGCATAGAAAGCCTTTTCCACGGCGCCGCGAGACTGACGGCCTTCCCCTCGTATTCTATTTCGGTCGTGCCGAGTAGCTTTTGAGCGCAGCCCGATATCATATTCTCGCAGATGGCCATCATTCCATTTACGTCCGTATACGCCTCGTAAAGCTCAATAGTCGTAAACTCAGGGTTGTGCTTTACCGACATGCCCTCGTTGCGGAATATCCTGCCCATCTCGTACACCTTGTCAAAGCCGCCTATGATAAGCCGCTTTAGGTGAAGCTCCGTCGCTATCCTGAGGAACATGTCCAAATCGAGCGTATTGTGATGCGTGATAAAGGGGCGTGCCGCGGCGCCGCCCGCGCTGCTCATGAGTATGGGAGTGTCCACCTCGAGATACCCCAAATTATCGAGGTATTCGCGTATATACTTTATTATCTGTGTGCGCAAAAGGAACACCCTGCGCACCTCCGGGTTTACTATGAGGTCTACATGGCGCTGGCGGTAGCGCAGGTCGGTATCTTTAAGACCGTGAAACTTTTCGGGCAGCGGCTGAAGCGACTTTGAAAGAAGCGTAAGCTTGTGCGCCTTAACGGATACCTCGCCCGTGCTCGTTTTGAAAACCTCACCCTCGATTCCTATTACGTCGCCTATATCAAATTTCTTGTATTCTTCGTAAGCCTCGTCGCCCAGCACGTCCTTGCGGACGTATATCTGTATGCGGCCGTCGGTATCCTGTATATGCGAAAAGCTCGCCTTGCCCATCAGGCGCTTGCTTATCATGCGCCCCGCGACGCTTACCGTTTTTCCTTCGAGCGCGTCAAAGCCCTCCGTTACGTCTTTGGATGTGTGGGTGCGCTCAAAGCGCGTTAATAAAAACGGGTCGCGCCCGTTTTCTTTAAGCGTTTGAAGCTTTTCGCGCCGTATACGCTGCTGTTCGCTTACATCTTCGTTATTCTGTTCCAAGTGTTCCTGTTCAGACATTTATGCTCCTTATTTATGTATGCTCATAATTTTAAAGCTGATAGTTCCCGTAGGAGTGGTAACGGTGGCGATATCGCCCACGCGTTTGCCCATCAGAGCGCTCCCTACCGGAGATTCGTTGGACAGGCGTTTCTTATCCGCGTCGGCCTCCGCAGAATCGACAATGAAGTATTCTTCCTCATCGCCGAACTCCTCATCAAGTATGCGAACATACGTTCCGAGTCCGACGACGGACATATCAATAGAGCTGTCGTCCAACAGCACCGCGTTGCGCAGCAGCTTTTCGAGCTGAGCTATTTCCGTCTCAACCCTTGCCTGTTCGTTTTTAGCCTCGTCGTATTCGGCGTTTTCGCTTAAATCGCCGAAAGCGCGCGCCTCCTTTATCTGCTCGGATATCTCAGCCCGTTTTACAGTCTTTAAATATTCAAGTTTGGCTTGTTTCTCCTTCAGCCCAGCTTCAGTAAGTATGACCCGATTGTTAGACATAAATATGCCTCCCCCAGTTAAATGCTTTGTTAAGATAATATGTACCGTTAAAACGTTATTATACCAAAAATATTTCTGCGATAAAGGCAGAGACAATTTAACCAAATTTATATTATAGGTGATTATATGGCAAGCAAAAATAGATGTCAAGGAAAATAGACAATATAACCTGTTGCAGTGCGCGCTGTTATTTATTATATTATAATATATTAGCAGGCTAAATCACTTGCCTTTCGCGCAATACAGGAATATAATAGTCTGCAATAATTGTTAATTATTTAACAATGGTGTCAAAACGCGGCGGGCTGCCGTTTAAATAATTTTAAATTTAAAGGAGGATCATATGAGGGTTTATAACTTTTCTCCGGGTCCTGCGATGCTTCCCGAAGATGTGCTTAAAGAAGCGCAGCGTGAGCTTGTTTGCTACAAAGACACAGGAATGTCGGTGCTGGAGATGAGCCACCGCTCTCCCGAGTGGGAAGCGATAATGGCAAAGGCTGAAAGCGACTTTCGCCTAGTGATGAACGTGCCCCAAAATTACAAGGTTCTGTTCCTGCAGGGCGGCGCGTCGCTTCAGTTTGCGATGGTGCCCATGAACCTGATGAACGTTTACCATCGCGCTTACTACATGGCCACGGGCTCGTTCGCCAAAAACGCCATAAGCGAGGCAAAAAAGATAGGAGACGTAAAAGTAGTCGCGTCGTCGGAGGATAAAGTCTTTTCGTATATACCCGAAACGACGCCGGAAATGTTCGAGGGAGACGCCGATTATGTGCACATAACACAGAACAACACGATATACGGCACGCGCTTTACCAAGCTCCCTTCTGTGGGCGATAAGCCGCTGGTAGCCGACATTTCGTCCATGATACTCGGGGAAGAGATAGACGTAAACAATTACGGCCTCCTTTACGCCGGCGCGCAGAAGAACATGGGGCCCGCGGGGCTTACAGTAGTCATAATAAGGGAAGACCTTTTGGAACGCTCTGCAGACAGCCTGCCCAAGATGCTTAGTTTCAAAGTGCAGGCGGAAAAGGATTCGATGTACAACACGCCGCCCGCGTTCTCGATATATATTGCGGGGCTCGTATACGAATATCTGCTTAAAAACGGGGGCGTGAAGGAGATGCAGAAGCTCAATGAACATAAAGCTAAGCTGCTGTACGATTTCCTCGACTCGTCGAGCCTTTTTAGCGGAACAGCCGCAAAAAAGGACAGGTCGCTTATGAACGTGACATTTGTTACGGGCAACGGTGATCTCGACAAGAAATTTGTGGCCGAAGCAAAAGCCGAAGGCCTGGTGAACTTAAAAGGCCACAGGTCTGTCGGCGGCATGCGCGCAAGCATTTACAACGCGATGCCGGAAGACGGCGTGAAAAAGCTTGTCGGTTTCATGAAAGAATTCGAGAGAAAGGCTTAAAGGGGCAGAGCCATGTATAATATCAGAAAGCTTAATTCCATCTCGGGCGCTATATACGATTATCTCGATAAGGGCGCGTGCAACATAGGCGAAAACGTTGAGGACTGCGACGCCATACTCGTGCGCAGCGCGAGTTGCCACGATATGGAGTTTTCGAAAAATCTCGTAGCGATAGCGCGCGCAGGCGCGGGCGTAAACAACATACCCATAGACAAGTGTTCTAAAATGGGAATCGTTGTGTTCAACACGCCGGGGGCCAACGCTAACGCTGTCAAGGAGCTCGCGCTCGCCGGCATGTTCCTCGCGAGCAGGAACATAGTAGAAGCAACAGAGTGGGCGAAGACGCTCAAAGGCGCTAAAGATATAATGCCGCTCGTGGAAAAGGGCAAGAAACAGTTCGTAGGCCCCGAGCTTTACGGCAAAACGCTGGGCGTCATCGGCCTTGGGGCCATTGGCGTGATGGTCGCTAACGCGGCGCACGCGCTCGGCATGAAGGTCTTCGGTTACGATCCGTACATATCCATAGAGTCGGCATGGGGCCTGTCTCAGTACGTGGAGCGCGCTCTTACGCTTGATACGCTGCTTGAGGAGTCGGACTACATAACGCTGCACATACCGCTTTTGGATAACACGAAGAGCTTTATTGGCGAAGCAGAAATAGCGAAGATGAAAAAAGGCGTTATACTCTTAAACTTCGCGCGCAACGGGCTTGTCAGCTACGAGCCTCTTTACGAGGCGCTAAAGACGCGCAAGATAGGCACATACGTCACCGATTTTCCCACCGACGAACTGCTGGGGCTGCCGGGCACGATATGCATACCGCACCTTGGCGCATCGACGCCCGAGTCGGAGGAGAACTGCGCGAAGATGGCTGCACAGCAGCTCAGAGACTATCTCGACACCGGCGACATAACGAACTCCGTCAACCTGCCGGGCGCAAGGCTGCCGTTCTCGGGGATATTCAGGATAGCGGTGATACACGCGAACAAATCGGGCATGGTGGGGCAGATGACAGCCGCCTTAGCCGAGACGGGCGCCAATATTACCGACATGCTCAACAAATCGAAGGGCGATATCGCTTACACCATAATGAACCTCGACGACAACGTGCCCCCGGGGACGGTGGATAAGCTAAAGAATATAGAGGGCGTAATAAGAGTAAGGACGTTTGAAAGGTAAACAGTTACCACCCCATCAAGTCTTTCGACTTGCCGGGGACCCCGATTAATGCAAGCCGCGGGCATAATGCCTGCGGCTTTTTATATCCCTCTGTCTCAGGCATGTGTTATTGCTCACTGCCCAGTGCTATAACGGTCTCGCCGATGCGCGTTGCGTTTAGGCCCTCAAGGTGAAACGTAGGGGTTGCGCTTTCGTTAAAGGAGGGCTGTGAAAAGCACGTATGGAGAAGAAGGCCGTGCGGGCCTTTTGGATAACGATTTTCTTTTGTTCCCACGAATATAGCGGTCGGGCCGTCCGCGCCGCCTATTATGCCAATGGCAGCGGCGCCGGGCGCTTGACCCGCTGAAAATGTTTTCTCCCGATCGATGGCAGCGCCGCTTGCGATACTGCTGTTAAACACGAGCGAAGAGCCTTTGGGCAGCTCAGGGCTTATCTCATACGTCGCGAGCGTTGCGTGCAGCCTGCGGGACACGCCCGGCATTATGGGAAACTGCGTCGTTTCTGTCTCTCCAATGTACAGGATGTGCGTTTGCTTTGTGGCGGGGTCGGTAAATTTGATCTGCGTTCCCGCGCTTCCGGCAGGCAGCTCAAAGCGTATATTAAGCGGGTAAAACCACTGCATGGCCGAAACGGAAAACCGCATGCTTTTTATGCTGCCCGGCAGCAAGAGACGCAGCAGCTTTTCCTTGCGGCTCGTGCTTTTTGGGTAGCATGCACGCACGCGCTGGCAGGCAAACGGCCGCTCATAGCCGATGTATCGGCTGTATGCCCTGCGCAGCGTCTGCAAGCTTTCACACTGTCGCTCCCGCGGAACGGATACGGCGTGACTGTATGATATGCCGCCCAGCGCGGACGTTTTGTTCAGCCATATTTCCTGTATCGGAACAGCTTTAAATGGATGCTCCTGCTCCGCGCACCGCCGCTCGGAGGACTTAAGCTTTTCTTCGGCGGACTCGTAACGTTTTATGTACTCGCGCAGTGCCGCCTCGTCCGTAAAGCTTAAGATATCAAACACTATCCCTTCGGGGAAACGGTAGACAGCGGGTATTACGTAGCGCATACCAGCGTACTCAAAGCTCCAGCCCGCCGCCTGCCTGCGGCCGCGTCTGCCTTTACCTCTGTGCCAGAAGTTAGTATCAAAACATACTTTCATGATAACGTACACTTTACAATAAAAGGGCAGACTGTGCAACAAAAAGAAATGTTATAGCCTTAGTGACACGAGTGTGTAAAAAATATCCGTAAGCGTGCGCAGGGGAGGGTCTTTTGTGCCGTCTGTTACACCGAGATACAAGCTCGCGATAGAGTGGGAAAACAGAGAAGCCCTTCAGCCCAGCATAAAACGCAAGCCTTCGATAGAGACAACACCCTTCAGTCGCCTGCGGCGACAGCTCCCCGCCACGGGGTCCCCGACGAACAAAGTTCGCTCGGGGTGGGTAAAGGGGCGCCTTAAATAGCTTCCCCTTACAGGGGAAGTGGCGCGTAGCGCCGATAGGGTGAAAGGAAATCACTGAGCTCTAATCCACCACCTTCAGTCGCCTGCGGCGGCAGCTCCCCGCCACGGGGTCCCCGACGAACAAAGTTCGCTCGGGGTGGGTAAAGGGGCGCCTTAAATACTTAATGCGTAATACAGCAATGCTAATATAAAAACAGCCGCGGACACGATGAGTCTGCGGCTAATATAAATATTTGTTGTGGATGGTAAAACCCGTTCAATTACTGGGGGCGAATGAGGGCGCGGGTGTTCTCCCGGCCTCGCTGTATGTTCCGCTTATAATGTCCTGCGCTTCATGCCATTCTTCGTTCGACATACCATCGGGTGGGTAATCGCTGGATTGGTCCTCATAGAGGTAGCCCCACATACAGGCATGTTTTGTCGGGTGGGACATAAATATCTTGGGAACGATCTTCTCCGCTCCCCAGAAACTCAATGTATAGCATCTGCCAGTTGCCATATACACCTGGCAGTCGACCTGCATACATCCGGTCGCGTTCGGGTCGAATCCCCCGTAGTTGCTGTCCCAGACGAATTGTGTAGCCCCGATTTCAACGTTTTCTATGCTTCGCCCGTCTGTGACATAACTGTTGATCATATTTACAGCGGTTTGTATGTATTTGTCGTTTGGACTGTTATGCATATCGGCAGCGCCGCCGCCCGGGGTAATACCTGTGGTGTCATTCTTATATTCCCCCAGAGTGATGTGTTTTCCGACGTCTCTCGGTTTAGCCTCAAACCTAGTAACATCTCCCGAAATGGCATCAACATAACATGAAAAGAGGCTACTGTATACATACCATCTTTTATTTGTATAGGATTTGTTGCCGTTTTCATCGGTCACAATATAATCGTCACCCAATATTACCGTGACGTCGCTGCTTTCCACGTCAAGATTGAACATTCTTGCTACATCCATGCACGCGTTTACTGCGTCGTCCTCCGATATCGGCTGCTGTGAAGCGCTCGGCTCCGCGCTCGCCTCCCCGGCAAAGGCCTCCGACGCCGCGGCCTGAATCGGGGCTTGCCACTCTATGGGCGATTCCGTCGGCGTGGCTTCGGCACTCGGCTGCGGAGTTTCTGCCGGCAAAACGGACTCAATGCTAGCGGCCGGAGACTCAACTATCTTATTCTCCTCCGCGCCCATCGCTATCTGTATCGACGCGATAAACACAGCCGCGCTTACCAGTATAATGGCGGCGGCGGAAACAAACACACTTATTCTTCCATGTTTAAGCTTTTCCATAACATACTCTCCTTTCTATGCTTAATCTACGCCGTCTTTATTACCAAAAAGCAATGGATATGTTATGGAATGGTAAAAGTTATGGTTGCCGTCGTTCCTTTGCCCGGCGCGGAGGAAAACGCAAGCTGCGCGCCGTGCAGGCGGGCTATCCTGTGACAGAGCAGTATGCCAAGGCCGCTGCTTTTGTTTTTGACGGATATGCCGGGCTCGTAGTTTGCCTTTGAGACTCTGGCAAGCAGCTCTCCGTCCATGCCTGCGCCGTTATCCGTTACCTCTATCACCTTATCGTACGCCTTAAGCATTACGGGCTGCCCCTCGGGGCTGGCTTTGAGCGCGTTTGAAACAAGGTTGTTTATCATGCTCTGCAGCATAGTTTTGTTGCCGCGCACAATCTGCGTCTGTGCGTCGTATTCCACATTCTTATACGTCATCTTCGCGCTCTCAAAAAGCGCCGCTATGTCCACCTTTTCAAACGGTATGTCGCCTTCGCGCAGGTTGGCGAGTATAAGCAGCTTGTCGCATACGTCGGAGAGGCGCTTGCTCTCGTCAATTATGTACGTTGCCGCCGAATACCGCTCTTCCTCTGTCGCCGCGGCGGCCTGTATGTATTCCGCGTAGCCGCGTATGGACGTTAATGGCGTGCGCAGCTCGTGCGCGAGGTTGCCCACCGGGCGGTACACGCGCCTGAGCGTGAAATACAGCCCCGCCGCGAATATGACGGTAACGGCCGCGCCCACCGTTATAAGAAACGCTGTCTGTCCGCGCAGCGAGAAGTAAACGTCGCTTATATCTTTTAGATACAGCAGAGTATATGCCTTATCCGGGCCGGGGAGCGAATCGTTTACGCACAGGTATTTCGCGCCGCCGGGCGATACGGCCCTGCACGAACGCCCGCCTTCAAGCATGGCGCTTTGAGGCTCTTCGGGCAGGCTGCCGTACAGCCTGCGGCTGCCGGAATAAAGTGCGAGATCAAGCCCTCTTTCACGGTAATACGACGTGTACGAAGCGAATTTTGAAACTACGGCCTGCTCGGTAATATTTGCGTTTGCCCCAAGGCTTACAATATCCCTCTGAAAAGAGCCCGCTATCATGCCCTCCTCGCGCAGCGCGGCTTCGCGTTCCGTCGACAATACGGAAGAAAAAGACGAGGCAGCGATTATGAATATGCATATGTAAAACAACGCCGTAAACAGCAGCAGCGTATATAAATAATTCTTTTCCCAGACGCGCATACTACACCTCCAGCCGGTATCCCACCTTGTATACCGTCTTTATGCGGTCTTCCCAGCCGAGCTTTTTGCGCAGCTTTTGCACATGTACGTCCACGGTGCGCGTATCGCCGAAATAATCGTACCCCCACGCGAGCGCCAGCAGCTTTTCCCTTGAGAGCGCTATGTTCCTGTTGGATATGAACGTTTCCAAAAGCTCGTATTCCTGCGGCGTGAGCTCTGTTTCCACGCCGTCCACGTATATCTTACGGCTTACGAAGTCTGCGCTCACGCCGTCCAGCGAAAAGTTTTGGTCTGTTTTATTCGTCCTGCGCAGCACGGCGTTTACGCGCGCTAATAGCTCCAGCGTTTCAAAAGGCTTTATTACGTAATCGTCAGCGCCGAGGTTGAGTCCCTGCACGCGGTCCATGAGGCCGCCCCTTGCCGTGAGTATTATGACGGGCGACGTTATGTGCGGCAGCACCTCCCACCCGCTGGTCCTTGGCAGCATTAAGTCGAGTATCACAAGGTCGTAAGCGTTTTCCTTTAAAAGCTCCAGCGCCTGTTCGCCGCTCCACGCCTGCCTGCAGGAATGTCCTACGAGCGTAAGGTTTCTGCGCAGCAGCTCGTTTATAGCGGTTTCGTCTTCTACGATAAGTATATGCGCCATAATTCACCTCAAGGTTGCAAAAATTCCACCCCCTCCTAATAATAACATAAAGTTGTAAAAAAGATGTAAAAAATTATTCATTTGAGGGGAAACGCAGCAAACAAGCATCCATTATTGTGTTTTATTACGCAGGAGTATATAATAATAGAGGGATTTGGAGTTTTATATGTACGCGCAAATCGATATCGATATATTCGCCATACTCGTGCTTACCGTCGTACTTATCAACAACGTAAAAAGCGGCGGACTTTCCCAGATAAAACAGCGTCTTTTCAGGGCTATTATTGTATGCGACATGCTGATACTTGCGTTCGATATCGCCATTACCGTTCTGCATGGCGTAAAGGGCATGTTCGTACATATATTGCTCGGCATAATGCAGTGCTATTTTTTCGGCCTGTGTTCGCTTTTATGTCTGCTGTGGGCGCTATTTTGCGTTCAGCGCCGCAAGCCAGGCAAGGTGTCGCTAATTTTGCTGTTCGTACCGTTTCTTGCGCTCGTTGTCTGCCTGCTCATAAGCTTTGCCAACGGCATGATATTCAGCATAACGGACGACAACCTTTACTTAAGGGGCCCGCTGTTCCACATAACGACGGTCTGCACGTATTCTTATGTGATATACGCGCTTATACAGGTTTTAAAACACAAGAAGAGCCTGATGAGCAACGAGTTCTACCCGTACCTGCTGGTGCCGACGCTTCCTATGGTAACCGGAATAATACAGCTCGCGTTCGGCCTTGACGTGCTGATAGTCTGGCCGAGCGTCGCCATAGCGCTGCTCGTTATAGAACTGTATTCGCTCGAAGAGAAGATGAATATCGACCATATGACGGGCCTTTATAACAGAAAATACCTTGATGTGTACATAGAAGAAGTACTGCAGATGGGACGCCTTAATTACGGCTCCGGGTCTAAGCGAAAGTTCGCGGCGCTGATGCTCGACATCGACAGCTTCAAGGTGATAAACGACACGTACGGGCATCTTGAGGGAGATAACGCTATCAAGATAGCGGCAGGCATATTGAGCCGCAGCGTGCGCAAAGGAGATTTCGTGTCGAGGTACGGCGGCGACGAATTTCTTATAATACTCAACCAGTGCAGCGCAAACACGCCGGGCAGGGTGATAAACAGGATAAAGGAAAACACATCGCATTATAACGCGGAGCATAACCTGCCATACGCGCTGGAATTCAGCGTGGGGTATAAGGTGTTTTCCAACGTTTCAGGGCTTACGGGCAAGGACATATTGGCAAGCATAGACGAGCTTATGTATAAGAACAAACACAGCAAGGCATTAGCGGACATTCCGGAGAGCGGTTAAACCATAGTCCCCGAAAACGTTAAGAGAGTGGTGTTATCTGGCTGGCGTGCGCAGTTGTGCATCGTTTGCGGATGTGGTATTATTGTCCCAGCAAGGAGTAAAACGAATGCCTCCGGCAGTACATGTCCTGTTAAAATTTCTATGGTATCTATTCTCGAGGCTGCTCATATGGGGAACGGCGGCCGCGCTTGTTGTGCTTGCGTTTTTTATGGCCATGGACTATATGAACGTCTCAACGCTTGCCAAGGACGGCATGCAGGTGCGCGCCGAAGTAGTAATAAAAGACTCGGATCCCACGACGCTTTCCAAGGTGTATTCCAAAGGCTTCCTCGAAAGCGACGAACTGTTAAAGTCCAATAAATACAGCCAATACCTTGTTTCCGATTTTGATTACAATGCGCAGAGCAATGTCGTTTTTGTGTTCCCGTGGCAAACCTCCGTGACGCTGCGCATAACTGAAAAAGTGAAGAATATAAAAGGCAGTCCCGTTCCCGGACTGGACGAAGCCGCCGTGCCGGAAGAACCTCCCGTATGGGACAACGCTGTTTACGACGTCGCGCTTGTTCGCTATGAGGAAAGCTGGCGCATCGTCAGCATGGATCTTGTAGAAGAGCTGCCCGACTCTACCCCCAGTCCGTCCGCGTCAGGAGCCTTGGCGCCCGCCGATTCGCTGCCCGCATCTTCAGTATCGCCTTCATTATCTCCCTCTTCTTCGGTGTCATAAATGATATTTGGCTTTGTACGCAGTAATGTATTTCTCGCGCCCATGGCCGGCATAACGGATTCGTCGTTCCGTCAGATAGCGATAGAGATGGGAGCAGGTTTTACCTACACAGAAATGGCGAGCGCGGCGGGTCTAAAATACGGCTCTAAGCGCACAAGAGAGCTCATATCGCCCGCGCCGAACGAAGAAAGAATGGGCGTACAGCTGTTCGGCAAGGACGCGCAGACCATAACGGAAAGCATAGAAGCGCTCTCCGAGGCTCTGCCCGAAAGAATCGCGCTGTTTGATATAAACATGGGCTGCCCCGCGCCCAAGATAACGGGCAATGGCGAGGGCTGCGCGCTTATGAACGACATGCCGCGTGCCGCCTCCATAATAGAGGCCGCCGTAAAGGCATCAAGGCTGCCCGTCACCGTAAAGTTCCGCAAGGGCTGGGATGAAAATAGCCCCAATGCGGTTGAGTTCGCGAAAATGGCTGAAGGTTCAGGCGCGAGCGCCGTCGCAGTGCACGGCCGCACGCGGGCGCAGTTCTACAGCGGCAGGGCGGATTTAAGCGTAATAGCGGACGTCAAAAACGCCGTAAGCGTGCCCGTAATAGGAAACGGTGATATTTTTACTGCTCAGGACGCAAAAAACATGTTTGAAAGAACGGGCTGCGATGCTATTATGGTAGCGCGCGGGGCACTGGGCAATCCGTTCATATTCCGCGAGATCAGCGCGCTGTTAACTGAAGGAAAAACGATAGCGCAGGCTGCGCCGCGCGAGCGGGCAGCCACGCTGCTCTATCACGCGCGGCTTGCAGTGTCCTTAAAAGGCGAAAAATTGGCGATGCTGCAGATACGCAAGCACGCCGCCTGGTATTTAAAAGGTGTAAAAAACGCTGCCAAAGTGCGCGAGGCGGCGGTGCGGCTTTCCACGCTTTGTGAGCTCGAAGACCTGCTTAGTGAAGTTTTCCCGGGAAATGCCTGAATATAGCAGCATTTTCGCGTAACAGCAATGAAAATTCTGCGCATAAATCAGGTTGAAAATTGATTACGTTTATATTATAGTATATGATAGTCTGTATATTTGCTTTGTGGTGGAAATAAATGTAGGGGAGCATATAAATGGCTTTTGAGTTTAACGATATAGGAATAGACCTTGGCACAGCAAGCGTGCTTGTCTATGTCAAAGGAAAGGGTATAGTGCTGCGCGAACCGTCAGTCGTCGCAGTAAACAGGAACACAGGCGACCTGCTTGCGATAGGCGAGGAAGCGCGCATAATGCTTGGCAGGACGCCGGGCAACATCGTAGCGGTACGCCCCCTGCGCAACGGCGTCATATCCAATTTTCACGACACCGAGCGCATGCTGCGGTATTTTCTGCGTAAAGTCATAGGAAGGCGGCTGTTCTTCAAGCCCCGCGTCATAGTATGCGTGCCCTCGGGCGTAACTGAAGTCGAGCGCCGCTCTGTAATAGAGGCTACCGAAGAAGCGGGCGCGCGCCATACCGCGCTTATAGAAGAACCCATGGCGGCGGCAATCGGCGCGGGCATAGATATCTCAGCACCGTATGGCAACATGGTAATAGACATCGGCGGCGGCACTACGGACGTTGCCATAATCTCTCTCGGGGGCATAGTCATAAGCGACTCCGCCAAAATAGCGGGCGACAAGTTCGACGAAGCGCTCGTGCGCTATATGAAAAAGAAGCACAACATGCTCATAGGCGAGAGAACTGCCGAGGAAATCAAGATAAACATAGGCTCCGCGTTCCCGCGCAAAGAGCAGATATATATGGAAGTAGCCGGGCGCAACCTCATATCCGGGCTTCCAAAGATGGTGACATTAAGCTCCAACGAAACAATTGAGGCGTTTGAAGAGCCTCTTAACGCCATAATGGAGCTGCTGCACGGCGTACTCGAGCGCTGCCCGCCCGAGCTCTCGTCGGACATCGCTGAAAACGGTATATGCATGACGGGCGGAGGCTCGCTGCTTTACGGCCTCGACCGCATGCTCAGCGAAAAGACGGGCATACCCTGCTATGCAGCGGAAGACGCCATATCCTGCGTAGCCATAGGCACAGGCCTCGCTCTCGATAATATGGATCTGTACGCCAACGGCACGGTATATGATTACCGCCGCGGCGATTATTACGAAAATTATTGATTATAATATCGTTTAGGGCTTAATGCGATGCATTGATTACTTCGCTGTTCTAAGCTGTTGACACCTGTTAAGCCGTTTATTTGGCGTGACAGGTGTTTTTAATTGTTAAAAGAGGAACATTAAATTGAACGACGCTCAAAGTAAAACGCCAAACGGGCGAAACCGTAACAGAAGAAAGCTGAGAGTGCTGCTCGGCGTGATGTTTCTGCTGATAGCGGCTGCGGGCATATCCATCTATGTAATATACAACAGCTTAACAGACGATAAAGCGGAATCGCTTTTTCCCCGTCCCGACAGATCCTATGCTCCCGTCTCGTCGAATATGGCGGGAGCAAGCGGCCCGCCCGCAGCCCCTTTACATAAGATAACTTATGAAGGCAAGACGTACGAGAAAAATCCCGACATCGTCAATATATTGTTTCTCGGCGTCGACTATACACAGGCGCGCAAAGAATTAAATCTTGGCTACCGCAGCGACGTCGTGCTCATCTGCGCGGTAGACACGAAAAAAAATACCGCGACACTTATCTCTCTGCCGCGCGATACGTATACTACGGTTTATCACATAGACCAGAAGACAGGCGCGGTTACAAAGACGCGCCAGAACAGAGTAAACGCCGCTTTCGCGTTTGGCGGCGGCCCGAAAGGCTACGGATACGACAACGAGATGGCTTGCGTCGCGCTGTTTCTTCAGCGCAAATGCAAGCTTAGTAAACCGCTCGACTTCTCGCTCGACATACCGGTGTACCTATACGCGGGCATAGACATAGACGGTATAGCGCCCGTGGCGGAATCGGTAGGCGGCGTAGAGGTAACTCTGGAATACACCATACCCGAAGTGGGCAGCAAGGGCGAAACGGTGCTGCTTAAAGGCGCCTCTGCCGAAAACTACCTGCGCGACCGTTACAACACGCCGGGCGGAGACATGGGCAGAGCTAAAAAGGAACAGGATTTCCTTGTTTTGCTCGCGAAGAAGATTAAAAGCATGGGCGCCGCCGATATTATACTCAGTTTATGGGACGATCTGCAAAAGTACGTAACCACTAACCTTACAACGACGCAGATGGTGGACCTCGCGAAGATACTCAAAAAAGTTGACCTGGGCGGCATAAAAAAATACACGATACCCGGCGAAGGGCGGTTAAAAAACGGCGACTATTTCTTTTTTCCGGACGAGGAAGAAAGCTTAAAGCTGCTTCTCCAAGTTTATTACAACGAGACTCCGCAGTGACGCGCAAACATGTTCTTAACCTCTAATTAAGGCTTTCTTAATAAAACATATCTTGCATATTTTACCCTGTTATACTATCTTTATATAAAGCAATCATATATATTTTTTAGAGGTGATATCATGTATAAATCAGAATCCACGCTTGGACTCGTTGCGTCAGTTTTAAGCTCAATATGCGCGTTCTTCATACTGGCCGGTTCGCTTATAGTCGCGCTTTACTTCAACGTGCTCTCGCCGTTTATTCAGCACGTTATCGATACATACGCGGCTCCCTGGGGCTGGACGTACGACGTCGCCATACAGCTCGCGCTGCCCGCGTTTATAGTCATCGCGGCCATATGGCTTGTATTGGCCGTGGCTTCGCTCATTCTTGGCTTCCTCGGCACGGCAAGGCTTAAAAGGGACGACAAAAGCGGCGGTATACTGCTCATCATCGCGGGAGCGCTGTCGCTACTCTCAATATTCGCGTTAATACCGTTCGTGCTATTCCTTGTAGGCGGCATAATGGCGGTTACCAAAAAACCGAGCCCCGCAGAGCTCGCCGCTCCGCAAGATCCGGGAACAGTCTAGCATCTTAAAACAGCCGGGCAGTCCGGCTGTTTTGCTAACCGGGTCCCTTCATCGCTTTAGCGGCGGCCCAAGCAGTGAGGCTTACCGGTGAAGATTATCCGTAAATACGGATATACTTAACGTCAGCTGTTTAATATTGATGGGAGGCAATTCATGTACAAAACGGAATCAGCGCTCGGCCTTATAGGTTCGATAATCGCCGTTATATCCGCGTCTTTTACGTTTATTTTCTCGCTGGTATTCAGGCTGCTCGGATGGACGATATTCATGGGCTCAAGGATGCTGAGCTTCTTTGGCCCGTTCGCCGAAACGGGAGGCACTATATTCGGAGGGGCGATAATACTGGCTGCGGTCTTCGGTCTCATGGTAACCGCCGCGTCCGTCATACTCGGCTTTGTCGGCACATCTCAGCTGCGCAGCGGACGCAAGCAGGGCGGCATACTGCTCATAGTAGCGGGCGGCTTAATGCTGCTGCCCTCCTATATGGGTCACGGCCCTTTCGGCACAATCATTTCCGTGCTGTTCTTCATAGGCGGCATAATGGCGCTGACAAGAAAGGTAAACGCATAAAAGCTTTGAGGCGTACGCAGTGCGCATCAATATAGGCTCCCCTTGTCAGGTTTTCACCCTATCGACGCTTCGCGCCGCTTCCCCTGCCGGGGCCCCCGGCGAACAAAGTTCGTTGGGGTGGGTGAAAGGGGAAGCTTTACAACACATAAAACGCCCGGCCTAAGTTCAGCCGGGCGCAGATTAATAAAACCTTATCACCGCTTTATTCCAGACTCTTTATCCACATGTCCGCCTCCGCGTCGGACGGCATGCGCCAGTCGCCTCTTGGCGACAATGACACGCTGCCCACCTTAGGGCCGTCAGGCATGCACGAGCGCTTGAACTGCGACGCGAAGAACCGCCTGTAAAACTTTTTAAGCTGCTCTTTAATATCATCTTCGCTGTATTCGCCAAACGCCGTCTTTGCCAGCAGCAGTATCTTTTCGGGCGCCATCTCAAAGCGCAGCACGTAGTACATAAAAAAGTCGTTTAAATCATATTGTCCTATCTGCTGCTGCGTGTCCTGCCTCTCGCCTTTGGTGGGCGGCAGCAGCTCGGGCGACGGCGGTATCGCGACTATTTCCCGCGCAATGCCGCAGAGCCTCTCGTCTTCCCTTGAAACGTACAACACCATCTCTTTTATCAGCGTTTTGGCGACTCCCGCGTTCACGCCGTACATGGATATCTGGTCTCCGGCGTACGTGCAAAACCCCAGCGCCAGCTCGGAAAGATCGCCCGTGCCCACGACGAGACCGCCAATTTGGTTGGCAAGGTCCATCAGCACCTGCGTACGCTCCCGCGCCTGCGCGTTCTCGTACGTTACATCCGCCTGACCGCTGTGCCCCAAATCTTCAAGGTGCGCTTTGGCGGCCTCCACTATGCTTATCTCCCTAAGCTCCGCGCCAGTCGCAATAACGAGCCTGCGCGCCAGGTCCTGCGTCGCCTGCGTGCTGCCGAATCCCGGCATCACCACGCCTAACACGGCGCTGCTTTTCTTTCCCAGCCTCTTCATTGCCTCGCACGACACCATAAGTGCGAGCGCCGAATCGAGCCCGCCCGACACGCCTATCACCACTCGCTGCGCGCTCGTGTGCTTAAGACGGCGCATAAGCGCGCTCACCTGTATGTTAAAAACTTCGCGGCAGCGGGCGTCCCGCTGGGCGGCGCCGCCCGGCACAAACGGCATGCGTTCAATGCGCCTGAACTTAGGCTCCGTTTCGCTCGCGGCAAAGCCTATCTTCCTGTATGACAGCTCGGGGCTTTTGGATATGAACGTGTTTTTTAGTATCCTGTCGTGCATAAGCCTGTGCAGGTCGAATTCCGTGAAGCTCATACGCGGCTCAAACCTGAACCTTTCTGAGCTCTCAAGAATATTTCCGTTTTCCGCTATCACCATATGCCCGCCGAATACCGTGTCCGTCGTCGATTCGCCCGGCCCCGCGGATACGTAAGTAAGGCCGCATATATAACGCCCCGACTCCTGCTTTATCATCTCCTCGCGGTATTCGCACTTGCCCGCAAGTTCGTTGCTCGCCGATATGTTAAAAAGCAGCGTCGCGCCCGCCGTAGCCTGGTAAGCGTGCGGAGGGAACGGCACCCACAGATCCTCGCAGAGCTCGACACCGACGGTCAGCCCCTTTATGCTTTCACACTCAAACAGCAGATCGCTGCCAAACGGCACTTCCTGCCCCGCTATTTTAACCGCAGTGTTTTTTATATCCTTGCCCGACGCGAACCAGCGCTGCTCGTAATACTCCGAATAGTTGGGTATATACGCCTTGGGCGCCACGCCTAGTATGCGCCCCGACTGGAACACCACGGCGCAGTTGTAAAGCTTATCGGAAGAGTATACCGGCATGCCGACGATTACGAGCGCTTTTGTATTTTTCGTCTCCGATATGAGGCAGCGCAGCGCCTCGTCGCTCTGTTCGAGCACGCCGCGCTGCCGGAAAAGATCGCCCAGCGTGTACGACGTTATACATAGCTCGGGGAACGCCACGATGCTTGCGCCCTGCTCCTCGGCCTCGCCTATCATATTCCTTATGCTGTCCTTATTCTTTACAACATTGCCGACGGACACCGCCGGCACCGCCGCCGCAACCCTTAATAGCCCGCTGTTCATGTTTTCCTCCGTTTCACTGGCGCTGTGATTCCACTCATCACATAAGAGACGTCATATATTATTCGATAAGTTCGCCGTAATCCACAAGTCCGTATTTATCCAGCAGCGCGCTCATAGTACCGTCGCTTTTCATTTCTGACAAGCAATCGTTCACCGCGTCTATAAACATGCCCAATGCTCCTCTTACCTGCACGCAATAACTAATAGGCATGAACCGTTCGGGCAGTATGAGCATACCCGTCTTGCCGAAAAGCTTTAAGTTTATCTCGTTCGCGCAGACGCCGTTAATAAAGCCGTCCTTAAGCGCCTCTATCGCCTCGGGGTATGAGGCGTACAGCTTGACGAATGCCTTTATGCCGTTTTCTGAAAGATACTCGTCAAGGTACGTGAGGTTCTTGTCCTTCTTCTGCTTTGTCGCGGGATACGTTCCCTGTATAACCGCTATCTTTCCGCCCGTGAGAGCGTCCCCGCTCGTCATCTCCCCTTCGCGCACAAGAAACGCGCACGCGTCGGAATAATAGACTTGCGAATATTTTATGCCGCTCACCGAGCCTGTAACGGACGCACCCAGCGAAATATCCAGCGTACCCTGCTGCAGCATCGCGTCTTTAGTCTCCGAGTTGACGTTTACAAAGTTGACTATGACGCCGCCGTCAGGGAACAGCCGCCCGGCCAGCTCGTCCGCGATATCCTTTTCAAGACCGGTGTACGTCTTCGTTTGTTCGTCGTACGCGCAGAGTGTGCCGATGTCGCCGCGCAGGCCTATGTTGAAAACGCCCGTCTTCGCAACGGCGTCGATTGACGACTGCTTCTCCGCTGTTTTCTTGTTCGCCGACGCGACAAGCACAATTATAACTATAGCGATCACAACCACAACCGCCGCAACCGCTATCCTGAAATACTTTTTGTTTATATTAAAAAGACGGTTTCTTCCTGTTCTCAAACTGCTCCATCCCCGTAAGTTTACTGTTTACCAGATTGTACAATATTATGCCTGAGCGTTCAATAGGCTTTTATATCGCCTTTGCATTCAGGGGATATACCGCATCCGGCTGCCCTGTAACAGGCCGGCTATTCACGTTCCGTTGGGTATATCGTCCCTGCCTATCCAATCTTAAGTCTCTTATATACGCAGACGGGCGGATTTTTATATCCGCCCGCCTGCATACAAATCTTATTATTCCACACCCTGCTCTTCCGGCTTCACTTCCTGTTCGCCGCCCGCGTCCGCGGCTTCTTCGTCGGACTCTTCGTCCGGATTGACGAGCGCCACCGATACTACGCGCGAATCCTCGCTTAAGTTCATAAGCCTCACGCCCTGTGTGTCGCGTCCTATTACGCTTATCTCACTGACCTTCATGCGTATTATTACGCCCGCGTCATTTATTATCATCAGATCCTCGCTGCCGTCCACGACTTTTAACGTGCACACGCTGCCTGTCTTGTCGGTGACGCGCAGAGTCTTTACGCCTATGCCGCCTCTGTGCTGCAGGTTGTATTCGGATACCGGCGTGCGTTTGCCGTAGCCGTTCTCGGATATTACGAGCACCTCGCCCTCCGGCCGCGCTATCGACATGCCGACGACACTGTCGCCCTCGCGCAGTGTTACGGCCTTGACGCCCATGGCGCCCCTGCCCATATCGCGCACGTCCTCTTCAGAAAACATAACGCACATGCCCTTTGACGTGCCTATAATAAGGTTGTCGGTGCCGTTCGTCTCAAGCACGCCTATAAGCTCGTCGCCCTGGCGCATGCCTATAGCGATGAGCCCGTTCTGGCGTATGTTCCTGAACTCGCTTACCCGCGTCTTTTTTATGAAGCCGTTCTTCGTCGCGAGCACGAGCATAGCGGTTGAGTCGTAGCTGCGTGCGGCGAGCACCGCGGACACCTTCTCATCCGCGTCAAGCTGCAGCAGGTTGACTATAGCCATGCCCTTTGCCGTACGCCCCGTTTCAGGCAGATCGTAGCACTTGCGGCGATATACCTTCCCCTTGTTCGTAAAGAACAGCAGGTTGGAGTGAGTCGACGTGACCATCACATGCTCCGCGAAGTCTTCCTCGCGCGTGGACAGCCCCGTTACGCCACGCCCGCCTCTGCGCTGCGTCTTATACGTGTCGGAGGGCAGACGCTTTATGTAACCAAAGTGCGTCAGCGTCACTACCATCTCCTCTTCCTGTATCAATTCATCGAGGTCTATGTCGTCCGCGCTGAACGTTATTTCCGTGCGGCGCTCGTTGGCGTACTTAGCCTTTATCTCTAATAGTTCCTGCTTTATGATGTCAAGCACCATCTGCGGCGACGCGAGTATGCTCTTTAAGTAGGCTATACGCTCCAAAAGCTTCCTGTATTCTTCGAGTATCTTGTCGCGCTCAAGGCCGGTCAATCTTTGCAGCCTCATGTCGAGTATGGCCTGCGCCTGTATCTGCGATAGGCCGAACCTTGACATCAGCGAATCCCTCGCGGTAGGCACATCGGGCGACTTTTTAATCAGCTCGACTATTTCGTCAATGTTGTCGAGCGCTATTATGAGGCCTTCGAGTATGTGCGCGCGCGCTTCCGCCTTCTCCAGCTCGTATTTCGTGCGGCGCACTATGACTACCTTTTGGTGCTCAAGGTAATGGTAAAGTATCTCCTTAAGGTTAAGCACTTTGGGCTCGCCGTCCACAAGCGCCAGCATTATTACTCCGAACGTGTCCTGCATCTGCGTGTGTTTATACAGCCTGTTGAGTATTACGTTTGAGTTCACGTCACGTTTCAGCTCTATGACTATGCGCATGCCCGATTTGTCGCTCTCGTCGCGTATGTCGGATATGCCCTCGAGGCTCTTATCCTGCACGAGCTCGGCTATGCGCGTAATAAGCGCCGCCTTGTTTACCTGATACGGTATTTCGGTAACAATTATGCGCTGCCTGCCTGCCTTGAATTCCTCTATCTCGGCCTTCGCGCGCACACATATCTTGCCGCGACCCGTGTTGTAAGCCTGCGTTATGCCCGCCGTGCCCATTATTATGCCGCCGGTGGGGAAGTCGGGCCCTTTAATATGCTCCCTTAAATCGTCCACCGTACATTCCGGGTCGTCTATAAGGCGCACTGCCGCGTCTATCGTCTCGCCGAGGTTATGCGGCGGTATGTTCGTCGCCATGCCCACAGCTATGCCGCCCGTGCCGTTAACCAAAAGGTTCGGGAACTTTGCGGGCAGCACGGAAGGCTGCATCAGCGTCTCGTCGAAATTCGGAAAAAAATCGACCGTGTTCTTTTCAAGATCGCGCAGCAGCTCCATGCATATGGGCGAGAGCCGCGCCTCGGTGTAACGCATAGCCGCGGGCGAGTCTCCGTCCACGCTGCCGAAGTTGCCGTGCCCTTCCACCAGAGGGTGCCGTATAGAGAAATCCTGCGCCATGCGCACCATTGAAAGATACACGGCGCTGTCGCCGTGAGGATGGTACTTGCCGAGCACGTCGCCCACTATCCTCGCGCTCTTTCTGAACGGCTTGTCGGGCGAGAGCCCCAGCTCGCTCATGGAATACAGTATCCTTCTGTGCACCGGCTTAAGGCCGTCCCTCACGTCAGGCAGCGCGCGGTTAATTATTACCGCCATCGCGTACGATATGAACGACGTCTTCATCTCTTTTTCAATATCTATAGGCTGTATTGCTTTTCTTATGTTGTCCAATATATTTCACCTCAAAACTTATACGTCCAGGTTCACGACGAGCTTAGCGTTCTGTTCTATGAATTCCTTGCGCGGTTCGACCTGGTCGCCCATCAGTATAGTAAATATCTCTTCCGCTTCTATGGCGTTTTGCACCGACACCTGCAAAAGAGTCCTGTTTTCGGGGTCCATTGTCGTCTCCCAGAGCTGCTCGGGGTTCATTTCCCCAAGGCCTTTATAGCGCTGTATCGTCGCGCCTTCCTTGCCTATCTCCGCAAGGTACTTTTCAAGCGCCTCGTCGCTGTACAGATACTTGTCCGTCTTGTTCTTCGCCACCTTGTAGAGGGGCGGCTGCGCTATATAGACGTGCCCCGCCTCTATGAGCTGTTTCATATACCGGTAGAAGAACGTTAGCAGCAGTATCCTTATATGGCTCCCGTCGACGTCGGCATCCGTCATGCAGATTATACGGTTGTAGCGCAGCTTCGATACGTCGAACTCCTCTCCAATGCCGGCGCCGAACGCCGTGGCCATTGCCTTTATCTCCGCATTTGCGAGCGCCTTGTCCTGCCGCGTCTTCTCAACGTTGAGTATCTTGCCCCTAAGAGGAAGTATGGCCTGAAAGCGGCGGTCGCGGCCTTGCTTCGCGCTGCCGCCCGCGCTGTCGCCCTCTACTATGAATATCTCGCACTTGTCCGCGTCCCGCTCGCTGCAATCCGCAAGCTTTCCGGGCAGCGACGCGCTCTCGAGTATCGACTTTCTTCTCGTCAGCTCCCTTGCTTTCCTCGCGGCCTCTCTTGCGTGCTGCGCCACAAGGCACTTATTAAGCACCTCTCGCGCTACGCTCGGGTTTTCCTCAAGGAACGCACGCAGCTCTTCCGCGAGCGCGGTGTCCACAAGCGGCCGTATCTCGCTGTTGCCAAGCTTCGTCTTCGTCTGCCCTTCAAACTGCGGGTTTGTAAGCTTTACGCTGATTATTGCGGTAAGGCCCTCTCTTATATCCTCGCCCGAGAGGTTCTCGTCCTTTTCCTTGATAAGCCCGAACCTGCGCGCGTAATCGTTCATCACCCGTGTGAGCCCCGACTTGAAGCCCATAAGGTGCGTGCCGCCTTCGTGCGTAGGTATGTTGTTCGCGAATGTGTATATGTTCTCGTTATAAGAGTCGTTGTACTGCATCGCTATCTCAACGATAGTAGAATCCTTTTCCGACCTCATGTATATCGGCTCGGGGTGAAGAAAGGTCTTGTTTTTATTTAGGTATTTTACAAACTCGATTATACCGCCGCCGAACTGGTAGTCGCTCTCCTTGCCTATGCGCTCGTCGTTTATCTTTATTCGCACACCCTTGTTTAAGAACGCCAGCTCCCTAAGGCGGCTTTTGAGAGTGTCGAATTCGAAATCCGTCGTCTCGAATATCTCGTCGTCCGGCCAGAATTTAATTATCGTACCCGTTCCGTCCGTCTCGCCCGTTACCTGTATATCGCTCTCAGCCACGCCGCGCGAAAAGCTCATCGAGTATATCTTGCCGTCGCGCTTAACAGACGCCACGAGCTTTTTGGAAAGCGCGTTTACGACGGATACGCCCACGCCGTGCAGCCCGCCCGACACCTTGTAGCCGCTGCCGCCGAACTTGCCTCCCGCGTGCAGCATCGTAAGCGCTACCTCCAGCGTCGATTTGCCCACTTTAGGGTGTATCTCCACCGGAATACCGCGGCCGTTGTCCTCCACGCAGACGCTTCCGTCCTTCATAATGGTAACGGAAATGCAGTCGCAGTAGCCCGCCATCGCCTCATCCACCGAGTTGTCCACAACCTCGTACACAAGGTGGTGAAGCCCCCGCGCGTCCGTCGATCCTATGTACATTCCCGGCCGTTTGCGCACGGGTTCCAAGCCCTCGAGAACCTGTATCTGAGAAGCGTCGTAATTGTTTTCCATTGTTATGTCCATGTTCTCTCCTTAATCTATAAGAAATTAAATATCATGACCTTGAACGTTTATATAGCGTCGCGGGGGAGATGGGCGAATAGTATATGAAAAACTTATCGAGGAATCGCGTCACGACTATGGATTTTATATTATACTTCTCTATGTATATGTTGTGCGCTGTGTCTCCCAGACGCTTCAGAGCGTTGTTCGTATCGTCGTTAGTCTTTGCTTCCTTGTAGTCGAGTATGAACACGACGTCCTTAAGCGGGACCATTGCGTCTTTTCCTATGTGCAGCACCATCAATTCCCCTGCCTTCTTTTAAAATACCAATAAAGTAACTTTATGCGAAACCCGAAATAAATCTACTATATAATATATATATTATATCAAATTCTATGGATATTAAAAGAGGGATTTGAATTTCTTCCGCAATTTATCCACATAAAATTTATTAATCCCGAACATTTTGTCTTTCATCTTGTTTTTTATCTGCCTTTTCTATTGTATACGGCTCTGAATGCATATATACTCTCTTTATTATCAGGCTCAAAAGGAGACACGAATGGTAAGACGCATATATGTGGAGAAAAAACCCGGCTTTGATATCAGCGCGAAAGCGGCTTTGGTTGATTTTCGCGACACACTGGGCAAAAAAGCGCTGCAAAACGTACGCATACTGATACGTTACGATATAGAGGGTCTCGGCGAAGAGGAGTTTGGGTCGGCAGTTAAAAACGTGTTTTCGGAGCCTGCTGCCGACGCCGTTTACTGCGGCGCGTTTTCCGCAGACAAAGGCGATATACTATTCGCCACAGAATACCTGCCGGGGCAGTACGACCAGCGGGCGGACAGCGCCGCGCAGTGCATCGGGCTGCTGCTGCCTTCGCTTAAGATTAGCCCTGTCGTGCGGTGCGCGACTGTCTACGTGCTGTCGGGCGCAAGCGAAGTGGACGCGGAGGACATAAAGCGTTATGTAATAAACCCCGTCGACTCGCGCGAGGCGGGCGAAGCGCTGCCCGAAACGCTCAGGGAAAACCTTCCCGCTCCCGCCGACGTGGAGATACTTTACGGCTTTTGCGAATATGCTGCCGGCGAGCTAAAGACATTCATAACGTCATACGGCCTCGCGATGAGCTTTGAGGACATATCGTTCGTGCAAAATTATTTTAAACATGACGAGAAGCGCGACCCGACGCTTGCCGAGATACGCGTAATAGACACATACTGGTCGGATCACTGCCGCCACACGACGTTTCTGACAAGGCTCGATAACGTGTCGTTCGATGAAACTGCTGAAACTGCCCGGAACATATACGGCGAATACCTGAAAACACGCAAATCGGTTCATGGGGAAAAACAAAAGGATATCTGCCTCATGGATATAGCGACACTTTATGCGAAGCAGGCTATAAAAGAGGGGCATCCCGGCCTCGATATATCCGACGAGATAAACGCGTGCTCGATACGCGAGAGCGTATCCGTGGGCGGCAAGCTGCAAGATTACCTCATAATGTTCAAGAACGAGACGCACAACCACCCGACGGAGATAGAGCCGTTCGGCGGCGCGGCGACGTGCCTTGGCGGAGCTATACGCGACCCGCTTTCGGGGCGCTCGTACGTCTACCACGCCATGCGCGTAACAGGCAGCGGCGACCCGCGCGAGAGCGTAAAAGACACTCTGCCCGGCAAGCTGCCTCAAAGGAAAATATGCAAAGAGGCCGCGCACGGCTATTCATCCTACGGCAACCAGATTGGTCTCGCAACCGGCCTTGTCGACGAAATATACCACGAGGGCTATAAGGCGAAGCGCATGGAGATAGGCGCCGTAATAGGGGCGGCGCCCGCGGAAAACGTAGTGCGAATGGAGCCACAGCCGGGCGACGTTATACTGCTGCTGGGCGGAGCGACGGGGCGCGACGGCTGCGGCGGCGCCACCGGCTCATCAAAGGCGCACGATAAGCAGTCTATAGACACATGCGGCGCGGAGGTGCAAAAGGGCAACCCGCTAACGGAGCGCAAGCTTCAGCGGCTTTATAGAAACAAGGAGTTTTCCACGCTAATAAAGCGCTGCAACGACTTCGGCGCGGGTGGCGTATGCGTGGCCATAGGAGAGCTCGCGGACGGCGTGCGCGTTAATTTAGACTCCGTGCGCAGAAAATACGAAGGCCTCGGCGGCGTGGAGCTCGCTATATCCGAGAGCCAGGAGCGCATGGCCGTCGTGATAGACCCGAAAGACTTAAGCAGAGCTCTTGAGCTCGCAGGAGAAGAGAATCTTCACGCGGACCTTGTCGCTGAAGTGACGGACGACGCCCGCATGGAGCTGTATTGGCGCGGCAAGCCAATAGTCAGCATAAAGCGGGAATTTTTAAACACCAACGGTGCGACGGCGACGGCAAACGCACGCGTCTCCGGTCTCAATACCGACGGGCTTTTCAGCGAGCATGTCGCTGATACATTTAAGGATACGCTTCTGTCGCTTGTCTCCGACCTCAGCATATGCTCCAAAAAAGGCCTAATTGAGATGTTCGACTCTACGATAGGCGCAAACACCGTCAGCATGCCTCTCGGAGGCAGGCATGAGCTTACGCCCGTGCAGGCCATGGCTGCAAAGGTTGCCGCCGAAGGGCAGTGCGATACTTCGACGCTTTTCTCATACGGCTTCGATCCGTATCTGATGGAAAGCAACCCTTTACTGGGCGCGGTATATTCTATAGTTTTATCGCTCGCAAAATTAGCGGCATCGGGCGGCGATATATCGCGCGCGTACCTTACGCTGCAGGAGTATTTCGAGCGCATGGGCGGGGAGGATGCGTGGGGTAAACCGCTTGCGGCGCTGCTGGGCGCGTGGTGGGCGCAAAAGAATCTAAAGGTTCCGGCAATAGGCGGCAAGGATTCGATGTCCGGTTCGTTTGAACATATTCACGTGCCGCCCACACTCGTTTCGTTCGCCCTGTGCACGGAAAACGTGGATAATATAATCTCGCCTGAATTCAAGCGGGAAGGCAGCGGAATATACCGCGCGCGTATATCGCGCGACGCCAGCGGCATGCCCGACTTTGAAAGCATAAAGTCGGTATACGCAAAAGTTTACGAACTTATTAAACAAAAGCGTATTATCTCCGCGTATGCCATAGAGCGCGGCGGCGCGCTCGCGGCGGCAGCGAAGATGGCTCTCGGCAATTCGATCGGCGCTGAGCTTAGAGGCGATATCAATGACCTTTGCCAAAAAGCGTACGGCGACCTCATACTCGAGGGAGACGATCTTCCATTCGAGCGCATAGGGGAGACGGGAGGAAGCTCTATAACTTTTAGCGGCGAGTCGGTAGAGCTGTACTTAGTCCGCAAGGCGTATGAGGCGACTTTGGCTGGCGTATATCCCATTTCTGCCGCAAGCGGCGAAAAGATACCAGATATGTTATACGAGTGTAAAAATATACGCGTATACTCGGGAGAAAAAGCAAAACCGCGCATAGTAATACCCGTGTTTCCGGGCACTAACTGCGAGTACGATTCGGCCGCCGCGTTTGAGCAAGCGGGCGGGCGGACCTCTGTTTTCGTGATGCGCAACATACTTGCGGGCGATATTGATTACAGCATAGATGAGCTGGCCCGGCTTTTAGAAAGCAGCCAGATACTGATGATACCCGGCGGCTTCTCGGGCGGCGACGAACCCGACGGCTCGGGCAAGTTTATAACAGCCGTGCTGCGCGCCCCGAAAATAAGGCGGGACATAGAAGGCCTGCTTGCGCGCGACGGGCTCATTTTGGGCATCTGCAACGGCTTTCAGGCGCTGATAAAGTCGGGGCTTGTGCCGTACGGCGAGATACGCGACATGAGAGAAGACAGCCCGACACTCACGTTCAACGCCATAGGCCGACATGTTTCGCGCATGGTAAGAACGCGAATAACGTCAAACTTATCGCCGTGGCTTTCGCTTTGCTCGCCCGGAGATATACACGCCGTCGCAGTCTCCCACGGCGAGGGGCGATTCGTAGCGTCCGGGGAAGAGGCGCTGTCATTGTATCAGCGCGGCCAGGTAGCCACGCAGTATGTGGACGAATTGGGGGTTCCCACGATGGGAGAGGGCAACCCCAACGGCTCTATGCTGGCGGTGGAAGGCCTTATGTCTCCCGACGGCAGAGTACTGGGCAAGATGGCGCACAGCGAGCGCTTTACTCCCGGCAACATGAAAAACATACCCGGCAATAAGGACCAGCGCATATTCGAGGCGGGCGTCAGGTACTTTCTATGATTTTTAATGCCTCCCTTGCCTGAAGGGATATGAAAGGCGCACAGTGTGCGCCTTCTCTGTTTATTTTAATAGTCATCATATATCTCAAAGGGAGACAACCGTTGATAGCCCTCTTAATGTAACACTATATTTTAAGACTCTTTCCCGTTGTTACTGCAAACAAAAATAGTGAAAGTTTAGCATAGCATATGTTATACTGTCTGCATGAGAAAATTTACTAAGAAGCAGATTATATGGTGCTGCGTGCTGGTCGCTCTCGTCGCGGCCCTCATAATACTTTATTACATTGGCAAGGGGGCCGGCTGGTTCCGTCTTTTTGAATCCAACGAAGAGGTGCGCAAATACGTAGCCTCGTTCGGCGCGCTCGCTCCGCTCGCGTTTTTCCTGCTGCAATTCTTTCAGGTAATTGTGTCGCCCATACCCGGCAACGTCACTACGATCGCGGGCGGCATGCTGTTCGGTTTCTTTCCGGCGTTTCTCATATCTACCGGCGCCATTTTTTTAGGCTCTTTAGTAGCTTTTCTGCTGGGCAGGCTGTTCGGCAAGCCGCTTGTGGAGCGCATAGTGGGCAAAACTGTGATTGAAAAATACATGACGGTCGTGTCTTCGCGGCAGAAGGTCGTACTGATAATAATGTTCATTATGCCGTTTTTTCCTGACGACGTGCTGTGCCTGCTCGCGGGGCTTTCGGCGATGAGCGTGCCGTATTTCGCGCTCTTGGTAATACTGACCCGCCCATGGGGCCTGCTGTTTTCCGCTATGCTGGGCTCCGGCATGATAGAAATACCCGAATGGGGCTGGATCGCTATAGTCTGCGCCGCCGTGGTCGTGTTCATACTCTCAATTAAATACGCTCCCTTGATAGAAGACCGCCTCAAAAGCTGGCTCGAGCGGACATTCTTAAAGTCAAAAGAACATCACGACAACTGATACGAATTTCATTCTGTGGCAAGACTTATACCGTTTTTATTGCTTAAAAGTTCGGATGGGCTAAATATTAATTATTTAATTATGCTCCCGTTGACGGCATTTAACACTAAAATTGATGTATACCCCTTTGTTTTTGCTTCTTGATATGCATCCGGCATATTTGTATCTTCGCAATATCCATAGAAAATCCAAACTGGAACCATTAGAAATTGTCCGATATTATCTTTATGGGCTGTTGCTGCCAAACCAAGCTCAATCTTGTCAACATGATATAACAAGCCATTGCTATTATATATATAAGCAGACTTCATTTGCTGAGTAAAAATTCGCTGTACTTCATTAAAAGGCAAAAGACCTACATTATCACTTATGCTTTCAACAATTTCAACAGGATTATTCCAGTTAAAAAATGTTACACCAGAGTCATCAATATTAATGCTTATTTCGCTGATGCTCCAAGTCGGTGCAAATTCTTCTACGATTTCTCTAGTACTTTCATATACATAAAAGCCCGTTTTTTCATCAATAGTAATACCGGTGTAATCTCGTCCTTCACAAAATAAATACATTAAATCATTTTTCTTCAACCTATATTTAATAATATAGCCTTGCTGTTCTAGATCAAGACTATCTGAGTTTAATTGCTTTGCACCTGTCTCTATTGAAACAGCTTCATATTCAACTATGCCCAAATTTTTTAACATTGCTTCTGCCTCTTGAGTGGCTTTAATAAGTGTAGTATTTAGTCCTTCAGCGTCTTTTCCATATAACTCTTCCACCGGTTTATATAATTGACCATTTTGATAAGTAAAAACGGTATTATAATTAGATTCATTGCAATTAATTAGGCTTATTCTTGCATATTCACCGTTACTTATGTCAATAGCCACATCCAGTACTTCTCTTGAAGTTCCGGGCTGTATTTTCAACGTTGAATCAACTATGGTATTATTTCGTGTTTCAGGAGCATTCTCATATTGCTCTTCAAGTGAATCAATCTGTTTCTGTATTTCTTCAGGTGTGCCCAAGTCTTCATTCCCATCCTTTGCCTCTTCAAGAATCCCCCTTAACTCAATTACGTGCATCTCAATATCTGATTTTGTCATAGTTTCATCTGTTGAATAAAGAGGTTTTCCTTGAGAAAAATATTGTACAAGATTTTCTACTTCTCCCTGTGAGAATGCATGAGGCTTCACACAAATTATCGGTATTGAGTTGATAGCAGGAAATTTAACCGTCGCATTTATATCTATAAAGTCTGATCCTTCGTTGTTCTGTATTTTCTCCGTCCAGCTAGACGGATATTGGCTGCTTATAGAAGTACTTATGGAATTGCTTTGTACAAAATCCATATTGTCATCACCTTTATCTATTACAATCGGTTCTTCCGGCGTAGACCGACATGCAGTCATTATTAACATAATAACTAATACCGTATAAATAAGTTTTATCTTTTTCATCTAACTCTCCTAAAATCGTTATTAGTAAATCATCAAATAAAAGTAACGTTAATGATAATTAATTACAAACATGCCGATTATATACTATAACTTTCTTTTTCTTTAGACAATCCCCAATTCATTTGAAAAAAATATATTACGTCATAAGCCTTCTCCTAAAGGTGAAGGCGGCGCTAAACGCCGGATGAGGTGCTATTTTATATAAAGTTATTAAATAGTGGTTGTTTAATATCCATAGGGGCGGAACCGTAAGCAAGCGCCGCCAGTGGCGGATAAAGCGAGATGAATGTTCTGTGACTAGCGTTAGCTGTATGGTATGAGGTGATAAACGAACGTCAGTGAAGTTTATTGCCCATACGAATAGAGGACCGTCACTGTCCGCCCGCTTTTATATCAATGTAAAAGGCCCTCTTAAAAGAGAGCCTTGAGTAATTTCATACTATCAGCCATTGCTCGTTTTCACAGGCAGTACGAGATACAAAAAGCTGCCGCCCTGCACAGGGTGTATCATGCACGGGCTTATATTTGTATTCAAATCGAGCACTATCTCGTCGTCCTTTACCTCTTTTAAAACATCCAGCAGGTATCGCGAGTTGAACGATATATCGAGGCTCTTTCCAGTAAGAGCAATATCCACCTCTTCGCGCGCCTTGCCTATCTCAGAATCCGACGTTATAGTCATCAGCGAGCCCTCCATGGAGAGGTTGACAAGGTTAGTCTTCGACTGCCTCGCCAGTATGCTCGCCCGCTCGAGGCTGCTTAAAAAATTAAGCGTGTTTATAATTACCCTCGTCGTATGTTCCGTGGGCAGTATGTTTTTGTATTTTACATAGTCGCCCTGAAGCACTCTCGTCGCTATCTCTATATCGCCGCAAACGACGGTAACAAGGCTGTCGCCCGCATAAAGCTTAACTGTCTCCTCTTCCTCGGGCAGTATGCGCGCTATCTCGCGCATCGACCTTGAGGGCACAACGACTTCACCCGCGTCCGTCCCCGACTGTATCCTTTCCTGCCTTACGGCGAGACGGTAGCCGTCGAGCGCCACCATTTTAAGCTTTTCACTTTCGAATTCAAGCAGTATTCCCGTAAGTATGGGCTTGTCTTCGCTCACCGACGTCGCGAACACCGTCTGGTCTATCATTGAAACTATCTGATTGGAAAACGCAGTAACTCCCTTTGTCCTGTCGCAGGCCGGGAACGCGGGGTAAGAGGACGGGTCCATATAACACAGCGTCGTCGTGGAATGGCCGCACTGCATTATCATGTTATTGCCTTCCGTATACATCGATATCTCGCAGTCTTCAAACTTGGCGAGTATTTCTGCAAGCAGCCTCGCGGGCAGCACTATATCTCCAGGCTCGAGTACGGTCGCCTCCAAAGAGCACTTTATGGAAAGCGTGCCGTCGCTGCCAAACATCGTTATCCCTTTGTCTTCGGCTTTTATATATACACCTTCGAGCACATATACGGGCGACTTGGGCGCTACGGCCTTTGTCACAATATTTACGTTTTTCTGAAGTTCGTTCTTTTCACAGACCAGTTTCATTCCGTTCTCCTTGAAAGTAAGTTCATTGTTGTGTAATTATATTTCCACTTGTTTATTAAGTAGTAACAGTAATAGTAGTAATGTATATAGCGTGGACAACCCATTTAAGCCGCATGGAAAGAGAGCTTTCTATGTTTTCTGCCGCACAGTTTTTTTGCACACACCGTGTATGAGCATATTAAAACGCGTGCAAAACTTCTTTTGGCTTAATGATCTTAATCCACCTTTGTAAACAGCCTGTCCACTATTCGCGCAGCTTTGCGATGAAGTCATCCACAAGCGTCCTTACCTCAAGATTTTTCTTGAGCTCGCGCTCTATTTTATCGTACGCGTGCTTTACGGTCGTATGATCGCTCTTGCCGTACATCTCGGCTATGGATTTATACGACATGTCCATTAGCTTGCGCGTTAAAAACATCGCTATCTGCCGCGGGTAAGCTATGTTCTGATTCTTTTTGTTGCTCGTTATCTCGTCTTCGGATATCTCGTAATACTCGCACACAAGCTGCAGTATCTGCTTTGCGGATATCTTCTTCGTCGTCGTTGTGGTAAGAAAATCGCGTATAGCAATCTCCGCTTCTATTACGTTGGGCGTTCTGCCGTTAAGCACGGTATAAGCTATTATCTTGTTGAGCGCGCCTTCAAGCGAGCGTATATTGGAAGACACCTTCGTCGCTATAAGATCCAATATCTCCTGGTTTATTTCATACTTAAACCCGTCGCGCGCGGCTATGTCTTTTGCTTTTTTAATAAGTATCGCAAGCTTAGTTTCGTAGTTCGGCGGCTGTATGTCGGCTATGAGGCCGCCCTCAAACCGCGACTGCAGCCGTTCCTCTAAGAGCGGTATCTCCTTCGGCGGCTTGTCGGAAGAAAGTATGATCTGTTTGTTGTTCTCGTGCAGATCATTGAAAGTATGGAAAAATTCCTCCTGCGTACTCTCTTTGCCGGCTATGAACTGTATATCGTCAATGAGCAGCACGTCCGCTTTTCTGTACCTTTTGCGGAATTCTTCGGTTTTTGAAGTCCTTATCGCGTGTATGAGGTCATTTAAAAACGGCTCGCTCTTTACGAACATTACCGTATAGCTTTCCTTGTTCTCAGATATATGGTTGGCTATTGCCTGCATCAAGTGTGTCTTGCCAAGCCCTGTCTTGCCGTATATGAACAGAGGATTGTATGTTCGCCCGGGATTTTCCGCGACCGCGACGGCGGCAGCGTGCGCGAACTCGTTAGACGAGCCAACGACAAACGAGTCAAAAGTATATGTGGGATTGAGCGTGGTTTTTATTGAAGAAGAATCGCCTAAAGACTGCGGCTGCTTTATTTTCGCAGCTTCTTCGGTATCGAGAAACACGACGCTGATGTTTTCAACGTCGAGCCCTAAAGACTGCATCGCCATGTCCATGGCGTTTATTATGATGTTACGGTAACTTTTTTCGACAAGCTCTTTATGTATGGGGTTGAGTGTCTGAAAATAATAGATTCCATCGGATTTCTTCACCGGAGACAGTGTTTTTATCCACGTGTCGTACCTCACGCTGACCAGGTCTTGCTTCAGTATTTCCAAAGCTTTTTCCCAAAGTATCAAAAAAGTATCCACAAAAAAAGCACCTCAGAAATATTTAGCGGAAAATATGCTGTAAAATGTGAAAAGCGAAAGAAAGGCCGTTTTTGCTTGCTTTAATGACGTTCTTCCGCTGTTTCCGCGAAGCTATCCGAATACGGATAAACATATCACCCCTAACTTCGTATATTCTATCACAATAATTCTGCCCTCACAATAGCATCACTGGTACAAACTTTGTCCACGTTTTTAATTATTTTCAGTACGTATTTCTTTCCACATTATCCACATCCACACGCTTTCCACATAAAAATTATTCGTATTTACTGATGTACGAATAATACTGCCGCTTTGCAGCGTTTAGCGCGTGCGTCTGCGAATTGCTTAATCTTATTAAGTCCATAATTGTGTATATTAAGTGGATAAAAAAACCCCGGATATTTTATTTTAACGGGGATAACAAAAATGTTTTTCGGTATGGCAATGCGCTTTCTTAATTGAAGCTCACTCTTCTCGCCAGCTTAAAATTCCTGTCGTAATATCCTTCGAGCGAGCTTATCTTTACCTGCCCGTCGCTGGAGCTTGCGTTGATGAACTCCCCGCCGCTCAAATATATGCCGGTGTGAGAAATGCGCTCGCTTTTGTCCGACTTGAAGAACAAAAGATCCCCGGGCTGCAGCGCGTTTTTGTTCGATATCCTTATCCAACTGTCCACACCCGAAAATCCGCTCGCGCTGTACCTTGCCGTAGATATGCCCATATACTTAAGCACGTAATACACGAGCCCCGAACAGTCGAAAGCCGCCGGGCCTTCCGAGGAGTACGAATACTTTTTACCGAGCTGCTGTTTTGCAAAATTCAGCATCCTGTCGACGGCTTCTTCACTCTTTTCGGCAGCGGGCTTGCCAGCCACCCTGTCTTTGCCGTCCCATGCTGCGGCCGAACCGGAGTAAAGAATCGACCGGGTGTTTTTGCCCGCCTTCGCGTCCACGGAAATGCCGCTTTGCGCCTGAAATTCCATTAATGCCTGTTCCGTCACCGGGCCGAAATATCCCGTTATTCTGCCGAAAGTGTAATATCCCAGCTCAGAAAGCCGCTTCTGCAGCGCCGAAACGTCGTCGCCCCTGTCGCCCGGGTAGATGCAGAAGTATTTAGCGTCTTCCGAAAAAAGCAGCGAGGAGGTCTTTATGTCCGCCACACCCGTCTCGTCAAGCCCGTTCGTACGTTGAAACCGCGCGAGCGCCTGCTCGGTAACCGGCCCATAAAATCCCGTTATGCTGGAATATTCGTAACATTCAAGGTCTTTAAGGCGCTGCTGTATGCTTACCACTTCGTCGCCTCTGTCACCGGGGCCCACCTCGCTTGCTTTGTTTTGCGTGACAAGCCTGCCGGGCGGCAGCGAAAAGCCTTTGCCCATCAGCGAAGACAGCGTCTTGGGGCCTGCCTTGCCGTCTATTGCGAGACCCTTGTCTTTCTGATACTCCATTACGGCGCGCTGCGTTACCGTACCAAAATAACCGGTCGCTTTGCCGGTCATATATCCAAGCTCCAGAAGCCGTTCCTGAAGCTGCTCAACATATTCGTCCTGATCGCCAAGTTTAAGTATTTCGTATCTATCGGTAGCTAACGCGCCGGAAGGAAAAAGAATCAGCGCAAGGATAATCGAAAGAAAGCACGTAACCAGCCTTTTACTCATAGCAGCCCCTTTTTACAGTATGATTCAAGTATAAACCTTACTTTGGCATGTTATCAATTTGTAAACAAAGCCGAAAAGCGCCGAAATGAATAATCTGTTTAGTTTATTACGGAAATATTAAATAAATATTAATATTCATAGGATTATGTCCGTTTTTCTTTAGTTTTCGTTAGTATTGCATACTTTAAGGAAAAAAACGTTATGTCTGCTGTTTTTTTACCCCTATATAGCCGATGTCAGCCGGAGAGAAATAAACGGCCGACGTGTGATATTTTGGCGAATAATAGAGTATTATGGCGGTTATGCACGCGTAAACGCAAGGTTATCCACCGAATTGTCCACGTTATCCACAGAACATGCCCGCCAATATCATGCTATATACTCATATATAAGCACGGGGCTTGTCGTCTCGTGCGTTATCGTAATACAATTTGATATATCGCGCTTTGCCTGCTCCAGCTTATACTTGTCGTTTGCGTGCACCTCGCAGAGCTTATCGCCCCTGTTTATGCGGTCGCCTATGCGCTTCTTCATTATAAACCCAACGGACAAATCAATGCTGTCGTCCTTTTTGATGCGTCCCGCGCCCAGCAGGCTGGCTGCGGTGCCCAGAGCCCGGCAATCCACTTCGCTTAAATACCCCTCTTTGTCGGCGTACACATTATCAATGAACGCCGCACGCGGCAGCAGCGATACGTCGCGAACTATGTCCGCGTTACCCCCTTGGGCGCTTATTATCTCACCGAGCTTATCAAGCGCCCTGCCCGAAGAGAGCGCGTTTTCAAGCATTTGCAGCGCGGCGCTTTCGTTTTCTGCTATCCCAGCGAGCTTAAGCATGCCTGAAGCGAGCGCCATGGCGACGGTTAAAAGGTCGCCTTTTGTCTTTCCCTGAAGAATCTCTATGGCCTCCTCTACTTCGAGAGCATTTCCCACGGCATTTCCGAGCGGCTGGCTCATATCGGTTATGAGCGCCGCGGTGTTTTTGCCCGATCGCTTTCCTATGGCGACCATCTTTTTGGCAAGCGCCTTAGAATCCTCAAAACTGCCCATAAAAGCGCCGCTGCCCGTCTTAACGTCCAGCATTATGATATTCGCGCCCGAAGCTATTTTCTTGCTCATTATGCTGCTCGCTATTAGCGGTATGCTTTCGACCGTAGCCGTTACGTCACGCAGCGAATAAAGCATCTTGTCGGCGGGGCAGAGCTTCATAGTCTGTCCCATCACTGCCGCGCCCACCGAGTTTATCTGTTTTAAAAACGCTTCCATTGTAAGAGATATATTCATGCCGGGTATGGACTCCAGTTTGTCGAGCGTGCCGCCGGTGTGCCCGAGGCCTCGCCCCGACATCTTGGCGACTTTCAGGCCGCACGCCGCGACGAGAGGAACAACGATAAGCGTAGTGGTGTCCGCGACTCCGCCCGTAGAGTGCTTGTCGGCCACGGTTCCTAAAGAGGAGAGGTCCGCCGTATCGCCCGAACGCGTCATGGCGTCCGTCAGATAGAACGTCTCCTCGTCGTCCATGCCGCGAAAATAGACGGCCATCATGAATGCCGACGCCTGATAGTCGGGAATATCGCCCTTAACATAACCGGATATAAAGAATTCTATCTCTTCGCGCAAGAGTCGGCCACCGTTACGTTTTTTGAGTATCACGTCGTACATCCGCATGGAGCGCACCTCCTGAAAAGTGTTTTTTTGCTACAGCAGAAATATATACCACAAAGCGGCATGCGTCAAATAAAACGCTCAAAAAACCATGGGAATGTTGCAGTAGCGCTACTTGGCAAGTATAATGGCAGTAGAAGAACGATTGGAGGACTGTTATGGAATTTACCAAGATGCATGGGCTTGGAAACGACTTTCTGATATTCGAGGACGACGATACGGAAAGGGACTGGAACGCTCTTGCAAAGCAGCTTTGCCAAAGGGGCTTGTCCGTCGGCGCGGATGGAATACTCGTCGTGCTTCCCTCCGAGACGGCCGACCTTAAAATGCGCATAATAAACGCGGACGGCAGTGAGGCGGAGATGTGCGGCAACGGAATTCGCTGCTTTGCCAAGTACGTCTATGAAAAAGGCATAGCCAGTAAGACGAATCTAGCCGTAGAAACGCTCGCGGGGATCATGCACCCGAGGCTTTATGTGCAGGACGGCATCGTTACGGGCGTAAGGGTGGACATGGGCAAGCCGTCTTTTGAACGCACCCAGATACCCATGAGGGGCGAAGGTAGCCCGTTTGATGTGGATATCGTCGCCGCGGGTATAAACGTTACCGTTTCATCTGTGCTTATGGGCGTGCCGCATACGATAATGCTGGTCGATGATACGGAGGCAATAGATTTCGAGGCTCTTGGCCCCGCGATAGAAAAGCATGAGATTTTCCCCAGGAAAACTAACGTAGACTTCGTGCAGATACTGGACAGGCAGAATATAAAGAACCGTGTTTGGGAGCGCGGCGCGGGCCCGACGCTGGCGTGCGGCACGGGCGCGAGCGGCAGCGTGGCGCTGCTATATAAAAAAGGCCTCGTAGACGCGAAGTGCAAGGTGCATTTAACGGGGGGCGAGCTGATGATAGAGTGCTTAGAGGATGGACGGGTGATGATGACGGGGCCGGCGGCCTGCGTGTATACGGCGAAGCTCTGCGTATGAACGGCCTGCCCGAAAGTGTACTTAAGCTTTCAAGTATATTTGCCGATAACGGGTACAAGCTGTATCTCGTTGGCGGATATGTGAGGAATATGGCTCTTTCTCTTTCCGGAGGAGACTTAGATGTGTGTTCGCGCGCGCTGCCTGAGGCGGCCGCGCTTTTTTTACGTGCCGAGGGGCTTACCGTAATAGAAAAGGCGCCCGAGCTGGGAACGATAGAGGTGCATTTAACGCAGGGAGGCAGGAAGTACGCGTTCGAGCATACGACGTTCCGCAGGGATTTTTATCCGCCGGGCGGCGAACACAGGCCAAAAAGAGTCGAATTCACCGGCGATATGAGGGAGGACGCAGCGCGCCGTGATTTTACGGTGAACGCGCTCTACCTCGACCTCGAAACGGGAGAAACGATAGACCCTACGGGGCGCGGACTTGCGGACGCGGAGCAAGGCATAATACGCGCCGCCGCCGATCCGGATATAACGATAAGCGACGACGGCCTCAGGATAATGCGTATGGCGCGCTTCGCCGCCGAGCTGGGGTTTTCAGTAAGCGCAGATTTAATGGAGGCTGCAAAGGCAAGGGCGGGGCTTCTTGCCGATATCTCCGCCGAGCGCAAGAGAGACGAGCTTAAGAAGATACTGATGGCGGATGTTAAGTATGAAACGCTGAATAGCGAAGACGCTCCTGAAAGAGGCCTTCAGATACTGCGCGAAGCGGGTGCGATACCGTATATACTGCCTCGCCTTTGGGAAGGCGACGGCGTAGGTCAGTCGGAAACATATCATAAATACGACGTGCTGGGCCACGGCATACACGCGTGCGCGTGCGCGCCTGCTGCTTTGGTGCTGCGCCTCGCCGCGTTACTGCATGATATAGGAAAGCCCGCGGCGCTGCGCTCGGGCGGCAATATGTATCGCCACGAGATAATAGGCGAGACGCTGGCAGCAGAAGAGCTTGAGCGCCTGCGGTTCGAGAACAGCGTTAAGTCCGTTGTGCCGCCGCTCGTGCGAAACCATATGTTCGACCTCGAAGGCAGGGCAAAGCCAAAGGCTATCCGCCGCCGCGCCGTAAAGGTGGGCAAAGGCCTTTTCCCACTACTTATAGAGCTGCGAAAGGCGGATTTCTGGGGATCGGGCCTGCATGAAGGGCCGGTCAAGTCCGCCGACAGCTGGCAGAAAGAATATGAGCGCATGATAAAGACGCGCGTGCCGTGGAGCGTTAAGGAGCTCAGCATTTCCGGAAACGACATTATGAAGCTTCTTAATATACAGCCGTCGCCTGACGTAGGGAAAATACTCGATATGTTATGGCGCGAGTGCGTCGCACGCCCCGAATACAACAATCCGACCAAACTTAAAAGCCTTGCGCTCTCGCGTTCCGGCGACCTGTTACCGTAATATTACATATATTTCGGAAATATTAATTTTTACTTGTAATGTGAAAATAACCGTAGTATTATAACCGTACGACACTTATTTGTGTTGAAAATTACATAAATGTGCTGCGGCGCACTGTTGGAGGTGGTAGCATGAACAGGCGCAGCATGCTACGGCGGTTCAGAAACGGCAGGGATTTAGGCTCGTATACCAGCATCAGCTTTCAAATAACAGGACACACCGAACTCGGCAGGGAAAACATCTTTTTTGAGACTGACATACACTATGTCGATATAGGCGAAGGCGAGCCGTTGCTGCTGGTGCACGGCATAGGCCAGTCGTTGTACACATGGCGTAGAAATGTTGATTACTATATAAGCGAAGGATACAGGGTCATAGCTGTTGACCTTGCAGGCTTCGGTTACAGCGGACATCCCAATATATACTACACCGCCGAAGAATATGCATTGATATTAAAAGCGTTTTTAGATTCGCTGAATATAAGAAAGGCGCATATCGCGGCCTGCTCTACGGGCTGTGCCATAGCGGTATGCTTCGCGGCGGCATACCCTGAGCGCGCTAATAGGCTCGTGCTTGTTTCGCCGGGCGCGCCCAGCCCGGGTTACCCGCTTGGCTTAAGGCTGCTTGCCACATCGCTTGGCGGTGCGGCTTTCAAACTGTATTTAAGCGAAACTTCCTTGCGAAGCGTATTGCAGCGCGCGTACTTTGACGCTACGCAGATGACGAAAGAAGTAGTCGAAGGCTACTATGCGCCGCTGCGCAGCAAAGAGGCACGGGAGACGCTGATTTCCTGTATGAAGCATTTCAACGACGAGTATGCGCTGTCGCTGCTTAAAAGCGTAAAGAATGAAACGCTAATATTCTCGGGCACGGAAGACAGGATACACGACTTAGGCTCCGCGCGGGCGTATGCCGGAATACCCGGCTCGAAGCATATACGCATACGAAACTGCGGCCATCTCGTGCACGAAGAGAAATATTCCAAGTTCAACGCCGAGTCGGTAAAGTTCCTTAAAACCCGGGAAGAAGCGGAAATACCGGTGCTGAGCAGAAGATACCAGCGGGAGTTGGTTGATTATTAACAGATTTTTGATATAATTAAGTATGGTCATATAAGTCCGCTTTGTTGAGCTACATAAAAAGACCCCGCAAACCTGCGTTTTCAGGATAAAAACACTTGGAGGTTAATCCGGTGATTTCAAGAAGAAAGTACAGAAGAAGGAGCAGCTTAAGAGGCAGAGGGCGCAGAAGGTCGATCTTGCGCGATTACGGTTCTATACTTAAGATAGGAGGGCTGGCGCTGGCAGCGGCCGGCGTGCTGGCGGTGCTTATCATTTTTGTTATAGTGCCGCTGTTTGCCGGCAAGAAACCCGAGCCGACTCCCGAAGTATCGCACACGCCCACACCCAGCGCTACGCCCGTTATTACAGGCAGCATCTCGGATAAGGCTGCGCAGCTTCAGATTACTCCTAAATCCATAAACGACCCGTTTGTATATGGAACGGAGGTCGTGTTCACGACAGGGAACGAAGCAGAGGCGGCCCCCGAAATAAACAAAATAGATATATTCGATATGACGTCGGGGCAGTTAAACGAGGTTCCGGGCATCACAAAGAAGAACGACAGCCTGTTTGAGCCCAAAATGAACGATAAATACATCGTTTATCTTGACTGCAAGATGGAGAACGGCGGCGCGCTGTGTGGATACGACCGGGCGGCGGGCACACAGTTTGTAATAAGGGAGTATCTCTTCGGCAAGCCGAAGGTAACGCTGTCGGGCAACTACGCGCTGTGGATGCAGCAGACGGGCACGGGCACGGACAAGCTGTACCTTTACAACCTTGAGACTAAAGAAGCCGTGACTATAGAGGAGTTTATCAATACTCCGTTCTCGATTAGCGCTCCGTATATGTCGGACGAAGCGATAATATACGTGCAGCCCGAAGGCGAGAGCCAGATATTAAAAGGCTCGTCGGCGTCGCTTAATACACAGATAAGCATAGTTCCTCTTGTAAACAACGGGGATACGCAGCGCGCGACGTATCTGCCCGGCATGTATGTGTACAATCCGATGATAGACGGAAACGATATCGTGTTTTTAAACGGCGCGGGCGATGAAAACAGCTCGCTGATGTATATGAAGAAGGAAGGCGACAGCCTTTCGCAGCCCGTCGAAATAGCAAAGGACGTGCTGAGTTACCATATAGGCGACGGGTTCGTCGCGTACACGAAGGACGAAGTGATACACATCTATTACTTCAAGGACGGTTCGTCAGGCACGCTGTCAGGCGATACAACGAAGGCCGTGCTTATAGGCGTAAACGGCAAAGACGTACTGTGGTACGACACGACGGACAGCGCCAGCGAGGCGGGCGACGTAGTGTGGCACATTGAGGTGCCGTAATAAAAAGCAACGATAAAACCGGCCTTGGGCCGGTTTTTTACTGTCGTGAATAATCAATATATCGCTGAGCGCGCGCCCCAAGGGGTATATAACTATTAATCCATAGACGCTTAATACCCCTGCTCGCGGTTTATAATAGTTCCGTTTATCGCGTTTACCGTTACTATGCTTATGTCTTTTTCCCCTTCCAGCGCAAACCCCTCCACGTCGACGGCTTCCTTGTCGTCGAACTCCTCGTCTGCTATGAAATCCCACACCGGCACAGTAACGAGGTTCTCAAGGTTGTCTTTTTCTGGTATGGCCATCAGGTTCATTTCCACGCGCTTTACGTTGAACGATACCGTAAGGCCGTGGGGCGTCGTATCATCGTCGGGTATCCATGTAAACTTCTGCTTGCAGTACTGCTCGAAATTATCTACCACGGTATTGAAATCGAGCAGCGGCGTATCCTCTGTTACTGTCTCGATATATTCCGTCTGGTTTAGCCAGCCCGTGCTGCATATACCTTCGTCGTCGATGGTTACGAACATGCTTTCAGGACTTACCCGTTTGGCGTAAGCTTCGGAATCCTTTTGCATGTCAAGTGTGCCCCACAGGTGACCCACAGGCTTCAGCACGAAACCGTTGTAGCTTCTCGCAAAGCTGAACGAATAGCATTGGGGCGACGTTTCCTTCGTATAGTTTGTTATCGTGCCAAGGTCATACCCTATTGAGGAACTATGCATCACCATATTCGTGTCCTCGCCGTCCATTGCACGCACGAATTCCTCCGCTTTGGCCTTTGCTTCTTCATACGTCATATTCAGGCGTTCCGCGTCCGCGCCGTCGTACGGCTTGAACGTATTGTACCCGAAACCGTAGTTGCCGTTGTCGAAAACCATCTGGGTGCTGGCTTCTTTTTCGGACTGTATAAGGTTTATATAAGCCGCCCTGTCTTTTCCCAGATAACATTTTAAGTCTGTGTACGAACCGCTGTCATAATAGGTAATAGTTCCGTCGGAATCCTCTTCCGCACTCTGTGTAACGGTAAGAGTGCCATCGTACAGCTTTTCCTCCGATTGTGTCGGAGCGCCGTCGTAGGCATTTTCCATTTCTCTGATCCTCGATTTCCAAGCGCTTCTCGTATTGCCCGGAAGGTCTTTGTTATTAAGTAGACCCTTAATCCGCGCGATTATTGCAGTCATTTCCTCTTTGGAAAACATTTCTCCGGTCTGCTTGTTGAACGTCTGATAATATAGAGGCTCCCCATTTGTCAGGTATTTCACAAACGCTTCAAACTGTTCTTTAGAAAAATTCTTGGGCTTTAGGCGCATAACGGGTATCTTTATATTTCCCGGCGAGACGATATCCGCGTTCACGACTATTTTGACCTGCTTATTCGGCTGCATCTCCATGTCGAGGTGTGAGCCCAGTGCTTTTATCTGCTCGTCGACGGCTTGTTTATATTCGCTAAGTTTCGGCTTGTTTTCCTCTTTATTTGCATCCACGACCTGCTCAACTATATCGACGTTCTTATTGGGTACAGGCGGCGTTACGGGCGTCGGCTGGCAGGCCGTCGTAAAGCAGGTGACAGTCATGACGAGCGCGAGCAATACAGAAAGGATGGCAGCTGTTTTTTTATGTTTAACGGGCTTCATGAGGCGGAATATCCTTGTTTTAAGAGAGCCAGTGCTTTCAAACAACGCCACGGCCTGCGAAGGAGGATAGGCCGTCCGCCGGGATAACCGCGCGGCTTCGAGCAGAGACATGCTGTAAACGAACGCGCCGTCAGTATTGAGCATATACGCTACGTTGTAATCGCGGCACAGCTCTATATCGTCTTCGTACAGTTCGAACGCGAGCCATACGAGCGGGTTGAACCAGTGCAGCGCCTTGGCCACGAGCCATATGTAGTTCTTAAGTATGTCGCGGCGACGTATATGGATGACTTCATGCAGCAATATGGCACCCAGGCTTCCTCTTCCCATGTTAAGGAATATGGTGGGAATAAGAATGCGCGGCCTGAAATACCCATATACCATAGGGGCGTGAAAAAAGTCGCATACAAGCGCGGCTGCGGCCGTTCTTATCCCGGCTTCGTCGCTGTGTCGGCGAATCATATCAAGCACTGCGGCGTCCGTTACCGGAGCGCACAGTTTTAAGTGTTTTGAGAAAATACGCGCCTTTCTTGCGAACAGCAGCAGCGTCGCAAGTATGCCCGCCACCCATGCTGCGGCAGCTACGTCCCAGATATGATACGATATGTTCCATGCAGGGGCATTCGCTGTACTGCCGCCCGTATCAGCGGACTTTCTTACTGCAGGCTCGACAGTATCACTGCTGCCGCGGACGGCGCTCATTTGAGGCGCGCTCGCGTCGCTTTCAGCTGCAGGCGTAAAATCCTGCGCTGCCGTGGGCGCATAGTCCGACTCTATAGCTGTGGATTGCCGCGGTATTGTTATCAGATTAACGGGGCTTGTAAGAGTAAGAGGCAGGAAAAGGCGCAAAAGCACCAATCCCCACAGCATAAGCATTACGCCCGGACGCATGCTTCTAGCAAGCAGCGCGCGTATGAGCAGCACCAGGCATATCATAACGGACGCCATAACGCTTGCCTCCAGTATCGGCTTAAATATACCGGCCATTGTTACTTCACCTCTTTGCTGCGTGCGCGGCGTATGAGATTCTCCAGTTCGTCCAGTTCTTCGTCGGATACGTTTTCCTGCTGCAAAAGGCCCGCTACCATATGGGAAAGCGAGCCGTAATATCTATTGAGTATACTTCCTGACTTATCGGCTGCGTATTCCGCCTTTGATACTTTCGGGTAATACAGGAACGTCCTTTTGCTAAGCTCTTTTGTACCGACAAGCCCTTTTTCCACAAGGCGCACGAGATAAGTGCGTACGGTCTGCCGCGACCAGTCGAGCTTGTCTTCAATTTCCTTTTGCATATCCGAACTGCTGCATTCGCCGTCCCGCCAAAGTATCTCCATTATCACGCTGTCCGCTTCCGTAAGGTTGGGATATCTGCCCATGATAATCACCTCCCACAAATAATTTTATATAACGACGCAAAACTTACGTCTTTAAAACGAGACTACAACTTTACGTCAACAGTGTCAAGCATTTTATGGAATTTTTACAAGTGTAAAACAAAACCGGTATTTGCCGGTTTTACGTTGTTTCATCTGACCGAATTTTGCGTACAGCCAAAACGTCTCACGTTATGTCCGAAAGTATAATATACCCTATCAGGCGTGAGTGCAGGAAGGAAGCAGGTAAGAAGCGTATTCTTTTATATAGCCTATCGCAGCGTCAAATATCAGCCTGTGCCCGGATTCGTTGGGATGTATGCCGTCCGAGCATATGTACTGTGCAAAATCCCTGCGCTTTAAGAATTCGCGCCTTATGTCTATGCAGCCAATGTTGCGTTCGCGGGCGATATACTGCACGCAGTTGGAATACCGCTCGTGCCACCAGTATATGTGCCATACGTCCTTGAGCCACTTCAATATGCTTAAGCCCTTTTCCCTGTCGTTGTTTGTGAACCATTTAAAGTAGCTGTCCGCGTAAAGGGGAGGAAGAGTAGTTACAACGGCCTTCTTCCCCTTGCTCTTAATATAATCTATCATTGAGTTGAGTATGTTCTCAAACACGTCGAGCGGCGTCTTGGGTATATGGTCTATAGAAGGGTCCTTTGCTATCTCGTCCCACGCGAAATCGCAGTCGTTTCCGCCGAACTCGAGCACCACTATATCTGGATCGTATTTTTCGAATTTGCTCTCAAGCTGTTTTTGCCCCTGCACTATAGTCGAGCCGAAACGCGACGCGTTGTACATCTCTGCATTCAGGTTTTTGGCGAGCAGATTAAAAAAGCAGCCGTCAAGCAGCGTGTACCTTTTCTTGTTTTCATCCAGCGTGACGCCCTTTGAGAGCGAATCGCCCACTACGAGTATCTTTTCCATAAAGCCACTTCCTTTAAGTCCGTCATATATAGCATTGCACATCGGCGCCGTTTTTAAACAAACAGCGTATACGTAAATTTAACTGATATACGATGTGATAATATCATTCAAGCTTTTCCAAAGCAACGTTCCAAATATAAACTATATGTGAATTCTGGTGCAACTTTTTATCTTTCAAATATTTATCTTTTGATTTATAATGAAATTTATCAATATGATTATTGGGGGTAAATATGGCAAAAGTTATAGCCATAGCTAATCAGAAGGGCGGCGTGGGTAAGACTACTACTGCCGTGAACCTCAGCGCATGTATCGCCGAAAAAGGGAAAAAAGTTCTGCTTATAGACATTGACCCGCAGGGCAACTCAACAAGCGGCCTTGGCATCGACAAGCATACGCTGAAAACGTCGTCTTACGATATACTTATCAACGGCGTAAGCCCGCGGCAGACAATAGTAGGTACGATGGTGGATACGCTCGATGTGATACCCGCAAATATAGATCTCGTGGGCGCCGAGGTCGAGCTTGTAGCGAGGATAGCGCGCGAGCAGATACTGAAGCAGGCGCTTAAAGAAATAAGGAACGATTACGATTATATATTTATGGACTGCCCGCCGTCGCTTGGGCTTATTACCGTAAACGCGCTTACCGCCGCGGACAAGATACTTGTGCCGATACAGTGCGAATACTATGCGCTCGAGGGCTTATCGCAATTAATAAACACTATAAAGCTGGTCAAAACGAACCTGAATCCCGGACTCGAGGTTGAAGGCGTAGTGCTCACGATGTTCGACGGCCGCACGAACCTCTCCATTCAGGTCGTGGACGAAGTGAAGAAGTATTTCAAAAACAAGGTATACAGGACGATAATACCCCGCAACGTGCGGCTGGGCGAAGCGCCGAGCTTCGGGCTGCCCGTGATAAAATACGACGCGGCATGTCTCGGGGCGCAGTGCTACAACGAGCTGGCGGGCGAGGTAATAGAATACAACGAAGGAGAGAACGTATGAAACAGCAGAGACTGGGAAAGGGCCTCGGCGCGCTCATTGGTGAAGAAACGCAGCCCGCTCCCGCGGGGGACAGCGTGCTGGAACTGAGCGTATACGATATAGACCCAAACATGAACCAGCCGAGAAAGAAGTTTGACGACGAAAGACTTAACGAACTTGCGCAGTCCGTCAAAACATACGGAATTGTGCAGCCAATAATAGTACAGCGCAGCGGAGAGCGGTACATGATAATAGCAGGCGAGCGCCGTTACCGCGCGGCCAGGCTCGCCGGGCTGGAGACCGTGCCCGTCGTTGTAAAGGAATACTCCCGGCAGGCGTTCATGGAAGTATCGCTGGTGGAAAACCTGCAGAGAGAGGATCTTAACCCTATTGAGGAAGCGGAAGCGATGCGCATGCTCATGGACGAATACAAATTAAAGCAGGAGGATTTATCGGAGCGGCTCGGAATGTCGAGAAGCGCGATAGCGAATACACTCAGGCTGCTGTCGCTGCCTGCCGACGTCAGAGAACTCGTCGTTTCCGGCGAGATAACAAGCGGCCACGCGCGCTGCCTTGTAGTGCTTGCGAGCGACTCAGAGAAAACAAGAATAGCGAAAAAGATAGTGGAGCTCGGTCTGTCAGTGCGCGCCACCGAAGAGCTGATAAAAAGTCTCGATACTAAGGCGCAGCGCAAGCCAAAGCCGCAAAAGAGAAGCATACCCGAGATAGAATCCGCGCAGAACGCGCTTTCCTCAGCACTGGGCACAAAGGTACAGATAACGGGGGATATGCGCCGCGGCAAGATAACGCTTTCCTACTACAATCAGGACCAGCTGCAGAGCCTTTACGATTTCCTTATTTCCAGCAAGTAATAATTGTTTCACGTGAAACAAGTAACGCGTATAACGCCGCAATTTAAGCCTTTGCGAAGAACTCGTAAAGGCTTTGTTATAGTTTAAAAGAAGGCCGATTTGATAAATGAAGATTCCCGTGGAAATATCAGCTGTTCCGCAAAAATTCTAAAAATGTTTCACGTGAAACAATATATAGTGCGTGAATAGCGAGAGTTATACTATACCTCTTATAAGGTGCAGCAGGAAGTTGTTGTTGAAAAAGAACATGCCCAAAGAAGAGCTCTGGAAGTATTCTGTAATCTTGTCCACCGGCATTACAAGAAACAAAACAGGAACTATAGTCACGATAACAAAGCATATGTATAAGCCCCGCGTTGCCCCGAACAGCGCGCCCGTAGTTCTGTCGTAGCGCTTAAGTTCAGGAAACTGCACCGTATAATTGACGGCGCCCAGTACGAACGCGAAAAGTACCCTCGCGATAACGAATACGAGCAAAAAAGAAAGTATGTTGAGCGCGGTGCAGACTATCGTCATATTGAAGTACTGGCCGATAGTCGTAAGCCCCTGTGATTGGAACGCCTGCGTCTGCACGTTTTGGATGATGAGAGTTCTAAACGGTTCGGCCGCTGTAGAGGTAGAAACGATCTCATTAAGTTTATCGGGCGAAAGCCCGTTTACCAAAAGCGAGGCGTGCTCGAAGTTTAAAATTTTCTCCGCGCCTTCGGTGTAATATGTCAGAAACTTAAAAAGTGAGGGGCTCGCTTTAACGGCGGCGGATACGGCGGGATAGAATATGTAAGATGTTATCGTGGAAAGGAACAGCGCGCCAAGGCTTAAGGCGGAATGAAGGAAGCCTCTGTATATGCCCTCAAAGACCGCGATTAGTATCAATATAAATAGCAGTACGTTTACAAGGTTCACCAGGTTCCTCCTGATATTATGGCAGCGGCAAGAGGTAAACAGTCTCGCCCGCAGTCAGAAATACATTGCTGCCAAACGCCCTTTTTGCTCCGTCAATCGCCAGCGGAAGCGTATAGCTGCGGGAATATTTGCCGTCACTAGTATAAACGAAAATACTGTTTGATGCAAAGCAATATATTTTTTCTCCCATATGCATTATTTTAAACACGCCGGGGGGGAGGTTTATCTTTATCTCGCTGCCCGATGATTTAATGACGCGGGCTATATCGTATGTGCTGCCGTCATTGCCCGGGACGTATACAAATTTAGTGTCGCTGTCGCTGCAGATATCCTCGAGCACCCAGCCGTAAACAAGCACTTCGGTAGGTGCCGAGTTGAGCGACGAATATTGCGCAAGGCTGTTCGTGCCCAGTGTGAATACCGAATCCTCGCTGAAATATACGCTTTCGACGAGCTGGTCTTTTAACTCCTTTATACCCGTCATGGCCTGCGTTTCCGGCCTGTATGTCGATATCCTTGAGAGCGGCGCCGAGCCCGAAACGTCGAGTTCGAGTACATATAGCTGGTCTCCGGCGTAATCGAACCCGTAGTCGAGCATGTGCTTGCCTGTTATATCTATCTGATAAAGGCTGCTGCCCGTAAGGTCGAATATCACGATATATGAAAGAGTCTTGTCTGTAAGCGTCTGGTTGGCGCATACGGCCACCTTATCTTTGCCGAGGCGTATAGACTGTATGCTGCCGTCAATGCGCGCGGAAAAAAGATTTTCGCCCTTAGCGCTTATAACGGTCATCACGTCTGTGCCCGAAGCAGCCACGAGCGTGCCTTCCGAGGTATACGTCCAGTCGCCCGCGTCGAGCTGCACCTTCCATAAGTCTTTTGAAGACGCGTCGACGCATGTAAGCAACCCATCTTTCGCGTATACGATGTTACCGCCTGCGGTGAAGTAAGTATCAGCTCTGCCGAACGGCATCTGCACGAGAGTATCCTTTATCTCTTTTCCTCTCGTAAGCAGCATCACGATGCCCGTTATGAACACTATGACTACAATGAGTATTATTGATAAAAACAAAACGGTCCGTCTCGGGATCCGCTTTTTTGTTTTTGCGTTTAAGTACACACTGCACCTCAACCCTAATGATAAGACTCTTAAGCGTCGGTTTATAGTAATATATTATACCATAGCCGGCCATGCTTTGTAGTGAAAGTGAAAAAAGTTAACAAATTGTGGACTTTTCCGGACAGAATACACGAAGCGCACGAGGCTTTAATGTAAACGTCATGGGCGTCTCGCAGGCGATCTCACCGTCGATATCGAGCGGCTGTTTCGTTTCGCAGTCTACCGTTATTTCTCGGCATTTAAACTGCTCCGCTACGGATATCTTATCGAGCCTGCCTTTTTTAAGCTTCGGCAGCTCAATAAGTATGCGCGGCCGCGATACCCGGTTTATTATAATTACGTTGAACAGCCCGTCCTCGGTGTCCGAATCAGGTGATATGCGAAGCCCGCCGCCGAAGCATGTTCCATTAGCCACGGCTATTAGCAGCACCGTCCTTTTCATCGGCTTGCCGTCCATCGTTATGTCAATGTCGATGCTCTTAAAGCCGAGTAGCGACATCACTATTCCAAGTATATACGCAATGCCGCCCGTAAACACCTTGCGAACCCTGTTCGCGTTTTTAAGCACGCATACGTCAAAGCCGGTACCCGCTAAGTTGATGAAGCTTTTGCCGTTGCTCATCAGCCCTATGTCCATGCTTCGCGAATGACCGGCGAGTATAACGTCCATCGCTTCCGCCGGGTCGGCGCTCACTCCTATGGCGTCGCGGTAATCGTTGCCCGTACCTGCGGGTATCACGCCCAGTATCTCCTCCGTATCCTGCAGGCCGCAGGCGATTTCGTGTAGCGTACCGTCGCCGCCTACGCTTATTATACCCTCGTAGCCTTTGCCTACGGCTTCGCTTGCGAGAGCGGTGGCGTGTTCTTTGTACTGTGTTGTTTTAATGATATATTCTTTGTGTTTTTCTTTTAATATCCCTTCGACGGTTTCGAGCGCCTTGCGTGAACGCCCCGCCCCCGCGGCAGGATTGAATATCAGGTAATACATGACCCCACCCCTTAAAACCAATAATATACGCATGTTTTATATCTGAACAAAATTATTCTACTAAAAAGCGGATTATTTGTACAGGATAAGTTATGGTGACTTTGATACATATCTATATACCGCGATGATGTATAATAGTTTATGAAAATTTATAACTTGGAGTAATACTATGCAGGGAATAGAAATAGGAGGAGTGCTGTTGGCGGGCGCGCTGTCGTTCTTTTCGCCGTGTATATTGCCCGTTATTCCCGTGTTTATATCAACGCTGCTGGGCAGTGCGGGGCAGCAGGAAAAAGAGCTTAAGCTGGGCAGGCTGCGCATATATTTAAAACCTATTGGCAACGTAGCGCTTTTTGTGCTGGGGCTCTCGGTAAGCTTTGTGATACTTGGGCTCGCTTTCGGGGCGCTGGGCAGGGTGATAAATTCGAGGGTGTTTCTTACTGTCTGCGGCGTTATCGTTATACTGCTGGGCATATATCAGACGGGACTCGTTAAAATTCCGTTTCTGATGCGCGAAAAGAAGCTGGAAGCGAGACGCGGAAGCGGTATTTTGGGCTCGTTTTTACTGGGCTTCACTTTCAGCTTCGGCTGGACGCCGTGCGTGGGACCCCTGCTCGCTTCTGTGCTGGCGCTCACGGCTAGCAGGGGAGGGGCTGTTACCGGAATGCTGTACATGGCGGTCTATTCGCTGGGACTGCTCGTACCGTTCCTTGTGTTTACGGTGTTTTCGCAGCTGCTGACAAACAGCATAAAAGGCATATACAAGCACCTCGGAGTTATAAAAATAGTCGGGGGCGTAATCATAATCATCATGGGCGTGTTTTTGCTCACGGACAGCCTGTATCTGTTCTCGGGCATCGCGCAATAAGGAGGAGCATATGAAAAGAACTTTATTGATAATAATATCGGCAGTACTCGTCTTGGCGCTGGCAGCGTGTTCGGACGGCAGCCCACAGCCGTCCGCGGGCGGCCCTGCAAGCGCGCCGCCCCAAAGCGCCGCGTCGGCCGGCTCTCAGACGGCCGCTCCGCAAACAACTCAAAGCGCTCAGACTCAGGAGCCCGCGTATAGCTTTGAATTCGAGGATGTGGACGGGAATGTGCACAGCCTATCCGATTATTCAGGAAAGCCTGTATTCCTTGAGATATGGGGCTCGTGGTGCAGCGTGTGTGTGTCGTCGCTTCCCGACCTTGATAAGTTCGCCGGAGAATCGCACGATTTTGCGGTGCTGAGCGTAGTGTCGCCCGGAGCGTCGGGCGAAATGGGCAAGGAGGACTTTATAGAGTGGTACAGGCAGCAGGGATATAACAACCTTACCGTGCTCATAGACGAGGACTGGCAGATAATAAACGACTTTGGCGTAAACGCGTATCCAAGCCAAATCATATTCGATGCAAACGGGGCGGTCGTTACGGGATTTGCGGGGCTTTTGCCGAAGGAAACTGTTGTGGAAATAATGGACGAGGTTGCAAAAGGTACGTACGGCGACTGATGCTTGACAGCAATTAATGTGTTGACGCATGCGTTTTTATCTGCTAGTATGATGTAGGACAAAAAGCGGGGTTTGCCCCTGCTTTTTTAATCTTTAAAAGGAAACTCGGCTTTTTATCGGCGTCCGTAAAACCGGAGGCCATGGGCATTAAACCGGGTGATGTAAGGAGAAAAGCGATGCCGGGTGTATCAGTATTTGGCGCTCAGTGGGGAGACGAAGGTAAAGGAAGGTTCGTCGATTTCCTTGCGCGCGAGGCCGACGTTGTCATAAGATATCAAGGAGGCAACAACGCGGGGCATACCATAATAGTGGACGGCGTTGTGTATAAGCTCCACCTTATACCTTCCGGGCTGCTGTACGACTCTAAACCGTGCGTCATAGGCAACGGCGTTGTTATTGACCCGGGCGCTCTGCTTGAAGAGATGGATGAGCTTAAATCGAAGGGCGCAGGCCTTAAGAACCTAATGATATCCGACAGGGCGCATATGGTAATGCCGTACCACAACCTGCTTGACAGCTTAAGCGAAGAAGGCGCGGGCGACGCTATGATAGGCACGACGAAGCGCGGCATCGGCCCTTGCTATTCGGATAAATCCGCGCGGCTGGGCCTTAGGATGTGCGACCTTTTATCCGACAACTTTGCCGGAAAGCTTAAGGACATACTCGAGCAGAAAAACGAGCTTATTACGAAAATTTACAAAAAGGAACCTCTTGAGTTTAACGGGATACTTAAAAAGTTTATGGGATATAAGGAAAGGCTTGCGCCTTTTATATGCGATACGTCCGCTGTGTGCTACGACTACTACAAGCAGGGCAAAAAGCTGCTGTTTGAGGGCGCGCAGGGCATGCTTTTAGACATTGATTTCGGAACATACCCGTTTGTCACATCGTCGCATCCTACCACGGGCGGCATAAGCATAGGCACCGGCCTTCCGCCGCAGGCGATAACGGAAGCCGTAGGCGTAGTAAAGGCGTACACCACGCGCGTTGGCAAGGGGCCTTTTGTGACCGAGCTGTTTGACGAGACGGGCGACTATATACGCGAGCGGGGCCATGAATATGGCACGACGACAGGCAGGCCGCGCCGCTGCGGCTGGCTCGATCTCGTTATCGTAGGGTTCGCGGTGCGCATAAACGGCATAACGTCTATAGCGCTCTCGCGCATGGATACTTTAGGCGGCCTTGACGCGGTAAAGGTGTGCACAGGATACGATATCGACGGCCGCATAACAAAGAATTATCCGGCGTCGCTCGATGACATAGCCAAGGCGAAGCCTGTTTACAGTGAGATGCCCGGCTGGAGTGGCGATATATCCCACGTGCGCAGGTTTGACGACCTTCCAAAAGCGGCAAGGGATTACGTAGAGTTCATAGAGAGCGAGACGGGTGCAAAAGTCGGCATGATTGGCGTGGGCCCCGAGAGAACTCAATGCATCGTGCGCCAAAAGTTTTTCGTTTAATTCTCTGCAAGAGAGCCTAAAAAGCTGATGTAATTAAGATACACAATTGTTAAAAATAATTTATAGCAAACGCAGCGCTTTTTGGGTACAATATGGGTACAATAAAATAAGATAATAAAGTTTGCCGTGCCAGACGGGGAGCCAGCGGTGCCCTGAACCTGCAATCCGCTATAGCAGGGTTTGATCCCCGGTTTGAGGCATAGCGTTGTAAGGTATGGAAACGGTAAGGGGCGTTGAAGAGTGGGCCCCGTGCAACGGACAGCCGTGAACCCTGTCAGGACCTGACGGTAGCAGCAGTAAGCGGTTTTGGATGTGTGCCTCGGATAAGTCTGCTCAGAGCAACCTGCCGTGATACCTCTTGTAGCGCTATTTCGATCTCCGGGTGCACGGCTTTTAATTTTGTCTGAAAACCTCTTTTTGTATTGAACAATATAGATGCCTGCCAAACATTGTAATATAATTTATATTAACCCACAAGAAATGCAGTTAAGCTTAATATTATTAATATAATATGCGTAGTAAGCTCCGCAAATCTAAGGCGCTCATAGCGCGGAGCGGCTGTTACGTACTTTTCATATGGAGGCGAAAAAATGAAAAAAGTGTATAAGGCTGTTATCGGAATTGTTTTGGGCCTGCTGCTCGCCGCCTGCGGTAATAACGTCAATGTGTCCGTAACAGGCACATCGTCAAAATTCAGCAGAGAGGAAATAGAAAACGCTGCCCAGCGCGTAAAAGAAAAGTTCGAGGATTTCAGAGGGTGCGAGCTTATTAATTTGCGGTACGATGAGGAAAAATCAGATTCGTTTATTAAAGGGTATTTGGAAAGCGGCAGAGGTTCGGTAAACGGAGTGACCGCTGAAAATACAATTGTGCTTTATCGGACTTTAAAGTTGACGCCTCGGGTGCTGATAGCGGCTTTAACCCTGACTCCACTTATTATGACTGGAACTGGATACTGATAAGAGACAGCGAAGCAGGTGAGTGGAATGTTGACGACTGGGGGTATTAACTCAATTGGGCAATCGAGCCGATATTTTGCTCGTAAGTGCCGCGAAGTTATAAAGGAGTATCTGACACACTTTGACGTCCGATCCCGATTTCGACGGCAAGACTTCATTGACAGATGGTATCAAATTAGGCAGAAAGGTTTATTGCCGCCGTGACTGCACTTTTATAGACACATACTCCCACTAATTTCTCTTTATTTGCGGCTCTGCTTTTATGCCGGCTTAACGCGGCTATATTAATGCTGCCCTCGTGTAAAACCGGCTTTCTGCTTCTATCCTTTATCAAAAATAATATTGCAAAGCCAACTTGACAATTAGCGCAAAGCACACTATGCTAAATATGCAAAGCATGCATTGCATTTAGGAGGTGTATGGTTGAAATCTAAAATTCAGGAATTGCGGAAGAAAAATAGAATCTCGCAGGAGGAGCTGGCGCTGGCCGTAGGCGTAACGAGACAGACGATAACCTCAATAGAATGTGAAAAATACACCGCGTCATTAATACTGGCTTACAAGATAGCAAAATACTTTGGTACCACAATAGAGGATATTTTTGATTTTTCAGAGGTGGAGGATTTTTAAATGGATAAATTCAAGTCTGAGCTTAGAATGCGCATTATAGCAATGAGGCTGTATGCTCTCGCGGTTGCAGCTCTTTTGATAATGGATGTTTATAGCGTTATTGGGTACAAAGATTCAAATGCTTTAAGCTTTACTCTTGGGGCATGCGCGGGGACGCTGGTGCTTGCTGTTTTCTTTTTGCGCAGGTACGCGCTTGCAATGAGGGATGAGGAAAGTATAAAGCGCCTTTATATAGTAGAAAACGATGAGCGTCGCAAAGTTATCGCCTCAAAAACCGGAGGCGCTGCAATCAACATAGTGGTCTTGGGCCTCATTCTTGCTGCTGTTATTGCAGGCTTTTTCAGCGACGTCGTGTCGTTTTCGCTGTTTGGAGGCGCGCTGTTTGCCTCTCTTGTGAAAGGCACGCTTAAAGTTTACTATAACAGAAGCTTTTAAAGTGAATGGGGCGTGTGCCCCTGATTATGAACTTTCTTTTAACGCTTCTTTATATGCAGGAAAACAGGGCTGCGCCGGAGAATAAAATATTAATAAGATTAAACTGATTATAATCCCTTAAAGGAGGTAATATATAGAATAGTATTGCTCAATCCATTGGGCTAAAAATACATAGAAAGGGGGCAAAATTATGCGCGTCATTATTACTGGCAAGGGCATGGAAGTATCCGATTACTTAAAAGATATGGTGACGAAAAAGGTCATGAAGTTAAGGAGGTATTTCGGAGAAGACACCGAGGCGCACATAACGATGTCTATTCAAAAGTCAAGACATATTGTGGAGGTGACGATTCCTTTCGATGGTGTCGTTCTCCGCGGCGAAGAAGCCACGGGGGACATGTATGCTTCCATAGACGGCGTTCTCGAAAAGCTGGAAAAGCAGATACACAAACACCGCACGGCTCTTAAACGGCGACTTCGCGAGGGCGCGTTTTCCAAGGAAGGCTATGAGTACGGTGCGGAAGCAATGGACGAGAAAAGCCCCAAAATAGTCCGCACGAAGAGGTTTGTCGTGAAGCCTATGGACTTAGAGGAAGCCCAGATGCAAATGGAGCTGTTGGGACACGAATTCTTCGTTTTCAGGAATGATAAGACGAACGAGATAAACGTGCTCTACAGGAGGCAGGACGGGGATTTAGGGCTTATAGAGCCGGATATTGACTGAAGACTATAAGAAACAGATATAAACAAAGGGCTGCCGCGGCGGCCCTTTTATATTACTAAGCTTTATGTTATTTGTTTATGTAATAATGCAGCTTGGCTGTATACTAAAATAGAAGAATTTATGCAGATTTTAATTTATCAGCGTCCTTCCTGCCCTTGAGCTTTTTGTACATATTTAGGTAAGCGTATTGCAGCAGCGCAAATATCATAAGGCCGAGCGCGAAACAGAGAAAGTAAACGTGCCACGGCGCGACGTATTCGTGCAGGAACGTAAAAGCTATGGCGGTGTTTAATATAAAAGCCGCTATCTTGCCGAATACGTTCGCGGGCGCCACGATATCGCGGAAGTAAAGGAATATGCCGCCGCCTATCATCAGCAGCTCTTTAACGAGCAGTATTATGAGTATAAATAGCGGCACCACGCCCGTTACTGTAAACGCCACAATAACGAATATGGCCATAAGCTTGTCGGCAAGAGGGTCGAGCAGCGTGCCTTCGCTTGTCTTAAGGTCGTATTTGCGGGCGATATAACCGTCGAGCAGGTCGGTTATGCACGCCGTGAGAAACACTACGAGCGCCGGTATAGTGATGCCGAAATACACGAGCACCACTGCCACAGGTATAAGTAAAAACCTGACCATTGTAAGTATGTTAGGTATATTCCAAGGTATTCTGCTCAACAAAACTCCACCCCATTCAAATTATCTGTCGTGTGCCTTGATCTCATTATATTATATCGATTATATCAATAAAATTGCCGCTTGCCAATTGCGGCGGCACGTTAGCCGATCCCGTCAAGGCTCAGCGAACAATAGTTTACGTTGTTTCGTTTCGTCCAGCCGTATGTCAGTAGTCTTTTATAGTCATGCATCGTATTTCGGTATTTACACATTAAACCTGAAAAGCGTGACGTCGCCGTCCCGCATAACGTATTCCTTGCCCTCCTGGCGCACGAGGCCTTTAGCCTTGGCGGCTGCCATGTCGCCGCACGCTTTTAAATCTTCAAAGCCCACTATCTCCGCGCGTATGAAGCCGCGCTCGAAATCTGTGTGTATCTTGCCCGCGGCTTGCGGCGCCTTAGTGCCGTTTTTAATCGTCCACGCGCGTACCTCGTCCTTGCCCGCCGTCAGAAAGCTGATAAGGCTAAGCAGCTTATAGCTTTTCTGTACCAGCGTCGCAAGGCCGCTGCGCTCTATGCCCATCTCATGCAAAAACATGTCGCGCTCGTCCGGCTCGAGCTTTGAAAGCTCCTCCTCGAGCTTGGCGCACACGACCATTACCTCGGCGTTCTGAGAAGCGGCGATTGATTTGAGGGCTTCTACCTGGGGGTTGTCCGTTCCTGCGGCGTCGTCCTCCGATACGTTCGCGACATAAAGTATGGGCTTGTCCGTCAATAAAAACAGCTCGGATATTATTTCGCGCTCGAAATCTTCTAAGTCCATGCCGCTTATAAATATGCCCTTTTCGAGGTTTGCTTTTACCTTTTCGAGAGCGTCGCATTCCTGCTTATATTTCTTGTCGCCCGACTTTATCATCTTCGACGACTTTAAGAGGCGCTTTTCTATTGTCTCCATATCGGCGAATATAAGCTCGAAGTTCACGGTCTCGGCGTCCCGCACGGCGCCGACACTTCCTTCGACGTGCGTTACGTCGCCGCTCTCAAAGCAGCGCACGACATGGAGTATTGCGTCCACCTCTCGTATATGCGACAGGAATCTATTGCCCAGTCCCTCACCCTTGCTCGCACCCTTGACTAATCCCGCTATGTCCACGAACTCTATTATGGCCGGCGTGAATTTAACTGGATGGTACATATCCGCCAGAAAGTCCAAGCGCTCGTCCGGCACGGAAACGATGCCTATATTTGGGTCTATTGTGCAGAATGGATAGTTCTCGCTCGCCGCGCCCGAGCAGGTCAGCGCGTTAAAAAGCGACGATTTGCCCACATTGGGCAGGCCTACGATGCCAAGTTTCATGTTTTCACCCTTGTTTCAGATAATGCAAGTATTATAAGGCCTGAAAGCGGTTTTTTCAACATGATGGCGGTAAAAGGTATAAAGCATGCCCTTCTAAGCAGGCGCTGCCAGAGAACTTATCAAAAACACATATAACAATGCAATGAATTTATTCTCTGGTTGGTATAACAAGATGTAACAATTGCGCTGTATTAACTGTTAACAGCCAAAACACATTACACATTAGCCTGTCTATGGTTAAAATATACGGTTGTGACTCACGGCGAAAAGTAGTACAATAACTTATTAATATTTGCAGATTAATTTATAATTTATACATAGAGTTTTGGAGGCTGTTGCGGTGGCTAAAACAATCGAAGAGATCAACGAGAAGCTAAAGAAGGGCAAGGCTGTGGTGTTTACCGCTGAGGAAGCGGTGAGCATGGCCAAAGAGCAGGGCGTCAAGAAGTGCGCGAGCGAGATAGACGTAGTGACAAGCGCTACGTTCGGCGCGATGTGCTCGTCGGGAGCGGTGCTTAACTTCGGGCATAGCGACCCGCCCATACGCATGGCCGAGATAACTCTGAACGGCGTTGAGGCGTACGGCGGCCTCGCGGCGGTCGACACATACATAGGCGCGACACAGCCGGGGCGCGACACCGGCATAGAGTACGGCGGCGCGCATGTCATAGAAGATCTTATCGCGGGCAAGGAGATAGCGCTCGAAGCGCGCTCGGGAGGCACGGACTGCTATATAACGAAGGAGTTCAAGTCTAAGCTAAGGCTGAAGGACTTAAATCAGGCGTACCTTTTCAACCCGAGGAACGCATATCAGAACTACTCGGCGGCAACGAACACCACAAGCTCCATTAAACGCACCTACATGGGCACGCTGCTGCCGCGCATGGGAAATGTGACGTACACGACGGCGGGCGAACTGTCGCCGTTGCTAAAAGACCCTAATCTGCGCACAATAGGCATAGGCACTAAGATACTGTTGTGCGGCGGCGAGGGGTTTGTCGCGTTTGAAGGCACGCAGGCAGTAAACGGAGTTACGAAACTCGAAAACGGAGACAAGACTTACGCGGGCTATACGCTTGCTGTGATAGGCGATTTAAAGGGCATGAAGAGCGAGTATATAAAAGCGGCGACTTTTGAAGGCTACGGCTGCACGCTGTATGTCGGCATAGGCATACCGCTGCCCGTTATTGACGAAGACATGATGGCCGACCTCGCGGTATCCAATGAGCATCTTTACACGAACATATACGACTACGGCTACAGCGAGCGCTCGAGAAAGGTGATAAAGACCGTTTCATACGCCGAGCTGCGCTCGGGTGAGGTGGAGATTGAGGGCAGGAAGATAAAGACGGCGCCGCTTTCCAGCCTGTTTAAGGCGAGAAAGATAGCGGACGAACTGAAAGCCAAGCTATTAAACGGCGAGTTCGTAATGACGCGGCCCGCGTCCATGCTGCCGCACAGGAAGAGCTTAAACGTGCTGAAGAGGGGTAACAAATGAAACAGACAAGCGTGAAGGTAGGGCTTAAGTTTCCGCCTGAAAAAGCTAACAGACCAGTCGTGACCGTGCTAGTAGGGTTCGGCCTCGATTTCAACATACTGCGCGCCTATATCTCGCCCGGCAAGACGGGGCATATGGTTTTAGAGCTTTCCGGCAGCGAGCGGGATGTAAACAAGGGCATAGATTTTTTGAAGCGTGAAGACATCGAAGTCACGGTGTTTTCGGACAGCGTGTTAAGATACGAGGAAAAGTGCGTGCACTGCGGAGCGTGCACGTCCGTTTGCCCGACGGGAGCGCTAACGATGAACCAGCAGACGTGGGAGCTGGAATTCGATATGGACAAGTGCGTGCTGTGCGGGTATTGCGTGCGCGCCTGTCCCGCGAGAGCAATAAAGAACTTCGAAGATGAAGCCCTCTGATTATACCGACAGGGACGTATACAGGAACAGGGTAGTATCCGACCTTGAATGCTGGCGAATGCAGCACCTCGAGACGGAGCTGCTCATATGCGCGGGGCGCGAGCTTAAAGAAGAGGCGCTTGCCGCCGTGCTTAAATTGCGGCGCGTGCTGGACGAATACATAGAAAAGTACCCGGAATTCAAGACGGCGCTTTCGCCGCTTGAGCCGGAAGCGGGCGCGAACGCAATAATTGCCGCGATGTGCGCGGCGGGCAAAGCCGCAGCCGTCGGGCCTATGGCTGCGGTGGCGGGCGCGTTTTCGGCCTGCGTAGCGGACGAACTGCTAAAACATACCGATAAGGTTATCGTGGAAAACGGCGGCGACATATACATGAAGACGGGCGATATGCGCACCGTCGCGGTATACGCGGGGGCTAGCCCTTTAAATATGAAGGTTGGCATAAAGGCGGATTCCCGGGAAATGCCCGTTTCCATATGCACGTCGTCGGGCACGGTGGGGCCGTCGCTTAGCTTTGGCAACGCGGACGCTGCCGCAGTCGTTTCGCGCGACGCGTGCCTTGCGGACGCATGCGCCACAAGGCTGGGCAACGAGCTCAAAACAGAAGACGACATACAAAGCGCGCTAAAAACCGTTTACGCCATAGAAGGCGTAATGGGCGCCGTCGCTATAGTCGGCGGCAAATGCGGCGCTATAGGCGACATAGAACTGGCAAGCCTTTAGGCAAGCCCCTTAAGGAAGCCTGAAGAGACGGCAAATATTGCTTTTTTATTATTACCAGTGTAAAATAAAAAAATATAGATGATATTGCATTTGAACGGTGAATATAAAGAAAATATATTAAAAGCGGCGGAAGTGATAAGAAACGGCGGGCTCGTCGCTTTTCCAACCGAGACGGTTTACGGCCTCGGCGCTAACGCGCTCGACGAAAACGCTGTAAGGCGTATATTCGAAATGAAGGGAAGGCCGCAGGACAACCCTTTGATAGTCCATGTGGATTCGACTGTAGCCGCCCGTCAGATAGCGGAGTTCAACGACAAGGCGGAAAAACTGGCGGCCGCGTACTGGCCGGGGCCGCTTACTATGGTGCTTCCTGGCGTTGGCATACCGAAATCGGTATCGGCGGGGCTCGATACCGTGGGCGTGAGAATGCCGGACAGCGACGCCGCGCTCTCGCTCATATCCGCGTCGGGCGTGCCCATAGCGGCGCCCAGCGCGAACAAATCGGGCAGCCCGAGCCCCACTAGCGCCGGGCATGTGAGGAGCGACTTCGGCGACGAATTACTGATACTCGACGCCGGTGAATGCAGCATAGGCGTTGAGTCGACTGTTGTCGATATGACGAAGGACGTTCCCGTGATACTAAGGCCGGGGGCGATTACGCTCGATATGATAAAAGAGTGCCTTGGCGATGCGCAGGCCGCTTCCGCTTCGTTCGCGGGCGACGGGCCGCCGCCCGCGCCGGGCATGAAGTACAGGCACTACGCGCCCAAAGCGCCGATAACGGTGGTGGAAGGCAGCGAAACGTCCGTGTCGGAAGCAATCAAGTACCTTTACGACAAGGACGTGAAAAAGGGGGACAGCCCCCTTGTTATGGTCAGCCGTGAGAACAGAAAGTATTACGGCAAAAGGGAAGTTGTTGTTACGGGAAGCATTGACGACCCGCGCGAGGCGGCAAGGAGTCTTTACGGCTTGCTGCGCGAAGCGGACGAAAAGTCGTATACCGGCATATATTTCGAGGCCATACCGAAGACAGGTATAGGATTTGCCGTTATGAACAGGGTTTACAAAGCGGCTGCATATAATATAGTTAAGGTTTAGGAGGAAGTTCATGAACGTTCTTTTTGTATGTACGGGCAATACATGCAGAAGTCCAATGGCGGAAGAAGTTGCAGACGATGCGGCTGGCCGAAGTATTCACTATGACGACATTTCATTCGATTCGGCCGGAACATTCGCCTGCGAGGGAGAGCCGGCGTCCGAAGAGGCTATAGAAGTGATGCAGGAGTTGGGTCTTGACCTGGAGAAACACAAGGCCCAGCAGTTTACAAAAGAGCTCGCGGAATGGGCTGATATAATACTCGCCATGGAAGCAAGGCACATAGAGGAAATGGAAGCAATGGCTCCCGACGAGGAGCACAAGATGCACACGCTCTTAGGGTACGCGCAGGGCGTGGACGGATATCCCGGCGAAGCGGGGTTCGATATAACCGATCCTTATAAGGAAGATATAGACGTTTACCGCGAGGCGAGGGACCAGATATCCGAGGCGATAGACAAGGCGCTGATGCGGATATCCAAAGAAGGTCAGAAGATAAAGGGCGCTTAAAGCGCTCTTTTTTCATACGGGTCACTGGCAATACGTGAGGCTTGCCGGTGGTAATGGAATATCATTGGAATAGTGTTTGCAGCTGTTCCTCGGTGGATAAAAGGTTGCTGCCGACGATCTCTTCCCCTTTAAGGTCCTGTATCAGAAGCCGGTCGTCTTTTTCAAGATAGATCTCGAGGTTCTTATAAATATAATCACAGTCCTCCTCGGTGTTTAAGAACCAGAAAGAATCCGTCATCTTTACGTTTTCATACGCTTCAATAGCGCTGATAAGGCTCCTGTAGTACTGTCGGGGGCCTTTCAGATCGCACGATACTATTTTTACCGACATATACGTTACCTCTTGATTATGCTATACCAATTATAGCATATATATTACATATTACAACATTAAATAGTATTTATAGTAGCAAACAGACAAAAACTCTGTTATATGCTGCAATGATAATAAATACGCGGCATGGAAGCATCTGACGCTCCGGCGGGGGATGTGTTAAATGTAAACTTTCGAAACCTTAATTTTGGGTATTTCTGTACAATGACACAAAGCACATAGTATAATATCCCCATGAAAATGAAGCGTAGTATTATTAAGATTATATCAGCCTTTATTGCCTGCGTTTTCTTGTGCTCATGCGCGCAGGTGGGCAAACCTTACGATTTTTCCAAGAGCGATATAACGCAATATATTGAGAGCTTCAAGGCAAAGGATTACAAGACAATGTATTCGCTTTGCGCTCCCGCCGTAAAGATAAAGGAAGAGGCGTTCATAAAGAAATACAGCGATATAATGGAGGGACTCGGCGTTAAGGAGATATCCATAGACAACATAACGGGCCCGGACGACATAGGAGTGTTTACGTATACGGCAACGTACAAGACGGAGGAGTACGGAGACTTTACCAATGACTTTACGCTGAGGACGGGTTTTAAGGAGGATAAGTGCCTCGTGCTATGGGACTATTCTCTGATATTCCCCGACCTTGAGGAAGGCGGCGGCGTGCGCGTAAAAACGTTGAAGGCGCAGCGCGGCGAAATGTTCGGAGCGGGCGGGGAGCTTATAGCCGAGAACGCCTATGCGGACACGATATACATGGAAATTGCTAAGGTACAGGACATAGGAGCAGTCGCGGCGGCGGTTAGCCCGATAACGGGCGTTTCGCAGACGGAGCTTGTTGACATGTTCAACAAGGCGGTAAAGAACGGCACGCAGGCGATACCTTTGGGCGCGTATTTCCACGACAAGCTTACTGAGCAGCAGCGGCAGAGCATAGAAGCCGTGCCGGGGCTGGGTATTGACGATAAGATGTACACGCCCATACGCAACTACCCGCTCAAGGAAGCGGCGGCGCAGATAGCGGGTTACACCGGGCTTGTTGACCCGGAAAACGTTCCGGAAGGGTACAAAGACACCGACAAGGCGGGCAAGGCCGGGCTGGAGTCGGCGTTTGAGGAGCAGCTGCGCGGTAAGGACGGTAAGATAGTATATATTGAGAACAAATGGGGCGAGAACATACGCACGTTGTATGAAGTCAAGGACGAGCAGGGGCAGGACCTTTGGCTCACCATAAAGCCCGAGCTGCAGCAAAGGGCGTACAACGCGCTGACGACTTACCTTACGCCGGAGCAGACGGGCGTAGCTATAGTCATGGACGCGGAAACGGGGCATGTGGAGGCGATGACTGCGTACCCTTCATACGATGATAACCTGTTCACGTTCCCCGTGCCTGAAGACGTGTTTAAAACTATGACGCTTTTCCCGTGGGCGACGCAAGGCGGCTACCCTCCGGGCAGCGTTATCAAGCCCTTTACCGCGGCGGCCGCGCTGGAAGGGGGCGTAATAACCCCCGAAACGGAATTTGAAGGCACGATAACCGAAAACAAGTGGTACCCTGAGGGCAACGGCTGGTATATTAAGCGCGTGAGCGATTCAGGCTGGCCTATAAAGCTTGCCAACGCCATAAAAAGCTCGGACAATATATACTTCGCGTATGTTGCGATGAAAATGGGCGAAGAGAAACTCACAGAATACCTTGATAGTATAGGCATGGATGAAGCGGTGCCGTTCGATCTGCCCGTAAAAGATGCGAATATAAAAAACGAGAACGAAAGCATAAACAAGAAGATTCTCGCGGACATGGGCTACGGCCAGGGTAACCTGATTGTTACGCCCTTGCAGCTCGCCGTGATGTATACGGCTCTCGCGAACGGCACGGGCAACATGATGAAGCCCATACTCGTTAAGGAAACTAAGCGCACGGAAGGTATAGACTATGTTACAGTAACGGACAGGCAGCCCGAGGTATGGAAGGAAGGCGCGGTTTCGCAGAGCACGGTACAGACGCTGCTGCCTATGCTGGAGAATGTAGTTAGCCACGGTACGGCGTATACCGCAAAGATACCCGGCATAAGGATAGCGGGAAAGACGGGTACGGCGGAGATAGGCCAGAGCAAAGCGAGAGAGATATCGTGGTATGCGGCGTACTGGATGGACGGCAATTACGACAGATTAGTCGTCGTGATGGTGGATACCGCGGCGGAAAAAGGAACGGTGAAATTCGATATAGCAAAGGCGCTGCTTACGCCGTGAAAAAAATTGCAGGGGAGGGCGTCCTTGTACCACGAAGGAGCATGTGATCTTTCGGGAAGAGTCAGCGCGCGGACACATAGACCTAAATATGAAAGAAACTTAAGCACGCACTCCCCGCTCGCCCGGAAATATTGGTATTATAAACGTAAAAGGAGAACGGCATGATTACGAGCGCATTTCTGGCAGGGAACGAAGACATAAGCGAGCCGCTAATGATACGGCGCGAGGTGTTCATAGAGGAGCAGGGCTGCCCCGAAAGCGAAGACAGGGACGGCATGGACGAAGCGGCGCTGCATCTTATAGTATACGTAGACGAAACGCCGGCCGCGACGGGGCGTATATGGCACGACGGCAGCGTGTTCCGCATAGGCCGCCTCGCGGTGAGAAAGCAATACAGAGGGCAGCTGATAGGAGACCTCGCGCTGCGGCTGCTTTTATACAAGGCGTTCAACTCGGGCGCGGAGGAGCTTTTCGTAAACGCGCAGGTCTATATTAAAGAGATGTACAAAAAGTTCGGGTTTAAGGAAACAGGCGAAGAGTTTATGGACGCGGGGCTGCCGCATATACCTATGTCGCTGAAAAAGGGCGACGTCGTGTACCCTTCGGCCTGCGGACACAACAATAGGGAAACGAAATGAAGCTTGATCTGCATGTGCATACGACGTTTTCGGACGGGGACTTTACGCCGCGTGAGACCATAGAAGCGGCAAAGCAAAAGGGACTTAAAATAATAGCGATAACGGATCACGACGAGTGCCGCGGCTATGGGAAAGTTGCGGATGAAAAAGGCATACTCGTACTTCCCGGCATAGAGCTTGCCGCGCGGTATGAGGGAGAAGTGCACGTCTTGGGGCTCGGCATCGACTGGCGCAGCCCGGAGCTCATAGCGCATATAGAGTCGGCGTCATCGCTGCGCGAAGAGCGAGCAAGCAGCATGATAGAAAAGCTGCGCGCAGCGGGAGTCGGCATTACTCTTAAGGACGTGCGCGAAGGCTGCGGCGGCATAATAGGGCGTCCGCATATCGCGGCGGCGCTTGTAAAGAAGGGATACGCGACCGACGTAAGAGAGGCGTTCGCGGTATACCTTTCAAAGCACACGCAGTTTTACGTGCCGTACGACAAGATAAGCATAGAGCAGGCGGCGCGGCTGATATCCGGCGCAGGCGGTAAAGCCGTGCTTGCGCACCCCGGCCTTATGAAGGATGATGTAAGAAGCGCGCTTTTTCCAAAGCTTGCCGGAATGGGCTTCTGGGGCGTAGAAGCTTATCACCCTGCTCATACGGACGGGCAGTGCAGGGAATTTGAAAGCCTCGCGAGGCGCGGCGGCCTGTATGTTACGGCGGGCAGCGATTTTCACGGCAGCGCTAAGCCCGGCGTCGGGATTGGCTCGGAAACTCGGGGCGGGGACTACCTCAGGCGCAGTGTGGAGGCGCTTACAGGCATTTTGTTCAATTAAGCATATGATGTGTAATTATCGTGCTCCCAAAAAGACACAAGACTTTTTAGGGCTTGATATTGATTGTGTGCGGTTTTAATGTTAAAATAATCAGCATAATACGGGAAAACATAAAAGGGGTAGAAGATTGGAATCTTTTGTTAGCGACATCAAGATATTTGCAGGATCTTCGGGGATAGGGTTTGCCAAGAAGATGTGCAAATACTTGGGTAACGATCTTGGGGATTCGGAAGTCATTAATTTTTCGGACGGAAACATTTTTTTAAGGATCAAAGAGACTGTACGCAACAAGGACGTTTACGTAGTACAGCCTATAGGTATGACCCCTAACGACGATTTCGTCGAGATACTTTTTTGGATGGACGCGTTAAAGCGCGCCAGCGCGAATTCCGTCACCGCAATCATTCCATATTTCAGTTACGCAAAAGGCGATAAGAAGGACGAGCCAAGGGTCTCGATACGCGCGAGGGTGTGCGCCGAAAGCATAGAGCTCGCGGGCGCGGACAGGATAGTAGTTATGGACCTGCACAGCCCGCAGGTTCAGGGGTTTTTCAAAAAGCCCGTCGACCATCTTTTATCGCTGCCAATAATCTGCGAATACATTAAAGGCCTCGATATAGTGGACAACCTGTGCGTAGTATCGCCTGACGCGGGTTATGCCAAGACCGCGAGGAAGTACGCCGATTACCTGGGCGTCCCCGTAGCGATAGGCGACAAGGTTAGGGCGGGGCACGACGAAGACGCCAAGGTTTTGAACGTAATAGGCGACGTTAACGGCAAGAACTGCCTTATAGTCGACGACTTCACAATTTCGGGCGGCACGCTCATCGATATAGCCAAGATGCTCAAAGCCAACGGCGCCAGGCGTATAATAGCGGGCATATCGCACGTGATAGTGCGCGAAAAAGGCATAAAAGCCATAGATAACAGTCCTATAGAGATGGTTATTGGGACGGACAGCGTGAAAAACCCGTATATCGCGGGCTGCGAAAAGTTTGTCGTCATATCCGTAGCGCCGCTGTTTGCGGAAGCCGTGCTGCGCATACATGAGAAGGAATCGGTAAGCCCGCTGTTTTCAAGGGTGCCCAAAAAGGTTGTCGAGGATATCTGATATCGCTGAGCAATATTTTTTATTGCAAATACATATGCGTATGATATAATTACATAGATATACAAAGACGTTTATCGTAATAAACGTCTTTTTTTGTATATATTACGAACATGTTATATAGTCTATTACTGCGATATAGAATATAAAGACGATTCTCTGCTAAGATATAGGAGCAATATGGAAAAGGCGAGAATAGCAATAGCACTTGCAAACAACGAGGCGGCGGAGAAAATAAAGTACGCGCTGCAGCGCAACGGTTACGCGGTGGAAGAGGTATGCACTTCGGGCAGCGAAGCCTTGAGGAGGATAAGGTCGGGTTCGATAGACATACTGCTCATCAATTTTGACATGCCCGATATGACGGGGCTGGAGGTCGCGACCATTGTGGGCGACGGGAATCTGTGCAGCGTGCTGCTGTTTGTTACCAATATGCAGCGGGAGTTTTGCACCGACGTGGTGGATGATTACGACATAACGCTTTTTCCCAAGCCGGTGAGCGCAGACAAGCTCTTAAACACGCTGGAAGTTATAGTGCAGAACAGGCGGCGCATGGGCAGGCTGGAGCGCGAGCTAAGTAAACTCAAGCGCGAGCTTGACGACAGGAAGGTAATAGAGAAGGCCAAGGGCATACTTATGAAGCGCAAGAGCATATCCGAAGCCGAGGCGTATCGCAGGATACAGAAGATGAGCATGGACTCGCGCGTGGCGATGCGTGATATTGCGGAGAAGATATTAGTGCTCGCCGAAAAAAGCGAGGTGTAAGCTCGAAGGATAAAGAGGCTTTGCAGGAGCCGGAACACCGCTGTAAAAGGCGGTAATTTTTTTGCTCGGTGATTATCAAGACTTTCGCCGCCTTTTTTAACAAATATATACGGCGTTATTGAAAGCCTGTGCATAATATAATAAAATTATACATAAAGACACAATTGTTAGAAGCCAGAATACATTATCTCCTATGAAGATTATAAGGAGGAACGAATATGTTTTGCAGGAGTTGCGGGAAAGAGAACGCACATGGCGCGGCGTTTTGCGTAAGCTACGGAGTGAAACTTGAGGCGCAGCCTTATACTCCGCCGCCGCAGGCCCATCCGTGCGCGGAGCAGCCCGCGGTTAGGCCCGCAAAAAAGAGGAACGCGCCGGCAATAGCGCTCGGCGTATTGTCGGTTATGCTGGCAGCGGCGCTCATGCTTACGTTTTTGGGCGTGTTCGGCGGAGCGGCGGGAACGTTCGGCGCCGCGTCTAAGAGCTTTGCAAGTCCCGAGGACGCTATAAACTATTTCGTGGATTGCCTGAAGACAAGCGACTTTAACGGCGCGCTCGCCGCGTGCGGCATAAACGAGACTGCAGGCGGTTTCGACTATAAGGCGTATGTGGAGCGCGTTCAGACGCTGCTCCCTATCATGACGTCGTTCCTGCCTTCAGAGTATAAGCCGTATCTGGAATTGAACAAGGCGAGGCTGACGCAGCAGATAATGATGCAGATGTCCTGCTTTACAATTTCACTAAACCTGCCCGAGGAGTACGGCGGCATGTTTACGGGAACGACGGTGCCTCTTCCTGACAAGAAATTCCCCGGCGACCTGATGGACGCGCTCGACCCGTCGAAGATAAACGATCTGGAGTTAATTAAAATAGGAAAGATGGGTATGCACGACAACGAGAACAACCGCGAGAACCAAATGAAAATGGCGAAGACGTTCGGCGCGGAAGACGAGCAGTTCAGGTCTGTGCTTTATAAGTACAACGGCGGCTATTATATGGGCGGATTCACGGTCATACAGTATGGCGGCAGGTGGTTTGTAAACAGCATGTCCGATCCGCTCGCGGGCATACCGGCATACGGTACGCCCATAAAGATATCGGGTGAAGAAGAATTCGAGAACATGCTGGAATAGATTCTAAAGACAAAGCCGGGGAGGGCGGGAAACCGTCCTTTTTTTGCTGTAAGCAAAAGAGCGTAAAAAACGGCGCCCCAAAGGCGCTCAAAAACATCATAATATGTGCAAAACGGTTAAACTTATGGTATGATATGCGCGTCAAAATTGACGTAGAATGCGAAGTAAACTAAGGATATTACATGGATCACGACAGCGAGACGATATTCGCGCCGGCCACGCCGGGCGGAGGCGCGATATCCGTTATCAGGATATCGGGCGAAAATGCGCACGGCATAATGGACGCAGTGTTCAGCAGCAGCGGCAGGGAGCACGCAAAGCTTTACCACGGCTATATAGAGCATGAGGGAAAACGCATTGACGAGGTGATGGCCGTTTATTTTTACGCGCCTAAGTCTTACACCGGCGAGGACATGGCGGAGATACACTGCCACGGCGGCGGAGTTACAACGTCGCTCGTTATGCGGGCATTAAGGGACAGGGGCGCAAGGCTCGCCGAGCCGGGCGAGTTTACCAAGCGCGCGTTTCTCGCGGGCAAGATGGATCTGTCCGCGGCGGGAGCGGTGATGGAACTTATAGGAGCAAGCTCCGCGGCGGGCGCGGGCGCGGCTCTTCGGCAGCTCTCGGGAGGGCTGTTTGACAGGATAACGGCGATACAGGGAAAGCTTACGGATGCGCTTGCCATAATAGAGGCGGGGCTCGACTACCCGGAGGACGACATAGAAGCGGACGTAAAGCGCGACGCTCTGCCGCTCATTCTGGCGGCAAGGGACGAGACAAAGCGGCTCCATGACACGTTCGGTTCGGGCAGGATGCTGCGTGAAGGGTATAGCGTTGTAATAGCGGGCAGGCCCAATGTAGGGAAGTCGTCGCTTTTTAACATGCTGCTCGATAAGGAACGGGCGATAGTCACCCACATTCCCGGCACGACGAGGGACGCCGTGGACGATACGCTTTATAAAAACGGCGTGCTGATACGGCTCATAGACACGGCGGGGCTCAGAGAGAGCGCCGACGTGGTGGAGAACATAGGCATCTCAAGGGCGAAGGAAGCCGTAAAAAAAGCGGATATGACGCTGTTCGTGCTCGACGCTTCGGAGGGCATAACGGACGAGGACAAGCAGATTTTCTCCGCGCTAGGCGGCGATACGGTAATAGTGCTCAACAAGAGCGACCTGCCGGATATTACGTCGACGGACGAGGTGAAGCGTACGTTCGCAAAGGAAGCTGTAACGGTGAGCGCGCTTAAAGGCGAGGGAAGGGATAAGCTTCTAGGCCTCATAACGCCGCCCGAGGTAAGCGAGGCGGAAGACGTCATAATAACAAACGAGCGGCATTTTGATATACTCGCTTCGGTAAAAGAGAGCCTTGACTTTGCGATAGACGCGTTTGACTCGGCCGACCTCGATTGCGTGGCCGTGGATCTGAAGGAAGCCTGGACCGGCCTTGGCGCGATAACGGGCGTTACGGTGACGGAAGAGATAATTAACAGCATATTCGATAAGTTTTGTCTGGGGAAATAGCATGGGGTATTTTGCAGGAGATTATGACGTTATAGTTGTAGGCGCGGGGCACGCGGGTTGTGAAGCGGCGCTTGCCTGTGCCCGTATGGGGCAAAAAACGCTGCTGCTCACAATAAATCTTGACAGCATAGCGCTGATGGCGTGCAACCCGGCCATAGGCGGCACCAGCAAGGGGCATCTCGTGCGCGAAGTTGACGCGCTGGGCGGCCAGATGGGGCTTGCGGCGGACGCGGCGTATATGCAGATACGTATGCTCAACACGTCTAAGGGCGCGGCCGTTCAGTCGCTGCGCTCCCAGCAGGATAAAAAATTCTACCAGCGCGTAATGAAGTGGACGCTGGAAAACGCCGATAATCTTTATATAATGAGCACGGAGGTATCGCGCATAATAACGAAAAATGGCCGCGTCGCCGGCGTCGAGACGCATCTTGGGGCCGAATACGGCGCCAAGGCCGTAGTGCTTTGCACGGGCGTTTACCTTAAAGGCCGCGTGATAATTGGCGAGCACAGGGTTTCGTCCGGGCCGTCGGGGCTGCAGCCCGCGGACATGCTCGACTTAAGCGAATTGGGGCTAAAGCTGCAGCGTTTTAAGACAGGCACGCCCGCGAGAGTGGACAAGCGCACGATAGATTTTTCAAAAACTATTCCGCAGTACGGCGACGAGCGCCCCGAGTATTTTTCGTTCCTGACGAAGGGCGAACCGAGAGAGCAGCACCCATGCTTTTTAACTTACACTAATGATAAGACGCACGATATAATACGCGCTAACCTGCACAGAAGCCCGCTTTACAGCGGACAGATAAAGGGCACGGGGCCGCGCTACTGCCCGTCGATAGAGGATAAGGTAGTAAAATTCCCCGACAAGGAGCGTCACCAGATATTCATAGAGCCGGAGGGCGTGTGGACGAACGAGATGTACATACAGGGATTAAGCTCGTCGCTGCCCGAGGACGTGCAGAAGGCTGTTTACGCGACGGTGCCGGGGCTGGAGAACGCCGTATTCATGCGCACGGCGTACGCAATAGAGTATGACTGCATAGACCCGAGGCAATTAAAGGCGTCGCTGGAGATTAAGGACGTGCCGGGGCTCTTTTGCGCGGGGCAGATAAACGGAACTTCCGGGTACGAGGAGGCGGCTGCGCAGGGCATAGTTGCGGGCATAAACGCCGTACAGTACATAAAGCGCGACGAGCCTTTGATACTCTCAAGGAGTGACGCGTACGCGGGAGTGCTCATCGACGACCTTGTGACGAAGGGCACAAGCGAGCCGTACCGTATGATGACAGCGAGGGCGGAGTACCGTCTGCTGCTGCGGCAGGACAACGCGGACGCGCGCCTTACTGAGATGGGAAAAAGAGTGGGGCTCGTAACGAATGAGCGCTACGATATGTATATGAAGAAACGTGAGGCTGTGGAGAACGAAAAGCGGCGGCTTGGACGGCTGACGGTGAGCATTGAGCAGGCGAGCGCGCTGCTCGAAGCTAAAGGGCTGCCGCCCGTTAAGGCGCCCGTTAAGGCGGACAGCCTGCTGATGAGGCAGGGAGTAGGTTACGCCGACATTAAGCCGGTGTGCGGCAAAGAGCTCGAGCGGGACGTAGAATACTGCGTCGAGACGGAAATAAGGTATCAGGGGTATATAGATAAGCAGCAAAAGCAGGTGGAGAAATTCGCGTCGCTCGAAAAGAAGAAGCTGCCGCCTGATTTTGATTATAAGAGTCTTAAAGGGCTGCGGCTCGAGGCGGCGGCGAAGCTTAGCGCGGTGCGTCCCGAGACGATAGGACAGGCGATGAGAATATCGGGCGTATCTCCCGCGGACATAGCGGTGCTTACTGTTTATTTCTCTTCCAAAAGGGGCGACTGAAATAGCTTCCTTATAGGAGAAGTGGAGCGGAGCGCCGATAGGGTGGTGAATGAATTAGCATCACCCTTCAATCGCCTGACGGAGCCAGCTCCCCAATCGGGGTCTCTGGCGAACAAAGTCCGTTGGGGTGATAGAAGTGGCGTCTAAAAGAGACTTTCACTTCAGGGAATTATGGCCGCTGAAAAGTTTCTGTTGTCATTCCGAGCCTTAAGCGATTTATTGGCAGGGGTGAAAACAAATCTTGTCGAAACTGTGAATTAAACGCTAACAGTATTGCGGCTCAATGGCATTGTTGTTAATATTGTAGCATTCATATATAAAGGTATATGTGACTTTGGCACCGACGTAAAGGCGCAATGTATATTAAAATGATAGAGATTGAAAAGCGCGTGAAGCAAAACCTCATACGGCTGGGCGTCAAGACGGGCGACAGCGTTGGCGCGGCGGTAAGCGGCGGGATGGACTCCATGGCGCTGCTTCATTGTCTGTGCAATTTACGCGCAGACATGAACATACTAATAGTTGTGTACCACATGGAACACGGCATAAGAGGCGAAGCTTCTGTGGCCGACATGGAATTCGTAAAAGAGCAATGCAAAGCTTTAGGTGTTAAGTGCTCAGTGAAGCGCTCAGACGTGCCTGCCATCGCCAAAGCGTGCGGTGTTTCCATCGAAACGGCGGCAAGGCAGGCGAGGTACGAATTCCTGGAAAGCGCGGAGGCTGACTATATAGCGACGGCGCACCATATGGACGACAACGCCGAAACGGTGCTTATGAACCTTACGAGGGGCAGCGCGCTTGCGGGACTTTGCGGCATACCGGAAAAGCGGGGCAGATTTCTGCGGCCTATGCTTGGTATATCAAGGAAGGAAATAGAGGAGTACGTTAAGAGCCGCGGCATACCTTATGTAAGCGACGCAACTAACGAGGATACGGCTTATACGAGGAATTATATACGCAAGGAAATACTGCCGGGACTCAGGCGGATTAATGAGGCGGCGGCGGCGAACATAGCAAGGACGGCGGCGCTGCTTTCAGAGGATGAAGAAGCTCTAATTGCGGCGGCAAAAGACGCTGACTGCATAGAGATAAAAGACGATGGCGCGTACATAGACCTCCCTAAGCTTTCAGCGCTTATGCCCGCCGTAAAAAAGCGTGTAATCCGCCTCGCGACAGCGCAGGTTGGAGAGCTTGCCGACTTAGAGCGCGTGCATATAAAGAGTCTTTTGGAACTTGCCGAAAAAGCGGAATCAGGCAAGAGCATAGACCTTGCGCACGGCCTCTTTGCGTCGGTTGTGTACGGCAAACTGCTTGTTGGCAAAAAAGCAGAAAAGCAGTATAATAAACACTTGATTGTTTTTCGCTGCGGCAGGCTTTCGTTTGCAGGTTTTGAGTTTGATTGCGGCGAATATAACGGTGAGCCCGTATATAGCGGCGGAGCGGAATATTTCGACGCCGCGGCGCTGGAGGGCGCGGCGTTCAGGGCCAGGCTGGAGGGGGATTATATCTGTCCGCTCGGTATGAGCGGCAAAAAGCGCCTTTCAGATTATCTCTCCGACAGGAAAGTGCCTCTTTTAAGGCGCGATTCGCTCGCGCTGCTCGCAAAGGGAAGCGAAGTGCTCTGGGCGGTGGGAGTCGGCGTATCCGAGACATCAAAGCTGAAAACCGGTTCGAAAATAATAAGAATATGTTATTGGGGGAATGGGTATGCATAACGACATAGAGCGTATATTGTACTCGGAAGAGCAGATAAAGGCGCGCGTTAAGGAACTCGCGGACGAGATAAGCCGGGATTATAGCGGAAGTAATCTGCTGACGGTGGGGATACTCAAAGGCGCCGTGGTGTTCTATTCCGACCTTGTGCGCGAGATGGATCTTGATGTAACGCTCGATTTCATGGTGCTCTCAAGCTACGGAGCATCCTCTGTGTCCACCGGCGTCGTGCGTATACAGTACGACTTAGAGCAGGACATATCCGGCAAGGACGTGCTAATAGTGGAAGACATCGTGGATTCGGGGCTTACGCTGCATTACCTTACAAAAACGCTCGCGTCTAGAAACCCAAAGTCTCTTAAAGTCTGCTGCCTGTTCGACAAGCCGAGCAGGAGGAAGACAGATTTTAAGCCCGATTACATAGGCTTTAAGGTTCCCGACGTGTTTATAGTGGGTTACGGCCTCGACTATTCGGAGAAATACAGGAACTTAAAGTATATCGGCGAACTGAAAGAGCAGATATACAAATAAAAGAGATAATTCCGCGCTTAAGGCCGCGGCCAGAGTAAATTGAAAAGTATATATTGATATGATAGAATGTCAAACAAAGCATTAAGGAGGATGACAGTTTGAAAAGGTCGGCAAGAGGACCGCTGATATATTTAATAGGTTTTGCACTTATATTATTGCTGATAACGTGGCTTAACGGCGGCACTCCACTCGATAAGCGCGATATTTCTTATCCTGATTTTTTGCAGAACGTTAAAGACAAAAACATCAGTAAGGTTGTAATAGTGGAGCACGATCTGTACGCGCTGAAAACAGGCACGCAGGTCGACGTTGCATCGTTCCCGAACGAATACGATTTTCACGCGTACATACCCGATCAGGAAGCGTTCGACAGGGACATAATGGCTATAACGGGGGCGAAAAACACTACGGAGTACGGTTTTGAGCTTAAGTATGCGCCCGTGCCGCAGATGTCGTTTTTGGAGTCGCTGCTTCCTTACCTGATACCCATGGTGCTGCTCGTGCTGGCGTTCTATTTCATAATGCGCCAGCAGCAGGGAGCGGGCAACAAGGCGTTGTCGTTCGGCAAGTCGAGAGCGCGCATGCAGGTGGGCGGTAAGAATCAGAAGACGTTCGCGGACGTAGCGGGAGCGGACGAAGAAAAAGAGGAGCTCGCGGAAATAGTCGAATTTTTAAAGAACCCCAAAAGGTTTTTGGAGCTGGGCGCGCGCATACCCAAGGGCGTACTGCTTGTAGGGCCTCCGGGAGGCGGCAAGACGCTGCTTGCCAAGGCCGTCGCGGGCGAGGCGGGCGTTCCGTTCTTCTCGATAAGCGGCTCGGACTTTGTGGAGATGTTCGTGGGCGTGGGCGCTTCGCGCGTGAGGGACATGTTTGAAAACGCGAAGAAGAACTCGCCGTGCATACTGTTTATAGACGAGATAGACGCTGTGGGGCGCCAGAGAGGCAGCGGCCTTGGGGGCGGCCACGACGAGCGCGAGCAGACGTTAAATCAGCTGCTTGTGGAAATGGACGGCTTTCAGGTAAATGAAGGTATCATAATACTCGCGGCGACGAACAGGAAGGACATACTCGATCCGGCGCTGCTCCGGCCCGGCAGGTTTGACCGCCAGATAGTAGTCAACTACCCCGACATAAAGGGCAGGGAAGAGATATTGAAAGTCCACTCGAAGGGCAAGCCGCTCGCGGACGACGTGAACTTAAAAGTGCTTGCCAAGCGTACGCCCGGGTTTATCGGCGCTGACCTTGAAAACGTACTCAACGAGGCGGCGATACTCACCGCGCGCGCCAAGAAACAGAAGATAACGATGGTGGAGATAGAAGAGGCTATAACGAGGGTGCTGATCGGCCCCGAGAAAAAGTCGAGAGTTATCACCGACAAGGATAAGCGCGAGACGGCGTACCACGAGGTGGGGCACGCCATAGTGGCAAAGTCGCTGCCCGAGTGCGACCCGGTGCACGAGGTCTCCATAATACCGCGCGGCATGGCGGCGGGGTATACGATGACGCTGCCCGAAAACGATTTGCAGCACGTATTCAAGAGCAAGCTCAAAGCGGAGCTCTCGATGCTGCTGGGCGGACGCGCCGCGGAAGAGCTCGTTTTAGGCGACGTGAGCACGGGAGCGACGAACGACCTGCAGCGGGCTTCGGAGACTGCAAAGAACATGGTTGTAAAGTTCGGCATGAGCGAAGAGATAGGGCCGCTGTTTTTGGGCGAAAATCAGGAGCTGTTCCTCGGCAAAGAGATAGGACATACAAAGTCGTATTCCGAAGAGCTTGCAGAAAAGGTGGACAGGGAGATAAAGAAGCTTTTGGACAACGCTTACTCCAAGGCAAAGGAAATACTCAAGTCCAGGATGGACCTTATGCACAAGGTGGCGCAGGTGCTTATTGAGCGTGAGAAGATAGACGGCGAAGAGTTCAATATACTCTGGGATGGCGGAGACCTGCCGCCGATAACGACGGAGGCGGGCGAGACGACGATAGAGCCGACGATAGAGCCGTCGCAGGCGTAATAGAAAAGAAATTAAGGGAAGGCGGGACGCCTTCTCTTTTTTTTACTGGTAAGAGCGTTTTATAGCGAATGTTCAAAAAAAGCTCCCAGAGAAAAAAGCAGTTTATAACGTGCGTTGTCAAACCGGTTTACGGAGGGTGCGCGTTACGCGCACATGCTTTGACAGAATAAAAGTGAAATGTTATTATGTGTAAAATACCACTGAGTATATTTAAAAGGAAGCCGGGATAAATCACCTAATATAATGAGGATGAATTCCATGAATCGTCAAAAAAGTAATACACGCCTTAAGATGGTTTCCACTGCTGTTTTATGCATAATGATAACAGGCTGCTTTATAGCCGCGTGTCAGCCGACTCCGGATAAGGACGTCGTTATAGGGCGTGATAACGCTGAGAAGATAATATTTGATTCAAAAAATAAAGAAGTAATGCCATACGATTATGATATACCATCTGAAATTAAGGAAAGGTTTTCGATATTCAAAGACCGTTTCGATGTGGTTGTGGACGCGCCCGTCGATATGCCGCCCATAAAACAATTTCCCGTTGCGAAGGTTAAGGCGGTGAAGTTCAATAAGCAAACAGCGGACAGGATAATTGATTATTTTGCCCGCGGCGGCGAACTGGTAACGCCGCGTGTACTTACAAAGCAGGATTACAACGAGTGGATAGTTGAGGAAAAGCGGGGGCGGCCGGAGGACGGCGAGTATGTGGTTGACGAGATTACGCAGCAAAGCGTGGCCGAGCTTGAAAAGAAAAGAGACGAGGCGCCCGAAGAGGATACATATGCTCCAATTACCGGTTATACGATGGACGGTACGGGCCTTAAGGCGAGGATCATAAAAAACGGTGAAACAATTGGCACGGTGTATGCTAACGAGTCGCTGATTTCATTTACTTCCCCGACGCGCTATAGGCCGTTTACCGTATATATAAATAATCCCGCTACAGGTTTGGATGAAAGGACAGATGCGGATTATCATATAAAAATGACGGTGGACGAAGCCAGGCGCAAAGCGGAAGAGCTGCTTTCTTCGTTTGGTATTTCCGGCTTTGAAGTAAAAGAGACAACGGATATTTATTACTATGAGGATGACTTAACAGATATCGAATTCGGCGGTTATTCAATGGTGTTTATGCGCAGCTTCGGAGGAATGATGCCTCTGTATACTACATATTATTCGGGATCTCCCGAGGACAGCTATGAATATTGCCCGCCGGTAAAAACAGAATCCATTGAAATTAATATAGACGAGTACGGAAAGGTTCAGCGCTTCTCATGGCAGCATCCCATAGAAATAGTTGAGACTATAACTGATAACGTTGAGCTGTTGCCGTTCGAGGAAATAATGCAGAGATTGAGAGAATTCGCCCGGCAGCATTGGGCATGGCTGTATAATGAATCTAAAATACCGGCGTCAGCGAACAATGAATCTGAAACGCCTGCGCCGGTATCGGAAAGCGTCAGCCCTGACAGCACCGTGCAGAATAACATAGATGTGATAAAGATAAACAACATAGCGCTTAACCTTTCATATATATCGCTGAAAAACAGCGCCGAAGAGTTTATGTACGCTCCCTGCTGGGTATTCGAATACGAACATTTGACCGGATCTGACGCGGCAGGCTCGGAGGAAGAACGCCCTGCCGAAAGAGGATACGTACAATATGCGCGTGAATATATTATTCTTAACGCGGTTGACGGCAAAAGCGTTTCGGTTTACCCGGCCAAGCTTGCGCGCCAGATAGAACAGGGGGAGACATCAGGGGAAATAACCCTGCCGATATCCGTGGATTGGTATTATTAAGCGTTATTAATAAATTTATTGTATTACAGTAGTTATTTGTCCGCTGCGCGATTCAGAGCGGGCTCCCCAAAGAAACGCGTTCTTTGGGGAAAACTTAAATCCCGCGCCGGATCGTGTTTACAAATGTGCTCTGTTTATAATGCTTCTACATTTACCGCCTGATTGCCTTTTGGGCCTTTTTCTATATCAAACTTTACGCTTTGTCCTTCATCAAGCGATTTGAAGCCCTGCGACTTTATCGCGGAGAAATGTACAAATACATCTTCGCCGCTTTCCGCTTCTATAAAGCCGAAACCTTTTTCCGCATTAAACCATTTTACTCTTCCGTTCATCAAAAATACCTCCATGATAATATTATTTTGTCCATAGCGAAAAGTTATCCGTAATAATATTTGTGCCAATTATAATCTTATTATTTTGTGCGGCTAAAAAATAGCCATACAATGCCAAAAGCCCTTGCGTTTCTGCAAAGGCTTTTTCGGCATATATTATTGGTGGTGGTGCGATTTTTATATCAGCTCGCTTTGCCCTTAAGTTTTCCGGCGTTATTGAGCTTTCCCTGACTTCAAATGTATTATACATCATATGACGTACTTTGTCAAACATTTGTAATAAATTCTTAACGGATTTTTTTTATATGTAACGGATTGGTTATGTTTACACCACTCCAGGGTATAAAATGTGTGGTATTATTGATTAGCGCGCCATTTTTGGGTTAAAACAATATGTAAGTCGGTTTTTTAAGGTAACAGGTGGAGATGAATATCGCGTCGCCAAAAAGCGTAAAAGAGTTGCTTGAGAAACATTCCATAGCGCCTCTTAAAAGGTACGGGCAAAATTTTTTAACGGACGGTAACATAGCGGACAAGATAGCCGAGGCGGCTGTTCCAAAAGGAGCGTTCGCGCTTGAGATAGGCCCGGGCCTTGGCGCGCTCACGCAAAGGCTGCTTGAGCGTTGTGGTATGGTAGCCGCTTATGAGATAGACTCGGGGCTCGTGCGCTCGCTTAAAGAGACGTTTGAGGGCGAAACAAGGCTTAAGATATTCCACGAGGACTTTTTAAAGGCGGATATACAAAGCGAGCTAAAGCAGCTTATGCCCGGCGGTATATACGTCGCGGCGAACCTGCCGTATTACATAACGACGGACTGCATAATGAAGCTTATATGCTCCGGCCTCGGGATAAAGGCAATAACCGTGATGGTGCAGACGGAGTTTGCCGAAAGGATGCTTGCCCTTCCCGGCAGCGCGCAATACGGTATGCTGGGCGCTATAACGGGTTTTTTAGCTTCGGCAGCCGTGCTTTTCGATGTTGCCCCTTCATGCTTTTACCCAAAGCCTCACGTAGGCTCATCCGTTGTGCGGCTTGAAATGAAAGAAGTTGATTTTGAATATGCAAAAAAGTACCTGCTCATCGTAAAAAGCCTCTTCTCTGCAAGAAGGAAGACGGTAAAAAGCAACTTAAGGCATGCGTTGGGGCTTACCGCCGAGCAGGCAGAAACTGTACTGAAAAGCGCCGAAATAGAAGAAAACGCAAGAGCCGAATCGCTTGGCGCTGCGGACATACAAAGAATAGTGCAAATGTACAACATATCAATATATTAATTTTGCAAGTTTAAGATTGCATTCCGTCATCAGATATATTATAATACTAGCATGATTAATAGTTTGTGAGGAAATACACAAACTATTATATAATAATTATCTAAAAGGCCAAGCGAGGAGTATTTATGACGACAAACAAAAAACTAACTGCATGGGTAGAAGAAGTGGCAAAGCTTTGCCGTCCGGACAACATATACTGGTGTGACGGTTCTCAGGCGGAATATGACCGGCTTATAAACGAGATGGTAAAGAGCGGCGCGGCTACGCGTCTTAATCCGGAAAAAAAGCCGGGATGTGTGCTGTTTCGCAGCCATCCGTCCGACGTGGCGCGCGTGGAGGACAGAACGTTCATAGCCGCAAAGACGAAAGACGCGGCGGGGCCGACTAACAACTGGATAGACCCAAATGAGCTTAAAAAGACTATGAGCGGCCTTTATGAAGGATGCATGAAGGGAAGAACGATGTATGTAATACCGTTCTCGATGGGTCCCATCGGCTCGCCCATATCGAAGATAGGCGTAGAGATAACGGACAGCCCGTACGTCGTCTGCAACATGCGCATAATGACCAGGATGGGCGATAAGGTGCTTGAAACGCTGGGCGACGGCGAATTCGTGCCCTGCCTGCACTCTGTGGGCGCTCCGCTCGAAGAGGGCGAGAAGGACGCCGCATGGCCGTGCGCTCCTATGGATAAAAAGTATATCAGCCATTTCCCGGAGGAAAGGCTCATATGGTCGTACGGCTCAGGCTACGGCGGCAACGCGCTTTTAGGCAAAAAGTGCTTCGCGCTGCGCATAGCGTCCGCACAGGCGAGAGACGAGGGCTGGATGGCCGAGCACATGCTGATTTTGAAGCTTACAAGCCCTAAGGGCGTAGTTAAGTATATAACCGGCGCTTTCCCGAGCGCATGCGGCAAGACTAACCTTGCGATGCTCATACCGACGATACCCGGCTGGAAGGTCGAGACTATAGGCGACGACATAGCGTGGATGAAGTTCGGCAAGGACGGGAGGCTGTACGCGATAAATCCGGAATACGGATTCTTCGGAGTCGCGCCCGGAACGTCGATGCATTCAAACCCCAACGCTATGCACAGCTGTGAGAAGAATACGATATTCACAAACGTCGCGCTTAAGGACGACGGCGATATTTGGTGGGAGGGCATAGACGGCGAAACGCCCAAGCACATGATAGACTGGAAGGGCAACGACTGGGCGCCGGGAGCGGACCACCCGGCGGCGCATCCCAACGCGAGGTTTACGGCGCCCGCGGCGCAGTGCCCTGTAATAGCGCCCGAGTGGGAAGACCCGAACGGCGTGCCGATATCCGCGATACTCATAGGCGGCAGGCGTCCGAGCACAGTGCCGCTCGTGCACCAGAGCTTTGACTGGAAACACGGCGTGTTCTTAGGCTCCATTATGGGCAGCGAGATAACCGCCGCGACGATTTCCTCCAACATAGGGCAGGTAAGGCGCGATCCGTTCGCGATGCTACCGTTCATAGGATACAACGTATGCGATTATCTGCAGCACTGGCTCGAAATCGGCGAAGCAACGAGCGAGGATAAGCTTCCGAAGATTTTCTATGTGAACTGGTTCCGTAAGGATAAGAACGGCAAGTGGCTCTGGCCGGGCTTTGGCGAGAACAGCCGGGTACTTAAGTGGGTATTCGAGCGCTGCGACGGCGAGGGCAAGGCGAAAAAGACCGCTATTGGCTACATGCCTACGCCCGATGCTATAGACACGCAGGGGCTCGACGTGAGCGAGGCGGACATGGAAGAACTCTTAAAAGTAGACACAGCCGACTGGCTAAGGGAAGTCGCTTCGATAAAAGAGCATTACGCCAAATACGGCAGGATGCCAGAGGAGCTTAAAAACCAGCTTAATGCTCTGGAAGAGAGAATAAACAGCTTATAAAGGACACATACACATACGCAGGGGCAGCGGCGGAGACGCCGCTGCTTTTGTATTTGTTTCGAGGGCAAACCACAGTTTGCCCTCGATTTACGCCCTGCTTGCTCTATGCGCGGTCGGCAGGGCGTTTATATGTACGTTTCTCATAATCTTGTGTTGCCTTTCCCCGAATGAATCGGTTGAAAGGCATGGGGGTGCGTGAGTTGTAATTGGCTATATCAAAAAGCAGTATTGCGTTATATAATGGAAATATATTCCTGTAATGAGAAAGCTATGGTTAGAGAATTGAAATTTGAAGTACCTAATAAAAGGTTTCCTGTATTACACCTGATTTTAAAAGACATCGGCATAGAAAATTATTTCTGGTTCATTGTTCAAGAGGACGTTATAGATAATTAGATGTACAAAGGCGTGAAGTTTGAAACGTGCATTTTCGGGCATAACGAGCCGCAGGGGATGGACATAGCGGAGAGGATATCGGTCGAGCTGCGCTGAAGGAGAATGTTTGCCTGCCGGCCGAATATAATACACGGTCGGGAGGAAGATATGGCAGAAACGCCGGAGACAAAAAAGCACACGCTGTTTGACTGTTTTTCTGCCAATTGCGGGGTAAACCTCGCGGCGGCGGTTGCGGAGGTGTTGGCGGAAAGGCTTATAGTGACGCCTTAATCCATACGCTCAACGTTAAGCTGCGTGTCGACCCGATAGGCGTGTGAAGAAGATACGCCCATATCTGCCGAATAGAAATCAGCCGTGATGACGAGATAATCGCCGTCTATATCAAGCTTTGCGTTAATGCACGATTCGCCCTGCTCCGCGGGAAGATCCACTGTGCCGGAGTTACCCCCGTCCTTGCCGGTGTATCCCACTATTGCCCTTTCGGGCGAACCGTCCACAAAGAACACGCGGTCCGCAAAGGGAAGCACATCAAAGTATCCGTCCGGAGTCGTTTTGGAAGAGAGCACCTGCCGCGTGTTTCCGTCGAGGCTCAATTTGACTACTGCGTAGGCCGCGCCTTTTTGTGCGGCGTCGCAGATGCATGATATGCCGTCGTTAACCACCGCGCCTTCGTTAAAATACAGCGCGCCGTATGCTTCCGTTACGTTGTCCACCCACACGGTCCAGCTTAAGTCATAATACTGTGCCGCGTCGTAAACCGTATCTTTGTTTTCGTTGTAGATAACCGAACCCTCTACGGTGTAGCGGCCAGGTGATGCCGTGGGCGCGTTTTGAGTTGGAGTTTGCGGCGCCTCCGAAGCTTTAAAGGGCGGCTTTGCCACGGCGCAAGCGGACAGCAGTAATGATAACGTCGTTATTATTATTAAAACAATCTTTTTCATGTCTCCTCCCGAGTAAGCAGGTTTTATGAGATTATAGCATATAATGCTGCAAGGTTAATATGGAATATAAAAAACTCCGTTACTGTTTCGGAATACGGGGGCATGTTGTATAATTGTACCATTAATATAGCGTTTGTTGCGTAAGTGATTATAAAGGAGAATAACGATGAAGATACAAAAGATAGGCAAGAGGTCGCTCGTGTTCACATATAAGTTCACTGAATGGAACTTAAACCTGCATGTCATTAAGGGGGAGAGGTACAACTACGTTATAGACACAGGGTGCGGTCCGGAAAACGTACTGCCGCTGATGGAGCATATAAAGGGAAAGCCGGTTGTAGTCATAAACACTCATTACCATTGGGACCACGTGTGGGGCAACTGCGCGTTCCCCGATTCCATAATAATTTCGCATCCGCTGTGCCGTGAGCTTGCAAGAGAAAAGTGGGACGAGATGACAGCGAAGTATGGGCATTACATCGCGGGCAGCGTGCAGATGCGCCTGCCGGACGTAACGTTTGAGGGCAGTCTTTATTTCGACGACGACGGTATAAGGATATTTCATACGCCGGGTCATACGATAGATTCGATAAGCGTATATGACGAAAAAGACATGGTGCTCAACGCGGGGGACAACATAGGAGACACGCCGCAGGAAATAGTGCCGAGTCTTGCGTGCGCGAACGAGGTATATATAAATACGCTGGAGATGTACAAGGGCGTGAAGTTTGAAGCGTGCATTTCCGGGCATAACGAGCCGCAGGGGGCGGACATAGCAAAGAGGATATTGGCCGAGCTGCGTTGAACGTTTGATATCCCGGCCGAATATAATACACGGTCGGGAGGAAGTTATGGACGCTGAAAAACCAAGAAGGCCTATGCTGCTTGATTGTCTTTCTCCCAACTGCGGAGCGACTCTTGTTTCAGCTGTAGCGCAGGTTCTCGCCGAAGGCCTTAATCCGTCGCAATTAAACGTATTGGGAGCTTTTCTGGCCTCCGTAGGGGATACTCTGACGTATATGGCCTCGCAGGCGCAGTTCAACTCAGAGTTCTGCACAAAAATACCCGCAAAAGCGGCAGAGGATTCCGCGGATTCTACGCAGACGGAGAGCAAAAAAAATACGGACGGGAAAAGCGGGGATAAGGATTCCGAAAGTAAGGATGCAAATGGAGAATCAAACAGCAACGCCCGCAAACCAACGCCGATACAGCATTGGCGCAAGGCTACATAGATATTAAAAACAGCCCGAAAACATTGGCCCCGCGCGGGGCTATGCGCAAACTCCACTATACAGCGAACAATACATACGGAGCTTGCCAGAAAGGGTATACGGAAAACGGGTGTACAAATCCCGCCCGCGTACATAACAAATATTTGAACAGTAGAGCGGTTTGGTCTCCGCTTCTATCTTTCGCGAGATATCATAACAGCCCTTCCACGCCGCCTGAGTCGTCAATCGTCATGTTCTCGGCGGCGGGGACTTTGGGAAGCCCCGGCATAGTCATCATCTTGCCTGCGAACGCGACTACGAAGCCCGCGCCCGCTGAGACTTTGAGTGCGCGCACCGTCATTATGAAGTCTTTAGGGCGGCCCAGCTTTTCCGGGTCGTCGGAAAGCGAATACTGCGTTTTGGCGACGCATATGGGCAGGCCGACGAATCCATTCTCTGCAAGGTGCTCTATGCTGCGCAGCACGTCGGCGCTGTAGTGCACCTCTGAAGCGCCGTATATCTTCCTGGCAAGCGCGTTTATCTTTACCTGCAGGCTGTCGGAGAGCGAATATGGGAAACGCGGCTCGCTTTTTTGCTGCGCTGCCTGTATGACTGCTTGCGCCAGTTCCTCGCCGCCCGCGCCGCCGTCTTGCCATACGGTGGCGGGCACGGCCTCTACGCCCATACCGGCGCACATCTGCCGAAGCAATGAAATCTCTTCTTCGGCGTCTGTTTCAAAGCGGTTTATAGCCACGACGACAGGCAGGCCGTATACTCCCTTAAGGTTCTCAATGTGCTTTTCAAGGTTGGAAAAACCTCTTCTGAGCGCCTCGGCGTCGGGCCTGTCCCATTCGCCTTTTTTAAGGCCGCCGTGGCACTTTAATGCCCTCAGCGTCGCGACCAATACTACGGCGCTTGGCCATAGTCCCGTCTGGCGGCACTTTATGTCGAGGAACTTTTCCGCGCCGAGGTCCGCGCCGAAGCCCGCTTCCGTCACCACCCAGTCGGCGAGCTTTAATGCGGTCTTTGTTGCTATTACGCTGTTGCAGCCGTGCGCGATATTAGCAAACGGACCGCCGTGTATGAACACAGGCGTTCCCTCCAGCGTCTGCACGAGGTTGGGCTGTATTGCGTCTTTTAACAGCAGCGCCATGGCGCCTTCCGCCTTTAAGTCGGATGCGAGCACCGGCTTTTTATCGAACGTGTAGCCTATCTTTATGCGCCCGAGGCGCTCCTTTAAATCGTGTATGCCCGATGAGAGGCACAGCACGGCCATGACTTCGGAAGCAGCGGTGATGTCGAAGCCGTCCTCGCGCGGCATGCCGTTGGGCAATCCCCCGAGGCCGCACGTTATGTTGCGCAGCTGGCGGTCATTGACGTCCATGCAGCGCTTTATCGTTATGTTGCGCGGGTCTATGCTCAGCGTGTTGCCCTGGAATATGTGATTGTCCACGAGCGCGCACAAAAGGTTGTTCGCCGCCGTGATTGCGTGTATATCGCCCGTAAAATGAAGGTTGATGTCCTCCATCGGTATTACCTGCGAATAGCCGCCGCCCGCGGCGCCGCCCTTTATGCCGAACACAGGCCCTAATGAAGGCTCGCGCAGCGCGAGGAACGACTTTTGTCCTAAGCGCCGCAGCGCGTCCGAAAGGCCTATGGACATCGTCGTCTTGCCTTCGCCCGAAGGCGTGGGGTTAATGGCGGAGACCAGTATGAGCTTGCCGCAAGGGTTGTCCTTTATGCGCTCCTCTATATTAAGCGATACCTTTGCCTTATTGGTGCCGTACGGTATTATTTCCTGCGGCTCTATACCAGCCTTTTGCGCTATATCCCATATGGGCTGTATATTTGCTGCTTTGGCGATTTCAAGATCGGTATTGTGCGGCATAGATTATCACCTTTCTTTATATGTTGTGGTTTTATATTATCAGCTGTTTACCGGTGCTTGTCAATATTTAAGAAAAACGGGCTTTTACAAAGCGGCGCCGATTCGCGGTCCCAAAAAACCGTGAGGCTTTTTGGGCAAAAGCAAGGGGGCCAGTATCCCCCAGTCAGCCTGCGGCTGACCCATCATCAGATTGCATGACTCATATCATGGCTGACGATCTGATGATGGGCGGGGGGATATGCGATGGAACGTAAACATAATCCAAAGCTGACTGGTATTGCGAAGAACTTGCGGAAAGAAATGACAAAAGAAGAGCGGCACTTGTGGTATGATTTTCTAAAAAGTTATCATGTCAGGTTTCTGCGTCAGAAGGTCATTTATAACTATATTGTAGATTTTTACTGCCATAAGGCGAGATTGATAATAGAACTTGACGGATCTCAGCATTTTAGCGATGACGGAATAAAGAAAGACAAGTTCCGTACGGATAAGATAGAAGAACGGGATCTGTTGGTATTACGGGTAGATAATAAGACCTTAATGAAGAATTTCAATTACGTTTGCGATTATATAGACGATATAGTTAAAAAACGCATATGCTCACAGTAGGCATGCAACTGACAGCCACGTTCGCGGTCTTCAAAAAACCGTGAGGTTTGTGGCAAAGGCAAAAGAGACAATAAAAAAGGGCTGGTGTTAACCAGACCCGGCGAGGCATTGATTTGCTGCCTGCCCTGCACTAACAATATCAGGCAGTTTTTATGCTTCCGCTTTGTGCATCGTGCGCGCGTGACGCACGATGCGCACGGCGTCGTCTATAAGCATTATCACGAGGGCCACAAGCAGCATCGCCCAAAAGCCGCTTGTCAACGTACCGCCGACTATGCTGTTTGCTATCACGAGCGTTAAAAGGTTTGCGAATACGCTCGCGATGCCGAATGTCAGGAAGTTAAGCGGCAGCGCTATCGTGACAAGGAGAGGGCGCAAAAGCGTGTTGACCGCGGCGAGTACGAGCGCGGGGGCTATTAGCGCGGTTATAAGCACAGGGGGCAGAAGGCCTGCCGCCATGGCCGCGAGCAGTACCCCGAAGTAAAGCGCGGCTTTTACCGCGTAGCGTAACAAAAACATTTATATCACCTCAACAAAACTTTTACCTTGACGCGTGCCTCGGGAGATTTTACGTCGACGTCCACAAGGTCGAGCGAGCCGTAGCTCTGCACGAGCATCATCATATTTTCCGCCGCGTACAGTCCTGCGAATACCTTTCTGCATATACGCCTGAATGGCGACATTATGTCCGTGAAGCCTTCCAGCACTTCGTTAACACATCGAAAAGGCACGATAAGGAATAACGGGAACCACTTTATGCGCACGGAAATGAGCACGAACGCAGCTTTCCTAGTCGACATAGACCTTCACCGTGGCGCCCTTCTGTTCGTCGCCGGTTACTACGTCAACAAGGTCCTCGTCTATCTCGCCGTCTTCGAACATCTCTATAAGGCCTTTTAAGTCTATCTGGCTCAAGTCGATGCCGTTTTGCTCAAGCTCCACTTTCGCTTCCTTGGGTATCAGCGATAAAAGGCCCATCGCCTTTTTTGCTATAGCGAGCGGCACGTTAACGTTAACCCTTGCCTGCTCGCTCTTCTCGGGGTCTTTAACGTCGACGCGCACGCGCAGCATAGTACGCTTGCCCGCCTGGCCCTTGCCTGCCTCGCCGCCTTGGCCTATGGCGCTCAGCAGCTTTTCACCTTCCTCGGGGCTTATGCGGCCGCTTTTTACCATGTCCAAGATCCTCAATACTTCTTCGTTCATTTCTTTTACCTTTCTTTTATAAACACTTTAAAAGTTCAGCCGCCTCGTCGGCGGTGATTTCACCTTTGTCCAGCCGGTCGAATATGACCTTTCGCTCTTCCCTTATCTCATCGGAAGACATGCTGCTCTCCAGCCCCAGCCGTTTTATGACGGCGTCCAACCTGCTGCGCACCGTGGGGTAGGAGATGCCCATGCTTTTCTCCACGTCCTTGATGCTTCCGCGGCATTTTAAGAACGTCAGCACAAAAAACGATTCTTCTTCGGTGAGCTTGCAGAAGTCGCAGCCGCTGAACGCGCCTGTTAGCTCGCTCCTGCAATTGCTGCATGTCAGTCTTGTTGTTTCATACTGCCCGCCGCATACAGGACAGATTGACGGCGCTTTTCTGCTCATAAACTTATCTCCATATTGATTTTATATATCATGTATAGCATGGTAGCTTAATAATGTCAATAGCGAAATTAAATAAATTAATATCAGTATTAAATATTTTAATATCTGAAGAAATCGGCTTCTGTTTTTTAGTCAACGTCAAAATATATGATGCGCGGGGATATCGTTTTTCCTGCTTCTATCATGCCATAGGAATAGTATCTGTTTCTTCGTTTGTCGGTGGGCGAGCCGGGGTTGAAAAGCAGTCTTCCGAGGTGTATTCCGCAGAACGGTATATGGCTGTGCCCAAAGATGATAACATCGGTATGCTCGTGTTCGAAAGCCCGCGCGGCGCGGTCCGCCGTAGTGCCTCCTTTGCCGTCGCCGTGGACGATGCCGAGGTTAAAGCCGCCAAGCGTAATCAGCTTCCGTCTGCCGAGCAGCTCCTGCAATTTTGGCGAATCGGTATTGCCCGCGACGGCTGTAACGGGGGCAAGCGCTTCCAGCGCGCGTATCACACTTATGTCCGATATGTCGCCCGCGTGTATGATAATATCGGCAAACTCAAAGGCGCGCAAAACCACGCCGGGTAGCGCGGCCGCCCTGCGCGGCATATGCGTATCGGAAAGTACGCCGATCAACATGTTGTTACTCCCAAATGCATTGCTTTTGGGAACCCCGATATTATGTTGCCCGCGCGGCGGCGAGATACGCAAACCGCCGCCTTAAAACCGCCTGTTCATTTTACCCGAATATCGTGACGAACTTTATCGAGTAAAGATCGCACATTAGCAGATCGTCCGTATTCGTGGGCTGCAGCACGATATAGCTCGCGCCCACTTCCTTCAGCACACCCGTTCTGTCGGTAAACCCTCCGCTCGTCCCCAAAACAAATTCCACTCTCATGTTGTAGCCTATGAAGTTTTTAAGAAAGCCCGCGGAATAATATGCGCTTGCCAGCACCGTGGGCGTTTCGGAAGCCTCCAAAGTTAAGCTTTGCTGCATGGGAGAACATTCGTATTGATGCTGGTTACGAGGTGTATATATGTTTTGCTGCGCACCGCATTGCGGCGGCGCGGATTCTAAGGCTGTGGGCGTAAGCGGCGTTCTCGCCGTCGTTATGGCCTCCGCCGCCGGGGTGAGTTCGAGTGTGCCCGGTGCCTGCCGATCGCCCGCACGGTCAAGTCTCGTAAACTTAAGGCCGTTTACCGCCTCGGATGTTTGATTCTCGTTCATTTATTGCATTCCTCCGTTTCAGGCATGGCGGGAAGACGTTGGTTTCCCTTAATATGCCGATCACCCAAACGATTATGGAGTGATAATAAATGATATTCAGGCGGGAGCGATTCTGTTAAAAGCAAGACGCATTCCTGATATTCAAGGAGCGTAAAAAAGCCCTGCTACGCAGGGCTTTGTGGGACTGTAAATATATGAATCGGTCAAACCTTGAACAGAAGGTCGGCATATACAGGCACGGGCCAGACGTCGGCCGGCATGACCTGCTCGGCCTCGTCGATGACGGCTCGCGCCGCTTCCATCGTGCTTACAACGTTCTTGCGATAATTATGGGCGGTTTCGTACGCGTCTTCGGCGGCAGCCCCGCTTAAGGCGCTTTTTAGGTCGGCCGCCTTTGCGTCCATCGCGTCCGCAAGCCTGGTAAGCTTTTCAAGGCGTTTTGAGGCAGCTTTACTGCCGGCTTTCAGCGACACTTCGGAAAGCTTTAATGCGTAGCTGAACACGGCGGGTATGAGCTGGCGGTCCATCATGGCTATGAGCGTCAGCGCCTCTACGTTTACAGTCTTGGAATAGTTCTCAAGAAGTATCTCGTAGCGCGACATAAGCTCCTTTTCATTGAGTACGCCCATACACTTAAATACCGCGATATTTTTTTCCGCTTTAAGCTGCTTTATTGCGAGCACGGTATTGCCTATGTTGGACAGGCCGCGCCGGGACGCTTCTTCTACCCATTCTTCGGTATAGTTGTTGCCGTTGAAAATTATCCTCTTGTGCTGCGAAATGTAATCCTTGACTATGCCCAAAGCGGCTGCCCTGGCGTCGGGCGCTTTTTCGAGCGCGTCCGCTATATCGGAAAGAATTTTCGCTACGACGGTGTTGAGCACGAAGCATGGTTCGGCGATATTCGTGGACGAGCCGCACATGCGGAACTCAAACTTGTTGCCCGTAAACGCGAAAGGCGACGTTCTGTTCCTGTCCGTCGAGTCTTCGGTGATTATGGGCAGCGACGATACTCCGAGGTTAGTCTTCACGCGGCCGTTGCATGAGTACTTACTGCCGTTTGTCATCGAGTCGATGATTCCCTGCAGCTCTTCGCCCACGAATATGGAGACGATTGCAGGAGGGGCTTCGTTTGCGCCCAGACGGTGGTCGTTGCCCGCGCTCGCTATTGAAAGCCGCAGTATGTCGGCGTATTCGTCGACGGCTTTTATTATGGCTGCGAGAAACGTTAAGAATTGTACGTTGGACGCGGGGTCGCTTCCCGGGTCAAGCAGATTGAGCCCGTCGTTGGTGGCCATAGACCAGTTTAAGTGCTTGCCGCTGCCGTTGACGCCCGCGAAAGGTTTTTCGTGCAGCAGCGCAACAAGGCCGTGACGCTTGGCGACTTTGCGCATCATCTCCATAACGAGCAGGTTATGGTCCGCGGCGACGCTTGCCGGGTCGAATATAATAGCGAGCTCGTGCTGAGCGGGGGCGACCTCGTTGTGCTTCGTCTTCGCGGTGACTCCGAGCTTCCAGAGCTCCCTGTCGAGATCTTGCATAAATTCGATAATCTTTATGCGCAGCCGCGCGAAATACTGGTCCTCAAGCTCCTGGCCCTTGGGCGGTTTTGAACCGAACAGCGTACGCCCTGTCATCACGAGGTCGAGCCTCTTTTGGTAAAGCTCTCTGTTGACAAGGAAGTATTCCTGCTCGGGGCCAACGGTCGCGGTCACCTGCTTGGACGTCGTGTTGCCTAGCGCTTTGAGTACGCGCAGCGCCTGTTTGCTGAGCGCCTCGACGCTGCGGAGCAGCGGGGCTTTTTTATCGAGTATCTCGCCGGTGTACGAGAAGAACGCAGTGGGGATATACAGAGTTCCTTCCTTAATAAAAGCGGGAGACGTGCAGTCCCATGCCGTGTAGCCTCTCGCGGCCGCCGTTTCTCTAAGGCCCCCCGACGGGAACGACGACGCGTCCGGCTCTCCCTTTATGAGCTCTTTGCCCGAAAACTCCATTATGACGCGCCCGTCGCCCAGCGGTGAAATAAACGCGTCGTGCTTTTCAGCCGTAATGCCTGTCATCGGCTGAAACCAGTGCGTAAAGTGCGTCGCGCCTTTCCCTATAGCCCACGCCTTCATTGCGGAAGCGACTTCGTCCGCTATAGACGAGTCAAGCGGAGCTCCCGATTCTATAGTTTCTTTCAGCGTTTTGAAGGTTGTTTTTGAAAGCCTTTCTTTCATGACGCATTCGCTGAAGACACATTCTCCGAACATCTCTTCGGGCGAGAGGATTGTGCAGTCCGACATATGAATCCCTCCTAAAATATAAAATAAAAAAAGACGTCCCAATATAAGCAATTGGAAACGTCTTCGTTTCAAATATCTTTCATATATATTATACATTACATTATATTATAGTCAACAAAAAAGATTACATTTTTCAATATTGAATTTAGAAAATTTCATATAGGGGCGAACCTTAATACGCGGCGGCAGTGAAATAAAGGGATGCGACGTGGGAGATTATGATTAAAATGCATAATCAGAATTAGAATACTGCAAAATATTTACGGTGCATGTTTTAAGAACCTCACCTTTGTTAAAAGGACTGCCTTGCTCTTTTTGAAGGCAAGGCGGCACGTTGTTTATACATCTGCACAGTTATATAATATTGTACATAATTTATTTTATAAAAACGTAAAATGTATATGCAAAAGAGTGTTGACAATATAGCAGGAGATTTGGTAATATAGTTGAGCGCTCTTTAAAAGAGCGCGCTTGTATGTAAGGTAAGAAGTGAAGAGCAGATTGCCTGAAAATACAAACAAGAATCATG
>JAEYPO010000037.1 GCA_023410595.1 Bacillota bacterium | reverse complement strand
TGGCAAAAGTGGCAAAGGCAATAGAGGCTTGAACAAATGTGAAAGCCAGCGTCTTTAGGCGCTGGCCGGTAACATGGGCTTATAGCCCTTGTGCAAACCACCCGTTGGACGGGTGGTTATGGTTGTGTATGCTTATTTTGGTTTCTTCTGTACGATTCATTAATGGCTCAAAAGAGCCTGACCTAAAGGGATTTCAGAGGTGCTTGCTTATCGCAAGATCAGCAGCGTCTGTCCGATCATGAGCACATCGCTTGTCAGGTTGTTCATTGCCCTTATCGCGTCAACAGTAATTTTAATCATAAAAACTAACATCATCTGTATGCCGAGCAGTAACGAAAAACACCAATTTCATTAGTATGTCGCCACAATCTTTAGTAGGTATCGTAATTACGTGCGTTATAACAAAGGGCATCGTACCGACTATTAACAATTCCGTTTCGAAGATACTGACGCCGTCGGTTCTATTTTGGTTATTCTGCGAGTCCTAATTCCCTTGCGCGGATAATGGCTTCAAGTCGGTTTTTGACCCCAAGCTTTTCAAAAATGCAGGCGTTGTGGTGTTTGACTGTCCTGACCGTGATGAAAAGCGCATCCGCAATCTGCTGGTTGGTATATTCCGTAACAAGGAGGGACAGCACCTCAGATTCCCGTTTGCTTAAATGATTTTTAACAGCCGCCGTTTCCGGCACGCTTCCCGGTCTGAAAGCAATCAACGTCTGCAAGTTTTGTTTGCTAACCTTTAATATCTCTCTTGCATATTGCGCGAATGTACTGGTACCGGTGTTTTTTGCCCATGACCGGTATTTCTCCAGCATCTGCGTCATGAGCGTACCCTTATCGACAAAGGTACGCAGATACCCGTCTTCTTTTCCAAGCTCAAGCGCTTTATTAAGTACGGGCATTGCGCTGGCATCATCTTTCCTGACATGATGACAGGTGGCGGTGAGGCAGAGTGCCTCGATCCGGCTCTTAAGCCGGTCTTCCCGCTGTGCGAAGTCTTCAAGCCGATTCAGCAGTATCAGAGAGTCATCAATGTTTTCGGTCAACATAAGGTATTTTGCATACACGAGGTACTCGAATTCCCTGGAGGGAGAGAGTGTGTCATATATGCCGATACGGCTTAACGCCATGTGTTCTGAGGCGCTTTTAATATCTCCGGCGGATAGATATAGGCTGGCAGCAAAAATATCGAAAAAATACCTCCATACTGTATTGCTTTTTGCTATGAGGTCCTTGCCGGATTCTATAATTCGCAGGGCTCCTTGCATATCGGCTTCGGCTCGCTTCTGCTTTGCGAGCACAATGAAACAGGGGACAATTACCCCCGGGTTCTTTAACCTGGTAATTCTCCCCATGTTAGCCACAAGCGTTGTATAGACCGCTTTTAAATCGTCATGTTCATATTGACATTCCGCAAGGGCAATCACAAAATACGACGAAAAATCTCCGATAACCAGCGGAAGGTTTTCGACGAAAGCGCCATAAGCCTCTTCGATTTTGTGGAGCCTTCCTTTAAAACCATAAGCCGTGTTCAACAGGCACGGTTCGCCTGAGTTCATCTCTCCGATGATAATCGGTGTATGTATTTTATAATCACTAATCTTTCTGTAATATTGAACCACCTTCGCCGAATCCATTTGAAGAATCGCCAGATTTGCATAAGTCGCCACAATATTGGTCTCCAGATAATCCTGCTCGTTCTGATCAAGGCCGGTTTTGATACGGTCGAAACACTTCTGCGCCTTGTCCGCCCAGATATTTGCCTGGTCGAGACGGTTTTCCATCGACAGAACCCATGAATATCCCGTACAGGCGCGCACATCGCTCTCACAGAGCGACTCCGGCATAGCGTCCATCCATCTGCACCAGGTAGCAAATTCACCGTCCTGAGTTAATGAGATATAAATTTCCAAAATCAGCGGAAAGGCTTTTTCATATTCACATGATTTTATCAAACATTCGATCGCATCCGATGTGAAATTGTTTTTCTGGTACCATTGTCCCGCAAGGCTGTAGAGTGAACGCTGTACTGTAATGCCTTTTTTTACAAACCTGCCTAGAAGATATTCCTGAAACAGATGGTGATAACGAAACCATCCGTTTTCGTGGTCAAGGGGAATGACAAAACCATTACTTACGGAAAGCGTCTCCAAAATCTCCTGACTGTCTGCGTTTCCGGTAACATCCTGGCAAAGCGGGCCCGAAAGCCTGTCCAAAAAAGATGTGCTCACGAGGAACTGCTGGATTTGTTCGTCCCATGCATTGAATACATCGTTTCCAAGTATATTATCGATATGGCGGTTTTTACCCGAAATCTGGTCGACTGCTTTTTGTATGTCATCATCTTCGCCGATGGAGAAAGATGCGGCGATCAGCCCTGCGACCCATCCTTCCGTATATTTTTCGAGTGTGACGGCCTGATCGTGAGTGAGACGGATGTTTCTCTGCAAAAAAAGCTCGGAGGTTTCATCGGAATTAAAGGAAAGGTCCATGATTCCGAGCCGTACAGTCATTTTTCGGGAGCTCAGCTTTAAAATCTCGCCTTCAGGTTCGTTCCTGCTCAATATGACCATACGAATATTATCCGGCATATATTTTGCAAAATATCCGATGCTTTTTTGTATCGTCTCATCGTGTATGAGGTGGTAATCATCCAACACAAGAACCGCATCTTGAGGAATACAGCCAAGCGCGTTAATGAATAAATCCGTTGTGATGTTGGAAGCGATCAATTCTGCATTAATAGTAATTTGCTTGAGGGTACGATCGCCCATGCAAGCGGCGGCAGCCTCAGTCATATACCGCCAAAACCTAACGGGGTCATTATCCGTTTCATCGACAGACAGCCATGCATGTCTGATATTTTCTTTTTGCAAATAGCTTGCTACAGTTGTCGTTTTGCCATATCCTGCGGGCGCGCAAATAATGGCAAGTTTAATATCCTGCAGGTTTTTAAGTTTTTCTTCCGCTTTTTTTCTGGGGACAATATTCCGGCTGATTCTTGGCACGGTAAATTTTGTTTTAAGCATTGAAGTTCCCCCCAAATAAAATTCCTTTGTCTGGTCGTACTTCTTTTTTCTATTTTATCACATCTTTTACCTATTATTTCGATAAATCTGCATATAGATTTATGCAAAAACTGTACCCGAGTACAATTATTATATTAGATGAGTTGTTATAAAATGGATTGTTGGATTATGTATATTTTACGGCCATTTTTCTGGTCACAATGCGAAGAATTCCGTAAGCAGAATTAGAAAATCGTTCATCGTTCGCGCAGACTGACGGATGGGAAGGCGGCAGCTGGAGAGGTTTTACAACGGCTTCTGGTATGTTTGATGCAGCTACCTACGTCATTTATAGATGGCGGATAAGCGTGAAACAAATACGAATAATGGAGCCGGGATTATTTCGACACTTTTGTGGATAATCGGCGTGCTCTTTGTGGCAGAAGCGGTTGTTTTAACTGTTATATTGATAAAAAGAAAGAAGGCATCATAAACCCTCCAGAAGCATTTGAGGGCAATAATAAAATCTAAGATACATTTACACATATCGTTAACAGCGAAGATCTGTCGGTTGGGATTTCATATTTGATTAAGAGGGGATAAAGTGAAACAAATGATTATGGCTTTCACAACGCGAAGCAAGCGTATGAGAACGGTTACCAGGTTGTTGGGGTTGTTTATGGCAGTGCTGTGCCTGACGATGCTGTTGCCGCTGAAATGGAGCGCGCCGCCCATGCAGCTACATTTACCACGACGATATATGCCGATAAGGATAAATACTTGAATGATGAGGGAGGTTATTCCTACGGTGCGGCGGATGCGGACACTTTGCTCTATGTAGGCGATCAGGCCGGGTATATCTATGGTATTAACCGGACGGCAGTCTGCTTTAACTTGTCGGATATAGCGGGCAAAAACATCAGCACCGCATATCTGAAGATAGGCGTAAAGTATTGCTCGACCGGGCACAACGGCGGTATATCAATCGACGTGTATGGTTCTAGCATCGACGACTGGACGGAAGGAGATACTTCGGGAAGCGATACGTCGTTCCCTTCTCAAAATACTCTGCTCACCCTGTCTCACTATCCTATCGCATTTAACAACATGCCGCAAATCATATGGTACTCTATTGATGTGACAAGCTTTATACAATCAGAAGCGTCGGGCGATGGAATGGCTACGTTGGTTCTCAGTCCGGCGATTACCGGCAGTTATAATGAATGTTATTTTAATTCCCGTGAAGGATCGGATCCTGATCAGCTTTTGGTGGATTATAAAGTTCCCTCGGCAGCGTTGTCAGCGTCATCATCCATAACCGAGAGCAACGTTAGTGGAAAAGTAGTAAACGTTACATTGGAGGATGGCGTCACGTTTGCGGATAATACGCTGGATAAATCAAACTTCTCGTTGAACGGAGCGCCGTTTACAATCAGCAGCGTGAGTTATACGGACACAACACATTGCAGTCTGGCGCTTGCATATACCGGAGCGGATTTTGACTCGGATAAAAGTATTTCTGTAACTATTGGCAGCGCTGAGTTGTCTGCCGGTTCAAGCCTTACCACCAACACGATTGCCGTATTGGCGACGAATGATTCAGAGAGCCTTGCTGCGGCCACCGACGGTATGATTACGGAGGGAAGCGAGAACGGCGAAGTCATCAATGTGACGTTGTTGGGAGGACAGTTGGCAGCCACATTGACGCCTTCAAACTGGACAGTCTCCGGCTTACCGGATGGCGTATCCAAGGGAGCTGTCACGCGTGTGGACGATACCCATGCTACGGTGAAACTGTCGGGCAACGCCACGGGAGATTACGACAACGACATAACCGCCACGGTATCATGCACAAAGTCGGAATATACTGACAATACGGGCGGAGGCACCCTTTCGGCTGGCTTTACACTGACAGCGGTTAATGATGCGGAGAGCCTCTCTGTGGATACCGACGGCGCTATCACGGAAGGCGCTAAGGACGGCGAAGTCATCACTGCAACGCTGATAAATGGTACGCTTGCACAGCCCATAGTGCCCTCAAACTGGACGCTTACGGGTTTGCCGGACGGCGTCGCAAAGGGTTCAGTAACACGCGTTAACGCGCACACTGTAACTATAGCGTTGTCGGGCAACGCCTGTGATTACGATAGCGATAGGACCGTTACGGTATCGTGTTCAGCAGATGAATATGAAGACAGTACGGGCAACGGCGCTTTGCAGGGCTTCTTCAATTTAAACGCTAATAATGATGCGGAGAGTATGTCCGCAAGCGGCGACGGGTTGATATCCGAGGGCAGCGAGGATGGAGAAGTCATTACGGTGACACTGAACGGCGGTACGTTTGTTACAACGGTAACGGCGGCCAACTGGACGGTATCAGGTTTGCCGGGCGGAGTGACAAAAGGTGCGGTGACACGAATAAATGATAATACGGTAAAAATCACACTGTCAGGAAATGCAACGGAGGACTATGACAACGACCTGACTCTTGCTGTATCGTGTACAGCAGCGGAATATATGGACAGTACAGGCGGCGGCACGCTGTCATCCAATGGTATTACGATTAAGGCATTGGACGACGAGGAAAGTCTGTCCGCTGTCAGCAGCGAGCTGATTTCAGAGGGCAGCGAGAACGGTAAAACCATCATAGCAACCTTGGCGGGCGGAATGTTCAATAATATACTGACAGCGGCAAATTGGACTGTGACCGGCCTGCCGGAAGGCGTCTCCATTGGGGAAGTTAAGCGCATAGACAAAAATACGGCGGGAATCAAATTGTCAGGCAATGCTGTATGGGACTACGATAATGATATTGCTGTAACGGTAATATGCGGAGGAACTGAATGCATAAACAATACGCACATTAGCGGCTTGAGTGCAGCAGGCGCCGTTTTGACAGCGATAAACGATGAAGAAAAACTGACGCTGAATGACGACGGCTCCATTACTGAGGGAGCGGAAAATGGCGAAGTGATAATTGTAACGCTGACCGGCGGACAATTCGCTAAAACGTTGGACGCAGCCGGCTGGACAGTGGGCAACCTTCCGAAAGGTGTAGCCAAAGGCAGCATAACCCGTGTGGATGCGCATACCGTAAAAATAGCTTTATCCGGCAATGCCACTGAGGACTATGACAATAACATAGCGGATATTTTCGTCACCTGCAGGGAAGGGCAATATGTGTCGGGAAGCCTGCCGCTCACCGCTTCAATTGGCGTAACACTTCATGCGATCGTAGAGAAACCCACTGCGGACGATGGTGATAATGACAGTGAAAATGAGCACGACGCGGCGGCAAGCCCCTCGACCGGGAATTCCTCGTCTGCTGAGCCTTCCGCCGCTCCGACGCCTTCTTCAACTCCGACGCCGACGACTTCTGCGCAGGCAACTGGCACGATATCTATACTGAAACCGCTCAGCGTTGAGCGTGACGATGAGACGGGTCTGTATGTTGTCGTGATCGATTTGAGTACGCTCCCTAAAGGTACCGCCTCAATAGAGCTTAACAATGGTGAAGTTATAAATGTTGACGAAGATAGCGGTGTCGTTCGTTTTGAAATTATCGAAGAGGATATTGGTAAAGGCGGCACGATAGAAATTACTGCGCTGGACGAGGAAGGCGTGCCGCTTGGAAATTACAAAGTGCAGGTAAAGGATGCAAGCAAAGCAGCAGCGGATATTACAAAACATGCGGCCAATATACTTACAACGCTGCTGTGGATTATAGGCGCGCTTTTTGTGGCAGCGGCAGCAGTTATTTTAACCGTGATACTGATAAAAAGAAAGAAGACAATTTAATCGAATCTCCAAAAGCATTTTGGGTCAAATAATATAGCTACATTTAGTAAACAGCTTTGCCATAATTAATGGAAGCTGTTTTTTTATACAAATACTGTACCACGGTACAATTACAAAACTCAAGAATCAAGTGTAAACTGAAAAAGTTGAATTATCCATCATACAATACATATTATACAACCAAAAAAGAGGGTGACTTCAATTGAAAGCGAGATTTAGTAGCTTTATTGGGAAATGTTTATTCAGATATAAACTATTGGCATTTCGTATCCTAATGATGTTTATTGCAATCATATTATGTATCTCTCCATTTAGCGCACTTGCACTTTCAGCGGACGCCGTAACAATCATATCTCCGGCCAATGGGGCAAGTTGGATTTCAGGTACCGCGCAGACTATCGTATGGAATAACTCGGGCGCCTCCTTGGGACAAGCCGCCAAAATCGAGCTGCTTAAGGACGGCGTTCCGGTTGTAACTATTGCCGACAGCACACCGACGGGTTCGGATGGTACGGGTAGTTTTGAATGGACTCCGCCTATAGACCTTGCGGCAGGCAACGGCTACCAGATAAGTATAAGCAGCGTTGATTACCCCGACGTCGGCGCAGTAAGCGGAGTATTTACGCTCGCAAAGGAAAACGCGGGGGAAGGCAAACAGTTACAGGCGCTGGGCGGTATTTCATTGCTTTCCGCTCCGATAACAGGGGACGGGTATTCGTTTGACCCCGACACCGGCACGCTTACGGTTTCCAGCGATAACGGGACGACAAACTGGCAAAGCAATGCCGGTATCGTTAAGACCGGTGTTAAGACTGTCGTAGTTCAAAGCGGAGTGCAGAATATATTGAACAATGCGTTTAACGGCTGTACTGCGTTAACTGCGGCCACGCTGCCGTCCGGTCTGATAACATTAGGAGAATACGCCTTTTATAACTGTACGTCTTTACAAACCGTCAACATACCTGATGGCGTAACGAATATAATGTATGGTGCGTTTCGCAGATGCGGATCGCTTACGGCTATAACGATCCCCGGAAGCGTCAGTACACTCGGCGCCATGGCGTTTTATATGTGTACAAATCTTTTAAGCGTTACATTCGAGAGGATTGCAGCGCCCACGTTCGGAGCAACCGTATTCTCTAACTATACAGGCTTTAAGATATACTATCCGCTGGGCGGCGTGGGGTATACAAGCCTTGGCTATCCCTGTGAGGCGATCAGCATGACGCTTGATATTGTTACAGGCGACGGGTATACATTTGATCCGAACAACTGCACGCTGACCGCAACGAGCGACAACGGCACGTCAAACTGGAGATATGACGCCTATTTCAGCAACAAAAGCGTCTTAAGGGCAGTCGTGATACAAACCGGCGTACAAAACATACTCAACAACGCGTTTACGGGGTGTACTGCGTTGACAGCGGTTACGCTTCCTGCCGGGTTATCGGTGATCAAGGATTACGCGTTCGAAGGCTGTACAGCACTTGAAGCAATAACGATACCAAACGGCGTATCGCGTTTAGGGTTTAGCGCGTTCAACGCCTGTACGTCTCTTAAAAATATCATCGTTCCCAGCTCTGTAACAAATGTTGGTGCCCGCGCATTTTACGGATGCTCACAGTTTTTTAGCGCCACGTTTAAGGGAAAAACCGCGCCTGTGTTCGGAAGCTCCGCGTTTACCGGCTGCGCGGCAGGTTTTAAAATCTTTTATCCTATCGGCGGCGCAGGGTATACCGGCCTTGGCTATACGGCCGAGGCTATTGATGTGACGCTGGAAACCGAAGGTTATTCGTTTGATACGGCCAGCGGTACGCTGACAATTGCAAGCAACGACGGTAGTACGAATTGGAGGAACAGCGGCATTGACAAAGCGGCGGTTAAGAGCGTGGTCATACAAAGCAACGTCACGTATATTTTAGATAATGCGTTTAAAGACTGCACATCTTTGACCGACGTTTCTATTCCGGGCAGCGTTGAGTATATCGGGAAATATGCGTTTAACATGTGCTCCTCTTTGACGCATATCACTCTTCCCGGCTCGTTGCTTTCTATCGGGGACGAAGCTTTCTTTAATTGTACCAAGCTGGAGACGATCAATATACCTGACGGCGTCACTTACGTTGGAATCGAAGCGCTGGCAAACACCGCATTAAGCTCAATAACCATTCCAAACAGCGTTCAAACATTGGGACAGGGCGTATTTTGTTACTGTTCCCGTCTTAAAACCGTAACATTCGAAGCAGGATGCCAGTTGACCGCGATTCCAGTTGTTGCATTTACTGATTCAGGATTGGCTTCAATAGATATCCCTGATAGCATTACTTCCATTGCATCATCCGCTTTTGCCAGATGCCTGTCATTGACTTCTGTCGTTATTCCGGGCAGCGTCAGTTCTATCGATAAAAACGCTTTTAATAATTGCCCGAAGCTTTATGCGGCGTCTTTTGAACGAATGTCCGTGCCGACTCTTGGCTCTGGCATATTTGACGGCTGCCACCCAAGCTTCAAAATATACTATTCCGACGGCGCCACAGGTTATGACAGCCTGGGCTATCCGGCTATGGCCGGCAAAGCTCCCATTATGGGCGACGGCTATTGTTTTGATATAAACAGCGGCATATTGACGATATCAAGCGAGATCGGCATGACAAACTGGAGGAGCGACAGCGGTATAGCAAAAAGCTCTGTGAAATCTATAGTCATACAAAACGGGTTGAGCAGCATAAAGGACGGAGCTTTTGAGGGCTGTACGTCGCTTATAGACGTCATCATCCCCAAGAGCGTTGGTTCCATAGGAAACTACGCGTTCAGAAATTGCACGTCGCTTACATCAGTAACGATACCTGAAAATGTAGTTTCCATTGGGGCCGGCGCATTTTATGGCTGTAATCAGCTCATATCAGCTGTTTTTATGCCTATTGCGGCCCCGGCTCTGGGGGGCGGAGTCTTCGGCGGCTGCCACGCCGACTTTAAAATTTATTATCCCGCTAAAGGGACAGGCTATGATAATCTTGGTTACCCAGCCGAGGCTATAGGCGTATACGCCCTGACAGTGGTAAACGGAACGGGAAGCGGCAAGTATGAGGTGGGCGCCCAGGTTAGCATAAAAGCGGACGCGGCGCCTAAAGGCAAGCTGTTTTATTGCTGGACGACGAACAACGGGGGGGCGTTCAACGACGCCAAAAGCGCGGCCATGACATTTACAATGCCTGCCGCCGCTGTAACCGTTACGGCGACATACCGGGATGAAGCGCAGTTTACCATCACTGCAAACGCCTGCGGCAACGGAGCTATAAGCCCGGCCGGGTCTGTAAGTGTCAAAGAAGGGCACGACCAAACGTTTGCTATTACTCCGAACGCCGGTTACCGCATCGCATCAGTAATCGTGGACCGCATAAGCCAGGGTGTTATATCCTCTTATACGTTTACTGACGTCATGACGAACCATACCATATCGGCATACTTTTCTAAAATTAACAGCAGCGGCAATGTAAGCGGCAATGGAGACGGCGATGATGATAGCAGTGCAGACGAGGATGGCGACTCGTCTGGAGCGTCGCCAGCAGGCGGCATTCCGACGCCGACGCCTTCCGCCGCTCCGGCGCCTTCTGCAACTCCGACGCCGACGACTTCCGCGCAGGCAACTGGCGCGGCGGCTATACTGAAACCGCTCAGCGTTGCGCGTGACGATGAGACGGGTCTGTATGTTGTTGTGATCGATTTGAGTACGCTGCCCGAGGGAACTACCGCGATAAAGCTTAACAACGGCAGTATAATTAATATCGACGCAAACAGCGGTTCACTTCGGTGCGAAGTCAGCGAAGCGGATATCGACGAAGACGGCACGATAGAAATTACTGCGCTGGACGAGGAAGGCGTACCGCTCGGAAATTACAAAGTGCAGGTAACGGATGCAAGCAAAGCAGCAGCGGATATCACAAAACATGCGGCCAATATACTTACAACGCTGCTGTGGATTATAGGCGCGCTGCTTGTGGCGGCAGCTGCGGTCACCTTGACGGTTATACTGCTAAGAAAAAAGAAGGCATGATATAACAAAATATATATTACTGTATCAAGTGCTTTGACAAATTGATTCTGTTATGTTAGTATGCGAAGCGTTTTAATATTTGAAAGGGTATATTTTACATGCTTGATCCGATCTATCGTTAGTCTTTAAACGGAGCATAAATATGGCTTTCAACCATAGCCTTGTTTGCTTACGTTTTATAACAGCGGATAACGGACGTTTGTGTGAATATGCTCTTTGTTGCGGCACACATATTTTGTGTGCTTTTTATACAAGGTTTCCAGCAAGTCGTGAGGCTTTTTGGGGTTGTAATTCATACAACGTTATAAACCAAGATCAAATAAATTTTAAAATGAGGTTTATTATGTTTGATATACGAAAGATACAGGAACAGGCAATTTATAACGCCGTAAAAGAAGCGAGCGATGATAATACGGCAAAAGAAATAGTATTCGGAGAACGGGAAGAACGTAACGCGGCGTGGGTTAAATCCACGATGAGAAGATTGGAAGAACGTTTTAAAAAGCATGCCGTAAAGAGGATCAGAATGAACTGCCAGTGCGGATACGGTATGGATGAAAAACTTGAGCTTCTGAAAGAGCTTCTCGTGTCGTCCTCGAATCTTGAAGAATTTGCATGCCATGAAAAAGCAAAAGCAGCCGGCATGTTTTACAAAGACGGCGAACTCTATCTGCAATTTTCGTTCTGCCCGTGCCCGATGCTTGCTGATGTAGACAGACTGGATACGGACGCATGGTGCCAATGCACGACGGGGTACAGCAAAGTCCTTTTCGAAAAGGCGTTCGGCTGCAAAGTCGACGTAGAGCTGTTAAAGAGCATAAAGACGGGCGGCGACATATGTCTTCAAAAAATAAGTCTCCGCGGCGCTGTTTGGAAGTAAGCGGACGGTCTGCTTACTTGGAGTATTGTTACATAAAAGCGGCCGAATACAGGCCGCTTTTTCTATCGTGAATCAAGGCGCGACTATATCCCTGCCAATCGGTGAACAGAAAATGCGTCGCGTATACATACGAACGATTATTAATTAACGTATAAAAAAGTCTGTATTCTTCGTTGACACGGTTTCAAAGTTTAAGTAGACTCATTATTGTATTATCATGTCGAAATATTTACGACATATTTGGAGAGGTATATGAAGGCTGCAGTTATTATGGGTTCGAAATCTGATTTGCCGGTGCTTGAAACGTGTATTAAAACGCTTAAATCTTTTGGTGTCAACGTTGACGCACATGTAATAAGCGCGCACAGGACGCCAGACGCCGCGCACGAATTTGCCTGCCGCGCCGAGGAAAACGGTATAGAAGTCATCATAGCCGCCGCCGGTAAAGCGGCGCACCTCGCGGGAGTTATAGCAGCTTATACAACGCTGCCCGTCATCGGAATACCCATAAAGTCTTCAACGTTGGACGGCCTTGATTCGTTGCTGTCCACCGTTCAGATGCCTCCCGGCATACCCGTGGCTACAGTCGCGATAGACGGATCGGAAAACGCCGCGCTGCTTGCCGTGCAGATATTGTCGCTCAAATACCCTGAATTAAAACAAAAGCTTGCGAATTACAAAAAGCGGCTTGCGGATAAAGTTTTTGAAGCAGATAAAAATCTTCAAAAGGAGATAACGATATAAAATGAAAAAGATGGAGCAGATCTACGAAGGCAAAGCCAAGAAAGTTTACGCAACCGACGACCCCGGCCTTGTTATAGTGGACTACAAGGACGACGCTACCGCGTTCAACGGCCTTAAAAAGGGAACGATAGTGGGCAAGGGCATAGTCAACAACAAAGTCTCTAACCACTTTTTTAAACTGCTCGAGTCGAAAGGCATACCCACGCATTTTGTAGAGCAGCTGTCCGAAAGGGAGTCGCTTGTAAAAAAGGTGGATATCGTGCCTGTAGAGGTCATTATCCGCAACAAAGCGGCGGGAAGCTTTTCAAAGCGTATGGGCGTAGAAGAAGGTACGAAGCTTAAATGCGCCATACTCGAATTCAGCTATAAAAACGACGAGCTTGGGGATCCGTTTATCAACTCATATTACGTACGTGCGCTCGGGCTCGCCACCGATGAAGAGATGGATAAGATAAAAGAATACGCATTCAAGACGAACGAAGTGCTCTTGGATTACTTAAAGGGCTTTGGCATAGAGCTCATAGACTTTAAGCTCGAGTTTGGGCGCTATAAAGGCAGCATAGTACTCGCCGACGAGATATCACCCGATACGTGCAGGTTCTGGGATATCAAGACCGGCAAAAAGCTTGATAAAGACAGGTTCCGCCGAGATTTAGGCGACGTGGAAGAAGCGTACAGGGAGATAATCAGCAGGCTGATGGGAGAATAGTAAATGCCGCTCAATATAAACATAAAACCGCCTTACGAGCGGCTTAAACCTATGGACGACTGCATGCATGAAGAATGCGGGGTGTTCGGCATATATTGCAGCGACGGCAGCATAGAGCCCGCGGAAGCCGCATATTACGGGTTATTCGCGCTTCAGCACCGCGGACAGGAAAGCGCGGGTATAGCCGTTGCTAAGCAAGGCAGAATAGAGTATCATAAGGATATGGGGCTTGTACCCGAGGTGTTTAAGAACGGTCTCGGCAAGCTGGAAGGCGCTCACGCGGCTATAGGGCATGTGCGCTATTCTACTCAGGGCGACAGCCAGCTTGCTAACGCGCAGCCGCTCGTAATAAGCTCTAGAAAAGGGAATATCGCTCTTGCGCACAATGGCAACCTCATAAACGCCAAAGAACTGCGAGACGAGCTGGAAAACTCGGGAGCTATATTCCAGACGTCCATAGACTCAGAGGTCATCGCCAGCCTTATAGCAAAATACAGTAAAGATGGTATAATAGAAGCTATAAAGACGACTATGGGAGTGCTTAGGGGCAGCTATGCGCTCGTTATCATGACGCCGGACGAGCTTATTGGCGTAAGAGGCCCTAAGGGCATACGACCGCTGGCGCTGGGGAAGATAGACGGCAACTTCGTTTTTGCTTCTGAGTCGTGCGCTTTTGACACTATAGGAGCTGAGTTTGTGCGCGACTTAAGGCCGGGCGAAATAATTGCGGTAGATCAGAACGGACTTAAGTCTTATCACGGGCCGAGGTCGGAGGATACCGCGCTGTGCATATTCGAATACGTGTACTTCGCGCGTCCTGATTCGGACATAGACGGCATATCCGTGCATAAATCGAGAGAGCTCGCGGGAGCGCGGCTCGCTATAGCCAATCCCGTTGAAGCAGACATGGTGGCGGAAGTACCCGATTCCGCGACGCCGGCCGCAATGGGGTATGCAAGCCAGTCCGGGCTTCCTTATGTAAAAGCTCTCGAAAAGAACAGGTACGTGGGCAGGACATTCATACAGCCCGCGCAGGGCAAGCGAGAGATAGGGGTGGGCCTCAAGCTTTCGCCCTTAAAGCGCAACGTACGCGGGAAGCGCATCGTGCTGATAGACGATTCTATAGTGCGCGGCACGACCTCAAAAAAAATAGTAGAAATGCTTAAGCTGGCAGGGGCAAAGGAAGTCCATATGAGGATAAGCTCTCCGCCCATAAAGTATCCGTGCTTTTTCGGCATAGACACGCCGTCGCACGATCAGCTTATAGGCGCGGGCAACTCGGTGGAGGATATACGAAAGCTCATCGGAGCCGACTCGCTGAGTTATTTGAGCATTGAGGACCTAAAAAAGGCCGTGGAGGGAGCGGCGTGTGATTTTTGCATGGGCTGCTTTAACGGAAAATATCCAGAAGACGTAGGACACTTATTGCACTGCGCCAAAAAAAATATGCTGAACAATTAAGGAGAGAACATGAGTATTACATACAGAGGCTCGGGCGTAGATATTGAAGCGGGGTATGAGGCTGTACGCCTTATAAAGAAGCATGCTGAATCCACATTCAACAAAAACGTGCTGCAGGGGCTGGGTTCGTTCGGAGGGATGTACGATAACGGCGACAGCGTGCTCGTTTCGGGCACTGACGGCGTGGGAACAAAGCTTAAAGCCGCGTTTGTGCTTCAAAGGCACGACACTATAGGCATAGACTGCGTTGCTATGTGCGCTAACGACGTCGTATGCCACGGCGCAAGGCCTATGTTTTTCCTCGACTATATCGCGATGGGCAAGCTGGAGCCCGCAGTCGCGGCGGACATAGTGAAGGGTATCGCCAAAGGCTGCAGGCAGGCGGGATGTGCGCTTATTGGCGGCGAGACTGCCGAGATGCCCGACTTCTATAACCGGGGTGAGTATGACATAGCGGGATTTTGCGTGGGCAGCGTGAGCAAGGATAAGCTCATAACCGGCAAAAACATCAAGCGCGGCGACGTGCTTATTGGCCTGAAATCTTCGGGACTGCACAGCAACGGCTTTTCCCTTGTGCGCAGGATAGTTATGATGGACAAAGACGCGCTCGGGCAGTATATACATTCCCTTAAAAAGACGCTGGGCGAGGAGATACTGACGCCCACAAGGATATACGTAAAGACGATACTTGAGCTTATGAAGTCATTCAATCTCAAGGGCATAGCTCATATAACCGGAGGCGGCTTTATAGAAAATATACCGAGAATGCTGCCTAAAGGTCTGGGCGCCAGGATAAAATTAGGAAGCTGGGACATACCTCCGATATTCGAAATAATAGTAACTGACGCGAAGCTTAAGGCGGCCGACGCTTATAATACATTCAACATGGGTATAGGCATGGTTATCGCTGTAGACGCCGACAAGGCGGACGAGGTTGAGCGCGCGGCCCGCGATCTGGGGGAAACACCGTTCATAATAGGAAGCGTCGTTGAAGGCGAAGGTGTAGAGCTTTGCGAATAGAAAAGCTTGTGGTGATGGTGTCGGGCGGAGGCACTAACCTGCAGGCAATCATAGACGCGTGCGCGAACGGCACGATAAACGCCGATATCGCAGGCGTGATTTCCAGTAAAGCCGGAGTGTACGCCCTTGAGCGCGCCAAAGCGGCGGGCATACCTTGGGCGGTAATAACTGCTGCCGACTATCCCGATCAGTCAGAAAAGGACGGCGCTATTATAGACGCGGTGGAGCGTTTCGGCGGGCAGGCGATAGTGCTCGCCGGATATATGTCCATACTCGGCAGTAAGGTAATTAGCAAATACAAAATAGTCAACATTCACCCGGCGCTCATACCGTCGTTTTGCGGCAAGGGTTATTACGGTCTGCGCGTGCACAAAGCCGTACTTGAATATGGCGCGAAAGTGTCGGGCGCTACCGTACATTTCGTCGACGAAGGAACGGACACAGGGCCGATAATAATGCAGAAGTGCGTCCCCGTGCTGGACGCAGATATTCCCGAAACGCTCGCGGCAAGGGTGCTCGAAGTGGAGCATGATATACTCGTACAGTCTGTAAAGCTGCTTTGCGACGGAAAACTTGAGCTTAACGGAAGAAGCGTTCGCGTGCTTCCCTAAGCTCTTTCTATTTTGCGTAAATAAAGTTTATATAATTTATGGAGGATCATTATGAAAAGAGCATTCTTAAGCGTGTTCGATAAAACGGGCATAGTCGAATTCGCGGCCGGACTTGCCGGATTGGGCTTTGAGATAGTGTCTACGGGAGGTACGCAGAATGCGCTTAAAGAAGCCGGCGTTACGGTAACTAACGTATCCGACATAACGGGATTCCCCGAGTGCCTCGACGGGCGCGTAAAAACGCTGCACCCCAAAATACACGCGGGGCTACTCGCAATGCGCTCAAGCAGCGAGCATATGCGGCAGGTGGAAGAGCTGGGCGTGGGGCTTATAGACGTCGTTGCCGTAAACCTTTATCCTTTTAAGCAGACGATATCAAAGCAGGGCGTAACGCTGGAGGATGCCATAGAAAACATAGACATAGGCGGGCCGACGATGCTTAGAGCGGCCGCGAAGAACTGGCAGGACGTAGCGTCTATAGTGGATCCCGCCGATTACGAACGGGTGCTCAGTGAGCTTAAATCGGGCGGCATAACGAAGCAGACGAAGTTCGATCTGTGCGTAAAAGTGTTCGAGCATACCGCCGCGTACGACGCACTTATAGCGCAGTACCTGCGCGGGCAGAACGGCGGGGGATATCCCGACAAGCTGACGCTTACGTATGAGAAGCTGCAGGATATGCGGTACGGCGAGAATCCGCACCAGTCCGCGGCGTTTTACCGTGAACCGCTCGATATAAGCGGCACGCTCGCTTCCGCGAAGCAGCTCTGGGGCAAAGAGCTTTCGTTCAACAACATAAACGACACGCACGGAGCTCTGGAATGCTTAAGAGAATTTGAGGAAATAACGGCCGTGGCCTCCAAGCACGCTAATCCGTGCGGCGTGGGCAGCGCGGACAATCTATATGACGCTTATAGAAAAGCGTATTCCTCCGACCCCGTATCCATATACGGCGGTATCGTCGCCGTCAACGCCGAGGTGGATAAAAAGACGGCGGAAGAGATGGCGAAAACGTTCCTCGAGATAATAATAGCGCCTTCGTTTTCTTCGGAAGCGCTCGATGTATTAAAAGCAAAGAAGAACCTGCGGCTTTTAGAGCTGCCGGATATAAGCGCAAAAATCAAGCCCGGCGCAATGGACATAAAGAAACCGTCGGGCGGACTGCTGATACAACAGCCCGACGCGCTGCTGTTCGACGGAGAACTCAATGTGGTTACAAAGCGCGTACCAACCGAGCAGGAGATGGAGGACTTAAAGTTCGCGTGGAAGCTTGTGAAGCACTTGAAGTCGAACGCCATTTCCGTTGCGAAGGACAAACAGTCGCTTGGCCTCGGGCCGGGACAGGTGTCTCGTATCTGGTCTGCCGAAGCTGCGCTGCAGCGGGCGGGCAAAAAAGCGGCGGGAGCGGCGCTGGCGTCCGACGCGTACTTCCCGTTCGACGACTGCGTGCGCCTCGCGGCAACATATGGCATAAAAGCTATAATACAGCCGGGCGGCAGCATAAGGGACGAGGAATCCATTAAAGCCTGCGACGAGCTCGGCATTTCGATGGTGTTCACCGGCATACGGCACTTCAGACATTAGGAGACTGCGCGATGAAGATACTTGTGGTAGGCGGCGGCGGCAGGGAGCATACGCTGGTGTGGAAGCTGCGGCAGAATAAAGACGTGGGGGAGATATACTGCGCGCCCGGCAACGGCGGCATATCCGACATGGCCGTGTGCGTCCCCATAAGCGCGACGGATTTGGACGGTATGGTGGATTACGCGAAGATACAGGCTTTCGATCTCGTAGTAGTCGCGCCTGACGACCCGCTTTATATGGGCATGGTGGACAGGCTTAGGAGCGAGGGCATACGCGCGTTCGGGCCTTCGGCCAAGGCCTCCGAGATAGAAGGCAGCAAGGTATATGCGAAACGGCTCATGAAGAAGTACGGCATACCCACCGCCGAATACGAGGTGTTCAGCGATTACGAGAGCGCTTGCGCATACATTGAGCGCTGCACACTGCCCACCGTAATAAAGGCGGACGGGCTCGCGCTCGGCAAAGGCGTGATAATATGCAAAACCACGGCGGAAGCGAAAGCCGCGCTTGAAGACATAATGGTCAAAAAGCTGTTCGGCGGCGCAGGGGACAGCGTCGTAATAGAGGAATGCCTCGAAGGCCCCGAGGTCTCCGTGCTTGCGTTCTGCGACGGCAAGACTATACTGCCCATGGCAAGCGCTCAGGATCACAAACGCGCGTTCGACAACGACATGGGGCCGAACACGGGAGGCATGGGCGCGTTCTCGCCGTCACCCAAATATACAGATGATATCAGAAAACAAGTCGAAGAGAGCATTATACAAAAAACGCTCTTTGCGCTCAATCAGGAAGGTCGGGAATTCAAGGGCGTCATATACTTCGGCCTGATGCTTACAAAGAGCGGCCCGAAACTGCTCGAGTACAACGCGCGCTTCGGAGACCCCGAGGCGCAGGTCGTGCTGCCTAGGATGAAGAACGACCTTTTAGAAGTGATGAGCGCCGTCATAGACGGCAGGCTTTCGGATATTACGCTCGAATGGGACGAGCGCAGCGCCGTGTGCGTCGTTATGGCGTCGGGCGGATATCCCGGTAAATATAGCAAGGGCGACGCTATTAATGGACTTGACGATACGGATAGCGCAATGGTGTTCCATGCGGGTACTGCAAAGAGCGGCGGGCAGTATGTCACGAACGGCGGCAGAGTGCTCGGCGTGACGGCGCTCGGCGCTGACATCGCCGAAGCGCGGCAAAAAGCCTATGCTGACGTTAAACGCATCAGCTTTAAAGGCGCGCAGCACAGAAGCGACATAGGCGTAAAGTAATTATTAGTGATAAGCAGGGGAGAGCGGTTCAAGCGGTCGCTCTCCCTGTTTGTATCTGGTGTCTTTATCGCACAAAAATATTAAAAATATTGATTAAATAAAACGGAACGAACGTTTATGCTCATTCCGTCAGTTTTTGATATGGTTTGTTAGTTTACGCTTCGCTATAGCGCAAACGCCGCCGTTACTGCGCTTACCGCGTCCCGCGCCTTGCCTGAGTCGACGCAGAAGCTTATCTTTGTTTCCGACGTTGTTATTATATATATGCCGATATCCCTTTCGGCGAGCGCTCCGAAAAGCCGCGACGCGACGCCCGATTGGCGCTGCATGCCAGCGCCTTCCACTGTAAGCTTGGAGAGCGCCGTGTCCGTTATTATCTTCACATCGTCTTTGATATGCTTTTTAAGCACGTCTTTGCAGACGTTCACATCGGAAAGCGGCATGGAGAACGAAAGGCTGACCTTGCCGTGATGGGGCGACGTCTGGCTTATTATATCCAGCTTTACGTTCTTTTCGGCGATATCGTTGAACACTTCAGCTATAAGCTTAGGGGAGAAAGGGAAGCCCGACAGCGTTATCATGGCCTGTCCGTCGTCCTGATATATGTGAGTAACGGCTGACTCTGCAATTATATCGCTCATGTTGTAAAGCCCCGCCGGCTTGCCGTGGAGGAACCTTGCCGCCCGCACCGCGCCGAACGCGAAAATATGCCGCGACTGCGCGCTGTGGTTTATCTCTATCACCTCGTCCGTTCCGATAAACAGCACGCTGTGATCGCCCGGTATCGTGCCGCCGCGCACCGAATGGAAACCTATTTCCCTGCCGCGCCGCTCCGTCTTGGAACTTCTGCCGTAGACATAATCCTTTTTGTCGGTAAACGATTCGTTTATGCTGTCGGCTATGGCGAGCGCGGTGCCGCTCGGCGCGTCTACTTTCTGATTATGGTGCTTTTCTATTATTTCGATATCGTATGCCTCGCCAAGGAAAGCCGCCGCGTTCTTGGCTAGTTCCATCTGAAGGTTGACGCCCAGCGACATGTTAGCCGAGAAGAATACGGGGATATTTCTCGACGCCTCGAATATTGCCTTCTTTTCATCGGCGCAAAAGCCCGTAGTCGCGATGACTATGGGTATCCCTTTACTTTCGGCAAAAGCAAGATTAGCGGCAAGCGCCTCGGGACGCGAAAAATCTATTATCATATCGGCGCTTTCACGGCAGTCTTCTATATCATAATATACCGGGAAGCAGTTCTGCCGCGAATCGGGTAGCTTGTCTACACCCGCCGCTACGCGTATATCGTCCGCTTTTGCTATGACGCCCGCTATCACCTGTCCCATTTTACCGTTAGCGCCGCTGAGTATTATGTTTATCATTTGTACCTCGTTATTGTATTAATCTACACCCCATCAAGCCTCACGACTTGCCGGGGACCACGTATGAAAGCAGCTCTGTCCCCGTCTGCACGGGCTCAAGCCGCCGTATTCTTTGATGCGTATAATCTTTAAGCTATATCGAAACCAAGGGCTATAAGCTCTTTTTTGAGTATTGCGGTTTTGTCCGCGCTCATCTCGCAAAGAGGCATCCGCAGCACGCCGGCGCTTATACCTATCATATTCAGCGCAGTTTTCACAGGGATGGGGCTTACCTCTATAAACAGCGCTTTAACAAGCGGATTCAGCTTGAACTGAAGCTCGAGCGCTTTTTTCGTATCACCCGCAAGCCAGCTCGCGGCCATGTCGTGAGTCATCCCGGGAGCGACGTTCGCTACGACCGATATTACGCCCTTGCCGCCCAGAGACATGAGGGGGATAACATGATCGTCGTTGCCCGAATAAAGGTCAAGCCCGGGGCAAAGCCTCGCCGTTTCCGTTATCTGGCATATATTCGCGCTCGCCTCTTTTATGCCGACAATCCTGTCGTGCTGGCTTATCTCTTTCATAACCGCCGGTGTGATATTCATTCCCGTCCTTACGGGAACGTTATAAACGATAACAGGCACGCCCGACGCGTCGGCTATACTGTGAAAATGCTTAACAAGCCCTGCATCCGAACATTTGTTGTAATATGGAGTAACCACAAGCAGCCCGTCCACGCCCATGTCCGATGCCTCCATGGAAGACTCTATGGAAGCGGCGGTGTTGTTTGATCCCGTTCCCGCAATAACGGGTACGCGTCCTGCGGCGTGCTTAACTACAAACTCGATAGCGGCCCTTTTTTCCTCTCTCGTCATTGTGGACGGCTCGCCCGTCGTACCGCAGACAATAAGAGCGTCTATTTCGTTTTCTATCTGGTATTCGATAAGCGTTTCAAAAGCGGCAAAATCTATGCCCGTATCGTTGAACGGCGTAACCAGCGCCGTACCGGCTCCTGTGAAAATGCTCATTTAATACTCCTTTCAAAAATCAGTCGAAATAACCCTTTTTGGCCAGCAGCTCCGCCGCCAGCACTCCGCCTCCCGCAGCGCCCCGCAATGTATTATGGCTTAAGCATACAAACTTATAGTCGAATATCGTATCTTCTCTGAGCCGTCCTATTGAAACGGACATGCCGTTTCCGTTGTCCCTGTCGAGCCTCGTCTGCGGCCGCGAATCATCCTCAAAATACATAAGGAACTTTTCAGGCGCGCTCGGCAGCCCAAGCTGCTGGGGGAGCCCTGAAAACTCGTTCCAGCGCTGCTTTATCTGTTTTATCGAAGGTTTCTTTTCAAAGCTCACAAACGTTGCCGCCATATGCCCGTCGGAAATGGGAACGCGTATGCACTGGGTGGTAATAACGGGCTTTCTTGCGTTGACTATGCCGTTATCGCCTATAGCGCCCCAGATTTTAAGCGGCTCCTGCTCGCTCTTCTGTTCTTCTCCGCCGATGTAGGGTATGACGTTGTCCGCCATCTCCGGCCAGGATTCCAACGTCTTGCCCGCGCCGGACACCGCCTGGTATGTGCATACGACGACCTGCTTTATTCCGAAATCGAGCAGAGGGTGCAGCGCCGGTACATAGGTCTGTATCGAGCAGTTGGGCTTTACGGATATAAACCCTTTCTTCGTTCCCAGCCGCGCGCGCTGCTTCTCTATGACCGCTATATGATGAGCGTTCACCTCGGGTATGAGCATGGGCACGTCAGGAGTTCCCCTGTGGGCGCTGTTGTTGGATACTACCGGTATCTCTTGTTTAGCATATGCCTCTTCGAGCGCTTTTGTCTTCTCCTTGTCAAGGCTTACAGCGCAAAATACGAAGTCGACTTTTTTCTTTGCCGTTTCTATATCGAGGGCGTCATACACATGCATGCCCGCAGCGTTTTCGGGGATGGGCGTCGCCATGGCCCATCTGCCGCTTACGGCTTCCCTGTATGTTTTTCCGGCTGAACGTTCGCTTGCGCCAAGGTACGTGATATTAAACCACGGATGATCCGCAAGCAGCGTTATTAGCCGCTGTCCCACCATGCCGGTTGCGCCGATGATGCCCACATTGTAACTTTTCACTTGATAAACCTCCTGAAAAAATTTAAACCGTATACAAAAATAGCACGCATAACATACCGCGCGCCAATAATAACAAGGATAACGATTGTATTAACAGCAGCGCTCCGTCCCGCGCCCGGGACGACAGTTGCATAGCTGTTAACCATGCACCCAGGCAAAACGTTGCGGAACGCCGTTGCCTTCGGCGATTTTCCCTTTCCACTATACATCTTAAGCATCCGTTGCCTCCGAATAGTATACTCATGAAAACCGCGCCTCAACTGTATTGAATCATATTATAACATCGCGGCAGCAAACTAGTCAACCGCGCGTTTTACTTTCGGCATATTATTCCATCCGCCCTGTGCTTTTTTCGTTGTGCTCGCAATAATAACGTAGTATATTATTGATAATATTAAGCGCGGGTACAAATAGTGAGGAGGCATGCGTGGAGGCATACGGATATCTTTCCGAAGTATATAACGAGCTGATGGCGGACGTCGATTACGAAATGTGGGCAGAATATCTCGACGGCATATTAAAGCGTTACGGTGCTAAAAGCATATTTGAAACAGGATGCGGAACGGGAAACATAACGCGCGCATTGTATGACCTTGGCTATGATATAACGGCCTCAGACATATCCGCAGGAATGATAAGCGCCGCAGCCGAGCAGGCGAGAAAGATCGGCTATGATATAAAATTTGTACTTCAGGACATGCGGGATATAGAGGTGGGCAACAAAGCAGACGCGGTTCTGTCTGTCTGCGACGGCCCTAATTATCTTGACGAGTCAGGTCTTGGTGCATTTGCTGCTTCCGCATTTAAAGCGCTTAAGGAAAACGGCGTACTGCTTTTCGACATGAGCTCTAAAGCAAAGCTTATGCGCATGGACGGCGAGGTATACTTTGACGACGGGGACGACGCATCATGCATCTGGCAGAATACATATGATAGAACAAGAAACAGCCTGTGCATGGACGTAACGCTTTTCGTGCGCCGAGGCAGCCTTTTTGAAAGGTTTTCTGAACAACATACTCAGTACGCTTACGACCCAGGCTGCGTAGAAAAAATCTTCCTCGCTGCCGGGTTTGCAAGCATAAGTATATTCGACTGCTTTACCGATAAGAAGCCGGGCGAAAATTCGGACAGAATACAGTTTGTGTGCCGTAAGGCCACTGCTTGAAGCGCGGCTCGCTTATATGATATAATTATTTCATTGTATAGGAGGCGGAATGAAAGACAAAAAAAAGCTGCAAAATAAAGTACTGAACTTTAATCAGCCCGCATCTTTTTTTATTAAAAAAGCTGAAAAGCATATAGACGCGGGTAATTTTTTAGAAGCGCTGCAGCTTTACCGGCAGGCCCTCGGTATGGAACCGGATAACGTGGAGTATCTTTTAAGCATTGCGCAGATATATTCAGAAATGGGACTCTATACCGAATCTAATGACGTGCTGCTGAAAATAGCTCGCTATGGCAACACCCCGACCGAGTGTTTGTTTGCACTCGGCTGCAATTATATGGGCATGAAAAACTACGAGCTTGCCGATGAAGCTTTTGAACAATATCTGGCTATAGACCCCGACGGCGAGTTTGCCGACGAGATAGACGATATATTCGATATGCTGGACGAAGACGAAGAAGAGGAAGGACTGCTTACTGACGTTAGCCGCCAGTTCATAATGGAAGAGGCCTATGAGGGAAAACAGCACCTCGACAAGGGCGATTACAAGTCGGCTATACAGCATCTCGAAAATGTGATCAGCCGCGACAGGCTAATGTATCCGGCAATGAACAATCTCGCTCTGTCGTATTTCTTTGACGGCCAGAAAGCGAAAGCTTTAGAGATGTCCAAAAAAGTGCTGGAGGCGCAGCCTGCCAATCTTCACGCCTGCTGCAACCTCGCGTTCTTTTATTCGGACATGGGGGATCAGGCTACCGGTGAAGAATACCTTTCCCGCATAGACGAGACGGCCGACATCGACCCGGAAGATATGCATAAGCTTGCGCTTACGTTTTGCGAGCTCGGCCACCATGAAAAAGCGTACAAATGGTTCTCGAAGATAATATCGTATCAGCCGTACGATATCCGGCTGCTGCATTTTTGCGGGCTTGCCGCATACAACAACGGATTTTACGGCGAAGCGGCGGAGTGTTTCGTAAAAATACTTAAGATAGACCCGAGCAACAGCCTTGCGTCGTACTATAAAAACAAGGCCGAGGCGGCTAAAAAGACCGGAGCTATTAAAAAGCTTGAATACGTGTATCAGATACAGTTTGATGAAATTAAGCTGCGCGTTAAATATCTCAACGACTGTCTGATGCAAAAGGATAACAGCCTTGTAAACAGGTGGAACAGCGACGAGTATTTTAAGTCTGTTATTTTGTGGGGACTTTACTACGGCGACGAGTATATAAAGAAGATAGTTATAGAGATAATGAGCCTGTTTTCCGACGAAAGCGTGGAAGACGAGTTCAGAAGTTTTCTGCTGAGAAGCACGGAAGCAGACGAGATAAAAAACGACATATTCATGTGCTTAAAGCGCATAGGAGCTAAAGAGCCGTATGTCGCCTATATTAAAGGCGCTATCGTTGAAGTAAGAGTCGGAAGCATATCGGAAGAGATAAAGAACCTTCCCAAGCCTTATGCCGAAACGCTCAACAGCTTCATCAAAAATACGAGAGGCAGATATAAAGAAGAGTTCATAACGTCGGGCGTTGAGCTGCTCACATCTTTCGCGAAAGACCGGGGCGATAAGGGTACGTGGATACAAAAGCCGCAAGCGTTTGCTGCCGCGCTGGAATACCTCGTAAGCGAAATAGACGGGAAAGTAGACATACCGCTGAAAAAAGACCTGATAAAGCGTTACGGCGTCTCTTTAACGACGATAAACAGGTATTATGACATACTTAACGAAGAGCAGGCGGACGGAGAAGACGATGGTTGATTTTGAAGATAAATTCAGCCGTTTTCTGACGGAATATATAAAAGAGAACGAAATTAGCGAAGACGGACTGGACGATATTGCGGAAGTGCTGTATTTCGACTGGATGGACGAGCCGAAAGACTGGCTGGACGGCAAATCGCCCAATACGTATTTTGATTCTTTCAGCGCGTCATCGCTTGTCGAGCTGTTGGGTAAGTACGTTTTTTCCGGCCTGTCGATACCCGCGCCGCTGCTCAACCGTATTGAGGATACCAAAGAAGAGACTTATCCTTTCCTTATCTCGCTGCTTATGAACTATGAGGGCGAAAAAAGCGGGGAGCTTAAAGACGTTATAGTGCAGCTCATTGATGAAATGCATATGAGCCATCCGTATGATTATTACATAGAAGTGATCTCGGAAGCTGCCGAGGCCTCGGATTTTCTGGAGTCGTGCGTACAAGAGCTTAAGAATACGGGGGATACTTATAAAGAGAAGATAATATCGGCGTACGAAAACGCGCAAAGCACATACTCGTCCGATTGCTTTCTCGATATATTGAGCGACCTGCCGTACGACGAGCGCACTTACAACTATGTCTTGGAGCGTTTTCTTTACGGAGACAGGCTCAAAGCATTTTACGCGAGCTGTCTTGGCAAGCTGGGCAATAGCGATGCGCTGCCTTATCTCGAGCAGGCGCTTAAAGACGAGGGGCTCATGTATTACGATTATATATCTATAAGAGACGCACTGGAAGAACTGGGCGGCGAGGTAAACATAGAACGCGATTTTACGGGGGACAGCGATTACGAGTCGCTGAAGAATTTGGAGGATTGATTTTGTCAGTAAGTTTTAACGATATAAAAGGCAGCGAAAAGATAAGGGAGCTTGTCGACTATTCCAACAAGTGCCTGGAGTTCATAGGATACACGGACCACGGGCCGCGGCACGTAGGATATGTGAGTCGCATAGCGGGGGAGATACTCGCAAAGCTCAATATGCCTGAAAGACGCGTAGAGCTTGCCAAAATAGCCGGCTGGGTGCACGATGTGGGCAACCTGGTAAACAGGAAGTACCACGGCCATAACGGCGCCGCCATTCTTTTTCCCATACTCAGCGACATGGGTTTTCCGGTTTCTGAAGTATGCGACATTTGCGCCGCCGTCGGCTCGCACGAGGAAGAAACAGGCCATCCGGTAAGCGACGTATCCGCCGCGCTCATAATTGCGGACAAGGTGGACGCCCACAGAGCGCGCGTAAGGCTTAAGAAGTACGACGCTTCGGACATACATGACCGCGTTAACTACGCGATACAGGCGACTAAGCTTACTATTGAAGACAATACCATCAGCATATACTATACGATGGATCCGATAGCTTCGCCTATGGATTTTCTGCAGATATATATTTCGAGGATGCAGATGTGCGAAAAGAGCGCAAAGTTCCTGGGGTGCAAATTTTCTTTGTATATAAACGACGTAAAGCTGAACAGGTGGGAGGAAGACAGTGCGGTATAGCTGTTTTGCTTCCTGCTCGTTCGGGCTTGAGGCCGTTGTAGCTTCAGAACTTAATAAACTGGGATTCGGGAATATAGAGCCGCGGGACGCCCGCGTCTATTTTTTTGCGGACGTGGCGGGCCTCGCAAGAGCGAACCTGCAGTTAAGGTGTGCCGACAGGGTATATATAGAGGCAGGAACGTTTACCGCGGTTACGTTCGACGAGCTGTTTGAAGGCATAAGGGCCATAGCGTGGGAAAAATATATACCCGCAGACGCGGCGCTCCCTGTAAACGCCGACTCTGTTAAGAGCGCTCTGTTCAGTGTCTCAGACATACAGTCCATATCTAAAAAAGCCCTTGTCCAGCGGCTTATGAGCGGGCATGGAGCGCGTTTGCTGCCCGAAACGGGGGACAGGTACGATATACATATCAAGATACTCAAAGATACCGTCTCGGCGTGCCTCAACGTAAGCGGCGAAGGGCTCAACAGGCGGGGGTACAGGCTGGCAAACGTTAAAGCTCCTATACGGGAAACGCTGGCCGCGGGCCTCGTTATGCTGACCGGCTGGAAAGAGGGCTGCTTTTCTGACCCCATGTGCGGCTCGGGAACCATAGCGATAGAAGCCGCGATGATAAGCGCCAACATAGCGCCGGGGCTAAGCCGCAGGTTTGACGGCGAAAGGTGGCCCGCGCTGTGCGAAGCGTGGAAACAGGAAATAGAAGCGGCAAGGCGCGAAATAAGGGAGCCCGCGGTAATATACGCTTCGGATATAGACAAAGAAGCGCTTGGCGCTGCGGACAGAAACGCTAAAGCGGCGGGCGTCGCGCTGCGCCTCTATCACGCGGATGTAAGGGATTTTGCGCGCAAAGACTGCGTCGTGCTTACCAACCCTCCTTACGCCGAACGCCTCGGGGAGCAGAGCGAAGTTCGCAGGCTGTATAAGGATATGGGCAAAGCTTTTTCAGATGTCGAGAGGAAATTCATAATAACGGCGGACGACGAGTTTGAGAGGTATTTCGGCAGGCGCGCTACAAGGAAGCGCAAGCTTTACAACGGCAACATACGCTGCACGCTATATCAATATTATTGACATTGTATTACCGCCAAAAAACCTTACAGCTTGTTCTGCTTTTTTGCGCCGCATCCAAGTATGTTAATTAGCAGTTTGTTGACGGCGAAGAAAACCAACGCCGCAATTATAATGGCTATAGACGAATACAGCGGATTTGTAAGGTTATGTACTGTTAAAAAGCCGCCCATCCTGTATGCGGGCGTCCAGACAATTATGTTCAATATAAGCGGATATATGACAAACGAGAGCGCAAACCTCATGTATGTGACAACGGAACGGCAAAAGGCGAGCATTTCAGAGGGGAATTCCTTTTTCAGGCCGCTGTCTTCCGTAACGAGTTTTGCTTTTGAAAACGCGACAACGGCAATAACGATGCTGATAATGCATAGCAGAACAGAAACGCCGCAGCTTATCGGAGCGTTATATGTGCTTTGCCCCAAAGAAAACAGAGCTATAATGGCGGTAATGCCGCAGCCGGCACTGCATACAAGCATATTATTGATAGCATGACGTTTTGCTCTCAGCAGATATCCGACCTGAACTTTGCTTTTTTTTAAGGCGTCCGCTTCCGCATCCTTATTTATCCGTTCGCCGAGAAGTATTTCGTCGGAAGTGACCCGGAACAACTCGGCAATCGCAGGGAGGATCGTTATATCGGGGTATCCGTTACCGCACTCCCATTTGCTTACGGTCTTATCGGTAATACCTAGACGAGCGGCAACATCATGCTGCGTTAATCCCTGGCTTTTTCTTAATAATGCAATAAACTCTCCTGTTTTTTTACTATCCATATTAATCTCTTCTCCGTTCGCCGCTGCTGGTATGACATTACAATATGCTGATAAAAAAGGCAATACACGCTTAGGAGTTTTTATCTACGTAAAATAGACATATAGTTTTGTGACTGACAATCTATTATTTATCGCAAAACCTTATAAGCAATAAGGCAAAATCAATGCAGAACTGCATGTCTTTTACGCCCAGTAGTCTTTTCCTTTACTGTTAAGACTTGATATAAGTGATGCGTCCACGCCCGGAAAGCTTGCAAGCGTAAGAGGCCTTTGCTCAAGACTGCCTGTTTCGCGTTTGAGAATTGTAAGGTATTCATTTCTCATAAATTCATCCTCTTATAATAAATCATTCATATTATAACATATTGTTCTGCGATTTCGTCGTATTTGGTATTATATGTTTTCGAAAGACGTTTCTTCCATCCGCGTCTTTTCTTTTAATGTATGTATTTGCTGCCTTCAAGCCGGGTCGGGGCAAACGTGCCACTGGCACGTTTGCTACTCCCTCCCTTCGAATCCCTAAAATCAAATCACAAACAACAACACCCTCAAAGGGGTGTTGTTGTTTGTGGCGTGCCCGGGAG
>JAEYPO010000020.1 GCA_023410595.1 Bacillota bacterium | reverse complement strand
GCTGCTTGTTAAGGCTTTCTATCTTAGCGCTTATGTCCTCTATGCCCCGGCGGTAATCCGCTATCGACGGTTTATTGGGTATTATACCACTATCTGGTCTGTTTGTATAGAACATATTGTCGGTATCTCCGCCCGCGCCCTGCTGCTTGTTTGCCGCCTTGCCGCGCAGCGCCTCTATCCTTTGCTGCGCTGTGTATATCTTCTCGTACTGATCGTCGCCCAGCCTTCTCCTGAGTTTATTTTCGTTTCTCTTAAGCTCGTTTAAATTCATATGTATTCTCCAATACAGATTTTTTCGTTTGCATGTTCTTAAGTTAAATATACGCCGCAGTTTCGCTCACGGCCGCTCATAACAAGTTATAATTGCCCCCGCTCCGTGATATTATTTTATATATATTAATACCTCGTTCCCTTTAAGGAGGCCTGCGATGATCTTTCAAAATTGCGCAGCTAATATGAGCCGCAGCGCTGTATTGCGCAGCATCTGCGAACCGCGGGCGATCAAACGGGACTTACAGCCCAAAACCGGTTTGGCGAAAGGCCTTATACAGCTATCGCCTTTATTTACACATAACGGTCGGCTTGTATATATAAAGGCATATGTATACAGTTTAATACAGGCAATATGCATATGTATGCATCAAATCGCGTTTTTATAATATATATATTGCATATTTATACGCAATGTGTTATGATTGCAACTGTATTTTTGATTTAAAATAAAAAAGGAGCGATATAAATGAAAAAATCAACTACGATACGTATGATAGTGGCGGCAGCTTTAATGCTCTGCCTTATTCTTTCGCTGGGCGCCTGCGGTCAGACAGCGGTTTCCCCGGATCCCTCAAAAGCCGGTGACGCCGCTTCAGTTGAGCCGTCTGTCGCACCGAGCGAATCTGCTTCCGCCGAGGCTTCAGAAGCGCCCGCTGAAAAAGAAAAGCTGATAATGGTCACGAACGCGGAATTTCCGCCGTACGAGTACTTCGAGAACGACAAAATAGTCGGTATCGACGCGGAGATAGCGCAGCTTATAGCCGACAAGCTCGGCATGGAGCTCGAGATTCAGAACATGAATTTCGATTCGCTCGTAGGGGCTGTACAGTCCGGCAAGGCCGATATATCGATGGCGGGCATGACGGTCCGGGAAGACCGCAAAGCCGCGGTTGATTTTTCAGCGACATATGCTACCGGCAAGCAGGTCATCATAGTAAAGGAAGGTTCCCCCATAGCTTCCCCCGACGACCTCGAGGGTAAAATGATGGGTGTTCAGCAGAGTACGACAGGCGACATATACATAACTATGGACTATGTTGATACAGGCCTTGGCCAGATAACCCGTTACAACAAAGGCATGGACGCAGTGCTCGCTCTTACTCAGGATAAAGTCGACGCGGTCGTTATCGACAACGAGCCTGCAAAGGTATTCGTATCTCAGAACAAGGGGCTTAAGATACTCGAGACCGAATATATACTGGAAGACTATGCCGTAGCGGTAAACAAGGGTAAACCGGAACTGCTCGAAGGCATTAACAAGGCGCTTGCAGAGCTCGAGGAGTCGGGCGAGCTTAAGGCCGTAATCGACAAATACATCAAAGCCGACTAATACCGCTTGACACAAGCCCGCTGCGCTGGTACGTTTAAACAGCGGACGCAGAGAATTATAATGATCCTTTAAGGATACTGATTAAAAAGGCTGCCCGTTTGTGGCGGCCTTTTTCGGAGTAAGGAGGAAAGCCCATGGCAGAATGGTGGGCGGGCATAGAGCAGTCGTTCTATTTCAGCTTCATTTATGACAACAGGTGGAAATATATCGTTGACGGAATCGGCATAACGCTGCTTGTGACGTTCTTCGCGCTGATACTCGGCATAACGCTGGGTTTCATAGTCGCCATGATACGTTCGACGCACGACAAAACAGGCAGAATGAAAGCGGCGAACGCGGTCTGCCAGCTGTACCTTACGGTGATACGCGGCACGCCCGTAGTGGTGCAGCTCATGATAATGTATTTCGTAATATTCACGTCGCGGGACACGAGCCCCGTGTTCGTGGCGGTGCTCGCGTTCGGCGTAAACTCGGGCGCTTATGTCGCCGAGATATTCCGTAGCGGCATAATATCGATAGACGCGGGCCAATTCGAGGCGGGGCGCAGCCTAGGGTTCAACTACCCCAAGACTATGTGGCACATAATCATGCCTCAGGCGTTCCGTAACGTTATTCCCTCTCTTGCCAACGAGTTTATAACGCTCTTAAAGGAGACGTCTGTCTGCGGCTACATAGGCCTTCAGGATCTGACTAAAGGCGCGGATATAATACGCGGGGCTTCGTTCCAGGCGTTCATGCCCCTTATAGCCGCGGCGCTTATATATCTTATACTGGTGATATTCCTTTCAATGGGCGTTCACCGTCTTGAAAGGAGGCTCGGCAGAATTGAACGCTGACGTATTAATAAAGGTTGAAGGCCTCGAAAAACATTACGGAGAGCTCAAAGCGCTTGACGGCGTAGACTGCGAGATAAGGAAAGGCGATGTGACCGTAGTCGTAGGCCCTTCGGGCTCGGGCAAATCGACGTTCCTTCGCTGCCTCAATCTGCTTGAGGTGCCTACGGGCGGCAAGGTGTTTTTTGAGGGCGTGGACATTACCGACCCTAAGGTGGATATAAACGTTCACCGCCAGAAGATGGGCATGGTGTTCCAGCAGTTCAACCTGTTCCCGCATATGAAGGTGCTGCGCAACATGACGATAGCACCAGTAAAGCTGCTTAAAGTTCCTCAGCAGCAGGCGGAAGAGAACGCCATGGCGCTGCTCCGCCGCGTCGGCCTCGCGGACCGCGCGGACGCATACCCCTCCCAGCTTTCGGGCGGGCAGAAGCAGAGGATAGCCATAGTGCGCGCGCTCGCGATGAACCCCGACGTCATGCTTTTCGACGAGCCGACGTCCGCGCTCGACCCCGAGATGGTGGGCGAGGTGCTGGATGTAATGAAATCGCTCGCCAAGGGCGGCATGACCATGGTAGTAGTGACGCACGAAATGGGCTTCGCGCGCGAGGTGGGCAAGCGCGCCATATTCATGGATGAAGGAAAAATAGTGGAAGAAAACACGCCCGCCGAATTGTTCGGCAGCCCGAAAAGCGAACGGCTCAGGAGCTTTTTGGCGAAGGTGCTGTAATCGGTTTGAAAAGAAGCTTCACGGGCTTCTTTTTTATATCTTAAAGTCGAGTATCTCCCTGTCGTAATCCTGCTCCATAAACTTGGAGGAAAGCAGAAAGTCCGCCGTCGCCTGGTCCATGGCCACGGGTATGTTATAGAGCACCGCTATCCTTAAAAGAGCCTTTACGTCCGGGTCGTGCGGCTGGGAAGTAAGCGGGTCCCAGAAGAATATCAGCAGGTCTATGCCCAGCTCCGCAATAAGCGAGCCTATCTTCTGGTCGCCCCCGAGCGGGCCGCTGCGGTACGCCTTGACAGGCAGCCCCGTGCGCTCGATAATCAGCCTTGCCGTCGTGCCCGTGCCGCACAGGAAGTGACGGCTCAATACCTTCTCGTTCTTCTGCACCCAGTTTATCAGCGTTTCCTTACGGTTATCATGCGCGACGAGTGCGATGCGCTTCTGAGCCCCTATAGTATGTATTTCCATAATTCCCCCAAATCTGTACCCCATCAAGCCTCACGACTTGGGCCGTCGCAAAAGCGACGAGGAGACCCCGTTATCTACACCCCATCAAGCCTCACGACTTGGGTCGTCGCAAAAGCGACGAGGGGGCTCCGTTATAAATAACATCATTACACTATGATTATACGACACGCATACATGTTTTTACAATATTTATACGTTCCAAAGAACAAATCTTTTTGTAATGTTTTTGCTAAGCACATCCTTCACTATTACCGATATATTACGTATAGCGCCTTTTTATCAATATATTTACGGGAGGGCATCATGGGGAACATATACATCGCGCGGCAGCCTATTTTTAACGAGCATATCCATCTTTATGGATACGAGCTTCTTTACAGGAAAGGCGGCGGCGTGCGATACGACGGAACGGACGACGACCAGGCGACGGCCGAACTGCTTGACAACTTCTTCTCCATAGGCTTTTCGCGGCTTATAGAAGGCACCCGCGGCTTTATCAATTTCTCGGCTAAGCTGCTGCTTTTAGAGGCGCCGCTCATACTTCCGCCTGATAAGCTGGTGGTTGAGATACTCGAGCGCGTCAAGCCCGACAAAGAGATAATAGACGTATGCCGTAAGCTTAAGGAGCGCGGTTATACTTTGGCCCTCGACGATTTCGTTATAGGCAGCGAGCGCGAATACTCAAAGCTTTTGCAGCTCGTCGACATCGTAAAGATAGAATGCTCCGAGTCGGGGATAGAGGAAAAAAAGAAGTTTCTTAAAAAATACAGGAACAAGGTAACTTTCCTCGCGGAAAAAGTAGAGACTATCGAAGACTACGAGCGCGCCCGCGCCATGGGCTTTAAGCTGTTCCAAGGGTACTTCTTCAGCAAACCGGCCGTTATAAACGCACGCGCCATAGGCATGCTCGGCAACAACCTGCTGCCCATCTTGGGCGAGCTTCGAGAGCCCGAACCAGATTACAACGTCATAGCCGGCATGATAGAGAAAGACCTCGACCTCTCATACAAGCTTTTGCGACTTGCCAACTCCGTGTTTTCTGGCGCGCGCTACACTATAAGATCCATACGGCAGGCGCTAGTGCGCATGGGCACTATAGAGCTCACGCGGTGGATAAACCTTATGCTGCTGCGCAGTATAAAGAACAACGACAACGCCGAGCTAATCAAGGCCTCGCTCATACGTGGCAAGATGCTCGCGCTGTTCGCCGAGATGACCGGGCAGGAGGAATTCGAGCCGGATTTCTTCTTCACAGGCATATTCTCTTCCATCGACGCGCTGTTAGGCGAAGACATGGAGCAGATAGTAGAACGGCTCCCGCTGGAAGACCGGGTGCGCGAGGCGCTCTTAGGCGAGGAAAACTTCCTGCGCAGGCCGCTTGAAGCGGTGCTGTCCTACGAAAGCGCGAGGTGGGAAGAAGTCGACGAGTTCCTTTCCGCCGTAGAGCTAGGCAGAGACGTGTTCATATCGCTGTATATGGACGCGTTCGACTGGCAGCTATCCGCTCTCGCGGACATGCGGTAGGCCACTTTAATATACTCTGACTATATGATTAACATATAAGCGTTTACCAAACAGCAATCTAAAAGAGGAGGCTATCCGCCTTCTCTTTTTAATATCTTAATATAATCCTTACGCTCAATAATTTTATTCTCAATAATTATCCTTGAGCCATTCGGCCACCGTTTCAAGATGCATGCCGTGAGACGCCTTAACGAGCACCGTATCGCCGCTTTTTATTATGTCCGGCAGCGCGGCGAGGAGCGCCTCCTTGTCGGGGAAATACAGCGCCTTTGCGCCGTGCTCCGCCGCCCCCTCGTATATGTGCCTCGCGAGGTTTCCTACGCACAGCACGAGCCCCGCGCCTTCGTCCGCCGCGTGCTTTCCTACGCTCTTGTGGTATTCAGCCTCGTTTTCGCCCAGTTCGAACATGTCGCCCAGCACGCACACGCTCCTGCCCGGCGTTTTTGCGGCTATGCATATCGAGGCCTTCATGGACGTCGGGTTTGCGTTATATGCGTCGTTTATTATCCTTATGCCGCCCGTCTCCGTCATGTCCATCCTGCCCTCCGACGGTTCAAAGCTGCTTATGCCAAGCTGTATCAGCGGTTTGGCCACGCCCATCGCCCTGCCTGCCGCGAATGCCGCGAGCGCGTTCATCACCATATGCGTTCCGGGAGAGGGAACATGCAGCTCCGTCTCTGCGCCGCCGCATACGACGGTAAAACGCGTACCGTCCAGCCCCATTCCGGTAATATTCTTCGCGCGTATCCTGTTATGCGCGCCGAGGCCGTACGTGACCGCTTCGGGGTAGCACCCTAGCAGCGTAGCAAGCAGCGGGTCGTCGCCGTTTATTATCACCGTGCCGCCCGGCTCCATGTACTCGAACATCTCGGACTTTGCCTTGAGTATGCCATCCTTCGAGCCAAAGTGCTCAAGATGCGCTTCGCCTACGTTAGTCAGTACGCAAACTTTAGGTCTTACGATGCTTGAAAGGCTGCCTATCTCACCGAAATGGTTCGTGCCCATCTCGATTACCGCCGCCTCGTGGAACGATTCAAGCCTCATTATAGTTATAGGCACGCCTGTCTGATTGTTTAGATTTCCCTCGTTTTTCAGTACGTTGTATTTCTGCATCAGCACGCCCGCAACCAGCTCTTTAGTCGTCGTCTTGCCCACGCTGCCCGTAATGCCCACAAAGGGTATATCGAATAAAGAGCGGTAAAAAGAGGCCAGCGCCTGAAACGCAGCCAGCGCGGACTTAACGAGTATTGTGGGCTTGCCCGGATCCGGGTAGTTCTCGGAAAGGCAGCATAACGCTCCCGATTCCCTCGCCGCCGGTATGAAGCTGTGGCCGTCGAACCTTTCGCCCTTTATAGGTATGTAAAGGAAGCCCGGCTTAACGGCCCGGCTGTCTATAGTCACGCCGAGCACGCGTTCGTCAAGCGTTCTCTCGTCGCCGAAATATCTACCGCCTACGGCGTCAAGCGCCTGTTTTAACGTAAACGAAACCATAAATTATTATCCTTTTATATACAGGGTCCCCGTATCTCGGCTCCCCTTATAGGGGAGCTGTCACCGCAGGTGACTGAAGGGTCTTTAAGGCATCAGCTGTTATGCTCAGCCTCTAGCCTCCAGCGACAGCCTTATTATCTCATCGCATAGCTGCTCGTACGATATGCCGACCGCGTTCGCTTCCTGCGGCAAAAGGCTCGTGGGCGTCATGCCGGGCAGCGTATTCGCTTCGAGGCAATAAGCGCCGCCGTCTGTGCCGAGTATAAAATCGATGCGCGAATATACGTTAAGCCCGAGCGCCTTGTGCGCCATAAGCGCCGCCCGCTGTATTGCCTTTGTGTTCCCTTCGTCAAGCTGCGCTGGGCAGACCTCTTTCGTTATACCGGCCTGATACTTATGTTCATAGTCGTAGAACCCTTCATTCGGGATGATCTCGACAATGGGCAGCGCCGTTTCTCTGAGTATGCCGCATGAGAATTCCCTGCCCTCTATGAACTGCTCTACGAGTATCTCGTTCTCGTACTTAAGCGCTTCCTCCACCGCGGCTTTAAGCTCCTGCTTTGTCGCCGCCTTCGTTATGCCTATGCTCGATCCTCCCGAGTTGGGCTTGACTATGCAGGGGAATTTTGCATCGCTCTCTATGCGCACTATGTCGTCCTTGGTATAAAGCCTGAAAGAAGGCGTTTTTATGCCGTTATGTTCAAAAAGCTGTTTCGCGACGTTCTTGTGCATAGCGAGCGCGCTGCCTATATAGCCGGTGCCCGTATACTTTATGCCCATAACGTCGAACACGGCCTGCAGCTTGCCGTTCTCCCCTATCTCTCCGTGCAGCGCCATAAACACGATGTCCGCCGCCCGGCAGAGAGGCAGCACGTTTTTGCCTATCTCGCCATACCCGCTGTCCGGCCTCATCGCCCTTATCTTCTCAATGTCGGGCGCTTGCGCGGGCACCTTATATGGCTCGAGCTGCCCCGAAACGCTGAACGCGTCCAGTATATTCTCCGGAACGTCTTCGACTCCAAAGAACAGGTCAACAAGTATGGCTTTATGCCCGCTCGTTCTCAAAGCGTTGCATACGAGCGTGCCCGAAGTAAGCGACACGTCCCGCTCGCCGGAGAGTCCCCCGGCCAGAACTACAATATTCATAACAACCGCCTTATATCAATGCGTATTTACCCCACCAAAATTCGCTCCATCAAGCCTCACGACTTGATGGAGACCCCGAATCAGAAATCATTATAACACATTTTATTCACGCCAGAGCAAAAGATTTAACGGTTTATAGACGACGTTGTAATAAAGGCTTGCTGCATGGTAAAATAAGTTTGTAATGTCACATCTCCAAGAAGGGAGGGGCGCTTATGGATTGGATCGTAATAGTGTCCGCCGCCGCGGCGCTGCTGCTGCTTGCGCTTATACTCTCAAGCTTTTACTTTTACCGCATCGCCATAGGCAGGAACAGCAAGGCGTACCTTCGCGGCAACAAAGACCTTGACCAAACAAACGAGTCTGCGGCGCAGTCGCCGGAGCAAAGCGAGGACGGGTTGTGGCTCGACAGCGCGGGCTGCGAAACATGGGAAGTAACGTCGGAGGACGGCTTGAGGCTCAAGGCGCACTACGTTGCCGCCGGCTCGCCCTCTAAAAAAGCCGCAGTGCTGTTTCACGGGTACTCCTCAAAAGGAAAGGATATGGCGGGATTCGCGCGCTCGCTGCACAGCCGCGGCTTTAGCGTGCTCATGCCCGACGCGCGCGGCCACGGCGATAGCGAGGGGCATTACATAGGCTTTGGCTGGCACGAACGCAGGGACTGCCTTTTGTGGATACGCCGCGTCACAGAGCGGCTCGGTGAAGACGCGCAGATATTGCTGATGGGCATATCCATGGGCGCGGCCACTGTCATGATGGCAAGCGGCGAGCGCCTGCCCCCTCAGGTAAAGGCTATTATCGAGGATTGCGGCTATACGTCGGTATGGGCGCAGCTCGGCTGGCAGCTTAAGCGCATATACCGGCTCCCCCGTTTCCCGTTCCTGCACGCGACGAGCCTGCTCACGAAGCTTCGCGCGGGTTACGGCTTCAAAGAGGCTTCCGCTCTCAATCAGGTAAAAAAGTGCCGCACGCCCATGCTGTTCATACACGGCGAAGACGACACGTTCGTGCCTTATTATATGGCGCGCGAGCTGTATGACGCCTGCCCCGCCGAGAAGGATATATACACAGTGCCGGGCGCGGGCCACGGTATGGCTTGCGCAGCCGATATACCCGCTTACGAGAGCAGGGTAAGCTCATTCATCGAAAAGTATATTATATGAAAGAAAGCGGCCTCCCTCCGCGCCGCGACGTTGATGCGCGAGGCCGTTTTATGTATAATCACTGTAATAAACGTTTGGAGGCTGCCATGGCTTGCGATAACAAAAGCGAGTGCTCCTGCACATATTCCTGCTCCCGTCATAAGAAATGCTGCGAGTGCGTGGCTTATCACCGCAGTATGGGCGAGGTGCCCGGCTGCTTCTTCTCGAAGCAGGGCGAAAAGACATACGACAGGTCAATTGAAAATCTGTACAGGGACCATACGAAAACAAATGAATTAATACCCTGAAAAGCCTCACGGAGGCCGGTAATAAAGTAATTCCGGCAAACCAGTCCAGCTTCAGGCTCGTCTTTTATAACTGGTTTTCGTTTGCAGTTGAATACTTACCGCTTTATTCCGACTTGAGCAATCAGTGCGTCCTGCAGTACCTGCGAGAAATTAACCGATTGCTTCTCTGCCGCTTCATTTAACCACGATGGTATAGTTAAAGTCTTCTTTACTGCCTTATTAGATGTTTCTTTTCTGTATTTAACGGTGTCGGCTATAACTAATGATTTTAGCCCATCACCTTCAATACTTTTTAAATCGCTTGCCTTTGGTATTTCCAGTTTGTTATCCTCCATGTAGACAAGCGAAAGCGCAAGCGCATCTTCTGCCATTTCGATAGCTTCCACCATATTTTTACCCTGTGTAAAGCAGTTCTCAATATCCGGAAAAGATACGAATATGGTGTCACCCTCGGCTTTAAATAGGGCGGGATAAACGTACTTTGCCATAATCATATTACCTCATAAACTAATATTATGCAGATTGCTTCTATTTTAACCCTGCCTGCTTTAATATAGCGTTCAGCAATCCCTTGCTTATCTCAGTATCCGCATGGCGCGGAACAGGAAACGCTTTCTTTGTGATGGGGCTATAATAAAGGTCATGCCTTTTCCCATGCTCAACAAAACAGATACCGTTTTGCTTCAGTATCTTAAGCAATTCGCTTATTTTCATATCTTTCTCCTCAAAGCTTATTATGTTATATCTAAGCATGCTGTTCAAAGAAAGACGCTACGTTTAAAATATATACGTACTAATACGTGTTGTCAAGCTTTTGTTTACTATCATAATGAATTTTACGAATTATTCTTTTCCCACTCGCTCTTCAGTATAGCGTATTGCTTTACGTCCCAAAACCTGCCCTTGGTAAACGTCTGCTCCCTCGCGGTGCCCTCGTATGTCATGCCGAGCTTCTGCATTACCCGGCCTGATTTCTCGTTGGGCAGCAGGTGATAGCACTCGATACGGTTAAGTCCCATGTCCTCAAAAGCGAACGCAAGCATGCGAAGCGCCGCCTCGGGCATGTAACCTTTGCCCCAGTAAGGCTTTCCCAGCACGTATCCTATCTCGGCGCGGCGGTTTTTCATGTCCATCCACGCGAACCCCGCGCAGCCAATAAGCCTTCCCGTCTCTTTGAGTATTATGCCCCACTCGCCCGCCTCGTCCTTTTCGTACCTGTCAAGAGTGAAGCGTATGAACTTCTTCGAGTCGTCGATAGTCACGTGCGTGTCCCACAACATATAAGCCGTCACTTCGGGGTCGGAAGAGTACGCGAATATGTCTTCTAAGTCGTCCATGGTCAGTTTCCTTAAAATCAGCCTTTCCGTCTCTATTGTCGGGTTACCTTTAAAAACAGTCGCGCCCATTGCCAGTTCCCTTTCTGAATCGAATATTAAAAATTTATCGCTACTCTACCGCTCCGATATCGCGTCCAGATACGCTTTCGAGTATTCTTCCGCTTCCCGGCGCCTTATCAGCGACCCATCCGCGAGGCTCTCCCGCAGCTGCTCATACAGCCGCAGAATTATGTTGATTGCTTTTATGCAGCTTTCCGTGTCATATCCGGCTGCTGTCTCTTTAAGCAGCGCCGCGTATTCCGGAGCGTCCGTTTCTATCTTCCTTACGCCGCGGGGAAGCTTTCCTTTTTTCATAAGCGCGAGCGGGCCTATAACATTCTCACGGAGGAATGTTACCGCTCCTATGGCTTCAAACAGCTCGCCGCGCCCAATTTTAGCCGCAGTGTAATGCGTCCACGCCCAAAACCTGTCCTCCATCCATTGCATGTCCGGCATGGGATATTTCGCTTCGCTAAGCTTTAGCCTTTCGGATACCGCTCCGTCCCTTTCCCACAGCACCTCAGGGTCTTCGACTTTGTGCCCCAAATCATCAAGCGATACGAACTTCAAATCCACATGCAGCAGCGGCGGCCCATACAGGCATACGAGCAGCCTCGGCTCGCCCACGTGTTCTCCTGTAAACGAAGTAAGCAGGTTCCCCAGCCTTTGCGCTATGCAGCGCCTCTCCTCCGTAACTTGCTGTGTATATTCGGGGCTGACGGCTATAACAAAGTCTATATCCGAGAACTCGTCCATTTCTCTGTAGATATACGAGCCTCCCGCCGCAACGCCCATTATGCGCGGGTCGCTTTTGAATACTTCTATCGCGTTGTCTATAAAACGCTGATGCAGCTTAGGAACCAGCTTAATCATCTCCTTGAGCTTGTAATTACATGGAAAACAAAAAAACCCGCGCGCGCTGTAAGCGACTCCGCGGGGTGTTTCCTGCGTGTAGGGTATTTTCTCCCCTGTGCAGCTCGATATCGACCGATATCTTATGCACACTCACCTTGGTATAATATTACACATATATGCTGCTAATGTCAAGACGCAAGCTGTTCCTGTTCGGCCGCGGCAAGGCGCGTTTTATCTCTGGTGTTTATCACCGACACCCACTTTACGCGCAGTATCATCACCGTAGTAATGGCAGCGCAGGCGTAGTTAGAGAATAGGTTGCCCCAAAACACCGAGTCCACGCCCAGCGCTCTCTCGGTTGCGAGTATAAAAAGATACCGCAGCAGCCATATGCGCAGCACGCCTAAAACAAGCGTCCTCCACGTCCTCCCGAGCCCGATGAAAGCCCCTACCTGCACCATGCATACGCCGAAGCCCACAACGGAATAAGTATAGATATGCAGCGCTCTGTTGGCCACCTCAAGAACTTCGGCGTCGCGCGTGAACAGCACGGTCATATACCGCGAGAGCGGCACGATAACCGCTATCAGCAGGGCCGCGGATACGGCGCTTATAAGGCAGCCCGCCCGGCATGATTTGCGAGCGCGCATTTCATGGCCCGCGCCTACGTTCATGCTTACCATAGTCGTCACGGCCGCCGCGAACGACGAGGGTACGGTGAACGCTATCGCAGTAATGTTGTTTGCTATCCCCTGCCCGTTCAATACGATAGCGCCATAAACTTGCACTTCGTTGTTAATAAGGAAGAACCCTATATATACCATCAGATTCGCGAGCATAGCCGGAAGCCCGACGCGCACGAGGTTGCCTATTATATGCCAGTCGAACCTAAAGCCCGAAAGCTTCAGCCTGTCGCTGCCTTTTTTCACAAACAGCTCTAAGTACATCCAGACCGTAATAATGAGGTTTGCCGCGAGCGACGCCACAGCCGCTCCCGCCACGCCCCATTTGAACGTCGCAACGAACAGCGCGTTGAATACTACTTTGAGCGCGAGCAGTATGACCATGCGGACAAACGTCGCTTCCGGCTTGCCGTTGGCGTTCTTTATGGCGTTGTATATGTACTCAAGAAAGGAAAACGGTATGACGAATGTGTTGAGCGTAAGGTACAGGAAAACGTCGTGAGATATATCGGGCGAGACCGAAGCGGATATCGGGTAAGCCAATACGTATAGCAGCGGCGCGAGCGCGACGCCCAAAAGCGATGAAAATATGACGAGCTGCGTCGATATGCGCCGACCTTCGGCAAGGTCGCCTCTGCCGTTCGCCTGTCCTATAACGGCCATGCCCGCCGAGCCCAGGCCCTGCGACAGCCCTATTATCATGCCTATTATAGGCACGCAGTATGTTACGGCGCTTGCCGGTATAGTCCCCGAAAAGTTGTTTATAAAAAGGCCGTCGATGAGAGGTATTATCGACTGCACCATGCCCATCATCAGCGACGGGAGTGACAGCATCAGTATTGTCTTTGTTATTGAGCCGTTTACTATAAGTTCGCACCGCTGCTCAGTATCCTGTTTGAGAAAACCCAGTTTCATTTATGTCGTTGACCAGCTTCATTTATCGTATAAAAATTACCCAAGCGTTTATTATATGCCTCGTTAACCCGCCGGTCAAGCGAAAGAGGGGATTATATTATTGTATATACAGCCACGCCTGTTAAGATTTAGTACGGTAAGGACAGCAGCGAAATATGCGTGCAACTGATGCGCATAAAACAGCGGCAGATTTTTTTAAGGGCCCGTGCGGGCATACGGCCGCACATCCGCATCTCTTCTGCCGCTGTTTTATACCCGTCTTTTTTCTAAATCGTCGAGCGAACCGAACGAATACCCCTGCTGCTCCCATGAAGTGAGCACCCTGTCAAGTACGTTTACATTAGTCTTTGACTGGCAGTGCAGCAGCACGATCTCGCCCGGGTGCGTTTCCCTCATTATTGTGTTGTACGCCGTATCTTCGGACGGCTGATTGTTTACTTCCCAGTCGACGTAACGGAACGACCAGAACACCGTCGTATACCCCAGCTCTTCGGCATAGCTCAGAGATGATTCGTTGAACTTGCCCTGTGGCGGCCTGAAATATTTCGCTAATTCTCTGCCCGTCACTTCGCGGAAAGCGTCCTCAACGCCCTTTATCTCCGCCTTGAATTTTTCGTAGGAAAGCCGCGTTACGCTTACATGGTTGGCCGTATGGTTGCACACGAGGTATCCGTCTCTGTCTATCCTGCGTATCAAGTCAGGGTGCTTCCTTATAAACAGCTCCGTCATAAAGAACGCCGCGGGCGCGTGGTGCTTTTCAAGCACGTCGAGCAGCGAGGGGATGTTGTCGTTCTCCGGGCAGTCGTCGAACGTCAGATATATTACCTTTTTGTCGGAGCTTCCTACGTATAACACGTCGTAGTCCTTAAGATACCCCGCTTTCTCCATAGGCTCGGGCTGTTCCTCCTCATCGTGCGGCAGGTAATACCACATGAACTCCTGTGCCGCGGCCTGCTGCGTATCGTAATGCAGCGAAAGCGCGTTTGTCAGTATCGCAGCCAGCTCCGCCGCGAAAAACAGTATAAGAAAAAGCGTGCTTACCTTTATTTTTCTCATATAAAAACAGCCCCCATATTTTTATATATGAGAGCCGTCGCCGATTATTACTTACGTTTTGGCCATCATCTGCGCAAGCTCGCTCATCGTCATAAAACGGCAGCCCTTGCCGACGCAATATTTTACAAGCTCGGCAAAAAGCCGTGAATCCGTCTGCACCGGCCAGGCGCCCATGTCGTCCACAGCCTCGCGGTACAGGCAATGGCAGCGGAACACGATTATCGCCTTTTCGTTTACGGCTTTGTCCACGAGCTGCTCGTGCTCCAAAAGCCGCGGCCTCTTCCTCATATCCGCGCTGCAGCTGTCTATCTCGTACGGGCTCGTCGTGCCCAGATCTACAAATTTTTTCTCATAAAACGCCTTGCGCATTTGTATGCGGTACGGCTTCATTGCTTCTATAGCCGCCGCGTCGTATTTTCCGTACGGAAATGCGTGTATGGCGGGCGCGGGCAGCCCCTGGCTTATAAACGCGGCGTTGACTTTTTCCATGCTCGCCTTTATCTCGTCCGCCGTCATATTTGTAAGGTTGCTATGCGAGTACGTATGGCAGCCGAAATCCCAGCCATACTGCCTCATCTCCTTTACCTCGTCCCATGTAAGCGCGTGCGGCCTGTTCGTATCCTGATATTCGGGTATTATATACGACGTTCCGCGGATGCCGTACGCTTTAAGTATAGGGTACGCCAGCTCGTAATCCGACGCGTACCCGTCGTCGAACGTGAATATGACCGTAGCCGCCTGCTCCCCGGGGTCGTTTATAACGGGGACGTCCGAATCTTCCGCCGGGTCTTTAAACTTAAGCTCCAATACCCAGCGCTGCGCAGAAGTCGCCGAAGACCCTGCCGCCGCAAGTATTAATACGAGCAGCAATATAAATAACGCCGTCTTTTTTACCGTCATATGTATAGCGTTAAAAAAATCGGCGCAAATATACCGTGTATAAAACAACAAAAATGTTTGAAAATGGTATTTCGCTCTTAAAATGAAATTGAAGTTATTGATTTAAGCTACGCTTTATACGGCTTTCAGTATTATTTCGGCCGTTACGCGTAAAACCTTATCTCCACTTCCCGCCGCACGCGCGGTGCATCTCCTCGGTCAGGTGGAACCAGCGCATCGTGTCGTTCCTTTCGGGATAAAACTCATAGAATTCGGATTTATAGAACGTATAGAACCTCGAAATATCCGTGCACATGCCAAACGTGGGTACGGCGTCGGTGGACAGCGCGAATGAAAACGGCTCCCCGTGCTTCGTCCCCTCGTACTTGAGCCCTTCTCTTGAGAGCGACAGCGTGCCCTCCCCGGCGATAACGGACGTCGCGCCCTTTTTAAGCCGTTTGTCTTTGGGCAGCACGCCCAGCTTTACGCGCTCCGAATATACAAAGTCTTCGCCGCCCGCTTCCTGTTTTGCCTTCTCCCGCCCGAGAGCATACCAGTGCGAAACAGTCTCGGGTATGACGCACATGTCGTCAAGAGGTATGAGGTCATAATACTCATTTATGCGCGCGCCGTTGCCGCACGCTTCGCACCTTATCGTGTCTCCCCCCGTGCGCATCGTATACAAAGCCCCGCACTTCGGGCAGAGGTAAAGCAGGTCGCCAAGGTTCTTCGCGGTCTGGCCGGGCACGCCGAATTTGACTCTCGCCTGCTTGTTCCAGATATAGTCGTCATGCGCAAGCTCCCTGTTCAGTATGTCCTGTATCTCGTCCGCGCTGAGCTTGGCCAATTGTTCAGGTGTAAACAGCGTATCAACAACGATCTCGACTTTTCCCGGACGCGTGTCGAGGCAGTGCTTCGTGTTTGTAAGGTACCCCCCCGCTATCTTCGTGTAGTATACCGTTACCCCAAGGTGCTTTAACAGCCTGCCGCTGCCTATCGCGCATGGCTGGCTTCCGCCCGATATCGAGCTCATCCCCTCGGGGAACAGGCAGACATGCCCTCCCGCCTTGATTACGCGTATTATCTCCCGTGCCGCGTGATAATCGGGCGTGAAGTTTCTCTTGGGTATCACCTGCATCAGCGAGAATATGGGGTAAAGATGAGAGCGGAAGAACTCGTTGTAGCCCACCACGTAATTGAGCCTGTGCGGCAATACGGCGGGCGCCGTATAAAGATAATCCACGCGCGAGGAGTGGTTGCTTATGAGTATATATGGATTCTTGTCTTCTGAGGGCCTTGCGTTGAATGTGAACGTTATGCCAAGCTTCCTCGTGAACAGCAGCCGCCAGATGTTTATCAGCAGCAGGTAGGGAAACGCCGGGGGCTTTTTCATATGCTTTCGTTCCAGTCGTTCCTGCAATGTCGGCTTATCTTTCATGTCGCCTCCCGTTATAACCGTTATGGTTTTTTAACATTATAACATATTTCGACAAAGCAAATAGCCCCCGTGTATGATAAATACACAGGGGCATTCGTCCAAGGCTGTATATACTCTATGCAGGTATATTATTACCGCCCCTAAAGCCTCACGGCTTTTTGGGGACCCCGTTAAGCGTTATTGCGTACCCTTCAGTCAATCCGTTCTGCGTCGGGAACTTTATACTGACATATTGCGAGCTGAAGTCAACTATCGACCGCTGCGTCGCCGTTTTACCGTTATTATCTAAAGACCATGTTTCCAGTATAACGTAAGCTGTATTGCCGCTTAATCTGATCTCCTCCGGTATGCTGTCTTCGGTTATCTCCAGTGCGGAAATCATTTTATCCTGAGCGTCCATTTCCTTAAAGACGTATTTTTGTATGTAATCTATCACTTTGACCGTCAGCTTCGCTTCGGCCGACCACTTTTTCGTCTCACCGCCCATTGTCCATGTTGCCTCGCCCGAAAGTGCCGTTGTAGACTCCAAGCCTGAGGTTGGATCGTACATGCTGTGCCCCGTGCCGGGCACCATATATAGCCTTCCGTCCTGTGTCTCATAAACCGGATTGCAGTAAACAGAAAAATCTCCTGTTTCTTTTTGCGGATCCGGGTTGACGCAAAGATACATTGTCCCTTCAAGCGATATATCTTTGCCTGTGTCCGTTATGTTTATGCCTTGTTTAACATCGCTCAACAGCGGCGAGTCATTGTATGACTTGCTATAGCCATTCCGTTCGCCGTCGCCCGGAATAAATACTTGGAAAAACCGTATGCCGTCTATCCCTTCAAATACAAAATCCACGTTCCCATGTTCATCGGTTTTTTGCGCGGCATAGATTTTCCCTCCATCCATTGAGCCTGCCGAGCCAGTACCATTCAACACCGCGTTCCAGTCTGTATTATCTATGTAATCAAACGTAATAAGCATGCCGCATAACATATCGCTGCTTACACCGGGGCCTAACAAATCATTGCTTCCGCCGGTGCCTTTACCCTCCACGGCCAGCTGGCATCCGCAAAACGCCGCCAGCATTATTACGGCTAAAAGAATGAGCGCCGCTTTTTTAATCATCGTCTTCTTCCTCCAGATTCCCGTCGAATTTAAGAATATCGCCTACGTCGCACCCGAGGTAATAGCATATCCTGTTTATTGTAACGAACCGCACGCCTTTCACCTTTCCGCTGCGCAGCATAGAAAGATTCGCCTCAGTGATATTAACGAGCGCGCATAACTCCTTTGCGGTCATTCCTTTTTTCCTGAGCATTTCATCAAGAAATACGCGTATCGCCATAGCCTCTCCTAAACAAACATTTCGTTTTCCTGTTTTATTTTACGGCTCTCCGCAAAATACCTTGACAGCAGCAGCATAACGAGAGCTATTAATATCGAGCTTATCGGTATTGTATTGTTAAAATTCATTGACCGCAGACTTCCCGAGAATACGAGCTGTGTCAGGTTTATCAAAAGCGTACTTAATACAGCGATAATTACTGCGAATTTGCACAGCGACGCGAGCCTCTTTGACGTATTCACGACGTCAATGCTGTACCGCTCTACTTTAAGCTGCTTAGCAAGCGTCTTGGCCGAAATGAATATGAGCACGTCCATAACTGCAGGTATCTGTCCAACAATATACCGGAATATAAGGAACGCTTTCGTGGGTGCAAGCGCATCGTATGCTCCAATATTTCCCATTTCCATGTTCACAATGGCTTGACTTGTCGTATCTGTATTTGACGCTTCCAGCGCCTTTATACTCGTCTTCAGATCGGATGTGCCTATATAGGCGGAAGCAAAAACTATAACGAACGTCGTAAGCGTGAACAGTATGCTCAGCATATTAAGTATATCAGCAGTTTGTCTGTCCCGTGCGAAGCGGAGCAGCTTCAGCACGAACCAGCCTATAAGCAACGACCAGAACACGCTTGCGAGCGCAGACTTGCCTATGTCTTCCGATCCCATGCTTATACTGCCGCCGATATTTCCGGGGTTTATCATCATGTACATTAAATAAAACAGATACGCGCTCATTGCAGCGAGCAGCGCGTCTTCCGCCTTTGCCCGCTTCTTTACAAGCTTTATCAGCAAAAACGCGGCCGGTACGCAGCATATTATGACGTACAAGACAAAAGCGATAGCATTCCCCATGCTGCCGGATAGAGACATTGCACGCAGCAGCGCGCCTGCCTGCCCGAACGGTAACTGCCACACTGCGACAAATCCGCCCGCGTCCGACGGAATAAGCAAGGCCGCCAGTACGCATATTGCTGCTTCGGCACAGAGCAGTACATATAACAGTTTTCTTTTCATTATAAACCTCACACCAAAATTATTGTCCCGCAATAATTATATTGGCATGATAACACATAAATTATTGTCTGGCAATAATTATTTCAAACAAAAAAAGGGGCTCAACGCCCCTGTCCTGCCGTAGGGGCGATCATTGATCGCCCGCATGCAAGCTACCCCATCAGCTTCCCCCACGTCTCAAGTCCCACGATGCCGTCCACCTTTATGCCCACCGCCTTCTGGAACGCCGTTACCGCCTTCTGAGTGTTCGGCCCGTACGAGCCGTCCACGCCCTTCGGGTCGAATCCCTTCGCTATCAACGCCTGCTGCACCTCCCTTATGTCGTCGCCGCGCATCGTTGGCGACGTACGCTTGAGCTGCCGTGTTAGCGCAGGTACGCTCCTGCCGTTCGCGAACGTCTTAAGCCGCCCGTACCTGTTCCAGCCCGCCGCGGATAAAGGCTCGCGCACCACTCCGTAGTCTCTGCCTTTGGCGTGCACGACGCTGCCGTCGCCCATATATACGCCGCAGTGATATATCTTGCTGCTCGCAAGGTATTTCTTGAACACGAGGTCGCCGCCCCGCAAATCATCCTTGTCTATCTCGTCGCATATCGTGTAAAAAATGCCGTTGGCCGTAAGGTCGCGGTCGGTAAGCCTGTTGCCGAGCAGATAAGCCACAATAAGCCCGCTGCAGTCATATCCTAAAACGGACGTCCCTGCCGACACGTGCCTGTTGTAGCTCGCGAGCGCCCGTTTGTAATTCGAGTCGTCCTTCTCGAGTTTCCTTATCAGCGCGGGATCCATCGCCTGTCCCTGCCCGCCTGAAACGTACAGGCACCCTGTGCGCGACGCGGCGTAAGCGAGGAACCTGTCAATCTCTCCCGCGGTACTGTTCCATTCCTCCGCGTCCACCAGCGCCGCCGCGTCCTGCTTCTTGACGAGCCCCAGTATATACGCTATCATCGTTCCCGCATCACCCTCCGAAAGCACGAGCGCGTCCTGCCCGCATTCTAGCTGTCCTATAAGCTTTGATCCGTCGCTTGAGTATATCGGCACGTTTGCCGCCGCTGTTTTCATATATTAGCCTCCTAAAATACAGTTTTGTTGATAGAGCCCTGGACGGGAGCTATCTTCATGCTATTTACGTTTTTATTTATTGCCCCTTGTGATACGGCAGTTTTTACATTTATAGCCTTTTTGTTAATGTTACCTTGTACGGAGGCAATATTAATTAGTCCATGATTGTGAACAATAATCAAATCTCGAAAAGCAAATCCGGTATTGAAACCGTAATAATCTGCTTTAAGGGATATATATCCGTTTGGCCGTAATCCGTCAATTATAGGAACTAACTGATCTAAATTTGCATATACTTCCCCTTGCGCGGATGGTATCCCAACACTTCCCACACAAACTCCTGCACTTGGTTTATTATTATAGGTAATTGTATATGGATTCCACGAGTTGTCATTAACAAAACAAAACTCCAATGAGCAACCAGGCTGACTATTACTATCATGCCAAACATTCATCAATACGCGGGATATAATCGCGTCTTGTGGAATTCCAGTCAGATTGTAGCCAATATAGTATAGCCCTCTATAACCGTAGCCGTTAGTATCACCTAATCCACCCCAATAGCCATAATAATTACTATCAGGTTCTTCTTCGTTCACATATCCTAACTTGTCCCTGGTAATTGAATAATTCATCTTTATGCCTCATATTGTATATATATTGTACCCGCCGGATAGTTCCCAGAAGGAGGCGTTGCACTCGTACCGTATACGATGGGCGCGAGCTGCACGCCGTTTGGGTTCGTCGCGAGACACTCCGCTACTTTCAGCCGCAGTGTGTTGCTTGTATTGTCGTAAACCAACGTATCGCCTGAGGCAAGCGTTATCTGCTGTATCGTTCCGAGCTTTGGCTGTGTCACCTGCCCGTCCATTATTTTCGCAGCGGTCACCGCATACTCGCCTATCTTCATTTCCGTGACAGCCCCGTCTACTATCTTTGATTCCGTAACAGGCACATCATTAAGCTGGCTTATCGCTCCGACAAGACTCGATTTAACCGCCGTGGTGAGCTTCGACAGATCCCCTATTTCGCCGTCCAATTCGTTTATTGCAGACTGCACCGAGGACTTATCAGTAGTAGTCAAAGCCGCCAGGCTTCCTATCTTTATATCAGACGAGAGTTTGCTGTTTATTAAAGATTCGTCTGGTATCTGCTTTAAAACTACTCCGTCGACCTGATCCTTAAGGCTTTGGATCTGCGCCCTGACGTTCAGTCCCGCAACGCCCCCTATCGCAGCGCTTCCTATCTTATCCGCTCCGGATTCTCCTGTTTTGCTATCCAGTTCCTTGACAAGGTCATTCAGCAGTTTCAGTATCTGGTCGAACATGTTCTGAAACTGTTTTCTCGCGTCTTCTTCTGTCGCCGGAACGGTTGGAAACCAGTTCTTGTCCTCCATGCCATATGCGTACTTTTTCTCTGTGAATCCCATTATCTTATCCTCCTTGTAGGCTTTGTTTCAGCGTACTCGATTCTTATGCCGGTAAGGCCAAGTCCTCTGTCCCGCTCATTTGATTTTATGGTCAGCTGAATAAACTCCGAGTGCATATTCGTCTTCATAAAGAACGTTTCGGCGAATTTGACCGCGCCCCACCCCAACGTGCTCCAATTGAACTGGTCCCACTCGAACGTCTTGAAGTTGAATACTTTTTCCTTAACGTTTTCCTTTTTTTCATTGCCTACCCATACAATTGCATTTACGTCGCCGTCGCTTGAAAAGCTTGGATAAACGTTTTTAAACATCTTATATACCTGGGGTTTGCCAAGGTCGAAAGCCTTTGTCTTGAAATACCCGTTTATCGCTTCGCCAAAGTCGTTTCTTTCCGCTACGAATTTAATGATGTCCTTGCCTTTTGCATAATACAGGGCAGTATCCGACACAAATTCCAAAGCGTCTATATTGCTGAACTTATACCAGGCGAGCCGCTTCTGCGCCACGTCGTAATCGGCACAGTTGTAATACGGCGTAGTGTCGTAATCCCAAAGGTATATATAGCCGTTGACGCACAGCCAGTAATAACGCCCGAAGTCCGCGCTGCAAGCGCCCGCAAGGCCCCGTTCTTTGAGCAGCTGCGCATTTATGTTGGCAGACAAAGGCTTTACGTTGTTTTCCAGCGCCCCCGATGTCGATATCAGCATCATTATTCCATGCCGCGTGTTGCCGAACACCAGCCTGTTGTCTATAAGCTGCACGCTGCCCGGCATGTCGCAGCCTATAGAGCTCTGGCATTCCGCCACCGGGTAGTAGGCGTCCTTGCCGTCAAAGTTATACCCCACAGCAAATATCGAGTTCGTCTTGAATATCACCAACTGGTTTGCCATCTTGGCCATCGCCGTTATGGGCTCAGGGTTCTGGTCGAGAAGCTCTTCCGACGTGTCGGGGAAGTAAGCCATGCCCGCCCCCTGGGCCCCCAGATCGCTGCGCCAGTACCTTAGCGGGTATTCCGGATTGCCCGACAGAAACACTCTCGTACCTCCAAAGAGCCCCGACGATTCGCCGCCGTAGGCCATACCAAGTTTACACTTCAAAATCCTGTTTTTCAGCGGCCTTGAAGCATCGTCCTGCCCCGCCGCGTTTTTTTCGTGCTGCGTTTTATAAGCCGTTATCCATACGTTGTTAGTACCTAGAGGTGGGGCCGGTTCAATCTTAACTGTCATATCTTCTCCAGTCTGAGACGCACTTAAGCCTGCAACGTCATTACCGTTGATAACTACCTTAACCGCAGAAGTATCGAGGTTTTTAAGCGGCAGCTTGTAAATTTTAGATTCATTGTCTCCATTGTACTTGACTGTAAACCCTGAGCCTATGAGGTTAAAAGCTTCGTTATCCGTGCTTGCCGACAGGTCGGGCTTGCAGTTTATCATAACGACCGGCTCGTAAGGCACGATAGTCGAAGCTATAAACTCAGGAGTTATCTTCCATATTTGCGCACCGTCGATGTAATACAGCATGTCTCCCAGTTCTATAAAAACGCCGGGCCTGTCCTTAATTTTCAACCCGGCGTCGCTCAACGGTATCTCTTTCAAAGCGTTATGGCATATGATCGTTACGTCTGCCTCAGTCTTTTTTTCGATCTCCCCGCACGCTTCATTGTCAATTATTATGTTTAATGAATTGTCATATATATCAGGCACAGTCTTTCTCAGCGTTACGGACGCATCCGTCCCTCCCACCGTATAAAGCAGCGACAGCGCGGTACTCTCGGACATCGCCGTACGTATTTTCGCCGCTATGCCCGCCGCCGTATCATCTTCCTCTGCCGGAATGCTGAAGCTCAGCGGCGATCCCTCAACTCCCGCCGCCGTAACCTTAACGTCCGCGCTACCCGGCTTCGTGATCTTGCCTTCATCTGCCGTGACAACCACCTCAGTGGTTATAATCTGATCGGCATATACGGCCTTGTCGCCCGCCGAATAGCTTTCCTCACCTATTTGCCCTGCTTTTGAAGCGATAAAATAATCGCCGACGGCCAGAGTCAGCCATACGGGAGGAGCAGGATATATGTTGTCTACAAAATCCAGCGCGCCCTTATAGTTCCTGATTCCTGTTTCGTTCCACTTGTATAGCTTATCTCCCGCGTGCACTACCCTGAAACCGTTATAGACGTTGGATATACGGTGAACAGTCTCATTGAATGCCAAGGCCACCGCCTGTCCCGGCCGCTTTGAAAGCGTATTGTTTTTATACCAGACGTTCAGCATATCCGGGCTCTGGTTATCGGCTATCAGATACGGAGGGTCAGACGTATTAAGTCCTCCGTTCAGGCTCGGAAGTGTAATCGTATTGGTGATATTCCTCATAATATTACTCCCTGTGAAAGTCTTAGAAACAACAACGCATATGTGTTATTGTTTACTGAAGTTGTCTTCCCTTCATTAAAAAACAGCCCGTAAGCTTTGAGATTCGAGTGTTTTTAACCTTCTACCTCATACGTTCCCGTGATTATATAACTCCCCCCGCTAATTAACGGGCTTGAATTGTCATAATTAAATACGGACACATAATTCCAATCCACCCTGCTCTGCAACTGAAAACCTGTAACTGAATTTTCTCTGCCGCCTAAAATTGATGGTCTTGACGCTTCGAACGGTAAGGATATGCGCAGATTTCCGCTTGCCGTTCCTTTGTCTGGAATTGATACTTCTATGTTCACAAAAGCCATTTTCCCTATCTTTTGATAGAACGCATTAAACACGCTATAACTCGCTAGTGTGCCAGAATCCGCCGTGACCATCGGTGTCCACGAGCCAAATTCTATAATTCCATCCACCTTGTCGTTGAGCGTTTTTCCCTGCTTCGCGCTCAGGGCATTCGTCGTGCTCGTACTCGACAAAGAATCCTCGACTACAGCTTTTATAGGCGCGGTGTTTTTAGCCTTGATAATATAGTTAAGCACACGGTAAGGCTGTAGAATGTTATGTACGCCACCTCCGCCCGTTGTTTCGGTTGAGCCGCCCGTAAGATAAGACGACAGTCCAGTACCCTCAACTCCATTAAATGTCCCTCTAATACCACTACCGCCCGTATTTGGATTCGCAGTACAGTACTCGGAATGCCTATGAGTGGGCATCTCTGCCACAGTAAGCGTTTGCGTCTTCTCGCCGCCCGCCTCATTCAAGACATCGAATTCCGTTTGTGCCACGTCCCTGCCAACCGCGACTCTCCCTCTCATGTCCGGTACGTTAAACGTTGCGCCCCCATCTCCCGCCCCGTATAAAGTTCGTATCACGGTGAACAGTTCCGCGTAATCCGTTCTTGATACGGCCTGTCCGTTGCATAACAGCCAATTCATGGGCATTGTATCGCTCGGATATTCGGTCATCGTGCCTATCGGCAGAGTATCGCCAAGATTCGTCTTTTCGTTGAGACTTGGCAGATAACGGATTACAAAGTTAAGTACGCGGTAAGGTTGTAAGTTGTTGTGCTCCTGCCCACCACCCACCGAACTCGTGTATCTTGGCCCTGTAGCACCATCCGCCGAAAGTGATAAGCTATATTCAAAAGTTCCATCAGAGCCAAAAATAAGGCTTCCTGCTGTATGGTGATAGTGTGGCGGCATTTCATCAACTGTTAATGTATGTATCTTTTCCCCGCCACTTTCATTAAGCGCGTCAAACTCCGTCTGTGCCACGTCCCTGCCAACCGCAACCCTTCCGCGCATATCGGGCACGTTGAATGTCGTGCTGCCGTCGCCCGTGCCGTATGCAATGCCTATCACGTTAAAAAGCTGTGAATACTCTGTACGCGAATACGCCGCGCCGTCGCATAGCAGACAGCCCTTGGGCGGCGTGTCGCTGCCCCACATAAAAACAGCTCCCACGTCGGAGGCTGCTGAAAGCATCGTTTCTTTTGTATCGGCAAGTAAATTATTACCTATATATATCTTTCCCATTATGGCGTCACCTTTGCTATGTATCTGCAGACGATGTAAGGCTGCAAATTTCCGCTGTCGCCCTCACCTGTAGCCCATGATTGACCATCATTCCCCCCACCTGTCTGACTGCCGTGCTCACCAGTAGAATTAAATGCTACTGTATTACCCGATGGAGTTCCCCATTGAATATTCCACGACACAATTCCATTGTCGCTGCGTACAGTAATTTTATGCTTATGAGATTGTAGCTTTTTATGGCCTCCAATTTTCTTAAGGGTGTCAAACTCGGCATCTGTACTCTTATGCACCATCACCCTTCCGCGCAAGTCAGGCAGATTATCGCCAAACACGGACTGCGCGTAAGGATGTCCAGCAAGCGCCTGCCCTTCCATGAACATGTATTTTGAGGAAGGAAGCATATCGCTCCACCACGGCATATTAAAGCCAACCGGCATAGAATCCAGCGTAAACGGAACCGAGGGCGACGTTTCGCCGTCGCTTATTATATAAAGCGTGTCGCCGCCGTACATACCGAGCGCGTCGTATTCATGCTGCTCGCCTTCCCACACCTTAATCGTTTCGTTTTCAGAAGCGTCGTTTGCATTATCCATAGCCGGAGCGACCACGGGCGCGGCGTCCTGCCATTGCGTGTCATAGTCCGAACCTGTCTTCTTCGATAACACCTGACCGACGGTTCCGCCCGCCGGAACCCCTTCGCCGGGTATGCCCTGCGGTCCCTGCCGGCCGCGGATATAAACCGCTCCGCCCCAAGTGTTTCCCCCGTCTGTACTGAAACGAATGTAATCGTCTCCCTCCGTATAAACGGTATGCCAGCTTTGCCCGTCTTCCGAATACGCGGCTGTCACCTGTAAAGCAGCGGGGCCCATATCGCCTTTATCCCCCTTATCGCCTTTTCTGCCCTGCGGGCCAACGAGTCCCGAGCATCCAGTAACCATTATGCTGAGGCGATTATACGCGTTTTGATACTGCGGCACGTGAGTCCCGGATATACCGTTTGCACGGATCATAAGAGAATAATTAACGCCTGCGGCCAGATTCGCAGACGCTGCGAACACCGCCGTCGCCGTCGTACCAGCCGGTATCCTGCATGATGCTATACTTCCGGCAGGTTCTCCGTTGCCGTACAGATCCAGGTGATATTGGTCCTCAACGCTCGAGTGCGCGATCTCCTGCTGATACGCGATAAGAACGGCGCAGTCTTCGCTGACGGTAAACGTTCCGGTTTGCGTATCTCCTTTTATAATGCCGCTCTCTATCACCTTTGAGGAAAATTTTACAGCAGTCGGCGTATTATCTGTGAAGCTTTGAGGCGCGCTTAATACCACGGACAGCACTCCCGCGTTCTTCACTATCGATCCTTCGAGCCTCCCTATACGGCTTGAGAGCCTTAATGCCTGATCCTGCGTCACATATGCCATAATACCGCACCGCTCCTATAGATTATCATACGTTCTGTATTCCCCCCGCCTCTTACACCGCTCACGACATGCCGTCCAACACTCCGTATTCGTCGGATACGGAGCACTCCTCAGGCCTTATAGTCCTTATAAGCGCGCGATACATATAGCTGTAGTCGTTATACATATCAGCGTTTCTGTCCGCGAGAGCGAAGCTGGCGGCAAGCCCGTACGGCATTATCCTTGCGGCCGTGTCGTCGCTCACCGATATCACCGAGTCCATGTCCTCTATTTTTCCCGGTACAGCCCTTCCTTCGTAAAACGCCAATTCCCGCTGTAATATGTCGATAAGTCCTGGGGCTTTTTTTGCGTAGTCTCCCTCATAGTGCCAGTCGTTTTCGCCGTCCGTGGACGCCCCCGCTTCATCACTTCCGGCTTCCGGGATCTTCACCAATTGATCCGTTTCGTCTATCAGCGCTATCGCCAGTTCATACACGTCCCTTGCCGTCATGCTTTTTCACTTCCTTTACTTTGCCAAACCGCCTTAACAGAAGGCACTGTTTTATATACTCCGCTTTCATCAGCGGTTTTCCGTCTTTATCAAAAACGCCGACTTGCTCGTTCGTCCCCGCGTCGACGATACGCATGCCCGGCGAGCCATTCAATTTCATAACTTTCTCTCTTCTTTAATCCGGTTTGCGGCGGACGCCCGAACCGGAAGCCCGCCGCTCTCCTTATAAGCTTACATCACATCTGCACCGCTTCTACCTGCACGGAAGCAAGCGCCTCTCCCAGGGCCGCGCCTTCGCCGTCCGTAAGGTTAACGGTTATGTTTCCTGTCGCTAAGTTCTTAAACCTTGCCGTATCGAACAGCGCGATATACGCCGTGCTGTTCGCCGCTACGCTCACGGTCATGCTACCTAAAGCAGCCCTTGGACCGTTTCCCGCCGTTACCGCAACGTTAACGGGAGCAGCGTTGCCGTTAGCGACGCGCAGCGCCAATCTTTGGTCTTTGCCCGAATGCACTACCGTCTGCGTATCCGCCGCCGCGTTTATATCAACCGCCGCTATCATGCTGCTGCCGCCGCCGCTTATATTGAATACTTCAACCGCCATTATATTGCACCTCCCTTACGCCGCCGGCTCCGCCGCGGGCTTTATGTCGATGGTAAAAAGCTCGCCCGGCCGAATCACAGTGCCGCCGTAAAGGTGCAGCACCTTAAACGCGTCGGAAAACTTCTTCTCGGGCTTATAGCGCTCTATCATGCTCGCGGGTATCTGCTCGGCGAGCGCTATCGCCTGCCTCGAGAACGCCATGCAGTGGTACGTGCCGTCCGCGTCTTTCTTTATCGAGTTCGAAACGTACACGTTGAAATTAAGAAAGCTCCCCTTAAAGCCCTTCGTGAACACATCCGCGTTCGCCTGCTGGAACATAATCTTTCCGAGCACCAGCTTTGTGTACACGGCAGGCGAGATAACGAGCGACTTCTCTTCCTCAAACGGCACGTCCGCTTCGAGCAGCGCCTCCTCGGCGGCCGCCAGCGTCTGCAGTACATTAGCCGATGTGCAGCCGTCGTTGGTTATAGTGCTACCAGCCTGATCGTAAAATCCCGCGATATACTCGTCCAGCGTCTGCGCGAGCGCTTTTTTGGCCTCCCTCACCTCGACGCCGAACACCTCGCCCTGCGCCTGAAAACCGTCTATCCTCTCGACCTCAACGTTCACGTACTTCGCCTGGCTTATATGCAGGTCCTGGTTGTAGCTCGTCTTCGTCTCGAGTTCGAGCGGACTTGCGGGATTGTAGTCCCTCACCGTCGGCCGCCCGACTCCCGCGATATGCAGCACGTCGCCCTTCTTTGTGATCTCGCCGATGATGGGCCCCTTATAGCACAGGTTCTTGAAAACGCAGTCCCTGCCCCTGTCCGTCATCAGCTCTTTGGCCAGCACTTCCGGCCTGAAACTTTCGTATGCCAATTCATACCCTCCTTATGTTTTTGTCAGATACGTCCAAATACGCTCGTGATTTTTGTCCAGTTCCTCGGGGGTCATATTCCTTATGGTCTCCTCAGACAGCTGCCTTCCCCTCGTGCTACCGACGCTCACGGCGCTGCCCATGCTCGCCGCCGCGTTTGCCCTGTTCGCCTCCGTCTGCGCAGCGGACTTTTCCATCTCTTTTATCCTCGCGCCTAGCTGCGAAGACTGGTGCGTCAGGTACGCTTCCAAAAGCGGCACTCCCTGTTTCCACGCATCCAGCACGTTTGAGGGCAGCTTTCTCGGATCTACCCCCGGGTTGCGGCGCATGAAGCTTTCAAGCTGCGCGTCAACGAGCGCCTGCTTTTCCTCCTCGCTGCCGCCCTTAAGTAAACCGTTTTCGTATTCGGACAACTTTTCGGCCATCTCTTTCAAACGGCCCTGAAGCTTGTCGTAATTCATGCCCTTCTGGGCATACGCTATAGCCTCCTCATATGAAAGAGGCTTTTGCTCCTTGTTGTACCGGACAGTCAAAAAAGGCTCGTCCGCCGCAACTTCCCCGCCGTCCCCAAAGTCATCGCTCCGGGAACAGCTTTCTTTGCCGATCTCTTGCGTACCGGCTTCTATTTCCGGCTGGTTTGCCGGTTCGCTGGCCTGTGGTTGGGCCGTATCAAACATATCGACTTCTCCTTTATATGTGTGTGTTTATATTGAGTCTGCGCCCGCAACGAGTACACGTCGCCGACCTGTCCTCACTGCAGGTTATGACCTCCATACCCGCCCGTCTTATTTGACGGGCTCTTTGCCACTAGAGAATCTTTCCCGCCGTAGGGTCGGGTCTCCGTACCCGCCCGTCTCCTTTGTAGCGGCCCTTTTAACGCCCGCCTTCCCTGCGCTGTGCTCCGGCTGCCGCATTGCACCCATTCGCTCACCAAGCCTCTTCCCCGCCGTAGGGGCGTCCTTTGGACGCCCGCCTTCCCTGTGTTGTGCTCCGGCTGCCGCGTTACACCCATCCGCTCACCAAGCCTCTTTCCCGCCGTAGGGGCGTCCTTTGGACGCCCGCCCGCCTTCTCCGCCCGCTCTCCTTGCTTCAAAAGCTTCCTCTTCAAGGGGAAGCGGCGCACAGCGCCGTTAGGGTGCATTTACGCAACCGCCAGCTTTTCGCCACTAAAAAGAGACTGCCTTTAGCGGCAGTCCCTTTATCACTAACCGGCGCCTTATCCAAGCGGCCGGGGTCAACATAACACAGAGGTTTTCGCTGAGCCTTGCCTTAAAGAAACCTTGACAGCGCTCCGACTATTCCTCCAATCACAGCCGCTATAACGGCGATATACAACTTTGCCTTGTTGTCTTCCTTCCTGGAGGTGTTTCTGACTATCTGGTCTATCTTATCTTCCAGCCCCGCGAACCTCTGCTCGACCACGCCGAATTTTCCGCTCATCTGCATATCCAGCTTGTCAACTTTTCCATTCAGCGTGACGTCCAGCTTTTCAATGTCTCCGTTCGCTTTCGTAAGCGCGTTGCAAAAGTTACCCATCTCCTCTTTAAGATGGTCTATATTATCCTCTATTCTCGACAGGCGTTCGCTCTGTTCAGTCGTCATGTTACACCTCGTATCCATGCCTTCATTTGCGCTACTATATTATATGCAGCGCTGTGAATACATGCACTTTATTTATAAAATATCACGCACAATGCGCCGGTTATGAATTCAGCTCTGCCGCCTTATGCCTCCGCCTCCGGAGGAGGTGACAGGCGCTGTTACTCAGCGCTTGCCGGAAGGGGTCCGCCCCCTTACTCGGCCGTATTAAGAGCCTCTCCTATAGCCTGCACGGCTTCTATGGGTATCTGTCCTTTATCGGCCGCCGTCTTCAACACCTGCAGTATCGTCCCCGCGTCAGCTCCCTGTGCCGCGAGCTGCGCCGCCTCTTGCGCCATTTGGGCGGGTATCTTCCCGGCCTGCGTGAGTGCCTGAACTATCTTTACTATCTGCCCCGCCTGCGCCTGTTGCTGCTGCCTTAAGCCTACGCCCCCGGGGGAGGTGGCAATCGCTGAATTGTCAGCGATTGCCGGAAGGGGTGCGCCCGCCTGTCCGGGCTGCCCCTGCACTTCTCCGCTCTCCTGCCGGAACACGTCGGCGAGCAGCTCGTCCTTCATGGGTATATGCCCGTCCGGCATGCGTTCGAGGTACTGCTTGAAGCTTATCTTGCCCCCGCGCAGCAGGTTGTCGAGCGTCTGCAGCACCTGTATCTCGCTCCACATCGAGGACGGCCCCACGTCCACTCGCAGGCCCATCGTAAACCTTTCAAGCTCGCCTTCGGGTATGGGCACGAACACCCTCTGCCCGTTGTCCGTTACTGGTATCATCCTGCCCGCCCTGTAATAGCTCTTTATGAAGTCCAGCCATATAAGCCCCACGTCCTCTATGAACGAATAGAAACTCTCCTGCTGCGATTGCAGCGGCACCATCGCGGCGTCCCTCGTCGCTATGAACGCGGACGTGTTGTCGGGATTCCTTATGTTGCCCAGCGTTACGTCGTTCGCGCCCATCATCTTCATCGTGGTCTGCAGCGTTACGTCGAGGCCTCTCCACGCGTCGTAGGAGGTAACCGGCGGCGAGAGGTATTGCGCCGCACCGCCTATATCGCCGTTCACCGCGATGGCTCCCGCTACCCTGTTAGTCCATTCCCGTATGCGCGTCCTGTCGTATATCACCTTCGGGAAGCTCGTCTGCACCTGCCCCAATTGCGCAAGCGCAAGTATCTTGTTAATAAACACCTGATTGGGTATCAGCCCCGTCACTTCCGCCGTCCCGTGACAGCAGTTCTTGCGCGTGTCCCAGTTCATCGCCGCCACCGGATAGCGCTTAAGCCCTGTGTCCTTTTCGGGCTGCACTATCGCGCCGCGCACCGATTTCTCGCACCATACGCGCCCGTCCTTTTTGTACATCTTTAAGAGCACGTTGCATTTGCCTGAGTCCTCGAGCTCGATCTTTCCCCTGTCGCCCGACATATACTCGTTATCCTCGTCGGATACAATCTCTTCTATGTTTTTGCAGCCGTTCTTTTTGGCCTCTTCCCTCACTTTGCTCAGCAGCTCGCGAAACGCTATTATAATGTACGGCTGGCTCTGCACGTCGGGCGTGTTAGGATTGCCCGGATAGTAGTTAACGTTGTCTATGAGCAGCGTATTAATATCGCCGGTCAGCGCCTGCCCCGTCCTTATGTCAGGGTCCCAGTAAAAGTACTGCACGTAATCGCCCGTTATGGCCGCCTGGCTTCCCCTCCGAGGGGAAGCTGCTTAGAATATAATTGCAAGTGCAACAAAAGAGACTACATAGCAACCAAGGTGTAAAATGAAGTTACCACACACCACTTACACGGAGGTCACTATGCAGTCATATAATCATTTTACATTGGTAGAG
>JAEYPO010000036.1 GCA_023410595.1 Bacillota bacterium | reverse complement strand
TTATCCATGCAGGATATGGCTCCTTTCGGTAATGTTTTTGTCTTTCAACTCAACAATACCCCGTGAGCCAGCTCCTGCATCTTTTATTTTCAAGGTTCAGTGTCCAATATGTATTGTAGTCCTACAGCAACAGCTGCAATTTTACTAATGGATTCTTGCATTTTATATAACGGGTTGTTAAAATGGAGATTAAACAAATAAAGCGAAGGCAAAAAATGCGTATTGAAGATGAAATAAAAAAAATAAAGTACGAGAAGAACGCTATAATACTCGCGCATTACTACCAGACGGAGGATATACAGGACGTCGCCGATCTTGTGGGTGATTCGTATGCCTTAAGCAAAAAGGCGCGGGACAACGACGCGCAGATGATAGTCTTCTGCGGCGTCAGGTTTATGGCCGAGAGCGCAAAGATATTAAGTCCTCATAAAAAAGTACTGCTGCCCGTCATGGACGCGGGCTGCCCCATGGCCGACATGGTTACGGCGGATGATATAGCCGAACTGCGGCAAAAGTACCCGGACGCCGCCGTAGTGACGTACATCAATTCCAACACCGACGTCAAGGCGGCGAGCGACGTTTGCGTTACGTCCTCCAACGCCGTAAAGGTCGTGCGCTCTTTAAAAGAGAAACGCGTTGTTTTTGTGCCCGACCAGAACCTCGCGGCTTACGTTGCGTCCCAGGTGCCCGAAAAAAAGATAATACCGTTCCATGGCTTTTGCATCGTGCATCACCAGCTTAAAACAAAAGACGTAGACGACGCAAGATCCGCAATACCCGACGCGCTCTTGCTGGCGCACCCCGAATGTCCGCCGGAGGTACTGAAAAAAGCGGATTACGTGGGCAGCACGGCGGGCATTATAGAATACGCCCGCAAATCGCCGGGCAAAAGGTTTATTATAGGCACGGAGATGGGCATACTTCATACGCTCAAACGGGATAATCCGGACAAGCAGTTCTTCCTGCTTGCGCCAAAGCTTTTGTGCACCAACATGAAAAAGACAAAAATTGCCGACGTACTCGAAGCATTGAGGTATGAGCGGCATGAAATAACGCTTAGCGGCGAGATTATTGAAAAGGCCAGGCGAAGCCTTGACAGAATGCTTGAGGTTTAGCCGCCTTTCGGGGGCATCTGATGAAACGATACATATGCAGCACGCAAAGCGGCATTAAAACTCACGATGTGGATGTGGCAATAATAGGCAGCGGACTTGCCGGAATGTACGCGGCATACCATTTGGACCGGTCGCTCAGCTGCGCTATTTTTACCAAGGACGTTATAGAGACGAGTTCTTCCTCGCTCGCCCAAGGTGGCATAGCTGCGGTTACGGAGAGCGACGACAACTTCACGTACCACTTTAAGGACACAATGAAGGCGGGCGCCGGGCTCTGCGATCCGGACGCCGTGCGCGTTATAGTGGAAGAAGGCCCGAATGAGATAAACGAGCTCATTAAGCTGGGGACAAACTTCGACCTCGACAGCGCCGGTCACCTATTAACAACGCGCGAGGGCGGCCACGGCATGAACCGTATACTGCACGCCGGCGGGGACGCGACGGGCCTTGAGATGGTAAAGACGCTGGAGAAAACGGTAAAGAATCTCGATAACGTTACTATGTATGAAAACTCTTTCGTCAGCGATATTATTACGGAAGACGGCCGGGTGTGCGGCCTCATGGCTCATATGGACGGCGGCTGGCATCTTTTCCGTACGGGCTACGTCATCATAGCGACGGGTGGCCTCGGGCAGATATACAGGTATACTACCAACCCCGTCATAGCGACGGGCGACGGGTTCGCGCTGGCGCAGAGGGCGGGCGCGACGCTCGAAAACATGGAGTTCATACAGTTCCATCCCACCGGGCTTTATACTAAGGAAAACAGAAACAGGCAGTGCTTCCTTATATCCGAAGCGGTGCGCGGCGAGGGCGGCGTGCTGAAGAACGACGCGGGCGAGCGCTTCATGCAGGGCAGGCATCCGCTTGCGGAGCTTGCGCCGAGAGACATAGTCGCGAGAGAGATTTACCGGGAGATACAGAATCAGACAACGCCTTACGTGCGGCTGGATATCACAAGCAAGCCCGCTGATTTCCTTATCGGCCGTTTTCCTACGATATACCACACGTGCCTTGAGCGCGGCATCGACATAACGAAAAGCTTCATACCCGTCGGCCCCGTGCAGCACTATATGATGGGCGGCGTAAAGACGGGGCTTTGGGGCGAGACAAGCGTGCGCGGGCTGCTCGCGTGCGGCGAGGTCGCCTCGACGGGAGTGCACGGCGCCAACAGGCTGGCGAGCAACTCTACGCTCGAGTGCCTCGTGTTCGGGCGCAGATGCGCGTATGTTATAAACGGAGGGTTCGAGCCATGCAGAGTCAAGGCTTCGGTTCCCTGCGATAACTCAAACGAGCCGTGCGATATAGACGCCGCCGCGAAGATAATAGACTTAAAGGGCATAATGGTAAAATACTGCGGCATACTTCGCAACGGCAAAGAGCTGTCGTACGGCCTGGAGCGCGCAGAAGAGATAATGCATGAAATAGAAAACGCAAAGCTGGAAACAGTAAAGCAGATGGAGCTTTACAATATGACCTCGGTCGGCATCGAGGTGCTAAAAGGCGCGCTTAACCGCAAGGAGTCGGTAGGCGCGCACTTCCGTACGGATGAACAAAAATGATGATTGATAAGCAGTATCTTACAAACTTTATAGCCATGGCGCTTGCCGAAGACATAGGCACGGGCGACATAACGACGCAAAGCACCGTTCCGCAGGATACGGTGATACAAGGCAAGTTCCTTGCGAAGGCGGCGGGCGTGCTGTGCGGCATGGATATTGCCAAAGCCGTGTTCCACCATATCGACCCGGACATAAAAGTAGAATTCAGCTTTAGGGACGGGCAGACCGTAAAAAACGGCGACGTCATAGGAACGATATCCGGCAAGGCCGCAGGCGTGCTGCAGGGCGAGCGGCTTGCGCTCAATATGATGCAGCGCATGTCGGGCATAGCCACAAAGACGAGCGAAGCGGTAGCGAAAGTCGCGGGCTTTTCCGTCAGCATACTCGATACTAGAAAGGTGACGCCGGGGCTTCGCATATTTGAAAAATACGCCGTGCGCACGGGCGGAGGGCATAACCACAGGTTCTCGCTCGCGGACGGCGTGCTGATAAAGGACAACCATATTAAAGCGGCGGGCGGCATAACTAGTGCGGTCAGGGCCGCAAAGTCTCTCGCTCCCCTTACGCTGAAGATAGAAGTGGAGACCGAAACTCTGGAGCAGGTCGCCGAGGCGCTAAGCGCCGGAGCGGACATCATAATGCTCGACAACATGTCTGTCGATATGATGAGACAGGCCGTAGCTTTGATAGACAAAAAAGCGCTTGTCGAAGCCTCGGGCAACATGGACGAAAAGGATATAAAAGAAGTCGCCGCGACGGGCGTCGATTTCATTTCGATAGGCGCTCTTACGAACTCACCAAGGCCGCTCGATATCAGTCTTAAATTTTCATAATATAGTTTATTAATATTGCTTTCAAAGGCCGCCCATCGGCCTTTTTTACATCTGCCAAACGTTCTTTTTTACAAGCGTAAACGCGCGCAAAAAGCCCTGTCAGTTGCGAAAACAGTTATTCATATAAAAAAGGAAATATTTATAGCGAATATGATTGACAATTAATTCACAAAGTTATATAATCAAAATGTGAAATGTTTCACAATGTGCTGTTTTTTCAGGTATTGCTGGAATACTGAAAAATAAAAGGCTTTTTGGGCAGTAATATTGTTAAAATCCCTTATGGGTTTTATAGACTTTAAGTTTAAGGAGAGGAGTACCATGGCAGAGAAGAATAAGGAAGGTAATTTTCAGGCCGAGATCGACCGTCTGGTAAAAAACGCGAACGAGGCTCTCACCGCCTATATGCGCATGGACCAGCGGCAGGTAGACTCTATGGTCCACGCGATGACGCTCTCGGGGCTCGACAACCACATGAAGCTGGCGAGGATGGCCGTCGACGAGACGGGGCGCGGAGTGTTCGAGGACAAGGTTATAAAGAACATATTCGCGACAGAGTATATCTGGCACAGCATAAAAGAGCAAAAAACGGTAGGCGTTGTAGACGAAAGCGAGCTTGAAGGCTATGTCGAAGTGGCGGAGCCGGTGGGCATCATAGCGGGCGTGACGCCGGTGACAAATCCCACGTCTACCACGATGTTCAAAGCGCTCATATGCGCCAAAACGCGCAACCCCATAATATTCGCGTTCCACCCTTCCGCACAGAAGTGTTCCGCGGAAGCGGCGCGGATACTTCGAGACGCAGCTGTAGAAAACGGCGGCCCGAAGCACTGCATACAATGGATAGAAACGCCTTCAATAGAGGCGACGAACGCTCTGATGAACCACCCTAACGTATCGATGATACTCGCGACGGGCGGCTCGGGCATGGTAAGGTCCGCTTACAGCGCGGGCAAGCCTGCGCTGGGCGTCGGCCCGGGCAACGTGCCGTGCTACATCCACAACGACGTTGACCTGGAGCGCGCGTGCACCGACCTCATAATATCCAAGACGTTCGACAACGGTATGATCTGCGCTTCCGAGCAGGCGGTCATCGTGCACAAGGATATCTCTAAAGCGTTTGAGGATATGATGAAGCGGCTGGGCTGCGCATTCATGAACGACGAGGAGACGCAGAAGATATCACAGTACGTAATAAGGAACGAGAGGCTTACCTTAAATCCCGACGTCGTGGGCAAAACGGCGCACTGGATCGCGGCAAACGCGGGAGTAAGCGTGCCGGAAAACACAAAAATACTGCTTGTCAGGCTCGAGAAGCCGGGCAGAGAATACCCGCTGTCGCTGGAAAAGCTCTCCCCCGTGCTCGCTTACTTCGTTGCTAAAGACGAGAAGCAGGGCTTTGAATTCGCGGGCAAAATGCTTGAGCTCGGAGGCCTCGGACACAGCGCGGTCATACATTCAAACAACGAGGAGCTCTGCCGCGCGTACGGCAATGCGATGAGAGTGGGCCGCGTTATAGTGAATTCACCGTCGTCCCAGGGCGCCATAGGCGATATCTACAACACCAACACGCCGTCGTTAACGCTAGGCTGCGGCTCTTACGGGCAGAATTCCACTACCGCGAACATCTCTTCGGTCAACCTCATAAACAAAAAGCGTATAGCGACAAGGAGAGTAAATATGCAGTGGTTCAAGATACCGCCCAAGATCTATTTTGAGAACAACTCCGTGCAATACCTTGAGTCGATGCCCAATATCAGCCGCGCGTTCATCGTTACCGACCCCATGATGGTAAAGCTCGGCTATGTCGACAAGGTGCTGCATTATCTGCGCAAGCGCGAGCAGTACTGCCACAGCGAGATATATTCGGACGTTGAGCCCGACCCGTCCATAGAGACGATAATGCGCGGCGTAGAATCCATGAACAAATTCAGCCCCGACGTGATAATCGCACTCGGCGGAGGGAGCGCAATAGACGCCGCCAAAGGCATGTGGCTTTTTTACGAGCATCCGGAAACGGACTTTGAGGCGCTGCGGCTTAAGTTCCTCGACATACGCAAACGCGCGTTTCTGTTCCCCAACTTAGGCAAAAAGGCGCAACTCGTCGCCATACCCACGACGTCGGGCACGGGCAGCGAGGTCACGTCGTTCTCCGTCATCACGGACAAAAGCAACGGTAACACGAAGTACCCGCTCGCGGACTATGAGCTGACGCCCGACGTGGCTATCATAGACCCGCAGTTCGTGCGCACCATGCCTAAATCCATCACCGCGGATACAGGCCTCGATGTGCTCACGCACGCTATAGAAGCGTACGTATCCATACTCGCCTCCGACTATACGAACGGCCTTGCGATAAAGGCCATAGAGCTGGTGTTCAAGTACCTGCGGCGCTCTTATAACAACCCGGAAGACGCCGTAGCGCGCGAGAAGGTGCATAACGCTTCCTGCATCGCGGGCATGGCGTTTACAAACGCGTTTCTCGGTATTAATCACTCGCTCGCTCATAAGCTGGGCGGCGAATACCATATACCGCACGGCCGCGCAAACGCGATAATGCTGCCGCATGTTATAGCGTACAACTCGCAGCTGCCCACGAAGTTCGCCATATTCCCCAAATACGGCAAGTTTGTAGCGGATGAACGGTACGCGCAGATAGCGCGGTACTTAGGCTTTGGCGGCGCTACAAAGGAAGAGCAGATAGCGGCGCTGATACGCGAGGTGCGCGCGCTCATGGCCGACCTTAATATGCCCGCGACCATAGCGGAATGCGGCGTTAACGAAAAGGAATTCTTAAAGAAGCTGCCTGCTCTCGCCGAGCGAGCGTTCGAGGACCAGTGCACTACTTCCAACCCGCGCTACCCGCTCGTGACAGAGCTCATGGACATATACAAAAGCGCGTATTACGGTAAATAATAAAAAGACCCGCTGAGCGGGCGACAAGGCTGCCGGTAACCCGGCAGCCTTTATTTTCGGGTTTTCAGCTTCTATCATTATTCTGCAAGGTGTATTTCACGCAAATATATTAATTATATTCGTCTTTATTACGATAGTAATTAAAGAGGTGTGCCTGTGTGAAGTCTTTATAATGTCATCGGCAAGGACGTTTATGAATGGTTAATTCCCGTTAGGCTATTCTCAAAATGTATATGATTAAGCTAAATCAACAGAAGTAATATTCCATCAGGAAGAGGGGGGCCGTTTATGAATGACTCATCTAAAAAGCGTCTGAAAGCACAGCCGAATGGTATGATATTTGCTCTTGATATCGGAACACGCAGCATCATTGGCGTTGCGGGTACAGTGGAAAGCGGGAAGTTTCGAGTCATCGCCATGGAAAAAGAGGAGCACCCACAGCGTTCCATGATCGACGGCCAGATTGAAGATATTGAACAGGTCGCAAGCGTCGCCCGCATCGTTAAAAAACGTATGGAGACAAAGCTCCGCTGTAAGCTAAAGAAGGTATGCGTCGCTGCGGCAGGACGCGCGCTCCGCACCCAGCGCGCCTCTTTTGAGATGGAATTTCCTCAGCCACAACGGCTTGATGCTGAAATTGTCAGCCGCCTGGAAGCGGGGGCCATTGGTGAAGCGGAGACCGCTTTCACCAATGGACTGGATATCGACAGCCGACAGTTCTATTTGGTAGGGCACACTACCGTTCAGTACTATATGGACAACTACCCCATTTCAAGCTTATTGGGTCACCAGGCCAGGCGTATAAAAGCGGACGTCATTGCCACCTTTCTTCCCAGTGAAGTCGTAGAAAGCCTTTATTCTGCCATGAACAGAATTGGCCTGGAGGTTGCCAGCCTCACACTGGAACCCATTGCGGCAATTAATGTGGCGATTCCGAAAAATTTTCGTCTTCTGAATCTCGCGTTGGTGGACATTGGGGCAGGAACTTCAGACATTGCCATTTGCAAAGACGGCGGTATTGTGGGATACACCATGGTTACTGTAGCGGGAGATGAAATTACAGAAGCGGTGATGAAGAAATATCTTCTTGATTTCAGCACTGCAGAGTCGGTCAAGACACAGCTAGGAAACCAAGACTGCGTTTGCGTTACCGATATTCTTGGCAATGAGCAGACCATCACGCAAGACGATATGAGGGACTGTACTGATGAAGCCACTGCAAATCTATGCCGTGAAATTTCTGAACATATCTGTGAGGTCAACGGTGCTCCCACTTCAGCCGTTTTCCTGGCCGGTGGAGGCAGCAAACTGGCCAGCATACGCACCGGGATCGCCAAATATATGAATATGGATTTAAGCCGGGTGGCAATAGCCGGAAACAACTTTCAGATATACGCCTTCTCGGATACCTGCGATTTCAACGATCCCGAATATGCGACACCATTGGGTATAGCCATTTCCGCAGGTTTGAACCTGATTGCCGAAAGCTATAATGTCACTATAAACGGCAGCAGCGCCAGGCTTTTCCGCAGCAGCGCCATGACCGTTTTGGATGTTCTTATGATGAACGGTTTTTCCCATCGGGACTTTTTGCCCAGGGCAGGCGAGAAGCTGAACATTGAAGTCAACGGAAATCAGGTCATATATTACGGTACGCCCGGCGTGGCTGCCGTACTGCGATTAAATGGCAATGAGGCAAAAATTTCGGATTTGGTGAAGTCAGGAGACAGCATTGAATTTATTCCCGCCTCGCATGGCCAGTCCGTCCGGTACCGTCTGAAGGATCTGCTGGCGAATAACCCAAGTAAGGCTGCCACCGTTAACGGAAAAATTGTTTCCCCGGATACACCGCTGAAAACCGGCGATACGGTTATGATGGAATCGGATTTGCGCATAACGGCTGCTGACAGCCAGCCCCCAGTTAAGGAAACAACTCAGGAAGAAGCACCGCGCACAGAGACTTTGGCAACATATCCGGCTCCGCTTTCCCTCCCAGTCGAAGAACCGGTTACGGCCGCGTCGTCTCCATTGCCTCCGGAACCCGCAGTTTTCAGTCAGCCTGCTGATAATATTGAATTAATTTTAAATAATAAACCCGTCATTCTCTCTAAAAAAACCGACGGTTCTCCTTATTACCTGATGGATATGCTGGAGCTATCCGGAATTGACCTCGAGCATCCGACGGGAGAAATTGTTCTCCGCGTCAACGACGCTGAAAGCTCCTTTCTTCAGGATTTAAAGTCCGGAGACCGATTGGAGATATTCTTTGCCCCAAGCCGTACCGGGGAATCAAATTAAATCCCTTCCCGATATTTATAAAATGACGCTTTTACCGTGCAAAATCAGAATGCTCAAAACAGGTGTTCCTGTCGCAGATGAGCTATGCCTATAAGCCGTCCATCGACGTCTTCTATGACGAATTCGTATGAGCCGTAATCGGTTAGCTAAGCTGAAAAAACATTACACCGAACAATTCAGCCGTTTAGCATTGCCCTTTTTAGTCGTCCTGCTTTTGCGCGCCCTTACGCTGCGGGAACGCCCAACTCATCAGCTTTATCGACAAAGCGATTATAGCTATCACTACAAATATGCCTGCCATGCCGTACAGCAGTATCGGCAACGTATCTATAAATCCTTGAAAGTTCATATCCATTACCTCGCTATCAGGTTAAGTATTATGCCTCCTGCTATTACGGAGGCTATCTGCCCGGATACGTTAGCGCCTATCGCGTGCATAAGCAAGTAGTTCTGCCTGTCCTCGGCCTGTCCCATCTTATGTATCACCCTCGCGGACATGGGGAATGCCGATATGCCGGTCGCGCCTATCATCGGGTTTATTTTGTTCTTCATAAAGAGATTAAGCAGCTTTGCGAACATCACGCCGCCCACGGTGTCAAATATGAACGCGAACATGCCGAGCGCAAGTATAAGCAGCGTCTCGGGCGCGAGAAAATCCTCCGCCCTCATCTTCGACGCTATCGTTAGGCCCAAAAACAGCGTTATAAGGTTTGCAAGCACCTTCTGAGCCGTTTCGGAGAGAAGGTTCAATACGCCGCATTCCCGTATAAGGTTGCCGAACATCAGAAAGCCTATAAGCGCCACCGAACGCGGAGCCACGATGCCCGCTATCGCTGTCACGACTATGGGGAACAGTATCTTCGTCAACTTTGATACGTCCTTCGGATTGTAAGGCATGCGTATGCGCCGCTCTTTCTTTGTCGTTATCAGCCTTATAACTGGCGGCTGTATTATTGGCACGAGCGCCATGTACGAGTACGCCGCGACTATAATAGCGCCGATATAGTCCGTCTCGAAATATGTCGCGACGAATATAGACGTCGGGCCGTCCGCCGCGCCTATTATGGCTATGGAGGCTGCGTCCTTTGTTTCAAACCCAAACAGCACCGCGATGCTCAGCGTGAAGAATATGCCGAACTGCGCAGCCGCTCCGAACAGCAGCATCTTAGGGTTGGAAAGCAGCGGCCCGAAGTCTATCATCGCGCCTATGCCTATGAACAGCAGCAACGGGAACAGCTCGTTCGCTATGCCCGAATTAAACAGCACGTCGAGTACGCCGACTTCCTCGACGCCCTCTATAGTCTGCGTGATTGCGCCCGAAAGCGGCAGGTTGGCGAGTATCGCCCCGAAGCCTATAGGCAGCAGCAGCGACGGCTCCATGTCCTTTTTTATTGCAAGAAAGATAAGCACGCCGCCTATCAGCCACATTATCACCTGGCCCAACGTTATATTCAGCACATTGCCAAACAAAATACCCACTGTCGCAAGCTCTCCTTATGAAATTGCAAAAATAGCTGATTAAGTTTATCACAGTCTTGTAAAAGAAGACAACAGTAATATAAAATCTGATAAACTATTTGTTGTTACCGCGGTAAATGTGATATCATTATCGCGGTTTATAAAGAGCTACAATGAAACAGGAGTAAAGTTTATGACCGGCTGGGACAATATTCTGCATGACTTATTTGGAGCGGCGCTGATAGTCGCCGTACTTATGCTGCTCGCCGTTATCATTAAGTTTGCGGCTAACGGCGCGCAAAAAGCGCGGGCTAAAAGGGAGACCTCACAAGATGTTCAATGTGAGGATTGCGTGCCCGCCGACCGATCCGCGCAGGGCGAGCTTGAGCTCGTATGCACCGACGAGAGAACCGCGGCGCTCATAATGGGCATCGTAAGCTTTGAATCGGGCATACCGCTTGACGAACTCGTTTTTAACAGCATAAAGCTCATCGACTGATAACGGGAGAAACAGCATGAAATATATCGTTACTTTAAACAACAACAGGTATGAGGTGGACGTCGAACGCGGCAAAGCGAGTGTCGTAAAAACAGGCGAGAGCACAGCCACTGCCGTACAGCAAAATGTAACCGCGCAAACGCCGCCCGCCGCCGCGCCCGCTCCTTCCGCGGGGAAAAGCATAGCCGAGGGCGAGAAGCTTACCGCCCCTATGCCGGGCATCGTTCTGCATATAAAGAAGAGCGTGGGCGACAGCGTAAAGAAGGGCGATATAGTCATAGTACTCGAATCCATGAAGATGGAGAGCGAGATATCCTCGCCATTTGACGGAACGGTCGTACAGATAGCCGCTTCTAAAGGCGCTCACGTAGCCACAGGCGAAGTGCTGGCGGTAATAAAATAATGAGTATTATATAGTCGTATCTTGACTTTCTATTGCAATATTTTAACGCGTATTCCTCTTTCTGTTGACCGGGGTCACTGCCTTGATATATCTTGGCATAAAGTGCGATAAGCCTTGCGCTCACGATGAAAGGGGATTATTATTATGCCCGAAAATATGCCCGCCGCCCTTTTGCCGGATAACACGCTACTAATCATAGTTGGTGTGCTTACCGTACTTGGTTTTCTGATAGCGTATTACTTTATCCGCAAATCGCTGCAGCCGACGGAGAATTTTGACAACGGCATGCTCCGCAAGCTTACGCGCGAAGACAAGCTGGAGAGCCTGCAATACTGCATAAGCTTTTTTCAGGACGCTTATGACGCAAACGAATTGCCGGATCTAAGCGTCTTTATGGAGCTGCGCTTAAAAGCCTCCATAGTGTTCACATTTTACAAGAATGTAAGACGCGCCGCGTACGTATACTCCAAGCTGCGCGGCTTTTATTACAAAGACCGCCCGCTGCCCGACCTTACGGAAAGGTATGAAGACAATCTTAAAGCAGACGGCCGCGGGGGCGATATATTAAGCGCGTTCTGTTTGTACGGTATCGAGGAGTTTGAGAGGCTGGAGGAACAAATAAACACAAAAAAAGCTTCCCTTGCCTGAAGGCATGGCCGCCTCAGGCGGTGGAGGGATATCCTTCCGTAACCCGTCTCGCCGCGCATAAAAAATGACGCCCGTAAAGGGAGTCATTTATAGCCCGGTTTTCCGTGTGATATAATCAGTATTTTATAGCTTTGCGTATAACAGCGCCCTTCGTTTTCTTTGCTATGCGTTTGCCGCGCACTATCATGGATTCCAAATCTAAGGGGTATTTCGTAAGTATCTCATAGCCGTCCTTTGTTACAAGCACGGTGTCGGAATGACGGAACCCGCCGATATCGTCAAAATACAGCGCCGGTTCTATGCTGATCACCATGTTTTCTTCCAGTATATCGCTGCTTCCGCGGGAAAGCCACGGCTGTTCATGGTTGCCAAGCCCTATGCCGTGCCCCGTGCGGTGTATGATATTGTCGCCGAAGCCCTTGCTTTTGAAATAATCCTGCGTAGCCGCGTCAATGTCCGAGCAGACAGCGCCCGGCCTTATCATGTTGAACGCGAGCGATCTAGCTTCCATAACCGTCTCGAACAGTTCCCTGTCTCTGGCGCAGGGGTCGCCCAAGAATACTGTGCGCTCGCACTCGGCGGCGTAACCGTTAACGCGGTTGTAGCTCATCAGCACTATAGGGCCGTCGCCCATGTCCGTGTGGAAGTCGGGCACGCTGTGCGGCTGCGAGCTCTTCGGGGCAGGCCACCCCGCCGTGAGAAAACTGCAATTGAGGTAATCATACTCCCCCTCTTTTATTACTCCGGTCTGCAGCTTTTTGGCGGGCATTACGGTTTCGATTACAGAGCAGCCCCGGTATATGCCTGTATGCAGCATTTTCATGCCAAGGTCCGTCCATACCGCCGCGCGCTTTATGGCCTCTATCTCCTCCGGTTCTTTTACCATACGCATACGGAGTATAGCGTCGGACACAACGATTTCTTTAGCTTTAAGCAAATTAAGCTTCGCTACAGAGAAGTCAGGCTCTACGGCAACGCATGCGCAGGGCGCAAGCATTTCACCCAGCTTGTCATACCAGTTTTGGCCTTCTACCGAAGGGTATTCGAAATAATAGCTTATGCCGCCATAGTTCTTTACCTTTTTCATGTGCTCATATTCGAGATAAGGTACTATAAGGTCATAAGGGCCTTCGGGTTTTACGACAATGAAAAAAGGGCGCTCGACAGGCTGGTAAGACGCTCCGGAGAGATAGTATATCGAATCCTGTGTCGAGATCACAAACGCATCAAGCGACGCTTCCCTCATGTATTCCTGCAGCTTACAAAGCCGCGCTTCATAGTTATAGCCCATAGGTTAATCCTCCGCCGCTCAGCGATATTAATTTGTTTATTGTGGTAACTTATAACTTTAATTTATCATGTTACATATACATTGTCAAAGAAGCCTATGACGCCGTTTCTATGACGCCATTAGGGTGGTTATCGATTACTTCGAATCCCTACTTCTCTGCCCGTCTCGTTTCTTTATCTCCAGCCTACACTGCCGTGTAACCCGTCTCGCTAAAAATGTGCCACTGGCACATTTTCTTTACGCTCGCTTCGAATCCCTATTCCGCGCCAAAACAAAAAACGCCCAAAAGGGCGTTTCTGTTTTGGCAGCGGAATAGGGATTCGAACCCCAACAATACGAGTCAGAGTCGTAGGTGCTACCGTTACACAATTCCGCTTCATATATATCCCATGGTGCCGTCCCCCAGGTTTTAATCCCTGCCCACTAGCAGGTGGGTGCGCTGCCGGAACAATCTGTTATCCCGTTTAAAAAGCGGGCACGACATCCGTTTTCGGACACACGCTCCCGAAATCGTTCTGTAGGTTTAAAACCCAGGCGTCATTTCGAACACCGCAGGATATGGTGGGGTTAATTGGGCTCGAACCAACGACCTCTACGATGTCAACGTAGCGCTCTGACCAGCTGAGCTACAACCCCCCGTACAACACTCCGTCTGAAGCTGCATAACATATTATACACGATAGAAATTTTAAATCAATAGCGAATTTTTTCCGAAACTGCATTAACAAACACCGCGCCGATATCCGTAAAACCTGCTAACAGCAAGCGCGCATGATATATTACGGCTTGCTGTGGCGCCCATACGGGCAAACCGCTATGCATATGCCGCAGACGGCTCCGCGGCCTATACCCATGTATTTATCCTTCATATGCCGCGAACAAAGCGCGGCGTCAATTATCTCATCACGCGGAGTGGCTACGCTCCAAGTCCTGCCCGTTATCGCTCCGCAGGGACAGGCATCTGCGCACGCGCTGCAGCTCCCGCAGCCCGGCTGCATTACGTTGCCGCCTCCTAGCTTTAAGTCGGTAAGCACGGTCGCCAGTCTTACCCTCGGGCCGAATTCATTTGTAATGAAAAGCCCGCTCTTGCCCATGAATCCAAGCCCCGCAAGGTTGGCAGCCGTCTTATGCTGAAAGTCCCCTTCTATACCGCGCTCATTAGTCGTCTGCGAAGCGGGTATAGCTACGGCGTTAAATCCCGCGCGCTGGAGTAATATGACGCACTTAAAAGCGCACATGTCTAAGTAAGCGTTTGCCGTCCTGTAATGGTAAAAATAGTTCTTCGTCGGCCCTGCGCTTACGCCGTCTATCACGGCGTCCGAGAGTCGCACCCCAAGAGTTATAGCATATGGAACGCTCTTGAATTTATCCGGCACAGCCGAGCTTGCGTCCGAAGTGCCGAATATATCTATACCTTCCCGGCGCACGAGCCGCTCCAATTCTTCTACCATATTATACCACCTATGTTATACAATATGTTGTTATTTTGTTTTTTATAATACCACATTTGCTGTACTAACGCAAAAATTGTGGTATAATAATACTACTGCGAGGCGTCGAGGTCTTGCAAAAAATTTGCATGGAGGCGGCATATGAACATCGAAGCGATAGCGCAGAATAAATTGCTCATCTTATATCTGCTTAAAACGATAAACATACAGCTCTCCGAATTGCAAATACTAAGGACTGTTACTGAGAACAACTGGCTGAATTACTTCGACCTTAAAGAGTGCATGTTCGAGCTGATGGAGAGCAATCTCGTTGAGCAGCGCGAGACGCCCAACGGCACGTTCTATTCCATAACCGAGCTTGGCCGCACGACGCTTTATTACCTTGAAAAAGAGTTGCTGAGCTCTCAGCGCAAGGCTATAGACGAATACTGCAGCGCCAACAGGGACGAGCTGCGGCTCGAAACGGAGCTGTTCGCGGAATATATTAAGATAGACGAGGGCGAATACAAGGTCATGCTCAAGGTGCTAGAAAATCAGATGCCGGTTTTTGAGCTAAACCTTATAACGTATTCACAGGCTTCGGCGGAGTCGTTCATTAAAAAGTGGAAGACGGTCGCTCCAAAAATATATAAGAATACATACGACGACCTCGCTGAGTAACATAAGCTAAATACATATTAAAAATTAACACATATAATCGCCGCAGTAAGCAGCGATTTTTTTTGCACTGGTACTGAAAATAGTGTTATAATAACAGGAATGTATTTAAGGCCGCAAAGCTGTGATAATTTTGTATGCTTCGTATACAAAAACCGCGGTTTTTAGGGGCGATAAAAATATAAGGAGCTGAACTACTTGTATAAGATTCTTGAAAAACAAACGCTTAACGAGCAGGTCAAGCTTATGGTCGTTGACGCGCCGCTTATAGCGAAAAAGGCGCAGGCGGGACAATTCATAATACTTCGTGTAGACGATAATGGCGAACGTATTCCGCTGACCATAGCCGACTTTGACCGGAACGCCGGAACCGTGACCATCATCTTTCAGGAGGTTGGGAAAACGACGCTGCAGCTGGGCGCTTTAAATGAAGGCGATTCACTTGCGGATTTCATAGGACCGCTCGGCAAGCCGTCCCATTTCGGCGAAAACGTAAAAAAGGCTGCGGTCATAGGCGGCGGGCTTGGCACGGCGATAGCGTACCCGCAGGCTAAAAAGCTTAAGTCTTTGGGCGTGGATGTAACGACGATAGCAGGCTTTCGCAACAAAGACCTCATACTGCTTGAGGATGAGATGCGCGCCGTTTCTTCAAAGCTCATAATAACGACGGACGACGGCAGCAACGGCAACAAGGGCTTCGTTACCGACGCTCTTAAAAGCGAAATAGAATCGGGCGAGAAGTTCGACCTTGTCGTCGCCATAGGCCCGCTTGTAATGATGAAATTCGTATCGCGCCTGACCAAGGAATACGGCATAAAGACGCTTATAAGCATGAACCCCATAATGATAGACGGCACGGGTATGTGCGGAGGATGCCGCGTTACCGTTGGCGGGAAGACGAAGTTCGCGTGCGTGGACGGTCCGGATTTCGACGGGCACGAGGTGGATTTCGACGAAGCCATGAGAAGGCAGACGATGTATAAAAAGCAGGAAGAGGAGTCCTGCAATTTGTTTAAGGAGGTACGGTAAATGGCGCAGCGCAATATGGATCTTAAAAAAACACCGATGCCTCAACAGGACCCGCATGTAAGGGCGTCAAACTTCAGTGAGGTCGCGCTTGGGTATACGGAGGACATGGCGAAAAACGAGGCTATGCGCTGCCTGCAGTGCAAGAATAAGCCGTGCGTTGCCGGATGCCCGGTTAACGTGCAGATACCCGAGTTTATAAAGCTCGCGGCCGAAGGAGATTATGCGGGCGCTTACGAGAAGATACGCGAGACCAACGGCCTGCCCGCGATATGCGGGCGCGTCTGCCCGCAGGAGACCCAGTGCGAGCAATACTGCGTCCGCGGCATAAAGGGCGAGCCAGTGGGCATAGGAAGGCTTGAGAGGTTCTGCGCGGATTACGCGATAGAGAAAGGCGCGAAAAAAGCCGAATGCAAGCCGCCTACCGGGAAGAAAGCGGCCGTAATAGGCTCGGGGCCGGCGGGGCTCACGTGCGCGGCTGACCTTGCTAAAAACGGCGTTGACGTAACGATATTCGAGGCGTTCCATACGCCGGGCGGAGTGCTCGTGTATGGCATACCGGAGTTCAGGCTGCCCAAGGCGCTCGTGCAGAAAGAGATAGACACGCTCTCCGATATGGGCGTAAAGATAGAAACCGACATGGTCATAGGCCGCGTATTGACTATAGACGACTTAAAAGCCATGGGCTTTGATACGATATTCATAGGCACGGGCGCGGGGCTTCCGAGCTTCATGAACATACCGGGTGAGAACCTCAACGGCGTGTATTCCGCCAACGAATTCCTGACGCGCATCAACCTCATGAAGGGCTATAAGTTCCCCGAATACGACACGCCTGTAGTAAGGCATAAGAAGGTCGCCGTCGTGGGCGGCGGCAACGTAGCCATGGACGCGGCAAGGTGCGCCAAGCGTCTCGGCGCCGAACAGGTATACATAGTATACCGCAGGAGTGAGGCGGAGATGCCTGCGAGAGCCGAAGAGGTAGAGCACGCCAAGGAAGAGGGCATAATATTTCAGTTCCTCGTTAATCCTACGGCTATACTCGGTACGGATAATGGGTATGTGCGCGGCATGACGCTGCAGAAGATGGAGCTCGGCGAGCCGGACGCTTCGGGCAGGCGCAGGCCTGTGCCTGTTGCGGGCTCTGAATACGACATAGAGCTCGACGCGGCGATAATAGCCATAGGCACTAGCCCCAACCCGCTGCTGCGTCAGGAGACGCCGGGGCTTGAAACTCAGAAGTGGGGCGGCATAATAATAGACGAGAAGACGGGCGCAACGTCGGTAGACGGCGTATACGCGGGCGGCGACGCTGTATCCGGCGCGGCGACGGTTATACTCGCCATGGGCGCGGGCAAACTGGCCGCCAAGTCGATGCTGGAATACATGGAGAAGAAATAATGCTTATTATATCAAAGCCCGAAGCGTCAGCCTCGGGCTTTGATTTATGACAAAGTACCTAAGTGTCATTCAGAGGGAGCGGAACGGCCGAATAATCTTAAAATAATAAGCATTTTAAGATTCCTCGCCAGCTCGGAATGACAAAAGGGGGTTTTCAGCAACCGACCGCCTGAAGCTAAGCTTCGGGTGTTTTTTTATCTTACGATATCTTTATGAAAAACAGGTTCCTGCTTTTTGAACCCACGACGACGTAGTTGCCGAACACTACGGGCGTGGCCTCGAATTTATTCCAAATCTCTTTTGCCTCGTCTTTCAGCGACAGCTTGCTAACCTCCGTGGCTGTCTGCCCATCCGCCTTTATTAGCGCGACCTCTCCGTCTATATCGCACTGTATTATATAGCCCTGCCCGTCCGCCGTATAAACGGGTACGGGCGACGAGGGCGACCAGCCCGCGGCCTCCATGTCGTAGCTCCACTTTAAATCGCGGGTATTCTTGTCGAGCGCCACGAGGCGGCTCGTCGTGCTTTCCCCCTTGACTTCCTGCGTCACGTTATAGATTATGAGCCCCGCAAGGCTCGTGCCTTCTTTGCCGAGTACGGGAGAAGCGAGTATGCCGCCGTCGACATCACCGGACTGTACAGTAAAGGGCGCTTCCCATATCACCTCGCCGGTGAGGCCGTTTATCTTCCGGGCAAATGCTGTGCCCTGCCCCGGCTGGGCGTTATGCACAGATTCGTCGTATTCGCAGCCGGTATAAAGATAAAAAGTACCGTTTGCGGGGTCCTCCTCCAGCACCATCGAAACGTCGCTGTCGTCCCCCATGTCGTTGGCGTACACGAGCGTCATCGTATTTAAGTCTACGCACTGCAGCAGCCCCGCGTTGTCGGTGAATATAACGTAGTTCTTCCAAGCGACGACGGAGTCCTCTATACCCCATCTGCCGCCCTTTACTTTTTCCCTGTCCTTATTCGCGGGCGTCGTGTACCTGTACTTCACCATAGGCTTGGGATCCATAGTCACGGTACCCGCGGTCTCGTCGTAGACCGTATTGAGCTTAACTGTATAAAGCACGCCGTTCTCCCCCGGCACTATAAGCGTGTCCGTCTCCGCGTCAATAAGCGCGCTCGAATCGTACGCCTGCCAGTTGCTTCTCAGCGCGAATGGGTCGGCGCTGGGCGCACCAAACTTATACAGCTCCTTGCCGTCTATAAGGCTATAGGCGCGGAAGTACATGTCGTTGCATTCCGTATCGCTGCCCTCGGAATTAAGCCCCTGCCCGACGTAAAGTATGGGATATCCTCTCGGGTCGAGGCTCGCAGTGCCTTTCGTGGGCGCGCCTATCTTGATTGGGTCTCTCGTCTTCTCGCCCGTCTCCAGCTCCTCAAAATATATGTTGCCGTCGAGCGAGCAGATGATGACCTCTGTAAAGCCTGCCTTGCTCCTGAACGCATCGTAGATCGTCGTCATCTTTTCGCGCAGCGCGTCCGGCCATTTCACGACGAGCGGCTGCCCCGTCCAGCCGCTGCCTCCCCAGCCGTTTATGGCGCCCGTCTGCTTCGGCTCCCGTACCTTCGTAAGTTTCTGTTCCGTAATTTCAGCCGTGCCCCAGCTCGGCATGTCCCGGTAATTGTTGCCTCGGAACGTTATCACGCCTTCCAGCGCCGTATATTCGCTCCCTGCGCCGAAAGATATCGGGTCGGGGCGCTCGTAAGTCGCGACCTCAGTGCCGTCGCTCATTATCTTCGTCTCAAAGCCGAATGTCGCGGGGTCGGTCTTGCCCGCCACGGCCTGCGGCAGCAAGTCCGCCGGCATCGACGGCTCGGGCGTCTCGGCTGGCGTCTCGCTTTCCAAAGGCTCGTTTAATCCGCTCATATCGGGCGGGCTGAGTGCCATAGACTCTCCCGGCTTGTCCGCGCTGCCCGGCTTGTCCGTAACCGCCTTTACAATGAAAAATATCCCTACCGCGAGCGCGGCTATAAGCACGCCTAATATGACGTAGAACCTTGCGTGAGCCTTGCGCCTGAATCTGCGCTTCCTGGCATAGTATCTTCTTTTGCACATGTTTCTTTCCCCTTTCGTAAAATACCACCACGTATGTTTACGATCACCGCCAAAAAACACGAACCAATAATATACGCTTCTTTTCTGCTGATAGCAAAAGCCCGAAGCATGGCTGCTCCGGGCCGGTATGCATTAAGATATCTTTATGAAGAACAGGTTCCTGCTTCGCGAGCCCACTACTATCATGTTGTTATAAACGACGGGCGTAGCCTCGAAGTTGTTCTGCTCCGTCACCTTGCCGTCGCTGCCCGTCTTTTTCAGCGCAAGTACGTCAACTTCCTTTCCGGTAACTCCGTCTATCAGCGCTACGTCGCCGTTGCGGTCGCACTGCACTATATACCCCTTGTCGTCCGGCGTGTACACTGGAACGGGAGAGGATGGTGACCAGCCGGTAATATCCATGTCGTAGCTCCATTTTTGTTCGTGCGTATTCTTATCGAGCGCGACGAGACGGCTTGTCGTAGAGCCGCCCTTTACTTCCGCCGTTATGTTATAGATTATGAGCCCGGCCATGCTCGTGCCTTCCCTGCCGAGCACGGGGGAAGCGAGTATGCCTCCGTCCACCGCTTCGTTGGAGGAGTCTACGGTATAAGGCACTTCCCAGATTATCTCTCCTGTAAGGCCGTTTACCTTGCGCGCGTAAGCCGTGCCCTGCCCCGGCTGGGCGTTTGCCACGCCGTCGTCGTACTCGCAGCCGGTGTAGAGGTAGAACGTGTTGTTTACCGGGTCTTCCTCAAGCACCATCGAAACGTCGCTGTCATTACCCATATCGCTTACGTACACGAGCGACATAGTGTTAAGATCTATGCACTGCAGCAGACCGGCGTTATCCGTCAATATGAGGTAGTTTCTCCACGCGACGGCCGAGTTCTCTATGCCGTACCTGCCGCCGAGGTTCTTTTCTCTTGACTGGTTCGCGGGCGAATCGTACCCGTATTTCACTACAGGCCCGGGGTTCATTGTCACGGTGCCAGCCGCTTCGTCGTAAGCCGTGTTAAGCTTTACCGTGTATATTATGCCGTTCTCGCCCGGCTGTATTAAAGTGTCCGCGCTCGCTGATATTAGCGGGCTCGAGTCGTACGCCTGCCAGCCCCTGATGGCGAGCGGGTCTCTGTCGGCAAAGCCTGTCTCCATAAGCTTCGTTCCGTCAATAAGGCTGAACGCGCGGAAATACATGTTTTTGCAGCCGCTGGCGTTGCCGTCGGCCTGCAGGCCCTGCCCCACATATATTATCGGGTATCCCCGCGGGTCGAGGCTCGCCGTGCCCTTTGTGGGCGCTCCTATCTTGATGGGGTCTCTCGTCTTCTCGCCCGTCTCCAGCTCTTCAAAATATATATTGCCGTCGAGCGAGCAGATGATGACCTCCGTAAAGCCCGCCTTCGTCCTGAACGGTTCGTAGATCGACATCTTTTCGCGCAGCGCGTCCGGCCATTTCACGACGAGCGGCTGTCCCGTCCACGCGAGACCTCCCCACCTGTCTATGGCGCCCGTCTGCTTTGTGTTTACAAGCGTCAGCTTTTGCTCCGTTATGTCCGCCGTGCCCCAGCTCGCAGCGTCGCGATAATTGTTGCCGCGGAACGTTATCACGCCCTCGAGCGCCGTATATTCGTCGCCACTGCCAAACGTAATAGTCTCCGGCCTCTGGTATGTCGCCACCTCCGCGCCGTCGCTCATTATCTTTGTCTGGAAGCCCAGCGTTGCGGCGTCGGTCTTGCCCGGCACCGCCTGCGGCACAGTATCTGCCGAAATCGAAGGCTCGGGCGTCGGCGTCGGCTCCATGGAAACCTCTTCTGACGGCAGCGCTGCGCTCTGTGCAGGAGGCGTCAGAGCCACCGACTGGCTCGGTTTTTCCGAGGTGCCCGGCTTGCCTGTAACCGCTTTGACAATAAAGAATATTCCCACTGCAAGTGCGATTATCAGCACTCCTATTATAACGAAAAATCTTCCTTGCGCTTTCCGTCTTGTTGCTCGTTTTCTGCCATAGTATCTTTTGCTCATTTTTCCTCTTTCCCGATTCATCTTACCCCAAAAGCCTCACGGCTTTAAGAGTATAATATATTAACCACCACGTACCTTAAAACTATCATATGCCGATTGCGGCAGTCCGCGGCGGTATCAGCTCTTATGCTCAGCTTGAGCCCTAAGGCCCGCCCGGCCCGTGCGCGCCGTTACTATTTCATACGTCTCGCCGTCCGCCAAAACGCTTATTATAAACGTTCCGGCCGATTCGCCGACCATCGTACGCGCCACCGCAGGTGCTTGTTTTTCAGGACTTATTACCTGAAGCTCGTTAAGCCCAATTGTTCCAAAAGCAATAACGACAGCCATAAAAAGGGTTATTGCGAAGTATATAGCGGCAATGCTCTTCATACTCACCTCCCGTTATCCATTTCTTGTTGATAACCATATCACAAATGTGTAAAAAATTCTACCCTGTCATATTATCGCCCATAAAGCTTTAGGCTTTACGTGCCCTGTAAAAAAAGCGGGTGTTTCCACCCGCTTTATAACATCACATCTTTTCGACGCTCAGCGCCGCGTTCTCGCCGTTTATATCCCACTGCTTCTCGTACCCGGAAAGCGAGTCCGCAATATCGTCGGCCAGCACCTCGCGCTTTATCTCGTCCGCGTTGCGGCCAACCACAGCCTTAAGCCTGTCGTTGCCCGAAACGCCGAGCCGTATATGGTCCATCACCTCAAAGCCCGCTTCCTTGCGCATCGTCTGTATCTTGCTTATCATCTCGCGCACAAAGCCTTCTTCTATAAGCTCCTCCGTCAGCGTCGTTTCGAGTATTACGCCCACTCCGCCGTAGCTCTCCACTACGTACCCTTCGCGGTGCGTCGGCTCTATCAGCATATCTTCTTCCGAAAGCTCTACCGCTTCTCCGTTTACTGAGAACTTATATACACCGTCAGATTTGAGCGTGCCGACTATGCCTGCGCCGTCCGCTTCAGAAAGGTGCACGCGTATGCCATTAAGAAGCTTTCCATATTTTGGCCCCACCGTCTTAAGCTGCGGCTTTACGCTGTACGATATGAATTCCGAGAGGTCTGCGCCCAGCGTCACGGTCTTTATGTTGAGCTCGCCTTCTATAAGCTCTATATACATATCCTCCAGCGACGTTATGCCTGAAACGTACATTGCGCCTATCGGCTGCCTGTTCTTTATGCCCGCCGTATTGCGCGCGCTTCTCCCCAGCACCACGACGTCCAATACCTTGCCCATGCTGTCTTCGAGCGCCTTATCGATGAGCGAAGCATCCGCCTTAGGATACTCGCACAGGTGCACGCTCTCAGGCGCCGCTTTATCTACGCTGCGTACGAGGTTCTGATACATCGTCTCCGTCATGAACGGAACAAAAGGCGCTGCCAGCGTGCACAGCGTGCTCAGCACCGTATACAGCGTCATAAACGCATCTACTTTATCCTGCTCCATGCCTGAAGCCCAGAAGCGGTCGCGGCAGCGGCGCACATACCAGTTGGAAAGATCGTCCACGAACTTATCAAGCTCCCTCGCGGGCTCCGTCAGCCTGTACTCGTCAAGGTAATCCGTGACGCTGTTAATAAGCGTATTAAGCCTGGAGAGTATCCATTTGTCCATGACGTTGAGCCCGGAATACTTATGCTTCGTCGGGTCGAAGTCGTCTATGTCGGCGTACAGTATATAGAACGCGTATGTATTCCACAGCGTGCCCATAAATTTGCGCTGCGCTTCGGAAACCGCCTCTTCGTAAAACCTGCTCGGCAGCCACGGCGCGCTGCTCGAATAGAAGTACCAGCGCACGGCATCCGCGCCCTGCTTATCGAGCACAGCCCACGGGTCCACTACGTTGCCCTTGTGCTTGCTCATCTTTTGGCCGTCCTTGTCCTGCACGTGTCCTAAGACTATGCAGTTCTCGAACGGATTTCTGCCGAACACCACGGTGCTTATAGCGAGCAGCGTGTAAAACCACCCGCGCGTCTGGTCGACGGCCTCGCTTATGAAGTCCGCCGGGAAGCGCTTTTCAAACTCTTCCTTATTCTCAAACGGATAGTGCCACTGTGCGAACGGCATGGAGCCCGAGTCGTACCAGCAGTCTATTACCTCGCTTACGCGCTTCATCTCGCCGCCGCACTTATCGCACTTAAGCGTTATTCTGTCTATGAACGGCTTGTGCAGCTCAATATTATCAGGCACATTATTGCCCTTCTCTTTAAGCTCCTCTATCGAGCCCACAACGGTAAAATGCCCGCAGCCGCATTCCCAGACGGGAAGCGGAGTGCCCCAGTAACGTTCTCTGGAGAGCCCCCAGTCTATGACGTTCTCCAGGAAATTGCCCATGCGGCCTTCCTTAATGTTTTCGGGCAGCCATCCAACGGCTCTGTTGTTCTTCATCAGCAAATCGCGGACCGCGGTCATCTTAACGAACCACGTCGTGCGCGCGTAATAAAGCAGAGGCGTGTCGCACCGCCAGCAGTAGGGGTAGCTGTGTTCGTACTCCCTCTCGGCGTACAGCAGCCCGCGGTTTTTAAGATCTTCTATTATATCCTTGTCCGCGTCTTTCACGAACACTCCGGCCCACGGCGTTACTTCCTTGAACCTGCCCTGCTCGTTTACCATCTGCACAAAAGGCAGCTTATATTTTGAGCCGACTCTCGCGTCGTCCTCGCCGAATGCGGGCGCTATGTGCACGATGCCCGACCCGTCGGAGAGCGTTACGTAGTCGTCCGTTGTTATAAACCACGCCTTGCCTTCCACCCCGAAGTTATACAGCGGCTCATATTCCTTGTATTCTAAGTCCTTGCCCTTGTATTCTTCGATTATCTGCGCACCCTCGCCCAGCACGCTTGGTATAAGCGCCTTGGCCATTATTATGTTCTCGCCCTTAAAGCTTACTTTTGCGTACGTTTCTTTGGCGTTTACGCAGAGCCCAACGTTCGAGGGCAGCGTCCAGGGCGTCGTCGTCCACGCCATGAAGTAAGCGTCCTCGCCCTTTACCTTGAACTTTACGAATATAGACGTTTCCTTTACATCCTTGTAGCCTTGCGCCACCTCGTGCGACGAAAGCGCCGTGCCGCAGCGCGGGCAGTAAGGCACGACTTTGTGTCCTTTATAGAGCAGACCTTTTTTGTATATCTCCTTTAGCGACCACCACACCGACTCGATGTAATCGTTCTCATATGTTATATAAGGATGATCCATGTCCACCCAGAAGCCCACTCGGTCGGACATCCTCTCCCATTCGCCCTTGTACTTCCAGACGCTCTTTTTGCACTCGGCTATAAACGGCTCCACGCCGTATTTTTCTATCTGGTCCTTGCCGTCGAGCCCCAGCAGTTTTTCTACCTCGAGCTCCACCGGCAGGCCGTGCGTGTCCCAGCCCGCCTTGCGCAGTACGTCGTACCCTCTCATCGTCCTGTAGCGGGGTATAAGGTCCTTAATACAGCGCGTCAGTATATGGCCGATATGCGGCTTACCGTTGGCCGTCGGCGGGCCGTCGTAAAACGTGTAAGGCGGTTTCCCCTTGCTCTTATCAACAGTCTTTTCGAATATTTTGTTTTGCTTCCAGAATTCAAGGACTTCAAGCTCCCTGTCCTTAAAATTCAAATTTTTGTCCACTTGTTTGTAAAGCATGCGATTCTCCTAGTATGCGTCGTTAAAATAAATAAGCGTCCTTCCCTATCGGGGCAAGACGCATCTCTCACGGTACCACCCAAAATTACGGCGTTATAGCCGCATCTTTAAGCGCGCTGTAACGGGCGCTCCCGTCTTCGCCTACTGCCAATTTCGGCAAAGAGGCATGGCAGGCGATAGCTCAAACGCCGCATGTCGGGGCTTTCACCATTTCCCCGCTCGCTATCCAATCAAAGCGATTGAGCCGTGCCCTGCGTCACGGCTTTTGTTTAATTATCTCCTATTATAACGGCTTTAATATATATTTGTAAAGAGTGCGGCTGTTTTGCACGATTTTAGCGCATTTATATGCTTTGTAATTTCCTTACTTATTTATCCTTAAATTTTATGTTATGTGAATTTATATTTGCATTATACATAGTATCTTATATAATAGTGCTATGCTTTTATTATACGGCACTACATAAATATAAGGAGGGTAATTCAATGTTGGTTGTTGGTGTTATCTTAACCGCTGTCGGCGCAATCTCCTTGATTTATGGCATCGTAGTGTTTACCAGCCTGATCGCCCCCGTAATAAGCACGCCTAACCTTGCGTTTCTTGGAAATCCCGAATTGTTCTGGATAATCGCAGGGGCAATAGTTGCAATATTAGGCGTCATACTGCTGATAGCGGGCAGAAAGAAACCAGCAAAAAGTTAACTGAAAATTAATCCATAAGCTTCCCCGGGCAGCGCGCTGGGGGAATCGGCGTACTGCATAGGTTCGCGTTTGGCTTATCTATGCAGTATTTTATTTTAATAAAGTTTCTGTCACGCTATTGCCATAACCCGCTATTTTTGATATTATTCACATAAGATGAGTGCGAGATACGTCTTTCACCATTCTTAAAAAACATAGACCTGTGCTGACGATGCAGATAGGCCAAAAAGTCTTAAGGCTTTTCGGAAACGTCTCAATCGAAAGGCAGTTGTAAAATAGCGTAAGTTTTATTCGCGATTTTCCGACCCGCCTTTCAGGCGGGTTTTTTGATTGGAAAGTCAAGGAGAAGTCATATGAAACGTATAGCGGTAATAAGCGCGATACTCGAAAATCCAGAGCATGCCCAGGGCGAATTGAACGCGCTCGTCGCAAGCTTTAAAGGCATAGTAAAAGGGCGCATGGGGCTGCCGATGCCCGAGTACGGCACGTCGGTGATAACCATAGTGCTTGCGGGCGAGCTTGACGAAATAAACAGCCTCACGGGCAGGATAGGCGCACTTAAAGACGTTCAGGTAAAAACGTCGATATCCAAAAAAGAAATATAGCCGCAAGCTTGTTATATAAGAGTTTGCGGCCTGAAGCTGGTCTGTAATTTAAGTTAAATAATATTTAGAGCTTAATGCTCGGGAAGGAATTTGACATGAAAAAGATTTTACTTATCGCATTGGCGCTTATGACGGCGCTTGTATTCGCGGCGTGCGCGGGGCCCGCCGCCTCCGACGCTCCCGTTGCCGTCGCGACGCTCTCCGGCCCCACCGGCATGGGCATGATAAAGATGTTTTCCGATGAGGCATACGACGTTACGCTGCTATCAAACCCCGACGAGATAAGCCCCAAGATAATCGGAGGCGAAGTACAGGTCGCAACCATACCCTCCAACCTCGCCGCAGTAATATACAACAAGACGGGCGGCGGCATAAAGACGGTAGCCGTCAACACGATGGGCGTGCTGTATATACTCGAAAACGGGGATACTGTGGAAAGCCTCGCAGACCTTGCGGGAAAGACGATATACGCCACGGGACAGGGAGCTACTCCTGAATATGTGTTCCAGAGAATACTTGACGAAAACGGCGTAAAGGATGTGACCATACAGTTTATGGGCGCTCATGCCGACCTTGCCAACGCGATGGCCGCGGGAGACGTTAAGCTGGCGCTGCTGCCCGAGCCGTTCGTTTCCACAGTGCTCGCCAAAAACAGCGACGTCTCCGTTAAAATTGACGTCAACGAGGAATGGAAGGCCATATTCGGCGAGGACGCGGGCATACCGATGGGCGTAACTGTAGTCACTAAGGACTTTGCGCAAAACAAGGCTGCCATGGAGAAGCTCATAGCGGATTACTCCGCATCGGTAGATTATGTCGTTTCCGACTCGGAAGCCGCGGCGGCGGACATAGCCGAGGCGGGCATCGTCGCTTCCAAAGAGATAGCATCCTCTTCCATACCGCGGTGCGGCATATCGTTTTCCTCGGGCGAGGCGTGCAAGGCTCAGCTTGACGACTATTTCAGCGTCATGTTTGAGAGCAACCCAAAATCCCTGGGCGGCGCTCTCCCCGACGAAAGCTTCTATTATATGCCGTAGAAGGAAAGTTGTTTTTACCGGCTTTTCGACAAACTCGGCTCCGCTTTACCCGCCCCAACGAACTTTGTTCGCCGGGGACCCCGTCCGGGGGAGATGTCAGGCACTGGATTGCAAAGCTCATATCTCGGGCTTACACTCTAGTGCTTGACTGAAGGGTGCTTACAATCAGAAATTCTGCCTCTTCACACTATTGACGCTCCGCGCCGCTTCCCCTGACAGGGGAAGCTTATAGAGACAGCGAACTAATAGTGTCAAAAGCTGTGTGAAGGTGATGTTTTTACAGTCTCATAAAGGCCGTACCGGCCTTTCAGGCTGTCGAAAAAGTTCCTTTTGTCATTCCGTCAGCTTTGCTTGAAGGAGCGAAGCGACTGACTACGCAGTGGACGACCGCAGGGACTGAATCTTTAGGGAATAAGCTTGTTTTAAGATTCCCGTCCCTTCGGTCACTTGCGTTCGGAATGACATATGGGGGGGGTATTTGACACTCAAAAAGGCCGTTATACCGGCCTTTTTTCTTTGCCGCCATCCGTTGTAAAAAATGTAAACTTATCTCGGTTTAATTGACTTTTGGGGGTTATTACTATAGAATAAATTCTATTCTTAAGAACATATACGTTTCTGTTACAAGGAGGAAAACGTTTTGAAAAAGTATATATCCGTTTTCATTACAGCCGCGCTGCTGCTGTCCATGCTGGCTGGCATAGGCGGAACGGCGCTGGCGCAAGGTGCAGAAATATCGCTCAGCGCATCGTCAGCCACCGTTAACGCGGGCGATACTGTAAATGTAACCGCAAAAATAACTAACACCACCGGAGAAGATTTTACAGATTGTCGAGTTAAAGTAGGCGGAACGACCGATTTTGGCGGTGGAACCCCACTTGCCGTAAACGGATCCCGCAATATACCCGTGAGCTTTGCTGTTTCTGAAAGCATGCTCAATACAGACGTGTCGTTTGCCGCCGAGTATCAAACGGCTTCTAAACCCGGAGAATGGCAGCAGGGTGGTACTGCTAGTTTTCATATAACCAAAACGCTTACAGTCAAAATAAACGCGACCGTAACGTCCGACCTTAAGCTCGCCAAGCCCGGCGATGTGGTAACGTTCACTATAAACGTTGAAAATCAGGGCGAGGCCGCGTTGGAAAACATAGAAGTAAAGGCCTCGCAGCTCAATAAAGGCAAGGCGCTCAACCAGCCGTTTTCGCTCGCTCCGGGCCAGAAGCAGGCCGTAACGTACAAGCACACTGTAACTACGGCGGCAACCATCGCGCCCACGGTAACGTACACCGCAGCGGACTCTGGGACGCCGCAGACGTTCACCGTAGCGCAGCCCGTCGTGCTCGAGCTGGAGTCAAGAAACGTACATACGTCGCTTACCGCCGACAAGCCGACGCCCCAGCCGGGCGAAGAGGTCACGCTGACGCTGAGAATATGGAACGACGGCAACGTGCCGTATACCGACCTTAACGTGACGTATAACGGCCAGAAAATGGATTTTCCTACCACGAAGCTCAACGGAGGGGACGATTTTAACCAGACCTACAAGATGACGTTCGATAAGTCCCAGCTCGTCGAATTCATCATTACGGTGAAAGATCACAAGAATAAGGTACTGCCGGTAAAGGCCTCGCTTAATGTGCAGCTTCCGGTAGACCCGGGCGCGCTCTCCTCCAATGTAGTGCTCAGCCTCGAGGCGGACAGGCAGGAGCTTACTGCGGCGGGCACAGTGAATTTCTCGGGGCGCGTTTCCAATAATTCGGATTTCAAGATAAGCGAAGTAAAAGTGACGGAGCCAACGCTGGGTGAAGTGTTCTCCGTATCTGAGATGGAACCGGGCGCGTATCAGAACATCGAAAAGACAGTGGACGTAAGCGCTACAACGGCGTATAACTTCACGCTGACGTTCAAGGACAGGAACGGCCAGCCGTATACCGTGAACATAGCCCCCTTAACTATAACGATACATGCCATCGAGCCCTCTCCCACCGATCCGAGTGAAGACGCCGCGGCGGTGACGCTCGAACCCACCGACTCTAAATCCGACCCGCTGCTTATATGGTTTATACTCGCGGGCGTGCTGCTGGTGCTCATTATCGGCGTGGGCGTCGCTATAATAATACTCTGGAAAAAGGGCAAATCGCCTTCGAGGGTCTCCGCCGCAAAATTGGCAGCCCCGAGACCTTCGAGCCCCAGGCCCAGAACTCCGTCGTTTAAGAGCGGCGTACGCAGGGGGCCTGTAAAAGGCAAAAGCAAGGGCTTCAGAGACAGAAACAATTTTTAATATTAAAAGCAATTCAAGCGGCCTTCCGGGCCGCTTGTTTTTTACTGTGGTTTCCAATTTTCAGATATAAAGGCTGTATATTCATACAGAGCCAAAAAGTCTTATACAGTAAAGTTATCCACCAAACCATGTGGATAACCTGCGAACTATGGTGGATAACCCGGGTTTTTTCATCGTTTTTGCTCTGGGGCCATGTACCCGGCGCAGTAAAACATGCATGGAAAGGCGCATGGGATTTTCTGCAAAAGCTAAAGCGCCGCGCTCCCGCTTTACCTCATATGTGGATAACTTTTAAAGGCGCCGAATCTTTGCGCACGACAGGTGCGCCTGAGCGTCAAAAAGTATATTTCTCGCTTTAATCTGCCGCGCGTATCGCCGACGTTATGTCGTGCATCCACTTACCCGACCGAAACCTGCGGAGGCCGAATATAAGCTTGAATGATTCGCCCGCTATTATTGCGCACGGATAAACTATGTATATCGGCAGCCCCAGCGCCAGCGCGGTTATGTAAGCGACGGGCAGCGTAAGCGCCCAGCAGCCCGTCAGGTCTATCGTCGCCGCGAACCTCGTGTCGCCTCCGCCCCGCAGCACGCCTATGATATTCGTGTTGTTGATCATGATGATCCACGCGACGGCCGTGTTGATATATACCACTCTTCTTACCAGCTCGCTCGTCGCTGCTGCTACATCGTACTGCGCAAGAAACAGCGGCAGCGCCAAAAGAACAAGAGCGCCTACGGCCACGGTAGAGAGCGGCGCCATCCTCAAAAAGCGCCTTGCGTATATGTACGCCTTCTCCCTGTCTCCTTCGCCGAGCCGGTTACCTATCATTACGCCGCTCGTATTCGCTATGCCCATATACACAACGTACGCGAGCCTGTCGAGCGCGCCCGCGATCGACATCGCCGCCGCTACTCCTACGCCCATCCTGTTATACAGCATCACAAGCACCACCGAATAAAGCGCCCACATGGTCTCATTTATTATTATAGGCACGCCAACCTTTAAGAACTCGCCCACCAGCTTCTTCATACGCGCAAGCCCCGGGAACAGCTCTGACAGCTTTGCCCTTGCTTCGTTGCCCCTTGAGTAGCTGATTATGACTATAAGCGCTGCGTCAAGCAGCGAGCCGACAACAGTACCTATAGCCGCGCCCTGTACTCCCAGCGCCGGAAAACCCCAGTTGCCGCCTATCAGCGCGTAGTTTATGCACGCGTTGACGCCCACCGAAATAAAGCCGGTAACGACGGGTATCCTCGTCCTCTGGCAGCCCTTAAGCACGTTGGCGTACGATTGCGATATGCCGGAGAATATATACGATATGCCTACTATCCTTATATACTCGCTTCCGCTTTCGACAACGCCGGGCGTTTGGTTGAATATCGAAATAAGCCCTTTGGGGGTAACGAGAGCGAGCACAAAAAAAACAAAGCCTATTATAAACGTACCTATAAGGCAAAGCCCCAGTGTACTCTTAATGCCGCCCGCGTCGCCTTCTCCGTGGAACCGCGCTGCAAACACCCAGCCCGCCGAGCATACGCCGAACATCGCGACAAAAATAAAAAAAGCGATCTGGTTCGCGTTCCCTACGCCTACTATCGCGTTTTCCCCCAGCGAGCCTATCATAATGTTGTCTATAAAATACATCAGCGCTTTTAATAGCTGCTGCAGCGCTATCGGTACGGACAGCGCCAGAAACTTTTTATAGAATGCCTTATCTTTCATTGCTGTGATGCTCCTCGTCCGTGTCAGAGTATTATATCACAGCAAAGCATAGTGTCAATTCGTATAATCTGCCTTTATCTGTTAAGTTTACTCCCCCTCCGTTACGAGGCACGCAATCACCGTCATGTCGTCGCGCGGTTCCCCGCCGCCCGCCTTTGCGAGAACAAAATCCGCCGTTTCCTGCGGGTCGATTGCCGGTATGTCCTCAAACCAGCCTTCCCCGCCCTTTATCCTGTCTGCGACGCCGTCGCTCATCATCACTATCATGTCGCCCGGCAAGAGCTCGCGCCGCGTGCTTTTTGGCGCGGCTTCCTCTATTATCCCTAATGGCAGCGACCCGGGCGCTATGGGCACGGTCTCTCCCTCTGTAAGCAGGTACGAGCTCTCCGCTCCTATCTTCGTAAAGTCCGCTATGCCCGTCTTTAAGTCTATCATGCATATATCGACGGTCGTGAATACCTCCTCGCCGCCTTTGAGCATGAGCAGCCTGTTTATCGTGTCGAATATTATGTTTTCATCGAATCCCGCCTGATAGAAGTTTTCTATCAGCGACACGGCCGCCGCGCTCTCCCGCCTCGCGCTTTCTCCGCTGCCCATGCCGTCGCACAGCATTACAAGATATCTGCCATCCTTCAATGCCTGAAACGAGTAGCTGTCTCCCGAGACTTCTCCTTTGGCGACGGCCACGACGCCAGTTAACGCCCCCAGCTTCCTTGCCTGCTCGAACCTTAAAAGGCAGGGCTTCCCCGAACCGCAGCCCGCAGCCTTTACCCTCGTCATCCTTGCGCCACATATGCCGCTTACCACCTTCTCTACGCCCGGTCTGCAACCCGAGCCTCCCGAGCAGTTTTTTACGCGCAGCTCGACCGCCATACCGGCCGCCGTCTTCTCGGCGCACACCTCCTCCGTGTGCACGCCCAGCGCGTCCAGCGACACCGCTACGCCCTGTTCCATCGATTCAATGAACTTAAAGCCGGTGTCCATCTCGCGGCCTATGTCCGATACCACCTTCGCTACGCCCTTAAGCTGCCTGCCCGTTATCAGCCGCGACTCCTCTATCTTCCTCGCCCACTTTAAGTTAAGCAGATATGCGCTGAATATGCTTTCCGCCGAAGCAAGCACGCCGTTTATGTTGAAGCACTTCTTTACAAACGCCGCGTCGACGTTGTCTTTGTCTATACGCCCGTTTTTCTCATACGCAATAAACAGCCTGTCGAATACATTGTACGTATTCAAAAAATCTTTGTCCCAGCAGCTCTTTTTGAACACGCATTCCTTGCACGTGTTCTCCGCCACGATGGACAGCACGCCGGATATATCCGCTTCCTTTATCCTCTGCTCCGCTTCCCTCGAAAACATCTCTCCCGTCTGCGAGAATACCTCGGAAACTTCCTTGAGCCTGCCTATCGTAAGCTCGCGGAACCTGCTCGCGTGCAGCTTGTATTCGTACTCCCACCTTGTCTGTGCGTCGAAATGCCGGCCTGCGAAAGAATATATCCTGGCGGGCAGCGCAACGAACACCAACGCCGCTGCTCCCGCTTCTATCAGCGAAAGATACCACGTATCGCTTTTGTTGAACGCGAGTATGAACAGCAGGTTTACAATAAGGTATCCTGCCGCTGTCCCCGGTTTCTTCAGCTTCCTCACCGTCCCCGCGACCAGCCCTGAAACGCCCAGCATGCCCGTATACATGACGGACGCCAGCGACCCAAGGCAAAGAGCCATGCCAAGCGCAAGCCCTACTCCTGCGCCCAGCGCGGCTCCTCCCGTATAAGCGGCGCACAGTACGAGAAACAGCGCTGCGATATTTGCGATATATACTCCGTATATATTTACAGGCCCGAACATGCAGACTATGATAAGCGCCGCGAGCGTTAAGCTTATTGTCTCTTCGGGAGAAAAAACGTTCCGTTTTCTGGCGCCGGTCATTATTTGTATTACGGTTTGCAGCACGTAGACGCTTACAAGCGCTATAAGGCATTCCAGCACCGCCGTCATAAAAGTCTCTACGTCTTGCGTCTTGAATACCGCGGAGCTCACCGAGTAAGCGCACGCCGTTGACATCAGAACCATCCAGCGCTTTATTCTGCCCAGTATAAAAAGCACGCCGCAAATAAGCAGCGTGACAGTTACTATATAGAGTGTATCCGCTATAAGCAATGCCCCGAGGCATACTCCCGCCGCCGCAAAAAGCGTTTCCTTGCGCCTTAAAAGAAAACAGGCTGCTACGAATGCCGGCCCAAAAGGGCTCATTGCCGATAAAAGCTGTACTCTTCCCAGCAGGAAGCCCGCCGCGGTAAATATTATAACGTCCAGAACTTTTCGTGCAGCGGATTCGCTCAAGGCAGTCATACTTGCAGCTTCGGTGATCATATATTCTCCTCCTTGACTGTTACCCAAGAAGTCGTAAGGCTTTCCGGGATACGTATATTATGTGGTAACCCCTATTATAGGAACGCCGCTTCGTAAAGATTGTCAGACCACGCCATCGCCTTGAGGATAATTTGCCGATACGCCCTGAAAATCATTGTTTTGTGTGTATATTTTTTGCCGTTTTTGCGTATACTTATAAGTTGGCTTTAAACTGCTTAAAAACATTAATTAAACAATTAAAAGCAGCTTTTTATAATACAAAAAACATATTGACAGAAAGTTCTGCTGTTGCTATTATATGAATGAATTATATTTTATTCATTCAGTAGAGGTGATATTCAGTGTTAAAAGTGACCGTGTTCATAGGGAGCGAACGTAAAAAAGCCACGTATCAGGCCGCCCTGGAGTTTGGAAAATGTCTTAATACATACGGCGGCATTGAGGTTGAATACGTTTTTCTGAGCGATTATAAAATTGAGTTTTGCAGAAGCTGCAAGCTCTGCTTTGACAAGGGGGAAGAATGCTGCCCATTAAAGGATGACAGAGATGCTTTGCTCGAGAAGATGGAGCGCTCAGACGGCGTCGTATTTGCAACTCCCAATTACGCTTTTCAGGTGTCTGCGCGCATGAAGTGCTTTATAGACAGGCTCGCCTTTGTAATGCACCGCCCGAAGTTCTTCGGCAAAACGTTTACGGCTATTGTGACTCAGGGCATTTTCGGAGGAAAGGATATTCAGAAATATCTCGAGTCTACAGGCGAAAACTTTGGGTTCAACGTTACGAAGGGAAGCTGCTTAACAACGCTGGAGCCTATGACGGAGAGGCAGAAGCAAAGCATGGCAAAAGAGATGAAATGCGCATCTGAAAGATTCTATAAAGGCCTTATCAGTAAAGCGACGAGCGCCCCTACACTTATCAGACTGCTTGTGTTCAGGCTGACGCGTACCTGCCTGAAAAACACCGAGCCTAGATTCCGCGACTATTACTACTACAAAGAAAACGGCTGGTTTGAGTCGGATTATTTCAACATGACTTCAATCGGGCCGGTTAAAAAAATAATGGGCAGCCTGTTTGACATAATGGGCCGCATAATGGTAAAACACATTTAATACTATCTGTGAGAGGCGGGCTTACATGACAGATAAAAAACAAGAAATATACAAATGCGGCAAAGAATTGTTCAGTTCACGCGGATTTAAGGATACAAACGTCGCGGATATAACGAAAGCCGCCGGCGTAGCCGCAGGCACTTTCTACCTCTACTATACTTCCAAAGACAGCCTGTTTATGGAGATATATATAGAGGAGAACGAAAAATTAAAAAAGAGCATCATGGACGCCGTCGATATAAACGGCGATCCCTTAAGCGTTATTAGTAAAATGATTTATATGAACTATGAGGGAATGAGTGCGAATCCCGTTTTAAAGGAATGGTACAACAAAGACGTCTTTGGCCGTATAGAAAAAAAGTTTCGTGAAGAGAAAGGCATCCACAGCGTCGACTTCATGTATGACACTTTTATAAAGGTTGTCCGTAAATGGCAGTATGAAGGAAAGATACGACGCGATATAGACAGCGATATAATAATGGCCATACTCGCCGCTTTAATCAATATCGACACTCACAAAGAAGAGATAGGCCTTCGGTATTTTCCGCAGGTCATGAATTACTTTGCGGAATTTGTAATTAAAGGCCTGACCGAGCATATAGAAAAATAATAACTTTATAAAAAGGATTTGGCGCTATATCCGGTTTACCGGGCGCACCGAAGTCCTTTTTTGCTGCCCAGTTAAAAGAACGATAAAACACCTTAAAATGGTTTGATTTTCTCCGTTTTGCTGATATAATCTGTTATAATATAAACAGTACAAAATATATATGCTTTAATAAGTAAATTTAAATATGTATGTTAAAAAATTCACATAAGGGGGAATTCAAATGCAGTATTCCAGAGAAGTGGAAGAAATGGTATGCGTAAAAAAAGGCCCTAAGCACGGCCCCGCTCCCATTCCCGAAGAAGGCAGGTGGATAAGGTCCAAGCAGATAGCCGATATTTCGGGGCTCACGCACGGTGTGGGCTGGTGCGCGCCTCAGCAGGGCGCCTGCAAGCTGACGCTTAACATCAAGCAAGGGATCATAGAGGAAGCGCTCGTCGAGACGCTGGGGTGCAGCGGCATGACGCACAGCGCAGCGATGGCGGCGGAGATACTGCCCGGCAAGACGATACTCGAGGCGCTCAATACCGATCTCGTGTGCGACGCCATCAACACGGCAATGAGAGAACTATTTTTGCAGATAGCGTACGGAAGGTCGCAGACGGCGTTCTCGGAGGGCGGGCTGCCCATAGGCGCAGGCCTTGAGGACTTAGGCAAAGGCCTCCGTTCCCAGATAGGTACTATGTACGGCACAAAGGAAAAGGGCGTGCGTTACCTTGAGATGGCGGAAGGCTACGTCACCGAGCTGGCGCTCAATTCAGACGACGAGGTCACAGGTTACAAGTTCGTCAACTTAGGCAAGATGATGGAAGCTCTTCGCAAGGGCGAAGACCCCAAAACAGCGCTGGAGAAGACGACGGGAACGTACGGACAGTTCAAGGATGCGGCCAAATACATAGACCCGCGCGCGAAATAGGAGGAGCAAACGATGATACGTTTTGAAGGATATGAAAGAAGGATAAAGGGCATAGAAGCCTGCATGAAAGAATACGGCTTTTCGAGCCTCGAAGACGTTGAAAGCTGCTGTCGCGAGCGCGGTATCGACGTAGCCAAGATAGTCAGGGACGTTCAGCCGATAGCGTTCGACAACGCCGTGTGGGCATACACGCTTGGCGCGGCGATAGCCATAAAGAAGGGCTGCAAGGTAGCCGCCGAAGCCGCCGAGGCCATAGGCATAGGCCTGCAGGCGTTCTGCATACCCGGCAGCGTCGCCGACCAGAGGCAGGTTGGTCTTGGCCACGGCAACCTCGCCGCAATGCTGCTGCGCGATGAGACGGATTGCTTCTGCTTCCTCGCGGGCCATGAGTCTTTTGCGGCAGCCGAAGGCGCCATAGGCATAGCGAAGACGGCTAACAAGGTAAGGAAGAAACCGCTGCGCATAATACTCAACGGCCTCGGCAAAGACGCGGCGTACATAATCTCGCGCATCAACGGCTTTACCAATGTCGAGACGGAATACGACTACGCCACCGGCGAACTCAAGATAGTCTGGGAAAAAGCGTTCTCGGAAGGCGAGCGGGCTAAGGTGAAATGCTACGGCGCGGACGACGTAAACGAAGGCGTCGCTATAATGCGCCACGAGGGCGTCGACGTCTCCATAACAGGCAACTCGACCAACCCCACGAGGTTCCAGCACCCCGTCGCGGGCACGTATAAGAAATGGGCCATTGAGAACGGCAAAAAGTACTTCTCCGTAGCGTCGGGCGGCGGCACGGGCAGGACATTACATCCCGACAACATGGGCGCGGGCCCCGCGTCTTACGGCATGACGGACACTATGGGCAGAATGCACGGCGACGCGCAGTTCGCGGGCTCGTCCTCAGTACCGGCGCACGTTGAAATGATGGGCCTTATAGGCATGGGCAACAACCCTATGGTAGGCGCTTCGGTGGCGGTAGCCGTCGCAGTATCGCAGGCACTGTAAAAAACTTGGTAAAAACCAGAGCTAAAAGCCGCAGTTATTCTGCGGCTTTTTTATTTACTAAATGCAATACTTGCTTAATAAACCTTTATAAGGCCGGCCTGCTACATCTCGGAGCTTACGAGTTTTTCAAGCGCTTCTATCGCCTCGTCCTCATCCTTGCCGTTTGCGAATATGAATATCTTCTCTCCCTGTTTTACGCCAAGAGACAGCACGCCCATTATGCTCTTCGCGTTAATCTTCTTGTTGCCCTTCTCCACAAAAATGAGCGATGAATACCTGCCGGCGACCTGAACGAACATGGCTGCGCGTGATGCCCGAAGCCCGTCTTCATTCTTGATTACAAGTTCTTTTGCCTGCATGATACTACCTCCTTGTAGTTTTTAGTTGCTGCGCTATACTATCCAGCTTCCTTAACTTATGGTTTATTCCCGATTTTGAAGCGGCTCCAATATAAGCCGCCAGTTCTTCCAGCGTAGCGTCAGGGTTGCTTATCCTTGCTTCCGCAACTTCCCGCAGCCCCGAAGAGAGCTTATCAAGCCCTAAATGTGTCCGTATGTATTCTATGCTTTCCTGTTGCCGAATCGACGCGTTGACCGTTTTTGAAAGATTGCCTGTCTCGCAGTTGACTTTCCTGTTGACCGTGTTTCTGACGCTCTTCATTATGCGGATGTTCTCGATGCTGAGTATGGAAGAATGTGCGCCCATCATGGTGAGCAGCGTAACGATAGGATCGCCTTCTTTAAGATACACCACGAACGTCCTGCCGCGGGGTATCATTTTCGCCGTCACACCCAGCTCATTAATAATATTCAACAGACCCGATGCAAATTCCTTTTGGCCGCAAACAAATTCCATATGGTACCGCTTTTCCGGGTTAGTTATCGACCCGCCGCCCAAAAAAGCTCCGCGTAAAAAAGCCACCATGCAACAGCGGTTCTTTATAAACGCAGCGTCAGTGCCGAAGCTTAAACCGTCCTCGCCTATAAGGCGCGTGTCCAGCGCGACCATACGCGCGCTCGCCTCATCAATAAGCAGCGAATATATATGGTTGCCTTTAAGCGGATTCGTATGCATCTCCATGCGGGTGTGTACGCCGTACATCCGTTTCACGAGCAAAAACGCCCGGCGTGCAACCGCCGCGTTCTCCGTATCGAGGCGCAGCGTAAACGTGCCGCCCGAGATGTTTATCGACCCAGCCGTATGCAGCATCGCGGAGAGCTCCGCGAGTTCGCAGCATTCTTCGCCCGGCTCGGTCTTGCATATCTCTCCTTTTGCGATCGATGAAAAAGACATTACCCCTCCCTGATCACCGATTCTTTTTGTATGTCCCTGTGCTCTATGCTTACGCGGTAGCCCTGCGATTTGAATATGCTATACAACTCTTCCGCCACCACTACGCTTCTGTGTATGCCGCCCGTGCATCCTATAGCTATGACCAGCTGCTTTTTATCCTGCTCGAGGTAATAAGGCGCTATATAATTTACGAGTTCGCTTACCTTATCTATGAACACCTTAGTCCTCGGGAACGACAGCACGTAATCGCGCACCATCTGTTCCCTGCCGTTGTGCTCGCGCAGTTCCTCCTGATAAAACGGGTTGGGTATAAACCTCATGTCGAACACAAGGTCGGCGTCTATAGGTATACCCCTTTTATACCCGAACGTTGTCACGTTTATGAGTATGCCTGTTTCACCCTCGTCGCTGAAAAGCTTATCCATCACCTCGCCTAGCTTTTTAACAGAGTATGTGGACGTATCTATCGTGGTGTTAGCCATATCCTTAATGCTTCTAAGCTTGCCGCGCTCCAGCATAATTCCCGCCGTCACCATTCCGTCTTTGGACATAGGATGCCTGCGCCGCGTTTCCTTGAACCTCTTGACTATCGCCTCGTCATTCGCGTCGAGGAACAGTATGCTGAGTTCGACGTTTTTCATTTCTTTAAGGGCCTTTATCGCGTCGAATATGTCCTCGAACATGTCGCCCATGCGCGTGTCCACAACGGTAGCCGCCTTTGCAATATGCTCGCTTCCTACGCACATCCTGGCGAATCCGGGTATAAGCTTAGGGGGCATGTTGTCCACGCAGAAATAGCCCATGTCCTCAAGACGCTTGAGCGCCTGGGATCTGCCTGCGCCCGAAAGCCCTGTTACTATTATGAATTTCATGTCATTCCTCCCGGACGTTCGCTATCTGCCTTACGCTAAGTCCTGACTGCTTCGCAAGCGCGAGCGCCCTTGTTACTCTCCCTACGTCCTGCGGCCAGTGGGCGTCGCTCGAGATTACAAACCTCGCGCCCTCCAAAGCCGCCGCGTTTATATCTTCCGCCGAAAGGTCGGCGTGCTTTTCGTTTATCTCAAACAGCGTGCCGTAATCGGCGCACGCCCTTCCAAGCTTTGCGTAATCTACGGGAACGCCATAGCCCGGATGCGATATTATGTCCACATGCCGCTTCTGTATCGCAAGCATGTAAGCGTTCGTTATTGCGTCTACATGCCCGAAATACTTTCCGGTAAAAAAAGTCCACGCCGTCCCTATGTCACCAGGAAGCGCCGACTTATGGAACCCGAGTATCAGTATATCAAACTTATACCCTTTCGGTATGTCGGCGCCGCCGTCAAGGCCGGTAAGGTTCAGTTCCAGCCCCGACTTTATATCGATGCGGCCGCCATACCGTTTTTTCGCGGCCTCTATGGTTTCAATATACCTCGCAAGCTGTCCCTTTTTTATGCCGTACGCCAGGTTCGCCGTAGAGTGGTCCGTTATGCCGACTATGCCGAGCCCAGCTTTAAGCGCCGCTTCAACGTTATCGTCTACACCGCCCGTGCCGTGGCTGAACACCGTATGCGTATGATAATCCGCAAAAAGTTTCATGGCTCGCCCACTACCTTGACTTCCGGCTCCAGCACGACGCCGCTATATTCATACACCTCTCTGCGCACCTTTTCAATAAGTGCGAGTATGTCTTCCGGCGCGGCTCCCCCTGTATTTATTATAAACCCCGCGTGCTTCTCTGAAACCTGCGCTCCGCCTATCATAAGCCCTTTTAAGCCCGCCTGTTCTATAAGCGCTCCCGCATAACACCCTTTGGGGCGCTTGAACGTGCTGCCGGCGCTCGGATATTCAAGCGGCTGCTTTTCTCTCCGCCGTTTATTGAATTCCGTGAGCTTTTTTAGGCTCTCTTCGGTACTGCACGGCTTTAGCTTAAGCCTTACGCCCGTAACGATAAACGGTGTTTTATTAAGCATGCTGCTCCTGTATCCAAACCCCATGCCGCTCTTCTTTACCGTAAGCTCTTCGCTTTCCGACACAAGGTATACTTCTTCCACCAAATCGCACGTCTCCCCTTCGTACGCGCCCGCGTTCATGTATACGGCGCCGCCGAGAGTCCCGGGTATGCCGCCCAGGAATTCCGCGCCGCCCAGGCCATGGTCTATCGCTTCCCTTACGAGCGCCGCCAGCGGCGTGCCGCTCTTAGCTGTAACATACTCGCCCTCAAACGCAGCGCCCGCAAAGTTGTCCGCAAGCTTTAATACCACGCCGCGATAGCCCTTGCTCGTAACAAGCAGGTTCGTGCCCCTGCCCATGACGAACAGCGGGCAATCGTACGCCGCCGTTATGGCCAGCGCGTGCTTTATATCGTCCGGGGTTTTGGGCAGCGCCATGATATCAGCGGGCCCGCCCGCCTTAAACGACGTATGCAGCGCCATGCTCTCGCCTTGCCGGACGTCTTTTATTCTTTCTGATAACGCTTCCGCTATTCTGCCGGTCTCCATATATCCCCCGAAATTTTACAATAACAGTCTACAATACGGTAAGCCAATTTACAACATATAAGCTATTCGTCACGGTCAGCTTCGAAGTATTCCACGACCGCCCTTGCAGAGCGCACGTCCATGCCCTCAACGCTCACTATGTCGTCAAACCCCGCTTCCCTTATGTCCCCTACAGTCTCAAAGTGCCGCAGCAGCGCCTTCGCCCGCGCCTCGCCCACATACGGTATCTTCAGCAGCACGGAATCCTCCACCTTTTTAAGCCGCAGCCCGCGGTGGTACGTTATGGCGAACCTGTGCGCCTCGTCTCTTATGCGCGTTAAAAGCCGCAGCGCGTTGCTGTCTCTGTCCAATATTATAGGGTCGCTGCTGCCCGGTACGAACACTTCTTCTTCCCTCTTCGCAAGGCTTATCAGCGGCATATCCTCGAGGCCCAGCGATGCAAGCGCGTCGTACGCCGCGTGAAGCTGCCCCTTACCGCCGTCCACGACGATGAGCGTCGGCATGGTCTCAAACCCTTCCGACTGCTGCAGACCGCGTTTAAGCCTTCTAGTCAGCACCTCGTTCATAGAAGCGAAATCGTCCGCACCCTCTACCGTCTTTATCTTGAAACGCCGGTATTCTCTCTTGTTTGGTTTCCCGTCCGTAAAAACGACCATAGACGCCACGGAGTCCGTGCCCTGTATATTGGATATATCGTAGCACTCCATGCGGTTTATGTCGCTCTCCATGCCGAGCGCCTCTTTCAGCTCTAAAAGCGCGCCTTCCGTAGCGTCGTATTCGCGCTGGGCTCTTGTGAGCCTTCGCGTAAGCGCCTCCTTAGCGTTGGAGAGCGCCATATCGACAAGCTTCTTGTTGTCGCCCTTTTCGGGCACATGCAGCTGTACCTTGCTCCCGCGCTTCTCCGTCAGCCACCGCTCTATGAGCTCTTTTTCCCCCGGCTCGACGTTAACGTAGACCTGTTTCGCTATGCCGCTCACGGACGAATAATACTGCTTTATGAGATATGAGAGCACGTCGCTCTCCCCTTCGCCCGCGCACTTCATGAAATACCGCTCCATATAGTTAAGCTCGCCCTTGCGCACGAGAAACATCTGCACGACAGCCTCGTCGCCCTGCTCGTAAACGGCAAAAACGTCCTTATCATTGAGGTCGGGAAATCCCGCCTTCTGCTTTTCAAACAGCGTGTGCAGCCACCTTATCCTGTCGCGTATCACCGCCGCTTTCTCGTACTCCATTTTACGGGAGGCATCAGTCATCTCCTCCTCGAGCTGCTTTTCCAGCCCCTTATAGCGCCCCGAGAGAAAATCGGCTATTTCGTCCACCATTCGCTTGTATTCATACTCCGAGACTTTCCCGGCGCACGGCGCGAGGCATCTGCCCATCTCGTAGTTTAGGCACGGCCTTGACTTCTCCGTTCCCGTTATGTCCTTTTTGCACGTGCGTATAGGGAACATCTTAGTAACGGTGTCGAGTATGTCGTGCAGTATATGCGACGCTATATAAGGCCCGTAATATTTTGCGCCGTCGTTCTTGACGCGCCTTGTAACGCATACGCGCGGAAATCTCTCGTTATAATCTATTCTTATGTACGGATAATGCTTATCATCACGCAGCATTATGTTGTAGTACGGGCTGTAGCGCTTTATCATGTTGCATTCGAGTATGAGCGCCTCTATCTCCGTACCGCACAATATATACTCAAAATCCGCGACTTCCGAGACCATGGCGGCGGTTTTGGGATCTTTTCTGTTCAAGCTGCGGAAATACTGGCTTACCCTGTTTTTGAGCGCGACCGCCTTACCAACGTATATGACCTTGCCCGATGAGTCCTTCATCATGTAAACGCCGGGCGTCTTGGGAAGGTTCTTAAGCTTGTCCTGTATTACTTCATTCATGTCAGTACCCGAGGTCTATGGCCTTGCTGAGCACGGTCTTCGCTGCGGGCGCGGCGTTAGAGCTTCCCGCTCCCGCCCTCTCCATCACGACCGCAATGGCTGCCGGGTGCTCGTCGTCCTCTATGAATCCGACGAACCACGCGTTTTCGCCGACTTCGCCGTTTTCAAGCTGCACCTGCGCGGTGCCCGTCTTGCCCGCTACCGTAACGCCCTTTATTCTCGCCTTCCTGCCCGTGCCGCTCTTCACGACGTTTACCATCATGCTCTTAAGCTTATCCGTATTATCAAGCGGCGTCACCGCGACGCTGGGAGTAAGGCTGTATGACGCCGTCCCTCCGTTTGAGACGCCCAGCAGCAGCTTAGGCTCCATCATCACGCCGTCGTTAGCTATGCACGCCGCTATCATACAAGACTGAAGCGGCGTTATGAGGTCGTGGTACTGGCCGACGGCCGACCATGCGAGATCGTTGTCGCCGCTGCCCGATTCATATACGCTGTCTTTCATTACGACGTCGCCAAACATTATCTTCCTGTTATAGAGGAACTTCTCCGCCTCGGCCGCAAGCGCTCCCTTGCCCATAGCCACGGCCGCTTCCGCGAAATATACGTTGCATGAGTGCACGAGCGCGCTCTCTAAGTCAACGTCGCCGTGCTCGCCGGTGCACGCTATCCTTTTGCCGCCTATATCCGTGCCGCCCGCGCACGTCGTCTTAAAGCCTTCGTTGCCGCTCTCAATAAGCGCCGCGGCGGTTATCAGCTTAAAAGTGCTGCCCGGAGCGTACAGCCCTGAAAACGCTCTGTTTACGAGTTCGCTGGTGCCGCCGCCCTCCTGGAACTCCTTCATGTCCGCCGGGTCGAACGACGGAGACGACACGCTGGCGATTACCTCGCCCGTCTTGTAGTTCATAACGACTACTGCTCCGTCATGGCCACCCAGCGCGTCCATAGCCGTATCGCAGAGCTTTGAGTCTATGGTCAGCTTCACGTCGCCGCCCCTTCGCTCTTCACCTGAAAGCAGCTGCGTTATCTGCGTTATTGTATCGAGCCCCTGGCCGTAGAGATATTTAGAATATATAGTCTGCGCGCCGTAAGAAAGCCCGTATTCGTCGCCCAGTATGTGCGCTATGGATTCGCGCAACCCCTTGCCGCCGATGTATTCGCGTTTGCCGTCCTTGGTAAAAAGCAGCTTGCGCCCCGTCCTGTCCAGTATATCGCCCGCCGCAACGTTCGTCTTCATATTCTGTATGCGCGGATTGTAAGGCGTAGCGAACCAGCGCTCGCCGAACACGACGTTTACATATCCTAAGTATACGATGAGTCCGGAAAACATGATTATGAATACTATGAGCAGCGCCGTTATATTTCTGCGCAGCACGTTCTTCTTGGGTCTCTTCATAGCACCTCGCCTCCGGCCGCCGTTATCTTTCGCTCGTCGCGCTCTCCATTTTTGACGGCGACGCCCTCTATCATGCCCACAAGGCCGAAGCACGCTATGAGCGAGCTGCCTCCCGCGCTTACAAACGGAAGCGTGATGCCGGTAAGCGGTATCAGCTTTATTACGCCGCCTATTATTATGAAACACTGCAGCGACAGCATGCAAGTCGCGCCGAACACAAGCAGCGCGTGGAATCTGCTGCTGGCGCTTAAAGCTATCAGCATGCCGCGTATTATGAAAGCGAGATATAACAGTATTATGATTATGCCGAAGATTATACCGAATTCCTCGCACAGCGCCGCGAATATGAAGTCGCTCGCGTTGACAGGCACGGCTTCAGGGTATCCAAGGCCCAGCCCCGCGCCGAACGCGCCGCCCGCCGCTATCGCGATGAGCCCCTGCACTATTTGGTAGCCTTTTGTAGTATAATGCGCCCACGGGTCCTGCCATAATACGACTCTTGCCTTAACGTGCGGAATAACGAAATAGCTTGCCACCGCGCCCGCTCCCGCGACGCCCAGCCCCGCAAACGTGAGCAGCGTCCTGCCCGTGCCTGCGAAGAACATCACGAGGAAAGTGCCCGCGAACAGCAGCGCGCCTCCCAAATCGTTGGACAGAACAAGCACTATTACGCAGAGCCCTACGTATACCGCATAGACAGCGGAGGCAAAGCGCTTCCTCTTTTCCGCGAAAAAGTAAGCCGAAGCTATTATGAACAGCACTTTGGCTATCTCGCTGGGCTGGAAAGACACCGGGCCCAGTTTAACCCAGTTCTTAGCGCCGCCCACCGGGGACGCGAACAGGAACGTAAACACGAGCAGCCCGAATGACAGCCCCATGAATATGTAATTGAGCTTTCCAAAGTTATGCGAGCTCTTTATCACGGCTACCGCGACAAACAGCGCGGCGCAGCCTATGGAGAGCCATATGAGCTGCTGCACCGCTTCCTCCACGTTGAGCCGCGAGAGCATCACTAGCCCCACGCTCGTTAAGAACAGGCAGATGACGAGCGTTATCCTGTCCACGTGACGGAAGATTATCGCCATAAGGTTGTACGCGAGCAGTTCAAGCAGCGAAGCCCCCGCGCCGAGCGCCAAAACGTCGGCGTTAAACACGCCGTCTTTAAACGCGAGCAGCCCGCAGCCGGACAGCAGGAACAATATCGTAAATACGAGGAGCGCCCCCGCCCCTTTTCTCTCGAGTACCATCAGTCTTCCTCTTTCAGGTGCAGCCTTGTCACAATGTTCCCGAAACAGATTATGTCCCCCGTCGTAATCTTAACAGGCGACGTGACGGCTGCGCCGTTAACGGTGACTTCTCCCTTACCCAGCCTGTTTACATACACGTCTCCGTCCGAGCTGTATACCTGGGAATGCGCTTTCATTATGCTTGGGTCTTTCATAACGATGTCGGCGTTCCTCGCCTTGCCTATAGTATTTTCGCGCATCAGCTGTATGTTTGCATTGAATATATCTTCGGGGCCCGAAACGACATGAATATACCCGATACTGCTTTGGGCAACGCTAAGTACCATACGTTTCTCCCTGTATTCCTTTATAGATATGCCCGTAACGCTGAGCAGTACAATCGCCGCCGCCGCGAGAAACCAATACCTCATGGCGAGAGAGACCGCCTCAAATACCGCCATTTGAATCACCTCTTTAATGATTGTATCATATTTAATGTAAAGTTAACCCCATAAGTTTGTAAATGATATATAAATATATGTAAAACAAAACTACCGCCCGGAAAGCTTTTGATTTGCGCCCCATAAAGAAAGCTGCGCCTGTTGCCGGCGCAGCGTAAAGCGTTAGCTTGATTATCTCGTATTACACATGCATTTCGCGAATAACGCCGCAGCCCGCACGCTTTCCCGCGTCCCCGGCCGGCTGGGACGTATAGTCGTCGCGCGACTCGTGGATTATAACAGAGCGCCCTATGATGTCCTTTACGGTAAACCTCTGCGTGATGAACGAAAGCCACGCTTTGCCTTGGCGCGTCCCCATCAGCATGGGAAAATCCCCCGCGTGCATGGGATGAGCTGTATGCCCTGGGTTATAGTGTCCGCCGGCGTCCGAAAAATCTGGCCGCGAGCAGCTACCGTTTTCATGTATATGGAACCCGTAAAAGCCCGTATCGCTAGGCGGCAGCCCCGAGACATACGCGTCCACTCTTACTCCTTCCTCTGTGTCGTGAAACCAAACGACGCCATTCAGCTGCGGGGCGCTCAAGCCGCCCCTTAACTCCGCGATTGCCGACAATCCGTCGTAACTGTTGTTCGTATCTGACCCCCTCCTTTCTGCCCCAAAAACACTATTTAATTAACTGAAAATCGCTTCAAATTGTATATTGTTTTTTGGATTTTCCTATGCTTATACATATATACTATTACATATGCTTGCTGTTAATTGATGGTGCGAAGAGGCTAACGTTTACCGTTCGTTCATTTGACAAAGCCCACTACCTGCTATATCATATATTGTAGGGAGGCTTCGATGTTTAAGGAGGGTGACAAAATTTCATATCCGATGCACGGCGCAGGCTATATCGAATGCATTCAGGAAAAAAACTTTTTGGATGAGAAGAGAAGCTATTATGTCCTCAAGTTTTCGGAGGGCGATATTAAGGTCAACGTGCCTGTAGAGAGCGCGGAAAGAGCAGGGCTTCGCAAGATAATATCGCGCGACGAATACAACAGGGTCATAGAATCCTTTAAAGATTCGGGCGATTCCGAAGAGTCCTCTAACTGGAACCGCCGCAACCGCGAAAATCTTGAAAAAATGAAATCCGGCAATGTCTTTGAGATAGCTAATGTTATAAAAAGCCTCTTGAAACGCGAGGTAAGAAAAAGCCTTTCGTCAAGTGAAAAAAAGATGCTCGGCACTTCGATGCAGATACTCGTGTCAGAGCTTGCTCTTGCCAGCAACAAAAAGGACGAGGAAGTTAAAAAAATAATCACTCAGATGCTTTAATTAACTATAGTCTTTAAGGCAACACGTACTCCCCAAATCGTAATACAGAGGTGAATGATGGGAAGAAAAATCGCACGCCTTTTTATCATTTTAGTAGGCCTGTTTATCGGCCCGGGCATTACCGCACTTGTTTTTGAATTACTGCATGCTTTAAATATCGTAAACGCGTATACTGCGCTCGCGCAATACGCTTTTTTGATATATATAGCGGCAGGCGTCGCGTCCGGGTTACTCTTTATCTTTCTTTCCAAGCCTATTGTAAACGCCATTTTGAATACGGCTAAAAAAGCGGATAAGCGGCTGGCGAAGCTGCCTGCAAATATTGTGCTTCCCGCCGTTATTGGCCTTATTCTAGGACTTTTAGTCGCCTATCTGCTGTCAAGGCTTATAGACAGCATTATACTCATAGACTGGATAGCTGGCATAGTCATAGTCGTAGCATATATAGTCTGCGCATACCTTGGCATATCCGTATTCGTGCGTCACAGGCCCGAGCTCGAGTCGAGCATATTCAAAAGGCACAGGGATGATAAATCTAAGGACTCTTCAGCCGCGCGGCCAAAGCTACTCGATACGAGCGTAATTATAGACGGACGTATATTCGATATATGCAACACCGGCGTAATAGAAGGAGCGCTCATTATCCCCGAATTCGTGCTGGACGAACTGCGTCACATAGCCGACTCTTCGGACGACCTGAAACGGAACAGGGGCAGAAGGGGCCTTGATGTATTAAAACGCATTCAGACCGAACTCGATCTGCCCGTTAAAATAGTTCATGCAGAAATAGACGAGGCGGCGGACGTCGACTCAAAGCTGCTTTACCTCGCTAAAGACATGAACGGCATCGTCGTCACCAACGACTACAATCTCAATAAAGTCGCAGCGGTAAAAAACGTTCAAGTGCTCAACATAAACGAACTTGCCAACGCTGTTAAACCCGTCGTGCTTCCCGGCGAAGAGATGAAAGTGACCATAGTAAAAGAAGGCAAAGAACCCGGTCAGGGAATCGCTTACCTCGACGATGGAACGATGATAGTTGTAGAAGGCGGCAGGAACGAACAGAATAAGCCATTAGCAGTTGTGGTTACGAGCGTTCTTCAGACGGCAGCAGGCAGGATGATATTTGCCAGAATCAAGTAAAGGCATTAAGCAATAAACCCGCATTAAAATCGGGCGGCAACCCCTGATTTGCATCAATTACATCTGGAAAGAAGCGTATCCTTCGTCATCCGGCAAACTTTCAAACTTCTCAAGTATCGCGTTTTGAATCAGCGCGCGGGCTTCAGAGTTGATAGGATGCGCGATATCCTTATACTCTCCGTTTGATGTTCTTCTCGACGGCATCGCAATGAAATAACCGTTTTGTCCTTCAATGATCTTCATGTCGTGAATCGCAAACATGTCATCGAAGGTCACAGACACCACAGCCTTAAGCTTGCCGATCGTTTCGATTCTTCTGATACGAATGTCCGTGATATCCATAAGTAACCCTCCTAAATAGACTACCGATATGTGGTGCTTGTTAGTTCGATACAGAAACCAGTTTTTCCTTCTTTTGTGGATTTTTCCGACAAGAAAACCCACAATACATCAATAAACAACAAAAAATACATCAGTTACATACTGAATCTGAGTATAGATAGTTAGTTGCTTTAAATGAGTCAGTATATATTTGTTAATATGAAAAGCGGGTTAAAAGTTCAAATACCAACCGCTGAGGCATTTTTCCAAAGTGCACACCTGTCACCATATTTGTGCATTTACTATAAAAGCCCTTAATGTACGGATTATATCAAACATATATCAAATTGTCCAGTATTTTCTTTCATTTATTCATGATTTGACTATATTATAACTTAAATTGTATAGTTTACCGCTATTTGCCGCGTTAAAACGCATTTGCCACATACGGCGTTTGCCGTTATAATACAATAGAGAAAAGGAAGGGAATTACTATGACAAACGTATACGATGTGCTTTTAGAGCGAGGTTTTGTTAAGCAGGTCACGCATGAAGGCCTAAAGGAGATGCTTGGGCGCGAGAGCGTGACGTTCTATATAGGTTTCGACCCTACGGCCGACAGCCTTCATGTGGGACATTATGTGCAGCTCATGGCCATGGCGCACATGCAGCGCTTCGGTCACAGGCCGATAGCTCTAATAGGCGGAGGAACTACGATGGTGGGAGACCCTTCGGGGCGTGCCGACCTGCGCAGGATGCTGACAAAAGAGGATATATCCGCAAACGCCGAAAAGTTTAAAAAGCAGATAAGCCGTTTCCTTGACTTCGGCGAAGGCAAGGCGATGATGGTAAACAACGCTGATTGGCTGCTTGGGCTCAACTATGTTGATTTTCTGCGCGACGTCGGCGTGCATTTCTCGGTGAACAAGATGCTGACCGCGGAGTGCTATAAGACGCGCATGGAAAAGGGCCTAACGTTCTTAGAGTTCAACTACATGCTGATGCAGTCTTACGACTTCCTTGTTTTAAGCAGGGATTACGGCTGCAAGCTGCAGCTGGGCGGGGACGACCAGTGGTCTAATATACTATCGGGCGCCGACCTCATACGCAGGAAAGAGCGCAAAGAGGCTTACGGCATGACGTTCGCGCTGCTGCTCACGAGCGACGGGCGCAAGATGGGCAAGACGGCGAAAGGCGCGGTATGGCTCGACGCTTCCAAGACGTCTCCGTACGAGTTTTACCAGTACTGGAGGAATGTCGCGGACGGCGACGTTGAGAACTGCTTAAAACTGCTTACGTTCATGCCGGTTGATGATATAAGAGAGCTCTGCAAATACAGCGACGAACGCATAAACGACGCTAAAATTGCGCTCGCTTACGCCGTCACGAGCCAGGTGCACGGCAAACAGGAAGCAGACAAGGCCAAAGCCGCGGCGGAAGCACTGTTCTCAGGCGGCGCGGAAGGCGGTTCCATACCCGAGACAGCCATAGGCGACATATCGGACATGCTGCTTATCGACCTGCTGCTCGCGTGCAGGCTCGCGCCTTCAAAAAGCGAAGCGAGAAGACTTATTAGCCAAGGCGGCATATCCGTAAACGGCGAGAAGGTTACGGACGAATTCATGCCCGTTACCGCCGGCCTGTTTACCGGCGGCGAAATGATGATAAAGAAAGGCAAGAAGGTCTACCATAAAGCAGTGCTTAAATAATTCTTTTTTAAAGGAGCGATTTGATTGCCTGGCAATGTTGAAAAGTTGAAAATCGAACGATGCTCCGACGAAGAGCTGCTCTCCCGGCTGTTTCGTGAACTCGCGCAAGACGAGCGCTCCGACGTAAAGCGTACGGAGGCCGAGTACTGCGAAGAGATGTCAAGACTGCTTGGACGCGGAGAGCTTGCCTATATATTCGGCGCGGAAGGAGTCGCGGTGGGCTACGCGCTCGTCGATCCCTGCCGTAAGCCGTATTACCTTCATCACTTCTATATCTGCCGTGGGCAGCGCCTGAAAGGGTACGGCAAAGCAGCGTTCCGGCTTCTGCTCGATACGCTTAATATCAGCGAAGTTGACCTCGACGTATACGACTGGAACGAGCGCGGCAAGGCGTTCTGGAGCTCGCTCGGCTTTAAGCCGAGGGCTATCATAATGCGATACTCTTCTTCTGATAAATCATGATTACTATAAAAGGCTCCGTTGAAACAAGCTTTGTAATAAAAAAGTCCAGGTTTATCGGCCTTGCTTTAAGAGTCGGGAGCGAGTCTGAGGCGCAGTCAGAAATCGAGAAGCGCAGAAAGCAGCACTACGACGCAACGCACAATTGCTTTGCTTATGTGCTGGAAAACGGAATATTGCGCTACAGTGACGACGGCGAGCCGCAGGGCACGGCCGGACTTCCCATGCTGGAGGTGATAAAGCGCTCCATGCTTACCGACGTGCTTTTTATATGCACGCGCTACTTCGGCGGTACGCTGCTCGGCGCGGGCGGCCTGGTGCGCGCGTACACAAAAAGCGCCGCCGATACGCTGAGCACGGCGCAAAGGATAGAGCTCATACCGTGCGGCGTGTATGCATGCGCGTTTCCGTACAACGTATGGGTAAAAGCAGAAAAAAGCATTTCCGCTTCAGGCTATGTAGCTGAAAACGTCAGGTACGGTGAACAAGTAGCCGTTGATATATGCGTATACGAGGGATGTGAAGAGGCATTCTTTGAATTTATTAACAGCGTTTCTCTGGGCAGGGTTCATCCTGTGTTTCTGGAACGAAAACAGGCTGAGCGGTATATCGTTTGACCGATTGACAGTAAATATTATTAAAGCCGGGATACCCCGGCTTTAAATTGCTAATAAAGATTAACCTTCAATATTACCATTTCCCTCTGCCCATATGGCCTGCTACTTCCGCCTTGCTCCTCTGTTTGATGATCCAGGCCTCATCCTTTGCCTTCGTAAAAACAGACACGCAAGGAGGGTCAAGGTTTATCTCTATGCCTTCTTTAGCGAGCTCTATTATCCTTACGGCAAGCTGCGCTATCTCCATATGCAAATCATTCGTGCGATCAGATTTGTATACCTTGTCCGCATCCTCTTCCGACAGCTTATTGAATTTCTCCGCAGGGGCTCCGCATTTCGGGCATTCATTCGGCGGGCTGTCGCCCTCAACTGTCATACCACATATCGAACACTTCCACAACATTTTACGGCCCTCCCTTTAAATAATGATTATTGATATTATACGTTGTATCCGGGCAATAAACAATACGGAACGCTAAATCCCTTTAATTATCTTTTCATCGAGCTCTTTTAATCCGACCATCCTTGCCTTAAGTGTTTTCACTATCCTTTCCCTCTCTTCTTTTCCTTTCGGGTCATACATAACCCCTTCTCCTATGCGCAGCGCCCGGGAGTGTTTGCTCGCATACACGGGATAAAACGTTATGCTCTTCTTTGCGGCTCTGTAATACATGCGCCCCAGGCTCGCGAATCCGGAATAGAATTCATTTATCCTGTCTCCGTAATTCTCCTCCGGATTCTCGGGAAACAGCAGTATGCTGTCACCCGAATTAAGGCATTCCACCGACAGCGCAAATGTCTTTAAGACTTCTTTGCTTACTCCCCTGTAAACAGGTATCGGGTCGAACGAACGCAGCGCCCATACTATAACAGGGCTAAGCGCTTTTGCGATTAACTTTTTAAAGAACGCGGGCAGCCATTTTATCTTACCGAACGTGCCGTCATATATATGTTTTGTAATCTCGTTTTTGTCTATCATCTTGCTGAGTATCCACGGCCGTATATCGTACGGCAGAAAAACGACCGCCGCTATTGGCCCGTACAACTCGCCGTGATTGAACACAAACACGCCAGGCAGCTTTTTGACATTCTCTTTTCCCGTCACGGTGTGGAACATTATACCCCATAAAAACGCGCGTATTATATATACGCCTATGCGCTTCTTGTATCTTCTGATGAGCACGTTCTTAAGCCGCTTTTCCATGTCGGGATTCTGCTTGCCTTCCATCGTTATCTTCTCGTAGGCCTTAAGCCTTTTTCCGAATTTCTTTGTCAGCGGCTGTTTCAGCGAATATATGAGCGACATAAAGAGGAAAAACGTAGGTATAGCGGCAACGCTGCTTCCGAAATAAGGAGCGTACTCGATATAATCGCCGACGTCCATCATATAAAACAGAGGGTTGGATATTATGACCAAAAGTACTAGCAGGAATATTGCCTCGGATATGAGAGAAGTCCATACCTCGAGACGAGCCGTCCGCTGCCCCAAAGCGTTCCCGTCCACATCCGGGTTTGCGAGCTTGAGCACAAGCAGCACGTCTTCTTTAAGCCCCAATGCTGCCGTCATCTGCAGCACAATTCCGAATAAAAGCAGTATCGTCTGCACCGATATAGCCAGCACGCCGTGGAACCAACTGTCACGGAACACGTATACGGCGAATATGGAAACAGCCGTCCCCAGCACAAACGCGGCATTTTTACCTATCTTGTGTATCAGCGGCGTGTTTACAACCTTGTATGTCGCAGTATAAATGGAGGCAAATACCAACGCAAGACCTCCGAACACTACATAGAAGTCCAGAAAAAAGTTGTGCGGTATTGAAAGCATTATGAAAAGTATATACGTAAACGCGAATATGTTGAGCGCCGCGCCCGACGTCATTACCATGCCGTCGTAAAGCTTCGCGCTTCTCGCCTGAACGCTTCCCTCCGGCCTCGGATATTCGTCCTCAAAGTCCCGGTATACGTACTGACGGAAGAAGTTGAAAGCCATTCCTAAAACCATGGATGCCGAAACGAGGGTAAACGCCCCTGCGCCTGCTATAAGGGATATAAGCCCCACCGCCGCCGTGAATGCGAGCTCTAATGGCAGTATTACTTTTACTATATCCGTCTTTTTAAGCTCTTTGGTTTTTGCTTTCCTGCGCAGCAGCATATTCTCGGCCTCGCGCTCCAAAAACGGCAGCGCAATTATGCCTATGGCGTAAACCGTCTGCTGATAACTGAACAGGAACGGATACAGCACGATGATATAAACGATGCAAATCACAAAGAATACAGCTATCGAAGTTTTGACAAAGCGAAGCCAGCGCGGGTCAAACGCTGTGCGCAGCGAAAACCCCAGTATCCTCGAAAGCGCGGAAAGCGAAAAGAATAACGCCGCTCCGTACGTTATCGTCATTGAAAATCGTTGGGCCGCAAACATTGAAAAAAAACAGAAGTACACATAAACGACCTTATTGTACAACTGCTTTCTGTCAGGTATGTTCATTTATCTAATTAGAACCTCTGTTTTGGCGCGAAATTATACCCTTCCTTATCCCAGACGCTTATCCAGCTCTTGAGCCTCTCAAAGAAGTCCGCGTTTGTCGCAGTCTTCGCGAGCATGGAAATCAGCTGCTCCGTAACGTCGGCGGTGTTGCCGTTTGCCATCACCTTTCTTATAGTCCAGATACCGTCCAGCTCTTTCTTGGAGAGCAGCAGTTCTTCGCGCCTCGTGCTCGACTTGTTAAGGTCGATAGCCGGGAATATGCGCTTCTCGGACAGGCGGCGGTCGAGGTGTATCTCCATGTTGCCTGTGCCCTTGAACTCCTCGTAAATTATCTCATCCATCCTCGATCCGGTGTCTACCAGCGCGGTGGCGATTATCGTCAGGCTTCCGCCGAACTCTATGTTCCTCGCGGCTCCGAAGAAGCGCTTTGGCTTATAGAGCGAGCCCGGGTCAAGACCGCCGGAGAGCGTCCTGCCCGTGGGCGGTATTATGAGGTTGTAAGCCCTCGCGAGCCTTGTAATGCTGTCGAGCAGCACTACGACGTCCTTGCCCTGCTCCACTAGGCGTTTCGCCCTCTCTATTACCATTTCTGAAACTCTCGTATGGTTTTCCGGCTTCTCGTCAAAGGTGGAATACACGACCTCGCCCGACGTAGAGCGCTGCATGTCGGTAACCTCTTCCGGCCGCTCATCTATGAGCAGCACGATTAAGTGCACTTCGGGGTAATTCGCGGTTATGCTGTTGGCTATCTTTTTAAGCAATATCGTCTTGCCGGCCTTGGGCGGGGAGACAACGAGTCCCCTTTGGCCCTTGCCTATAGGCGCTATGAGGTCGATAAGGCGGATAGCCAGGTCTTTCGTAGAGTCCGGGCGCTCCAGCGTGAACCTCTTTTCCGGGTGTATGGGCGTCAGTTCCTCAAACGGCCTTCTTTTCAGGCACTTATCCACCAAATCATCGTTTACCTGCTCAATATAAAGAAGGGCGTTCAGCTTTTCAGCCTCTTTTGCCGGCCGCGTCTTGCCCTTTATCTTGTCCCCCGTCTTTAAATTGAATTTTCTTATCTGCGCCATCGAGACGTATACGTCCTTATTGCCGGGCAGATAGTTTTCACTGCGCAGAAAGCCGTACCCTTCGGGCAGCACCTCGAGTATTCCCATAGCGTCGCCGCAGTCGCCTTTGTTCAGCAGCTCGTTGACCGCATCGTTGCCCATAACGTACTCGATAATCTTTTTGTCCTCGCCCTTTTGCTCCCTCTCCGGTTCCTCATAGCCCTCACCGGACTCGTATGCTTCGGCCTCTTCCTCTTCGCGCTGTTCGAGTATATCCTGCTGATATACCGGTATATTTGATTCCTCGTCCTCTTCTTCCTGACGCATGCGCGCCTTTCTGTCAAGGTCGTAAAGCATGTCAAGAAGCTCGCCTTTTCTGTATTTGGTGACCGATTTAACGCCGGCCATCTTTGCGATTTCCCGCAAATCCATAAGGCTTTTTTCCTTCAATAAACTGATATCCAATCGAACTATCTCTCCTTAAAGTTATATAACTATATAAATTGAACTCTTTGAACAATAAAAACGCTTTCCAGTATATTCAAGCAGATTAGGGAAAAACGCACTTAAAGAAATTCCACCATAAACTTAAATAATTATATAATCTGCTCTGGGCGGTTGTCAATACTTTAAGTCCGTCTAATATAATATTACCCATAAAATTTTAAATTAGACTTTTTAAAAAGAATGTTTCAATATTTTTCATTGGTGGTATAATATAATTAAGCAAAAGCTTTTATACCGATAACGGCAAACTCGGCGAAAACCGGGGGCGCAAAGCTAAGGGGTCTAAACCCGTCACATTATGTGACGGACAGGACAGCCCGGCTGCCGAACATAGAAGTTTTTATTTTGCGCCTAAGCCCTGATCCGCAGGGTTTATATAAAGGGGATGCAGTCTAAAGCATTATTTACAGTATAGCTGCCACCCAGATTTACACTAAAAATCGCAATATGGTTTATAACAACATTCGCACCTTACTTGAAGAATAAACCATCCCCTGCATATAAGTTTTATGCCGAAAAGGCGGAGGAAGCCACAGCTGTTGCTGTGGTTTTCCTTTTGTACTGGGTCCTCAAAAAGTCATGACGCTTTTTGTGGTGTGTATACAGGGTCCCCAGCAAGACGTGAGGCTTGATAGGGTGTAAATAATGGCTCCTTTATGCCGCGAAGCCGCGGCTATGGCATTATGAATATTGCTTTTTGCTGGCAATATGCGTATAATAATGTTATATAATAATGACACATTAAAGGGAGGTTAGTTATGGCTGAGGATATCTTAAACGGCACTTATACAATGGGCCTTGATTCGACGACCATTATCGCAATCTGCGCTTTTGCCGCTGTGGTGCTGCTATTGGCAATTCTCGCTGTAGTCGCTCTGTTCCGTCAGAAAGCCGCTTTAGAAAAATAAACGATACGCTCATGCGCATGGCCGCTCCCGTCGCTGCCGCACCACCCGCATATATGCCGCCGCCCGCTCCCAGCGTCTGCCCGAAGTGCGGGGCTCCGTATGCTCCGGGTTCAGTGTTCTGTCAGAACTGCGGCTCGGCATTATAAAATTACACACAAAAAATGGCTTCCGATATATTACCGGAAGCTTTTTTGTTTTTTAAGTTAAGGCGCGGCGCCGGTTATTTGGGCCTATATGTATTGCAGTTGCACACATTGGAGTCGTGCGGGTCGTCTATTTCGATGCCCCGCGCTTTGCAGCGGAACGCCTTGTTGTAAACGCAAGTGGCCGCCGTACAGGAAATGCGCGGCGCGCCTATTATGTCCGCGCCGAATTCGGTGTCCTGCGCGCTTTCCCCAATGTGCGGCATCTTGCCGGCCTGATCAGCCACAAAGGAATCCTCCTTCGTGTACGTATCGCAGTACGTATCCTGCCGTGTGTAATTCACCTGTATAACATTGGCGCCGCATCTTTGGCTGTCGTTGTATATGCAATCCACAGCCTCGCAAACGAGTGTCTGCATACTTTTACTCCCTTTTTGTTTTAGTATGTCCCGGAATACAAAATATTTCCGAACAAAATGACAAAACAGCAAAACTAATTTCGTGTTTATTCTTCCCAAGATTCGTTGCCGCGGTTATAATAGTACAAATATATATCGAATGAGGATTCTCTAATGGAGCTTTTGAAAGAACGCATTTTAAGAGACGGCAGGGTAAAGGACGGCCACATCATTAAAGTGGATAGTTTTATAAACCATCAGGTCGATATTGAGCTGCTTGGAGAAATCGGCAAGGAATTCAAGCGCCTTTTCAGCGGCGAAAACATTACGAAAATAATCACGATTGAAGCGAGCGGTATAGCAATAGCCTGCGCCACCGCTCAGCATTTCGGCGTGCCAATCGTTTTTGCAAAAAAATCCGAAAGCAAGAACATAGACGGCGATGTTTACTCTACAACGGTTACCAGCTATACCCGCGGCAAAGATTATACCGTCATTCTTGAAAAGCGTTTCTTAGGCCCCGACGACAGGATATTGATTATTGACGATATACTTGCCACCGGCAAAGCGCAGCGCGGACTTCTTGACATAAGCGCTCAGGCGGGCGCCGCCGTCGCCGGCATAGGCGTGGTAATTGAAAAAGGTTTTCAGGGCGGCGGCGACAAGCTTCGCGAAGCCGGATATAATCTTAAGAGCCTCGCCATCATAGACAGTATGGAAAACCAAACGCTGGTATTTCGCGAATAAGCGCTATACTATCTTTCGGGAAGCGTTAATTTTTATCGGTAAACTCTGACATGTACATAGCCCCATGTTGACTTCTATTTGAATAATTTGGCTTGTTTACACTATGACTTAGTAGTATAATTGACACCTGCATTGATAATTTATTGCAGTTTAGCCAAAAGGGAGATTGCGGATGAAAGCAAAAGCGGTTTTGTTTCTGTCGGTTGTTATTGCCGTAATGTTTTGCGCGTGTAATTCCCCGGACGCGGGAAGCGGGAGCGGCGCAAACATTACCAGAGAACAGGCTATACAAAAAATAGAGGCTTTAAGCAGCGGCTCAGGCGATATAGATATAGACTCATATCCGGACATGGACAAGGTAGTAGATAGCGTTAGATACTACTTCATACAGGTCGTTTTTTCCAACAGGATGTCGGCTGGATACTATGTCGATGATAACGAGGGCAATATATTTATCGCTATTGGCGGCGAGCTTGATACAAGCAATCCCTTGTCCGCAGAATCCATTGCGTCTTATGAAGGTTCTGCAGAAGAAGACGGTATAGCTGAGATCACGGCTCCGGAAACTGCCATTATAAAAGACATATTTGATTCAATCGGTATGACTGCGCAGCAATTAGAAGATAAGTTCGGAAGCGATTACAGTAAAGTATCTGTCGATTATAACGGCTATATGGAAGGCTTTCTATACAGCGAAGAGGGCTTTACGGCGGCTTTTGACAAAGATGGGAAAGTAGGTCGCGTATACTGCCAAGATACAATAGAAATCGGCGGCGCTAAATCGGGAATGGATTTTGCGCAAATACAGGATAAACTCGGTAAGACAAGCGTCCGTCAGACTTGGGTCGAAACACCGATAAATGCGGCTTACGAACTCGAATACAGGCTTAATGGAAGGACCGTGGTTTTTTTCTCGCGTCAGAACGAAGGAACCAATTCTATAATGAGTATCTATTAGTGTTTCTTTAATACCATTTTCACTAAGTTCGACTTTTCATAAACACTTTCATATTCAACGTCAAATGATTGACATATGTAATAACAAATGTTATTATCCAATTGTTATCACTTATATTTTTCATTCATTATTTATACTCGCAATCGCTGTTTAAACCTTTCTTTAACATTTTGGAGGTACGCAAATATGGTTGAGGTAATAAACCTTACCAAAAAGTATGGTAATAAAATAGGTGTCAAAAACATCAGTTTTACTGCGGAAAAAGGCGAAATACTGGGGTTTCTCGGGCCAAACGGTGCGGGCAAGTCTACTACTATGAATGTTATTACCGGTTACCGCCCTCCGACGGAAGGAAAGGTTTTGATAGGCGGGTATGATATTGCCGAGAAACCGCTTGAGGCAAAGAAAAGGCTGGGTTACCTTCCTGAGATTCCGCCGCTTTATCCGGAGCTGAAAGTAAAATCATATCTAAAGTTTATATGCGATCTTAAAGGCTATAGCAGACAGAAAAGGGAATCGCATATAAACGAAATAATGGATCTCGTAAAAATAGCCGATGTGAAGGACAGATTGATCAAAAACCTTTCAAAAGGCTACAGGCAAAGGGTCGGGCTTGCGCAGGCGCTCGTTTCCAGCCCCGACGTGCTAATTATGGACGAGCCGACTGTTGGACTTGATCCAAAGCAAATACAGGAGATGCGCTCGCTTATAAAGAGCCTTGGGAAGGAGCATACAATAATACTAAGCTCCCATATACTGGCTGAAGTCAGCATGATCTGCGACAAGGTGATTATCATCAAGAAAGGCGAAATTGCCGCCATCGATACCCCCGAAAACCTCGCAAAGAATATGGCCGCCGCCGAATGCTTCCAGGCAAAAATAAAAGGTCCGGGAGAGCGGATAGCGGATATCATCAGAGGAATAGACGGCGTTAAAAGCGTTAAGCAAAGTCAGGATAAAAGCGATATTAGCGCAGGCCTTTTCAATTACCTGATCGAAAACACAAAATCAGTTGACGTAAGAACCCCGCTGTTCTTCAAAATGGCCGAACTGGGTTATCCGATACATGAAATAAAATCAGTCGCCGTCAATCTGGAAGATATATTCCTGCAGCTTACTTCAGAAGAAAATGAGATCACGGAGGTGGAATAGGCTATGCTGGCAGTATTTAAAAAAGAGGTGTCCGTTTATTTTCTTACTCCATTTGGTTATGTATTCATGGGGCTTTTTCTGCTTCTCTCAGGAGTTGTTTTTTCGATATACAACTTATGGGGCGCAAGAGGCGACATATACGGTATGCTTGGCGTTCTGAACTTCGTGTCCATCGTCATATTCCCGGTGCTTACGATGAAGCTGCTGGCTGAAGAAAAGAGGATGTCGACCGATCAGATACTGTTTACCTCCCCCGTCACTATAACATCCATAATACTCGGTAAATATTTTGCCGCGCTGTTCGTATATCTTGTTACTTTATGCGGTACGGGAGTATTCGCCGCCTTTATCATGATTTTCGGGAAGGCTTCTCTTGGAGCAATAATTGGTTCATACGTTGGATTCGCGCTGCTGGGAGCGGCGTATATCGCGATATGCCTGTTTGCTTCATCATTGACCGACAGCCAGGTTACGTCAGCCATCATTGGTTTCGGTTTTCTGTTTGGTTTCATGATAGTCGGGCTGCTCACCAACGCCATTCCTTTTCTCTTTTTAAAGCGCATCGTCTCCTGGTTTGCGATCTTAAGCAAGTATGGGGAGTTTGCCAATGGAATACTGAAAATAGGGCCTCTTGTATACTATCTGAGCTTTGCGGTCGGATTTGTGTTCTTAACAATAGTCGTGGTAAAAGGCAGGCTGCAGGACAAAGGAGGCATTAGACATGGAAAAGGCTGAATTTAAGAATTTCGATAAAGTCAAAGCTGTTCTGAAAAAGCTGAATTCAGTATTTATCGTGCTGGCGGTTATCGTAATTCTGATCATTGTCAACATATTAGCGGACATGCTCCCATGGTCTTACGACATGACTGCCGAAAAGATATTCACTCTTTCCGAACAGACCATTGACGTTCTTGATGGCCTTAAGAGCGAAGTGAATGTAATTGCTCTCTCTGAGGAAGGCGGAGAAGACCAGACTATAAAAGCTCTTTTGGAGGAGTACAGGAAGTACTCGGGAGGCAAACTCAAAATAGAGTTTGTTGACGCCGATAAAAACCCGGCTGTCGTAAGAAAGTACGACTTAAAAGATGAAGGCATTTCCAACGGCACGATAGTGTTTGAAAGCAACGGAGCGATACAGAAAGTAAACAACTCGGATATTTATATACTGCAGGATTACGCATACGGCAAAGCGTTCAACGGCGAGCAGCAGTTTACGGGAGCTATTACCCATATAACTTCCGGAGATCTTCCAAAGCTATACTTTCTGGAAGGCCACAAAGAGTCTGACATAAATACAGAGCTGTCAAAGCTAAAGGCAAGAATAGAGGGCGAAGCGTATGTCGTTGACAGTCTTAATATTCTAAAGACCGGGGCGATTCCCGATGATGCGGATACTATTGTCGTTGTGTCTCCCAAGAAGGATCTTGGCGATGACGAAAAGGAAATATTCAAGGAGTTCCTTATAAGAGGCGGAAGAGCATTATTCCTGTTTGATATCCTTGCACAGGGCGAGCAGTTGCCTAATTTCAACAGCCTTTTGCTGAGCTACGGTATACAGTTTACCAATAATTTCGTTGTGGAGGAGGACAGCAACAGCTTTTACGCCAATAACAAGATGTATCTAGTCCCTTACTATACACAACACAGCGTGGTGGAAAAACTGAACGACGACCGTTTGTTTGTCCTCTTCCCCTTCTCCAGCAATATAGAGACCAGCAGCGAGATAGACAGAACCGTGACGGTAGAAGCTCTTTTAAAGACTTCGGATGAATCGTGGGTCAGATATAACATAGACGACGCAACGCCCACCAAAACCAGAGAGGACAAGGACGGTCCCGCAGTACTGGCGGTGTCGGCAGTCAAGGACAATACCGACTTAAGATATGACGAGACAAAGATAATAGTGGCAGGCAACGCAATGTTTGTAGACGACGACTATATCGACACCCAGGGAAACTTTGACTTTTTTATGAACGCTACCAATTGGGTCAGAGACCGGGACGAATCAATAGCCATAAGACCCAAGCTGATTAACGCCAATATGATGTTTGTCAAGGGAGAAATGTATATTATAGTCATGGCGGTGTCGGTGCTGATAATACCTCTGCTTGCATTCCTGGCGGGCTTTATTGTCTGGATAAAAAGGAGACATCTATGAAAAGAGTCTGGATCGCTCTTATTCTGCTGCTGGTAATAGCGGGTATTACATGGCTGGTGATTTACCTCAATAAAGAGGAGCCCTTCAAGCAGGACCGGACACTATATAGCTATGAGGACAGATCGGTTGAGGAGATCAGCATAGTTTCACAAGAGAGCGAAATAAGCTTCGTAAAAAAGCCGGAGGGTTGGGTAATGGTAAAGCCCGGGCCCTATAACATTGATGGCGGCGTGGTCGACTCGCTCGAGAACAGGCTGAAGGATTTCCTTGCTTCAAGAGTGCTGGAGGAAGATTCTTATGATCTTCACACATACGGGCTTGACAAGCCAAAGGCGACGATCTCATTCATACTCGACGACGGCACGGAGAACACTCTTTATATAGGCGAGATGACAGCATCAAATGTGCAGTATTACGCAAAGGATTCCGCGCGGGAACAAGTATATATCCTTGGGTCTTATGACGTCGAAAGCTTCCTGCGCCCTGTTAATGAATTCAGAGACAGGACAATACTTAAGGTGGACCCAGATTCAATAAGCTCAATTGGTTTGGATATATCGGGCCAGCGCGACTTCATGCTTGTCGCAGACGGCTCAGACATGTGGGAAATCGTCGAACCTCTAAAAATCGCTGCAAGGGGCGACGCCGTAACTGAGATGATGAATGACATTTCGGAGCTTAAAATAAGAGACTTTATTGAAGCCGGCGCGGAAAGCATTGATACCGGGCTTGAAAACCCGGCCTACACCCTCGAACTCACAGACAGCAAGCAAAACGCACAGAAGATTTACTTTGGAAACGTTGACGAGGAAAAACAAGTCATATACATAAAGACTGACGACTCTGACGAAATCTGCACTCTGTCTTTGGAGTCATTTGACCCGCGAAGGTTTAAAATTGCGGAGTTTATCAATGAAGCCCCCTTAAGCGTGGGCATAGGAGATGTCAACAAGGTCGTAATTATCGAGGACAGTTCGGTCGTTGAGTTTTCAAGAGATACTACAAAAGCTGAAGATTCGTTTACCTGCGATAGCAAGGCTGTAAACATGGAACAGTTTACAACTCTTTATGTTAACATAATGGCTCTTACCGCCGAAGGGTATGACCCGGATAATGCGGGCGGTACTCCCGACCTTACGGTAATGCTTGAACTTAAAGACAATTCCGAAACAGTAAAAGCGGAATTCGTTAAACGAAACGAATTATCCTATTACATGATATTGAACGGTGAGCCAAGGCCGTTCTTCATTGGCGAGAGAAAGATAGATTTGATAAGGAGGTGGAGGGACAGAATATTGGAAGGCATATAAAACACTACCTCTCCCCTCATGGCGATTATCTTACTTTATCGTCTTATATAAAGTTTTTTGTTTAATGCGCTGTATCTTTAGCCGATGCCTGCGGCATTCTTTTGCCTGCAAAACGTCTTTTCAACGTATAAACGCCCTTCATCGCATATACATTCTTTGCTCGTAAATCGCCTTTTTCTGGCGCTACTGTTATTTTAGAAAACTATTGAAAGATGTATTGACATATTCCATAAATTATTCTATAATGCCATTAACAAATGTTATAAATTTTGTTTGCACGCTGCAATACGCTCTGATATTACTGTTTGAGCGAATGACAATTCTTAAGAAACATGGGTTATTGCAGGGAAGAGGTATTCAAATGCATTGAATATATTATGAGTACATTAGATTTCTGCACAAGCTCCATCAAGTTATAAACATCAACGGCGTTATTTCAAAAGAATACTAAAAAATAAATACTGTTAAAGAGAACTTAAGACCCTTTCTTTTGTATACTTCACGCAAGCCAAACGGCAACAATCGTTCTGTAACGATTTGCATAAATAAACGTTTTATGGAGGAAATCTAACATGAAGGGATTAAAAATGAAGGCAGTTATTTTGCTGCTGGTAGTGGTGTTTGTCGCTTCTGCCCTTGTTGCATGCAGCGGCGGTAATGCCGACAAACCGGCAGCGGCCGTGGCGGCGGGGAATGAGGTCAAAGAGTTCAAAGGCTCGCCCGACGAGACATATTACATGAACGTGATGGTGTCAGGAGTTGAATACTGGTTCCCCGTTTATGAGATGTTCAAGCAGTGCGGACAGCAGTTGGGCGTTAAAACCGTTTACGGCGGAACACCCGAATACGATGTTAACCTTCAGATTGCAAGCTTTGAACAGATGCTTGCGATGAGGCCGGCCGGTATCTATGTTCACCCGATGAACGCAGACGCTTTCATAGAACCCATCAATAAGGCTATCGATTCGGGCGTAGCAATAGCAACCTTTGCCGCCGACTCCCCGAAGAGCAAGCGCAGAGTATACATCACTTCCGACAATGTAAACGAAGGTAATGTCGCGAGCGACATAGTATGTAACGAGATTAAGCAGGGCGAAATCGCATGTACTGAAAACCCGGGGCAGAGCAATCATGACCTCTACATAAAATCGTTTATTGCTAATGTTGAAAAGAACTATCCCGACGTACAGATCGTAAACCGCACGGCTACCAACCAGGATACGGCCAGGGCTTACGAGACGGCTCTCGCAACGCTGCAGGCAAATCCGAACCTTAAGGCTTATATAACGCCCGAGGCTCCCTCTGCTCAGGGCGTCGCCCAGGCGGTTAAAGAGAAAGGCGCGGATGTAATGGTGCTGACGAGAGACCTTAACATTACCATTCTTGACGCCATAAAAGCAGGAGAAATCTGGGGCGCTGTTTGTCCCGACCAAGGCAACCAGGGGTACATGGGCATGCTTTCGCTGTTCCTCTTAAAGCACAGCGACATGATCGATCCTATGAGCGATTATGAAATGAAGGGCGTCAGCCCGATTAACCTTCCTTTCGTTGATAACGGAATGAACATGGTTACCAAAGAAAACGCGGAAGCCTTCTACTGGGATAAATACCTTGCTTCTCGTCCATGGTCAAAGGGCATCGAAGAATAATCGCGGCTTAAAACAAACGAAGTTTCATATAAGAGCGGCGGTACGAGTTATCGCCGCTCTGTGAAACGTCTAGCATATGCAATCTATAGGTTAGGTGGTGTTTTCCCTTGATGGAACGACAGACAGTACTTGAGGTAAAAGGAATCGAGAAGAGTTTCGGGGCGACCAAGGCGCTGCGCGGAGTAGGCTTTTCACTTCAAAAAGGAGAAATACACGCGCTTGTCGGTGAAAACGGCGCCGGCAAGTCAACCCTTATGAATATAATCGACGGTGTCTTTTTGGCGGACGCAGGAGAAATATTCATCGAAGGTAAACATGTACAGATAAAAAACCCGCATGAGGCGCAAGAGCTGGGAATAGGCTTTGTGCATCAGGAAATAGCGCTCTGCCCTCACGTAACGGTTGCCGAAAATATATTCATGTCGGAAATCAATAACAGCAGGAAGTTTACCGTTAACTACAAGCAGCTTTATGAAAGAGCTGCCGAGTTGCTAAGGCCGATGTCCGGTATAGACCCTCATAAAATCGTAAGCGATTTAAGCGTATCCAATCAGCAGGTGGTTGAAATCGCAAAGGCGTTATCGATGCACTGCAAAATATTGATACTGGATGAGCCTACTTCCACACTGACCGAAAGCGAATCCGCCGCGCTGTTTAATATAATGAAAACCTTGAAAGAACAGGGCATAGGGATTATATATATAACCCATAGAATGGCCGAAGTCTTCGGTGAATGCGACCGGGTTACAATACTTCGCGACGGGTCTTATATAGGAACGTATGATGTTTCAGAAACGAGCCCCAAGGAAGTCATAAGCAAAATGGTAGGCAGGGAAATCGGCGATATGTATCCGGAGAAAAGCCAAGGAAGTCTCGATAACGGTTCGGCACTATTTGAAATAAAGGGCTTTTCCGACGGCGAGCGCTTTCAAAATATAAGCTTTGAGCTTATGGAAGGCGAAATACTTGGGCTTTCCGGCCTTGTCGGCGCCGGAAGGAGCGAGGTTGCGCAGGCGGTTTGCGGCCTTCGCAGGAAGATAACGGGCGAGGTTTATTACAGGGGAGAAAAAATCGCTATAAACTGCCCTAAGGATGCAATAAACAACGGTATTGTATACCTTACGGAAGACAGGAAAACTTTAGGGCTGTTCCTTGAGTTAAGCGTTAAAATGAATATCTCGGCCATGAAAATCAAGAACGTTTCAAAGCATGGGCTCGTTTTAAAAGCCCTTGAAGACAGACAAGGTAATGCCTATACAGATATGCTTGGGATAAAGTGCGGCAGCATTGACAAGCTTGCGTCTTCGTTAAGCGGCGGAAATCAGCAGAAAATACTGATATCCAAGCTTTTGACAGTGAAACCTAAAATAATAATAATGGACGAACCGACACGCGGCATTGACGTAGGCGCCAAGGCGGAAATCCATAAGCTGTTAAGAAAGCTGGCTAATGAAGGGATGGGCATAATTTTAATTTCATCCGAGCTTCCTGAAATTATAGGCATGTGCGACAGAGTGGTAGTAATGCACGAGGGCATTATTAACGGCGAGGTCGGCTCCAAAGAACTGAGCGAACGTAAAATAATACAATTGGCGTCAGGTATAAAGGAATAGATAAGCACAAGGGGGAAATAACTATGTCAGAATTTAATACCGAATCAAATCCGAATATTAGCGCGGACGGCAAAACTATTAAAAGTGGTATGCCGAAAGCACAGTTCATTGAAAAGCTGAGGAACTTCAGGGAGCTGAATCTGATTATCATTATAGCCGTTATCTTTTTAATCATGTCGTTTGCGTCTCCCTACTTTCTTACATGGGACAATATCGAGGCGGTGCTGCTTTCGTTTACAACCAACGGTATAGTGGTTATTGGCATGACGGTCATGCTTATTGTAGGCGGTATCGATGTTTCGGTAGGCTATACGATGTGCCTTGCCATGTGTATCTCCGGCGCGCTGTTTCTTGAGGGATGGGATCCCTGGCTGGCAAGTCTTGTGGGGTTTGCGACAACATCGGTGGTCGGCTTGGTTATCGGCTTTTTCGTAACAAAAGTAAAGCTTAATCATCTTATCACTACGCTGTCTATGATGGGTATATTAAGGGGCCTGTGCCTTATAATAACCAAAGGAACTCCGTTATCATTGTATCAGCTTCCCGACAGCTTCAAGTTTATGGGCGTCGGAAAGATATTCGGTATACCTTTTGTTATAATACTGTTTTTCATAATAGTTATAATTTGTGATTTTCTTATAAGAAGGTCCACCCTTATAAGGACTGTGTTTTATGTAGGCAGCAATGAAAAAGCCGCAATGTTTTCCGGCATAAATGTAGACAAAGTAAAGATACTTGTCGCCGTTCTTTGTTCGAGCCTTGCGGGGCTTGCGGGCGTCATTTACATGGCAAGGTTTACTTCCGCTACGCCAACCTTCGGCCAGGGCCTTGAAATGACAGCTATATCGGCGGCGGTTATCGGGGGTGCGAGCCTGACGGGAGGAAAAGGTACTGTTTTAGGAGCGGTGCTTGGCATCACGTTGCTTCAGCTTGTTACAAGCTCGATGGTACTCCTAAATATCAATCCGTACTGGCAGACGTTCATAATCGGCCTGATACTTCTTACTGCGATATCGCTTGACAGTTTGGGACAGATGCGGAAAGCAAGGAAATAAAGCATATATGCCTGCAAAAATGTCCGGGAGCTGTTTGCTCTCAGCTTGAAAGATTACAAGTGCAGCAAAATCGGCAGGGCCAGTTCGAGGGCGACCATTAATCGGTCGCCTTTGTATGCGGTCTTCCGCCGATGACCTAAGACCTGATTATTAATTACAGACCGTTATATAGTATAAATATAAGCCGTCAATATGACGGCCTGGTATGCAAGCTTGTTAATATTGTTCCAGAAACAAAAAACGAAATATCTCTACAATAAAGATGCGCTGTCAGCGCACCTTTGTCAATTGATTAAGGCCGCTTTCAATCTCAGCTTATCAGTTCCTGTAGCACAGATACCAGTCTGTGCAGTTTTCACCGAGTTCAAGCCTTTCCTTTGCCTCGGCGAGAGTCTTTGCGACCGGTATTATAGTGGGACAGCCCGGCCTCCAGTTAGCGGGCGTCGCCACCTTTTGCGCGTCCGAAGTCTGCAAAGCGTCGAGCAGCCGGAGTATCTCCTCTATGTTCCTGCCGTTTGTCAGCGGATATATGAGCTTTGCGCGTATGATGCCTTTGGGGTCGATGTAGAATACGTTGCGAACTGTCTCCGTAGAGCTTACACCCGGCTGTATCATACCGTACAGCCTCGCTATCGACATGTCCCGGTCGGCGATTATAGGGAACGGTATCTCCACGCCTGTTGTCCTGTATATATTTATTATCCATGCTATATGCGATGGGTTCGAGTCTATTGAGAGCCCCAAAAGCTCCGCTTTTCTGTCGCGGAAGTCCTCGTACCTCTGCGCGAACGCTATGAACTCCGTAGTGCAGACGGGCGTGAAATCGCCCGGATGGGAAAACATTATGAGCCACTTGCCGCGGTAGTCTGAAAGGCTCTTTACGCCGTCTGTAGTCACCGCCGTGAATTCCGGCGCTTTTTCACCCAGCCCCGGCGGCATAGCGCATACGGTGTGGCTCATATGCCCCGCCGTCATCTCGTTCTTGTCTGTCATCTCGCTGGCGGCCATATGCTGCATGCGCCCGGCCATCGCCTCACTGCGCTCCGTCATCTCGTTGCTTTTTTTATCCGCAATCTGTTTCATATTATAATTATCCAATATATTCACTTCCCAGATATAATCTCATATTAATGTATTCTGTCTGATAAAAGTATGTTACATACTGCTTTTTGTATTACATTCATAAGCGTTAATTATCATGATGCAATGTTGGATTTTCAGCCAAATAAGAAAAGAGCCGTCCCCGCGGGAGGCTCTTTGGCGCTCTTGATGAATCAGAAAATACAGTGTTTTGAAATTTATAAACTTATGACGCAGGCAGCGGCCCTATAGACAACAAGGCGCTATGATTGCTGCCTGGCTCAATGTTTTTCGTCCTGCTTGTCAGCAGGCGGCGCGCCGGAGCCTGCCGCATACACTACCGGCTTCCTCATAGACCTTGCGATGGCGGAGAAAATAAGCCCCGCTACCGACACGGCGATCATTATCCAAAAAGGCGTTCCCATTCCGGATACCGTATCGAGCAGCGATTGACCGTAATCTGCAAACCCGGATACCGAATACGCCCCCGTCAGTATCAATATTACCAATAGCGCAATGGTTGTATAGCACAGGGAGACGAAGTTGCTCCGCACGGCGTGCTTGTTCCCGGCGATAAAGCATATAGCGCAGACAACCGCAAGCAAAGGAATAATGTAAAGCAGCAGAAACGTATACGCCGCCCAGCCGTACTCGGAAGATTGCATCGTTTCTCTCATCATGGGGAATATACCGGCGCAGGAAACCGCCTTGCCTAAAAAGCCGAAACCCGGCAGAAAGAAAAGAACCGTCAGCCCTGCGGCGGCGATAAACTCAACGGTTACCTCAAAGTTGATACCACGGTCTTTATTCATACTACTTCTCCTGACTTAATGGATTGCAGGATCGGCGATCCTGCCGTTGTTTGCAATCAAGAATTGATACATAATGACTATAATCATAACATACAGAAAAAAGCATATGATGTCAAGATATGCCTGACCATAATCGGTGATATATTATGCACCCCGTTCAATGCTTTGTCACTATGAGAGTATTCCAGGACGTACCCGGAAGCGAAACCGTCAGCATGCCACCGTCAATGTCCAAAGTGAGCGTTTGCTGTTCGCTGCTATCGTTCTGCAGCTCTATCACAAGGCTGCCGTCCGGGTTCAAAAACGCCAAAGCTCCCTGCGCGTCACGGGTATCTACGCAGCGCGCGCCGGGCTGCACATAATACGAAAAGTGTTTTACCGCGTAGAACATAGGCGTATACGCCGCTTCTTTCGCGCTTAAGTCCACCGTTACAGCGGCGTTCTGCGGCCACGGGTTTTGTGAGTCGATGCTCTTTCCCTCTTCGTCCAGCACCATGTTCCACAGCAAATAAGCGTTGACGCCCTCGTCAAAGTAATCCTTTATCTTGTTCCATGTGTAAACGCCGTACGCCCAGTCGTTTGGCGGACGGTCGGAGTCGTACCCCGGCTTCCAGTAAAAGTTGCCGCACTCCGTCTCCGTCTGATATATCAGTTTATCGGGATAATACTCCCGCGTCATAGCGACGGAATCTATCCCGCCCCATTGAAAGCCGACTATGGAAACGTATTTGTTGACGTCGGGGTCTGCCAGCAGCGCGGGAAACCGCCGAAAATCGCTGTCCTCCATAGTGCCCAGCATAATTGAGGCGTTTACGCCCCGCTCTTCGAACAGCGGCCCCATATAATCCTTTATGAACGTTCTGTACTGCTCAGGCTCCCACATACAGCTCGGGTAGTTCCTGTCTATCCCGGGCTCATTCTGTACGGCAACGGCGTAAAGGTTAATCCCTTCCGCCTGATAGCTTTCCGCAAAAAGCGCAAGGTAAAGCGCATAGGCCTTATACACATCTGCTTCGTCCTTCATGTACCCGCCGTCGTAACCGCCGCTCGTCTTCATCCATGCAGGCGGCGTCCATGCCGAGCCCCAGACCGCAAGGCCCGGGTTAAACTTCATTGCGGCTTTTATGTACGGTATCAGGTTTTCCCTGTCCCGATCTATGGAAAAATCGTTCATGCCGTAATCGTCTTTTGTATCGTTCAGCGTATAGCGCGATATGGCGTAATCACTCGCCCCTATCGGCACTCTGCAGATATTGAATTTCGCCCCTTCCGCCGGGTCAAACAGCGCCTTAAGACACGCGTCCCTTTGCTCCGGCTCAAGCGCCGACAGCGCCGCCCAGCCCTTTTCGTTGAACGCTCCGCCAAAGCCTTTAACCTCCTGCCGAAGCCGCGACGTATCTATATTTATATCCGCGTTCCCCGAGGAAGCAAAGCTCAAATTTACGGCGCCGTTGTCCTGCCACTCGCTTTCTTTGGTAGTGCATCTCCACGCCACTTCCAAGTCTCCGTCACGGGCGGGCTGCGCTGCACCCATATCCTTTCCCGGTATATCGTACCGAGCGTTACTGCCACACGCAGGGCAGAGAATTATCATAAGCATAATCAATACAAACATCGAGGCTTTTTTCATCGCTGAATCCTCCTTATATCAATCGCCAACTGATAATACCATAATTTTCTTATTAAATGGAACGCAAAATTATTACCGAGCCGTTACAAATGTTTACCTGTTGCCGGCAACCGGACAAGCAAAAAAGCCGCGTTGCGGCTTTTGCTGATTAAAATCATACTAACGTTTATCAATAAACCAAAGCGTTACCAGTAGTGCAGACGCTGTCAGAACTGCACCTTAACGGCTTCCCTCTCCTGCTCGCCGCCCACTTCAAACATGGGCTTCTTATCGAATCCGAACAGACCAGCGATTATCGCGCTCGGGAACGCTTCGCGTTTTATATTGTTCTGCTTTACTACCGCGTTGTAGTACTTTCTCGAATTGGCTATCTCGTCTTCTATGCGAGAAAGCTCGCCCTGCAATTCTAAAAAATTCGTGTTTGCCTTGAGGTCGGGGTAGGCTTCCGCTATGGCGAACAGACTTTTAAGCGTGCCTTGAAGTATGTTTTCCTTCTCTACCCTGTCCTCCAGCGACGTCGCGGACGCCGCCATGTTTCTCGCGGTTACAACGCGTTCGAGCGTCTCTTTTTCATGGCTCGCGTAACCCTTGACAGTCTCTACGAGATTCGGTATGAGATCGTACCTCTTTTTTAGATACACGTCCATGGTGGAGAAGGCTTCCTCTATCGTGTTCCTTAAGCGTATAAAACCGTTGTAAGAAGCAACAGCCCAGATGATTATTATAGCGACGACCGCCGCTATTATTATACCTATGATCATTATATTTCCTCCTTCTTTTTTTACCCCAACAGCCTGGCTTTTATGACATATTAAGGTTTACCAAAGCTCGTTTTCGGTATCCGTTACAAATGATTATATTATAAGACGCGCATGCATTACAAACAATAAACAGAAAAAATTTGTTTTACCATATCTTCAAAGGTTTATATAATATCTGTATTGTGCCAATAAGAGGTTTGTTTTGAGTTTTAGTTTTAATCCTTACAGCGTACCGATAATAGCTGCCGCTATACTATGCGTCATGTTGGCGTCATATGTCAAAAATCAAAAGAAGACGTTTGCAGCAAACCATCTCTTTATAATTCTGCTGCTTATTGTGCTTTGGTGCGCAGCTTACTCTTTTGAGCTTAATTTTGCGGAAAAAGCTGCGAAATTTGCAGCCGATAAAGTCAAATACATCGCGTTGGCGCTCATATCAGTTTTTTTCCTGTTGTTTGTGCTTAGATACGCGCATCCTTCGCCCCGCAAGCTGCCCGCCGCTATGTGCCTGCTGTTTTTACCGCCCGTCGTATTCATAGCGCTCATGTTCACAAACGAGCTGCACGGGGCTATGTACTCGGACGTCTTTGTATATCATTTCGATAACACTGCTTACACGTTCCTTTACCCGCAGTACGGCATAGCCATGAGGTTATCGTCAGCATACTCCTATGCTGTCGTGTTAGCCGCTTTTGTTTATATAATATATGTTTCCCTGAAAACGACGAGACTGGCTTCAGGACAGGCGTTAATGCTTGTGTTTTCCGCCATTGTTCCGATATTCGTAAACGCTATGTATTACTTGAAGGGTTTTGCGGACAGCTATATAGATTTTACCCCGGTCTCGCTGCTGTTTTCCGGCGCGCTGCTGACGTATCTCGCGACATCCACAAGCCAGTTTTATCTGCGGCCGCTTGCCCGCGATATGATAATCACAAAAACGCTGGACGGTATAATACTGCTGGACAGCGAAAACCGCATACTCGACGTAAACCCAATAGCGGAGAACATATTCTCTGTTACAAAAGACGAGGCGCTCGGCAAAGACTGCTTTGAGCTTTCCGGAGCTTTAGCTTCTCTCATAGAGAAAAAGACACGCCATTCGGAGCTTCAGTTAGGCAGGCGGTTTTACAGCCTGTCCGCCGTAGTGCTGAGCAGCGACAGAGGCGCGCATTTAGGCCGTATGGTGTCTATTAGAGACATAACGGAAGCAAAGCGCTCTGAAAAAAAGATACACGAACTCGCGTTTGTAGACCCGCTTACCAAGCTCCCCAACTATACGTCCATGATGCAGGAGCTTGAAGGCCTGTTACATAACAGAAAAGAGCCCGTTACAGTGCTGCTTGTGGATCCCGGCAAGATAGACCATATCAACAGTTCATACGGATACGAAACGGGCGATCAGCTTATAAAAAAGACCGCAGAACTCATAAGGCGGTACGTAACGGGGACGGATATGTTCGCCCGCATGAAGGGCGACGAGTTCGTCGTTATAAAGCCGTCAGGCGTACCGGGCTCGGCGGCATTTATCGCGGAACATATTGTACAGGCGTTCCAGCAGCCCCTTATGATACAGGATAAATTCATATCCGCGTCGGTCAATATCGGAATATGTACGTCCGCCGCCGAAGAAAACGCCAAAAGTCTTATACATAAAGCAAGTTTGGCGCTCGGCCAGGCAAAGAAGACAAGGGAACATTTCGCGTTCTACTCAGAGCAGAACGAGCACGAGATAATGAAACGTAACAAGCTGCTCAACGCTTTGCGCACCGCTCTTAACAACAGGGAGTTTTCGCTCGAATACCAGCCGCAGTATAACGTCGTTACGCACAGGCTTTGCGGAGTGGAAGCGCTTTTGAGGTGGACTAATACCGAATTCGGAAAGGTTCCGCCCGATCAGTTCATTAACCTACTCGAAGACAGCGGTATGATAATACCCGTTGGAAACTGGGTGATAGAGGAGTCGGCGCGCCAGTTCAAAGAGTGGTCGGACAAAGGCCTAGAGCTTCCCAAGCTCAGCATAAACCTCTCCGTGCGGCAGTTCGACAACAACTTTCTTGTTCCGTACATACTTCAGACGCTGGACAGCAATGACATACCGAGGCATTGCTTTGAAGTGGAAGTCACCGAAACGCTTGCCGCCCTTGCCGATCATACCGTCGTTTCAAAGATACTGGAGCTTTCTAATGCGGGGGTGCGCATAGCCATAGACGACTTTGGGTCAGGGTTCTCTTCACTTACTTACTTTAAGTATCTTAACGTGAATACGCTTAAAATAGACAAGGAGATCAGCCTCGATATCCATAAAAACGTCTACAGCTCTGCGATATTCGAGTCGTTAAAACTCATGTGCGACGCGCTCGGCGTGGAAATCGTAGTGGAATACGCCGAGACGGCCGAACAAATAAGAAAGCTCTGCAGCCTGGGCTGCAGAAACTTTCAGGGTTTTTACTTCTCTAAACCGCTTACGCCCGATAATCTCGAACGCTATGCGGGCTATGTATCCTCAGACGTCCATTACAATAATCTTTTCGACGGCTCTCGTGTTGGCGCGGCCCCTTAATATAAGCAGCATCGCAAGGAAGAATACCAGGCAATATCCAGCCGAGACCGCGAGCGACGTATTGAACACCGCCGCGGGCACTATAGCTATCGCTCCGAACAGCACGCCCACCAGCATACTGAGCATGGAGTTCATGTTCTGCTTTATGGCCTGCTGCTCGTTTATCCATTCGAGCTTAGGGTTCCCTACGTCTATCAGCAGCCCCGCGTACGAGATAGCCGCCATTGCTATCATCCCAATTACAAGAGCCGCTATTGATACGGTTATGCTCGCCCCCATTAAAATCCCCACCAGCACGAGCAGCAATATGCTTATCCCCGAGAACAGCATGCCGGTTAATACCTTGGCCTCGAGCTGTTTGTGCATGCTCATGGGTATGTATTTCGCGAAATAAAGCGACTTTCCCTCCCGCGATATCGCCGTGCTCGTTATCGGTATTGACGAGGCTATAAAAGCACTCGCGCCCACAAGTACAGCCAGTAAGAGTCCGTCGTTCATCTGGGATATCAAATACGTAAAAGCTTCCGTCTTGCCTCCGCCTCCGCTGAACACCATTATCAATATGATCAGAGGCCAGATAAACGTTATCAGCACGCAGTTCATAAACGCTATCGGAGACCTGAAAAGCAGCCGTATTTCCTTTTTAAAATACGCCCTTAGTGCCGACGCGCTTTCCGTCTCGCGTCCCAGGTCCTTTATCGCCCTGCGCTTTGCGGACGTTTCGGTGATGCCGGAAACCCCCTTAATATACAGCAGCCGTCCCGCGATCATAAATACCGCCACGGCTACCGCCGTGCACAGCGCGAATAAAAGAAGGTTCCAAAGGCCCTCCAGAGTGGCGCTTTCAAGCAGCGCCTTTGAGGCAAATCCTATCCCCGGAAATATGCTGCCGAAAAGATCGGGCAGGGTCGAGTTTTTAAAAGCCTCCATCAAAGCGGCATTGCTTATCTGCGACGCATAGCTCTGCACCACCACGTTGAATCCTATAGCCAGCACCATAGCAAGTATGCTGCCTATGAATGCAAACGCCTGCTTGTTTTTGCCAAAGCTCGTAAAACGCATTACTATCATCACAAGCAGAGCCGCTATGGACAGCGCAATAACAGGCGTTATCAGAAAAAGTATCACAGAATATACAATGTACACTGCTCCCGCGCCGCTCATTACGCCGTATGCCACCAGCACAGGCGCAAGTATGAACGCCTCGAAAATATATTCGTACATGACGAGCAGTATGAACTTTGCTCCGAGTATATGATAAACTTTAAGCGGCATGTATTTCATCTGCTCCACGTCGTCCGCGTGATACATTATTGATATAACGTAGAATATGCCGAAAAGAAATATTACAATGCTTGTAGAGCCGAATATAAGAGGCAATATTATGCTTTGCGCGTTAAACGGCGCCAGTCCGTTGTATATCTCGATGGCAAAGAACACCATAGAAAGCGCGAACGACCCGAAAGCAATCAGCAGTACCAATGGCAGGAGGTATTTGGCTTTTTTGCTCTTGCCCAAAAACATGCCTCCGCCGCTCTTTAAGAATATCTTTACCAGCAGCAGTATCTTACGCATTTTCCGTCATCTCCAGGAACATTTTTTCAAGCGACTCGTTGCCCGTCTTTTTTACATCCCCTATGTCGCCCGCAAATACTATTCTCCCCGCGCTAATAACGGCAACTTTGTCGCATACCTTTTCGGCCACTTCAAGCACGTGCGTCGAAAAGAACACAGTCTTGCCTTCGCTGGCATGCTCGCGCATCATTTGCTTAAGCTCGTATGCCGACTTCGGATCCAGCCCGGTCATCGGCTCGTCGAGTATCCACACGCTCGGTTTGTGCAGCAGCGCGCCCATCAGCACTATCTTCTGCCGCATACCGTGCGAATAGCTCTGTATCCTGTCGCCCAGCGCGTTCATCATCTCAAAGCGCTTAGCGAGGTCTGAGATTATGCCCTCGCGCTCCCTGGAGCCGACTTCATATATGTCCGCCATAAACGACAGGTATTCCACGCCCTTAAGGCGCAGGAAAACGTTGGGGTCGTCGGGCACAAAGCCTATGCTCTTTTTTGTTTTGAGCGGCTCTTTTTCCACATCAGCGCCGTCCACGAGTATCCTGCCGCTGTCAGGCTTTATTATGCCGGTAATTAGCTTTATCGTCGTGGTTTTACCCGCTCCGTTGGGCCCTAAAAATCCGTATATACACCCCGAATCTATGGTCAGCGAGATGTTGTCCACCGCTTTTACCTTACCGCCATATGTTTTTGATACCCCGTTTAACTCGATCATTGCTTTGCCTCCGTAAGCTTGTTATATTGTCCAATATATCATTTTAAAGGAAATGAGTAAAGTTTTGTTTTGTAATCTGTTATCATTTTAAATATGCGCAACAAATGCTTATATTTCATTATCGTGCACATTGCTTTTTGAAAAATACTGGGTTATATTCTTCTAAATACCGGTCTTTTTGGGAGGATATGATTATGCAAGGGTGGATAATCTATCGCGAGACGGAAATGAATCTAAAACCCGAAAGCTACGAGATACAGTGTTTTTTGGACGTCGCAAAGGAGCAGAACATAACGCTTAGGGTCTTAAAGCCCGAGCAGTTCGACATCATAGTGACGCGGGAGGACCGCAAAAGCATATTTGTGGACGGCAGCCCCGTTCCTCTCCCCGACTTCGTGCTGCCCCGCATGGGCGCCGGCACGTCGTATTTCGCGCTGTCTATACTGCGCCACCTTGAAAAACTGGGCGTTCCCTGTATAAACTCTTCGCTCGGCATAGAGACGGTAAAAGACAAGCTGTTCACTCACCAGATACTCGCGGAAAAAAACCTGCCCGTGCCCAAGACGATGCTTATGAAATTGCCTGTGGACTCCGAGCTTGTGGAAAACCAGATAGGCTTCCCCGTCGTAATAAAGGCAATATCCGGCTCTCAGGGCAAGGGCGTGTTCCTTGCTGAAAAGAAAGCGCACCTTACGGACCTTATACAGCTAATAGAGCTTACCAACCCTAAATTTAACCTGATACTGCAGGAGTTCGTAAGATCAAGCTTCGGGCGTGATTTAAGGGTGTTCGTGATAGGCGGGCGAGTGATAGGCTGCATGGAAAGGACAGCGGCGGATACCGGCTTCAAGGCGAATTTCTCCGCCGGCGGCAAGGTAACGCGGCACGAGGTAACGCCGGAAATAGAATGGCTGGCTACCGAAGCAACGAGGATACTGGGCCTCGATATAGCGGGCGTCGACCTTCTGTTCGACGAAAGCCATTTCAAGATATGCGAAGTGAACTCTTCTCCGGGCTTTGAGGGACTGCAATCCTGCTGTAACGTCAATATTCCCCAAGAAATTTATCACTACATAAGGATACGTTTCGGTATGTTCTTTTAATGTTACTTTGCATTGGCCGGTTCGGCCGCGTAATCTGATTTAAGTACTTTTTTTATGAATATTTCTACAATTTCGGCATCAAACTGCGTGCCCGATTTAGCGCAGAGTTCTTCAATGGCTCCCGTTTCGGGCATACCGTCCTTATATACGCGTTCGTTCGTCATAGCGGCATACGCGTCGGCCACAGCGACAATCCTTGATTCGAGCGGAATATTATCCCCGCTTATTCCATTGGGGTAGCCATTGCCGTCCAAACGCTCATGGTGCTTAAGCACGTAACCGGCTATATACGCCATGTCGGTGGACGAGCTTAAAATCCTGTATCCTATCTCGGGATGCCGTTTTAATTCGCTCCATTCTTTCGCCGTCAGCGCGCTTTTCTTATTGAGCACCCTGTCGCTAATTGCTATCTTGCCGATGTCGTGCATCATGCCTATGAGCTCCATCTGGTTTATCTCCCGCGTCGTCATGCCCATGGCCTCTGCAATTTTTACGCAGTATTCGCTCACTTTAACGGAGTGCCGCTTTTCCCTCGGGTTCTTCTCGTGCAGCGCGGTAAGTATGGTGTTTATAGTTTTCCCGCGCAGGCTCGAGCTCTCAAGGTATTTTTTGCGGTACATATACTGTTCCGCGCTCTTTATTAATTCTTCTATTTGCTGCTCTGAGCTTGCCTTTGTTTCATACCCCAGCGAGATGGAAAAGTTCACGTCCGCCATCTTTACCTTTGCGCAGTTAGACTTTATCCTCTCGCAGACCCTCTCGGCTGACTTCTCGTTCGTCCTGGGAAGCAGTATTATGAACTCGTCGCCGCCCCATCGCGCAATTATGTCTTCTTTGCGGCACGCCTTTTTTATTGCCCGCGCCATTTCCCGCAGCAGCTCGTCGCCTATGTCGTGGCCGAACGCGTCGTTTGTCAGCTTTAAGCCGTTAACGTCGCCTATGATTATTGATATGGGCAGATTTCTGTGAGTGTCGAGCCTCTTTAACTCCTCATCGAAAAAGCCGCGGTTATAAAGCCCCGTGAGGCTGTCGTGATAGCTTAAATATTTTATCTGCTCCTGCTTTTTGCGCTCCTCAGTCACGTCCCGGAAGACGAAAACCACTCCTATTAAATTTCCTTTGTCGTCCTTGATGGGCGCGGCGCTGTCTTCTATGACCTTTTTTGTGCCGTCGCTGCAAACCATCACCGTATGGTTCGCGATACCTACCGTACTCCCGGTCTCAATAACCTTTGCCACCGGATCGCTCACAGGCTCGCCCGTATCTTCGTATTCAAGTTTCATCACGGCGCTTATAGGCTCGCCGACCGCGTTATTAAAACTGCCCACTATATCCTGCGCCGTCTTGTTTATTAGCGTTATTACGCCGTCCTTATCTGTAGTAATAACGCCGTCGCCTACCGAAAGCAGCGTAACCTTTAGCCGTTCTTCTCTCTCCTCAAGCTGCAGCCGTATGTTCACGCGGTCAATCTGCCTGAAGAGCAGCATGCCGAGCACAGCCGTCGCGGTGGGGTAGATAAGCATCACGGGCAGCGATATACTGCGGATCACAATGACCGCTTCGCTCCAAGGGAGCACCAGCATGGAAGCAATCATGAACAGATGGGTGATGAAACCTATAATATACAGCTCAATAAGCCTTTTGGACTTGTCGGCGACCGCTTTTTCAAACCTGAAACGATGCCACAGCAGCCCTATCACTGCCGAGATGATAATTACTATTATGCCCGGCGCAGTTCCGCTTCCTCCGGTAAACACCCTGAACGCTATCGTCATAACAGCGGTGACGCATACGGACACAGGCCCCATAAACATTGCTGTAACGCTTATAAGCACTGACCTTGCGTCAAAAACGATACCTGGGGCAAGAACATGAGGGTTAATCATTATGGCTATTCCTAAAAGTCCGAGTATAAAACCCATTAAAAGGCTTGCTTTATTCGTCATCTTTATGGATCTGGGCTCGATAATAGCGTATGACAAGCTGAGCGCCAGCAGCAGCGCGGTATTATATATGATGCTTATGACAAGCTCAATGTCCATCTATATATACTCCATTTGACTTACGCATGATTAATATTATGCCGTACTATTTTTTATACCCGTAAAATAAACGCCCGAAACAACCGAAAACAGTTTAAAAAAACAGTTTTGTCCGATAAATGCTGCCTAAAAGGCGTTTGCGTCTCTGCGATATTTAAAATTAACCGACCGGGGTCAAAACTTTCCTTAAGATGCCGTAAAAATCCAGCCAGCATACAGCGTATCATAAACGCGCGGATAATTCAAATATCGCCTAAAAAAGTCTCAGTATTTTTCATTTACCCTGATATAAAATGTTAGCACACATATACATTCCTGCTTTTATGGGCATTACCACCCCGTATTACCACCCCGTCAAGTCTCACGACTTGCTGGGGACCCCGTATTAAAAAAGAGCCGGGGCCAGGCTCTTTTGTTGTGCGCTATTTTGTAAATTCTAATTCCACGCTCCCGCTTATGCCTTTTTCAAGCTTTACTATATCAAAAGGATAAGTAAGCGCTTGCGTAACCATCGCACCCTGGGCCGGAGCCGCCTCTCGGACTGTGACCTGCGTTTTTTCCCCGCCGGACGTTATCGCTGTTATCTCCACAGCATACCCGCCCGTGGGGCGCTCGCCTGCGTAGACCACGAGATAATAGTCCGAGCCCGATTGAAGTATGTCGTACCCCTGCTCTGCTCTGTCAAGATGTACGCTGTTTCTAATATCTCCGCTCAAATCTTCCAACGCGGCCTTCTGAAACGTAACCGCTCCGGTTTCCGTTCCCTGGTCGGAAGTCTCGCCGGGCTGGCCCGACAAAAGACCGCCGCCCGAATTCACGCACGCATATATCCCCACCAGTACAGCCAGACAAAGTAAGCTAATCAGTATTTTCTTCATACCACCGCCTCCAACCCCTGCAATGTTAGACGCGCGCGAATATAAAAAGTTCCTCTCCGCATGAAAACGACTTGTAAAACTTCGCGCGTCTGTTATACGCTATTTCTTATATAATCCCTTCAGAATTACTGAGCTCAGCGAGTGTCCCTTCACCGCAGCAAAAAAATCGTCCCTGGTAAAACCCTCTGAAAGCGAAAGTTCAGCGTTAAGCGCATACACCGTTATCTCATATGTATGGTCCTTATCAGGTGGAGCAGGGCCGCCGTATCCCGAATCGCCGAAATCATTTTTGCCCTGTACGGCGCTTTCTCCCGCCTGCCTGCTGAAATCTTCGGGTATGTCGCTTACGCCTATGTTTACCGCCATCCAATGCACAAATTTGTAGCCGCAGACGGGCAGCGCGTCGGGGTCGTCCATATATACGGCAAAGCACGCCGTATCTTCGGGCGCACCCTCTATGCTAAGCGGCAGCGATAATTCCGAGTGTCCGTACTTCGGGTCTATTACGCCGTCCGTAATGCCGCTGCTTGTAACGACCATCTCTACTTGTCCGGGCTGCTCAGCCACGGCGCTTGTGGTGCCTGCCGGTTGCTCAGTCAGCTCGCTTTCGGCACTTGCTTCAGGCGGCTTAACGCTTACGGCATTGGGCTCCGCGCTTTTTCCGGGCGCGCATCCGGCAAGTAAAAGCGCCGCTAATACGGCGCAGACTATCATTTTTTTCATAGTTTCCTCCAGAACCGACTGTTTAGAGACATTATACATTATTTAAGCGGCCTTTTCTATAAATATCCAACCTTTTGCCGTCACTCTTTTATAAGTACTCACCCAATCAAGCCTCGCGGCTTGGGCCGTCGCTAAAGCGACGAGGGGACACCGATATAGAAAACGCCCCGCATAGAGCGGGGCGCCACCGGTGCTGTATGTCACCGGCTTTTCCGGCCGACGCCGGAGTTATTATCATCCAATCAAGTCTCACGACTTGGGCCGTCGCTAAAGCGACGAGAGGATCCCTTTATAAAACAGGCCTTAACCCGGCAACAAATTAAAAGGTTACCCGCAAGCCTTTAGTTACCACCAGAAGCCCCGGCAGCAGCCTCCCCTGAACGGAGGGCCCCACCAGCCTCTTCCGAAGCAGCCTCTTCCGAAGCAGCCTCTTCCGCCCCAGCCGTCAAATCCACAGCACATGTTTTCAACCTCCCTTGAGAGAGAATTTTGCCCATAAGTATCCACAAAGGATACAATAGGGATACCCAAAATAAAGTCTATCTGGCTGTTACACTATATTTATATGTATATGATGAAACAATTGTGATAGGAAAGATTGCTTATATTTCATTCTCCGACAGCTGTTATGTTGTCCTTGCCTTTCTTCTTCGCCTGATACATCGAACGGTCGGCACGGTGTATAAGCTCGGCAAGGCTCAAGTTTTCTCTCATGCTCGCTATGCCGAAGCTGCATGTTACAGCTGCGTCATTGCTGAATTTATGCTCCTGTATCGAGGTTCTTATTCTCTCGGCCAGCGTCTTTGCCTCTTCTATACTCGTATGGGGCAGCAGCAATACGAATTCGTCGCCTCCCCACCTTATGCAGACGTCGCTCTCCCTTAACTGAAGGCGCATTATACCGGCTATCTCGCACAGCACGGTATCGCCCAGCAGATGGCCGTATTTGTCGTTAACCCGCTTTAAGTTGTCCACGTCGATAAGCATAAGCGATATCTCAAGACCGTGCCTTGTACAATACGCTATCCACTTTGACGCTTCGTTCTCCAGCTTCACCCTGTTACCGATTTTCGTAAGCGGGTCGGTGTCGTATATCCTCTGCAACTCGGCGCGCGCAACGTACTCCCCGCGCTTATACCTGTTAAAGTAATACGCGAATATGGAGCACAGCGCTATCTCTATCGCGAGGTAAACGCCCGCGGCGATGAAATGTGCAGCGTCAAGGCCATGCGTTCCGTCCAAGCCCAGCCTTATATATGAATATACGAGGAAACCTGCCGCTATCGCAATGGAGAGCGAGAACATATGGCCCCAGATGTTAGGGACAAGGAAAACTGCGATTATGATTATGAATACGCCGAGAAGCTGTATAGTAAAATCCGGATTCGGATACAGCGATAACACGAAGAAGAAGATAAAAGCGGCGGCAAGCTCATAAGCGGTAAGCACCACGGCCAGTTTTCTAAAAGTCCCTATCCTTTTAGCGTATATAAATAACAGGCCCGCCGATAACGTGAACACGCTTCTCAGCACGAGCACAAGTATGCGCGCAATAGTATCCGTAAGGTTTATTATGTCGGGTATTATCAGCAAAATATTTAATAAACCTATCAGGATTGTTATGCCCTTAATAAGATTGAGCGACGTTGACAGAAGATGATTGTGAAACGCTTCTTTTTCGCTTTTATCTTTTTTCGTTACCATGCCTTTCTTCATGACCGCATGCCATAGTCCTTTTAATGGTCTATATAATATTTTAGTATGCAGACAGATATGTAAATAAATCAACATACAACTTTTTGCAAACGGATAAAAAATCACCGCAATTGATGCGGTGGTAAAAATCGGTCCCCAAAAAGTCGTGAGGCTTTTTGGGGTAGTATATATATTCATTCCGCACATCTGTTGCGCGTATAAATATAGTTATACAGCCCAAGGTGCCTGAGCTCGTCGGTGATTATCTCCGTCATCATATTTATATGCCTCCTGTCCCTCATGGCATATAAAATCCTGCGGTATCTTGTGACCGCAGCCTGCTCGCCCATCAGCGCTTTCGCAACGCCGGCGCAGTATGAAGTGGGAGTCTCGAACGGAGCGTTCTCCACACTGGGAAGAACGTTCCCCGTTATCTCATAGTATATCTGCCTGAACAGCTGATAGTGCTTCATTTCGTCGTCTCTTATGCCCGCTATTATCTGCTTATCCCGCGCGGGCGCCACGCTGATAAGGTATTGATAAAACAGCCTGTCTTCCGTTTCTCCCATGACGGCGTCCTCTATGAGCTTAAGCGCGCCCGGAAGATTTGTATTTATATCGTACGGATCCTCCGTGTATGTCATGGCGGCAGTCTGCCCTCCCATCCGTTGATTGCTAAGCGTGTAGTTGCCGTAACCAGGGTCCTGGTACATATAAAAACCCCCTCTCACCTATATATGATATGCGCGCGGTTCTCATCGCGTTAAACTTCAAAATATAATTTTTGACATTGTTATATTTTAATGATACTATATAAAAAATTTTCGCCGAATTTCGCAAAGGCTGTCGATATGGCACAGATATTTTTCTCCGCGCTGGCTGTGGGGTTTTCGGGGGCAATGATGCCCGGCCCGCTGCTCACCTACACAATAAAACAGTCGCTATCCTCCGGGCCCAAAGCAGGGGTGATGATTACGCTCGGGCACGCGCTTCTGGAAATAGCGCTCATAATACTCATATTTCTTGGCCTTGACCTTGTGCTTAAATCGGACGCGGCGCAGATAGCCGTCGGCATAGCGGGCGGCCTTGTTCTTGTTTACATGGGCCTGAATATGATAGTGCAGTCGGCAAAAAACAACGTGGCCGTCAATGTGGATGAAAAGCCCGAAGCGTCCCGCGGCATGATGCTCTCAAGCGCAGTCATCTGCATTACGAATCCCGGATTCCTGCTGTGGTGGGCCGTAATTGGCCTCGGATTTATAATGCAGGCGTATAACGTGCTGGGCTACATAGGCGTAATAATCTACTTCATTGGCCATTTCTGCGCCGATTTTATATGGTACGGCTTTGTGTCGCTTGTAGTCGGTAAAACGCGCAGGTTTATAAAACAAACGCCCTACCGCGTAATAATAGCGATCTTGGGCGCTTTGCTCGTCTTCTTCGGCGGAAACTTCGTATGGGGCGCGGTAGATAAGCTGATATAACCGCCTTATTTTTCGTTCAGTATCTTGTCCGCGATATACAGCCCGTTCGCGGCCGCATGCGAAAGAGACCTTGTGAAGCCCGCTCCGTCCCCCGCGGCGTATATTCGCTTGCAGCCATCCAGCTCGAAATCATTTGCCGCCGGCCTCGCGGAATAATATTTACATTCCACGCCGTAAAGCAGCGTATCAAAGTTCGCCGTACCCGGCGCCACCCGGTCGAGCGCGTGCAGCGTCTCCACGATGTTGTCAAGCTGGCGTTTGGGCATGCAGAGGCTAAGATCCCCCGGCACTACGTTAAGCGTAGGCTTTGTAGTAGCGTCGCGAAGGCGCAGCTCGTTAGTGCGCCTGCCGGCCTCCAGATCGCCCAGCCGCTGTACGAGCACGCTGCCGCCGCTTATCAGATTTGCGAGCGACGCAACGTAGCGCGCGTACTCTATCGGGTTGTCAAACGGCTGCGTAAACATCGTAGTGCTTAAGAGCGCAAAGTTCGAGTTCTCCGTTTTCCTCGCTTCGTCCTTATAAGCGTGGCCATTTACGGTAAGCACCCCGTCAGTGTTTTCCATGACAACGTTGCCCCGCTCATTGAAGCAGAACATTCTCGTAACGTCGCCGTAGCGCTTGCTCCTGTACCATATCTTCGGCTCGTATATCTTCTTGGAAAAATGGTCCCATACAAGCGCCGGAAGCTCGACGCGCACGCCTATATCCACCTGATTGTTGGACATGCGTATGCCGTTCTTCCTGCACCACCCGCCGAACCACCGGCTGCCCACCCGGCCTATGGCGAGCAGTATGACGTCGGCGGCGATTTCCCCGTCCGGCGTTATCAGTATATGAGCGTCCTTGTCTATGTCCACGACTTCCGTCTGCGTCACTATCTCTACGCGCCTTGAGACTTCCTCTATCATGTGCTTCATTGTTATGTAATTTGAGTCGGTACCGAGGTGTTTAAGCTCGGCTTGCTGCATATGCAGATCGTTCTGCAGGCAAAGCGTTTTAAGCTCGTTGTCGGGGTGATACCGCTGTGCGGACGCGCCGAAGCCCACGAGTATATCATCCGCCTGCTCGATGTAGTCTATAACTACATCCCTTTCGAGTATATCAGTGAGCCATCCGCCGTACTCGGTGGAAATAACGTATTTGCCGTCGCTGAACGCACCGGCGCCTGCCATGCCCTCCATTATTGCGCAGTGCGGGCACTTAAGGCACACGCCCGATTTTCCCTTTACCAGCGGGCAGTTGCGCGATTCGAGCGGCAGCCCTTTCTCAATAAGTATTATATTTAAATTCGGGTTTTCCTTGCTCAGACGCAAAGCCGCCATAAGGCCGCTTATACCGCCTCCCACTATCGCTATGTCGTATTTTGACATACTGCTTTTCATACGCTTTCCCTTCGTTTGTGGTTTTTCGACTATTATATTATAACACAGAAATCAAGTACGGAAACATGCGTATTGCGGGCGACGTCCGTATGTCCTTTTAAACTTAAATACGCAGTCTCTTTTTATGTCTTTTTAGTGTTGCGGCGCCAAGGCCTTATTGTTATAGTGTAAAAGAATGTGAGGTAAACTGACTATGACTGTAAATCAACGGGTTAAGCTGGCGGACGATTACCACTCGCGCGGCTACAACTGTGCCCAAGCGGTGACGGCGAGCTTTGCGGACGTCGCGGGCCTCGACGAAAAAACGGCGCTAATGCTTTCTTCCTCGTTCGGAGGAGGCTTTGGAATGCTTGGGGAGGTGTGCGGCGCTTTTTCGGGCATGGCGATAATAGCGGGTATGCTTTATGGCGATTACCACGACGACGCCGGCAAGCAGGCGCACTACGCGCTCGTTCAGGAACTCGCCGAAAGATTCAGGGCGCTTCACGGCTCGCTTATCTGCCGCGACCTGCTGGCTGCGGCCGAGGCTTCGGAGCATCCGGAGGTAAAGCCCTGCGGCGAGATCGTGCGCAGCGCCGTAAGGCTGATGTGCGAATTCATAGACGAAAAGGGTTAATAACCGCAGCTTTGGCTGCCCGCAAAACAGGGTTATTAAGGCAGCAAAGCATCCGGAAACAAAAAGGATGACCAGAAAGTTTTATCCCGGCCATCCTTTGCTTCCCATTATTGTATATTATCCCTCAGTTCTTCCGCCCAGGTAATCCGCGAAGAACTGTTCCATCTCCGAGTAAAATTTCACCCTGTCCGCGTCCGAGTTGAACCCGTGGCCGGTATCTGTAAACAGCATGTAATCCACAGGCGTACCGGCGTCTTTAAGCGCCTGCACCATCTGATCCGACTCCTGCTGTGGCACGCGCGGATCGTTGTCGCCCTGCGCAATCAGCAGCGGTATCTTCATATCCGCGGCGTAATACAGCGGCGAGCGCGACTTCATTAATTCCGCGTCCTTGTCGGGGTCGCCTATAGACTTAATAAGGCTCGCGCGTTCCGTCGACCATTGAGGCGGTATGGAATCTATGAATGTTAAAAGGCTCGACGGCCCGAATGCGTCTACGGCACACTTGAACACGTCGGAGGAAAAAGCGGCGGAAACAAGCGCTTCATAGCCGCCATACGACGCTCCGTAAACGCCCACCCTTTCAGGGTCGGTCCACCCTTGCGCGACGGCGTAGTCTACCGCGTCCAATATGTCCTGATGCATCAGTCCGCCCCATTCCATATCGCCCGCTTTCATGAAATCCTTGCCGTAGCCCGACGAGCCCCTGTAGTTGACCTGCAGCACGAGGTATCCCCTGTTGGCAAGGAACTGCACCTCCGAATTGTATTCCCAGCTGTCCCTTGTCCACGGGCCGCCGTGCACGAGCATAACGGTGGGCAGATCCTTTTTTTCCACGCCCGCCGGGAACGTTGCGTACCCTTCTATTTTAAGGCCGTCTCCTGCGGTATACGAGAACGGCTCCATGGCAGCGAAGTCGTACTGCTGCAAATCGGGCTGTGCGTTATAAAGCCCTTTAAGCTCATGACTGGCCATATCGTAAAGGTAATAGTCCGTCTCCTGCACGTCGCTGATATACGCTACTATCCAGTATTCGTCGTTTTCACTTGAGTCGATTATCTCGAAGTTGTCGCCCGCCGTGATAAGCACATCATAATCGTCCTGGAAAGACGGATCAAGCACATGCCACTCGTTCTTCTGGCCGTATACCGTGACTGCGGTCACCTTTCCAAGCTCTAAGTCCGTCCACGAACCGGCGATGTCGTAATCAGGGTCGTTGAAAACTTCGGCCTTTTCGCCCGTGCTCATATCGTATTCGTACATCGTGGTAGTATTGCTGGCGGAGGAATCTATGTAAAGCAGCTTATTGCCGTCCGGCATCAGCCCCCACGCGCCGCTCGAATCCGCGTCCTCGTAGCCCCAGCTGAGTATCTCCTGCCAGTCGTCCTGTCTGAATTCTGTAGTGTCATAACTAAACCCTTTATTAGCAAAGACGTGCTGCCCCGCGCTTGAGTCGGTCGTGGTTATCAGCTTAAGGTTTCCTGAGTCGTCAAACGTATATCCGGTTATATCTCCGGGGTTTGCAATTACGAGCTTCTTTTCGCCCGTTTGGTAGTTTATTAGGTAAAGATCGAATAGCGATCTTGTAAAATCCATTATTTCGACGTATATCTGTTTATCGTTGTTAGGGTCTTCCGCTACGTAATAGCAGTTGTTAGTGCCTCCGGGCAGTATCGTTTTCGTTTCCCCCGTCTTTATGTCGGACGTATAAAGCCCGTAGTTCTCGTCTCCCATGTTGTCCACAAAAAAGAGCACGGTCTCACCGTCGGGCGCCCAGCAAAAGCTTGGTATGCCCGCCGCCTCGCCCGGCCATACGACAGACGTTTCATTGCCCGTCGCAATGTCCTTTGCCACTATCTCGTCCGTCATGTCTTTCACGTGACGGAAAAGTATCGTGTTGCCGTCGTCAGAGATATCAGGAGGCGTATATTCTATATATGTAGTAAATACGTCTATGGGTATTATATCGGCGCCGTTGTTGGGAAGCGTAGGCAGACTGCCGGGCGCTTCCGTGGCCGAAGGCCCGGCGGACTCAGACGCGCTCGCGGACGGCGAGTCCTTAACATACTGCCGCAGCTGTATGCAGCCCGTAAGCGCCGACATAACAAGCGCTGCGCATATAAAAACGACAAAAAGTCTCTTTGGCATATATTCCTCCTTGAAACGTCGATTATTTCTTAATAATTGTATCAGAAAGAATATGAACAAACAATAAAATATGACATCCGGCGCGCTGCGCATACAAACCAGCAATCCTTTTATATAATTATTAAAACAGCGCCGTTACTGAAAAGTCAAACAGATTCTCTAACCATTATCTGCTGCCAAGAAACGACGTTTTTAAGGTTAATTGATTACATTCATATTGGGCGTATTTGCATATGTTTGAACGTTCTGGTATTATAACGGTAACTTAAACTTCCCGCTTGTTTTTTAAAGTTGTGCGCATAATAAAGCGTATAGATTACCGCCTTAATAGCCGGGTCTTTGCAGTAAAAAAGACCGATTCAAAATGAAGGAGTCACAAATGTTTAAAGAGATAAATATTAACGAACTCAGTATGAATCCGTTTACAAAGATAGGCAGCGAATGGGCGCTGCTTGCCGCCGGCAGCGAGAGCGGCTTTAACATGATGACAGCCAGCTGGGCGGGGTTCGGCATGTTCTGGAACAAGAACGTCGTTACCGTTTATATACGCGAGAGTCGCTTCACGCGCAAGTTTTTCGACGAAAGCAGCCTGTTCACCGTGTCGTTCTATGACGAAGCATACCGCGACGCGCTCAACAAATGTGGGTATCTGCACGGCAACAAATGCGACAAGGCAAAGGAAGCCGGGCTTACCCCCTATTTCATTGGCGGCACGACGGCGTTTATGGAAGCAAACCTCATATTCCTCTGCCGCAAGCTTTTACACGCCGACGTCGCTAAAGAAACGGCCGACGCTCCCGAGGTGTTTTCCGCAGTATATCCGAGCGGCGATCTGCACAGGCTTTACATAGGCGAGATATTAAGCGTGCTGAAAAAATAAAAGCCCGTTTCTGAAACAGGCTTTTAGTGCTATGTACTTTATGTAAGGCTCCTGTAGATGTCCTCCACCGCCTTCTTGTCGAGATCCAAAAAGCCCTTGAGTATGCCTTCGTCATTACACCTGCAAAGCTTCACCATTTCGGGTATATCCGCTGCGGGTATGTTAAGGTCCGCAAATTTGAGTGGCATGCCCATACCTTTAAGCCACGCGCGAAACCTTCTTATTCCCTCAAGCGCAACGCCTTTTATATCCTGCATGTCAGGCTGAACGCCGAATACCATTACGGCAAACTGGGCTAAGCGCCCCAGCCTCTCATCCCCGCCGTTTTGGGCCACGTAATCGAGCCAAGCGGGCATTAGCATAGAGAGCCCCGCGCCGTGCGCGTTGTCGTAATGGCCGCTTAGGTACATCTCCATGCCGTGCACCTGCAGCACCTGGCCGCTCCTGCCTACGCTTGTTATATCGTTATGCGACATTGACCCCGCCAGCATCAGCTCGGCGCGCGCTTCGTAATCGTCAGGCTTTCCAATCGCAATCGGCGCGTACTTTACGACAGTGCGCAGCACGCCCGCCGCGAACTCGTCGCCCAGAAAGCTTGCGCTGTCCACGAAAAACCTCTCGAACGTGTGCGAGAATATGTCGACAGCTCCCGCTGCCGTCTGGTAAGCCGGTACCGAATACGTAAGCTCCGGGTCCATAATAGCGAACTTCGGCCTTTGCACGTCCGGGTTCATTATGGACTTCTTCAGCTTTGCACCCATGTCGTCCACAAGCACCGTCGCGCCGCTTGTCTCGCTTCCCGCCGCCGCTATCGTGTTCACAGCGCCCACGCTCCTCATGCCCGCAGGCACCGCCCTGCCCGAATAGAAATCCCATAAGTCGCCTTCGTAATTAAGCCCCAAAGCTATTGCCTTCGCGGTGTCTATTACGCTGCCCCCGCCTACTCCCAGCAGAAAATCTACGTTTTCCTTCTTCGCAAGCTCAAGCGCTTTGTAAGCTTCAGTGCGATACGGGTTTGCGCGCACGCCTCCGAACTCCACAAAAGGTATACCTTCGCTTTTAAGCGCCCCTGTCACGGTATCAAATAGCCCCGACTTCTTTATGCTTCCTCCGCCATACACGAGCATGACCTTACTTCCGCCGTGCTGCCTGACTTTTTTCGCGACCTGGCCGGCCGTCCCTTTGCCGAACAATATGTCCGTGTACATATTAAGTTTGAAATTTGTGAACTTTTTCATATTTATGCCTCTCATGTTTGCAGTTTATATCTCTTTAAAACAATAGCACAATAAGCGCAGCTTTTAAAGCGCTTTGACTATATATTCCCTTACGGCTTTCCAATCGCTGAGAAAATTGTTGTAGAGGTTGGGCCTTCTTCTGACTGCGAGCGGATGGTAGCTCACATACGTAGGAATGCCCCTAACAGTATGCCACGCGTTCCTTAAGTCCTTTGCGCTTAACGCGGGGTCGCCGAAAAACGATTTGACTGCCGTATCCCCCAGGCAAAACGCCGCTTTATAGCTGTGCTCGCTAAGCTGCCGCCTAAGGTGCACCATGCATATCTCCCGTGCAAGTTCCTTATCATACGCCCGCTTCGGCCTGCATTTCAATATGTACGTTATATAAAGTTCCCGCGAGGCAAAGCCCGCCTCAAACGCCGCCCGTTGCAGCGCCTGCCTCGCTCCGCAAACAAACTCGTTTCCTTCCCTATCTTCCCTGCTGCCCGGATTGTCGAGTAACACAATAACGTCCGCCTCAGGATTTCCCTCGCCCCAGACGATACTCGTGCGTTGCTTGCACAATTCGCAGCTTACGCACCCTGCGGCGTATTCGGGGACGTCATGCTCCGGCCATAGTCCCGGCCTGAAGATTTCTGAGCCGCTCACTTATTGGCTCCGGCCTTCCTTTTAATGAGACATATTGTTATATAGAGCAGCCCGCCGAGTAAATACGATACAACGATGCCTGGGCCCGCGGCCTTTAGCGCAACGGTGGACCCTAAGAAGAACGAACCGCCGATAACCGTGCCAAGCGCCATCATCGCAAGGCGCGGGGCGGATATTTTCTGCTGTCTTTCATTACCTTCACCAACCAACTTTATTATCTGTCATTGGTGCGGTCGTTATTTCACGGGTGACAAAACTGTCATGCAAAAAACACGAATTGCGGCTATAATTAAACTGTTATGAAAACAGTTTTGCTGGTTGAAGACGATAAAACAATAGTGATGGGCCTCGAATATTCGCTCAGGCAGGAGGGCTACGGCGTCGTCACGGCTTATAACGCCGCTCAGGCGAAGATAGCGCTCCAAAGCCCGTTCGACTTAGCGATACTCGACCTGTCGCTGCCCGACGGCAGCGGTTACGACATATGCAGACAGATAAAAGCGCTGGGCGACAAGCCGGTAGTGTTCTTAACGGCGTGCGACGACGAGGTGAACGTCGTAATGGGCCTAGATATGGGCGCCGACGACTACATTACGAAGCCGTTCCGCATACGCGAGCTGATGTCGCGCCTGCGCACAGTGCTGCGCCGCGCCGATAAACCGGCGGAGAACGCGGACGAGATAAGCCTTGCCGGGCTGCGCATAAACACGAAGCAGGCAAAGGTATCGAAGAACGGCGAGGACATACCTTTATCCGCTTTGGAATACCGCCTGCTCTTGACGCTCGCCGCCTATCCCGGCCAGGTACTTACGCGCGCGCAGCTCTTATCCATATGGGACGTCGCGGGCGAGTTCGTGAACGACAACACGCTGACGGTGTATATAAAGCGGCTGCGCGAAAAGATAGAGGACGACCCGCAAAATCCACGTATAATACAGACCGTCCGCGGCCTTGGCTACAGGGCGGGCTAGCCTATGAGCGTACTGCGCAACAAAGAGATAAAAGTATTTCTCGTGCTGCTGCTTTTGCTCGCCGCGGCGGGCACGGCGCTTTGTTTTTTGCTGCCCTTCCATGCCGGTTATGTCGCCGCCGCGGTTTTTGCGCTGTTCATAGCATTGCCGCTTTTGTTCACGATACGCCGCTACGGCCAGATAAACAAGCTTAACTTGTATCTTAGGCGAATAAACAGCGGCGATTACGCGCTCGATATACGCGACAACTCAGAAGGCGAGCTCTCCATACTAAAAAGCGAGCTTTACAAGGTAACGGTGATGCTTCGCGAGCGCAACGAGCTGCTGCTGCGCGAGAAGATAAAGCTCTCCGAGGCTCTTTCTGACATATCCCACCAGCTGAAGACGCCGCTTACTTCCATGCTTATGATGACGGATCTATTATGCGACCCCTCGCTGCCGGACGATAAGCGCGAAGAATTTACCGCACGTATGAGAGCGCAGCTGGAGCGCCTTGAATGGCTCGTCTCTTCGCTGCTCAAGCTATCCCGGCTCGACGCAAAGACGGTGAAGTTCTCGTCCCGCCTTGTGCCCGCAGCGCAGCTGATCGAAGCAGCGGCCGCCCCCGTGCTGATACCCGCAGAGCTCAAAAACCAGACGCTGAAGATGGACGGCGGAGGCATATCGGTATTCTGCGACGAGAAATGGACGGCGGAAGCTCTGGTAAATATACTCAAGAACTGCGTTGAGCACACGCCCGAAAACGGCGTAATATCCGTTACGTGCACGGACAACCCCATTTACGCAGAGATAAGCATAGAGGATAGCGGACCGGGCATCAGCGATAAGGATCTCCCGTATATATTCAAACGCTTTTACCGCGGGAAAGGCGCCGCGGACGACAGCGTGGGTATCGGGCTCTCGATGGCCGCTGTCATAATACAGGAGCAGGGCGGCTCTATAGACGCAAAAAGCTCGAACTCGGGCGGCAGCGTTTTTACGATACGCTTTCTCAAGTGACAAAACTGTCACGACACCAGTCACCGCCGTGTCACCTTTACGTTATATCATGTTCTTATCGCCCCAAAAGCATGCTGCTTTTGGACGGTATCAAAAATCAGGAGAATTAACTATGGAGATTTTAAAAGTCGAAAACCTGAGCAAGGTATACGGAAGCGGCGAAGCCGCCGTAAAGGCGCTCGACAACGTGTCGTTCAGCGTTCAAAAGGGCGAATTTCTCGCCATTATAGGCTCGTCCGGCTCGGGCAAGAGCACGCTGCTGCACATCTTGGGCGGCGTCGACCTTCCGACGTCGGGCAGCGTATTCGTGGACGGCACAGACATCTACAAACTCGACGAGACAAGGCTCGCGATATTCCGCCGCCGCCAGGTGGGGCTGATATACCAGTTCTACAATCTCATACCCGTGCTGGACGTTGAAGAGAACATCACTCTGCCGCTGCTATTAGACTCGCGCAAGCCCGACAAAGCGCAGCTTGAAGAGGTAATGGCCATGCTGAAATTAACCGACCGCAGAAAGCATCTTCCCAACCAGCTCTCGGGCGGACAGCAGCAGCGCGTGTCCATAGGGCGCGCGCTCATAAACAGCCCGGCGCTCGTGCTCGCCGACGAGCCCACCGGCAACCTCGACAGCAAGAACAGCGCGGATATAATAGAGCTTCTTCGCATGTCCAACAAGAAATACAACCAGACGCTCATACTCGTCACTCACGACCAGCAGACGGCGCTCAAAGCCGACCGCGTCATCACTATAGAGGACGGACGTATAACCCGCGACGAGGTGACGCGCAGATGAACATAATGCATGAGTTTACGCTCAAGAGTTTGAAGCGCAACAAAAAGCGCACCGTCGTTACGATAATAGGCGTTATTATCTCCGCCGCTATGCTGACGGCCGTTACGGTGTTCGTTTCGTCGCTGATGTCTATGATACAGCGCGGCACAATAGCAGACTCAGGCAACTGGCACGCGGAAATAATGGGCGTACCCGCGCAGAACATATCCGTCGTGACGCAAAGCAACGAAGTCAATGAGGCGGTATTGAGCCGCGACCTCGGATACGCTTATTTTAACTCCCAGAACGCTTCGCGGCCTTACCTTGCCCTGCGCGAGTACAACGCACCGGGTTTTGATCAGATGTCCGTACGCCTCGTTTCAGGGCGGCTGCCGCAAGCGCCCGGCGAAGCCGTGATATCGAGCAGCATAGAGCAGAGCGGCGGCGTAACAAATGCCCCCGGCGATACGCTCGAGCTCAACACAGGCAAACGTTACTATGCGGACGGCGTTACGGCACTTGACGAAAATTCGTCACTGCAATACGTATATAACGAGAACGGCGAGCGTATGAGTTTGGCGGAGACGTTAAAGCCCGAGGGTACGGTAAAGCTGACCGTCGTCGGCGTCATAGACCCTCCGAGCTTTGATAGAAGCTGGTCGGCAGGCTACGGCGTCATAAGCTTTCTTGACGAGAGCGCGCTTAAGCCGGACGATAGTGTGAACATATTCCTGACCGTTAAGAATCCAAGCCGCGGCATATACGACAGCATGGCATCCCTCGCCGACAAAGCGGGCGCAACAGGCGGAGTTACTTATAACGACGATCTGCTGCGCTACTCGGGCGTCGTTAAGCAGGACAATGTATATTCGTTCATACAGGGGTTCGTGGCAGTAATTATGATAATCATTATCATAGCTTCCGTATCTCTAATATATAACGCGTTTGCCATTTCCGTATCCGAGCGCGCAAAGCAGCTTGGCCTGCTTGCCAGCATAGGCGCAACGAAACAGCAGAAGCGCGGGGGCGTCTATTTTGAAGGCCTTATTATCGGGATAATAGGCATACCTATAGGCATAGCGGCAGGCGTCGCTGGCATGGCAATAACGCTCGCCGCGATACAGCCGCTGCTCGACAGTTTCTTAAACGAGCTAGGAAATTCCAAGCTCATACTCGTCGTCCCGCCGCTATCTATAGTCGCGACAATCGTGCTGTCAGCGGTAACGATATTCGTCTCGGCGTGGATACCCGCGAGGCGCGCGTCGAGGATAACGCCTATTGACGCGATACGCATGACAAAAGAAGTTAAGCTGACGCGAAGGACAGTTAAAACGTCACTGCTCACGCGCAAACTGTTTGGCTTTGAGGCGGAAATAGCGCTAAAGAACTTAAAGCGCAGCCGCAAGAAATACCGCGCGACTATTATATCGCTCGTTATAAGCCTCGTACTGTTCCTTACGGTCTCGTCATATACGCAGGTTACCGGTTCGATTGCGGGCGCAGCGGACGACGGGTTAAACTTCGACATAGCAGTACAATACTCAGGTGCGTCGGAAGCGTGGCGAGAAAACATAGACGAGGCGGCAGCTTCGCTCAAAGAGGTCAAGGATTGCACGATTACCAGAGAGCTTGCGGGGATAATCCCCTTCGGCGAACAGTATCTAACGGATTACGCCAAAGTATTTAACGGCTCAGAGAACGGGCAATACAGCCTTTCAGCGAGCTTAATAAGCCTTGACGATAAAGCATTCAGCCGGTATGCGCAGAGCGCGGGGCTCTCCGCGGCGGATTATATGAATCCTGACGACCCGAAAGCTATACTTATAAACCACGGCCAAGATTATTATCCCACCGAAAACAACGACCTTAAAAAGGTGTCCGGCGATGTGCTGAGTGTTCAGCCGGGTCAGCGGCTTGCGTTCAATATAGGAAATGGGGAAGCGACACTGAACCTTATCGTCGGTGCAATGACGGAGCAGCGCCCGATGGGCACGGTATTGCAGGGGTTCACTTCGGTTACGGCGGTGATGAGCGGGCCGGTATTCGACAAGCTGGCGTCTGCAATAACTCCGCAGCAGTTTAAGAGGAATATACAATATTATACGTATCTTACTACGGATAACGACCAGCAGGTGGAAAAACAGCTTACCCTGCTCACCCAGGGAGCATCCTCGGCCGCGTCCGTCTGGAATGTGAGGAGTGCGGCGCGCTCACAGCAGAACATGCAGCTTTTCCTCGGCATATTCGTATACGGGTTTATTATACTCATCAGCCTCATCTGCATAGCGAACATATTTAACACGGTAACTACGAACATAGCGCTGCGCCGCCGCGAGTTTGCGATGCTGCGCTCGGTGGGCATGACGCCTAAAAGCTTTGGCCGGATGATACGCTTTGAGAGTGTATTCTACGGCTTAAAGGGGCTGCTTTACGGGCTGCCATTAAGCGTCGTCATAGCCTACCTGCTGTTCGGCATGCAACGCTCCGTGCTGGAATCGTCGTTCACACTCCCGTGGATGAGCTATATCGTAGCGGTAGCGATGATACTCATAATAGTGCTCGTAACTATGTGGTACGCAAGCTCCAAAATAAAGAAGGAAAACATTATGGACGCGCTGAAAGAAGAGAATACGTAACTTTTCAATGTTTAATTCAGACAGAAAAGAACGGCCGCTGCAAACAAGCGGCCGTTCTTGTTATGCGTTAATCCTTAATCTGTTCACCGTCTTGCACTGCCGCGGCTTTTTTCTTTGCAAAGCCGCCGAATATATACAGTACGGAAAGCGCCGCCCCGATAAGAAACGGCCAGCACAGCGTCCATCTTATCGAAAACAATATAAGCCCCGCAATGTTTATTATAACGAAAATTATGCCCATCGTAAGGAACTTCGGAGCGCGCTGCCCCGACTGGCTTAATATAACGCCCCCTTCTATCGCTATGCCCAGAGATATAAGTATCACCGACAGCAGCGAGTGCACGCCCGCATTAACCTGCGGAAGAAGGAGATAGACAAGAAAGCCGCCGTAAAGTATAAAGAGTACGCCCGCAGCCCAAAACAACATTTTCCCGAAATCCTTTGGTTTTTCCGCTGTTTTCAATCCCGCCATAAAAGAACCTCCGCCCTTATATTCAATATGCAGGGTAATAAAACTTAAGGCCTTTTGCACAGATGAAAACTTTGAAGAAAAAAGAAATGAACTTAAGCTGTGAGTAGATATTATCAGCACTTAATAGCCTTGTCAACCGGCCTTAGGGGCGCTGCATGCGCCGGGTTAATAACGGGGTCCCCTCGTCGCTTAAGCTACGCCCCTAGCCGTAAGGCTTTCCGGTGTGAATTTTATATAAAACTGTTTGTCAATAAAGCAGTTTGAATATACAATAAGGAAAAGCGATTGTAAGGATGTTTATTATGTACATTGAAGACTGGCTATTAAAAAACGGTAAAAGCATATCTTACCGGCTGGCGGAGAATAATACGGAAAGCCTGCCCGGCTCTATATTGAATTATACGACACGCGCGCAGGTGATAGCGGTATTAAAAGAGCTGCGCAGCCTCATACTGCCGGGTGTATATGAGATGCGGCCTATAGACGGTTCGCTCGAGGCGCATCTTGGTAAAAAGCTTCAGTCCGCGGCGCATAGCCTGTGCGGCGTGATAAGCAGCGCGTTCGTTCATGAGCGCAAAGAGGGCGACGAAACCGAATGTGCCGAAAAAGCGCAGCTGCTTACGGCAGATATTTTAGGCGGCCTGCCCGCCTTAAGAAGCGTTCTTGGTACGGATATACGCGCCGCTTTTGAGGGCGACCCCGCCGCCAAATCGTTTGAAGAGGTGATACTCAGCTACCCTTCGCTGGAGGCTGTAAGCATATACCGCATAGCGCACCTTATTGAGAGCCTTGGCGTGCCTATAATACCGCGCATAATGACGGAGTACGCGCACAAGAACACCGGCATAGACATACATCCGGGCGCGACCATAGGAAAAAGCTTTTTTATAGATCACGGCACGGGCGTCGTGATAGGCGAGACGTGCACGATAGGCAACAATGTAAAGCTATATCAGGGCGTTACGCTGGGCGCCAAAAGCTTCCCGCTCGACGAGCACGGCAATCCGATAAAGGGTATAAAGCGGCACCCTGATATAGAAGACAACGTAGTAATATACGCGGGCGCCACCATACTGGGCGGCGATACGAGGATAGGCCACGACTCCGTCATCGGCGGCAACGTCTGGCTCACAGTATCCGTGCCTCCGTATTCTACCGTGTTCAACGCCGAGCCTTCGCCTGTAATAAAATCGATATAGGAGTTGCGCTACAAAATACAAGGCGTCTGCACGCATAGGTAAGGAATGAGGCGGCGATTTAATTCCGCATGTTGAAAAGGTGAAGAAGCTTGGTTCGGCATACTCGAAGCCAAAAAATCGATGTGCATTTACCACTCGTCGTCTTCAATATCGAATGTTCTGTAGTTCATTAACTCGTCTGTCTTTCGTATGTCCGTCGATCCAACGCTAGAATACCGACTGCCGCGTTTCAGCGCGCCCAGAAAAAACGCTATGTTAGTCTCGCTCCCTTCGGCGTCTATCTCCACGCTTCCGTCCAGCTTGTTCCTTACCCAGCCTTTAACGCCGCAGGCGAACGCGTTTTTCTGCGTATAATACCGAAAACCCACGCCCTGCACGTCGCCGTGTATGACGATATGATAACGAACCATATACCAGCATCCTTCAGGCGTTACCCTCAAACATCCGTGTTCTTCGGGTAATTGCTCAGATCAGCATCTTTTACCAGCGACGCCGGTTTCTCTTTTTTCTCATTTACCGGAGGTTCCTGTTTTTCCTCTTCTTGAGGCGCGGGAGGCGTCTGCGGCGCCGGAGAATTCTGCCTCTCTTTTGACTGGGCTTCCATCCTCTCCTTCATGCGCAGTGCGCGCCTTCGCGCGCTGCGTACTCGCCTTTTTATGTAGAGCGTAGCGAAAACTACCGCGGCCGCCAGCATCAATGCGGCGCCAATCAAGAGCGCTGTGAAAAGCGTGCGGTCTATCTCAATGCTCGAATCGTCCTTTGGTTCCGGGACTTCGCCCGAAACGGGCTTAGCCGTAGGCTCCTTTTCAGGCTCGGCTGTCGCCGCGGCTCCAGCCTGTGGGACCGCCGCGTAGCGCTGCACGGATTCGTCCTCCGTGTTGAAGAGGTAAAAGCCCGTTTCCCCCTTTGAATTCCGCGCGTATACGAGATAGACGATATCGCCCGATTCCGGCGCCTTCCATGCGGGTAGCTGCTTCTCGTCCCATTCCAGCGTCGTTTGTTCAAACCCCGCGGGCGCAGTTGCCGTCTCGTCCGGCCATATTATTGTGAAACTCGCAAGCTTCGACGATATCGTGATATACGGGTCCAGCGTATTTTTCTGCTCGTTATATATATAATACCCCGCGTTCTCCCCCGCCGCTTCGGAAAGATAAAGCAATATAAGGTCTTCTCTGTCGGGTATGGCCGCTCCTCCCACGTATTCGCCTGCATACGTCACCTGCCTGTCGGCAAACCCCGAGGGAAGCGTCAGGCTGCCAAGGTCCCGCCATATATACATCTGCGCCGCCGCGCCCGTAACGTTCTGGGCGGCAACGCCCGTCTGCGCCAGATTGACCGCGGGTATGCTTTCCACCTCGCCGCTTGTCTGCGGCGGAGCGTCCGAAGCCGCGACGGTTATGCTGACGCCCGCCTCGCCCTTATCGAGCGGCTGTTCGTCATAGCTTAAAACATTGTCCATCACGACGTTCACAACCGCGGTGCCCTGAGCCTTGGCGGCAAACTTTATGACCACAGAAAGAGAGGAAGAACCGCCCTTCTCCGCCGAGACTAAGTTGATATACCCGTCCGAAGCCCCTCCGTCGCTGCTCACATATGTAAGCAGCGCGGGGTCGTATGTAAAGCTGCCGCTCGCGACGCCGATATGCTCGGCGCTCACTATTACGGTGAGCGTGACGGTATCTCCCGCCTTGACCGCGGTCGAATCAGCCGTAACCGAAACGTCCGTCGCAAAGGCAACTATCGGTACCGCCAGCATTACCAGAGCCGCTATAATAAACGCAACCGCGCTTCGCGCTGTATGCTTTCTCATCTCTTACCCCCTTTTTGTTCTATCGAATACGCAGCCATCATGTGCTTCATCAGCAGCAGTACGTCAAGACTATCCGTCTTGCCGTCGTGGCTTAAATCCGCAGCCTCAAGGTATGGCCCCGTAAGCCTGGTCATATTTAAAGCGTGCAAACGCAGCGCGTCAAGATCGCTCTGGGATATGCTTCCGTTGCCGTCAGTATCGCCGTACAGCACTACGGGAAGATCGAAATACGAAATGCCGTCACCGTAAACCGTCCTTACAAAATCGCCCGTGGCCATAGTGCCGTCCGCCTTTGCCGAGCCGTCCGACGAGATCACGCTGAGTGTGCCGCCGTCCGACGTAAGCTTTGAAAGCAGCTCAGCCGGAGTGGTACCCGGATTTATGCCGCTTATACCGGTTATGCTGATATTATATGTACTGCTTTTAAGCGCGGGCGCCGTTTCATACGTGCCTATAGTGCAAAGCTGCGTATCGGCGTAATAGAACGCAAGTATGTCGCTGTAAGCCTGCCCGTCCGTCGCGCGCTGCTGCGCGCCGCGCTGCGAGAGGCCTATGCCGTGCCCGTATCGGCGGTTTGTCAGAAACCATCCCTGGTATTCGCCGTCTCTTTTTTTCAGCACGCCCCGTTCGGCGCCGCGCATGCGCAGCGTCGTCCTTCCGGTGTTGAATATACCCGTGAGATTCTCGTCCGTATGCACGAGATCGTCAAACGGCAGCGTCACGGTAAGCTGGCCGGTCTTTCCGCTTGAGTTTAATACCATAAGCACAACGTCTGCCTTAGTATACATTCGGCTGGGCGGGTCGTAGCTCGCGGCGTGAGCTTTTATGCGTACCGTGGAAACAAGGTTTACCTGCTCCCCGGCGGCCGCGCTCGCGCCCTCCGTCAGCTTTTTCAGCACAAGGGCGTCCATGAGCGGCAGCGTTTGTTCGTTGAATTCGGAGGGTATGAACGACTTTTCTTCAAGGCTGTATGGATTAGAAAGGTCGTATATATCGTCCTTCTGCACGTAATACGGCAGGTTGCTCTTCCAGACGTTGCCCGTAAGCTCGGTCTGCCCGCCGTTGGACGCAGAGTAGTACGCCTGTATAATGTCGCCGCCGTAGGAAAGCACCTGCCCCGCCGTCTCGTCCACCGCAGTCTTCGTACGGTTATACTTGCTGGCGTACCCGTGGTACACCTGATCGGCCGACGTGTCGAGTATGTCATAGGCTCGCAAGCGGAACTTAGAGCAGTTCGCGACGGCGTAGCCTCTCGCGCATACCGCCTGCGCTTTGAGCGATTCTACAGGGAACGTGTTGCTCATCTCATGCGGCACGACGCCGTAAAGATAACTCTCTATGGGCAGCGTGTTTATCACGCGTATGGCGCCTTCCTCAACGTCAAACGAAACATCCCCTAAGTATGTGCAGACGCCATATTTTGAGTTATTAAGCCTGATATACGCAGACGTGCCGCTGTAATCCTTGCTCGCAAGCGTGATGGAAGACGCGGTAAACACAGCGTCGCCCGATTTAAGCACCGGCCTGTTGCCTACGATGGATACGTTCATTTTATCCGACTTAAACTCAAACGACGGGTCTTCTTTTAATGTGTATTCTCCGACGACAGTAAAATCGACGGGCTTTGAGCCGTCGATGGAAAGCAGCACGCGAATGTCAGTATGGAATGCGGCGGCATAAGCAGGGACAGCGCCCAGCGCTGCCGAAAACGCCAGTACAAGAACAAATATGAACGCAAAATGTCTCGTGCATTTCTTCACAGTATATTCCTATCCCCACCACCTGAAAACCGAAACCGGCTTGATATGCAAAAATATCTTTACCATATGATACAATTTAATTTTTAGTATGTCAACGCCTGCCAGCGTTATTTATTACCCAAATAATACCGCTCTTGGCGCCGCCCAAAACACCGGGCTTATCTGCTATCTATTGACACATTTGTATGACCGGTATAATATAGTTACATAATTATTACATTTGTTACGAGGTTATTATGAAAAAGGTAACAAATGCAACCTTAGTGAAGACGTTAATATTTATATTTTCCGCAATTATGACGCTTTCCGCCTGCCAGCCCACACCGGATAAGCCCATAATTGTAGGAAAAAATCAGGAAGTTATGCTGTCCGCAGCAGCCAAGACGAATACCGCGCAGGCTGGAACTGTCTTGGAACAAGCAAATGCGCCGGCAAATTATACTAATGAAATTTCTCTTGCAAATGGAAGGTTAATGATCACTGTTAACGCCTCTGTAAGCATCCCCGATGCACAAGGCATGCCTACGCTTCGCGTAAAGGCTGCGGATTTCACTCAAGAGCAGACAGACGGTATGGTCAAAGCCTTATTTAAAGGGCAGCCGATATATGAAGTGGACGAAAGCCCAATGACCAAACAGCAAATTCAGGACAGGGTAGTATATTGGAATAAGCAAAGACTATCTGAGTTTTATGTAAATGACCCTGAAGGCCAGGCGTTGATCGATGAGGAAATAAAGCGGCTGGAAGAAAAATATCCAAGCGCTCCTGAAGAAAGCCGGAAGGCCGTTACAGTATCGGACGGAAAACTCAAGCTGAAGGAGGTGGATAAGGAGCAATCAATGGGGCATGCCGAGCATTATATGGGGCTTAGTGTCAATAATAATATAACTGGCGACGAGCCGTTCTCGTCACTATCAGTACAAAACAACAGCGATTTAAAGCAATCTTATAAGTTTGGCGATACGGGGGTACGCTATCTTATGCGTAACGCGAGGCTTATTTATAATTACATAGATAATAAAGATGAAGCGTTAAATTACGGCCAGCATGCTCCTCTACCCGTAGATGAAAATACGATTATCAGCGACCCGAAAGCGCTTGAAAAGCTGAAGACGACGCCCGCGGAAGCGAAATCTCTCGTTGCACAGCTTCTGAAAGATGCCGGAGCGGATTACATGCAGATCTGCGCTATGTATCTTGTCGATGATGAAAACATGGGAAACATCGACGGTAAAGTAGGACCGGCGGAACACTATGCTTATCGCATTCAGTGCGCACGGACGGTGGACGGTATACCCTGCTCATATATAAACGGAATGAGCGGCACCATCACATCAGATCCAAGCTATTTTGGATATTGGACATATGAGAAGATGGAATCTCTTGTAGACGACAGGGGCATCATATCGTTGGAATGGAGTTCTCCTATCGAGGTTACCGATACAATAATCAAAAATTCATCGTTATTGCCTTTCTCGGATATCATGGAGAGATTCGAGCAAATGATGCGCGAGACTTATGAATGGCGGGCAACGCAACGAGGCGCTTCGGGAATAACAATCAGTGTAACACGTATTTCGCTGGAATTGCAGCGTATTGCCGAGCGCGACTCTATTGAAAACGGACTGCTTGTGCCTGCATGGAATTTTTACGGAACAAAGATCATAAAAGACAGCGGACAAGAAAATGAGGAAGGTTTTGGCGAGCCTATGCCCGTATTAACGATAAACGCCATCGACGGCAGCATAATTGATCCCGGCAGGGGATATTAAAAGCGTGAGTAACATGCCTTAACCGGAGAAACAGCAGTTGTTCAGTCTTTTGCTTGCCCCGTTCCAAGCCATGCGCCTCTCACTATCCACGCCGCCTTGCCAGCAGCATTTAAGCCCGCAAGCACGGCCCGCCCAAAATGGCTATAATCCACCTTTTATTATGTCGGATCTATATCCATCACTTTTACTCCTTCTATTTTCGCAAGCGTTTCACGTATCCCGTCAATATCGTTTTTGTTTTGTAAAGAAGTATATAATGAAAAATCCAGCCATTTTTCATTGATATCCCGTATGTTTATGCTGTGTATGGACAGCCCTATGGAATTAATTGAGCTTAAAACTTTCATTATCTGCTCGGATGAGTTTTTTATATTCAAATCTATCTGTGTCCTGTTCTTCCTTCTTAAAAACTTTTCTTCGACTATTTTTAACAATGTGAGTGTCAGTACTACTAAAATCGTCCCGGCTATGGCAATAACGTAATGCCCCGCTCCCACAGCTATTCCCAGACATGCCACTACCCAAAGGCCGGCAGCCGTTGTAAGGCCCTGAACCCTGAATCCGCTCTTTATTATGCTGCCCGCACCCAAAAAGCCGATTCCGCTTATCACATAACTGCCCATACGCGCTATATCCATATTAGACATAGACGAATAGGTCTTAAAAAGATATTCGTTTACAACCATGGCAATACAGGCGCCAACCGCCACGAGAGTATGCGTACGAAATCCCGCGGAGGTTTTTTTAAACTCTCTCTGGGCGCCTACCAGTCCTCCAATAACCATTGACGCAACCAAGCGTATAATGATTTCCCAGTCGATCATGACATACCTCCCTCTTTAAGGCTTAGCGGGTATTAAATTTATATTATCAATATGCTTTTTCCCGCTCCATTAAACCACAGTACATATTTTTCTTACTTAATTAGGCGTATTAAGATAGTATGGTATAAAAGGAAGCACCTCTGCAAACAGGGCTTTCCTGGTGCGTTATAAGAGTCCCCGCAAGCCCGGTTATTTAGGGGCATCGGCATTGTCCACCACTATTACTCCTCCGTGCATTACCATTCTCAAAGATAAACGCGGATTCTCGTCCATCGGGTCGCCGCTGACCACCAGCAGGTCCGCGGTCTTGCCAGCCTCTAATGTGCCGAGCGTGCTATTAAGCCCACAGACATGCGCGGCGTTTTTGGTGGCTGCGACGATAATATCCATTGGAGTCATACCGGCCTCCCGCATCAAATCAATTTCAGTTTCGGGGAAGCCATTATCGAAGTCGCTCGCATATCCGGCAAAATCAGTACCTAACGCTATTTTCCCTCCCGCTTTGTAAAATACCGAAAGGTTCTCTATCGCCACGTCTACCCAGTCAAGATCATAATCCCGGCTTACATAGCTCCAGAGCTCCAGCGTAGGCACCCAGTATATACCCTTCTCGACCATCTGCTCGGCGGTCTCCCTGCTTATGGGCTCAACGACCATATGGGCTATGTCGTCTACTCCCGCGTCGATGGCCATTTTAAGGTTGCGTTCATGGCTGATATGCACCGATACCTTGTAACCTTTCTCATGGGCCGTGTCCACGATGGCCTTTACCTCTTCGCTGGTGGGCATTTTCCACGCCCTTTCCTGCAGGTTGTCCTCTATGGAAAACTTGATGATGTCAGCACCCTCGCTGATGTACTGGCTCACCTTTTCACCCGCCGTATCGGGGGAGGTGAAAAAGTCTCTGCCGTATCCGCCTTTCGGTGCAAGTATGGGATTCGCCGCGACAATTCTGGAATGCGCCGGATCATTATTAAGGCTATCCCTGTCGGACGGAAAATCACTTGTTCCCATGGGCGATTCGTCGCGGACTGTCGTGACACCGCACATAAGCCAATTTTCAAGGTTTTTTTCGTTGTATGCCTGGTGCACATGAGCGTTGATGAATCCCGGTATTACCGTAAGGCCTTCCAGGTCTGTCACCGTCGCGTTCTCGGGTATTGCAATTGAATCGTCTGGTCCGACTGCGGCAATGACGCTGTCTTTTATGGCGATGGTAGCGTTATCTACAGGCGGCGCGCCCGTTCCATCTATCATTCTGCAATTGGTCAGGTAAATTGTATCGCTCACGCTGTTTGTATTTATAGCAGAGCAATCCATACAAAGAAAAACAATAAGAAAAATAACCAACAAAATTTTCGGACGTAACATTTTAATTTCCTCAATCTTGGTATTTTTATGTAACTAATATCATTATAAACTATATATAGGTACAACGTAAACATATTAGCAATCCAGTTTAATACACTCATTTATCAGGGGGCACACTCACCGGCGCGATAAACGATGAATTATAAGGCTTGTTGGTCTGTATAAGAGGCTAATAGTATTTAGCTGCAGCGAGTCTGCGACCAACCGTCCAATTGCTGAGTAAGCCGTCTCGGGGCGAACTGTCCACTGGACAGTCGCTTTTCCCTAGCTTCAAATCCTTTCAATTTCAAAAATAAAATGACATACATCCGTATGTCATTTTATTTTTGGTCTAGCGAATTCGCCCAAATCCGAACTTTTCACCTCATCAAAGGTAGTGTGTTTAATTCCGTCTTTATAGTTAAATGTCAGCACCATCTTGTCGTCATAGAGATACACCGAATTTACAAAACAATCTATTAACCTTTGACGTTGCTCTTTATTTGAAGAATCAATTCCCCTAAACTTATGTAACCAGAATAGTATCTGTTCTCGGGTTAAAAGTGGCGATTGCATTTCTTCCTGTAAGATTTCAATTTCAAGTTCGTCCTTTGTATTCTCTAACTCATCCAAACGCTGCTTTGTAGAAGTTGTTAAAACTCCCTGCTGGATGGCGTTGAGTACGTTTTCTATGCCCCGCTTGGTATCCGCAAGCCGCTTTTTAAGAAGCGGCAGGTGTACATTCTCCTGTGATTGAATGGATACGAGTCTATCTGCGAGTTGCTCCAAAAGAGCATCATTCATGAGCAGCTTCATTGTTTCATCAATAACGAGATCCTCAATCCATTCCTTTTTGACCGCTTTTTTATTACATGTTTTTTGTTTCTTCTTCGCGTTGACGCATTTATAATAATGATATACGATTTTCATCTGACTGGTACCGCTTTCGCCTACCATAAAAGCGCCACATTTTCCACAATGAAGTTTTGTTGTAAGCAAATAATCATCTTCGGCTTTATGCCTAGCTGGCGCGCGGCGATTCTTTTCTAAGCGTTCCTGAACTTTATTAAATAACTCTTTAGGTACAATGGCAGGAATACCGTTTGGGTTTATCACATCGCGATACTTGTATTCACCGATATATTTTCTATTATGCAACATGTGGGTGACTGTGTTAAAGGTTATCCTTCCTTTTCGTGCGGATGAAACCTTCATTTCCTTCAGATAATCAACAATCTCCTGTATCGTATATCCTTCAGCATACTTTTTAAACACATCGACTACTACCGGTGCTGTTAATGTGTCAACTTGATAACATTGCTCCGCGTCCACGGTATACCCATATGTAATCGTCCCGCCATTATATTTGCATTTAAGCGCGTTTTCTGTCATTCCTCGAATTACTTTTACGGCGAGCTCTGCAGAATAGTATTCTGCAAAACCTTCAAGCATAGATTCGAGAATAATCCCTTCGGGACCATCCAATATTTGTTCTTTCGCAGACAAAAGTCGAACGCCATTTTTGCGAAGCGTATTTTTGTAATGTGCCGAATCATAGCGGTTACGCGCAAACCTATCAAGCTTCCACACAATCACCACATCAAACAAATGCTTACCGCTATCCTTTATCATTCTTTGAAACTCGGGACGGTTGTCGGTTTTGGCTGAGTAGGCCCGGTCAACATACGTTCCGAAAATGGTTATTCCCTGTTTGTCGGCATATTCTTGACACTCACGAAGCTGGCCCTCAATGGACTCTTCGCGCTGGTTATCAGAAGAATATCTTGCATAAATCACACCGTTCATTTTTTCTCCTCCTCAACCAACTCGACCAACATTTCCTTAAGCTTCTTGTTCATCGGAGAGCCTTCCTCAAAGCAAGCTCGCACGAATTCACTCCAGTTTGCCTTCTCTGCAATTTGTTCTTTTACCTTTTCCGGCTGGTACTCAAAATACTTCCCATGAGGGTTATCAGTACGGCAAAACAGATAATCCAAAGATACGTTGAAAGTATCGGCATACCAGAGCAATACAGTATATGGAGCTTGTGAAAGCTCATGTTCATAACGATTAACAGTCGATTGAGTTACGCCCAGACTTACGGCAAGGCTGTTTTGAGTTATGTTGGCTTCCTCTCGCAACTGCTTCAGCCGCGCGCCTATGGTCAATTCTTTATCCATTTGACAAAACCTCCAAAGGTCTTAATTTCAGTATAATATTCATACCCTTAATATGCAAGTCTTTTATTAAATACTATCAAATGTTATTCAAAAATATAATTTTCGTTGGAACAATACAGCTCATGTTTTGACGTATTCTTATAGAGATGATACTATCATATTAAGGAGCATTTATGCGGATACAAATACTCTATCCAAAGCAAAACCAAATTAAGATTGTTGATCTTCCCAATTTTGAATATATGCCTCTCTTTTATCTTTTCCCCAAGGAACTGCTCAAAACAGAATGCCCCAGCCTAATGGACATGCCCCGAAGTGCACACGGCATATTCACACATCAAGAATGGTTTACGGTATTGGCTAGCGATTTCTTTTTGCAGACGGTTTGTGATCTGACTGCATATTATATCTGGCCATCCTTTGGCATTACAACATACATGGAGTGTTTTTCGGGGAATGACCCAATCTGGCAGCTTGCTCATTCGCTTCCCATATGGCAAAGAGCGTTTGAATGCATGAGTGGTATCACCCCGCAAAGTCTCACCAATGCATCAAAGAAAGAACATGATTGGATAGAGCAAGAAGAGTTTCAAGACCTCATGCTACAAGTTGGGATTCGCGGGATTATGGACAACAAACTATTGCCCTGTATTCACGCCGTTCGTGAAATGCGTTGCTTTGAGGACTATGATAATCGGAACAGCAATGCAAAGATAGATTTTTACCGAAGGTGGTATCATACCCGCTCCAAGATCAGTACGGTATCCCTTGAGCAATTAACAGACAATGAAATTGGAGACGATTTACACAGCTATTTGACATCTCAATATGAAGATACAATCTGCTCGAAAATAGGTGTTGAAAAGTTCTACCAACACCTAGAACCGCTTGACCTCGAGATACTTGAGTTTCGCATGAAAGGATACACTTATCAGGAGATTGCTGAAAGGACAGGCTATAAGACGCACAGCGGCGTTTTAAAACGGATTAACAGAATCGCTGAACTCTATATTGATTATGCTGCTGAGTCGCAGGTTTGAAAACATAACCACACGATTAATAATCACTTGGAAAAACGCTTCCTTTAGCAGGAGGCGTTTTTTGTACCCAAATTTTCAAGCGAGGTGATGTTGGAAATGTGAATTTTACCAAGGGTACTTTATTAAAACATGAATTTCAGAAAGAGGTGTAGCAAATGAACGTATTAAAGATCGGGATTGATAACGGTAACTACAATACAAAATCCTCTGAGCGGATGCTTTACGCATCCGGCTTTACGATGAGCGAAAAGGAGTTCATCACAGACGATATGCAGCTTTTCTATGACGGCAAATATTATGCTGTCGGCGGGAAGCGCATGAGCTTTCAGCAGGATAAGACGAAGGAAGATGACGCATTTATCCTGTCCTTACCCGCTATCGCGGACGCGATGAAGCAAGCGGATATCACCTCCGCCGAGATGTATCTCGGTGTGGGACTGCCCATTGATATTTACGGCGCACAAAAAGAGACTTTCTGTAAATACTTCCTGCGCGGCAGTATCAGCTTTGACTTTGAAGGAATTCCGTATAGCTGCTGCATCATGGACTGCAAGGTGTTCGCTCAAGGCCATGCTGCGCTCTGTAAATACTATCAGCAGCTTAAGGGGTATACAAATATCACGCTGATTGATATTGGCGGGTATACGGTGGATATCCTCACACTTCACGAATTCAAAGTTGATCGTGGAAGTTGCGCCAGCCTGCGCATGGGCACGATAACGCTGTTCAATGCCATTCGGGAAGAGTTGCAGCAGGAAAATATCATTCTTTCTGATACGCTGATTACCGACGCGATGCAAGGGCGTTTACAGCATGCGGATCAGGACAGGATCCAGCTCATTGTTGAGCGGCGTATGCGACTTTATATTAGAGAGTTGCTCAACGCGCTTCGTGAGCGTGGACTTGATCTGAAGCTGCCGGTAGCCTTTGCCGGCGGCGGCGCGGAGTTGTTTGGCAGACGGTTGTACTCCGGTGAAGTGAATACGATTACTATTCTTGACCGTTTCGCAAACGCCGAAGGGTACAAGCTGTTGCTGGGATGAGTTATGCGTGAGAGACGGTATCTGACGTTTGATATGAATAATCCGCGTCATATGGAAGCGCTGAAAGTGTTTACGGAACAGCCGGATAAAGGGCGAAGCGATTTTGTGATTGACTGTATTCTAAAAGCGCAGCAGGAAAACAAGTTAACAGAATTAATACGGCAAGTCATAACGGAAGCGCTGGCGGGGATATCGCTGAGGCCTTTGGTTCATTCGGACACTTCATCCGAGTTACACGTGACAAAGAACATATCCGAGTTGCCGGAAGCACTGATATGCTCGTTGGATGAGATTTAAACCATGATGGTTCAAAAATGACGCTAATTGACGGATACATGCACCATAACGGTGCATTTTGTTTGCCTAAGGCAAACATTCCGCTGTACGGGCTTTGCCCCGTGCAATGCGGTTGAAGAGCGTCAGCGCCCGAAACCGCTATGCCTCGCAGAGCCCACATGGCATCTTTCAGCTCGTCTGAAAGTGTCATAGTGGGTAATACACTTCCTGCGGAAGTGTCCGTCCCCCAAGCGCCGATTATGAAAGGAAGTGATGTTGTATTTCGAAGGTTGATCGCACGGTCGTCAGAAACAAAGCGTATCCACGTAACAACTTCTCTATTCGTGAGCGTCATAATGAACGCAAAAACGAAGTCTATTCAAATCCCGACATTGTACAGGATAGAAGCCATCTCAATATTCGTTATAAAGGCTGCAACGGCACTTATACTCAAGCGTTTGATCGATTACTTGAAGAAGGAACGATCAGCACACGTGGTTTAAAGCCGGATGCGGATGTTTTTGCAGAGATGGTGTTTGACGTCAATACATCGTATTTTGAGCAACACGGCAGCTTTGAATATGCAAAGGATTTCTTTGCTGAGGCGTACAAGATGGCCGTTCAGGAAGTGGGTGGAGAGCAGTATATCCTCTCGGCAGTTATGCACGCTGATGAACGCAACAAGAGCCTTTCAGAGGAACTGAATCGGGATGTATATCACTACCATCTGCACGTTGTGTATATCCCTGTGGTGGAGAAGGAAATACGCTGGACAAAGCGCTGCAAAGACAAGGCACTGGTCGGCACAGTCAAGGAGGTGATTCATCAGGTCAGCCACTCAAAAAAGTGGGCATCTGTGAAGGCGTTAGATGAGAACGGTGAGCCTATACGGACAGAGGACGGAAAAGCTGTACTGATTCCATCATATTCGCTCCTTCAAGACAGATTCTTTGACCACATGAAAAACGCCGGGTTCAAGGATTTTGAGCGTGGTATTCGCGGAAGCACAACACAGCACCTGTCTGTACTAGATTACAAGATACAACAGGATGCCGAAAAGCTCACTCGTATTGAGAAGCAAGTGGAAGACCAGCAGAAGGAGCTTATTTCGATATCTGAACAATTAGTTGTCGAGCATCAGGCAAGCAAGACATTTCATGAGCTGGATGAACTGGGCCGGAAAAAGATATTCGGAAAAGTAGAATTAACTGAGCAGGATTACAAGGAGGTGATATCCCTCGCAAAGGAAGGCGTTCTTTCCCGGAGCAAGATAGATGATTTGACACAGAAGCTGCGTGAAGCCTCATCGAGACTATTCAACTGGCAGCTTAGTTGGCAAGAGCTTGATGAACAGACAAAAGAGTTTCGACAGGCGATGAAATTAGCGCCGCAACGTGTAAAGGAGGTCATTTCAGACATTTTCTTAAAAGACCGAGAAGAACGCGAAGCACGACGCCATATGCGTCGCAATAGCAGAAAGCGCGATGAGCGCGAAAGATGAACATTGACAACTGAATATGGAGGTAGTTATTTTATGCAGCAGAAAAGGAGCGGGCATCATGTCCGCTGACAAGCTTATAACCGATATTCCCGATGAGGTTATAGAATCTCTAGCCCGGTGTATTTTGCCATCGATACGGGCATATTTTGAAAGCGAAGAAGGACAAAAAGAGTATGCGGAATGGAAGGCTAAAAGGGCCAAAGTTGTCACGGAAATAGCAAGAAATAAAGTATAAGACCCAAAGAGATGGGAGAACTCCGGTTCTCCCGCTCTTCTTAAATCATAGAATCATTTGCGGCCATTAAATTATTAAAGATAGTTATTTAGCTTTTTAAAGATCGATATTGTTTATTAACAAATCTTGGAACATTAGAGATTAAATCAAAAACAGGATAAGGGTCTCCAATAAAATCCCTTAAAGTATAGCTACCAGAAGGATCAAAAGATTTTAGCGGTGTTTCTAAAGAGCCTTGACTTAGATGTACTAATTTATTCCTAATTGTTTGTATTACATCATCAAAATCTTCTGGTAAAATATCTGGAGTAAGAAATTTTTCTTTATTTCTAGCAATATTTAAAGCCTCTCCAAGGCCATTCACTCTTTTTTTTGCAACTTGTTCAATTTGGTCGCTTGATAGGTGATCGACTATGCAATCGCAATTTTTTATAATTAACTCAAAATTATTATCTGGATTTTGGATACGTTTTATTTTAATAGGAACATGACTTATCCCACCTGTAGAATCTAGAAAATCGCTAGTAGACTTCGGCATCGCTTGTGGAAAGTTAAATATATAATCACTGCCGTTTACCGCCAAATAACCTGTTTCATATTTATAAAGATTACTTGAATTTACCCTTGGATTAAAACTGTATCCTTTTGAAATCAACACATCTCTAAGAGTTGCCTCCATAATTATCGACATCAAAGCTGCTGAAACAGAAAACATTTTCTGTTGGTATGCCATAATTGCACTATGCATATACTCTACGATATAATCAGGCACTATTTCTTCAAAGCTTTCATCATACAAATCAGTAAAAATTTTATATGGTTGGGAATCGACACTGACTACCCATTGTGCTGTCAATATCCGATCATCTGTATAAGTAATATTTACTGTAGGATAAATAGTTTTAAAAGTAATTGCCTCAACCAGATCAGTTGTGATGATACCTGGAATCCCTCCTTTATAATTTATTTGACGTATAAGCTCGTTCATCAATCTCAAGGCTGTTTCAGTGCCTTTTAAAACATTAGTAAACGTTAGTTGCTGTCGAATTTCTTCATGTTTTCGCAGATATTCGGATTCATTAGCTGGTATCGAAAATCTTTTTCCGATTTCGTTGCAAACAACTTTCATTGCATCAAAAATCAAATAATCATTACCAGTTAAAATATTATTAATATTATTATAAGTTTCTAATATGTTCTCTGCTGGTATTGGAAAAAGTAAGTTCATAATTCTATCTCTCCAATACTTAAATTATCTACAGAATGTTGCCAAGATTTTTCAAGCAGAAGCAAGTCTTGTTTTGTGGTCCTAATATCTTTTTGAATATATTCAATTCTTTTTACTATTTGATTTTGAATACTTATCTCAGGTAATGGAATAGGTGTACTTTTAATTTTTGAAATATTTAAAGAAGGAATTACAGTGCCAGAAATTGAACTTTTATAATAATCTTGAACATATCGACTATTAAGTGCAATAGCTAAAAACTTGGGGTTTATTTTTTTTGAATCAGGTTTAATTAATACTACATGTTGACTGATATAACGTCCTTCCTCATCGTCAAAAATAGAAGCAGCACCTAAGTGTGTTCCAATACTGTTAATAACAATATCACCATGATTAGCCAAGACTGGTTTCTCACCAAGATTCGCTTTTGTAGATACATCAAATTTCAAGTGGTCAATTTCTAATGGCCTAATAGCTGCTGGTCCTAAAATAAAAAGGTCTCCGTCATTTGACAACTTAATTTTTTTACCTCGAACTATGTTTTTACACAAGGTATTTAAAGCTACAATGGGATATTGTGATTCTATAACTGGTTTTACTGAAAGATTATTTGTTGCACTAATATTGTCATTAAGCTCACTTAACGATAAAACTTTGCAGTTCGGCAAATCGTTCAATAAACCACCTGTATTTAAATATTCATTATATAAAGAAAGGATATCCTTAATGCTTTGAATGTCAGTACAGTTAAAAGTGTTTTTAAATGTTAATGTACTTGAGATAGTCCCCAAAAAAATATCTTGATTTAAATTCTGGGATTTATCAACTACTAAAATGCTTGACTTTAAATTTGAATAAGGGGCAAATGTACCAATTGGGAGACTAATTATAGCACGAATATTATACTTATTTTGTAAATACTCGCGAAAGGATTTTCTGTTTCCAGTATTAATTAAGAAGCTTTCCGGTACGATTGTTACAATCCTACCATTTGCTTTAATAATCTCAGTAGATAAGAATAATAGATAATCTTCTAAAAAAGAAAATCTAAATGGGGAGTAATAGTCCAATCTTCCGTTTTTCAGCCTATTACCAAAAGGAAGAGCTGAGATAATATATTCAGGATTCCCCAACTCTAAATGATTAATTTTTTCAGGTGTAATGTGTGAGTAATATTTAATATTGTTAGGATTACTGTTTAAAATAATTTGTTGTAACTTTGCATACAGTACTCCTTCAATACTTCGACAAATAGCATAGGGGTTATTTGATATACCAGAAAGAGTTAAGGCGGAGGAAATCTCTCCAAAATTATCTGATATATCAAAACAGAAACTATTATTTTGGGGTTTCGCTAACCGTACTAAAAAATCCGCTAACCATCTAGGTACTTTAAACTTTATAGCCATATCTCTGCTAAAAAATGTGTGGTCTAATGCTAATAGCATCTCTTGTGGGGTATAACCACCTAAATCACATTGATTCAAAATATCGAAACATATGTTTATTGTATCAGATGAAAGATGTTTAAGAGTATCCGATATATCTATTTGCAATATATGTGATAATCTATTATTTAAAAATTCTCTATCAAAATTGGGTATCTTTAACTCATATTTTGATACCAATTTGGCAAGCAAAATTACAATAAAATTAACAGAAGCATTAAAAGTCCCGCCATCCTGTTTCAAAGTCTGCATGATATAATCAAATACTTCGGTTAAAGGGATTTTTATATTGGAAGAGTCTTTGTCCAAATCATTAAATTCTATTGGGTCTATTGGTTGCGGTCGTCCTGATTGGTCTGTTGAAAACCAAATAAAGTCTTCTCCATTTGCAAGAACATAATACTTTGATTGAACCAAATTTGCATAGGTTTGGATTTGCCTAACAATTGGATTAAATCTTAGATTAGCAAATGTCTTAGCATCGAGCTGGAAAACTGGTTTATATTCAACAATTATCTTGACATTGTTATTAATAATTATAGCCATGTCAAGAACAATCCCATGTAATGACACATCATGATTCGAAGATATTTTTAAACCTATCATAAGGCACTCTGAAGGATAACCTAATTTGATAAAATAATTCCTTACATCTTCTACGACATCCTTTTCTGGAACAGAATTCATATTAAACCTCCTGGGATTATTTTGGTTACCCTCAAGAATTAAGCTCGATTCTCATAGCATAGTTAATAATACATTTTAATGTAGTTATAAGCCTTATCAAATAACTCCTGATCCTGAATCTTATATTTAACATATAAAATTTTCCGTAATTCTTTACGCACCAATCTTTCACCGGCAGTTGTAAACTGCCAATCAGGAAAGCGCACAAGGCGCACAATTTCATCAATATCATTTACAATGCGTTCAACAATAATTGGGGTGTTTTCATTTTTTGATTCAGCAAATAATTCCGTAAGCGCGGCTTTACCTTTATCGATTTCTTCTTTTGTATCTGCTCTTTGTTCAGCCTCAACAGTGTCTTTTGCCAATTCCAATAATGCCTTAAGGTAAGCAATACTGTTCATGAGACCTTGTTCGTGCTGTTCTTTTATACGTTCAAGACGCTCACCAAGGGCTTCAAAAGTTGGGTTCCCTTTATGCTTTCGAAAACGTGCTATTAGTTTGATTTCGATTTCCTTGCCCTTTTTCTTTGCGTCAAGCGTCTTAATCAAACCCTCAAGAATGTCTGCGTCCAAAACCAATGTTTCAAGATCATCATCTATGGCATCAAGGGTAATGTTTTCGTGGACAAGTTCTATCGTTTTTGCACCCAAGGCATGCCATAATAGCTTTCCTCTGCCGCTAGGCGGTTTTATGGACTCATACACCTGCGACAGCCACTTGTAATCTTTAGCAAATCCACTCAATCGAGGATCGGGAGAAATAGCTTCCCATGCCTTGGTGAGAACAGAAAAATCCGCAGCGAATTTATCCCGCTGCTCATTATTTGGCAAGCACTCCTGAGCTGCTATTAATCCTTCATATCCATCCACCGATCTGTCTACACCGGGGAAATAATCGAGGCAAGTCTTGACTAACCTTGGAATTTCACTTATCACCGCTTCAATATTGGTTATTACACCCTGCACTGATTTTTCATCATAATTGAGTGCAGCTGCCACATCATCAAAGATTCCGAGATAATCAACTATTAAACCATGAGTCTTTCCCGGGTAGACACGATTGGTTCTACAAATTGCCTGTAACAGACTATGATCGCGCATGGGCTTGTCTAAATACATTGCCTGCAAAATCGGAGCATCAAAGCCGGTGAGTAATTTAGATGTGACAATAATAAACTTGAGCGGATCAGTAGAGTCACGGAACCTGTCCAGAAGCTTTTCTTCTTCATCCTTGCTTAACTTCCACTTAGCGTAAGTGTCTGCTTTACCGCCTGATGTGTGCATAACAATTGCACTTACGTCAGGCCCAAATATGCGGTCAAGTTCTTCTTTGTATAATACACAGCATTCCCGATCATAAGTGACAATCTGTGCCTTAAAGCCGTTTGGCTCCACCTTTTCCTTGAAGTGGTCGCAGATATGTTGACATACTGCCTGCACCCGTGCAGGTGCCTTTATAAGAATAGAAAGCTTAGCTGCTTTTTTTGCAACATCATCCTTATCTTCTTCATCAAGCTGATCAGTCATATTTTCAAAAGCCTCATTGATAGCGGCTTTATCGATATGCAACTTGACGTCCACCGCTTCAAAATGAAGCGGTAGTGTTGCATTATCCCGAATGGAATCTTCAAAAGAATAGCGGCTTAGATATCCGTGTTCATCGCACTCCGCGCCAAAGGCCCAATAGGTATTTCTATCCGCCTTGTTAATCGGCGTACCTGTTAGACCAAACAAAAATGCATGGGGTAATGCTGCGCGCATTTTTTGTCCAAGATTGCCTTCCTGCGTTCGATGCGCTTCATCTACCATTAGAATAATATTGGAACGCTCGTTAAGTAGGCCCTCGGATTCAGCAAACTTGTGTATGGTAGTAATGATAATCTTTCTAGTGTCATCTTTAAGCAACTTCATTAGTTCCTGCCGTGAATTCGCTCCAATCATATTTGGAATATCGGATGCATTGAATGTCGCTGTTATCTGCGTATCAAGGTCGATTCGATCAACTACAATCATGACAGTAGGATTTTTAAGCGATTCCATAAGCCGCATTTTCTGTGCCGCAAATACCATAAGAAGCGATTTTCCAGAACCTTGGAAATGCCAGATAAGCCCCTTTTTTGTTTTGCCCTCCACTACGCGCTGAACTATAAGATTAGCCGCCTCATATTGCTGATACCGACATATGATTTTAATACGGCGATGCTTTTTATCCGTTGCGAAAACCGTGAAGTTCTTCATAATGTCCAGTATGATTTCTGGCTGAAGCATTGAACTGACGGAACGCGCTACATCAGCAAGTTGACCTTCCTTTTTGTTTTGAGGTGAGTGCCATGGTCCCCATATATCGATGGGCATACATACCGAACCGTATCGGAAGCATTTCCCTTCTGTGGCAAAGCTGAATACATTAGAAACAAACATTTGCGGAACCGCTTTTTCATAGACGTTGTTTATATCATCCGCGCCATCTACCCAAGAAACGGCAGGGCGTACAGGAGATTTGGCTTCTCCAATTACCACGGGGAACCCGTTAATAAGCAGAACCACATCGAACCTTTTTCCACCCTCGACCTTAGGATAAATCCACTGGTTTGTTATAACAAAATCATTGTTCTCTATATGGTCATAGTCAAAAAGTCGGATAGGAACGTGTTCTCCATTTTCACCGAAAGGCATGCTGTGTTCTCCACGGAACCATTGCATCATTCGTTCATTTGCATGAACGAGCCCTTCGCCAGCAACGGATAATATAATACTGCGGAGATGATATATGATATCATCTGCTCGGTCAGGACTTTCTGCGATTTCTGGATTAAGCTTGATAAGTGCAGCCTGTACCATGGATTCTACCATGACATCGCTATATTGCCTTTTCAATTCGTCGCTGGCGATATAGCGCCATAATGGAACCAGCGTTTCAACCACAAGCTTTTCAACCGAATTGCACTCATCAAACATCTGAGGCACCTCCTATAGCCCTGTTTATTAGCTGCGACAACAGATTCGTTGTTTCTTCAATATTTATTAAATTGGAATCAATCGTTTCTTCAATTGTGCTCAATGTATCCACAAATTCAGCTTGCTTTGCCGGTTGCATATACGAAAACTTAAACTTTGACATCGCTGTGCGATTAAGTTTTGGGATACTTGTCCTCACGGATTCTCTTGTCGCATAATCAACAAATAGCCTTGACGTCAGTAAATAATATATAAAATGTAAGCTTACCTTATCGTTCTTTGGTGTTATAGGATACATATCTGCACTGCAAAGTCCATCAAAATTAGCTATGATAACTTTATTCAAAGAAGGACGTATTTTTGAGTAAACGATATTTCCTTTTCTGAAAAGATATTTACCGCTTATTGCGTGTTGTTCTTCTGCTGTTTCAATTTTTAGTATTTTGCCCGTATTGCTTTCAATATGATTCGGTGCGACCAGTGGCATTTTACAATATGGATCTTTTTTAGGATCAACTTGACCACTGGCGTAATTGATCAAATCACCCAAATAAACTTCGTCCTTTCCCGATGTTAGTTCTTTTATAAAATCACTCGCGATAATTTCTTTTATCCGATATAAACAAGACAGAGTATTAATTCTTTGCTGAAGAACATTATCTGTTGCCCAAAGCAATTCTGCGATTTTCTTCTGCTCGCTGAGGGGAGGTATTATAAATAATTCCTGCTTTAGCGTTTTCCAATTCACTGTAGGCGATAGTGAGCCAACAGAAATTTTTATAGCGCGATTAAGGAAATATTCCGAGAATAAGAAAAACGGAAAGAATTCGGGTAGAATGATCTCTACTTTTGGGCGTAAAACCATACCATGTGCTGAAAATAATCCATCAAATGGGGCAATTGCGACACGTTTCAAATATGCGTTTCTTCTTGCGAACAACACATCACCTTTTTTTATTTTTAGCTTTTCACCAATTAGGTTGGTTTCACTGCCCCATCTTGAAATATGAAGAGAACCATTATCCATATGTTCTAAACCAATGTATGTCTCTTTGTCCTTTGGTTCTGGCATAGTCCTCTCAACAACGTTTATCGCTATATCTTCAAACCGATATTCGTTATAAACAGATTGATTCATAAGATAACACCCCTTTCCCAAAACTACCATGAGGATAGAGGCCATTTTGTTTCATCCATTCTAAGCCATCTCGCCACTTTTCAACAGGTATTTTTAGCTTGCTCTCATTCCAGTTGACGAGCACTTCATTAACGATTTGCTCATCGCGGGGTTCGATTCCTTCCGCCAGAAAATCCGCCCAAGCGGAATAGAGTGTAGCAATAATTTCGCACTGCTGCGTCTTCCAACCTTTCATGCAGTCAAGAAGCGTTTGAATCTGCTGTAATTGCCGATTAAAGTATCGTATATACGCTTCGTGGTGCTCGCCGCATTTTTCCATCGGCAAATATTTTGTAGCACGATTATCCACTTTTTTTACGGCAAACCACTTATGACGAAGCAGATTATCACGAATAGAACGCATTCCCTTGGGATCATAGGGTCCTGCCGCCTGTCGTAAATAATGCTGGTCAATCATTTCTCCCAACCCGAAGTGCGCATCACAGAGATATATAAGCTTCTCAAGTTTAACAGAACCAAAACGGGCTTCCTGATAATTTTGATAAACGATCTCAGCTGCCAAAAGAGAACGAAGATACGCAGGAGGTGGGCCTTGATTCTTTAGTGATTCATTTTGTTCTTCTTTACTTTCAACGCTCTCGTCATATGAATCTGGATCGTCTCCGGGACCGTCAGGTGGAGTATTGGAGAACATATCAAGCAAATTGTCTAATCTACTCCTAAGAGAATGAGCGCTTTGCTGCCACGTATCGATGCTTTCTTCTAATGCAACCTCAGCGGCAATGCTGTCGATGGATTCTCCAGTGTTAACATAAAGCGGAATAGATAACGAGCTATCGTTGCTTTGTATTACTTCCTTTGTCACAACACAAGAAAAACCGTCAATCGTTTCAAACGAATGATAGACTCCAGCAATTTTCTGTATATGCTCCGGCTCTAAAAAGCTCTGTGCACGTTCCCGTGTTACTTCATGCACAGCGTTAATAAACAACACTTTGTTTTTTCGATTGTTAGGTTTATTTATTCTACAAATCATAATGCATGCTTCCATTGGACTGTTGTAAAAAAGATTCTTTCCGAGCCCCAGAATACACTCAACCACGTCCAGATCAACAAGCTTTTTACGCATATCAGTTTCTTCATTTCGGAATAAAACGCCATGTGGAAATAGGATCGCACATCGCCCGGTATTCTTGTTAAGACTCATGATAATGTGCTGTAAAAAAGCATAATCTGCGCGTCCCTGCGGAGGTGTTCCTAAAAAGTTTCGTCCGTATGGGTCGGCGGAAAAAGCATCACGGTTCCATTGTTTAATTGAGTACGGTGGATTTGCAAGAACCATGTCAAAGCGCATTAGTTTTCCGGATTTATCAAGAAAAGCAGGATTTGTCAATGTGTCTCCTTTAAAGATCTGAAAATCCTCAACACCATGCAAAAATACATTCATCCGTCCGATAGCAGAAGTCAAGTGATTCAGCTCCTGCCCGTAGAGCTTGACATTGCGCCATTCCTTATTATTGTCTTTCAGGTGAGCGATTGCGGAAATAAGCATCCCGGCAGAGCCGCAGGTTGGATCATATATTGACTCTCCCGGCAGTGGGTCAAGCATCTCTGTCATTAGATGAACCACGGTTCGGTTTGTGTAGAATTCTTGTGCCGTATGGCCAGAATCGTCAGCAAATTTTTTTATAAGGTATTCATAGCCAATGCCAAGTTCATCTTCAGGGCAGTTAGCAATAGATAGCGTTTTTGAGCTAAAATGCTCAATTAGCTCTTTCAAAAGCTCGTCCGGTAAGCGATTCTTATTTGTCCAGGGAGCATCCCCAAAGACGCCGTGCAGTTTTTCTAGGTTGGCCTTTTCAATTGCGCGAAACGCAAGCTGTAATGCTTTGCCGATATTATTAGTTTTTTCACGGGTAACTGCCCAATGCGCATCTTTAGGAACCTGAAAACGATGGTTGTCCTCATTTTGCGCATATTCTTGGTTACCTGCGGATTCTTCCAAAGCCTCTGTATATTCCTCGTTATAAACGTCGCAAATTCTTTTGTAAAAAAGCAGTGGGAATATGTATTGCTTATAGTCTCCTGCGTCAATATTTCCTCTCAAGAGGGTAGCTGAACCCCAAAGGTAGGACTCGAGTTCTTGCTGTGATATCCGATCAGCCATTGAGCAACCCCTCCTTAATCATGAGATTTTTCAGTTCAATTTCCGCAGAATATGCAGCCTCCATACTCTCTTTTAAGTTATTAAGGGCCTCATTCAATGTGATCTCGGTTTCTTCATAGATCGGCTCCAAGTAACGGGGAATATTAAGGTTGCAGTCATTGGACAGTATTTCTTCCATAGTGACTAAACGAGCCAGTCCATCGACATCTTTGCATTCTATGACCAAATCATAAATACGATCTACATGTTCATCCAACAGTTCGTTTTGGGCACGTCCTTTTTTATAAATCGAGGAAGCATCGACAAACAACACCTTATTCCTTTTATTCAACGTCTTATATGAGCGCAGAATCATAATGCAGGCGGAAAGACCTGCTCCGTAAAATAAGTTTGGTCCCAAACCAATGATTGTATCAAGAATATCAAGATCAAGAAGTTGCCTTCGTATCATTTCTTCTTTTGCAGCACGGAATAACACGCCTTGAGGAAGTACAACAGCAATACGCCCTGTCCTTGGTTTAAGAGACTTTATCATATGTTCTATCCATGCAAAATCTCCGGAAGCTGTTGGAGGGATACCTAAAAAATTACGTCCATATTGGTCATTCTCCCAAATATCATCGCCCCAATTTTTCAAAGAAAACGGAGGATTTGAAATCACACAATCAAATGTTCGTAGTTTATCTTTTGTAATAAATGCAGGTTTGCGTAATGTATCTCCACGAAAAATGCTGAAGTCTTCCGCACCATGCAAATATAAGTTCATACGTGCGATAGCGGAGGTTGTCAGATTTTTTTCTTGTCCAAAAATTCTTCTAAGACAAGCGAAATCGTCATTAATATGATTACGAGCCTCAATTAACATGCCGCCGGTTCCACAGGCAGGGTCGTACACCGTCTCGCCGGGTTTGGGGTCTATAATGCGAACCAGCAGTTTTACAATTGGACGAGGTGTATAAAACTCGCCAGCTTTTTTATTTGTTATATCGGCAAATTTCTTAATGAGGTATTCGTAAGCATGTCCAAGTACATCATTCGTGCAATGTGCGTCATCAAGATTTAGAGCTGAAAAGTGTTCCAATAAATCTTTTAATCTCTCATCTGATAAACGATCTTTATTAGACCATTTTGCATCGTCGAAATCGTTGAATATGGTGAATAGATTGCGAGGATTTGCTTTTTCAATCTGCCTAAAGGCATTTTGTATTGCAAAGCCAATGTTTTCTGTTTTAGACCTAACATCGTCCCAATGGCTTCCTTCAGGAATTTGAAATCTGTGATTCTCAGGGAAAAGCGCATATTGCAAATCTCCATTAGAATCCATTAAAGCTTCATTTAGCTCCCTAGAATATTCATCACACAAGCGCTTATAAAATAGTAATGGAAAGATATATGTTTTATATTCCTCTGGATAGATTGGGCCCCTAAGTATATTACACCCTTGATAGATATAATTAAATAGCTTTTGGGTATCGTCATTGCTGACAAAACTGATTTGCTTACTCATGATGCACCTCTCTTAGGTGGTTTTTTACAACAATGGGATGCTCACCGACAGGGGCGCAATATTTGATTATATCGCTTATCTCACAATTAAGTACACAACAAATTCGAGCAAGCACACCGAGGTCTGGTCGCTGTACTTGGTTTTTGCAGTATGAAATAAGCTGCGATCTCTGCAAATTGGCTGCTGAAGCTATTTTATTCTTACTTATGTTATGGATTTTAAGATATTCATCAAGAACAATGTCAAAATGGCCCCAATCAATTTCGCTCACGTTCTCATCACATCCTAAAAACTGTTTTTTTTATTATATATCTATAAAATAGATAATAACAGCTCTAAATATATACAGGGGGTTAGGCGTAAAAAACTGCTTTTTAAAAAACCATATATGATATAATAAAATGAAAAGTATAAATTCATAATGCTAATATATCGGATAAAAAATGAGTAATACTTATTTCTACAAAACTTCAATATGGGGCGGGAACTTGATATTGCCGGTACATTTATCTACCGAGCAATAAAAGAATTCGATACATTAACATGTTTCCGTGAAGAATGCGATATCTTTCATATTCTTTATGATTTATCAGTAGGGATTGAAAGATTGCAAAAAATCCTTGTTGTATTATTTTAGGAGTATCGAGTACTTCAACTCCTGAAGAAATTAAAGCTTTTGAAAAAAGTATTATATCGCATAATCACATAGAACTGCATAGAAGAATTTCTACAGCGGTTTGTATGTCGTTTAATTCAAACCAAAATGCATTCTTGCAGATGCTGTCTACTTTCTATAAATCATGCCGATATGATAGATATATTCTGTCAGGTAGTTATCAAAAGGAACGTGATTTGCTTGTGGCCTTTCTATCGGAAAGAACGGGGAGGCACATTACTGCTGGCGGGTTTATGTGGGACACAATAAATGATGATAAAATCAAGCGTTTTTTCTTCAAGATAGTCGGTTCAATCTCTCGAATGTACTATAGGCAAATCGAAGACCAAGCATATAAATTAGGTGTATTCGCTCATGAAAAACGATACGACAAATCGGCCTATAAGCTCTTTTTAGGTGACTATAAAGATGATTCATTTTATGACTTGATAATAAATGAAAAAATAGCTTTATCTGAATTCCTTGTATATTTGCTAAATCATAAGAGCGAAGAAGAAATTATGAAATATCTATATGAGACTCCCGCGTTAGATTTAGACCTGAATGAGGTTGAGATATATTTTAATGAACTTGCTAAAGGAAATGTTCCCGCTGCGCTTATTGATGCGATTGAGTATTTTTATGAAGAAATGGGGACCACAAAAGAACGTGTCAGACTAATGTTGGCTCTCCATAATCAATAATAGTGGTAGCGCCACATAAAGGTCCCGAGTATAAAATAATCCTTATAATTCCCACCAACTAGGTCTTTTTAACACCTTTTGTTCTTTGTCCTTTGTATGTTCGCGTTTCCCCAAAAACTCATCTTCTCTGGCGATAATAGGATCATACCAATCGGCTTTATTCTTTGCCCATTCGATCCAAGCTAGAGCGTTTTCATCAGATTCATCTGATGAAGCGACTGCATTAATATAACGCCTTATTTTGCAAGAGGTATCATAATCCTCGGCAAGATTGGTTAGTTCAACTGTACGCTCAACTTCTTTGTTGTATCGTTTCCTTTTTTCTTCGCGTAAATGTTCTTCTTCTATACGCTTTCTTTCGGCTTCTTCCCGTGATTCCCGTTGTCTGCGGATTACATCGGCTGCTTCATACAAATCTATAAGGATATCGCCAAGTTTGTCTTCAATTACGTAAGATTTACAATCACGAAAACCCCTGTTGCTATTTACAGAAAGACTGATACGACCATTATACGGATGGTCATATTTTCGTATATTGGGCTTATAAGCAGATGGATATCGGCGCCTTTCTTCTTCATACTTTAGCAATTGCATATTTTCTTCTTTTGTAAGAACATGTTTAATCTCGTCTTTAGATTCAGTAACTGAAATAGGCACAGTCTCATTGTTGACTATAAACCTTAAGTCTTTTGTTAGTGAACAGCCAAGAGGTTCCATTGCCTTTATAAAGGCATCAAGGATGTGACAAACTCGAGGCAAAGATGCTTCAGATACTGTTTCGGCAAGAAAAGGCGGCGAATCTACCTTACGTGCATTCCAACTCCTCCCGATTTTCTCCTTGTGAAGCTTTTTCCATTCGCTAACACTCTTTCTATGAGCAATGATTTTAGGATGCATTTTCGCATTTTCGTCAGGCATTATGATTTGGCGAGATATCGAGAGAATGATGTCTCTTTCTTCCTGACTTAAAAAAGTAAGCACTTCTCTTTCTAATTCCGGTCCATTCTTCATTTCCGTTCGCAGTCCAGCTTTAGTTTCTGTTCTGCCGCTATCCGGTAATGGAACAATAGCCACTGGCTTTCCTGCACGTAATTTTGCCCAATAACCAAGGGGTGGGGTAGGAATATCAAGGGATTTACATACCTTATGAATTGCGACGTCTGAGACTCTATATCGTTTGGCTACCTCGGTTACAGGCTGCTCCCATACTTCTTTATAGAGTGTTTCACGGTCATATATATTATAGGTTTTTCCACATTGATTGCTTGTTTCCAATATGCTTTGTTGTTCATTAGCAGCTAACTTACTTATGGATGGATCCGAATCTGAATCTTGAACCGTCGACTTAATGACGCTTGATATAGCAATATTAGTTGCCAAATCAGTTTTTGATTCATGTTCAAAAGCTTGCTCTTTCTTTATGGATGGTTCTCCAGCAGCGCAAGTTTTATAAGAAGTGGGCATTGCTTTTGAAATAGTTATAATAGCGCTGAGTGGTTCTGGCAATTCTGGTTTAGTAACAAGCTTTCCATGATTCAGTTTGGCCCAATATCCGGATGGAGGTATAGGAATATTTGCTTCTTTAACTTGTCTTAAAAGCCATGTGTATTGGATGCCATATTTTTTTGCTAAACCAGCAACGGATATCTCCCAAATCTCATCGTAAATTTGCTTGCGTGTCATTTGTATTTGAGGCTCTTCCAGCATTATTACTCCCTCCTCTCCGATATTTTGGTTATTTTCACATATAGACTCCATTGCCTTGGATTTATATCCATTCATCATCAGAGTATATTCAGTATTGGTAGACTTTGATTGTTCTTCTAGAGTGTTTGGCGGTATTTCTTTAGGGGTATATTCGTTCCCGACGCCCCCAATAATGGCATCTAATTGTTTTATCCCTCCTATTCCTCTTTTTCGCTTAATAGAAAAACCAGATCACGTTTCATTTCTTCGAATTGTTTGATTATCGTGTTAAGGTTCTTTTCAATATTTTCAACTTGCACTTCATTGATTTTTCCATGATTATAAGCAATGAGTCGTTCTGGTACAATGGTATATGACCAACTGTCCCGGTAAGAGTCTTCATTATGAAAAGCAAATCCGATGGGAAGTAGATCATTACGCATACCCAGGGCTACTGCCAAAGGTGCAATTCCAAGATATTGTCCTGCAATCTGAAGGGTGATCTTTTTCATTTCTCGAATATCATCATCTGAATATTTCGTCATACGTTTCACCTCCTTTGCACTTTTGGGATTTAAAAAGAATTGTACTTGTTAAGTAAGTTATATGTTAATTAATTATCTCATCATTTGTACCAAAAAACAACAATTAAGCTATTAACATGGTAAGTCCTACTTGCTTGTTATTTGTTTAATTTAAACATAAGGGTTGTATATTAACTCGAGAGGTAATAAAATATGATTTATAATTTCATCACTAAAATTAAATATTCATGGAAAACTTCGACTTACTTTAGGTTGCTATGTCTGGATTTACTGTTATTAATCTTGTTCCTATTGGCTACTGAGATTTTCAAGTGGTCGGCTGTTGTACGATTAACACTAATACTGATGGTGGTATTTGCCACCATACTAATTGTATGGCTTTTCAATAATGATAAACTATCAAAGCGTGTAAATCAAAGTACAATATTAATGCGGTATAAGGATCACATTTTTATTCATATCTATCCATCCCCAAAAGATAAGCGTCGTCGTTGCCCCGAAAAAAGAAGGAGTTTAGCGAGTGACGCAAGAACAGTCATGGTCGATTTGCCAGATGGAGAGTATGTCACAATCTCACATGAAAGTATCTTGAAAAGACTTAAAAAAGCACAGAATGTTGGGATAATTAATAACTTGTCTGCGAAACCGGTCTACAAATCATCAAACAAGCAGAATGTATCAAAGTTATATGGATGCCGTACTTGTAAAGGCAAAAACAATTGTGCAATCTTTAAAAAAAGCAAAAAAAGAATCGATTTTTACTATATTGAATTTACCAAAAAATATAGTGACAGTGAAGACAAAGTATTATAAAAAGAAAAGAGCAGAGTTACTCATGCTCTTATAGATTTGCTGGATCTCCCCAAAATTCAATTCTAAGATTTAAGAATCTGCTTGTTAACCGCTACAAGTAAATGATCTCCTTTAAGGCAATCTCCTCCGCCTGTGATTTGATAGCATTCATTGCGCCGACCCAAGCCATTTGGTCTCGTGCCTTCAGTTCTTCATTGACATTTTGTTTATATGCGATTTGTTGGGTTAATTCCCGTATTCGTTCTTTGGCGCAATTGTTAATTTTAATTAGATAATCTTCAAGACCAGCCGAGAAGAGTAGTTGGGTATAAAGCTCCTGCCGCTCCAGTTTGACAAATTCAAGCCTCATCCTCCCATAACGTCCGATTTTTGATGTGTTAACTCTAATTTTGTTCATTTCATTACCTCCTCGTATTTGATGATTTAAAGAAGGTGCCGAAATAAACAATAAATCCGAACCCTTCCCCGATCAGGAAAAGGTTCGGATTATTATGGTTTGGTCTGGGTGAGAGGATTTGAACCTCCGGCCTCTTGAACCCCATTCTTGGAGAGGGGAACTTAAGGCGCATAGATACTGGCTTCCTGAGAGGCATTTGGGCCGTCTTATACGCCTCCTGCATACCCGTTGGCACACTAATTGGCACACTAAAATGCTTAATGCGCAGAGAGATTAAACTAAACATAGGGTGGTGAGGATGTAAAAGCAATGACCTGCCCCCAGTTTTCGCATATTCGGAATGTTAGGAATTGTCCAAATCATATCGTGACTAACATTCCTATTGACGAAGTTTTTGGGGTTCAGGTCACCACTACTATTGTAGTTCAACAATAACCTTAATTTCTTTTCCCTCTGTGTCTTCTATCCAAGCTCTACAAACAATTGATGTAGGGAAATAGATAATACGCAGAATACTTCCATTGTTTAGTTTATATACAAAAGAATTAACAACCAAGCCATCGGGCAGAGAATATTCTCTAATTTCATAAGGTGCCCCAATTTCGTTTTGTATTAAACTTGAATCTGTATTGCTATTAATAAAATGTAACGAACTCTCGCTTATATTATCATTTATAGGAAGTAAATATTTATTATGATCAATGTCTAATTCACTATTATTTGGTAGATCAATTTCTTCTATTTTCTCTTTTGTAGAAATTTCTGCCCAACAACCATTACTGCTTGTGTTAATAGTGATATGCAAGACTATATCTTCAATATAATAATAATAATTTTTTACCACCCCCCTATTTCTTGTAATATGAGGGAGACCAAAAACATCGAATAAATCTCTTTCCGGCATATCGGAATATAAAAAGTCAAGTTCTGTCTTGTTTATATCATACCGAACAATATGCTGCATGTTATATGAGCAGCCAATAGTTGTAGATATTACAATTAATAAAACGATAATTAATAGTTTTTTAAAAAACTCCATATTGTACCTCTTCTATTTAAAATATGCCTCGCCATATATTACTTCGTTTGTCCTACGATTCTCAGAATATAATAGGTCATATCCTCTAAAAAAGTATTCTGTACCATAGAGCGCAAGATTTTCAAAATGTACGAGAGAGGGATCTTTTGGCTCATCTCCTCTTCTGCCAACGTATATGTTTACATCTCCCGGCTTAAGAATTACTCCAGGATTCCAATCAGGACCGAAAGCTCCAATATCCCCTAAAACGTTTAACCCAGTCAAAGTGTTACTACCACCAACTGGTAATATTGATATAAGATTAAGCAATACCTCCTGACCGAATGTTCCTTGCCCTCCATTTTTAAGTAAATCCCCTTCTTCTAAATACTCAACCTCAATATATGGGTTTGACATTCTCTCATAAGTAGCAAAAGCTGCTCCATTAGGTGCACGGTAGTAGGATGATAAATCTTCAGCCATATCACGCATAGCAGTTTCATTGTAGCTATCACCATCATTTTTATATATATCTGCTAATCCTGTTAAAGCTTTTCTCATACTTTCACTCTTATACTCAGCCTTTTTTTGTATAGTAAAAATGTTAGGTACGCTTTTCCCTTGATTCGTTAGTGTTACTCCAACCTTTATTGCGATTTTTTGAAATAAGGTCAGCCCCCCAGTGCTTTTCCCATCATCAATCCTTCTGTGTCCCGTCGGATCAACAAAGTTCGTCGGGTTATTCCCGCAGTAAATGTATAAATGCTGCGACCAAGGCTCATACGAATTTCCGCTATATGTGTCTTGGCTTAAGAAGCGGCCATTCGTGGAATCGTAATACCTCGCGTTCATGTACTGCAGGCCGGAAGCTGTATCGTGTACGCTTCCTGTAAATTTAACCTCATTTTTAAATCCTGATACACCAGTTTCACTTAAGTTTCCGAACACATCGTATTTGTATTCTTTAACCGTCGAACCGTCCGGCTTTATTATCGCGGTGGTGCTTCCCCTGTAATCGCAGTTGTAGAAGAAGAACATGTTGGCGTAATTCCCGTCGAATCTCTTGCTGGCTATAATGCTGCCGCCTGGGTCAAGTATGTTCTCCGTTCCTAACGTAAAGTTTTGGTTTGTTGTAAACAGTATGGAGCTTCCGGAATAATAATACAATGTTGTTAGCCCATTTTCAACCTTTCTCACGCGCTGCCCGCTGGCATTATAGGCGTTGGTGTTTATAATGCTTAAGTTGTTAAGGTCCGCGCCGCTCTCAATTTTTATAAGCGTATCGTTAAGGTTGAATGTGTCTTTCTCCACTTTCCCGGGAGTCGACCCGGTATAGTCGGAATACTTGTATAGCTGGTTGCCACGTCCGTCGTACTGGTACGTCTCATAGAGCGTATTTGTATTGTTCTTTGCAACCTGCATAAGCTGGTTAAACTGGTCGTAGCTGTAAAAATATTCGTCAGTACCATCGTCCTGTGTCATCCGGTTGCCAGCGTCGTCGTAAGTATAATCGGTCGTTTTACTTCCTATCACCGCCTGCGTCAGCCGTCCTATGGCATCGTACGCATAAGTTTTGTTTATAGTTACGGCTTCTTCATAGTTCGTGTATGCCGTTTCGCTTGTAAGGAATCCTCTGCCATTATAGCCGAACATATACTCTTCCTTCTTTGTGCCGGTATCCTGCTCGTTTAAGTAGTCCGTATACGTCATGCCGGTCATCAGCCCCGCGGTGTTGTATGCGTATGAACGTTTTATAAAAGTTGTCCCGTCCGTGTCGAATTGCCTGTAATCCTTTATCCAATCGACATAGCCGCTTGACCGGTAGTTGTATTGCCGCACTTTATCGCCGTCCAGTTTAACCTGATCCACTCTGCCGTACGTATCATAGACGTATGAGAGGCTGCGCGTTGTGTTTTCTTTGGTATATCCCAAGCTCAAAAGATTGCCCGCGTCGTCATAATCGTAGTTTATTGAAATGCCTCCCTGAGTTTCATCTGGCAAATCGTTTTCATTCAGTTTGCCCTGCGTCATCTGCACTACCCTGTCCATGACGTCGTAAGCATACGTGTTCGTCTCGTCAGACAGGCCGTGATATGCACTCTCTTTCGTTATGTTGCCGTTATCGTCATATTCGTAATAGATGTAATTACTACTGTCGTCATCCGTGTTCTCTGCGGCGAGGTAGTAATCTATCCTCGTGGTCTGTCCAAGCACGTTATATGTATATTTTTCTTTCGTACCATCGTTACGGGTGACTATGTGTGGCTGGAAATTAAGGTTGTATGTATAATTTGCCTCTATATACTCTCCTGCTGCATTGTCGTCGTCGCTTGTATCCCCACGGTTAAAGTCCTTCACCTTACGGCCAAGTTCGTCGAACCACGTCTCTTTTACTTCGTCTACTATCTCGTTAACAGGGGTGGTCACGCGGTTCTTGATAAATCCATCCTCTTCAATATCGTATGTGTAAGATGTTGTTATATTACGGCTGTTTATTACCTGTGTGACGCTGGCAAGCCTCGAGATGTCATCGTATGTATTTGTTGTTACGTTCTCGTCTCCGTCTGTGGTTGTAAGTAGATTCCCGAGGTAGTCGTAAGTGTATTCTTCAACTATAGTTTCCCCTATACCACCTGTAATAGTCCTTATCTTTCTGCCCAGCGCGTCGTATTCCGCCTCCGCTTCCCTGCCTTCAGCATCCGTCGCCTTTATCATATTACCGGCCATATCGTACTCATAGGTCATATATGTGCCGTTCGCTTCAGATTTTACAAGTCTGCCTGCTTTATCGTAATATTCCGTACTCGTTCTTTCCTCACCGTCCGTCTTTACCACTTTATCGCATTCAGCATAGCCATCCTCGTCCGCATCCCAATGACCGTTGTAATCGACGCTGCTTGTGCTGCCATCAGCGTAGGTCGTGACCGTAAGCCTTCCTATATTGTCGTATTCGTAATCTGTATCAAAACCACGCCGGTTCGTTGCCTGCGTAAGGTTGCCGTTTAAATCGTACTGCCATGTCTCAGAACTGCCGTCGGCATATGTAGCCGATGTTTTTCTGCCAATAATATCATAATTCAAATCGGTTATATATTCCATGGCGTCCGTAACGGTATTTGGCCTTCCATAATGGTCGTAAGTATAACTTGATACGGTACGTATATACGTATCGTTTTTATCATATTCCTTTATGTTAACTACCCGGCCTTTTGGGTCGTACTCATATCTCGTTTCTTTCCCAAAGTTATCTTGAGAGCTTGCTAGATATCCTGTAGTGCCGTTGATGGGTTCTGATAATGAACTATAGATGTTTATTACGGTCTTACCAACGGGGTCTATTACTTTTTTTATATCGCCATATGCGTTATACTCATATGTAGTTATAGCCCATGTGTTATCATCCTTTGCCTGCTTAACTTTCCACGGCTTGTTAATATAGTTATCGGTAATTGCTTCGACCGGCTCATAATATTCGTATTGCGTTTCCGCACCAAGTGAAGTGTATGTTATATCATCCGTACTTGTTTGCGGCAAAATACCAGTTATATTCCCCGCATCATTATACGAATAAACAGTTTTAATGTATTTGGTAGCCCCGCCGATCGTATTCTGATATTTTACACTCGTCACAAGGTAATCGCTGTTATGCTCATATTCAATCCAATACTCCAAAGGATCGGTCTTCTTTTTGACCAAACCGTTTGAATTATATTCATATGAACATTGAACGCCACGGTCGTTTGTTATTGTCGTTTTACCCGTGCAGCCTACCAGCGCAGACGTTCCGTATGAAAAGTCGTAGTATTCGTTAACGGGACTTGTTACCCTGGATATCCTGCCTGAACCGTCATATGTAATATCCGTTTCCTTATCCATCGGGTCGCTTATTTCTATTAGTTTGTGATCATTATCATATGTAAATACTTCTTCATAGGTAACTTCATCTTCTACCGTGGTATACATACGCGTTAATCGGTCATTGTCATATACATAATAGAACGTACGGCTCACCGCGTTTGTATTCGTATCTTCCGTCCATTCTATGCTTTCGATCATATCGACGTTTTCGTTTATGTATGTATAATCAGGATCGGTTTCTACAGCATTCTGCACTTTATATGTAAATTTCAGCTTCTCACCAGCTTCATTCGTGACCTCTTCAATATTCCCTCTATCGTCATATTTAAAGCTCAGCGCTATATTTTGATAGTCTTCTGTCTCTTCGTCATATATAAGATGCGGTTCGGTGAATTTATTAAGCTTCAGGCTCTTATCGTCAAAGTGATATGTAACATTATCCTTCCTAGTAATCAAGTATTCAGAGCCTTCGTGTATTAACTTCATAAATGTACCTTTAGCGCTTGAGTATTCGTCTGTACCAAGCCTCTCAAACCTGTGAAAGCTGCCGTCACCGTCTTTTAAGATCATGGCTGTTTCAACGCCATTGTCATATTCCTTCATAAGGCACGTATTGAATGAGAAATCCCACCCATAGCCCAGAGGAGTTTTTGTATCCGCCATACTGTTAAACGTCCTTCTCATAACAATGGCGAAGAAAGGACCGGGCAACACTTCATCTGTTGTACTATAAACGAGATTACCATTGGCGACGTTTACATATCCGGTTCCGCTTCCGGTGCTAAACCCTGAAAAACTCCAGTAGTTCTGAAGGCCAAGCTTTTTTTCTGTCTCGTTTTGCTCTACTACAGTCGCGGATACTTCAAGAGACGGTATACTCTCCCTCATAAGCCCGTTAAACTCTTTTAATGCCGTTACTTTATAAAAGAACTCGGTCCCGTAGTTTAGGTTATAATCGCTCCAGTAGTTTTCAGTTAATCCTTCTGCCGCAAGTGTTGCTTCAGAAGGTATAAAGTATGGCTCTGTGCTCCTGTAAACGTTATATACAATTCCTTCTGAAGTTCCTTCTGAAGTAGCCGGCGCCCATCTCAACAGCGTCATATAATTCGCGTCAACTAATGATGACAGGTTGTCCGGTTCATCAATAAGCTTTACCTGATATGGGTTCCCAAAAACCTTTTGTTGAACGCTAAGCTTCCATTCATTGAGCAAAGGTGTGTTGTTACCGTCATTTGATATAAGCGTTGCTTTTAATATCACTTCTTCTCCCGTAACCTCGATACTAATCCAGTCGTTGGGCTCAAGCGGGTTTCCCGGAGAGATCTCCTTCCAATTAACTCCGCCGTTAGCAGATATCATATATTCAATATCTGTACCGGCCGGTTTAGTTTCGTCTACCTCTAACACGGCTTTTAATACATCACCTGCTGCATATCTTGGTGTACTCTCTATTGTCCCAGTTGTAGCGGTTCCCGAAGTGAGATTTTTAATCTTTATTAACCCATTTGTTTCGTCATGCGTGGTATTATCTAACTCCGTAAATCCTCTTGAATCCTCTCCAAAAGTGTTAGACACAATAGGGAAATCTGCATATATGGTATAACGCGCCTCCATTTTCCACATATTTATTTCAGGTGATAAGAACGCTGAGGGCGTCAATATTGCCATGAGTTTTATGCTGTTTCCCATTGCATTGAAATGCTTTCTATTAGCATAATTCTTTGTTATGCCCCCGTCTATTGACACAGGGTCGACGTCCTGCCACGTTCCCCCGTTTATTGATACTTTATAAGCTACACTTGTACCCGTAGGTTTCGTTTCATTTACAATCAGATCCAAATAACTGATATCACCCGCAAATGTTTTAGCTACACTTTCAAAAGTCCCTTCAACGCTATTGTCGGTAAGTTTCATTACGCCGTTGACACACTGTGTATTAGAAAGGTTCTCAATATATTTTGCATCTTCAAAAGTATCATCTATATCAATAGTTTCATAAGTGTTAATACTATATAGCTCATTGTTTTCCGAATCCTTCGCCTGAACATAGAAGAACTGTGTTGTTCCTTCAGGATACTTGAATTTCCATTTTTCAGAAACGACGTCATAGTATTTCTCATCCGCACTGAATGAAAGACCTTCACCCGCTGAGCCTTCGGTATCCTTTAGTCCATTGTTGACGAATAGTTTCCCGATTAGTCCAGTATATCCGCCATTATTCGCCCTTTGATACGTCACATCAACATCCTGAGAAGTGATATCATAAGTGCTGGGAGTATCAATCTGCAACCCGGACGCTACACTCTGGCTATCCGCCGATTTTAGCAGATGTACCACATGGTTTGTTTCATTAAGTAAAACATCCCGTACCCTTAATCGAAGCGTATATGGTTTGTTTTCCGCCAGCCATGTTGTATCCCAGGCACAGATAACCTGTTCGTTAACCAGAGTCCCACCTGAAGCTAATTCTTTATATACAGAAGGATTTGTACCAAATCCGTATTCAAGTTTCCAGTCTTTAAAATTACTTTGTCCATCACTGTTAGTAATAGTAGCAGTAATATTTACAGTACCAGTAATCGTATCGTTATCATTAAGCGAAAAGCTTACTATTTCAGGAGCTGTTTTATCCTTTTTATAGACGACATAACTTGTATCAGCCCCAGTATTATTTCTAGGTGTATCTACACCCCTTATGTAGATTTTATACTGCCCATCTGGTAGGTTTTGAAAAACAGGCTCTGAGTGCTGAGTATTGTTTATAACATATGACCCCGACGCGGGATATCCAGCTATGCCATTCCTGTCGATATCCCTCCAATCCAGTCCCGTTATAGTATTGCCACTCATATCAGCAACTCTGTACTGTACCTTGTTTAAACTACCTCCTTCATCCTTTATTTCGCTCCATGTAATCGTGGGGCTGGTTGAATTTGTCCAGTCCGACGTGCTAATCGTAAAACTCGAAGGTGCTGATGGTCCGGTATAATCACCAACCGAAATAGTGCTTGAATATTTCCAGCTGCAATAATTACCCGAATTATCAATTGCATGGATTGCAAATTGATAAGTAGAATTATCATCTAAGCCAGTATAAGTATATTGTGTGTCATATACGTCCCTTTCCTCTATCCATTGTCCATTCTTCTGTATAGCTAGCCTATACTTTTGAATACCCGATCCTATATTACCAGGCAAATCACTAACACCAGACCAATGAACAGTAATACTTCCTGTCGGGCCTGAAAAATTCGGAGTATCACACCATAAACTTACAGGTTGCGGCGGGGTGGTAGTATCTGGGAGATTCACGCAATATATGGCAGGGCCTGTTTCTTGACCGTGACTATTGTAGGCAGTAATCCTAATATCATACCAGGTTACATCCGAACGCCCTCCACCGGACTTTATATATGCAGGACGAGGATCGTTCGCAAGATTTTGCCCTGCATTATCATGATGCAGCCACCATCTTCCACTATCAATTTCAGCTTGCGTAGGCCAAATACCTTTTCCATACGACGTCCAGCTAGTTGTATTACCTACGTCAAAAGGATCCCAACTGATACCATTAAAAATATTAACTTTATAGCCGGCTGCTCCCGGAACAGCGTTCCAGTACATATTTACATACCCTTGTGAAGAGTTTGTACCACAAGGACTTGCCCAGCAACTGCCCAATGTCGGAGGATCAGAGTAATTTATCGTAAAATATGCCTTAGAACTTCCTCCTTCAGAGGATATAAATCTTTTATACCTGTGTGTCCCGCTAGTGTCATTACGGTATTTTATTATCATACCGTAGTTAGCCGCACCCCTGTACCAAGCAGATACCAGATTGGTCACATCCCATGAGTAAGTACCAATATTGCTTATTATTTGTGTTGACCAAATATTGGGGTCAAAAGCCGCTTGGTTGTTCCAATTTATATCAGGTTCACTCCAGGCGCTGGTTACATAATGTATATCATAACTGACTGAGGCTGAAGAACTATAATTTTGATAAGCTGTGTAATATGCTGAAGTGATAAGACCGCTATTAATTCCCGGAAGGTAATTCATTTTTACATATGCTCTGGATGTATATAAATCGTCACCCAAGCCAACTTTTAGTTCATTGTCCGTGCCGTATCTGTTATTGGCATATCTGCTTGTTATCCAACTATCATCAATTTCATTGCTATCATCCATTATCTGTGCTGTTGGATCTATCGTTACAGGATAAACAGTAGACTTATCCTGTAAAAATGTCTTGTCTGCTGTTAATGTTAATATATACTCTCCTTCATTCACAGTGCTTTCCAATGAATATGTTACTTTTTCGCTATTGTGTTTTTCGTCTTCATCTTCATTGCCTTTGTAAGAATCATACATATATGCAGCCGGTATTATTCCAACTTCTTTTTCCCCATCCATTAGGATTATATAATTCTCGTCTCTTAGAACCGGAATGAGGTTCTGAACGCTTAGTTTGAACTGAAAGGAATTTATACCAGTATATTGATTGAGAATAATGCATTCTTTTATACCGTTGTTGAGTGGAGTATATTGAATGTCAATCTTATCATTAATACCGCTCTTGTACTTTATAGAACTATTAATTTCAGCAGCAGTTTTATTTTCTATTGCTTTATTTTTCTCTATCTCGTTCTTGAAATCAATTTTATTGTCAATGTTATCAACTATCTCTGTTAATACTTGTCCTGAATATTCAGGGAACGATTGAGTAATGTTCTCTTTTTCAGTATCTTCTTCATTTGATACTAATTCTGGTTCCATACCCGAGCCTTCAACTGTTTCGGTTTTCGGCTCAAGAATTGTTGCATTCGAACCTTCATCTTTCATTTTTTCTAAGTTTTTATCTATATTCTTTTTCAAATCGTCATCAATGACAGGGATAATTCCAATTTTATATTTATCATATTCAATTACTACCGGTGTATCGCTGATCATATTATCAGGCAAGCATACATCAACAAAACTCGTCTTGTTTTCATACGCATAGCCTTCTAGCTTTTTATCAGTGCTCGCTTCAACTAACTGATTATCTATATCAACTAATTTTCCATTCCCGTCTTTAAATCTTACTTTAGTTTCAAAAACATAGGCTGTTTTTGTACCATCTGGATTTTGAAAAACTGTAGTATACTCATCACATAATTCATTAACCTGAACAGGCTTATTTTCTTTTTCTGCCTGTTCCTTATATTTCTTATCTTGTTGTTCATCTAATTTACTCTCGGTTTGATCTTGAATATGGAACTATGTCAATTTACTAGACACAAAAGCTCGTACTTTTGACCTCCATTTCAATTACTACATTCTTGTCCATTTTCAGTTCGTTCTCAAACTGTACTGGAGTGCGATAGCCAATTGAAGAATGC
>JAEYPO010000032.1 GCA_023410595.1 Bacillota bacterium | reverse complement strand
ACTTCAAGTACCAACTTGACGTCTATCGTTACCGCTCGAACAAGATCCCTATGCGCCCGCTCGGTTGGCAATCCCCAACCGAATATCTTGCATCATACACTGTCCAATATGTTTGACAAACCTACACCATTAGTAAAATTGCAGCTGTTGCAGGCTGAGGCCGCAAGGGGCACAAGCCTGCCGCGCGCAAATCTGCGGCCCCGTGTCATTAACGCGCAGAGTCATAAATAAATTAATACGGGGCCCGAGAAAGCTAAAACTTTATGGGGCGAAAGTAATGTAATTGTTTTAAAAGGAGAAGCTTATGGCGTATCCTTGCGATTTCTTTGAATATTACGCGGAGACAGGGGACACGTTCTCGTCGGTAGCGAAGAAGTTTTCCGTGGGCGAGAAGGAACTGAAAGCACTCAATGACGTTCCCGCTATAATGCAGGGCAGCAGAATAAGAATACCCAGCAAAAGCGGCGGCTGCGGCAGAGGCCTTTTTTACACGATAAGAAGGGGAGACACGCTGTACCGCATAGCGAAGCGCCGGGGCATAACCGTTGAAACGCTGCTGAACAGCAATCCTTTTTTAAACCCGTCGCATTACGTGCCTGGGCAGGTGATAGTGCTGCCGCTGGCGAGACAGCTTATCGCGTATTATACGCTCGGCAGGAACGAGAGGCTTTCCGACGTGCTCGGACGTTATGACATGGATATATCCACGTTCTGCACTCTCAACCCGGGCGTAAATCCGTTAAAGCTATGCGAGGGGCAGCGGGTGAAGGTAAAAAAATCTAATGCTCTGGGGAAACGTTACACCGTGAGGGAAGGGGACACGCTTGTGTCCGTCGCGGATGCGTTCGGCATAAGAGTAAGCAGCCTGCTTGCCGCCAACAGGGACTTTAAGCCGAGCGCGTTCCTGCCCGGGGTAGTGCTGCGCATACCCGGCAGATAGTTGACTTGCGATTCTTCTGACTGTAGAATAAGGCGAAAGCTCTTACGAAGGAGAACATATGGTACTGATAAACGAGAACTACCTGCAGCTAAAGGGAAGTTACCTTTTTTCAGAGATGGCGAAGCGGATAGCTGCGCATAAGAGGAAAGACATCATAAAGCTGGGTATAGGCGACGTTACTCGCCCGCTGCCCAAAGCCGTTACGGACGCTATGAAAGCCGCTGTGGACGATATGGCCACAAGCGAAGGGTTTCACGGTTACGGCCCCGAGCAGGGGTACGATTGGCTGCGGGAAGCGATAGCCGCAAACGATTATGCGGGGCTGGGGATAGGCCCCGGTGAGATATTCGTATCGGACGGCGCTAAATGCGACACAGGCAACATACAGGAGCTCTTTTCGCCCATGTGCGATATCGCGGTACTCGACCCGGTATATCCCGTGTACGTCGATACTAACGTAATGGCCGGGCGCTCGGGCGATTTCGACGAAGCGAGCGGAGCGTATGAGAATATAACATATCTGCCCTGCACGGCGGAGAACGGTTTTAAACCGGCGCTGCCCCAAAAGAGGGTAGATATTATATACCTATGCTACCCCAACAACCCGACGGGCACGGTGCTCAAAACGGCGGAGTTAAAGGCGTGGGTGGATTACGCGAAAAAAACGGGGGCGCTCATACTTTTTGACGCTGCGTACGAGGCGTTTATACGTGAGGACGACGTGCCGCACAGCATATACGAGATACAAGGCGCCAAGGAAGTCGCTATTGAGTTCAGGAGCTATTCAAAGACGGCGGGGTTCACGGGCGCGAGGTGCGCGTTCACCGTCATACCAAAAGAGCTTTACGGGGCGGACAGCGACGGCGAAGTCCATTCAATAGGCGCGATGTGGAACAGGCGGCACACGACAAAGTTCAACGGCGTGCCGTACGTGACGCAGAAGGGCGCGCTTGCCTGCTATTCAAAAGAAGGCAAAGCGCAGATAAGAGAGACGATTGATTTTTACCTCGGCAACGCCAAAGTTATTATAGACGGGCTTAAGGCCTTGGGGCTAGAGTGCTTTGGAGGCGTAAGCTCGCCGTACGTGTGGCTGAAGGTTCCGGGCGGCATGCCGTCGTGGGAGTTCTTTGACCGCCTGCTCGACGCGGGCGTGGCGGGCACGCCGGGCGCGGGATTCGGCAAAGCCGGCGAAGGCTACTTCCGCCTCACGGCGTTCAACACGAGGGAGAACACCGAAAAGGCGATGGAGAGGTTCGCGTCGGTGAAACTGTAAGAAGTACTGAAAGGCTGCGTGTAAGTAGTAAGCGCAGTCTTTTTATACGGGGCCCCCGAAAAGTCGTGAGGCTTTTTGGGTATAAATTTGAAGTATTACAGCCTTTATTGTTGAGTAAAGATTAACGAGCCAAGTCAAGTAAACGGAGGAAAATAGATTGGATGTACGGGCCATAGCATGTCCGGATTTAGAAACTTCGCGATTATTTTTAAAGAAGATATCCGTTGCGGATGCTGACGAACTGTTTGAGGTCTTTTCAGACGAGGAGACCACCCGCTATGTACCGAGGAAAAAACATGAGGACAGATTGGCAACAATCCAACACTTAGAGAATATGGCTAAAGGAATAGACGAGGGCAGATCCTTTGTGTGGTCGGTCATTGAAAAAAACGAAAACTGTGTGATCGGGACCGTCAATCTGTACTTTAAGCCGGACAAGGTCGCCGGGATAGGTGCGGTTATACACAGCAGGTATTGGGGAAAAGGGATTGCGACGGAAGCGCTGAACGAGGTCGTACGCTTCGGTTTTACCGAAGCAGGGCTTATAAGGATTGAAGGGAAATGTGAATCTAATAATACGGCTTCTGAAAAAGTAATGAAAAAGTTGGGAATGACGTATGAGGGAACACTGAGGAAAGAAGTAATCATCAAAGGGACTTCCCGGGACGCAAAAGTGTATTCGTTGTTGGTTGATGAATACATGCAACAGAACTAAAGCGATAACCCCGATCATATTAAATTTCATACAATGCTCCCTTGCAAAATTAACGCCAAACGTCGATGTGATACATAAAAGAAAGTAATATGTTTAAAAAACAATATATTACACAATAATATAGCTGCTTATGGAGAAGATAACTTAAGTAAATATACTGGTTTTGTAAACTGACAAAAGAGCTGTCCGGCTGGACAGCTTCTTTATTTTCCGAAAAGTTAATATATAATGAAAAATAACACGTACGTCGATTGTTATATATGTAAAGGAGATAAAGTGAACTCGACAGAACACGGCGTAGGAATAGCGGATATCGTACAAGCGTACAGCGCCGGTATATTAAGGCTTGCTTACGCTTACCTTAAAAACCGCGCCGACGCCGAGGATATCGCTCAGGAGGTGTTCATAGCATATCTCCGCAAACGGCCGCGGTTCGACAGCGAGGCAAAACGAAAGGCGTGGATGTTTAAGGTTGCGGCCAATAAGTGCAGGAACGTGCTGAGGTCGGCATGGAACAGACGGACTGAGATACCGGACGGCATCTCAAGCATGCCCGAAGAAGATATAAAGGCGCTCACTGCCCTTCTTGGGCTGGAAGAAAAGTACCGCATACCCATGCACCTTTACTATTACGAGGGCTATGCGATAAGCGAGATAGCGGCGCTGCTTAAGGCAAAGCCCGCGACGGTGGGCACATGGCTCGCGAGGGGCAGATCGCTATTGAGAACCGCGCTGGAGGACGAGAAAGATGACTGACAACGCTTATAAACGCGCTATGGAGCGCCTTGAGTTCGATGAAAGTTTTACAGAAAGAACGCTGGCACTTCTCGAAGACGAATCGCTAAAGCGCCGCCGAAGCCGCAGAGCCGCCGCGTATGCCTGCTGCGTAGTCGCTGCCGCCTGTGTGGTTTTGGCCTTTATTCTGTGGGGAGCGCCGGATAATAGAGACAGGCTCGCGCAAGCCACGCAGCCGTCCGCGGTGCAAACCGCTGACAACGAGGCCGAAAGCGCGGCTCCAACGGAAGACGGACGTATTATCGTGGCTTCTTCTCAATTCGGTTTTGAAGATTCCTCCTATAAGGCGCCGGACGCGGGAGAAGTGCTGATAACGGAAGGGGTCAGAAGAGCGCTGGAAGATAAAGCGAACGAGGGCGCGTACTTCTTTGTGCATATATATGTGCTTACGCCCGAACAGTACGCCAATAATTTCAGCGAATATGTATACAACGGGCGCACCATTGCGGAGTGGCGCGAGCTTGTGGACCTTGGCAAGGGGGAATACCCGTATTCGGAATACAACATGGATCGCGGCGGGAACATCAACGAGGAACAGTTTGAGGAGCTTGAGCGGCAGGCAAAGAAGCTGGACGCGGAGAAGAATTGCGCTGCGGCCGCCGAAGAATATAACGACATTATTGCGCCTGCGCTGGATAAAGCCAGAGCTTCGCGCGAAACGGCTGAGTCACTGCGTCTTAAAAACCTCGGATACGACGTTTTTTTAGCGGACACATGGACATATAAGGGCAAAGGTGAAAAGCAGCCATATAAGATACTGGCGGGCGTGCTTTCTAAAGCGCAGATAGCGGGATTTGCTGCGGACTCAGAATGTGGGTATTCAATCGATTGGGTACATAACGGCGACGGGGTATTGGACTGGAAAGAGTACCAAGCGGAGCTGGGAAAATAGTTAGCGACAGACGGCAAGCCGTGAGATTTGATGGGGCGGTAATGTGAGCCTGTTTTAAGATTCCGCGCTTGCGCTCACTACGAAGCGGATGGAATGACACATGGAGGGTTATTTGACACACTGGGGCTGCCCTATGGGGCGGCCTTTTATAATTACCGTTCATTGAAAACGCCTGCCCCGCATGATAAACTATATTTATACAATAACACCGTAATTCATATTATCACGGAGGCAGGCATGAGAATACTGCACACATCCGACTGGCATATCGGGCACGCGTTGTACGGCAGGAAGCGCAACGACGAGCACGAGAAGTTCCTCATATGGCTGACAGCCGAGATAAAGGAAAAAGACATAGGCGCGCTCATCGTCGCGGGCGACGTTTTTGACACGAACGCCCCGGGAAGCGCCGCTCAGGGGCTTTATTACGATTTTCTGACGTCGCTGCTCGGCTCGTGCTGCAGGACGGTCGTGATAGTGGCGGGCAACCACGACTCTGCGGGGCTGCTCGAAGCGCCCGCGGGGATACTCGAGCGGCTGAACATATACACTATTGGGCTGGCCGCCGAGCCCAAACGGCATGTCGTAGTTATGCACGGCAAGGACGGTACGCCCGAGGTCATATGCTGCGCCGTGCCTTACCTGCGCAAGAACGAGATGGTGAGGCTGGAGGACGACAGTACTAGCTCGGACGATAAGATAGTCGCGGCGACGGCGGCGTTTTACAGGGACGTCGCGGCCGAGGCGGTAAGCTTAAGAGAAGCGCTGGGAGCGGATATACCCATAATAGCGACGGGGCATCTTTTTGCGCAGGGCGCGGCGCGCTCGGAGGGAGACGGCGTAAGGGAACTTTACGTCGGCAGCCTCGGGCAGGTGGGCGCCGATATATTCCCCGACGCGTTTGATTATGTGGCGCTGGGGCACATTCACGGGGAGCAGCGCGTAATGGGCAGCGAGCGTATACGCTACTGCGGCTCGCCGCTGCATATGAGCTTTTCGGAGCTCAATAAAAAGAAGTACGTGCTTGAGATGGATACTGAAACCATGAGCATACAGCGCGTTGAGGTGCCCGTGTTCCGCAGCATGAAGGCTATAAGCGGCGATTATGCGGAATTGATACGGCAGCTTGAGCAAATGGCGGACGAGAACGTGTGGCTGGAGGTAACTTACACCGGCAAGGACATAATACCGTCGCTATCGGCCGATATATTCGCGGCGGTGAAGGATAAAAGCGCGGAGGTTTTAAGCATAAGGAACGACGCCGTGCTCTCAGGCATACTCGAAGCGGCTTCGGGCGAGACGCTGGACACGCTTAAAGTGCAGGATGTGTTCCTGCGCTGCATGGACGGCAACAACATAAGCGACGAGTACAAAAAAGAGCTGATAGACTGCTTCAACGAGATAGTCGCGGGAATAGAGGAGGCTGTCTGATGCGCATAGAGAGCGTCGTGATAAAGAATATAAACTCTCTCGCGGGAACGTACGAGATAGATTTTACGGACAGCCGGTACTCGGAAGGGCTGTTCGCCATAGTCGGGCCGTCGGGCGCGGGCAAGACGACGGTGCTCGACGCGGTCTGCCTTGCGCTGTACGGCAAGACGCCGAGGATAGAAACCATAAGCGAGACGCAGGACGAGATAATGACAAAGAACTGCCAGGATTGCGCCGCCGAAGCGGTATTCACATCGCGCGGCAAGCGGTATAAGGCTACGTTCTCGCACCATCGCGCAAAGGGCGAAAAACCGTTCCGGCAGGTGAAGAGAGAGATTTGGGAGTACGGTGCGGAAGGAAAATGGAGCATAACGGCGTCCATGATAAAGGACGCAAATGAAAAGATTGTAGAGATAACGGGGCTTAACTACAGTCAGTTCACGCGCTCAATAATGCTCGCGCAGTTCAGGTTCGCCGAGTTTTTGAAGGCGGACTCCAACGAGCGCGCGGCGATACTCGAGAAGATATCCGACATGAACATATACCGCGACATATCGGCCGCCGTGTACGAGCGGGCGAAGCGGGAGCGGGCGGCGCTTAACGATATAGAGGCAAGGAAACAGGCGCTTAAAGTGCTGGACGAAGAGCAGAAAGAAGCATATGAAGACGAGGCGGGAAACCTTGGCGCGTCTATATCGCAACATAACAAGCTTCGCGAGCGCTTTACTGAGTGCCGTCTGGCGGCGGACAACATAAGAAAATACCGCGGGGAGCTTGAAGGGTATAACGAAAGCGAGCCCATATTAGCGCGGCGGTACGGCGAGCAGACAAAGCTTTTTGAGCAGGCGGCGCGCGAGGAGAGCGAGGCGAGAGAGGCGCTCGACGCACTGCAAAAGACGCTGAAAACCGTGCGGGAGCTTGACAATCATATGGCGGCGCAGAAAAAGGACATAGGGCGCCTTGCCGTGGAGATTGCGGCGAACACGGAGAAAACAGGCGCGCAGAAGCGCGGAATATTAGGCGTGTTTAAAAAGTACGTGCCGGGCGCGGGCAACGAGGAAATGAGGCGCCTTTATGAGACGGAGGATATAGGCGCTGAACTCCGCGCGGGCGCGAAGGCGGAGCTTGACGGAGCCTTATCCGCGGAAAAGCGGGTGCGCGGTGAGATAGACGCGGCGCTCCGTGGAAAGGACGAAGCGTACTGGCACAAAAGAGCGGACGCGCTGAAAATATACGTTGCTTTGGCGGAAGCGCGGGAAGCGGTAAAGCAGAAGAGGGAAGAGCTTGGGGCGCAAAGCAAAAAGCATGAAGAGCTTAAAATCGCGTTCTCCGGTCTGGAAGCGCGGGAGAAGACTGCGGAAGAAAGGCTCGTTTACGCTAAGCTCGGGGAGAAGTTCGGCGAGGAACGCAGAAAGCTCGAACACGGAAAGCCCTGCCCTTTATGCGGCGCGGAGGAACACCCGTACGCAGGCAAGCCTTTTGACTCTGAGTTCCTTGAGGAAGCCGCAAAAAAAAAGGCCGACATATCGGGCCGCGTAAGGGAGGCGCAGAGAGAGCTTGCCGCGTGCGGCGTATCGATAGCGGAGATGGAAAAAGCGATAAACGAAAAGACTCAGCTGATGCAGCAATGCGAACAGGAGCTTAGCGCGCTGGGGGCAGACATAGGCGACGAGTTGACCGCGGTACAGGCCAAAAGCGAACTCGCGGCGGCGGAGAAGACGGTGCGTGAATACACGGGCCTTTTAGGCAAACTAAGCGCCGCGAAGGACAACGTAACGCGCATGACCGCAAAGCTCGGCGACGTGGACAGAGACCTTGCTACGGTGAACGCCGCGAAGCGGGCAATAGCGGAATATGAGGCCGAGGCGGCAGACAAGCGAAAAGAAAGTGAGGCGGCGGAAAAGCTTTCAGCGCAGTACAGTGAAAAGCGCATAGCGCTGTTCGGCGAAAGCGACGCGGACTTTGAGGAGGAAAAGGCAAAGAAGCTTCTTGAAGGCGCGCAGGGCAAAAAGGAAACGTGCCGCGAGCTAAAAGAGAGCGCGGGGCGCGCCTGCGAGCAGAACAAGGCGGATATCGCGCGGGTAAAGGAGCTTATCACAAGCGAAGGCCGCGTGCTCGACATAGCCTACGCGGACTCAAGGCTAAGCCTGCTGGAAGTGCAGGGTATGCCGCGGTCGCCCGACGAAGGGGTGGGGGCTCTTTTTGAAAGATTTTGCGAAACCGCGGCGCGGCTTACGGAAAACGCCGCAGAATGTACTGATAAATTCGGGGATATCATCGATTTATTAAGCGATCTGTCATCTGAAGAAACGTCGAGGCAGGGCGCCGTAAGACAGATGCTTTCCGACAACGCGCGGAATATTAAGGAGCTTGGCGCGCTCAACAGCAGCGCGAAAAAGCAGGGGCGGGTTTGCGAAAAGTGGGACAGGCTTAACGCTCTCATAGGCTCGGCAGACGGCATAAAGTTCAGCCGCATGGCCCAAGGGTTTACATTCGAGGTGCTGCTTAAGTATGCTAATAACTGCCTAGGACGCATGACGGACAGGTACGCGCTCGTGCGCGACACCGGCAACGCCGCCAAACCATTGGAGCTTGCCATAGTCGACAACTATCAGGCGGGCGACAGGCGGCCGGTATCCAACCTTTCGGGCGGCGAGAGCTTTCTCGTGTCGCTGGCGCTTGCCCTGGGCATGTCGGAGATGTCGTCGGGCAGGACGAGGATAGACTCACTGTTCATTGACGAGGGGTTCGCCTCGCTGGACGACGACTACCTGGAGGCCGCGCTGCAGACATTATCGTCGCTGGGCAACAGGGAAGGCAAGCTCGTGGGCGTCATATCTCACGTCGCGGCGCTCAAAGAGCGCATTGACACGCAGATAGAGGTAAAAAAGCTCTCGGGCGGAAGAAGCACGCTCTCTGGGCCGGGGGTTAAGGCAGCGGGGGAGTAGGAATTGTGTCAAGGCAGTACGGCTTTGAGCCGTTTTTGCTTTTCTCCTCCCGCTCCTGTCAGCACCATGCCGAATACGATTAAAAGCCCGCCCAGCCACTGATGCCATTCGGGCTTTTCGCCCAACAGCGCTACTGATAAAAGCAGGGAAACGAGCGGCATCATGCCGGAAAACGCGGCGGCGGCAAACGCTCCGCACCGGCGTATGCCTGAGTACCAGCAGATAAATGCGAGCGCAGTCGCGGCGGCGCCGTACCATACGAGCGACAGCCATTCTTTAAGGCCGAGAGCGGGTATGCTCTTAAGCGGGTGTTCGAACAGCGCGGGGACGAGGCACATCAAAAGCGCGGCGGCAGAGACGAGCGCGGTTATGACAATGGGGTCCGTCTGCCGCTGCCCCGACTTTAAGGCGGAGACGCGGGAGAATATGTTGAATGTCGACTCGCTGGCGGCGGCGCACAGCACCAGAATGTTTCCCCAGAAATGGGAGGAGTCAAGGCCGCCCCGGAGAGCGCCCTGTATGAGCAGTACGCCGCAGACCGTGCCCGCTATGCCCGCAATGTTTTTGATACGGACCCGTTCTTTAAGCAGCGCGACGGCAAGTATCGCGGTAAGCGCGGGCGTCGCCCCCGTGAGTATGCCCGCCTCGGCCGTTGTCGTACGGGCAAGGCCGCTTAATAAAAACATGCGGAACAAAAATATGCCGAACAGCGCCTGCAGCGCTATCCGCAGTTTTTCGCCCGTCGACATGCCGCGCACTGCGGCGCCAAGCCGTCCCCAACTAAGCGGCAGCAACAGCAGCAGCGCAAAGGCAAGGCTGAGCGTCGTTATGGTAAACGTGCCGAGCCTGCCCGACAACAGCCGCGCTGAAATGACGGACGTGCCTGCCAGAGTAAACGCGCCAAAAAGAAAGAGCATGCCTTTAATCATATTGCCATATACACTCCAAAACGTTATTTCCAAATACGGTATTTCGCGGTATAATTTTAGCGCGGCAACTGGATTGGTAAAAGAGCCAGAATCAATGTAAATTAAGCAGACCAGTTGGAGGAATGTATGCTGGGGATAACAATTGACAAAAGCGGCGGCCTTTCCATAAAGCGCCAAATATTCAAGTCGCTTAAGGACAGCATGATAAACGGACGGCTCAAAGGCGGGGAAGCGCTGCCCTCCACGCGCTCTCTGGCACAGGCGCTGGGCGTTTCGCGCAACACCGTCTGCGAAGCGTACGATATGCTTATCGCGGAAGGGTATCTTAAAAGCAGGCAGGGAGCGGTCACGAGGGTTAAGCATGGCATTGACATGGGGTCCCCAAAGAGCTGTGAGACTTTCGGGGGTAATGATCAGGGACTGCCTGCAAAAAACGAGCCGCGGGGCGAGCGGCCCGGGCGCGTATGGCGGGCGGATTTCAAAACAGGGCAGCCGGACCTGGGCGCTTTTCCAAAGCGCGCATTCGAGCAGTCGCTGCGCGAGGGCATAATAGGCTGTCCCACATCGGCGCTAGGGTATACGGGCCAGCAGGGACTTTATGAGCTGCGCGCGCAGATAGCGTCGTGGCTTTTCAGGAGCCGCGGCATAATAGCGGACGCGGGCGATATATTCATAACGGCGGGCGCTACGCACGCGCTGCACCTTGCGGCGGAGCTGCTTGAACCCATTAAACGTATACAGGTGGAAGACCCGTGCCACAGCGTAATGAGGCAGATGTTTTCCGGCAGGGGATACGACGTGATCCCCGTACCCGCCGATGAGCACGGCATGTGCACTGAGCTGCTGCGCGATACGGCGGCTGCGGTGTATGTGACTCCCTCTCACCAGTTCCCGCTGGGCGGCATACTGCCCGCTCGGCGGCGGGCAGAGCTGATACGCTTTGCTAGAGAGCGCGACGCTTATATTATTGAGGACGATTACGACAGCGAGTTCCGGTATACGGGCGATCCGGTAACGCCGGTGTATTCTCTGGACCCTTCAAGGGTAATATACGTGGGGACGCTCAGCAAGACGCTGTTTCCGGCTCTGCGCATAGGTTACGTTATACTGCCCCGCGCGTTTCACAAACAATGGCGTACTCTTCGCATGCGTATGGACATACAGAACCCGCCTTACGAACAGTACGCTCTCGTAGAATTTTTTAAGACACGCAAGCTTGACAGGCATATACAGCGCATGCGCAGACTTTACGGCGAGCGGCGGCAGGCGCTTCAGTGCAGCCTTACGGAAGCGTTCGGCGCTGGGTGGCGTCCGTGGGGCGACTCAGCGGGGCTGCATCTCGCGGCGGAATTCTCCGGCCGCGAATTTAACGAGGACTTTACGAACAGGGCGGCGCAGCAGGGCATACGCATAGCGACGGTGGAGCAGCACTGCATACAAAAGGGGCGGCATGCGGATAAGCTGCTCATAGGGTACGGCCATCTCGAGCCCGATATTATCAGGAACAGTGTGGCGCTGCTCAAGGAGTTTATGGAACAGAATTAGAGTTTTTCACAAAACCACTAAGCCCTTCGTATCATAAATGCGGAGGGTGTTTTTATGCCGGTTGATACCTACGACCGAGGCGCGGCGGTCGCGTACGCCAGAAAATGGGCGATGGCGCGCAACCCGGCTTACTACGACTTCAGTCAGCTGGGCGGGGACTGTACTAACTTCGTCTCGCAGTGCATATACGCGGGCAGCGGCGTGATGAATTACAAGCCGACTTTCGGCTGGTATTATGTCAGCGCGAACAACCGCTCGCCGTCGTGGACGGGCGTGCCTTATCTTTACAACTTTCTGGTGCGCAAAACGGGCATAGGCCCGTCGGGAGTTGAAGCCGGCATGAGGGAGATGCAGCCGGGGGACATATCGCAGTTCTGGGACGGCAGCGCGTATTACCACTCGCAGCTAATAACGTCCGTCGGAGACCCGCCCTCGCTTAGTAACATACTCGTCTGCACGCACACGTATGACAGCATAGACAAACCGCTGTCGGCGTTCGATTTTAAAGGCATAAGATTCGTGCATATCAACGGGGCTGTAAAATAAAACGCTTCTATTTGCAGCCGATTCGCACTTTATGGCAGCCCGTTTATAAAAAATCTTGTATTCCTCGCTATAAAAGCATATAATCGTGTTCGGCTAAAAAATAGAAAGAGGAGTATATGCAAAAGCAGGAAAGCATAAGAAACATAGCAATAGTCGCGCATGTCGACCACGGTAAGACGACGCTTGTAGACCAGATGCTGAGGCAGTCGGGCACGTTCCGTACGAACGAGGTCGTGCGCGAGCGCGTCATGGACAGCGAGGATCTGGAGCAGGAGCGCGGTATAACGATACTGGCGAAGAACACTGCTGTCAATTATAAAGGCACAAAGATAAATATAGTAGATACGCCGGGACACGCGGATTTCGGAGGCGAGGTCGAGCGCGTGCTCACTATGGTGGACGGCGTGCTGCTGCTCGTCGACGCGTTCGAGGGGTGCATGCCGCAGACGCGCTTCGTACTTAAGAAGGCGCTGGGGCTCAAAAAGCGCGTCATGGTGGTTATAAACAAGATAGACAGGCAGGGCGCGAGGCCGGAGGCTGTCGTGGACGGAGTAATAGACCTGTTCATAGAGCTCGGCGCGGACGACGACCAATTGGAATTCCCCGTAGTGTATGCGTCCGCGAAGGAGGGCAAGGCGTCGATGACCCCGGAGGGAGAAGAAGTCGGCATCTCCGCGCTGTTCGACGCGATACTTAAGTTTATACCCCCGCCGGAAGGAGAGCCGGACGGACCGCTGAGGTTCCTTATATCCAATATCGACTACGACGAGTACTTAGGGCGCATAGCTATAGGCCGCATTGAACGCGGTACGGCAGTAAGGGGCATGCAGGCCGTGCTCTGCAAGGACGACGGAGGGGTGCAAAACGTTAAGATAACTAAGCTGTTCGAGTTTTCGGGGCTCAGGCGCCGCGAGACGGAAACCGCCCGGCTGGGCGATATAATAGCGATAGCGGGCATACCGGACGTGAATATAGGCGAAACGGTGTGCGACCCCGAACACATAGAGCCGCTGCCTTTTGTCAAGATAGACGAGCCTACTGTGTCGATGAACTTTATGGTAAACAACAGCCCGTTCGCGGGGCAGGAAGGCAAATGGGTAACGTCGAGGAACCTGCGGGAGCGGCTGATGCGAGAGCTCGAGACGAACGTAAGCCTGCGCGTCGAGGAAACGGATACGACTGACTCGTTCAAGGTGTCGGGCAGGGGCGAGCTGCACCTCTCGATACTCATTGAGACTATGCGGCGCGAGGGGTATGAATTCGCCGTATCGCGGCCGCGTGTCATACTGAAAGAGGAGGAAGGCAGAACTCTCGAACCATACGAGCTATTGATGATAGACGTACCGGGCGACTACACCGGCGTTGTAATGGAAAAGCTCAGCGTGAGAAAGGCCGAGCTGGTGGATATGAAGTCGGAGGAAGGAAGTACGCGCCTCGAGTTCAACATACCCGCGAGAGGGCTTATAGGCTACGCGGGCGAGTTTATGACGGACACGAAGGGCAACGGCGTAATGAATCACATATTCAACGGCTACCGCGAGTGGGCGGGCGACATACCCGAACGCCAAAGGGGGTCGCTCGTTGCGCACGAACGCGGCGAGACGACGACATACGGGCTTTTTAACGCGCAGGAGCGCGGAAGGCTGTTCATCGGCCCCGGAGTGGACGTATACGAGGGCATGATAGTGGGCGAGAATGCCCGGCTTGAGGACATCGTTATAAACGTCTGCAAGAAAAAGCAGATGACCAACATGCGCGCGTCCGGCTCGGACGAAGCGCTGAAATTGACGCCGCCGTCGGTGCTCTCCTTAGAGCAGTCGCTCGAGTTTATAGCGGAAGACGAACTTGTGGAGGTGACGCCCAAGAGCATACGCCTTAGAAAGGCGATACTCGACAAGGGCGACAGGGCGAAGGCAAGCAAGTAAAAAGAAATGAGCGCAGGGCGAAATGCCCTGCCTTTTTTTATTGCAAGTAAACTTATTATCACTTGCCGCCGAAGCACCTTGAGCATGGCTCCTTGCCCTCCGCTATCGCCTGCTCAAGCGATATCATTATTTTAGACGATTTAAGGTAGGGGCAGCCGTCTTTGTGATACTTTTCTCCGCTTTTGGTCACATATACGACGTCCTCATTCTTATAATATGATATGATATCCGTAGGCTTTGGCCTCTCGCCGCGCACGACCGCGCCGCCCTTTTGTACTATATCAGGCGCGCAGGAGCATAGAAATAAGGATACAAGAATGACGAGCAGAGCTGCCGCTTTTTTCATACTATCCCCTTTATAAGAGCATATGACATTATTATACACAAGTCGGCAGATTATTCAAATATAGCGCATAAAACGCTTTATCGGCTGGATAATATGCGGTTTTGGCAGTATAATCAGTACGAAGGGAAAAAGTTTTTAGGGGGTATCCATGAAAGATTATCTTGAAGTATTCGATTTCTATGACAACATGGCCGAAGCGGACAAAGCGCTTCTTAGGGATACCGTTTTAAAAAAGGAGCTGTCGCCGGGGCAGATAATGACGGGTGATAATACGCGCTGCAACGGCGTGCCTATGATAGTAAAGGGCAGGCTCAGGCTCTTCCGGATATCCGATAAGGGGAGGGAAGTGACGCTTTACAGGATAAACGAAGGGGAGATATGCCTGCTAGCCGCAGTCTGCGCCATGGGCGACACGCAGTACGATTTCTCCATCGAAGCCGAAAAGCCAAGTACGCTGCTCATAATACCGCCCGAGATATTCGGGAAGCTGTTCAGCAGGAGCCAGCCCTTTAGGACGTATATGTTCAACGAGCTCGCGCAAAAGCTTGTCACCACGATGGAAACGATAGAGATGCTGGTGTTTTCAAGCATCGAGGAACGCATACTCGAATACTTGCGGCAAAAGGCGGGCGACGCGGGAGTGGTAAAAGTAACGCATGAAAAGATGGCTGTGGACATTGGCTCATCAAGGGAGGTCATAACAAGGCAGCTTAAAAAGATGGCAGAGAAGGGCCTCTTGCGGCTGGAGCGCGGAAAAATTATTTTATGCTAACGTAACAAAATCACAGATAAATACTTTGCCGTATTATATTCTTTAATTGCGGAAACGAAAATAAATTATAACAACAAAGAAAGGGAGATCAATATGGCAAAGAGCGTAACAACGGATAACTTTAAGGAAATAATGAACACGGATAAGCCGGTGCTTTTGGACTTCTGGGCATCATGGTGCGGGCCTTGCAAGATGATAGCGCCTTCGATAGACAGCATAAGCAAGAAATATGAAGGGAAAGCGGTTATAGGCAAGGTAAACATAGACGAACAGCGTTCGCTTGCCGAGCAGTTCGGCATCATGAGTATCCCCAGCGTGTTTGTGATAAAGAACGGCAAGGTTGTGGAGAGCGCGGTAGGCGTGAGGCCGCAGAAGTACTACGAGGATATACTAGACAAGGCTCTCGCGGTATAAGGCCCTCCAACTTATGCCGCGGCCCAAACGTCCTTCTTGAAATGCGATGAGCCCTCAGGCATTTGCCTGGGGGTTTACGCTTCGCTTAAACAGCGGAGCGTTTTTTGTACCCGAAAAGCCGGCAGGCTTTTGGCTATAGTTTAGCTGCGGCTTACTTTTTCACTGATGCTGAGCGTTTAATAATTCAAGACTTTTTTCAGCTCATACAGTCGATTATATAGTCCCCATCGAGGCGGTAGACCGACTTGCCGCTGCGCGAATTTAAGAGCGTCAAATCATAGCTCTCCTTTACCGGGTAAATATATATGTCGCCGATGCCATACGCGGATTGTTCATTTGAGTAGCCTATCGTTTCGCATAGCTCGAAGCAATCGCAAGCGAAGACCTCCACGGCATCGCCGCAGGCAGAAGAGTTTTCGACAGGCACGGAGGCCGCTATCTTGACCGTCCCGTGAATTTCGGTTCTTACGCTCTTCACGGCTGAAAACTGATCGTACTCGGTCTTGAATTCTCCCCGCTCATGCCCGACGAACAAGCCTCGCATGCTTACCGAAACGTTGGCCTTGTCGGGTAAAGGCCTGTAGCCGTCCGTTACTACGATATACAGGGAAAATGATTTCTCTATAGGGGCTAGCGCTATGCATTCGGGAGGAGCGGGCGTAAGCGTCTGCTGAGTGCAAAACACGTCTTCCCCCGACAGGTAAGCTACCTTGACGCAGCCGCAGTCTATCTCTCCGTTCAGCGCTATCCTGAATTCAGTCTCGGGACTGTCTGCCCACCCGTTTACTCGCTCCTGTATTAAGACTCCCGAAACACCTATATCGCCTATGAGCTCGTATGTTGTGTTTTCAGCGGCCGCGGGCACCCACGGGCCGTTGCCCTTCCGTTTTTCGCAGGACAGCAGGTTTAAGTCTTTTTTATCAGCCAGGTCTGCAGGGTCGATCTCAAGTATCCAGCCTGTGAGCGCCGCCGCGCTGCCGTCGCCCTTTACGCTTATGATCACCGTCGTCCGGCTGCCTCCACAGCAATAACCTTTAAGCTCAAATATGTAACCTTCAAGCAATAAACTGCTTACATCGTCCATTGTTTTACTTCCTTTCCTATAACAATTCGATGCCGGTATGATAATAAATGGATCTTTAAAGAGCGTTGTTCTCCCGTAAATAATGTATGCGCGTTTTGCACCCAGTGTGCGGCGCACGCTGTTTGACATAAAAACGGTATTGCAAAATGACCCGCATGTGCTATAATTATTTTCATCCTTTGCGGGTGTAACTCAATGGCAGAGTTCTAGCTTCCCAAGCTAGATACGAGGGTTCGATTCCCTTCACCCGCTCCAAAACAAATAGCCCCCATGCGGGGCTATTTGTTTTGAAAATATAATGGAGGAATCGAACGCGAGCCCGCCGCCGCCAGTGGCGGATGAAGGCGGGCGAGACGGCGTGATAGAGCTCGCCACCCCAAAAAGTCTCACGGCTTTTTGGGGACCCCGATTCAGGGAGCGGAGCGATTCGGCACCCGCTCCACGTCGGAGCAAGCTTGGCTTTGCTCCGTTTTGCATTTATACAAAACATCCGCACGCTCCCTGCTCCTCCTTCTCCCCACGAAGCTGCGCTTCGCGGGGGCCCCTTAGCTTTTTGCAAGTCGGCTATTTGTTTGGAAAAAAAGTCTGATTACAAGTACTATATGGTGGCATCTTTTTTATGCCGTTTTCATGGATTCTGGATTGATCGCCTAAATAGAGCCTAAGAATGGGAATATGTTGATTCTTTTATATAAAGGCGTGCTATAATACATAATAAAGCTTCAGGCTGGTTATATGAAAAGTTTAAAGTATGATGATTTTTCTTTTCAGCATATTGAAAAAGATACCACAAATATCTTAAAGCAAGTGCTGAAGAATGCGGCGATTACAATAGGTATTGTCACGCTGGCAACCCTTATTTCGTTCGCCCTCAGGGCACTATTACATCTTAACGAGTCCAGTTATATCATCACATACATGCTGAGCGTTCTTCTTGTTTCATATTTGACTCAAGGTTATAGCTACGGGATTATCGCTTCAGTTTTATCGGTTCTCGTGTTCAATTTCTTTTTCACAGAGCCATATTACACGCTCATGACATATAGCCCTGAATATCCAATCACATTTGTCGTTATGATGATCGTTTCATTGATTACCAGTACGCTGACGACACGCGTCAAGTTTGAGACGAAGCGCGCAGAGCTCAGAGAAAAAAGAATGCGTATGCTGTATCAGCTTGAACGTGATCTTCTGGCTATCAGAAATATAAAAGAAGTGGCGCAGGTTGCCGCAAAGGATATAGCGCAGCTTTTTGGCACCTCGGCTTTGGTGACGGTTTCGGATACCAATCAATTGGGTGGTGGCTATATTGAGGGTAAAAACGTCTTTGATTCAGGCACGGAGCTTAGTGCCTGCTTGGAAGCGTTTCGCTCAGGCAATGCTTGCGGAACGGGGACATCACTATTCGGCGATAGCCGCGCCTATTTCCAGCCCATAAAGGGCCAGCGCGGCGTATTGGGTGTCATCGGGATCGCCTTGCCAAGCGGTTCGCAGATACCCGAAAGCCAGAGGGTGTTTCCCGAAACGATCGGCGCACAAATCGCACTGGTTATAGAACGCGAAATGATGTACGAAAGGCAGCAACGCGCACAACTGGAAATTGAGCGCGAAAGATTAAAGGGTGATTTGCTTCGTTCTGTTTCCCATGACTTAAGAACGCCCTTGGCCGGCATACTGGGTGCCGCAAGCACGGTGAAAGAGAACTACGAGCTATTGACAGATGACGTCCGAAAGGATTTTCTGCAAGGAATCTGCACCGATGCGGAATGGCTGAATCATCTGGTGGATAATATCTTAAGCATGACGCGCTTCAGCGAAGGCAAGGTGATGCTGAAGAAAGAGATGGAAGCCGTCGAAGAACTGGTTGCAGGGGCTGTGCAGAGAATCAAGAAAAGGACACAAAATAAGGATATCTTCATTTCAATACCGGACGAGCTGATCATGATCCCCGTTGAAGGTATACTCATCGAGCAGGTCATCGTCAATTTACTTGATAACGCGATCAAGCATACGCCTGCTAACGCAAAGGTTCACGTCGTCGTCGAAAGAGAAGCCGGGAATATTGCGTTCTCCGTTCATGACAACGGCCCGGGAATTCCCGATGAGGAACTGCCCCTTGTTTTCGACAGATTCTATACATCGGCAAAGCAGGGCCGACGCGGATTTGGCCTCGGCCTGGCAATCTGTAAATCTATTGTGGAGGCGCATGGCGGGAAAATTACTGCTTATAACGATCCTGAAGGCGGGGCCGTATTTCGTTTTGTCCTGCCGGAAAAGGAGTAGAGAATGGAACCTTTGATACTCATTACCGAAGATGAAAAACCGATAAGGCATTTTATTAAGGTCTCGTTGGAGACGCAGAAATACAGTTGCCTGGAGGCCCAGAACGGCTCAAACGCACTGATGCTCATCACATCACATAATCCGGATATTGTGATACTCGACCTTGGCCTGCCGGATATGGACGGCTTGGACGTGATCCGAAAGGTCAGGGAATGGTCGCGCGTTCCTATCATTGTTGTTTCGGCCCGCGGGCATGAACGTGAGAAGGTGGAAGCGCTGGACGCGGGAGCTGACGATTATCTAACAAAACCCTTTTCAGTGCCGGAACTGCTTGCGCGTATTCGCGTGTCCCTGCGTCGAAGCATAACTGTCGCAGATTCCGCAACCCCCGTTTTTGAGCTGGATCAATTAGTGATCGATTTTGAGAAACGTCGTGTTACTCTGGATGACAAGCTTATCCATTTAACACCGACTGAGTACAATCTTCTCACCCTTTTGGCCAAGCACAGCGGAAAAGTGCTGACACACCGTTTCCTGATCAGCCAAGTTTGGGGCGCTTCAGTTGCCGACGATGCGCAAACTCTTCGGGTCTGTATGGGGAATCTGCGCCGCAAAATTGAAAAGGACACGGCACAGCCCAGATACATAATCACCGAAGTGGGTGTGGGCTATCGGATCATGGATGAGTAATCTGTTCGTATCGTATACAATCAGAGCTAACCGCTGCGGCGGTTTTTTTATACAATCTTTATGCCTCCCATATGTATCATCACACCGTTTTTATACATTTCGCTCTATCATGAAATCAGCCAAGAATATGAAAGAGGGCTGAAAGAACATGAAAAGAAAAGCTGTCTTGCCTGACCCGTTTTCTGAGGCGGTCAAAGAAGCAGCAAAAATCTTGAGTATGGGCAGTATGTATGAAGCACTGCCGGTCATAAAGGAAGCGCTTGTACTGAACACAGAAGCCGCTGAGCCGCACAATCTTCTCGGCATATTCTTCGAGTTGAAGGGCGATGACAACACTGCCCGTAAGCATTACCGGGCGGCTTATGCGCTTGACCCGACTTATAAACCCGCATGCCGCAACTTAGAAAGGCTTGTTGAATTTGTATGGGGCCCTGTCAGCCGAAAATTTGATTACGGTGTTGAGCTTCAAGAAGAGAAGGAAGCAAAGCATACTGATAAGGCTGTTTCCGACTTGGGTCGTCAAGGGCTCGGGACTGTATAGCTAAAGGGAGTGAATGATATGTATATCATCATAGTGGGCTGCAGAAAAATCGGTTCTAATCTTGCGTTGCTGCTTTCTGAGGAAAATCACGACGTCGTGGTTATCGACAGCGGCCCAAACAATTTTGACATTCTCGGTTCTGGGTTTAATGGCGTGACCATAACAGGCATGCCGATTGATGAGGATGTGCTACGCAGCGCGGGTATTGAAAAAGCGGACGCGCTGGTGGCAGTCACAAACGACGACAATATGAATGTGATGGTGTCTGAAATCGCGCGGGACTTATTTCATGTTCCCATCGTAATTACACGTTTATATGATCCTGAACGAGAAATGGTGTTTAAGAGGATGGAACTGACGACGATCTGTCCGACGACGCTGGCGGTTGACAGACTCAAAAACATGTTGATTCCGCCGAGCGAGTTTGCAGCCATTGATATTGGCGGCACGACTGTCCGCTTTCGCATCATGAGGCCCGCAAGGCGGTTTTGGGGCAAGAGCTTGTCTGAAATGAAAGAACCATTTGTATTCGGTATAATCAGAAAAGGTAGTTTTCAATTAGCCTGCGCCAAAACGGTCATGTTTGAGGACGACTCGCTTGTAATTCCTGAATATGCCGAGCAGGAAGGTGAAGCAGCATGTATATAATCATCGTGGGCGGCGGAAAGGTGGGTTACTATCTCGCGAAAACGCTGGCGCCTGAGAAGCACCGTATCATGCTTATCGAGGAAGACAGTCAGCTATGTGAGAAGATCGCCTGCGAGCTTATTGACCTTGGCGTCGGACTGATCCATGGCGATGGTACAGACATCAAGTATCTCAAGGATGCGGAAATCGAAAAAGCGGATTTGTTGATTGCGGTGACCGGGCACGATCAGAACAATCTTGTCGCCTGCCAGCTGGCTAAAAACTATTTTGGCGTGGCGCGAACAATTGCCCGTGTTAATAATCCGAAAAACATCAATGTGTTTAAGCGTTTGGGGGTAGATTCAACAGTCAGCAGTACCGCTCATATCGCGGATATCATTGAACAGGAAGTGGACTGGGCAGGCATCAACCGCATGCTGGCGGAAAGGGTCGGGGATGTGCGCATCAGAGAATTTGCGGTGGCGGAGACGTCGTTATCAGTGGGGAAAAAGGTTGAGGCTTTGAGTATACCCAAAGGAACAATATTGATCTCTGTGGTGAGGGATAAGGAAGCCATCATACCCAACGGGCAAACGCAAATCATGTCAGGTGATATTGTGGTGGCATTGACGAACGAAGGCAATATGCCGATGGTGGCTTCGTATTTCTTGGGTTAGCAGGGGGCTAGTATGAAAAAAGTACTGAGTTATGCATCCGGCGTTATCGCCGAAATCATTTTTGCCGGGGTATTGATACTCATCGGGTTTCTGATTTCTATGCTGGCTTTGTGAGGGGTTTTATGATAGAGAAACATGTGAGCCGATTGTACCCGATCTGCTATTTTATTGGTGTTGTCATCATCGGGCTCGGCGCAATACAATTTATCCCGATTCTGGTCTCGGCAGTGTATGCCGAATGGGATATACTATACGATTTTGTTATCAGCAGTTCCATCGCGCTGATTCTTGGCGGCTCTATGATGTTGGCATTCAATAAATACAGACATCAACGGCTTAGTTGGGGAGAAGGCATGATTGTTGCCGCCGGTTCGTGGTTTGCAGGAATGCTGCTGTGCGCACTGCCCTATTATTTAAGCGGCAATTATCTGTCTTACTTGGACTGCTGCTTTGATGTGATGAGCGGCTTCACAACCACCGGACTGGCGCTGATTCAAGACATGGACCACATTTCAAACGGCGTTAACATGTGGCGCCATCTTTTAACCTTTGTGGGTGGGCAGGGCATGGTAGTGCTGGCACTGACTTTTCTGGTCAAGGGTACCAACGGCGCATATAAAATGTATGTGGGCGAAGCTAAAGACGAACGGCTGATGCCAAACGCCGTCAGCACAGCAAGGCATATCTGGCTGATCAGCCTTATCTATCTGGGCGTCGGCACCCTTGCGCAATGGATTGCCGGTATTGCGGCGGGCATGCCAATTGACCGGGCGTTTGTTCACGGCCTATGGATATTCATGTCTGCCTGGAGCACGGGAGGCTTTGCGCCCATGTCTCAGAACATTCTCTATTATCACAGCGCCTTTTATGAAATCGTCACGATAATGTTCTTTATCATCGGCTCGTTTAACTTCGCTCTACACTACGCCGTTATGACGCGTAAGAAAGGTGAACTGCGGCGGAATATTGAGACGGTGACCTTTACCATTACGGTCACCGTGCTGATCCTCATCACCACACTAGGTTTACTGCAGAATGGTATTTACACCGATGCAGTCTCTATGTTCCGCAAGGGATTTTATCAGCTGATATCCGGCCATACGACGACCGGCTTTATGACCATCTATGCCCGTCAGTTTTACTATGAGTGGGGAGACATTGCGCTGTTTGGGATTATACTGGCGATGCTGTTTGGCGGCAGCGCCTGCTCGACGGCAGGCGGTTTCAAAGCGTTGCGTATCGGCATCATCTTTAATGCTTTTAAGAAGGATATCCATCAGATGGTGTTACCCGAGTCTGCGATATCCGTTAAAAAGTATCACCATATCAAGGATGTCGTGCTGGAGGATAAGGTGGTGCGAAGCGCATTTCTGATTGTGTTTGCATACATCGTGACTTTTACGCTGGGAACGTTGGCTGGAATGCTCTGCGGTTATACGTTTGCGGAGGCTGCTTTTGAATCCGCTTCTGTCACGGGTAATGTGGGGCTCAGTATTGGGCTCACAAGCGCCGCCATGCCTGCCGTATTGAAGCTGTCCTATATACTGATCATGTGGCTGGCGCGGCTTGAGTTTATGTCGATACTTGCGCTGGGCGTCTATGTTGCAACGAAGGTGAAGAAAAGATGCGAAAGAAAATTTCTATAATTATAGTTGCTGTTATCTGCATATGCCCGACCGTTTCTCTTGCCATCGGTATGGATGTGACAAGCAACGCCTTGATCAACAGCGCCGGAGACTTTGACGGAAAAGAAATCGCTTATACCGGCGAAGTCATCGGAGACATTTTATCACGCGGCGAGTATTCATGGATCAACGTAAGTGACGGCAGCAATGCCATCGGCGTATGGGTGCAAAGCGAGGATATCGGTGCTATTGGTATGCTTGGCGGCTATACGTCGCGAGGAGATACGGTCAGGATTACAGGCGTTTTTAACCGCGCCTGCCCGGCACATGGCGGCGATATGGATATCCATGCTGCCGGAATTGAGATCACCCGGGAAGGGTACAATGTATCACATCCTGTTGCGGTCTGGGAAGTCATAGCAGGCCCGATCCTGCTTGCGGGCGCAGTGGTATGTTTGGTGCTTGTTATGAGAAAAAGGAAAAGGGCGCATTAGCGAGATCGAGATTTTTGGATGACGGGTTATGCTATCATTGTCTTATTACTTTTTCAGGTTTGTGTAATAAACTATATTGCTAAAGACCGTTTCATTAGTCGGTTTGTTTTGCAAATATAATGGAGTAACCGGAGCAAAGTCCACTTTGCTCCGTTTTGCATTTATGCAAAACACGCACGCTTCCTTGTTCCTCATTCTCCTTACGAAGCTGTATGGCAAGGGAGGATACCGAGCAAAAAGGTTATCCGTGACTAGCATAGCTGGATGACATAAGGCGAATACACGGCCTTATTTACTTGCACGGTTGAAGTTGATATAAATAAATGGTAAAATAAAGCCAGTACAAGCCCCGCTTCATTTAAATCGGTAAAACTTAGAAAGCGGCCGCCGTCAACGAGGACGGCGGGAAGAAAACCCTGTTTTGCGGTAACGGGTACTTTGCAAATTTAATATTTCGACTACGGATAATAATCCCTGGAGATTAAAATGAAAGTCTTTACGCTGATTGAAGACAGCAGGAAAGAGCATTCGGGACTGGCGGCCGAGCACGGGCTGTCCCTGTACTTTAAGCAGGGAGGCAAGCGCATACTGTTCGATACCGGCGCTTCCGGTCTTTTTGTCTACAACGCGACGCTGATGGGGATTGACCTTTCCAACGTGGATATATGCGTAATCTCGCACGCGCACAGCGACCATGCGGGAGGCCTGAAGCATTTTCTTGAGCTGAACAGCAAAGCTAAGGTATATATGAGAAAAGAGGCAGCGGGAGATTATTATATAAAGCGCATGTTCAAACTCTGCAAGGCGGGTATCGAGCCTGAAATTTTTGAGCAGTACAGAGACAGAATAGTTTTTATCGAACAGGATACCGAGATAGCGGAGGGCGTTTACGCCGCGGGCATAGACAAACACCGCAATTACCCGGGCTTTACGTCGCTTATGTATAAGATGCAGGATTCAAGGCTCGTAAGGGACGACCTAGCCCATGAGCTGTTTTTAGCGGTAAAGAGCAGGGACGGCGTAGTCGTGCTGACAGGCTGCGCGCATAAGGGCGTGCTGAATATACTGATGACGGCCAAAGAAAAGTTCGGAGACATCAAAGGCGTTATCGGCGGCTTTCATCTGGACGGCAAAGAGCGCTTCGGCACTATCCGCAAAAGGGTGCCGGATATGGAACTCAAAGCGATATCAAAATACATCAATAATAACAGGATAAAGAACGTATACACGGGCCATTGCACCGGCGAGAAGGCACAGGAAAGGCTTGAGCTTTTCGCCCGCGTCAAGAAGCTGTATACAGGAGAGGTTATAGAGATTTGATGATGGACGAATCGGAACGCACGTGGCAGATAGCGGGCAGCGTCAACCTTGAGAAGAAACCGAGGGTGACAAAAAAGGACAAAGAGGCGTTTTCAGAGTTAAGGCGCGAAATTGAGGCTATAAAAAACGACGTCAGCAAGCTTCATCTGATGCTCTGGCATACGGGATACAAGGGCGATTATCATTCGCTGACTCTGGACGAAGCGAGGCAGCGTCTCGCTCAAATCAGGAAGAACATAGACGACATACTGAATTTGTATCTGTAGCTATTCAAGTATTATCGCCGCAATCAGCTTCAGCGGTTCGTCGCTCTCGTTAGTAATGGCGTGCGATTCGCCGCTGCGGCACAGGCTGCAGTCGCCCTGCTGAATAGCGCGGACGGTTCCGTTATCATCCAGTACGCCCTGCCCTGACAGCACGAAGAATATTTCCGACTCGCCCGTATGCTCGTGTTTGCCGATGCCGCAGCCCTTTTCCAGTGTAATCAAGCCCATCAAGCGCGCCTTGGAGGGGAGATTCTCCTTGGAAACGAAATTGAGTATATTGACGCTGCCGCCTCCGCCCCGCATGTACTGCCTTGTTTCAGACTTCATTTCACCGCTTTTAATAAACATATATTAACCTACCTTTCGACGCGTATCATGCTCGCGACCCGTACTACCTCGGGTATATATCCGATATCCTCGACGGCGCGTTTTACCGATATCTCCTTCGCCCTGTGTGTTACAAATATGAGAGGAACATTCTCCGCCCGCTCGCCTTTCTGCATTACGGACGTTACGCTTACGTTGTATTTCGCGAACACTCCGGCTATCTTGGCAAGCACGCCCGGAATGTCTTTGGCGATGATGCGTATGAAAAACTCGCTTTCCCAGTTGTTCTCGAACGACAGCTCGGATGAAACGTCCTCTTCGTTGTAGAACGTCGTGTAGCGGTGCTCCTGCCTCGAGGCCGCGTATATAACGTCGGATAATACGGCGCTCGCGGTGGGCATAGAGCCCGCGCCCCTGCCGTACAGCATTATGTCGTCCACGACATTGCCGTGTATATATATGGCGTTAAAAGCGCCCCTGACTGAAGCCAGCGGATGCGTTTTGGGTATCATGGTGGGATGCACTCTCGCTTCTATCGTCTTGCCGACCTTCTTGCCTATGGCGAGCAGCTTTACGGTATATCCGAGCTCGCTGCCGAACTGTATGTCTTCTTTCGCTATGTTCGTTATGCCTTCGCGGTATATGTACTCTATAGGCACCCGTCCGTGGAACGCCAAAGACGATAATATAGATAGCTTGTACATGGCGTCGTAACCCTCGACGTCGCTCTTCGGGTTGGGCTCGGCGAGTCCCATCTGCTGAGCCTCGGATAGAACGTCCTCAAAGCTTGCGCCCGTTTCCTCCATCTTGGAGAGTATATAGTTTGTCGTGCCGTTGACGATGCCCATAAGTGACGTTATCTCGTTAGCCTGCAGGCCTTCCCATATGGCGCGGATTACTGGTATGCCGCCGCCTACGCTCGCTTCGAAATACAAGCCGGCGCCGCCTTTCTTCGCCGCCGCATTGAGCTCGGGCCAATGCTGCGCAAGCAGGTCTTTGTTGGCCGTGACGACGGTCTTGCCGGCGTGAAGCGCAGCGGTTATGAACGTCTTGGCGGGCTCTATGCCGCCTATGAGTTCGATTACGATGTCGATATCCTTGTCTTCGACGATATCCTTATAAAAATCCTTTGCCTTGAGCTGCTCCGGTATGTCGATGGAATACTTAAGAGCGAGCACCTTTTTAAGGCAAAGCGTCAGCCCCTCTTTGTGCTCTATGTTTTTTTGCTGCATCTCAATGGTTTTGTATACGCCGGATCCTATCGTTCCCAATCCTACTAAAGCAATGTTAACCTGTTTCATTTGTCGTTATCCCTTCGTGTTTTAGGCTTTGCGTTCTTCTTATAAACTATATCCAGCCCGATCATTGTGAGCAGGCTGTTTACTTCATTTATCTCGAACGTCTCCTGCGCTATAAGGCGCGCGAGGCCGCCCGTGGCTATGACCTTCGGGGTACCGCCTATCTCCTTTTTGAGCTTGCGTATGATGAAATCCACCTGGCCTACGTATCCGAATAATATGCCCGCCTGCATGCCGGTTATAGTGCTTGTCCCTATGGCCGACTCGGGCCGCACGAGCTCAACGCGCGGCAGCTTAGCCGCGCTCACCGTCAGCGCCTCGGCGGATATCTTAAGCCCCGGGCAGATAGCGCCGCCCAAAAAATCACCGCTTTCCGATACGACGCCGAACGTTGTCGCCGTACCGAAATCGACGATTATGCATGGGCCTCCGTACAGCGTGTATGCGGCTATGGCGCTGACAATTCTGTCAGCGCCCAGCTCTTTGGGATTATCATACTTTATGTTGATGCCCGTCTTTATGCCGGGGCTGATGAACATAGCCGTTTTTTTGAAATATATCGAGCACATATGCTGCAGCGTGTAATTAATAGACGGTATGACCGACGCTATTATTATTCCCTCTACATCATCCGGGCTGTGATGGCCGTGGCTTAAAAACGACATTATCTGAATGCCATACTCGTCGGCCGTACGGTCAAGATCCGTAGCTATGCGCCAGGAATTAATAAGCTTATTATCGCGGAATAGCCCGCATTTTATATTGCTGTTGCCTACATCAAGTACGAAAACCATTTAATATACTCCGTGTTATTCTTTACGCATGCCGCGCTCTGTTGACCTTTGAAAGCGGCACTATAGCGGCGCCTGCGATTACAGCCGCGGTTACTATCTCTATTACAGCGTTAAGGCCGCCCCATGCCACGAGGAAATCAGTATAGCTGCCCCCGACTACGTCATTGCCGCTGAACGCGATATATATGCCCGAAAGCACGAGAATAGAATGGATGAACGTGCCCGATGCTGCGGCGACTGTCGCTGATAAAACGAGGCCGCTGCGCTTCTTCATTACTTCATAAAGCCACGCCACAAACACCGGAAAGATAATACGAGGCACTAGGCATATCAGAAGGCTCCAAAAATTGCCGTTGGGCACGAACGGGCTGAACGCAAACGCGACGGCTGCGTTGGGCGGCATGAATGTCCATACGATGAGCGAGCTTACCGCCATTACCGTTCCTATGAAGGCGCCCGCTTTTTTGCCCAATGTCAGAGCCACTATTATGGCGGGTACGTGGGCGAGCGTCGCGACGATACCGGGGCCTAAGGGTATCGAACCCAGCACTGTAAAACAAAACAGCAGCTCGATCGCCGTAAACAGCGACATCTGCACCCAAAAGAGTAACTTGTTCCTATTCATTTTTAACCTCCGTTCAGATTCCATTTAAGATGGATATCCGTCATTGATAAATTTGGCTTTTCTTTTATATTGCGTAGCGCTGCGCCTGGCATGCGCCCGCAATGAAAAACCTTAAACCGTATTATACCAACCTCATTTAAAGTACGCAAATTTATTTCTGCTCTTCCCTGCCCATGTACCTTCTTGTTTCTTTTATCTTTTTCTCGTACCCCTCGTCTGAAGGATTATAGTATACCCTGTCGGTTAAGTTGTCGGGCAGATACTGCTGGGGAGTATAGTGGCGCTCAAAGTCGTGCGGATATTTATATCCCTTGCCGTTGCCAAGGCTTTTTGCGCCTTTATAGCTCGTGTCGCGCAGATGCACAGGCACGGGCACCTGATAAGCGTTCTCCGCGTCGGCGTATGCGCCGCCTATCGCCGTTACCACGGAATTTGACTTGGGCGACTCGCACAGGAATATGATGGCCTGCGCTATGGAGAGCCTTGCCTCGGGCATGCCTATAAACTCAAGCGCCTGAGCCGCGGCCACGGCCTGAGTCATCGCGGAAGGATTGGCAAGTCCAATGTCTTCGCTCGCGTGCGCTATTATGCGCCGCACTATTATTCTCGGGTCTACGCCCGCGTAAATAAGGCGCGCAAACCAGAACAGCGCGGCGCTAGAATCCGAGCCGCGCAGCGATTTGCAAAACGCGCTCAGCATATTGTAGAATTCTTCGTCGTCGCAGCGCACGGCCCGGCGCTGTATTGATTCCTCGGCCGTTTCCAGGTCGATATGTATTACGCCTTCCTTATCGGGCGAGGTGGTGAGCACGGCGAGCTCTATAGCGTTTAATGCCGTTCGGGCGTCGCCGTTTGCTACGTTAGCTATGTGATTAAGCGCGTCTTCGTCCGCGGCTATATTCAGCATCCCAAGGCCGCGCTCCTTATCGGTAAGCGCGTTCTTTATTATGCCGGTGACGTCCTCTATAGAGAGAGCAAACAGCTGGAACACCCGGCAGCGGCTCACTATTGCGCTTGTCATGCTGACCATGGGGTTTTCCGTCGTCGAACCGATAAAGCGTATCGTGCCTTTCTCCAGCGCGGGCAGTATGCTGTCCGACTGCGCCTTGCTCCACCGGTGGCATTCGTCGAGCAGCAGATACGTCGGCTTGCCGTAGAGCTTTAATCTCTTATCCGCTTCGTCGATTATCACCCGCACGTCCTTGACGCCGCTCGTTACAGCGTTGAGCTTTTCAAAAGCCGCTCCCGTCGTGTTCGCAATGACGTAAGCGAGGGCGGTCTTGCCTGAACCGGGCGGCCCGAAAAAAATAGACGACGTTAAGCTGTCCGTCTCTATGGCACGGCGCAGAAGCTTGCCCTTGCCCACTATATGTCCCTGCCCGGTAAACTCTTCCAAAGTTCTCGGGCGCATCCTGTCGGCCAAAGGCGCCTGTTTTTTCTCGATTTGATCAAAAAGATCATCCATATTTTTAAAGACTGCTTGCTCCTTTTCGTATATAATCATATAATAGCACGGTCGTATATAAGTGAAAAGCGCAAAATTTCCAGCAACCGGCATGAAATACTGCGGCCCGCGCAATAATAATTCTTGACACGCACGGCGGGAATGTATAGAATATACTCTGCCTGTTTATCGTTCACTAGCCCCGTTCGATAAATTTGCATCAAAATATGTTTACACCATTAGGAGGAGTAGGCCTTATGAAATCATATATGGCAAAACCCGGCTCCGTCCCGCGCAAATGGTATGTCGTCGACGCCGAAGGAAAAGTTTTCGGCAGAGTCGCCAGCCAGGTTGCCGCGGTGCTTCGCGGAAAGAACAAGCCGGAGTTTACGCCGAATGTCGACACGGGCGATTACGTTATAATAATCAACGTTGAGAAAAGCGTGTTTACAGGCAACAAACTACAGCAGAAGTTATACAGGTCCCATTCCGGTTATATGGGACATTTGAAGGAGACGACCTACGAGAAGCTGATGCAGACAAAGCCGGAGTTCGCTATGTACGAGGCCGTCCGCCGCATGCTGCCCAAGAACAAACTGGGAAGGCAGATGCTTAAAAAACTCAGGGTCTATAAAGGGCCCGAACACGAGCACGCCGCGCAGAAGCCTGAAGTTCTGCAGGTCGAAGGCTGATAGGAGGATATGATCGTGGCAAAACTACAGTATTTAGGCACGGGGAGAAGGAAAAGCTCTATTGCGCGAGTCATAATCACTCCGGGCGATGGAAAGATGGGCATCAATAAACGCGCTGTCGACGATTATTTTGGATACGACACGCTGATAATGCTTGTTAAGTCGCCTCTTGTTCTCACGCAGACAATAGGCAAGTACGACGTCGTTGTAAACGTTAAGGGCGGCGGGTTTACCGGTCAGGCCGGCGCCATAAGGCATGGCATAGCGAGAGCGCTTATAAAGGCCGAGCCCGAGCTGCGCGGAGCCCTTAAAAAAGCGGGATACCTTACAAGAGACTCCCGCATGAAGGAAAGAAAGAAATACGGCCTCAAGGCCGCAAGGCGCGCGCCTCAGTTCTCAAAGAGATAATTACAATATCGTCAAAATGCCCGTATTCATGCGGTTTTCCGTATGTGTGCGGGCTTTTATTATGGAGCCGCTTGATGCCCTCAGAAGCGCCCTCGATGGCATATGCCGCGTGACGGCACAGACGGACTATGCTTGTTTTTGGTATGAGACATCATTAAGAATATTGGGCAGATACATGCAAACGGGCGAAAGCAATTCTATTGTTAAGGGCTATTATGTAAGTATGAAAAGATAAGAAAATACATCGGAGAACATGCGTGTATAAGTAATTTTGGAAGAGCCTTTTGAGGGAACGCGGATGTTTTTTGGAACTTTGCAGTATTTAAAGGGTTATACGAGCGTTTACTGAGGTTAACGGGCCTTTGCGGCACAAAAATGCAATTGATTTTTTAAAATAGGCTGATATAATATAAGAACACGATATGAATTTGAAACACTTTTCCTGCCGAATGCGGCATCATACCGCATTCGTAATATAGAAAGCGGGCCCCCACGGGTCCGCTTTTTAGCTGCTTAATAACTATCTTTAGTTGCGCTCGCACAGCATTATCGTCACGTCGTCCGCCTTCGTCTGGGTGAACTGCATCTTTATCTCGTCGAGCAGGCCATTGCCCTTAAGCTTGCGGTTTAACAGTATCTGATTCAGCTTTTCGTTGGACGTATAGCCGGTATGTATGCCGTCCAGCCCGTCCGTGTAAAGGAACAGCCTTTCGCCTTTCGCAAGCCGTCCGCTCATTTCTTCATGCGCATGCGAGCCGGCCCATCTGCAAATGGGCGTGCCGGGAAGGAACAGCTCTCTTACGCCTTTGCGGCCCGCTATAAGAGGCGGCACGCTGTGTCCGGCGTTTGAGAACACGATATTGCCCGTCTCAGGCTCGAGCGCGACCACGAATATCGTTATATATATGCTTTCTTCCGTATTGAGGTCTTCAAATGAGCTTTGTATGTTATGCAGCACCTCGGCGGGGGATACGCCCGGCGTCTTACATTGCGCGAACATCTCCTGGCGCAGATAAACCGTGAGCATCGCGGGCATAACGCCGTGGCCGGACACGTCGGCAATATACATTATTATGCGCCCGTCGCGGGCGAGAAAGCAGTCGTACATGTCGCCGCCCAGCGCCTCGCAGGGCAGAAACTCGGCGCAGAAGCCGTAACCCTCTATCTGGGGAAGGTTATGGCGCAGTATAGAAAGCTGAAGGCTTCGTGCAATCTCTAAGTCGTTCATCATGCGCGAATTGTTTGACATCAGCTTATCTTTTAAATTCTGTTCCTGTGTGATATCCCTGAAAATTTCAAGAGCGTAAGTGTCTTCGTCAAATTCCACCGGCCTCGCGCTTATGGAATAAATCCTGCCTTTTGCGCGCGACGAAAGGCTGTATGTCTTTTTATCCTTGATGCATTTTTTCGCTATACAGGTATCGCAGCATCTGGCAGCCCCGGGGACCTTTATGCATGTCTCTCCGTCTGCATAACCGAATTTGGACTTTAGAATGTTGTTGGCATAAATAATCCTTCCGTCTTTGTCTATCACCCGCACCATATCAGGAATACTGTCGAGTACGGCGGGAGACAAACTGTCAGAAGTAAACGTCTCGTCATTTGGCATACACACAACCCCTAGAAAAAAATCATCCGTCAGCCATAAATGCGCTTACGGAAAAAATCATTTGTCCTTATCAGGATATTTTTCTTTCATTTCGCTGAGCATCATCTCGTCGACTATAAGCTTGTCGAGTTTTCCGCTCTGCTTTAGAATCCTTGTGTTTTCGCCCATATTAGATTGGCCTTTTTCCATCATTTCAAGGACCATGTCTTCAAGTAACTTTTGTTCCCTCAACAAGTCTTCCCGTACTTTTTTTCTTTTTGAATGCGCGTTTACATTTTGAGACACAATGACCCGCATACGTCCCCCTACAAAAAGATATTACTACTACCGCGTCCTGAAAATATGGTTTCATAATACCCGGTTAATCCGTTTTGTGGAATAAGCGAGTCCGTGAAACCAAGCCGCAACAATAACCAAGTCCTTCCAAACTTTATTGTCTAGTGCTTACTCCCAGGCTCGTTGTATATGTATACTTGAAGATACGTAATACTAGACAGTATAATATCACACATATTATCAATGTTGTATATATTTTTGACAAAAAAAGTGCGGAATCCCCAAAAAATTTGATACTTTTCTGCCTTAATAGACGTATTTATGCAATAATAACGAGTCTTTAACAGCCAGGTTATTATTTAACATGCAATGGGAAACGATGGCTATATGTCGAATGAACCTTTTTCAGTATCCTTTAGAAGGCCGTCGTCGTAAACGCATTTTGGAAAGCTGCACGTACGGGATTCAAACTTTCTGCCGTTTAAGTAACCGTAGTCATTATTAGAGCCTATTTCGAAAACTATAGACTTAAGCCATATGGCGGCATAAACTGCGCTGTGTTTCCTGTTGAATTTTTTATTTCCGTAGGTATTGTCGCCTGCGACGGGCAGACCGGCAAACGCGAGGTGCGCTCTTACCTGATGCAGAAAATTAGTGAGCGGCCGCGCGCATATAAGCGACATTTCCTTGCCGGAAGACAAAAGCGAATAACGAGTAACGATAGGCTTTGCGTCCCTGCTGTGGCTGCCAAGTATCCTGACGTGCGATTTGTCCTGATGGTGGTAGGCGAGCAGCTCTCCGTTTTCTTCTGCCCGGCCTACGACGGGACATACGTAATATCTTGAAAATCTGCGCTGTGCGAGCGCCTGCGCCATAAACAAATACGCCCCCTCGTGCTTGGCAAGCACAATAAGCCCGCTGACATATTTCTCAAGAGGATAGACCATATAAGGCACAAGGAGAGCATCGAGGCTGTATTCGCCTCTGCTTTTCATGTGTTCTTCCACCATAGCGAGAGCGCTGGGTTCGCCGTTCTCCGAGACGCACTTAAGGCCGGCGGGCTTGTCCGCGATAATGAAATTTTCATCCTGATATATGATTTCCGGTTTGAGTTCCAAGCCGGCGACGTCGCCCGTTACGAAAACGCGGATATCGTCGCCTTTTTTGACCTCGTCGCCACTCTTAGCCCGCTCGCCGTTGAGCGTGACGAAGCCGTACTTGAAAGCCTTGGACATAGCCTTTTTAGGAAAATCGGGATACGCTTCTTTAAGCACGTCGAGCAGCTTTAAGTCTTCGTGCGTTTCTTCCACCACCAAAGAAACCATTTACTTCTCCTTGCCTGCTATAAGACCTGTTTTATGTATACTGCAACAGAAATACTATAACAGCATTCTTTGCAAGTCAATAAAAAAACCAGCGGCGTTTTAAGAATCACATGTGAACATATTGTGTCCGCAGTTTTACAAACACTGCATTTATGTTATAATATCAAACAAAACTTTTCAGGGAAAAGAGGGCGTAAAATGCTGCCTATCTGGCGAAACAGGCCGCTTATGGTAACGATAATAACCGTCATCATTTTGCTTGTGCTGCTGATAATGACGGCGGGAGTAAAAGATATGTCCGGTACAGAGAGCATAATCGGCAGTATACTTTCTCCTGTTCAGAGCGCTCTTTATTCCGCGACCGACGCCATATCCGACTTTTTCTCGCGCGTTTTTACGGGCGTGGACGTACAGACAGAAAACCAGGAGTTAAACGCGCAGGTGGCCGAATTAAAAGGACAGCTGCAGGATTATAACGAGATAAAAAGGGAGAATGAGCGGCTTTCATCGCTGCTCAATTTCGTGAATACAAATCCTGATCTCGATATCGTGTCCGCGAGGGTCATAAGGAAAGACCCTGGGCACTGGTTCAGCACGTTTACTATCAACGTCGGGTTGGCAAGCGGCGTGGAGGTCAACATGCCGGTTGTAAACGGCGACGGCGTAGTGGGTATGGTGATAGCTGCGGGCGCTCACTGGAGCCGGGTGCTTTCGATTATAGACAGCGAGAGCGGCGTTCCGGCAATAGTAGAAAGGACGAGAGACCCCGGCATCGTTTCGGGAACGGTATCTTCGGGCGACGAGGAAAACGCCACGCTTACGCTTGGCAAGCTTCCTTTAAACGCTGATGTTGTGCCGGGTGATACGGTAATAACGTCCGGGCTCACGGACGTATTCCCTAAAGGCATTAAAATAGGAGAGGTTATCGAGGTGAGTTCGAGCAGCGACGGTATGAAGAATGAAGCCGTCATAAAGCCCTGGGTAGACTTCAACCACCTCGAAGAAGTGAGCGTTATCACGACAAAGTCTATTGACGTTGAAGAGGCCGCTAAATGAGGTATCTTATTTTCGCGGCTGTAGCGGCGGTAAACCTCATCTTTGCCAACACCATATTTCCCAACATCAATATCGCGGGTATTGCGCCCGATATCATCATATGCTCCACGATCTCGATAGTGCTGCTTGATAACAGCATGGCCGGGGCATGGGTGGGGCTTATCTGTGGTCTCGGCCTCGACCTTTATACAGGGACAATAGGATTCTATGGCCTTTCGTATTTCCTCGCCGCAGCGTTTTCATTCTTTGTGCGCAGGAATATCTATTATATCGACAAGGTCATACTGCCTTTTTCTTTTGCTGTAGGCGCTTATTTCGTAAAGGAAGCCACTACCGCGCTGCTTGCTTATATACTTGATAAAGAGTTCTCGCTCGCGTCGATGTTTATAAGGTATATACTGCCGGAAGCGGCGTTTACCGGCGTGTTTATGTTCCTTATCTACTTCGTTATGAGAAGGGTATACCATATACGTTCCGTAAAGAGGAAAGACTTAGAAGAACTTAAGAAGATATTATGATACAGACAATAACGCAGATAAGGCCGCTGACTGAAGCGGCCTTATCTGTTTTCTCTTGCGCATCGTTATTTACGCAAAATATAAAGGAGCATAAAAGCGGTTGCTATAAAACAATTGTTACCAATTAATAAAATTATATACCAGCGCTGCTTATGACAGGTTTCTTTTTTTATATACTTATACGTAAGCGTTTGATATAATATTTTTAAAATATTCTTGTCGAGGTTTGAAAGATGGTTGAGATAAAAGCGGTATCTGAAAAGAAAGACTTAAAAAAGTTTATATGCTTTCCGGACAAGCTTTATAAAGGAAGCAAGAATTTCGTGCCCGACCTTAAGGGCGACGAACTTAAAATGCTTATGCCGGAAACAAACCCGTCGTTTGAGTACTGCGACGCCAAGTTCTTCCTCGCGTACAAGGACGGCGAAATAGCAGGGCGCATTGGGGCGATAGTCAACCATACGGCAAACGAGCGCTGGAATTTAAAGCAGGTTCGAATAACAAGGGTGGATTTTATTGACGATATGGAGGTTTCAGCAGCGTTGTTCGGCGCGGTGGAAGGCTGGGCAAGAGAGCTTGGATTATTCGATGTGCACGGGCCGCTGGGGTTTACCGACCTCGACAAGGAAGGCCTGCTCGTGGAAGGTTTCGACCGTATGGGCTCTTCCGTCACGATATACAATTACCCGTATTATCCCAAGCATTTTGAAGCCCATGGATACGCTAAGGATATAGACTGGGTGGAATACAGGATAAAGACCCCCGATAAAGACGATACCCGCTTAAAACGCCTGCAGGGGCTTGCCAAAAAAGTAATGGAGCGCTCCAACGTGCACTTTTTCAAAATAAAGAAGATCAAGGATGCCGAACCTATCATAATACAGATATTCGAGCTGCTGAGCGAATGCTATAAAGATCTTTACGGAGTGACGCCGTATACGGAAAAGGTGGCGAGGGAGTATCTTAAAAAGTTTACTCCGCTGCTTAACCCTAAATACGCAAAGTTCATTATAGACGAACATGACAAGGTAGTAGGGTTCGCTCTTGCGGCTCCTTCGCTCGCGAGAGCGCTGCAGAAGTCGGGCGGCAGGATGGCCCCGTTTGGATGGATACATCTTTTAAAGGCTATAAATCATCCCGAAGAGGTTGAGCTGTTCCTCGTCGCGGTGCACCCGGATTACCAGAAGGCAGGGCTGGCCGCGCTGCTGATGAACGAGATAACCATATCTGCCGTCGAGCAGGGCGTAAAATATGCGGAGTCTTCGCCCGAGCTCGAAAGCAACAGGAAGATACAGGACTTCTGGAAAAACTACGACGTTGAGCAGCACAAGCGCAGGCGCTGCTATGTAAAACATCTGGGTGAATAATTTACCCCGTATTAAGTACATAAAGCCTCCGATTGGAGGCTTTTTATATAGGGCGGCAATAATCCATTGTATGGCGGGCAGCCGCTCACATAATGCGTATTGTATAATATAATGGAAGTGTGTTGTATAGTTACAGAGTCAGTTTAAGTATATATTATCTGCTTTAACTTTTTAAACCGTGGGTGTATACTTATCGGTGCATTAAAGACGGAGAACAGGCCATGGACAATGTGTGCAAAATGGGGCTGGATATAGGATCGACCACGGTTAAATGCACGGTGTTCGCACAGGGCAGGACGGTCTACAGCTATTATAAAAGGCATATGAGCGATATCGCGTTCGCCGTCTCTTCCATGCTGGAAGACGCGTATGAAAGCCTGGGCGATATCAGCGTATTCGCGTGCGTCACGGGCTCGGGCGGCCTATCCGTAAGTAAGTGGCTCGGTCTGCCGTTCGTTCAGGAGGTAATAGCGGCGAGCAGCGCCGTAAAGGAATTTATACCCGAGACGGACGTAGCTATAGAGCTTGGCGGGGAAGACGCGAAGATAACATACTTCTCGGGCAGCACAGAACAAAGGATGAACGGCACGTGCGCGGGCGGCACGGGCGCGTTTATAGACCAGATGGCCTCGCTGCTGCAGACGGACGCCAAGGGCCTTGACGCGCTGGCTGCTAAAGCCGCCAACATCTACGAGATTGCGGCGCGCTGCGGAGTGTTCGCGAAAAGCGACATACAGCCGCTCATAAACGAAGGAGCCGCGCGGGAAGACATAGCGGCGTCCGTGTTTCAGGCCGTTGTAAACCAGACTATAAGCGGGCTTGCCTGCGGGCGTCCCATAAGGGGGAAGATAGCGTTCCTTGGCGGGCCTCTGTATTTCCTGCCCTCTTTAAAGGCGCAGTTCGTCAAAACATTAAAGCTCTCTCCCGAAAACATAATGGAAACGCAGCACGCGATGATGTTCGTTGCGGCGGGCGCGGCAATAATGGCAGATAAAGAGATTGTAAGCTTAAAGGCACTCACAGAGCGGACGCGCAGCCTTAAAGCGTTTGAGGATACCTCGGAGCACTTAAAGCCGCTCTTTGAAAACGAAGCTGAATACAAAGAATTCAAAACGCGTCATGCCGCCGCGGATGTAGCAATAAAGCCTCTCTCTGAATACAGCGGGCCGTGTTACCTTGGCATAGACGCGGGCTCCACGACGACGAAGGCGGTGCTCATATCACAATACGGCGACATACTGCACACGCATTATGGCTCTAACGAAGGCAGGCCTCTTGATATAATAAAGGAGATTCTATACGGGATATACGAGAAGCTGCCGCAAGGCGCTTATATAGCGTACGCTGCTTCCACGGGCTACGGCGAAAACCTTGCCAAGGCCGCGTTTTCGCTCGACTGCAGCGAGGTGGAAACCGTGGCGCACTACACGGCGGCAAGGTACTTTAAGCCGGACACGGATTTTATACTCGACATCGGCGGCCAGGACATGAAGTGTATGCGCATAAAGGACGGCGTGATTGACGAGGTAATACTCAATGAGGCGTGTTCTTCGGGCTGTGGCTCGTTCCTCGAAACGTTCGCCGCATCGCTGGGCGTCGGCATAGAGGAGTTTGCGCAGCAGGCGCTGTTCGCACCCCAGCCGGTGGATCTTGGCAGCAGGTGCACGGTGTTCATGAACTCTAAGGTTCGGCAGGCGCAGAAGGAAGGCGCCACATTAGGCGCCATATCCGCCGGGTTGTCGTACTCCGTGATAAAGAACGCGCTATACAAGGTAATAAAGCTCAAAAACGCCGCGGACTTAGGGCACGGCATCGTAGTGCAGGGCGGCACGTTCCTTAATGACGCCGTGCTGCGCGCGCTCGAGCTGCTCTCAAAGCGCGAGGTCGTGCGGCCAGTTATTGCGGGGCTGATGGGAGCTTATGGCGCGGCGCTGATAGCGAAGCAAAGATGCCCTAAAGGAGCGGTGTCCGCTGTGCTTTCAAGAGAAGCGCTGGGCGCTATGCAGATAACGAAGAAGAACGCGCGCTGCGGCAGATGCGAAAACAACTGCCGCCTTACGATAAGTGATTTCGGCGACGGGCGCAGGTTCATATCCGGCAACCGCTGCGAGCGGGGCGCGGGGCAGGGTGAAGAAAGAAACAAGCTGCCCGACATGTACGACTACACGTACTTTAGGCTGTTCTCATATACGCCGCTTAATGGCGAAGAAGCCGCGCGGGGCGAGATAGGTATACCGCGCGTGCTCGGAATGTACGAGAACTATCCTTTCTGGCACACGTTTTTTACCGAGCTTTCGTACCGCGTGGTGCTTTCTCCGCGTTCATCGCGCTCGGTATATACGGCGGGCATAGAGAGCATACCGTCTGAATCGCTCTGCTATCCCGCGAAGATAGCGCACGGGGCGGTTAGAAAGCTGATTGACGCCGGAGTAAAGACGATATTCTTCCCGTGCGTGCCGTATGAGAAGAAGGAGCAGAAGAAATCGGACAACAACTTCAACTGTCCTATAGTAACGTCGTACGCCGAGAACATTAAAAACAACATGCCCGAGATAAAGGAAAACGGCGTAACGCTTTTAATGCCGTTTTTGCCTATGGACAGAATCGGAAGGCTCAAAAAGCGTCTCGTGGAGGAGTTCCCGAAGATACCGGCGGCGGAGGTAAAAAGAGCCGCGAAGCTCGCGTGGCAGGAAAAGCTTAAGTTTCAAAGCGATATACGGCATCAGGGCGAAAAGATAGTGGCAAGGGTAAAGCGCGGCGAGCTTAAGGCTATAATACTCGGCGGTCGGCCGTACCATATCGATCCGGAGATAAACCACGGCATATCGTCCATAGTAACTTCGCTGGGCTTTGCGGTGCTTACTGAGCAGAGCGTGGCGCACCTCGGCGATTACAGGCCCATACGCGTGCTCGACCAATGGATGTATCATACGCGCATATACTCGGCGGCGCACCTCGCGGGCAGGGTGCCGGGACTGGAGCTTGTGCAGCTTAATTCGTTCGGCTGCGGACTTGACGCCGTCGTAACCGACCAGGTGCAGGAGATAATGAAGGCGTACGGCAAGATATACACGCTGATTAAGATTGACGAGATAAGCAATACAGGCGCAATAAAGATACGGCTGCGCTCGCTCGCGGCGGCGATATCCGAGCGCGGCGGCAAAAAGGGCCTGCTGGGTATAGCGGAGGCCGTAAAAGGCAAGGCTGTAGAGTATAAAAAGGTCGTGTTTGAAAAGTTCATGAAGAAGGACTACACGATACTTTCCCCGCAGATGTCGCCCATACACTTCGACTTCCTGCGTGCGGCGTTCACCGCTTCGGGGTACAGGTTTGAGCTGCTGCCGTCGGTGGACAAGGCGGCGGTAGAGGAGGGCCTTAAGTACGTCAACAACGACGCGTGCTACCCATCGATATTGGTTACGGGACAGCTTATTGAGGCTGTCAAGTCGGGCAGATACGACACGGATAAGCTCGCGTGCATCATATCGCAGACGGGCGGGGGATGCCGCGCGTCCAACTATATAAGCTTTATAAGGAAAGCGCTTAAAGACGCGGGGTACGGCAATATACCAGTGATATCTTTGAGTGCGGGCGGAATAGAGAAGCATCCGGGATTTAAGATAACGCTGCGGCTATTAAAGCGCGCTATGAGGGCCATGATATACGGCGACCTGCTGAACAGGCTCACGCTTGCCACCCGGCCGTATGAATTAAACGCGGGCGACGCTGACAGGGCGCTGCAAAAGTGGCGCGGCATAGCCGCAGAGAATATTAAAAGACTTAACAGGCGGCTTTTTAAGCGCAGCATAATAGAGATTGTGAGAGAATTCGACAACATACCCGTCGCGGAGAAGAGGAAGCCCGTAATAGGCGTCGTGGGGGAGATACTTGTAAAATATCATCCTACTGCGAACAACCAGATTATAAAGGTGTTGGAGGACGAGGGCGCGGAAGTGAAGGTGCCCGACCTTATAGACTTTTTGCTGTACTGCGCTTACAACATGAACTTCAAGCACGATAAGCTGGGGCGGCCGAAGCTGTTCGCGCACTTCGGCAACGCAGCGATATCCATAATAGAGAACTCGCGCAAGCTAATGAGGCGCGTGCTGGAAAGCAGCAAACGCTTTTCCCCGCCGTCGTATATAAGCGATAAGGCGCGGGCGGCGGCCGAGTTCCTTTCCTTGGGCAACCAGACGGGTGAAGGCTGGTTTCTGACAGGCGAGATGGCGGAGCTGCTGAAAGAAGGCGCGGACGGCATAGTGTGCGTGCAGCCGTTTGCCTGCCTGCCCAACCATATCGTGGGCAAAGGCGTGATACAGCCTATACGCGCAAAGTTTCCCGAGGCTAACATTGTGGCGATAGACTACGACCCGGGCGCGAGCGAGGTAAACCAGCTTAACCGTATAAAGCTTATGCTCTCGCTTGCACAGGATAAGATAGCAAAGGCGCAAAAAGAGCTGGGACAGGATAAACAAAGCGCGCCTGAAACGCCGCCGCTGTCATAAGAAAAAAGCCTATGCTATGCACAGGCTTTTGTTAAAGCAATCTGCAGGGAACGACCCCTGTGTCGTTCCGTTTAGCCTATTCCCGGACAGAACCGTTCACATATTCTTAGATAAGATTGATACTGTTCTTGCCTTTCCCAAACGCCCTGTGCCATCTTACCATGTCTTTAATCGTTCTTGACAACGGGCGGGGCTTGTAGCCTAAAATCTTCTGCGCCTTTTCGCTCGATATATCCGATTTCGATATGAGCACGTCTATGGAGTACTTAGACAGTATGGGCTTTTTGCGCGCTGCCGCGTAATAAGCGGGAGCCAGCAGCGCCACCGCTTTTACAAGGAAGGTGGGCACCTTCCTGCGCTTTATGGCGTGGCCCGTCGTCTGCTCGACGGCGTCGATTATCTGCTCGAGGCTGGAGACGCTGCCCGAAATAATGTAGCCCTGTCCCTTCTCGCCGTACTTCCACGCGCGGTATATGCCGTCCGCGACGTCGCGCACGTCCACAAAGTCGTACTTGCCGTTAAAATAGTACTGCGTTTTTTTGGCGTCTATGTATCCTTTTATCGCGCTGCCGGTATAGGACGAGCGAAAGTCATAAGGCCCTATTACGCCCGTAGGGAATACTATCACCGCGTCGAGGCCTTTCTGTATGGCGTTCATAACCTCGATGGTGGCCATGGCTTTTGACTTGGCGTACGCGCCGTAGAGGTTGCCTATGTCCGAATCCAGCGACTCGTCTATGAGCCCTTCTTCGGGAACCTTGAGCGCGTGAACGCTCGAAACATGCAGCAGCCGCTTCACGCCCTTTTCAAGGCATGCCTGCACGACGTTTTTCGTTCCGCCCACGTTTATATCGAATATTATCTTTTTATGTATTCCGGATATCTGAACGAGTCCGGCGAGATGAAACACATACTCGCAGCCGCGCACCGCGGAAGAGACGGCATAGCTGTCGCGTATATCGCCCCGCACTATTTCTTTGGCATACTTTTGAATATGGGAAACGTCTTCGTTCTCCTGAACGAAAAGCCGAAGGTCTCTAAGGCCTTTGGAATACAAATGTTTAACGAGCACGTTGCCAATGTGGCCGCCCGCTCCTGTTATAAGAATCATAGATGATGATCTCCTTTCTACCTGAAAACGGATATATGATAGCAGCTTTTAAAGACACATCATCTACAGTATAATTATAACCTTAATTCACGCAATAAAACTATGAATTAATTGTAAAACTTACCCCGGAGAAAAGCCCGGGGTAAGTTCGATACGAATAACCAAAAGTCAAAGCGTTTGGAAATCGTTTTATTCTTTTATGGTCCCGCCCTCATCCGCGTGCGGCGGAAAAAGCTGTACCTCCTCATCGGGGAACGGCACGTCCTGTTTAAGCTCCGGCGCAGACGCGTCCAAAGGCTCCGGCACGGCGGGAACGCCTTGCGCAAACTGTGGCTGCGGCTGCTGCGGATATTGCGGAGCTGCGGGCGGAAAAGCCTGGAATTCAGACGCAGCAAGCGGCTGCGGGAAAGGCGGTATCTGCGGCGCAGGTTGGCGCGCGCGGCGCGCGTGCGCGTACGCTTTCGTCTGCTCCGGCACGAGCGCTATGATGCCCGCGGCGGTCAGCATTAGGGACGCGGCTATCATTGGTATGACCGTTTCGGTATATATCGCACAAAGCACGAGAACGAGCGCCGATATAAGCATCATTATGCCTCCGCCCATGGAGGCTTTTCGCGTAACGAGCGCGCCTATAAATGCCAGCAGCGAAAAGAGTATGGACACTCCTATCAGTATGATGGATATTATGCCGTGCACGGCTATTTTGTAAGTGAACTCAACAGTATCCGCGTAGACGTTCTCGTCGCTTAGCACCTCGCTGTTTTTTGCGACGCCGCGCGCGAACTCCATAATATTGCTCTCGCTTAAATCTGTTACGCTATGCTCGCGCATAGCGAGTGCTATCTCGTTGAACGCGACGACGTTTTCGTTCTTCATGTCGTATTTTATGTCGTCAATGGCCTGCGTTACGAGACCGGCAGGCACAGTGAATATCATCAGCAGGGATAATATGAGAGCGAGTATGCCGCCCGCATACCCGAGTGCAAACGCAGCTTTTTTCATTGCTGTACACCTCCCGCCGGGGCCGCGCACTGGCCTTTTATTGCAGCAAGGTCCTTTTGTTTGACTATCTGCAGCACGCCTCCCAGTATGAGCAGCAGCGACGCCAGCGCCATCGGAACTATGGAGCTTGCGACGAGGCTGAATATGAGCGTGAGCGCTCCGCCCGAGATCACCATCACTCCGCCCGCGACACGAAACCTGCGCGCCGCTTCCGCGCCTATGAGCGCTATGACGGACGCCGCGACGCAGATTATAACGCCCAGCTTAAGCTTGGGGATATACGCATCCAGATCTTCGTAGAGACGAGCGGCGTCGCGGAACGCTTCTTCCTGGTATTGCTCGCCGATATCCCTTAGGCCGTCGGCGCCTATATTGCCAAGTATTTCGGAGTATCCGTCGATATAGTCGTCAAGGTCGCCCTTTAAAAACAGGGCGACGCCGTAGTAGTCGCCTACGTCCGCCCACATTTCGTCGAGCTTGTCCTGATTTCGCGTATAAAAACGTGAAACGTCGCTGCCCGCGAACAGCACGGGGCCGGTAATCAGAAGCAGCAGGGAAAATACGACGGCAAGCACGCCGCCGATTAGGCTTATACAATAGCCTGCTTTATTCACTTGACTCCCTCCTTAGTTTATATTAGCGGCTGTCTTAACGGGCACCGTCGCCATGACGACGCTTATTATATACAGCACGGCGGGTAACGTCTGCCAGGGGAAACCGAAAAACAATAAGGCGAGCATAGAGACCGCCATAATAACAGCTCCGGGTATGTTGTGCTTTTGAACGAGAAGCGCACCCAAGGCGCCGAGCGCGTTGGCCGCAATGCAGACGACGGCATAGGCCTTCAGAGTTTCGGGATAGGCCAAAGCTTTTTCCGGCCAGGGCAGCAGCGAAGTAAGTGACAGCACGGCAAGCAGTATTCCCGCAACGCCCGCGCAAAGCCCGAATATCATCTCTGTTTTTCTCATGTGAGCACCCCTTTTACGTTGTATAATATTATGAAAGCATTATACAACACCGGGTTTACATTATCAAACAAACCTGCATAAATTCTATTTTTATTGTACAATAATACAAAATAATCCATGGCCTCTCGGGATTGAAAAACAGCGCGCGCCTGGCGTCATATGTTTTTATATTTTTTCCTTGTGGCGTTGCCTCCCCTAATATGCCGCTCCTCCTTGTTTTTACGCAGCACTTTTGCCACTTCTTTGGCGATGTGCGGCGAGATAGCGCATAGACGCTCGGTCATATCTTTATGAACCGTGCTCTTGCTTGTCCCGAACGCCCTCGCCGCCTGGCGCACCGTGGCACCTTCCGTCAGCACATAATCAGCTATGCGCTTCACCCTGTCCTCAATATATTCCTTCATAAACAAAAGCCCCCTTATGAACGTTTTATAGATGTGTATGTTCATAAGAGGGCTTGTATGAATTTCATGTCAGCCTTTTTTTGGCTACTATTCTTTACAGTCAGTATTGTCGGGCTCCTGCTTTTGCTTTTTAAGGTATTCTTCAAAGCCGGCAGAGCCTTCGCTTTCCCACCAATCTTCGTAAGCGTCGTCAAAGCGCTTGTCTGCGCAGGATCTGCCATAGCGGCGCTCCCTCCAATGTTTCGGCCACCTGCCGGGCGGGGGCGGGAAGTGCTTAGCGAACCCGCCTATCAGCAGCTTCGCGAGCAGCGTAAGGCCGAACGCTTTCCAGTATCCGATTACGCCGAGGCCGAACATCTCGGGCATCACCCAGTTCCAAAGCAGCATCACGAATACGGCGGCAATAAGCGATACCGCCGCCGCCGCGACAATTCCCGTTATTACCGCCGCTATGACGTGCAGCGGACCTCTGCGGGAAAATACTTTATCGTCCATATGTTCCTCCTATAGTTTTCTGTACTCGTCAAGTATTATCATAAGTTTCTTTGCAGCCCGGCTCTTCCTTGAGAGCAGCGTGCCCATCGGCTCGCCCGTAAGGGCGGACAGCTCTTTGTAGCTCTTGCCCTCGAATTCCGTCTGCTCAAACACAAAGCGCGACTTTTCGTCAAGCATCGAGAGCGCGCGGTCTATCTGCTCTTTAAGCTCCTTTTCCATAAGCGCGTCTTCGGCGGAAGAAGAAAGCCCGCTTTGTATATCGTCTTTCAGCACTTCCCGGCGGCGTTTTCTGAACATGTTTTTCGCGCCGTTGCGCAGCGAAGCGTATATATAAGAAGACAGGTATTCTATACTGTCCTCCTCGTCGTCCCGGCCGAGCAGCGACAGCGCGGTCTGCTGGATTATATCCTCAGCGTCGACTTCGTTTAAATACGAGAATCTCTCTTTAAGGTAGTTCTTAAATTTTCCGAAACCTTCCGCAAATACTTCCGCTAAGCCGGCCATTCTTTCCCCTTAAACTTTAACCTGTTACTTACCGCCGCTAGCTCGTCGTACCCAGCAAATACTCGAGACCCGAGGGAAGCTGCTTTAAATCGTCCATGGAACGCTTCATACGCTCATACGAGTCGATAATAGCTTTTGCTTTTTTGCTGCCCGCCTCCGTCAGCTTTACGTCCCCATACGGCTCGTGCTCTATAAAGCCCTTGTCTGAAAGCCGCTTCAATGCGCTTGAAACGCTCGCCTTCGATACGGACAGCGCGTCCGCTATATCCACGACCCGGGCGCAGCCGCCGCGCGACAGTACATATATCGCCTTTAAGTATTTTTGATTTGACACGGTCATGGTATTCTCCTTTCTGTTTCCGTATTTAAGACACAATACTCTAAGAAATATTGCATTATCTGCGCTGATTTTTTATTTCGAATACTGCCGCATAAATGGAGCCATACAAATGGCAACTATTTTATTTATGTACTTCCTTTTTTTACAGTCATATTATATACTAGGCTGGCGTAAATTGTTGAAACGGAGTGAAACATGGACGGTATAGAGGAGTTCAACCGGTCGTTTGCCGGAGCGGTCATAAACAATAAGAGGTTTCTGCTTAAGAGGCCTTCGTATATCGCGGCGTTTGCAAGGATATCGGCAAGCATGAAAAAGCAGGAGAAGAGAAGGGAACAGCTATTAAGAGACGAAGGGCTCGTCGTTCCGCCTGTGATTATAGTCAGCGTGACGAACGACTGCAATCTTTCCTGCAAGGGCTGTTACGCGTGCAGCCAGCAGCGCGACAAGTCGGGCGAGATGGATATAGAGCGCATAAAGAGCGCCGTATCCGAAGCGGTAGATTTAGGCGTCTGTGTCGTCATGATAGCCGGGGGAGAGCCGCTGATGAAACAGGGCGTAATGGAGCTTCCCGCGCTGCATCCCGATACGCTGTTCGTGATGTTCACGAACGGGCTGCTATTAGGGGCATATAAGGACCTTCCTCTTAACTTTGTTCCGGTGATAAGCGTGGAGGGCGGTAAAGCGGCGACGGATTTGAGGCGCGGGGAGGGCATGTACGACAACGCCATGGCAGTGATGGAGAAGTTCGACAAAGCAGGCAGGCTGTTCGGCGCTTCCGTAACGCTGACAAGCGAGAACTACGGCGAGGTGGTAAACGAGGAATATTTAAGCGGGCTTGAAGCGAAAGGCTGCCGGGCGGCGTTTCTGATTGAGTACGTTCCTTCGGGGGAGGAAGACGAAGCGCTCTGCCTTACGGAACAGCAGAAGAAGCAGCTGCGCGAAAATGAAGAAAGGCTCTACAGGGAGCACGACATGCTTATAGTGACGCTGCCGGGCGACGAGGAGAAATACGGCGGCTGCCTTGCTTCAGGGCGGGGATTCTTGCATATAAGCTCGACGGGCGCGCTTGAGGCCTGTCCGTTCGCGCCGTACTCGGACACGAATATAAAGGATAAGCCGCTCAAAGAAGCTCTTAAATCCGACCTTCTTATGAAAATACGTGACAACCATCACCTTTTAAAAGAGAGCCGCGGAGGATGCGCGCTCAAAGAGAACAGCGCGTGGATAGAAGCGCTGTCGGCTTCGTCTGAAACAGTTTGAAAATAAAAAAGGCCGTAGAGGCCTTTTTGTTTAGAGATTTGTTAACCCTGTTCGATCGCTTCGTTCGGGCAGGTGTCCGCGCAGCTTCCGCAGTCTATGCAAACGTCCGCGTCGATAACATATTTGCCATCGCCCTCAGAGATCGCTTCCACCGGGCATTCGCTTTCGCAAGCACCGCAGGAAATGCACGAGTCAGTAATAATATATGCCATTAGCCTTCACCTCCGTATTTATATACGCGTACTATTTTATACACATGTATATAAAAATGCAACAGCGTAAAGCAACAAATTGTTCAAAAATTTGCGCTTTAAGCGAAGGCTTTGGGCGTCATTCGTCAAGCAGCGACTTGATTTCCTCGTCGATATCCGCATCGTTCTCCGGCTCGGGGCGGTTGTTGTGACGCGTGAATTTCACTTCGCTCAAGTCGAACGTCTTCATGTCGACGCTCTCGTCGGGCAGCGTTATCTTTACGCGCACCTTCTCGGTTATCGCGTTGTTTTCTATCACTATCCCTTTGCCGTCGGGCGTGTCTACCGTGCTGCCCTGCTTGGGCATACGGCGGCGAGTCTCGCAGTAATGCTCGTGTTCGTAGTTAAGGCAGCACATCAGCCTGCCGCAAAGGCCGCTTATTTTTGTGGGCGATAATGACAGGTTCTGCTCCTTGGCCATCTTAATCGAAACAGGGCTGAAGTCGCCCAAGAAATACGAACAGCAGCACGGACGTCCGCACGGCCCGAGGCCTCCCATCATCTTCGCCTCGTCGCGCACGCCTATCTGCCTTAGCTCTATCCTGGTCTTGAACATACCGGCGAGGTCTTTGACGAGCTCGCGGAAATCGACCCTGCCGTCCGCGGTGAAGTAAAAAACTATCTTTGAGTTGTCGAACGTATATTCAACATCCACGAGCTTCATCTGAAGGCTGTGGCTGATTATCTTTTTTTCACAGGCCTCAAACGCATCCTTTTCCTTTTGGATGTTTTCTTCCATCTTCTTTTCGTCTTTGGCGGTCGCTTTGCGTATGACCGGCTTTAAGGGCGCAACGATATCCTTATCTTCCACTTCCTTTTCGGGTATGACGACGTCGCCGTACTCCGTGCCCCGCGTCGTTTCGACTATGGCGTGGTCGCCTTCTTTGAACTCTATGTCACCGGGGAGGAAGTAGTATACCTTGCCCACCCGTTTAAACCGCACTCCTACGACTTTTTCCATCTGTGCTTTTCCTCCAGTATATCAAAGAACATTTTCTCGACAGCCAACCTGAAGTTTACTGAAAAGAAAAAACGTCTCTCTGTTTCAAATATAACCTTAATAATATTACTAACGGCGCCGCTTGTAAAGTCCGCCGCCGCCTGCCTTATGTTGCTTATGCAGTCGCTGTTGATAATAAGACGCTCGTTTTTTGTCTTTTTATATATAAGTATGTCACGGTAGTACGACTGCATTACGCAGAGTAGCGAAGGGAGCTGCTCTTTGGCGGTTTCAAGAAAATCCGCGTACTTGCTTATTCCAAAGCCGGTCTGATAGAGCAGCCTGTGGCAGATATCGAGCGCTTTAGGCCGGGCTTCCCAGAACGCTTTGTCTTTGTATATAAGCCCCGCTTCCTCCACGAAACCGCCCGAGAGATCGCAGAGTATATGCGCCGTAGCTTCATCCGTTCCCAAAGACGACGCTATGCCGCGCTCCGCCTCCGGGTCAGGCGTTATGTGCACGGCTGCGCACCTTGAGGCAACAGTGGGCAGCACTCCCGTTATGGAGCGCGCCTCGAGTATGAACACGGTATCCGCGGGCGGCTGCTCAAGCGTCTTGAGCATGCTGTTGGCGGCCGCGTCCGTCATGTCGTCTGCGCATTCTATTACAACGGATTTGTAAGGCCCCGACGGCTTCTCCGCGGCGAACGCTATCGCCTCCCTGAACTCGCTTACCTTAGGGGCGCTTAATCTCATTATGTCGACATGCCCCTCGAGCACTCTGCGGCACTCGTCGCATTCCCCGCAGCCTCCGTTTTTGCAGTACAGCCTCGCAAGAAATTTATTGACAACACGGTTGGCAACGAGCGGACGGCCGCATATTACGAGATAAGCGCTCTGCATCGAAGAAGTGCCGGCGGAGGCAAGAAACGCGTCGCGTCCGCAGTTCATACGGGGTCCCCAAAAAGTCGCGAGGCTTTATGGGGTGTGAATAGCAGCCCCTTGTCATTAAGTATGGGAAGTATTTTCTGTTTTATTATCTCCCGCGTCTCGTGTTTCGTGCCCTGTGCGTCCACGAATATCACATCTTCGCTCTTTGAAAGCTCGATATAGCCGTTAAAAACACGCTCGTGAAAAGACATGCCCGCGCGCTCGAGCCGGTCGCGTTCTTTAAGCTCGTTCATACGGGCGAACGCCTTGTCGGGCGATATGTTTATGAATATAGTAAGGTCAGGCAAACATCCCGCGATGGCGGGCTCGTTTATGCGCCGCACCAGATCGACGCCCAGCTCCCTTCCATATCCCTGATACGCGAGAGACGACAGCAGGAACCTGTCGCACAGCACTATTTTTCCCGCCTTTAGCGCGGGCATTATGACCTGGCGCACGTGCTCGGCGCGCGCGGCGGCGTATAGCAGCGCTTCCGTGACCGCTTCCATCTGCTTTTCGTCCTTGCTCAATACGATCTCGCGTATTTCCTCGGCTACGGGGCAGCCCCCCGGCTCGCGTGTGCTCAGCACGTTTACGCCCACGCTCTCAAGATATTCCGCGAGATAGCGCATCTGCGTCGATTTGCCCGAGCCGTCCGCGCCCTCGAATACTATAAAGAATCCGCTCATTTAAGCCCTCCCCAGCAAAACCGCAAGGTCGTGCACGGTATCTACGGTGTAATCGCAGCCCGCGCCTGTAAGCTCGTCTTCGCTGCCGTAACCGTAAAGCACGCCTATGGTGTCAAACCCCACATGCTTGCCGCCCAGTATGTCGAAGCATCTGTCGCCTACCATTACGGCGTCCGTTACGTCGCCCAGCTCGGCTACTGCACTTTCGAGCACTTCGTCCTTGTCGAGTATGTTTTTATCATGCCGCGCGGCAAAAACGCCCGAAAACAACCCGGAAAGGCCAAACTTTTCGAGCACGAGCAGCGCCAGATTTTCCGGCTTCGATGTGGCTATATATACTTCCTTGCCCGAGCCTTTTATGCTCGCTATGGCCTGTGCTATGCCGTCGTACGGTTTGTTCTCAAATACGCCCTTGCTGTCGTAATACTCCCTGTAGTGAACGTAAGCCGCCGCCGCTTCCTCCTCGCTGAAACCGAATTCCCTTACAAGATGGCGCTTCATAGGCGGCCCCATAAATCCCCTTATCCTGTTTTCGTCGTTCTCGGTATAGCCTATCTTATCAAACATATACCTGACTGCGTTGATGCAACCCGGCCCCGAATCGGTAACCGTACCGTCGAGGTCTAAAAAGACCATTCGGTATGAAGCGTCTTTTCCCGTTATGTTTCTTATCATGTCCTCTCCTTGTAGACCCTTATGTTGTCGCCCTCCGTGCCGAACACGCCGAACCCCTGCCGCCGCGCTTCAAGCAGATATCCCGCTATCTCGTAAGACATTACCTGGCCGCGCTGTACGACGACCTCAGCGGGAGGATATACGCCCGCCGCCGACGCGCTTATGCGTCCTACGGACTGTTCTATGCGCACGCTTTCTATATTACCCCATAACCGGGCGTTTTGTGAATACTTTGTTGCTTCAGGCATACTGTACGGCGAAAAGTATATGCCCCTGCCCGGCTTTTTCTCTATATGCTTCAGCGCGTCGTAAAGCGTATCGAGGTGAGCCGTAGTGTTGCCCACCGAGAGCATGAGCAGTATGTTCTTTAAATCCGCCGCCTCGACGTAGATTCCCTGACCCGCGAGCATGTCTTTTACGTCGATGCCCGTATGGCCCGTACCGCTCACGTCTATTATTACTTTAAGGCAGTCGCTTTCCGATACATTCTCCTGCTGTATGTGCACGCAGGAATAACCCGGCAGGCCGTCCACCATCTCCTCAAAGCGACGCCCTAAGTTGATTATGCGGAAAAGCTCCTGCTCGCCCTTGTCGCGCATAAACGCGTGGGCATAGTCGAGCGAGGCCAGCAGCAGGTAAGAAGGGCTCGTCGTCTGGAAACAGGTAAGAGCCTGCTTGAGCTCCCAGGGCGCTACAAGCGACTGGCGCCCTAAGCACACGCACGCGCACTGGTTCATAGCGGGCAGCGTCTTGTGCGCGCTTTCCGTCCATATGTCCGCGCCGGCGTGCGACGGAGCAAGCGGCAGCAGCGGCGAGAAAGCGAAATGCGCCGCGTGCGCCGCGTCTACGACCAAGGGCACGCCCATCTTGTGGGCTATTTGCGCAATCGCCTCTATGTCGCAGCAGAATCCGAAGTAGTTGGGATATACGATGAACACCGCGGCAGCGTCCCTGTTAGCGAGCAGCGCCGCCTTTACATCCTCGGCGCTTACGACCGCGGGATAGTCGCACGGGGGACAGCGCAGGTAAACAGGCGTGATGCCGAACATGAATATGGCGTTTGCGGCGGAGAAGTGAACGCCGCGCGGGAATATTACCTTCTTTCCGCGGAACAGCGACAGCATGGCGAGCACGCCCGCCGTAGAACCGCCCGTCGTGTAAAAAGCTGCTCCGGCGTCGATAAAATCGGCGTGCAGCCGCTGCGACTCTTCTATCACGCCCTCTGGACAAAGCAGATTGTCCGCGCCCGGCAGCTCTGTTATATCGAGCTTTAGCATATCGCCGCAGAAAAACCCCGTGTCGCCCTTGTGCCCCGGCATGCACAGCATAGCCGCCGCGCCGCCGCCTATCGCGCTGAGCGCGTCAATTATAGGCATCTGTCTTTCCATAATATCACCCCTAAAAAACCCCTTAAATATCGCAGCTTCTTTATAGCAGTACCGCCCGGTTTGCTGCGGGCGGCAGATTTAAAACCAAAATCACTCTTTTCTATTTGCCCGAAATATGAGATAATAATCAATATTACACAAGGAGTCTGCAATGAAGAAGACCGAGCGTGAAAACATGCTGCTGTTTTCCAAAGAGCGCGTTGCCACAACGAACAGATACCGGCTGTATTTTACGCCGCTTTCTTCGCTTAAGGACGAAACGCCGAGAGTCTTCCGCATGCTCGTCCGTACTCCGTTTACGTTCAACAAGTTCGAGATTGGCAGGGTATACACGCTTGTTTACAGCAAGGTACATATACTCGAGCACCACCCGAAAGAGGAATTCAACCTCACGGAAGAGCTTTTCGCCAAGCTGATACAGACAAGAGACTTAAAGTTTATGGATAAGAAGACGTCCGCCGCGCTGCGGTCGACGGACCGCCCGCAGTCGCGCGACAGGTATTACTCGTTCCGCGAGACGAGAGAGATAATAAACTTCAAGCCGGATTTTCTGACGCAGGTCGCCGTTTCCACGTTTTCGTTCGTACTCTTGGGGCTGGCGTTTCTCATACCTTTTTGCCTGTATATATACATGCTGTTCCTGATAATCAAGGGACAGCTTGGCGCCCAGGGCTTCGGCAGCGGAGCTCTCGCCGTTCCCATAATGGGTATAGGCGCGCTGCCTGTAACGATGTTCTGCATGCTGGTGCTGTTCTCGCTCAGCGAGTTCGCTCTGCTGCGCATAGATTTCACCCGTTGGAGCATTCTTAAAAACTATACGCTGGCGTGGGGCGGCGTCCGCAAGAGCTTCTTCTTTGAGATAAGCGACAAAGAATATCTTAAAAAGTTCGGCATCATTTCCGCCTCGTCGCTCGCAGTGTCAATAATCATATCGCTCATCGTCTGATTTAAAGCTGTTGTCACCCAAAGCTAGTTTATACGGGTCCCCGGCAAGTCGTGAGGCTTGATGGGGTGCAATAATAACGTATATATATTTACATTATTATACGTTATCCGATTGTTATTCGCAATGTTATTCATACAGAGGCGGTGTATGTTTATGTCCGAAAAATACCGGTATCGATTGTAAATATTACGATTCTGTGAATTTTGTTGTTTTTAAAACATATAATTTGGTTATATATGAAATGCATTAAAGATTCAAAAGACAACATTATGAGGAGAAAAGTAAGAATAAAAGAGCGATACAGCATAATTATATCGTCGGTTACGGACGCGCGTAAAAAGGCGTTTACTTTAAGCGTTGCCCGCAGATGTGCTTTTGCCGCTTTGGGCGCCGCGCTGGCCGTCATGTTCATACTGACCGGGTCTTTCATATTTACGTCCTCGCAGGCCTCCTACTATTCGGCGCAGGCCGATGAGCTGGAAAGTGAGGCGGGAGAGCAGCTGGCGCTTATCGACTCGTATTCTGGCGAGCTTGAGATATTGCGCGCCGCGTGCGTTTGCTATGAACAAAATTACTGTAATGCTCAGAAGCTTGGGCTTCTTGACAGCAAGGGCATGCTGAGCTTGAGGACGGACGGAGACGCGGCAGCGCAGCAGGCCGTCTTATCAGGGCAGACGACCGCCGCGGCAAAAGCAATATCGGCTTCAGCCGCGGACGGGCTGGAAAAAGATGGCCTCACCGCGGGGGCGGTGCAGGTTATACCCATGAAGGACGCCATAACGCAGATAAACGCCGATTTCCAATCTAAAATAGACACGCATGTGGAAGTCATAAAGGCAACGGAGAGCTTTGACGACGTTAAAGTGGAGTTCGCGGGCGACATGGACGGCGACAGCGATACGGTAAACAACTGGGCCGACGTTTTGTCGGTGTACGCGGCCGCGACGATGCACGAAGGGTTCAAATTTCTTACTATAACGCCGGAAAACATAGGAACGCTGCGCGATATCTACAACGAGATGAACCAGCTTGAATTCCGTACTGACAAAACTACGAGCTTTGCGGAAAACTCGGACCCCACCGCGCCTCCTGTGCCGGTGACTACGCTTAACGTGTACGTTTCCGTCAACAGCCTCACTTACGAGGAAGGCGCCGTGATGCACAGCTTTGACAGAAAGCAGGCGGCCTTGCTTGCAAGGCTCATGTCTCCCAGCTACTATACTTATTTTGCCGACCTGCTGGGCGTGGATATGTACGACGGCACGGAGTCGGAGGATCTGCAGCAGATAATAGCGAGCCTGCCGCAGGGCACAAAGGGCGCGGCTATAGTGCAGTCGGCGCTAATACGGCTGGGGCATCCCTATTCGAAGTCAAGGAGAGGCTCGGGCAACTACGTAGACTGTTCGTATTTCGTATATTGGTCGTACAATCAAGCGGGCATTGCGATACCCACGTCGTCCGTCGAGCAGGCGAGATATTGCCATAGCAACGGGTACGTCGTTGACGAAAAGGACTTAAAGCCGGGCGATATCGTATTCTGGTCAAAGCCGGGATGCAGCTGCGGGCGCTGGAGGGAGATACACCACGCCGCCATATATATCGGCAACAACAAGACGATAGAGGCAAGCTCATGTAAAGGGCGCGTCATAATACGTGATCTTTGGAGCGGAGGCGGATGGAAAGTCGCCTTATACGGCAGGCCGTATTCCGAAGAAGCACCAGGCGTCGCAAGTCAGCCGCCGGAGGTGCAGCAATGATTAAACGTCTTGGGAACGTAAAGCGGAGGCCTAAGGAGGATCGTCTGCTAATCAAAAAGGGCGAGGCGGGCAAATTGAGCCCCGAGACGTACAGCGTCATAATAGCGTCTGAGACGGACGCGAGGAAAAAGACGTTCGGGTTTTGCGTAACGCGCAAGACCGTAATAGCTCTGGCGGCAGCCGCGGTGCTCGTGATTGCGGGTCTTGCGGTTATGACAGTCATATCCGTGTTTCAGGCGCTGCATTACTCGGCAAAGGCGAACGAGCTGAAAAGCGATATATTGATACAATCGTCGCTGGCTGAAACATACGCTGGCGAGATAGAATCGCTTAGCTCAAAGCTTAATGAGCTTAAGCAAAGCATGCAGCCCCCAGGCATAAACGAATAGCATACCGGGCCGGGCGCGGGCCGCCATAAGGCCGGTAACGATATACAAATAATAAATTAATTAGGAGAAGAAAGATGGGTAAAGTGGCGTTTCAGGAGCCGGCGGCAAAGATGGATGTTTATATTTCAGCTGATTCTTTTGTCAAGGGAAATCTTCAGACAAAAAGCAATATTAAGATAGACGGCAGGATAAACGGCAACATAAGCGCGTCGGGGAACGTGCACGTGGGAAGCAACGCGCTCGTGGATGGCAACATATCGGGTATTGACGTGCAGGTAGCGGGCATAGTGAGGGGCAATATACACGTGTCCGGGAGCCTGTGCATATTCAGCAGCGCGAAGCTGATAGGCGACGTTAAGGCCGTATCTGTGGAGATAGAAAACGGAGCGCAGTACAAAGGCAATATGGCTATAGGCGGCGCTATAGACGAGAGCGTCATAGGCAAAGAGGAGCCTGCAACCCCGGCCGCGAAGGAGCCCGCCGAGAAGGCCCAGCCGGACGAAAAGGTGCAGGAGCCTATCGCCGCGGTGAAAGTGTCTGCGTCTGCGCAGTCTGCCGGGAAGGCTTCCGGAAACGGACAGCCGCCAAGGCCGGTGATAAACGTGTTTAAAGGCAACAACAATAAGAGATAGATATTAAGGTTTTGAGCTCCGGTTGCGTTATGGTATCCGGGGCTTTTTTGTAACTGAGCGGCTATAATATAACGCTTTGACTTCCTTTTATAAGCAATGATATACTGTTTAGCGTAAGTATACAAAGGCAGAGTGTTTCATTAGTGCAAAGGAAGGTGCTTTAAGTTGGTCGTTGCGGGCAACCTTTTCAAATCGTACGGGAAAACGCTTTATTTAAAAGATATCAGCATAAACTTAAAAAGAGGCAGCGCGCTCGCCGTGGCCGGTGAAAACGGCGCGGGCAAGACGACGCTGCTAAAAGTGCTTGCCACCGCTTCCGAGCCCGATTCGGGAACGCTTTTTATCGACGGCATAGACGCGCTGGCAAACCCGGCCGCAGCGAGGGAGAGGATAGGCTATGTGCCGCAGGGCATCGCGCTCATGCAGGAGCTTACCGTAAGAGACAACCTCTATTACTGGATGAAGACTAAGGATGAGTCGCTTTACAAATGGGCTCTCGATGCCGTAGGCCTTGAAGGCATGGAGAAAAAGAAGGTGTCTAAGCTTTCGGGCGGCATGAAGCGCAGGCTCAACATAGGGGCGTCGCTGGTGCTGCGCCCGTCGCTTTTAATACTCGACGAACCGCTGGCGGGCGTGGATATAGCAAACCGCCGCAGGATAATAGGAAATTTATGCGAGCTGAAAAAGCATGGGGTAACGATAATATTCACGAGTCATTACATAGAAGAGATGAGCATGCTCGCGGACGAGCTCATCGCGCTGCGCGGCGGCTCGGTCACGTATGACGGAGGCCTGGATTTTTCCGGAACAGAGCATCGCAGCCTGTCCGAAGCTATAAGGTACTATACGGCCTAGAGGAGGAAAACCAATGGAACATGATGCTGGCAGCGACAAAAGGGATTCGCGCGCTTCGGGGATAGGAAGCAAGGCGGGTTTGCCTGTGTTTAAGGGAAGGCTGTGGCTCTGGATAACGCTGGCCGTATTGTTCGTATGCGGCGTCACAGCTACCGTAGCCGCGGCGCTGGGCGTAATAGGCACAAGCGGCGGAGGGGATGAAAAGAAGAGCGGCGGCCTTAAGGGCAGCGCGGGCGTTGTTGCGGCGTACGAGTTTTTCCTTGATCAGCAGGAGGCAAGAGAGAGTCAGACAGGACGTATAGCTAAAGAGATAGTAGGAAGGCTGCAGGAAGAGCCGTTTGAGATAGAGTCTGAGCTTAAAATGGACATGGACGGCCTGAATATGCCGGGGCTCCCTTTAAGCAGCGTTTCTTTAGGGCTGGATGCTAAATATGATATGAAGGACTTAGGCGTAAAGTTGAGCGCGCTCGGCATGGAAGTGGCAGGAGCGTACATCATAGACAACAACATCGTTGCCGACGTCATGGGCCAGGCGGGAAGCAAGGCGATAGAGCAGGCAGACGAAGAAGCGCTTAAAGGCAGCATGGGCCTTAAAGAGAGGCTCTGCGCGCTGCTGCCGTTCCTGCCCAAGGACGACGGCCTAGCTATGGGGCTGCTCGAGGCGCTGGCGGCGTCTGTGCCCGATAAGTACACAAAGACGGAGAAGCAGAACGTTTACAGCCCGAAGGACGATAACGAAACGAGCATGGACGCAATAACGACGGAGCTTGACGCGGCGGCGCTTAAGGAGGTGCTGGGCAGCTTTAAGCAGCACGTCGAGGGCGACAAAAAGCTTAGCCGCGATATACAGCAGCTGCTTGATACGTTCACCGGCTTTATTGGCATTGAAGCAGTAACGACGGACGACGGACTGGAGAGCCTGAACGAAGCGATTGAGTCGGGGGAGTTAAGCGGCGTGTCGTGGTCGGTGTATAAAAAGGACGGCAAATACGCGGGCATTTCATTCGTCTGCTCCGGCGACGGCTTAAGCGTTGATTATATATATATGTCGGAGTTCAGCGGCAACGATAATTCTATATACGATAAATTAGAAATGGACGGCACGGCGTCTCAAAGCAGGTTCCGCTCAAGCTGGCAGGGCGACAAGCTTACGGTGGAGAGCGATGTGACAGGCTCGGGCGCCGGCGCGGACAGCTTGACCCAGAATATCAGCGCTGCGCTTGAGTTTTCCAAGGAGGGCGGGGAATACTCCGTAACCGGCGAAGTAGATATGGACGCCGATGTGTCCCGCATAACCAATACTGCTGATAACATATCTTTCGACATTGAAATAAAGGCCGATATAAGTATAGGCGGGAGCCTCGGTACGCTCAAAGAAACAAGGGGCTGGAGCGATATATACGAAAAAGACTGGGGCAAACTCGAAGACATTTTCAGAATGTTCACGCCCGGACAGGGCATATTCAATTTCGGAGACATAGGCGACAGCCTGTAGGAACGGCGCCCGGACGCCGCGAGGCTTTCGGCGGGGATGCGGATGAAAAAGCTGTTTAGCGTAGATATAAAAAGGCTGCTTCAGAACAGGACGGCCGTTATAATAGCTTTGCTTGCGCCGCTTGTTTTCGTGGCGCTCATATCGGTTGCCGTGGCGCCGTATTTTTTTGCGGACGTACGTACGAACAGCTTCAGCGTAGCGGTATACTGCGAAGACGACGACAAGCTCACGGCCTCTATATTAAAGAGCCTTATCGAGAGCAGGTCGCTGGGCGGCCTTATCTCCACGCAGTTCGTTCAGAGCGAAAATGAGGGCAAAAAAGCCGTTGAGCAGAGAGCGGCGGCTTATATACACATACCCGAAAACATGCAGAGTGAGCTTCGCGGCGGCGGCAGCGTCACTATAACGTATTACGGCAATCAGAACATGCCGCTCGAGGACGCGCTGCTGTATGAGACTCTAAGCTCGGGCGTGGAGCTCGTCAGCCACGCGCAGCACGCCGTCAACGTGCTGTACTTAGGCAGCGTGGAAGCGGGAGCTGACCCGGCGGCTGCGGCGGACGTATACGGCAGAACGACTAATATATTCTTTACGAGCGTGCTCTCAAGGGCGGCGCTTTATGAGGATACGGATATAACATCGCCCCTCGGCGGCGCGCTGCCTATACAGTATTACGCCGTAAGCTTTCTCATACTGTTCGTGGCGCTCGGGGGCATGCCCATAGCGCGCATAACGGCGAACGATTACGAGACGGGGCTGATACACCGCCAGCTGTTATCGGGTAACACGCCGGTAACGTGCTTTGTCTCGAGATGGCTCGCAGGCGGAGCGTTTTTGTTCGTGGAGTACGCCGTGCTGTTGGCAGCGTTCTGCGCCATAACGGGCGCTATAAAAGAGTTTTCGGGCAGCGTACTCATAATGCTGCTGTTTGGCCTGCTGCTCTGCCTGTTCTTAAGCCTTGGCCTGATGCTCGCGGGGCTTTATTCCAAGACGCCGCAGCTCGCTGTGAGGATATCGTTTATGAGCGTGCTGGCGCTCTCGCTCGCGGGCGGGCTTATCATACCTTCCGCGTACATGCCGTCAATAATACGCGACATATCCTTTTACACGCCGCTGGCGCCTGCGCTTAAGCTCGGCATCGCGGGGCTGTTCGACGCAGGCGCGGGGGGCACGCTGGCGTTCGCCGGGATATTTGCCGCGTACATACTGATGCTGCTGCCCATAAGCATTAAGAGCTTTCAAAGGAGAGCGGAATGAAGCTGTTTCGTTCGACATTCAAATACCGGCTTAAACATTTGTTTACTTCGGCTCGCGGGCTGGTGTTTTTTGCGCTCGCGCTGCTCGTTGCGGTCGCGCCTTTTATTGGCCTTATCATACCCGACGCGCCCGTGCCCATAGGCTGGATAGACGAGGACAACACGGAGTTTTCCCGTTTGCTGCTAAAAAACGTAGAGGAACTTAAAGTGGTGTGGGTGACGAAGGGCGACGAGGCAGCGCTTACGGCAAACCTCCAGACAGGCAGGCTCGAGGGCGTGTTTGTGATAAAGAAGGGCTTTGAGCAGTCGATAAAGAACGGCGAGTTCGACAACACGCTGAAGCTGCTGCGTTCGCCTTACAGCACGGCGGCGGGCGTGATATCCGAGAGCGTGGGCGGAGAGGCCATGAGGCTGTGGGCGACGTGCTACAGCGCTGGTGAGGCCGCGAAATTCGGCGGAGAAGAGCTTCGCGCGCGGGTGTTTGAGGACGCAAACGAGGGTACGGACAAGCCGATACTCTCTATAGAACGGAGCAACGAGGCGGGACGGACAAAGGAGGTAACGCCTATCATGGACGCGGCGTTTACTTCGCTTTACCTGCTCTGCGCGCTGGTATGCTTTTTCATGCTTACGGGGATTACCGTATCAGGAAAGGGGACGGATTTTCCGGCGCGGCTGAAATCGCGCGCGTTCTCGATGGAGCTTTTCCGTTTTTCGACTGCGGTCGCCGATACGGTGTATATACTGCCGATAGTCGCGGTGCCGCTCGTCGCGTTCGGTCTCGCGGGCGCGGGCGGTATAATAGCGCCTATGGCCGTGATGTTCGCGCTGTACCTTGTTTCATACGGCGGCGTCGCCTCGCTAATAGCAAAGATAAGCAACCAGACGGTGCTCATGCTGCTGATATCGGTGATAACGATAGCAAACGTGATGTTCGGCTCGCTGCTTGTTAAGCTCCCCTCGGGCGGGGCCCTCAATATGGTCACATACCTGCTGCCGTCAAGGTGGCTGTCGTCGATAAATACACTTGATCCGGCTCTATGCATAGCGGGGCTACTGGGCTGCACTATAGTATATAATGTGCTTCCATTCATTATTAGAAGAAAAGAAGTCTAACCAAGTATTGCATTTCTTGCGCGCTCGCGCAGCTTATTATCTCGCAGGGCGAACTCAAGGAACCTGCCGTCTTTTGCTTTCCGTTTAAGAAGCTCGAAAGAATAGACTATAGACTCGGGGTGGTCAAAAGCAAGGCCGCCCGCATCAACGCACGATATCTGCTGTATCCTTCCGGACGGGAACTTTACGGAGGGCTTAAGCGTTTCGGGGCCTTCGAGCGCGTAGTCGATATACGTAAAGCTGTCTTTTTCCGTAATATTATACTCTTTAATGGCGAACCATTCCGCAAGGGCCGCGTCGTCGCCCGCCTTGGGCTTTATGGACGCAAAGTCGGCAAGCGATATATAGCTTACCGTAATTACCCTTGAGCGCGGGTCTCTGTCCGGCCTGCCCCAGACGAACGCCTGCTCGAGGTACAGGCCATCAACGCCCGTTTCTTCAAGCAGCTCGCGCGCGGCGCTGTCCTTTATGTCCTCGTCGATATCCACGAAACCGCCGGGCAGCGCCCATCTGTCCTTATAGGGATACCCGCCGCGCTTAATAAGCAGCAGCTTTAAAGCGTCTCCATCGAGCGCGAACAGCGCGGTGTCGGCGGCTACGGCCGGGTTTTTGTATTTTGATGGGTCATAATCTTTTATAAACTGTTCCTCTTCGCTTGACGACGGTATGTAAGCCATACTGCACCCCTTAAAAATATACTTCGTCTATTACGCCGCCGCCGAGACACTCTTCGCCCATATACAGCACGGCATACTGCCCGGGCGTTACGGCGCGCTGGCGCTTCTCAAACTCTATGTACTCGCCTTGTCCCCGCGGCGAAACGCGCACCCTCTGGTCGCCCTGGCGGTAGCGGAAACGCGCGCAGCACTCAAAGCCGCCCTCTGGGCGGCCGTTTATATAGTTCATGCCGGTGGCGAGCAGCGCTTTGGAATACAGCGCGTCCGTCTCGCCCTGCTGCACGTACAGCGTGTTGCTGCATACATCCTTATCCACCACGAACCAGCGCCCGCCCGCTCCATCGGGGCTGCCGCCTATGCCGAGGCCCCGGCGCTGCCCTAACGTGTAATACATTACGCCCTGATGCTTGCCCACTACTTTGCCTTCGGGCGTCTTTATATCTCCCGGCTGCGCGGGCAGGAAGTTTTTAAGAAAATCGCGGAACTTTCTTTCGCCTATGAAGCAAATGCCGGTGGAGTCCTTTTTATCGGCAACAGAAAGGCCTAGCGATGATGCGAGATGCCGCACGTCGTCCTTCTTCATGTTGCCTATGGGAAACATTGCGCTCTCTATCTGCGCTTTGGTCAGCATGCAGAGGAAATACGTTTGGTCCTTATTCGTATCGGCGGCTTTCATGAGCCGCGAGCCAAACTCTCCGCCCGTGCGCGCATAGTGGCCGGTAGCTATCTTCTGGGCCCCCAACTTTTTGGCGTGTTCGAGGAACGCCGCGAACTTTATCTCTGAGTTGCACATCACGTCCGGGTTGGGCGTGCGGCCGCGCCTGTATTCCTCAAGGAAATACTTAAAAACGCGCTCATAATATTCGCGCTCGAAGTTCACGGTATAATAGGGTATATCGAGAGCCGCGCACACGCTCTTTACGTCCTCATAGTCTGCCGCCGCGCTGCAGCCTTCGCCGTCGTCCTGCCAGTTTTTCATGAACACTCCGACGACGTCGAATCCTTGCTGTTTCAGCAGGTATGCCGCTACGGCGGAATCCACGCCTCCCGACATGCCGCACACGACGCGCGTTTTTTTGTTCTCCCTCAAGCGTTTCTCCTTGCATAGTTTTTCGATTAATTATACGTTTACGCTCGCCGCAATGCAAGCTAAGAGGGTATGCGACTGGTAAAACCTGTGGTATACTTTCCCCATGAGAAAATTGTCAGCGCTTTTACTGTTGTTGATTATAGGCTTTTTGATATTCTGGTTCTTCTACCCGCTGCAGAGCTACATAGTAATGGGAATCTACTCGGGGCAGCACAGCGCGTCGAGCGTAATGCGCGAAAACGGATTTAGTGTGGACATGCCCTCGGGGGAGGGATGGTATCCTTTCGTGCTTACTTTTAACGCGACGGGATTCAGGGGCTGGTCGGGCATAGACGCCGATATGTCTATAATGTACAACTTCGGAGCGTTCGATCCGGTAACGCGTACGTCGTCCATATACGACACGGGCAGCGATAAATACTCGTCGTTCTATGGCGCTTACGCAGTCAATAAGAAAAACGGCGCGTTCGGTTTCCCGAACGGAAAGCTCGATATAGACGAAGTGACAAAGGCGGTTAATTACGATTACACGCAGCTGGTACTCGCGGCGTTCGGCTGCAAGGAGCCTGTATTCAGCGTGGAGAGCATACAAACGCAAGAGAACGCAAGCATAGCGGGCAGCGGCGGCTGGACGAGGATAGACGCTATCTTGAGCGCCAGCGGCTGCGCGCACAATTTTAAGAGCGATAAAACGCCGTATTTGCAGTACGGTAGGCCTATGAAGGACGTGCCGGAAGATTTTGCGGCTGTGAAACTATGCGGCAGGATATACGCTAAATACCTGGAGCAGTACGGATGCACTGTAATGCTGTATGTTATAGCGCCAAGCGAAAGCGCCGCGGAGAAATGCGACTCAGGCATATTGCAGAAAACGGTTATAAAGGCGTCATAGAAAATCGGCGAGAGCGTCGGCTGCCATTTCGATAAGCTCTTTAGCCCCTGCGCTTATGACGCCGGGTATCATTATATTACACTTTGAAACGGGTATGAGTATCTTCTGGGCGGGGCTCTCGGCTATCGCCCTTGCCATGGCGGGCGTTATCTCGCCCATCATGCCACAGGAGGCTATTATTCCTATGCCGCCCATAATAACGTCGGCACTGCGCACGTTGAAACAGACCGCGTTCTCGCCGGTAGCGCAGCACGACGCGCCGCCCTTTTTCATTGCGGCGCTCGCTATGCCGTTTGTGCCTACGGCAATAATATTTATGCGGCCGCCGTATCTGTCAGTAAGCGACTTTACTATCGACGCACCCATGCCTCCGCCCTGGGCGTCCACTACCACAACGTTGAGCATACAAACCTCCGCGGATATTATACAATAATAACGAAAAACGGACAATAAAATGTGCAAACTCAGCCAAAACCGAATTTTCTACTTTAATTAGTAAAGAATATGAGATATAATTTTCCACAGAGGTTTTAATTATCTACTTTCAAGGAGGTAACCACATGCCACTGGTAACTACAAATGATATGTTTAAAAAGGCTTATGACGGCGGATACGCTATAGGCGCTTTCAATGTCAACAACATGGAGATCGTGCAGGGTATAACCGAAGCCGCGAAGGAACTAAATGCCCCGTTGATACTTCAAGTTTCCAAGGGCGCGCGCGCATACGCCAACCCTATTTATCTTCGCAAGCTTGTAGAAGCCGCGCTGGAAGATACCGGGCTGCCCATATGCCTGCATCTCGATCACGGCGATTCTTATGAGACCTGCAAGGACTGTGTGGACGGCGGGTTCACGTCCGTAATGATAGACGGCTCGCACTTCACGTTTGAAGAAAATATTGCGCAGACGAAGAGGGTCGTGGAATACGCGCATGCCCACGGCGTCGTCGTCGAAGCCGAGCTTGGCCGTCTTGAAGGCGTTGAGGATGAAGTCAAGGTTGCCGCAGGCGAAGGCTCTTACACCCGCCCCGAAGAGGTCGAGGAGTTCGTTGCAAAGACCGGCGTAGACTCGCTGGCCATAGCAATAGGAACGAGCCACGGCGCTTATAAATTTAAGGGCGAAGCGAAGCTGCGCTTCGACATACTGGACGAAGTAGCGAAAAGGCTTCCGGGATTCCCGATAGTGCTTCACGGCGCGTCGTCCGTTATACCCGAATTTGTTGAAATGATAAACAAGTACGGCGGCAATATGCCGGGCGCACAGGGCGTTCCCGAAGACATGCTGCGCCGCGCGGCAAGGGGCGCTGTCTGCAAGATCAACATAGACTCTGATCTGCGCCTTGCTATGACAGGCACGATAAGAAAGCATTTCGCCGAGCATCCGTCGGATTTCGACCCGAGACAGTACTTAAAACCTGCGAGAGCGGCTATAAAGCAGCTCGTCAGAAACAAAATAGAAAACGTACTCGGATGCGCGAACAAAGCCTGATAAAAGTTACTTATAAAGATTAAGACCGGCGCCTGGCCACGGGCGCCGGTTTTCTGTTGCCCTGAAATCTTGACCTTTCACTGCCCTGCTTTATTCCGGCATAGAACAGCTAAAAAAGGCATATTATTTATCGTGGTGCTTATGCCAAAATAATTGTGGTATAAGTCGGGGTTGAAAAACAAAAGTTCATCCGATTCGGGGTCAAACCTTAAAGACGGTTAAGAGGTCGCTAAAGTTTAAGGGGGCGGTGATATGGGGCTGGGAATCGACTTCCAGGTAATACTCTTTTTTGCGCTCGGTCTCATATTGCTTTACTTTACCGGATGGCTTCTTCTCGCCCCCTTGAAAATTATACTCAAGCTCATTATAAACGGCATCTTCGGAGGGCTCATACTGCTGCTGATCAACATTATCGGCGGCATTTTTTCTGTGACTATTCCTATAAACCCGCTAAGCGCTCTTATTGCCGGCTACTTCGGGCTGCCCGGCATAATACTCTTGCTGCTTTTGAAGTTGATACTTTGATATCAGCGGCGCAGCTTCCCCGGATTACCGCGCCCGTTAAAAACTCTTGCCGCTGTAAGCATGTTCATATTGGTTTTTCGCGTAAAAAAGCGTCGAGGCAAACAAGACTCAATACTTTTTTTGGCACATATATGTAATATGCTTTAATATAATTTATCTTGATTTTTACCGCTTTGCATGTTAGAATACGTCTGCTGTAGATTTTTGGAGGTAGAAATGGACACTGTAGTACTTGTGATTGAGATCCTTCTTTGTCTGTTTTCCGTGTTTATCGTCGCGGTCGTGCTGCTGCAATCAGGCAAGACGGCAGGACTTTCAGGCGAAATAGCCGGAGGCGCTGAGACGTTTCTTGGAAAGTCAAAGGCGAAGAGCTATGAGAAGACTCTTAAGAAACTCACAAAGATATCCGCGGTAGGCATTATGGTGCTTGCCATAGGGCTTGTTCTTATCCAGGTATATGCTATGCCGGGATCGACCGGTGAAACGGCTGTTCCGACAGCGACGACAGAGGTTTCCGCGACGCCGCAACCGCTCGAAGTACCGAGCAGTTCGCCCAGCGCAGTTACTTCGCCGGCTGTGTCAGCAGGGCAATAACAGACTTGCCTTAGACTTGAAACCATCAACGCCTTTCCGGAATTTACGGATAAGGCGTTTTTAAATTGTCCGGTTGAAAAAACCGGTGCGCAATTGGATAAGCTATAAACAGACAAGGAGTAAAATGGATATAAAAGAACAAATATTGAATAAGCTCTCGGCATACGAAAAGAAGGCCGATTTCGATGAACTGGCGGTTTCTTTGGGCGAGGGCTGCAACGCGGCGGATATAAGGGAAGCCGTAAAAGAGCTGATTAGCGAAGGAAAGGTGCTGTCCTCCAAAAAAGGCAGACTGTATCTGCCCGGAAAGTTTGGGCGTTATACGGGCAGGCTCGAAGTAAAGCGTCTCGGTTTTGCGTTCCTTCCCGACAGTGAAGGCGACATATTCGTCTCAGCGGACAACAAGATGGGCGCAATGAACGGCGACCTTGTGGAAGTGCGGCTGATGAGTGCGGCGGAGAGCGGCAGAAAAAGGGAAGGCGAAGTAGTAAGGCTGCTCGAAGAGGGCACAAAGCAGATAGTGGGAACACTGTCGGGCAAGTTCGTTATACCCGACGACGAGAGGTTCGAGGACATATATATACCCGAGGCGAATTTAAGCGGCGCGGAAAACGGCCAGAAGGTCGTGATAACGGTGGACAAACGCGCTAAGGGCGATAAAAACGCCCAAGGCAGCGTCATAGAGATAATCGGCACTGCGGGCATCAGCAAGGTTGAGGTAGACAGCTGCGTTAAAAGGTTCAACCTGCCGGGGGCGTTCCCGGAAGAGGCGGAGAAAGAAGCCGAAAAGCTTGCAAAGGAGGAGCCTGACGCTAAAGGCAGGGAAGACTTAAGGCTGCTTACCGTGTTCACCATAGACGGCGCGGACGCGAAGGACTTAGACGACGCTGTTTCGATAAGGCGGCTTGAGAGAGGCTATGAGCTGGGCGTCCACATAGCGGACGTTGCGCATTACGTTAGGCAGGGAAGCGCGCTCGATAAAGAAGCGCTGTTCCGCGGCACCAGCATATACCTCGCCGACAGGGTGATACCCATGCTGCCCAAAGCGCTTTCAAACGGTATATGCTCGCTTTCGGAAGGCGCAGACAGGCTGACGCTGTCGTGCATAATGACGATAGACGAAAGCGGCAGGGTACAAAAGTCGAAAATTGTCGAGAGTATAATAAAGTCGAAGCACAGGATGACATATTCCGACGTCAACGCGATATTTGCGGGCGACCCGAGACTTTTAAAGAAATATGACGATATAACGGACGACCTCGCGGAAATGAGGGAACTGGCGGCGCTGTTGCGCAAACGGCGTGAAGAAAAGGGAAGCATAGACTTCGAGCTCGAAGAGACGGCGTTTACGTACGATGAGCACGGCAACGTTACGGACGTAGGGCCGCGCGAGAGGGGCGAAGCCGAGCGGCTTATTGAGGAGTTCATGCTCGCGGCAAATATGACCGTGGCCGAAGAATACTTCTGGCGCGAGATACCTTTTGTGTACCGTGTGCACGAGCAGCCCGACGACGAGAAGATAATGACTTTTGCCGCGTTCTACTCGAACTTCGGCAAGATAAAGGGCAAGGTGGAAGGCATTCATCCTAAAGTGCTGCAGAACATATTAAGGGATATTAAAGGCACGCCGCACGAGAACATAGTGAACCAGATAATGCTGCGCTCGCTTAAAAAGGCGGAGTATTCGCCCGAGTGCAAGGGGCATTTCGGGTTGTCGTTCCGGTATTACTGCCACTTCACGTCGCCGATAAGAAGATACCCCGACCTTGAGGTGCATAGGATTATAAAACACGATTTGCACGGCAGGCTGACCGAGAAAACTTTGGCCGCGCTCGAGGGGCAGGTAGAGGAGATATCAAAGCAGTCGAGCATAAGAGAGCGCCTTGCGATGGAAGCCGAGCGGGCTGTAGACGACATGAAGCGGGCCGAATTTATGCGCGGCAAGGAAGGCCAGGAGTTTGACAGCATAGTAAGCGGAGTCACGAAAAATGCGTTTTTTACCCAGCTTGACAATACTGTAGAGGGTGTGATACCATTATCATCCCTGCAAGACGACTACTACGTTTACAACGAAAAACTATACTGTGTCATAGGAGAACGCACACGGCGTAAAATAAGCCTTGGCGACGAGATGCGGGTGCGCGTAGTGGCGGTGAGCGTCTATCCTCCGAGGATAGAATTCGAGCCGGTATAACGGCGGCGCCAAAGAATCGGAATTTGGGGCGATTATGAGGGTGGTTTTGTGAGCGAAGCGGTCAAGGTACTGATAAAGAACAGAAAAGCGTACCATGAATACTTTATAGAAGACGTATATGAAGCAGGGATAGCGCTTGCCGGCAGCGAGGTGAAATCCATACGCGCGGGCAAAGCTAACATAAAGGACGCGTTTGTGCGGATAAAGGACGGAGAAGCCTTTATCCATAACATGCACGTAAGTCCGTACGAGAAGCTGAATTCCTGGGGGCAGGAGCCGTTAAGGATAAGAAAGCTGCTGCTGCACAAGAAGGAGATAGTAAAGCTTTTATCGTTTGTCGCACAGAAGGGATTTACGCTGATACCTCTCTCCGTGTACCTGAAAAAAGGGATGGTCAAGCTGGAGATAGGCGCGGCGCGCGGCAAGAAGCTTTACGACAAGCGTCAGGACATAGCCGAAAAGGACGCTGAGAGAAAGAAAGAGATCGCCAGGAAAATGGCGAGGTGACCCATACTCTGGGCTATACGCGGGGGCGTATTTGGCTTTCGACGGGGGTTGCCGGAGCTTGATAAGCGGGTCGCAGTCCCGGAGTGCTGCGTTAAAAATCCGGACCTAAATTTTAGTTGCAGATAATTCTGAACTAGCTTACGCTGCCTAAGGCAGTGTAATGTCTTGCCGGTGTCACCCTAAACGCCGGGGCCAAGGCATCATTAACTAGGGGAACCGCCTCCGCAAAGCTTTGAGCGGGGGAAGGGACTATGAAGCTACCGACCGTCATGACCTGCACATGGGGCGTGACGGAGGGAAACACCAATACCTGTGCTGCACCCGGAGAAAGTTAAGCGCTGGGGCTTTCGGACAGGGGTTCGACTCCCCTCGCCTCCACCACATGGAATGCCTACAGTAAATTGGACAGTTATTTTCGGACAGTCCAACGCGTAGGCATTTTTTATTGAGATATTTGCCTTTCAAAGTCCGCTTCAATCTGATCTGGCGTTTTGAAACCAAGACTTTGATGCGGCCTGTAGCCGTTATAAAACTCGATGTATTCCCTTACTGCGGTTAGTAGCTGGGCTTCTGTTTGATAGAAGTGCTTTTTGAATTCTTCCTTCTTAACAGAGGCAAAAAAGGACTCCGCAACCGCGTTATCATGGGGCGAGCCCGGTGCTGAAAAAGACTGTTTGACTTGGTGATGGCGAAGGAGATTCTTAAACTCATAAGCCGTGTACTGTACCCCCAAATCGCTGTGAAACATCAATTCTTGTGGTTTACCCCTCAGAGCGAATGCCTCGCGAAATGCATTGATAACAAGAGATGTGTCATTATTCGTAGAAACTGCGTAGGAGATGACTTTACGAGAGAAGAGTTCAATAACCACACAGAGATAATATGCTTCAGATCCAACTCGGACATAAGTTGTATCGCTGACCCAGACAAGATTAGGAGCCGCTGTAACGAACATTCGCTTGAGCTTATTCGGATAGTACTTATATTCTCTGTCATTTGCTGAATTAGGCAGCCGGTAATCTGTTCGCGGGGATATATCCAGTTCTTTCATTAATCGAAGCGTACGCCTCTCGCTAATGGTATGTCCCAGTTCCATAAGTTTGGCGCGGATTTTTCGTGCACCAAAGCTGTGTCGGCTTTTCTCAAAGATTTCTGATATAATAGGTTTTAAAACTTCATCCTGATGCTGAACAAGTGTCTTCTCTGGGCTATGGAGCGAATGGTGATAGTATGTTGATCGTCGGACCTCCAATACCTTGCATAGTGAGTGGATACTAAATTCATTGCGGAGGCGGATTATAGCTTCGAGTTTTTCGCAAAGGGGCGAAACTGCAGAGCATCTACTTATCCGCAAGATGCTATTTTCAATACGCAATCGCTCGACTTCTTTGCTTAACAAGTAAATATCTCGAGGAGTGTGTATCACTTGCTCCGATGAATATTGCTTAATCCACATATATAGTGTGCTTCGTGCAATTCCATGTTTCTTACATAATTCGGATGCGTTGCAGCCATTTTGATACTGATATAGGATGTCTTTTTGCTGTTTTTCAGTATAGTGTGCCATAAAGTTTTCTCTTCCGGTAGTTATTTTTGAAAGCATAATGAGCTCTAATTGTGTATTATCGTAACATTGATAAATTTTGATGTGTAAATTGATTATAAACCTACTCAATAACACAAATGTATCAAATCTTGATTTATTGGCGCTAATATAGCTCAATACTACATTTATACTACACTTTGAAATAAAAGCATGTATGAGAGTAAGTATTTTTATCGTTATAACCTGGGTTAAAAAAACCTTCAAAGCAGGCCTCTTAGCCCAACACTGTATATTTTTGAACTATAGGCATGCCGCCTGGGGGATAATATGTCTCCGTTACAATGAGGGTTCTCGGAAGCTCGAACCAGTCGTAATATATAAGTTTTTTTACCGAAAGACAAATCTGTGTTAGTAGGTGTTGCGACACTTTACACACAATGATAATGAATCCATTGCTTAAGATCCGTTCTAATATATTCTATGTTTATTTTTGTTATATTATGTAGTATAGTATATTCATTGACCACGGTCATACAAATTGCTGAGCAAATACCTATTTAGAATCGGGTGTAGAAAAAATGGCCTATAACGGAGATAACAGAAAAATAAACGCCCAAAACACGAAGCATAAGATCTACGAAAGCGCAAAGGAATTATTCTCGTCCAAAGATTTCAACGAGGTAAGCGTGGACGCCATTGTAAAAATGGCGGGCGTTTCAAAGGGCTCCTTCTATGTTCATTATACCTCAAAGGACACCCTTGTTACTTCTTTAATAGAAGATCATGTGGCAAAAGTAGATACGGATTACAAAAAATATCTTGATTCCTATCCAAGCGATTCTTCGACGGAAGCCTTATTTCTTTCGCTGATTGCTAAAATCGCTGATGTGCTGATGGATATTGGCTGCGATAAACTGCAAGTCTTATATCGGGCTCAGATCACCAAGGATGTGGATACAGGGTCTGTCACAAGTTATAACAGAGAGATTTATAAAATGTTCAAAGACGTGTTGAAACGTGGAATAAAACGGGGAGAATTCAAGACCGATATTCCGCTCGAAGTTTTGACCAAGCACTTTATGATGGCGATTCGGGGAATTACCTATGAGTGGTGCATACGTTACCCTGACTTTGATTACAAAACGGAAGCGCTTATGCATTTCAAACTCATGCTAAAGGGATTGCGTTAGCGAATTGCGTATGATTATAGCGACTGATGCTTTGATTATTGACTGTATATTAATGGGGAAGAGGAACATGAAAAAAAAGCTTTTGGCATTGCTTTTGTGCATAGGACTGATGTTGATTTTTCTACCCCAGGTTGCGCAGGCAGCAGATGATTACACATTTATCGATGAAAACGGCGATACCCAAACAACGGGAGAACTGACCGTTACCCCCATCATGGAGGATACTGACACACTGACCACCGGCTGGTATGTGGTGGACAGCAATGTGACACGAAGCGAGGCCATTACTGTGAGCGGAAATGTTAATTTGATTCTAGTTGATAGCTGTACGCTGACTGTTACGGGCAGCTTCTATAATGCAGGAATTAATGTATCGGCAGGAAACAGTCTTACTGTATATGGTCAAGCAGGAGGCACGGGTACTCTTTATGCTCAGGGATCACCTAGGGCTGCGGGTATAGGTAGTGGAGATGGAGGCACAGTAGGAACCATCAATATCTGCAGCGGGACTGTGACAGCGATAGGCGGTAGCGGCACTTATCATCAAGGTATGCTATTTGGAAGTGGTGCGGGCATCGGAGGGGGCTATAGCAGCACAAGTGGCACAATTAACATTTTCGGCGGTACCGTGACAGCGAAAGGTGGGGAAGCATTTAGAGTTGCAGGTGCAGGTATCGGGGGTGGAGGTCTAGGAGCAGGTGGCCAAATCAACATCTCTGGTGGTATCGTGCAAGCGATAAGCGGAGAAATAGAACCTTGCGATGGTGCTGGCGCGGGCAT
>JAEYPO010000024.1 GCA_023410595.1 Bacillota bacterium | reverse complement strand
TCCCATGGCACCACCTGAATATGCCACAGAATGACTTATTCTGTAAAGGTTATATTGGTGAACCACATCTTTTGATTGACGTCAACTACTCTTGCCGGTTGGCGACAACTACATTTGCCGGCTCCCGTGAGGTTGCGGAGCGACCGTCCGCAACGTGAGTGGGCCGAAGGGCGGGTCGCACGCCCTTTCCCTGGTGTCGTCGCTATTGGCCTCTGCGCCCGGCGCGGAGCTGGGGTCAAGGCCGAAGCCCCGCAGGGGGCGCCGTTCTGTGGCGCGCCTTGACGCCGGCGAGCACCGGGCTCTCCTCGACGGGCGACGACCCGTTCATCTCCGACGAGCGATCAGCGGCCCTGGTGGGCGTCCGCGTTTCGGGCTGGGCCGTGGCGCTGGAGCCTTCCGCGTCTTGTCCGTGCGATAGCTGGCCACATCGAACTCCAGGATTACCGCGTGATGCACGAGGCGGTCGATGGCGGCCGCGGTGGCCATCGGGTCTTTGAAGATCCGCTGCCACTCGCTGAAGACGAGATTGCTGGTGATCAGCGTCGACCGGCGCTCGTACCGCTCGGCGAGGAGCGTGAACAGGACTTCGGCTTCTTCAGGGCTCTGCTGGACGTAGCCGAGGTCGTCGATGAGGAGCGCCTCGACGAGGTCGAGCTTGCGCAGGGCCCGCGGCAGATCGAGGGCGTGTTTGGCCGCGAGGAGCTCCTGGACGAGCGCATAGGCCGGGGCGAAGAGCACGCGATGGCCGGCATCGACCAGGGCATGGCCGATCGCGGCCAGCATGTGGCTCTTGCCGACGCCGGGGAGTCCGAACGCCAACACATTGGTGGCGGTCTCGAGGAACGTCCCCGTGACCAACGCGTGACACTGCTGGAGCAGCGGCACCGGAAAGCGCGTCTCCTCCAACGTGTCGAACGTCTTGCCGGGCGGGAGCCGCGAGGCGTGGCGGAGCCGGGCAATCCGCCGCTGCTGGCGCTCCTCCGCTTCGAGGTCGAGCACCTCCAGCGCCACGCTGAAGCTGGTCTGCTGATGCGCCTGCGTGAACCGCGGGACCCATTCGCGCGCCGCCGTCAGCAAGCCGAACTCGGTGAGACGCGTGGTCACGCGGTCGGTGACGGTGGGCGCCTTCATCGGGCACCGCCGCACAAGAGCGCGTCGTACTGCGCGAGGTCGGGCGGCGGCAGTGTAAGGACGGGAACCTCGAACCGCGGCGGCGCCAGCGTGGCTTGCACGCGCGCGTAGTCGAACGGGACGCGGTCGGCGAGGAAGGCGCCGAGGAGGCTCGCCACGCGGGCCTCACCGGTGGTCGCCGCCAAATGCAAGACGCGGACGTACTCCACGTCGGCGCGCTCTCCGTGGAGCTCGACCAACGCATCGTAGGCCTGCCGAAACACCAGGGTCGGGAACAGCTCCTCGCGATAGCGGTAGCGCGCGAACGCGCCGGGCTTGCGCACCAAGGACGCGATGATGTGGCGATAGTCGATCCGGTGCTCGCGCGTGCCCCGGAGGCGCGGCATCTGCTCGATGAGCTGATCGCGGTAGCGTACTTCGACCACGGCGGGGTGCTGACGCGCTTCGACCGTGTGCCCGATCAACCGCGCGGGCACCGAGTACGTCCGTCCCCCGACCCGGATGGTGCTCCAACTCCGCACCTGGCACGTGAAGGTCGTGTAACTCGGGATCGGCGCGGGCGGCAGCGGCCGCAGATGCGGGCGCTCTTCGCTCAAGCGCGCGGCCGCGGGCCCATTCCGCTTCCGCTCGATGACTTCCCGCGCAAACGCCGTGTAGGCGGCTTCATCGACGAAGTCACGGTGGCCGCGCAGCAACAACGCCTGCTCAAGGGCCGACTTGGTCCGGTAGTGGCCTTGCTCGACCACGCCGTTTTCGTGCGCTTCACCGGGCCGAATGCGCGTGGCCTGCAGGCCGTAGTGATCGAGCACGGCGCGGAAGCGCGCATTCCACTGTCGCCCGCCACTGCGTCGCAACTCGTGGGTCGCGGCCGACAGATTGTCGTGCCGCACCACCCAGGGCGTCGCGCCCAGCGTCCACATCGCGCCCTGCAAGCCGGACACGAGCGACTCGAAGCTCTCGCTCGGCGCCAACTCCGCGTAGGTCCAGCCGCTGAAGCTCAACACCCACTCGAACCAGAGGTGCTCGAACGGCAGCCCTTGGATCGTCACGCCGAGCTCGTGGCCGTCCGTGAAGTCCACCGCCGCCTCGCGGCCTGGCACCGCGGCCTGCTCGAAGAAGACCTCCTGGTCGGGCCCATGCAGGGCCCGCCAGTCCCGCACGCGGCGCTGCAAGGTGCGCAGCTGTCCAGACGAGAACTGCCCGGGATGCTCCGCGCAGAGCCACTCGAACAGGGTCAAGGCCTGCAGCCGGCCCTCCGTGTCCGCCACCAAGCGCGGCTCGATCTTGCTCGCCCAGACCTCCGCAAACGGATCGACCCGCGTCCGCCACGCCCGCGCTGGCTTGGCCTGCGACGGCAACGGCCCGGTCTGCCAGGTCCGCGCCGTCCGCTCACTCATCCCCGCCGCCGCGGCTGCGGGGGCCAACGTCCTGCCGGTCATGCGCTGCTCCCGCAAGCGCCGCACCTGCCTGTCCGTGACCATCCATCCTCCGGAATGGATAGCCTGACATGCTGCGGCACTCGCCGAGGAACCGGCAAAAGTAATCGTCGTCGGCCGGCAATTCTAATTGTCGCTAATCACACCTTCTTGCGCTGAGGCGCGAGATTGCGCCGGGGACGGTGGGACGCGCCGGCCGTTCCCCCCGGGGCGGAGCAGACGCGAGGGCGTTTGTCGCGCCGCACGGGCCGGCGCAATGCCCTCAGGAGGGTCGGCCCCAGCGACAGCGACGGCGAGCGCGCCCTGCCACGGGGTAGCAGCGCCTCGCGGCGGCTAGAATGGACGCTCCCAAAGGAGGCCACCGTGCCACGACCTCTCACCGTGCTGGCCCTCGCGCTGCTCGCGACCGCCGCTTGGGCCCAGGAGTTCCAGCCGGCGGGCGCGTCGCTCCAGGCATCGACACAGAAGCTCGAAGCCGAGCTGGTCGCGAAGCACGGCGAGGCGCAACGTGCCCGCTTGCGGCGCGGCATGGAGCAGGCCGCTCGCTTCTGGCGGGCCGAGGACGGCGACGCAGCGGCCT
>JAEYPO010000034.1 GCA_023410595.1 Bacillota bacterium | reverse complement strand
GCAAAGAGAAGATAGGCAGCGGGCTTGTTACAGTGATGGTTCGCGGAGACGTAGGCGCTGTTAAAGCGTCCGTGGACGCAGGCGCTGCGGCGGCAAAACGCGTGGGCGAGCTTGTGTCGGTACACGTCATACCGCGTCCGCACGACGACGTCGAAGGCATACTGCCAGGAAAATAATATGCTGCTTGCAAAGGTAGTCGGCAACGTGGTGTCGACAATAAAGCCCGAGTCGCATCATGGGCGCAAGCTCATGATGGTAGAGCTTATAGGGCTTGATAATAAACCATACGGCACGCGGCAGATAGTTATAGACGCTGCAGACGCCGGGGTTGGCGATACCGTGCTCGTCAATGTGGACGGCGGAGCGTCGCTTATGATACTTGACGACAAGAAAGCTATCGTCGATATGACGATATGCGGAGTTGTCGACCATTTTGACGTGGAATGAAAGGCGGGGGACTGCAGTGGATATACAGGATATAGTGGCAAGAGTCACAAAAGAAGTTATGGCGCGTATGAGCGAAAGCGCACCTAAGGGAGAATCGAATGCGGGTATCGCGCACACTGATGCGTGTATTGCGCACACTGATGTGTGTATTGCGCACACAATAGAACACAGCCTGCTTAATCCTGACATGACGAAGGATAAGATAATCAAAGGATGCAAAGACGCAAAGGCATACCGTATGGCCAACATATGCGTTTCGCCTTACTATGTCTCGCTTGCGGCTGAGTATCTGCGCGGCAGCGGTGTTAAGGTATGCGCTCCCGTTGCGTTTCCGCACGGCGCGGCTTCTACTGCCGCTAAGATAGTCGAGGCAAGGGAAGCCATCAAAAACGGCGCCGAAGAGCTCGACGTTTCGATGAACATACTCGCCATTAAGAACGGAGAGCTAGAGGAAGCGCTCCGTGACCTGTGCGAGGTAGTGAACGTCGCAAAGGGAAAAGCTCTTGTAAAAGCCATATATGAGCAGGGGCTTTACAACGACGAGGAAAAGGCAGCCGCGCTTAATATAGCAAAGCAGTCGGGCGCTGATTTCATAAAAATATCGAACGCTCTTACGGGCAAGAAGGCGCTGGCAGAAGACGTTCGCTTTGTGCGCGGCATAGTGGGAAGCTCTATCGGTATAAAGATAGACGGCGGCATAGCCACCGCGGAGAAGGTTCGGGAGCTGATGGCCGCGGGCGCGCAAAGATTTGGCTGCAGCAAGTCGGTAGAGATAGTACAGGGACAATAAGCAAAAAAAGAAACTTGGTTTTAAAAGACTCGCAAGGTTTGATATAAAAACAAGTTCTTTCAAGCGGCTTGCGTCATCGGCCGGGCGCTTGATGGGTGTAATATCATTTTTCGGAATATGGGAGAGAATAAAGACAACGCCTGCGCGAATGAAGCGCGGGTTTGTCTTTATTTGGCTGGCAAAATGTCTTTTAATATTAAAATGGCTGCTGATGAAATAATACATATATAATATTCATTATTGATTGTATAATAAATATGAATTCTACTTGCGGGGGCGGTAGATTGATAGAAAAGAAGCGGTAATATAAGAATCTCAAAGGAGAATCATCAAAAGGAAAAACGTTATGAAAATTTCAAAGAAAGATGCGCTCATGTGGTTTGAATTTTTCTCGATATTGCCCGAGGAAGAGGAGATAAGCGCAAAGCAACAGGAAATTATATACTCCACCTTTGCGCAAATAGAGGCGGCGGTAGACTTAAGGAATGATAAGCTGATGTCTCAAATCAGCGGTTTAAAAACGCTGGAGGGCAGGACGTTTTTTGTCGGCAATGAAAGCAAATTTCCCAAAGGATGCCGTTCCTGTCTGCTCGGCACTGGTTTGAGTGCGGTAAGGAAGACAAACAAATGTAATTTAGAGTGTAAGTTTTGTTATGATTACGGAAAAATAGACGACATTGATCCGGTCGGCGAAGGCATGTGGGAAATCGGGGGCACGAAGTTTTACGAAAGGGACATAGATTTGCTTCTGTCCATTTACAAAAAACCCACCGGCATTGCCTACGTTTATTTAGAGCCGTTCATGGAAATCGAAAAATACTATCCGGCAATAAAGAAGTTCAACGACGCCGGTATCTACCAGCACCTATACACGAATGGCGTTTTGGCCACGGAAGAGACATTGAAAGCGTTGGCAAAAGCGGGCCTTGACGAGATACGCTTCAACCTCGGAGCTTCTAATTGCTCGGACAAGGTTATAGAAAATATCGGAGCGGCGAAAAAATACATACAGTACGTCGGTATTGAAACGCCTATGACTCCTCAGTTTTTCAAGTCCTTTTTCAGTAAGAAGCAGGCGATTCTGGAGGCGAAGCCCGACTTTATAAATTGTGCGGAATTGCACCTGAATGAAAACAACATAGTCAATTACTATGGGGAAAACATGTATATATGCAGACACGGCTATATATCTCCAGTTTGGAGCAGGGAATTGACGCTGAAGTTTATGAAAACAGCGGATGACGAAAAGTGGGATTTGGCGGTTCATGACTGTTCCAATTATACAAAGTTCGCGAGGGGTTTAAATTTGAACAGCAAAGCAGGGCTATGGTTCGGATCGAGCAATTATGCCTGTGAGTTTTCAAGGTTACCCTATGAAGTATTTCTGCCGATACTGAGTGACGACAATTTTAAGTTTTTAAGCGAGGAAGAATTGCCTGAAGACTACAAGCCATTAAAGCTAAAATATTAGTTTGTATTATATCGTAACAAAACATAGAGCGGGTATATTAAATCTAATAGCATAAACGGACGGCCATTGGCCGCTTCATAGTGTCGATATACTCCAATTTATCATTCAGTCCCCTTTGGGTGAAGGCTTTAGCCTGCCGGCTTGCGACCGAAGGGACGGGAATCCCATGGAAAGTGCTTTGCATAAGGGAGCTCCTTTAGTCGCTTACGCTCCATCAAGCGAAGCTGACTGAATGACATAAGTACCTTTTTTAACAGCCTGAGGCGGCCATTGGCCGCTTTATTAACTTAATACAACTTCACAAAGCATAAACAACAAAGGTCTCATATGAACGCCGACTAGACCGGTCGCTATAAAGCCCCTTATCCTGCACTATCTTTTTTTGGCTGAATAATATGATATGAGCAAAAAAAATTGTATCAAGGAGGGGAATTCATTGATTGTAAAAAGACTGGCATTAGCGGTACTGTGCCTGCTGAGTATTTTTATGCTGTTAAGCTGCCAAACTCAGGCGCCTGAAAAAATCGTGCTCAACGAGGTCACGCATTCGGTATTCTATGCTCCGTTGTACGCGGCGATGTCATTAGGCTATTTCGAGCAGGAAGGACTCGAAATAGAACTGGTCAACGGCGGAGGAGCGGATAAATCCATGACAGCACTTTTATCCGGGCAGGCGGACATAGGCTTAATGGGCCCTGAAGCCGCAATATACGTATACAATGAAGGCAAGGAAGACAGCGCCGTTGTTTTCGGGCAGCTTACAAAACGCGACGGCTCATTTCTCGTTGGCAGGTTACCGGATGAAGACTTTAAGTGGAGCGATCTTAAAGGAACGACAATTATCGGCGGGAGAGAAGGCGGGGTTCCCGAGATGACACTTGAATATGTGCTGCGCAACAACGGCCTTGAGCCGGGCGTGGACGTTGAAGTGATTACAAACATACAGTTTAACCTTATGGGCGGCGCCTTTGAGGGCGGCACAGGCGATTACGTTACATTGTTTGAACCTACTGCTTCGTTATTCGCTAAGAAAGGCAAAGGCTATATAATGGGCGCCGTCGGCGCGGAAAGCGGCGAGGTTCCCTACACGGCCTTTATGGCGAAGAAAAGCTATATCGAAAAAAACCCCGAGAACATAAGGCGCTTTTTAAAAGCAGTATACAGAGCACAGCAATGGGTGCAAAATGCATCCGACCGTGAGATAGCGGAAGCTATAGTGGATTATTTTCCTGATACGACAGTCGAATCGCTTATGCTGGTCGCGCGCTCATATAAGGAGATAGACGCCTGGATGGACACGCCGGTTATGAAGGAAGAGGCTTTTGACCGTCTGCAGGAGATAATACAGCAAGCGGGCATACTTGATGAAGCCGTCGATTTTGAAAGCGTAGTGGATACTTCCTATGCTCTTGAAACAATAGACAAACCATAATAAACATAGCGTATTTAGCTCCGAACATCTCCGGTTTCGGAGCTTTATTTCTTTACGGCTGCTTGCCGTGGGATCAGAACTAAAGAACGCAGTCTCTAATATATTGAATTATATGACGGCGGATATACACCGGCAAGCCTTACGACTTGGGCCGTCTCTAAAGCGACGAGGAGACCCCGTTATTAAGGGTAATCCATATATCATTTTATGAAGGGGAGAAAGGGTTTTGGAGGAACTGGTCAAGATACAGAATATAATTAAAAACTATCATTCCGCAGAAAACGAGATCAACGTTATTAGCGATTTAAGCTTTTCCGTATATGAAGGAGAATTTCTCGCGATAGTAGGGCCAAGCGGCTGCGGTAAAACGACTGTGCTCTCGCTGATAGCCGGCATGATAGAGCCTACAAGCGGCGAGATAAAGATAAAAGATAAAAAAGTATGCGGCTATAACGAGTCTGTCGCCTATATGCTGCAAAGGGATCACCTTTTTGAGTGGAGGACAATAGAAGAGAACATAATGCTGGGCCTGCAGGTGCAAAAAAAATGCACGAAGAAAGCAAGAGGCAAGGCGCTTGATCTGCTGAAAAAGTATGGGCTGGGCGATTTTGCGCGTTACCATCCGCAGCAGCTTTCCGGCGGTATGAGGCAAAAGGTAGCGCTTATAAGAACGCTTGCGGTCGATCCGGAAATACTTCTGCTGGATGAGCCGTTTTCCTCGCTCGATTACCAGACAAGGCTTGCCCTGTCCGACGAGATAGCGGGCATAATACGCTCGGAGAAAAAAACCGCCGTACTGGTGACACACGACATAGCCGAGGCGATTTCTATGGCGGACAGAATAATTGTACTGTCTCAAAGACCGGCGAGCGTAAAGGCGTGTGTGGATATCAGCTTCAATATCGAAAGCTCTTCGCCTATAGAGAAAAGAAAAGCTCAGGGTTTCAGCAGGTATTTTGATTTTATCTGGAAGGAGCTGGCCGTACATGTCGACTGACGTTAAAAGAAAGCAGCAGGTTAATTATACAGAAGAACATGCAAGGTATTTAAGAGACTTAAATCACGAGCACAGGAAAGTAATGCTGCTCAGGGTAAGCCTGATTTTACTTATAATAGGCCTTTGGGAAGCGGCGGCCGCTTTGCAATGGATAGACCCGTTTATTATGAGCTCTCCTTCAAGAATCGTTAAAACCATAGGCTCGCTTTACAACGACGGAGTATTGTTTATGCATATCGGGGTCACGCTGTGGGAAACTGTGGCGGGCTTTTCTCTCGGGACTCTACTGGGAATAGGTATCGCCATAGTTTTGTGGTGGTCTCCCGTGGTGGCGCGCACGCTCGATCCTTACCTTGTTGTGCTCAACAGCCTGCCTAAGATAGCGCTGGGGCCCGTTATCATAATATGGGTTGGTGCGGGAGAAGGCGCGATTATCACCATGGCGCTACTGATTTCAGTAATAGTAACGGTGCTTAGCGTACTGAACGGTTTTATGGACGTAAGCGAAGAGAAAATAATGTTGATGCGTACGTTCGGCGCGAAAAGATTACAGATACTCAATATGGTCATATTGCCCGCCAGCGTTCCGTCTATTATATCGGCATTGAAAATAAACATTGGTATGACGTGGGTAGGCGTCATAGTAGGGGAGTATCTCGTATCCAAAGCGGGACTGGGATATCTTATAGTGTACGGCGGGCAGGTATTCAAGCTCGACCTCGTTATGGCAAGCATACTTATACTTGCCGTTGTAGCCGTGCTAATGTATATAGCCGTCGCTTACGTTGAAAAACGCTATATCAAAAAACAAAAGTAACTATTCTACCAGTAACTCAGCGGTTGATTTGAGACAGTATTAGATAATATTCTGCGAATAAAAAAGGAGCTGCCTTTATAAGACGGCTCCTGATAGTGTCAAATAACTCCATATGTCATTCCGAGCTGTCGACCGAAGGGACGGGAATCCCATGGTAAGTGCTTTGAACAAGGGGATTCCTCAGTCGCTGTGCTCCTTCAAGCGAAGCTGACGGAATGACAAAAGGTACTTTACCGACAGCCTGAGGAGCTGTCTTTATTAGGCGGCCCCTGATAGCTTATATTGCTTTTTCCTCGGTAATCTCCACGCGGAAATGCTGCTCGATTTCTGCAATGCGTCCGCAGTCCTGCGGGCTGACAAGAGTGCATGCCCGGCCGGAATGTCCCGCGCGTCCTGTGCGGCCGATGCGGTGTACATAGTAATCCATCTTGTCGGGTATGTCATAGTTTATAACGAGATCGATTTCCTGTACGTCAATGCCCCGCGCCGCTACGTCGGTAGCGACCATCACGTTCGTTTTACCCTCGCGGAACGAACCCATGACGGCGTCGCGTTGGCTTTGGCTCAAATCGCCATGCAGACAGCCTACAGGCAGCCCCTGGTCATTCAAAAGCTTCTGCAGCGTCTTGACCTGCCGTTTCGTATTACAGAAGACAAGCGCCAGCCGCGGGCTGTCCTTGCGTATCAGGCTCTGCACCATCTTATATTTATTGCGTGAGCCTACGGTAAGATACGACTGCCTTACGTTCGCGGCAGGCTCGTTGCTGCCGCTGATCTCTATGCGCACGGGGTCATGCTGAAACTGCCTGACAATGCCTGACACCGCCTTATTCATGGTTGCCGAGAACAGGAGAGTCTGGTGAGCGTTTGTGATCTGCGACAGTATTGCCGTTATATCGGGCAGGAAACCAAAGCTCAGCATCTCGTCCGCCTCATCCAGCACGACAGTGCGGATGTTCTGAAGCTTCAGTACATTTCGTCCGATAAGGTCCTTTACTCTTCCCGGCGTGCCTACTACGATCTGCGCGCCCGCCCGCAGCGCGCGTACCTGAACGCTGGCGGCCTGTCCGCCGTAAAGGCTGACGGTACGGAGCTTCGTATGCGCTGAAAGCGCGCGGAATACACCCGTTATCTGCATCGCGAGTTCGCGCGTAGGGCAGAGCACAAGCGTCTGCGTCTTACTGTTTTTAATAAACGTTTTTTCGATTATGGGCACGGCAAAGGCCGCTGTTTTGCCCGTTCCCGTCTGGGCTATGCCCATGATGTCCCATTTGCTGAATATGAGTTCCAGCGTTTTTTCCTGGATGGGAGTCGGCCTTGTAAAGCCCGCATTTTGCAGGGTAGCCTTCATCCCTTCCGAGAGTAATTCATAATATTTCAAATTTTCCTCATTTCTTTTCCGGTGTTCACATAAAAAATAAAGACCATGCCGATATAGCAAAGTCTCTCGAATTTGTTATTACGCCACAAGTTCGTACTTTTTAGCCGGAGCCGGAAAGCCCCGCTTAAAGCCGTACGGGCCACAATTTCCCGTACTTGATGTATTAAAAATACGACTTGTATGTAAAGCGCGATTCTTTTTAGGGAATGCTTTGAGATTATACTCAAACGATACTAATAATACAAAGACGATTATATAGTATTCTTTACTGTTTGTAAAGGCTTAGTAAAAGCTGCTTAAATTACGGCGCATAAGAACGATTACAGATCAAGCAATACAACCCTTGTTTTTAATACGGGTTTCCCGGCAAATTGTGCGACTTGATAGAGTGGTAATTATTTTCTGAATTATTTTAAGGCGTTTAGTTTTTGCGTGTTTATAAGTTTTTACGAAACAATCTGATAGACTGAAATGCCTTATCGGATATACTTTACATTCGAAGAAAGTCGTGTTAATATTAAAAAGTATTCTAAATGTACCGATTGAGTTCACATGTTTTGTAAGTCATTCCTTCATTTAATACAGGGCCTCCGAAAAGTCTAAACTTTTTGGGGTGTGAATGATTTACATAACATGTGATTTTATTTGTACAGGATATAATATTTATTGGGAGGTACCGACAATGTATAGTGGTACAGTAAAATGGTTTAACGCGGAAAAAGGCTATGGATTTATTTCCAATGATGATGGAGGAGAGGATTGCTTTGTGCACTTCACGGCAATCATGACTGAAGGTTATAAGTCTCTGTCGGAAGGACAGAGAGTTACTTTTGATACTGAAGCAGATCCGAAAAACAGGAACAGGCTGAGGGCAGTCAATGTACGCATATCGTAATTGATTGACTTAAATCAGGAGTTGTAATGGTAATGGCTGCATGCTTTAAAGCATGCAGCCATTTTTAAAACAGAGTCCCCATCAAGCCGTGAGGCTTGCCGGTGTGTAGACAGGAATCGTAAGAACGGTTTATAACCCTTCTTCTGCTTTATAAGTGATAATGGCCTGCGGCTTCGGGCTGATAGAGGAGCTTTTTGATCTCGATGTGCGCAATACCGGCGGGGGTATCCCAACGGATATTGTCGCCTTCGCTGTACCCAAGTATAGCCGTGCCGATTGGTGACAATACGGACAGCCTGCTCTGAGACGAATCCGAGGCATGCGGGTAAACTAAAGATACCTCCATATCGTCGTCGTTTAAGGAAAGCAGCGCCCTCGAGTTCATGGTCACGACGTCATGGGGAAGCTGCGGCGGCTCGACGATCTTTGCTCTTTTAATTTCGGCCTCTAGGTCTTTTACCGTCTGCTTACAGGCGCCGTCTTTTAATTTATCGCTTATCAGCTTTCTAAGCCTCTTGTTGTCAAGCTCGGTAATATAGATGACGCCCGGAGCGATAATGCGGTTCCTGACGGATTCAAGATATTCTTCCATTGTTATGGAAAAGCTTTTAGTCATCGCGGACTCATGGCTTAGCTTAAATCCCGTGCTGATAAAGGCTCTTATAGAGCGTATGTTATCTTTATGTATTTTTGCCACAACACGTTTTGACCTAAGTTCGAAAAAAGCGATCTTCAAGCTTTCCTGAATAGTGCTCGTTCCCAGTCTTTTGCCCCAGTTGTACCGGTCACCAACCACGATGACAATCTCCGTTTCGGCGTTTCTAATGATAAGCCTTATAAAGCCTACCGGCCTGCCGTCTCTGTCATAGGCCATATAAAACCTGCCGTTTTGGTTGAAAAGGTGTGTCAAAACAGGCATGTTAACCTTGTTTACCACACGCTCTATATCGGCGCAAACATCATGGGTGTCGCTTAAAAACTTGCGCACCTCATCGTCTTTTAGCCACCTTATTAAGTCATAAGCGTTTGCCCGGGTTATTTCATCCGATAAAAAAATAAAAGGCTCTTTCATTTTTTACTACATCCTTACGTAAGAAATAAAAGCCTTCCATAGATACTATGACGGTTCTTTTTATATGCCGATTATAACAGGTGAAAGAGCGGCAGTCAAACGGCATAAAGAGGAAGGATAGACTCATACGTAGTACAAACGCTATACTGTTTATTAAGCGGTATAGATTTTTTATGGTCAATAGTGGAATAATAAATAAATATTACATGAATTAAATAACACTGGGTATATTAAATAGAAACGATGCAATTAAATGGTACCACAATCCAGCATTGACAAATCATAGATAATGCTATAAGATATTCAGTGAGGATATTTATAAAAATAAAGGCATTTCGCGTGCTGCGAAGTGTCTTTTCCTATGATGCTGATATTTTTAAGTTAAGAGGCAATTACATGATTTGATTTTACAGGAGGTAAACGGTGAGGACTATTCTGCAAAAATCGTCATATGAAAGACTGATAGGGCAGACAGTATACATCGAAGAAAATTTAAAAAGTATTCAGGAAACGTTATTAAGCAGCAAATTGATAACGTCGAGAAACGTTATTGATTGTTATTTCAAGAAGTATATAAGAAAAGTCGAGGCTCTATTTGAAACGATCACCGTTGTCGATGACAAAGAAACACGGCTTAACAGTATACCTTTTATTGTATTGGACAGCAGCTTTACTCTTGCTGATAGCAATAACAGAGTATATTACTGCCATATGACATATGACAACACCTGGGATGAGAACAGAAGCATTCATCAGATACACTTCCTTTCGGAAACGGGCCTTAAGTTATTGCTGAAAGAAGAAGGGGCCAAGGCCACTGTCAATATGGGAAGCGGCTATATGGAGCATAAAATCAGATCAATAAGAATTGAAGGAGGAAGGGATGAAAACTGTATATGTGTCCGATCTTGACGGTACGCTTTTTAACTCGGATAAAAAGATAACGAATTTTACGGCGGATATAATAAATAGATTTATCAATCAGGGAGGGCTGTTTGCTATAGCTACGGCAAGGATGGCTTACGGCTGCGATCAGAAATTGGTTGCCTTAAATTTAAATATTCCGTGCATTGTCATGAACGGGGCGTGCATTTATTCTTTTAATGAAAAAAAGTATGTCGACGTTAAAATTATAGACACAGAAAAAGTAACGGAGATTGAGGGTATTCTTGATGAAGAGGAATGCAACGCATTTATGTACTCCTACGAAAAAAATGCGCTGAGCATATTTTATAAAACAGAAGCGGACAGCAATGACGTACAGTATTTAAGCAGAAGAGCTCAGGAAGAATGCAGAGAGATAAAAAGAGTAGACAGCTTTACGCGGACGGCGAAAAACCGACAGGTTGTATATTTCGCCCTGACAGGGAATAAAAATAAGATTCAGCATGTATATAATAAAGCAAGCAGAGTTGCCGGTATTGAATCAGTTATGTACCTTAACATATATAACGGCCTTTATTGCCTTGAGATTTTCGACTCAAAGGCGAACAAAGCGCACGCTTTGAAGAATTTAAAACAGTTGCTCAAACCGGATGAGGTAGTTGCTTTCGGCAGCAAATTAAGCGATATCGGCATGATGAAAGCCGCAGATTTCTGCTTTGCGCCGGAAAACGCGGTAACTGAGGTAAAAAGGATTGCCAACAGAATTATAGAAAGCTGCGACAACGACGGCGTAGCGAAATATCTAAAACAAAAATATGAGCTTTGAATAGGAGTGTATTGAATATGTCGCGCAAAATATATATTACGGAAACGGATAAGAAAAAGCTGTATAAGCTGATAAATGATGCGATACAGGATAATATTAAAAACGAGGAACTTATGAGTGACCTTATCACGGAACTTGACCGTGCCGACGTAGTAAGCAAGGAAAATCTTCCGCATGATATTATTACGATGAATTCGAAGGTTTTATTGTTGCTGGACGGGGCGGAGGAGGAGATTTCACTCGTATATCCGCACGAGTCCGATGTTTCTGAAAACAGGATATCGGTATTATCGCCTATTGGAACCGCTGTTCTCGGATACCGCGAGGGGGACACCATAGAATGGAAGGTACCGTCCGGAGTAACAAAAATCGAGGTTAAAAAGGTACTTTACCAGCCGGAGGCAACAGAAAAACCGGCTGAACACCAGCCGTCATAAAGCCAAAACTTTTTTGGCAGTAAGCGGGGGTTCTAAAAGGGCGAAAGTTTTTCGGACAATAGTAAGCCGATATATAAAAGACGGCTTACTGTTTGTGTTTGCAGAATTTTGGGATTATCTCTGCCGGCACAGGTTCATAGAAAAAGTAACCCTGAATATTACTGCAAGACCGTTCGCTTAAAAACTTTAACTGGCTCTCGTTTTCAACGCCTTCGGCTATTACGTCGATATTAAGGCTGTCGGCTAAAGCCAGTATGACGTTGATGATGGACTCGTCCTTTTGGTTCAAGTTAATGCCATGTACAAAATCCATAGGTATTTTAATGCGGTCAACGGGGAAGCTTTTCAGATACTGAATCGCGGAATATCCGGTGCCAAAATCATCGATGGCGATCTTGACGCCCAAAGACTTGACAGCCTCAAGGCCAAAAAGGATTCTATCGTCACTCATTATTGTTGACTCTGTGATTTCCAGCTCAAGATATTCAGGAGCCAGTTTGGTATCATGCAATACATCTCGCACCAAATTATAGAGAGAATTATTATTTATCTGTATCGCCGAGATATTAACGGAAACGGGCACCTTGGAAAGGCCCATATCCTGCCACGCTTTGTTTTGCCTGCATGCTGTTCTGATTACCCATTCACCTACAGGTATTATCAGCCCTGATTTTTCGGCGGCCGGAATGAACTCGCCAGGCATTATAATACCGCGCTTAGGATGGTTCCAGCGGATAAGCGCCTCATACCCTATGATTTCTTTGGTCAACCCGTTGACCTGGGGCTGATAGTACAGTACAAATTCATTGTTTGTCAAAGCTTCATGAAGAGCGTTTATCTTTTCGATTTCCTCGATTACGTCATTTTCGAGCCCCGACGAATACAATACATATCTGTTCTTACCATCCGTTTTTGCTCTGTACATGGCGAAATCTGCTCTTTTCATCAAAGCTTCTGCATCTTCGCCATTCCTTTTGTGCTTAGCAATGCCAATGCTGCAGGTGATAACTACGCGACGAGTGTTAATTATAAAAGGCTCATTGAACTGATCGAGCACACGCCTTGCCATATCCAGAACCTGTTTTTCGCTTTTCACATTTTGGATCATAACGACAAATTCGTCGCCGGAAACTCTGCAAACGGAATCACTGCTTCTGAACGTTGCTTTTATACGGTCTCCCGCCTGCTTTATAAGTTCATCGCCTGAAGCATGTCCTAAAGTATCGTTTACCCTTTTGAAATAATCAAGGTCAATAAACATAACGTAAAGGCTCTGACTGCCGGTTTTCATGTGCTGAATAGCCTGCTTTAAATTCTCTGCGAAGAGCAGTCTGTTGGGCAGTCCTGTGAGGTGGTCATATAACGCCAGCCGCAGGTTTTCATCTTCGACTTTTTTCCTCTCGCCAATTTGCGCGTTTAGTTCATTAAGCTGGTTATCGATCACCTCAAGGCGTCTTATATTTACTCCGTATATAAGGCGGGCAATAAAATACATTGCCGCAATCAATAAAAAGTTTACTATAGTTAAAATGTCGTCTACTGGAAAATTAACAAGATTCGAAAAAAACCGCAGATGTATCATAGAAAGGGCAAGTGTGATACCGGTAACTACCAGCATTGTTTTTGTCAGCCGCGCGATCGAGATAAGAATTATAATAAAAGCGAAGGTCCACATTACAGGGCCCATAAATTCGTAAAACCTGACCAGAGAATAAAAGAACACAAAATTATATATAAGCGCTACCAATAAGTTACCCAACGCTGGTCTTGATTTAAAATAAGACAACACAAGGGAGGCAGCGCCGAGTGCAAAGTATACGCCGATATCTGTCAGCAGCTGAGGGGTTGGCATCATGTATACCAATGGGCCGAGTATAGACTGGCTAACCGCGCATAAGAGAAGAAGAATAGATATAACTCTAAGAAGTATCACGTTGTCATGCTTAATTGAGGCTTCATTGTTACTGTTCTTAAGTATCTTTTCTACCAGCGACGGAAAAAAGAGGTGGGCGCATGATTTATGCATTAAAAACTCCTTCGTTGTAAAACCAGCATGAAATTACTTCGATTTATCTTTTAAAAAGCCCATATTTGTTATATCGTACTTTTCGCGTGTCAGAACACAGTTAAAAGCCGCATATATTACACAAAGCAATCGATATTGCTAATATCGGTATAACGGATAATATCAGAGCAGTATTTATTTATGATCCAAAGACATGAAGGCACAAACACCTGGACTAAAAAGCACGAGGCAGTTATCAGGGCAGGCATCACTCAGGTATAATATGCCAACCAGTCCTGCGCCATACCGATGATATCCGAGTATGTCGCGAGCAGCGGTCATAAGCCCGGCGAACAGCAGCCGCCGTTGAATATCGCGGCGGATAAGGCTTGCCTCTTTTATGTGTTGACGTTAGTATGTGTTGAAAAAATTGTTTACTCAGGGTGAAACCGGAATATAACGTAGACGTTTAATATAAAGTGAGGTATAATATAACAGCATTGTAAATAAATCATATACATGCAGGCTTTTAAGCAAATTGGCGAAAAAAGCTGCGTTCTTTTATGCCACAAACATTGCATGCAATACCACTCAGCTGCAGAGCTGGAATAAATGAAAGGCAAATGTTAGCTTTAAGCTATGAACGCGGATGAACTAAAAGAAAAGCTGTCTGACATAAAAGCAGACAATTACCTGCCGGGAAATGCGGATATAGACGAATTAATTAAGGAAATGATGAGGAATATAGGCTCTGCAGATTACGTACTGCGTGACGAGCTTATCTATTCAAGGCTAAATAAATGGACTGTAAACGGCGTGATTTCAACGGCGCAGATGAGGGAGATGCTCAGCGTCTGCCTTGACTACGAGCACTTGTTTTATAAGATAGGCGAGTATGGCACGGACGCGGTTTTTACACGCACGTTTTCAGTGCTGATTGTTCCGCTCGCTTTTTATATTGACAGCAAAGAGAGATTTCTTTCGGAACCGGAGGTAAACGATATAAAAGAACGCGTTATCCGGTATCTTGAGCTCGAAAAGGATGTAAGAGGATACGTGGAGGGGAAGGGTTGGGCGCATTCGATCGCCCATGCGGCGGACGCGCTTGACGATATCGCAAAATCTGAGTATATCGGGCGTAGCGCGTTGCTGGAAATACTCGCGGCTATGAAAGATAAGGTGTGTGTCGATTATTATACTTATATACATAAAGAAGACGAAAGAATGGCTGCGGCGGCGTTGAGCGTTTTTGAACGCGAAGTACTAAGACGCGAAGAAATAGTGCGTTGGATAAACAGCTTTGGCGACGCTTATTCTATTGATACATATACTGCGGGCACGCATCATGAGAATATAAGAAAATTCTTGAGAAGCCTGTATTTGGCGGCGGGCGATAGAGGCATGAAATATATTGCAGATGCTGCTCTTAACGTATTGGGAAATATTTAATTGGTAAATGTTACACGTGAAACAAAATAAAGCATGAAATTGGAATATTAGCGTAAATCGTCTGGATAAACACTAAACTATTTAAACAACTAAAGAGTAGTCTTGTTTTTTAATTTTTTGTGTGGGGCGACTATTATGGGAAGCTATTTAAAGCAGGGTCTATTAAAAAAGTATCCGCCATCGCAGCCCTGCAGCTGCGATATATGCAAAAGCTTTTGTACGCGGCCGGGCTGGTGGAGCGTCGAGGAAGCTCATATAGCCTTTAATGCGGGCCTTGGAAACCGCATGATGCTCGAAATGTCGCCGGAATTAGATTTTGGCGTATTGTCTCCGGCGTTTCGGGGATGCGAACAAAACTTTGCTTTGCAGGAGTACGCCTCTTTCGGATGCAACTTCTTAAGAGACGGTCTGTGCGAGCTTTACGATACGGGCTTCGAGCCGCTTGAATGCAGGTTCTGCCATCATACGCGTATGGGGCAGGGAGAAAAGTGCCACGCCGACATAGAGCGGGACTGGAATACGCCCGAAGGGCAGTCGCTGGTACTGATATGGGGGAACAGCGTCGGTCTGTGGTCAAGATACGGGATAATCTGATATAATTCATACATTCATAATTATAATTATTACTAAAGGTGATTGTGTTGAATATTGCCGTGTAATGTCAACGGTATTATTATATCTGCTAAGGCACGGCGCTAATGTCGTTTTGGACCGGCGCGGCCTCAGCATATTGGAGGCGTCTTATGGAAATGCAGGACAGGGCAAGCACGGGGCTTAAAGGCTTTGACGAGGTGATAGACAACCTTCGCCTGGGCGATAACGTCGTCTGGCAGGTCGATTCGGTGGCCGATTACCGCAGCATGGCGCTTTCGTACGCCGGGCAGGCGAAAATGGAGGGACGAAGGCTTATTTACGTGCGCTTCGGGGATCACGAGCCGCTGCTTGAGGAATACAGCGCGGAGGTTTATTGTGTCGACGCCAGCCGTGGCTTTGAGAGCTTTGCTACCGAGATACACAACATAGTAAGCCATGTGGGCAAAAAGGCGTTCTACGTGTTCGACTGTCTGACAGACCTGCTGAAATACTGGTATTCCGATTTGATGATAGGGAATTTTTTTAAGGTAACATGCCCGTACCTCTATGAGCTCGACACTGTAGCGTATTTTTCCATAATACGTAATGCGCACACGAACAGCACGATAGCCCGTATACGCGATACGACGCAGCTGCTGCTCGACCTTTACACGGTAAAAGGCAGGCTGTATATCCATCCGCTCAAGGTATGGCAGCGCTATTCGCCTACGATGTTTTTCCCTCACCTCATAGATGGACAGGAGGCGATAAGCATAACGGCAAGCTCAGAGGTTGCGGAGCTGTTTTCCAGCATACAACGGGGAGGCGAGCAGCTTGACTACTGGACGGTAGTATTGGGAAGAGCGAAAGACGCCTTGCGGCTGCCCGCGGAAGAGCAGGAGCAGATGAAAAATCTTCTGATGCATATGCTCATTGGCAGGGAATCAAGGATGTTCGAGCTGTGCGGCAGGTATTTTACGCTGGCGGACATAACGGCCATAGCGTCGCGCGAGGTGGGCACCGGATTTATCGGCGGGAAAAGCGTGGGCATGCTCTTAGCGCGAAAGATACTCGAGCGGGAAGGCAAACACATATCAAATTATATGGAGCCCCACGATTCTTACTATATAGGCTCTGATGTTTTTTACACGTATATCGTGGAAAACGGATGGTGGAAGCTGCGCACTATGCAGAAGACGAAAGAAGGGTATTACGCGTACGCTCACGAACTTAAGGAGAAGCTGCTGGGCGGCAGATTTTCCGCCAATATACGCGAGCAGTTCGTGCAGATGCTGGGGCATTTCGGACAGTCGCCTATAATCGTGCGTTCCAGTTCGCTGCTAGAGGACAACTTCGGCAACGCGTTCGCGGGCAAATACGAAAGCGTTTTCTGCGCGAATCAGGGCACGCCCGAGGAGCGCTACAAAGCGTTCGAGGATGCGGTCCGCACGGTATACGCGAGCACGATGAGCGACGACGCGCTCTCGTACAGGATGCACAGAGGGCTGTTTGAGCATGACGAGCAGATGGCAATACTCGTGCAGCGCGTTTCGGGAGACCAGCACAACGAGTACTTTTATCCGCATATCGCGGGCGTGGGCAATTCGAAGAATCTCTACGTATGGAACAAGACGCTGGACGCGGACGCGGGCATGCTGCGGCTCGTGTTCGGGCTGGGCACGCGCGCGGTGGACAGAACGGCGGGAGATTACGCGCGCATAGTGTGCCTTGACGATCCTGAGAGCCTGCCGCCTATGAATATCGAAGACCAGATGAAATATTCGCAGCACGGCGCAGACCTCTTGTCGCTGAAAGAGAACGCTTTGACGAGCAGAAGCCTTGACGAAGTGATAGTCCAGGACATAAAAGCTGACAAAAGTCTGTTCGCAAGCGTTGATTACAATAATTTCAGAAGGCTCAGCGATATGGGGTATAAGGATATAAAGACACAGTATGTTTTTGATTTTAAAAAGCTGCTTACCGAAACGCAGTTCCCGCGAATTATGAAGGATATGCTTGCGCTGCTGTCAAAGGTATACGACTATCCCGTAGACATAGAATTTACGGCGAATTTCACAGGAAAAGACGATTTTATAATAAACCTGCTGCAGTGCCGCCCGCTGCAGACGCGCGGGCTGGGCAGGTCAATTAAAATACCAAAGTTTGCTGATGCAAACGACTGCTTTTTTTCGCAGAAGGGCAATTTCATGGGCGGTAACATACGGCTGCCGATAGAATATGTGATATATGTAAAAGCTAAAGAATACCTTGCGCTCAGCGAACAGGAAAAATATTCTGTCGCAAGGCAGATAGGAAAGCTTAACAGCGCCCTCAAAGGCAGGAACGTAATGCTTTTGGGGCCGGGCAGGTGGGGGACGACGACGCCGTCGCTCGGCGTGCCGCTGCATTTTTCGGAGCTGTGCAACATGTCCGTGATCTGCGAGATGGCGTCGGCGGAAGCGGGTTTAAGCCCCGATCTGTCGTTCGGAAGCCATTTCTTCCAGGACCTTGTGGAAGCGGACATATTCTATGTGGCCATATTTGAAGGCCAGGAAGACGTCGTGTTTAATCCTCAAAGAGTGCTTGGCAAGGAAAACGCGTTTAAAGAGCTCTTGGAAAGCCGGTTATCGCATGTCATCCACGTAGCCGAAACAGCGATGGAGATATATTCAGATATAAGCACGCAAACGCTCGTTTGCATTTAAGGATATCTTCATGCTCGTATTCATGCCCGTACTGCCCCGCTGAAATGGAGCCGGAGATGGAACGGCATATAGCGAGATGGCATACGCCGAAAAGTATGGAGTTATGGCGAAGAGAGACGGACAAGCTGCGCGCCGCGCTCTAAAAGCGCCAGGCAATCGCGCTAAACCAGCTAGAGCAGCTTTGGCATATAGGTCGAGACCATGCAAAAGTATATTGAAAAGATTTCGGGGCAGGCTTTTTTGATTAGAAATAAAAAATAAAAGGTTTTAATGGAACAATTAATGTCTGATATGCGTCAAATAAATATAAGCGAATCAAATGGTAATAATAAGTTTAATATACCTTCCCCAACTCTTTGCTTTGTGTGAAAGCAGCCGCAAGCCATTTAGCTTGCGGCGTACTTTTTTGCCGCGAGGTTTTGCGAATTAAAGTGAATAAACTGTAAAATATTAAGGCATCATTGATAAATACACGATAATAATATATAATAGCGATAAAAGGTGGTGCAGTATTCTAGTCGGTACTGCGGTTTCGAAGGCGGGGCTAAAAATCCGCTTAAGGGCACATCGATGAAGTTTCTGGTGTTGGCTACTGACGCCCAGTCGGGGGCTGATGCTGGAAGTTAAGGTCGTGGGGCGATCCGCAATGGCATGCGGGCGTTGACCCTGCTTCCGTGGAGACCCAAGAAGGTGATTTACATCACTACTTGGGGTGAAACCTGTTTATGCGGCGGCGAGCTGTGTACAGTGTAGCCTGCCTTGAGTTATGCGGGGTGTTATTGCAGAACACGCCTGAAAATGCTTAGGCCAAGTGTTTTCGGGACGATCGCTGCGAGAAACCCGCATGGCAAAAGAGGATAGAAACCGTTTTTGTGCTGTAGAGGAAAACTCCTAGACTGTACGTGTGTGTAAAAGCACCGAGATATTTTGGAGATTATAGTGTGGTCTAAACGGTAATCCAGTCACGTTTTCGGCAACGAAGCGTTTCAGGGTTTAAAGGGAAACCGCTTTTACGGCGACGGGAAGTACTCTGAAGGGAAATCCTACTGGACCTAAGCTGCAAGGTTTATTCAAAATATCACCACCGTTTTTTATTTTCTGATTTTCTGGAGTAATTATTTGACAAAGAAAAGGACAAGCAAAAAGAAGAAGCTGTGGGTAGTAAAAATACTTATTATCACCCTTATAATAACGGGGGGTATAAGCGTTGTTACCGAGTCGCTTATGGGACAGGTTTCTATTATAGCGGCTTCTTTTATTATTTTTGCAATCATGCTCGTTGGCATCATATTCGATATCATATCGGTAGCCGTTACATCCTGCGACGTGGCTCCGTTTATTTCGATGGCGGCAAGAAAAATAAAGAAAGCTAAAAGCGCAATTAAGCTGCTTAAGAATGCCGATATAGTCTCTAATATCTGCGGGGACGTTGTGGGCGACATATGCGGAATAGTAAGCGGCGCGGCGGGTGCGACTATATCCGTAAAGCTTGCGGTGGACGAACAGGGCAACTTTATATGGGCGATAGTAATATCGAGCATCATCGCCGCTTTTACGGTTGCAGGTAAAGCGATGGGAAAGAGTGTGGCCATAAAACGGAACAAAGAGATAGTCAGCCTAGTATCATACGTTTTCATGTTTTTTGTACGGGAGAAAAAGGTCGGGCAGAATGGCAGAAAAAAAGAGGATAGACGTTTACCTGTTTGAAAATGGCTTAGTTGAAAGCAGGGAAAAAGCAAAAGCTCTCATAATAGCCGGAGCCGTGTATGTGGACGCTCAGCGGTGCGACAAGCCGTCGTCAACAGTCGGCGAAGGGCAGGACGTAACGCTTAAAAAAGCTCAGGATTACGTCAGCCGCGGCGGTAAAAAGCTGGAGAAGGCGCTTAAGTGTTTTAATATAGACCTTAACGGTATAGCCGCCGTCGACGTAGGCGCTTCGACGGGAGGGTTTACCGATTGCATGCTGCAGCATGGCGCGAAGTTTGTGTACGCTGTGGACGTTGGCTACGGGCAGCTGGCGTGGAGCCTCAGGCAGGACAGCCGGGTATGCGTAATGGAACACAGCAACGCGAGGTACTTAAAACGCGATACTTTTGACAAAGACGTATCGTTTGCAAGCATAGACGTATCGTTCATATCGCTTAGGCTCATACTTCCTTCGCTCATGGACGCGCTTACCGCTCCTTACGGCATAGTCGCGCTGATTAAGCCGCAGTTTGAAGCCGGTAAAGAGAACGTAGGTAAAAAAGGCGTCGTGCGCGACAAAAGTGTGCACAAAGACGTGATTGCCGGCATAATTGAGTTTGCTAGGGGCGCAGGGCTTGTCGTATGCGGCCTTACGTACAGCCCGATAAAAGGCCCTGAAGGAAACATAGAATATCTCGCATACTTTAATAGCGAGGGCGAAAACGCCCTCATAGATATAAAATCAGTCGTTGAAGAAGCGCATACGGGCGTAAACTGACAAGTTTTTTTACCGCGCGCTCAATCGTGGTTGTATAATTATCCAATATTTATTATAATGGACAGGTATGATTATTAAAAAAGCAGGGATACTGTCAAACCCCGGTAAAGATTCAAATCTCGATGAAGCGAAAAAGGTCGCGGAATGCCTGCGCGCACGCGGGATCCGTCCTTTTTTTGATGAAAGCGCGCTGCCCAAAGGGGAAAGCGATGTGATAGATTACGCCCGTATAGACTGCCTGTTCGTACTGGGCGGAGACGGGACGCTGCTAAGAGCCGCCTCAAAAGCAAGCAAATACGGCGTTCCTATGCTGGGCGTTAATTTAGGGCGGCTCGGCTTTTTAACCGAGATAGAGCAGAGCGAGACCGGAAAAGCAATAGACGATATACTCAGCGGCAATTATATTGTAGAGCGGCGCATAATGCTGAACTGCGCGGTAAAGGACAATGGGAACATCGTGTTTGGAATCGACGCGCTCAACGACATAGCCGTGCTGAAAAAAGACATCGCAAGAACTATAGATATAGAACTTATAATAAACGGAGACGTTGCCGACAGCGTGCAATGCGACGGCATGCTTGTTTCCACACCCACAGGCTCCACCGCATACTCGCTTTCGGCGGGCGGGCCTATAGTAAGCCCTAAGCTCGACTGCATAATGACGACGCCGATTTGTCCTCATTCGCTGCATTCCAAGACGCTTGTAACAGCGCCCGGCGATGAGATCGTAGTAAAACCGCTTTCTGATAGCAGAGTGGTAATCATATCGGACGGTGCAGTGCAATGCGAAATAAAAAGCGGAGAAACAGTACATATAAGCAGATCGGAAAAATATGCGAGTTTTATTAGATTCCGTGAGAATTATTTTTATACGCTGCTACGGTCGAAGTTCTTAAACTGGGACAGATAGAAAACATAAGAGGGTGATGGGATGAAACAGGGAAGGCAGAGCGTAATACTTGAAATTATCAGCAAAAACGATGTTGAGACACAGGACGAGCTTTCTGCGATTCTAAAGGAACGCGGCTTTGAAGTAACCCAGGCGACCATTTCACGCGATATCAAGGAACTCAAACTAATAAAGGTGCAGTCCGGCAACGGCGCGTATAAATACGCCGCTTCCGGCAAGGAGCAGCACGGAAAGCTTGATGTGTTAAAAAGAGTATTTAAGGAAACTGTGGTTTCTGTGCAGCATGCGGCTTCGCTCGTCATAGTGAAAACGATAACGGGAAGCGCCAACGCCGCGGCCGAAGCCATAGACGAGCTCAATCTGCCCGAGGTCGCGGGAACGCTCGCAGGGGACAATACCATATTTATAGCGGTAAAAGAAGAAGGGGAACAAAGGAGAATTATCGAGGAGCTGACAAAGCTTATAGGTTCCAAGAACGCCTGATTTAATGAGCGTGAAATTATGCTGAGCAGACTTATAATAAAAAACATCGCGCTTATAAAAGAAATAGAGATATCTCTTTGCGGGGGCATGAACGTGCTTTCAGGGGAAACGGGCGCGGGCAAATCCATTATTGTTGATTCCGTCAACCTTGTGCTGGGCGAGAGGGCCGACAGGGAGCTTATTCGTACCGGGCAGCAGAACGCTTCGGTGGAAGCGTGGTTTATGCGGGCGCCGCAAACGGTTTGCGACATTCTCGCCTCTCAGCAGATTGAATATGAAGGCGAGCTGGTGCTCTCAAGGGAGCTGAGCGCGTCGGGCAAAAACGTATGCCGCATAAACGGCGTGCTGGTAACGCTCTCGCTGCTTAAAGAAATAAGCGACCTGCTTGTGGACATACACGGCCAGCATGAGCACCAATCGCTGTTTGACGAGAAAAACCATATCGCGATGCTGGACAGCTTTGACGGGCGCGTAGATGAAGCGAAAACAGAGGTTAAGGCCGCCTGCCGCGATTACACGCAAGCCGCGAGAAGGCTTAAAAGCCTGTTCGGCGCCGCCGGTGACAGGGAACGCAGGATAGACATACTGCAGTTCCAGATAGACGAGATACATAAGGCGAATATAGCAGCGGGAGAAGAGGAAGAGCTGCTCGTAAGGAAAAAGCGTATGAACGCTTCGGAAGAAATAATGGGAGCGCTCAGCGCCGCGTACGGTTCGCTTTACGCATCGGAGGCATATAACGCGCTTTCGGCATTGAAGGATATAAGCGTTAAGCTCTCCGGCCTTGGACGTATAGACGAAAAATATGAACGTATGGCCTCGGCCGTAAACGACGCGTACTATTCGCTGGAAGAAACGGCTTCGGACATACGCGGGGAGATGGACGAATGCAGCTTCGACCCTGACGAGCTGGAAAAAGTAGAAGAGAGGCTGCTGCTAATAAGCAGCCTGAAACGGAAATACCAGGACCCGTGCGTAACGGGAGATTATATAAAAAAAGCGGAGCATGAGCTTTCGGACCTTATAAACAGCGAAGCGCTGGCGGCGCAGCTGACCGCTGAATATGAGCGGCTGAAATCGGCGCTGTACGAAAAATCCGTCGCGCTCTCCAAGCTCAGGCGGGAGGCTGCCGCGGAGTTCGAGAAAAAAATGAGGGGGCAGCTTGCCGACCTTGGTATGACCGCGGCGAGTTTTTCGGTAAATTTTTCTGATATCGCACCCCTGGACGAGTGCGCGTTTTCTGAAGACGGAATAGACTCCGTGGAGTTTTACATATCGACCAACGCGGGCGAACCCGAAAAACCGCTTAAAAAGGTAGCTTCGGGCGGCGAAGTATCGCGTATAATGCTGGCTATTAAGAGCATAGCCGCCGACAGAGGCGGTATACCCACGATGATATTCGACGAGATTGACACCGGCATAAGCGGAAGGATGGCGCAGGTAGTAGCCGAGAAGCTGCAGACAATATCTCGCTCAAGGCAGGTGATATGTGTGACGCATCTGCCGCAGATAGCGTGCATGGGCGACAGGCATTTCCTTGTTTCCAAGGAAACCGACGGCAGGACCACAAACACGAAACTTTCTGAGCTGAGCGGCGAAGAGCGCGTGACGGAGATAGCCCGGCTTTCGGGCGGCGATTCGGACGTCGCAAAGGACCACGCGCGCGAAATGCTTATACGCGCGAAAAACTTTAAAACGTCAATATGACCAATATATAATAAAGAGATAAGAAGTATAATTTTTAACGCCTCTAACGACAATAATAAAGAAGTTTTGAGTTAGAGGTGTTTTATTGAAAAGGGTTATTAAGCTATCAGGAATACTGTTCGTACTCTTGTTATGCGCGGCGTATTTTCTGCCTGCCATGCAGAGCTATGCGCATATTCCCAGCGAGATATATATACAGAAAGGTTCTTCGAGAACAATAGACTTAGGGCTGCCTGTCAAGGCGGACGTTATTTCCGCAGGCGTTATTGATATAAACAGCGAGACGCTCGAAGAGGCGACGGGCATGCAAAGCCCGCTCGTTATAGAATCAGTCGGCAACGGCGACGCAACGATAGAGCTGTCGCTGCTCGGAGTGCCGCTCAAAAGCGTAAAGGTGAGCGTAAACGACGAACTGATGCTGATACCCGGCGGACAGAGCATAGGCGTTACGCTTTACACGAAGGGCGCTCTGGTGGTGGGCATAACAGGCGTAGAGACAAAAAACGGCGAGATAATCAACCCGGCGAGGGAAGCGGGCCTGTTGCCCGGTGATGTGATACTCTCGATAAACGGAACGGAGATTGAAGACGCGTACCATATGCTGAAGATGGAAAACGAAGCCGAGGGAGACCTCGACCTAGTTGTGGACCGGGACGGCAAAAAAATAGGCCTTAAGATAAAACCCATAAAAGACCCATCGGACGGCAAAATGAGGCTGGGCATATGGGTAAGGGACAACACGGCGGGAGTGGGCACGCTTACTTTTGTAACGCCTACCGACAGGAAATACGGCGGCCTTGGACACGCGATATGCGACCTTGACACCGGAAACATACTCAGCGTAAAGGAAGGGGAGATATTCTTTTCGCAGGTAGTGCAGGTAAACAAGGGGGAAAGCGGCGTGCCCGGCGAGATACAGGGGGATTTTCTTAACTCGCCGGAAACCATGGGAACTATAGAAAAGAATACCGATTACGGCATATACGGTACGATATTCGGACAGATAGATTTAAAAACGTTTTCCCAGCCGATACCCGCCGCCAACAGAAACGAGGTAAAAACGGGGCCGGCAAAGATACTCGCTATGATAGACAACAAAGGCGTGAAGGCGTTCGACTGCGAGATAATTAAAGTCAATCTTCAGGACGAGCCCGGCCAGAAAGGCATAGTGCTGCAGATAACGGACGAAGAGCTTCTTTCCAAAACAGGCGGCATCGTGCAGGGTATGAGCGGAAGCCCTATAATACAGAACGGCAAGCTTATCGGAGCCGTTACCCATGTGTTTGTAAACAACCCGACAAAGGGTTACGGGCTGTTTATTGACTGGATGATAGAGCAGCTCTATTGAGGCGATAATTGGATAATATTGATTTTTTTTGACATAAGAGCATAATCAGGCAGGGTTTTGGGCTATTATGTGGAATATAACTTATATTGTAACAATTTTCACAACAAAACGATTCACGCTATAAATGTAATAATTAAGGAAACGTATCGATATGGGAACAATATCCAAAGCTAACATGTATAAAACCATACTTGCCGATAACAACCGCGATTATCTAAAGCTGCTGACTTCATTTCTTGAAGAGACCGGTATGTTCACAATTGAAAATTACGCTTTTGACGGACGTATGGCTTACGAACTTACAATGGACTCAAGGCCTGACTTGCTTGTGCTCGATCTTATAATGCCGACGCTCGACGGGTTTGCGGTATTGGAGGAGCTTGCAAAAAGCGGTTACGACGGTGATACGAGAATCGTCATGACGTCCGCTGTAAACCTTGAGTTTGTAATGAAAAAGGCCGAAGGCTACAGCGTCGACTACATATTCTTAAAACCGTTCGACAAAGAGGTGTTCAAAAAGCGCATTGTAGAGATCATGTCTTACAGGAGAGAATGCAGAACTGCGGGGTCAAAAGTCAAAGCCGACCCGTGCGACCTGGTTACAAGACATATTAAATCCATAGGCATTACGGCTAACATAAGGGGGTATCATTATCTGCGCGAAGCGATACTGCTCGTGCACGACAACTTTGAGCTTATGAGCCAGCTGACGACCGGGCTGTATGTGTCGGTAGCCGAGAAATACAACTCTACGCCCCAGCGGGTGGAGCGTGCGATGAGGCACGCCATAGAAACGGCGTGGAACAAGGGAAACGTTGAAGTGCTGGAGGATTTCTTCGGCTATACCATAATGGACACAAAAGGCAAGCCTACTAACGGGGAGTTCATCGCCATGCTTGCCGACAAGCTTAATACAGAACTCAAATACGTCGATTAGCATACGCGCATTAATGCCCGCATATCTATCATAAACAGATAGTATGGAGGGCTTTTTGGGTTGCTTGCCAGGTTAAAAAGACGTGTCACAATGGACGTGCTGGATAACAGAGCGCAGTATCTGCTGCTCATTTTTTTCCTTGTAGTGGGCATAGCTGCGGGCACGTTTACGATAAGCCTGATGGAACCGGGCGAAAAGTCAGCGCTTACCGGTTATCTGGATATGCTGTTTGCAGCCTTAAGAACGCAGAACATAAACTACTTCGCGGTATTTATACACGCGTTTCTGCAGGACACGCTTCTGCTAGGCGCATTTATCATGTTTTCGCTTGTAATGTTCGGTATACTCGTCATACCTTTGCTGATGATAGTCAAAGGCTTTTTTGTGGGCTTTGCGGTGGGGGCGCTGTCCGTAAATCTTGGAGCGGGAGGAATTGCTGCTATAGTTTTCTGCGAGCTCATACCAAATTTAGTGCTTATACCCTGCGTATGCAAGGCGGGCGTTACAGGGCTTAACAACTGTATAACCGTGCTTAAGAACAGAAAGATACCCTATACCGCCAAAGACAGGCTGATCTGTTCAAGACCGCACATATCAAAAATGTTTATTATATATCTTTTCTCCCTTTTTGGTGTTATAATAGAAACGCTACTAACGCCTGCGCTGATGAAATTAATCTGATATTCGGGTATATTTGCGCAAATGAAGACGAATAATTCTAAATATGTAATTAGCGGCCTTTTTTATACGAAATCCTGTTGTACAAGCTATTTGGCAATGGTATAATTCTATGAAGTTTTAAACAGCTTTTGGCTGTAATATATGTTTTAAGGAGTTGCGTAATGTCAAAAAAGTATGTGTACCTTTTTAGCGAAGGAGATGCCTCGATGAGGAATACTCTCGGCGGCAAGGGCTCTGGTCTGGCAGAAATGACGGGACTTGGGCTGCCCGTACCTCAGGGATTTACAGTTACGACCGAGGCCTGCACGAGGTATTATGAAGACGGAGAAATCATTGCCGACGATATCCTGAAACAGATCGATGCCGCGATGAAAGAGACGGAACGTATCAACGGCAAAAAGTTCGGCGACATTAACAATCCTCTGCTTGTTTCGGTGCGTTCGGGCGCAAGAGTCTCGATGCCGGGCATGATGGACACGATATTGAACCTTGGCCTTAACGAAGTGTCCGTAAAAGGGCTTGCCAATCTTACCGGCAACGAGCGTTTCGCTTACGACAGCTACAGGAGATTCATACAGATGTTCTCCGATGTGGTTATGGGCATAGCGAAACCTAAGTTTGAGGAGATACTTGACGAAGTCAAAGAGAATAAGGGCGTGAAACTGGATACAGATCTGGACGCGGAAGATCTGAAAAACGTAGTAAAGAAGTATAAAGCGCTGTATCTTGCCGAAATGGGAAAAGATTTCCCGCAGGAACCGAAAGAACAGCTCATCGAATCCGTAAAAGCGGTGTTCCGTTCATGGGATAATCCGAGAGCAATAGTGTACCGCCGCATGAACGACATACCGGGCGACTGGGGCACGGCTGTCAACGTACAGGCGATGGTGTTCGGCAACATGGGCAACGACTCGGGCACGGGCGTCGCATTCACGCGCAACCCCGCTACGGGCGAAAAGAAGCTTTACGGCGAGTTCCTGATAAACGCTCAGGGCGAAGACGTCGTCGCCGGTATAAGGACGCCAAGGCCGATATCCGACCTTAAGGATACGATGCCCGAAGTTTTCGACCAGTTCCAGAAGATAGCCACGACGCTGGAGAACCATTACCGCGACATGCAGGATATGGAGTTCACCATTGAAAAAAAGAAGCTTTATATGCTGCAGACGAGAAACGGCAAGAGGACTGCCGCTTCCGCGCTCAAAATAGCGGTCGACCTCGTAAGCGAAGGAAAGCTCACAAAAGAAGAAGCGCTTTTGAAGATAGACCCCAAGCAGCTCGACGCGCTGCTGCATCCCACGTTCGATCCGGAAGTTCTTAAAAAAGCGAAACCCGTAGCGCGCGGCCTCGCCGCTTCGCCGGGCGCCGCGTGCGGCAAGATATACTTCACCGCGGAAGAGGCCAAAGCGGCCGCAGACGGCGGAGAGAAGGTCGTGCTTGTACGCCTTGAGACGTCGCCGGAGGATATCGAAGGCATGTACGCTTCTGAAGGCATACTGACCGCCAGGGGCGGCATGACTTCGCACGCCGCCGTCGTCGCGAGAGGCATGGGAACGTGCTGCGTCGCGGGATGCGGAGAGATAGCAATCTCCGAAAAGAATAAGACCATGTCCGCGGACGGAAAGGTGTACAAAGAAGGCGATTACATTTCACTCGACGGCTCGACCGGAAACGTATACGGCGAGAGGATAGCGACAAAACCCGCTGAGCTTACGGGAGATTTCGGCACGATAATGCAGTGGGCCGACGAAGTAAGAACGTTGCAGGTAAGGACGAACGCCGACACACCGAGAGACGCGGCGCAGGCTGTCAATTTCGGCGCTCAGGGTATAGGCCTTACAAGGACGGAGCATATGTTCTTCAACGAAGACAGGATACCCGCGATGAGAGAGATGATAATCTCCAAGAACGTCGACCAGAGGGTAAAGGCGCTTGCCAAGCTGCTTCCGATGCAGAAAGACGACTTTAAGGGCATATACGAAGCCATGGGCGAGAGGCCTGTTACTATAAGGCTACTTGATCCGCCGCTGCATGAGTTCCTGCCGCAGGATGAAGAAGACATAAAGGCGCTTGCCAAAGAGATGATAATACCTGTCGACGAGCTGAAGCAGACGATAGCGAGCCTCCATGAGTTCAACCCGATGATGGGACACAGGGGCTGCCGCCTTGCTGTCACGTATCCCGAGATAGCCGAGATGCAGACAAGAGCCATCATGGAAGCCGCGATAGAAGTGGCCGAAGAGAAAAAGCTGCACATTAAGCCCGAGATAATGATACCTCTCGTAGGCGAAATAAAAGAGCTCAAATATGTAAAAGACGTCGTTGTTAAGACAGCCGAGCAGGTAATAGCCGAGAAGGGCGTAAAGATCGAATACATGGTAGGCACGATGATAGAGATACCAAGAGCCGCTCTCACGGCCGACGAGATCGCTCAGGAAGCTGAGTTCTTCTCGTTCGGAACCAACGACCTTACACAGATGACGTTCGGTTTTTCGAGAGACGACGCGGGCAAGTTCCTCGACGAATATTACAACAAGAAGATATACGAGTCCGATCCGTTCGCGAAGGTAGACCAGAAGGGCGTAGGCAGGCTTATGAAGATGGCCGTCGAGCTTGGAAGGAAGACGAGACCGAACATCAAGCTCGGTATCTGCGGAGAGCATGGCGGAGAGACGAGTTCCGTCATATTCTGCCACAACATAGGCCTTAACTATGTATCATGCTCGCCGTTCCGCGTACCTATAGCGCGCCTTGCCGCAGCGCACGCTGCTATACTGGCCAAAAAATAAGAAAAAGCTTTTAAGAGACGGGGCCTGTGCTTCGTCTCTTTTCTTTATTAAGAAGCCTTCCCCCTTGGGGAAGGTGGCGCGAAGCGCCGAATGAGAAGATATCCGCCGACATACAACACCTCATCAGCCGCCTGTCGGCGCCAGCTTCTCCTCAAGGAGAGGCCTGCAACGCATAAATTGAATAAGGAAAGCCTTCTCCCTTGGGGAAGGTAGCGCGAATGAGGAGATATCCGCCGATAGACATCACCTCATCAGTCGCCTGTCGGCGACAGCTTCTCCTCAAGGAGAAGCCGACAAGAACGCATTAATTGTAAAAAGAAAGCCTTCCCCCTCGGGGGAAGGTGGCGCGAAGCGCCGAATGAGGGGGATGTTTACCGGTAACTAGCAACACCTCATCAGCCGTCTGTCGGCGACAGCTTCCCCTCAAGGGGAAGCCTGCAAGAACGCATAAAAGGTTAAAACACATATGTAACACCGGCGGGATGAATAGTGCCTGTGGATGGAAATAAACGGTTGGAATACCAGCGTATATGGTATATAATATCAAAAAGAATTCTGGGGGTAATGTATGAAAAGCGTAAAAACGGGAAGAGGGCCTTCTATGATGGGCGGTATAGTAGGAATAATGCTTGCCGTCTTCGGCGTTGTTTTTCTGATTGTACTTATAAATACCAGCAACTCGTTCGGTTCTAATTTTGGCGGCGGATTCGGTTCCTCTCCGGCCACGCTGGGCATCGTATTCTGTATAATATTCATAATTGTCACCGTTATAATCGCCGGCTATAACATAGTCAACGCCACAAAGAAGAACAGGTATTCGGTGCTGGATATAACGGACGGCAGGGAAGAGCCTGATCCACTAAATGAAAAGTTTTCAGACGAAGGCTTTAATACTCAACCGCAGTATAGCGGCAATTCGTTCTGCCCTTATTGCGGCAGTAAAGTGCAGGGCGATTTTGAGTTCTGCAACGCTTGCGGCAAAAAGCTTCCGGAATAAAAACAAAGCTGAATACCGGCGAATCACCGCATGTAAATATCGGGGTACCCAGAAAGTCGTGAGGCTTGCCGGTGAAAATATCCTTCTTTGATGAAGCGAGACAGCTTTTCATACAAATATGAAGGATTTTTATTTTTTTTGTGTAAATATAGTAGTATGAGTGATGAAAGTATTTGTTTTAGAGAAGAGACGGAAAAACGTGAATATGAAGTATTGTCCCGATACGCCGCGAAAGCGGCCGAATCGAAAGGGCGCGAAGAGTATCTTCAGCCGTGCCCGCTGCGCACTGTTTTCCAGCGCGACAGGGACAGGATAATACACTGCAAGTCGTTTAGGCGTTTAAAACACAAGACGCAGGTGTTTCTCTCGCCCGAGGGGGATCATTACCGCACGCGCCTCACGCATACGCTGGAGGTCTCGCAGATAGCGCGTACGATCTCGAGGTGTTTAAGGCTCAACGAAGACCTGACGGAAGCCATCGCCTTAGGCCACGACCTTGGGCATACGCCGTTCGGGCATTCGGGAGAGCGCGTGCTTGATGACTTAACGGGGCGTTTCGAGCACAACGAGCAGAGCCTGCGCGTCGTGGAAAGGCTGGAGAACGGCGAAGGCCTCAACCTTTCTTTTGAGGTAAGGGACGGCATACTTAACCATAAAAAATCGCTCTTGCCTGCTACGCTGGAGGGCATGGCCGTAAACATCTCGGACAGGATAGCGTATATAAACCACGACATAGACGACGCTATGCGGGCGGGCATAATCGATTCCATACCTGACGAGTGCGCCCGGGCGCTCGGCAGCACGCACAGCTCGAGAATCAACACGATGATACGCGACGTAGTTGAAACGAGTTATGATAAGCCGTCAATTGGCATGTCCGAAGAAATAGACGCCATGACGGAAAGCTTAAGACAGTTCATGTTCAAAAACGTCTACCTGGGCTCGGAAGCTAAGGCGGAGGAGAAAAAGGCGGAAAACATGCTGCGCCTGCTTTATGAGCATTTTACGGCACATCCTTTTGACATGGGGCGCGACGCGGAGCGCAACGTAAGCCTTTACGGATTGAAGCAGGCCGTCACCGACTATATAGCGGGCATGACGGACGTGTACGCAGTTAAGGTGTTCAACAATCTTTTTATACCGAAAGGCTGGTATAAGGAATAGTGGCAAGATTCACGGACGGATGGCTCGCAGAGCTTTATTCAAAAAATGATATCGTAGACGTAATATCGGGCTACACGACTCTGAGCGAAAAATCGGGGCGGCTTTGGGGGCTTTGCCCTTTTCACCATGAAAAGACACCTTCGTTTTCCGTGGACAGGGACAAGCAGCTCTATTACTGTTTCGGATGCAAGCAGGGCGGCAATGTAACGAATTTTATAATGAAGATAGAGAACGTTTCATTTACCGAAGCGGTCGAGCTGCTCGCCAGGCGCGCGAATATGGAGATGCCCAAGGCCATAGACGACAAGGAATACTATAGGCAAAAGGAAAAGAAGCAGAGCATAGTCGAAATGAACAGGCTCGCCGCGAGGTTCTTCCATGACACGCTGCATTCGCCGCAAGGCAGAGCGGGGCTTGAATACCTCAAAAGGCGCGGCATCGATGAAACTATAATAAAGCGCTTCGGGCTGGGTTTCGCGCCCGATTCGTGGAGCAGCGTATTTGAACTGCTCAAAGCAAAGGGTTTTTCGGAAAGCCTTATACGCGAAAGCGGTCTTGTTTCCGTAAAGAACAACAAGGCGTTCGACACGTTCAGGAACAGGGTGATGTTTCCTATAATGAGCCCGCTCTCCGAAGTCGTAGCGTTCGGCGGCAGGGTGATGGACGATTCCGTGCCCAAATATCTTAACTCGCGGGAAACGGCGGTGTTCAATAAAAGGAAGAACCTTTATGGCATAGACATTATACGAAAGATGCGGAACATAAAGAGCGTAGTACTCGTCGAAGGATATATGGACGTAGTATCGCTGTGCGCGCACGGCGTAAAAGCGGCGGTGGCGTCGCTGGGCACGGCGCTGACAAAAGAGCAGGCGCAGCTATTAAAGAAGTATACGTCCGACGTATATATAGCTTACGACGGCGACGAAGCGGGCGAGATAGCCACTATGAAGGCGATAGACATACTCGGCGCCCAGGGGTTCAAAGTTAAGATTATACGCTTTGAGGAGGAAAAAGACCCTGACGAATTCATAAAGGCGAAGGGCCTGCAGGGTTTCGCGCAGAAGGTAAAAGGTGCGCCCGATTCCATAGCATACAAGCTGGACGTAAAGAAAAGGGAGTTTGACATTACGGCGGACGACGGCAAAGAGCAATACGCTATAGCCGCCTCGCGGATAATCGAGGGCATAGAGAGCCCTATCATAAAGGAACGGTATGTAAAGAGGGTCGTCGGCGAGACGGGCTTCAGCCCGGATTCGATATTGGGGCAAATCCAAAAGAAGGAATTGCATAAGAATACTAATGACAATAAACGGTATAATAGTATTGAAAATAATGGTGATAACGCGGAAAGTACGTTTTTAGCGTACCTGCTAAGCAACAGCCGGTATGTTTCAGATATAAGTGATGAAATACATCCGGGCGACCTTACGCAGAATTCTCATAAAAATATATTTTCCGCATTATGTGACAGCGCAAAAAGAGGAATTCAGCCAACCTATGCCGAATTAATATCCGAACTGGAGTACGACGAAGATATAAACGAAGCGGCAAGGCTGTCAAATATGCGAATCGTAGCCGACGATCCGAGGACGTTTTTGAGCGATTGCATACTGAGCATAAAGACGGGCAGGCTGGCGGGAGCTAGGCAGGAACTGCTGGAAAAGTTGCGTACTGCCTCGGGAGAAGAAAGGCGTAAACTGCTTGCCGATATAGGCGAGTTAGATAAAGAATTACAACAAAGACGTTTGCAGGATTAAGGTGATTATTTTTGAACAAAAAAACGGCGCCTGAGCCAAAAAAGGCAAAAAACGAGATGATTTCGGGAAAGCCGTCCAAGGAGGATTCCTACGAAAAGGATTGGGATTCCGCGGAAAACTCGGACGAAAACGAAAATATGGATGAAAGAAAAGAAAAAAACATGGATATGACGCTGTCCAAGGAAAACCTTGAGAAGATACAGGCGCTTGGAATGTTTGCGCAGTCAGACAAAGAAGAGCGGCTCAAAGACGTCATAGAAACGGGTAAAAAGAAAGGCGTTCTGACTTACAAGGAAATAAACGACGCCCTTGAAGGGGCTGAAATGGACGCCGACTATCTGGACAAGCTTTTAGGCGCGCTCGAAGAGATGAAAATAGACGTCATCGACAGCGAGTTCGAGAAGGACGTGCAGGACGAGGAAAGCGAAGACGTCGATACCGAGATAGATATATCCGTTCCGGAGGGCGTCAATATAGACGACCCGGTGCGCATGTACTTAAAGGAGATAGGAAAGGTAAACCTTTTGACCGCCGATGAGGAAGTCGAGCTCGCAAAAGCGATGGCGAGAGGCGACGAGGCGGCCAAACGCAGGCTTGCCGAGGCTAACCTGCGGCTCGTAGTCAGCATAGCGAAGCGCTATGTGGGCAGGGGGATGCTGTTTCTCGACCTCATACAGGAAGGAAACCTTGGTCTTATAAAGGCCGTCGAGAAATTCGACTATACAAAGGGCTATAAGTTTTCCACATACGCGACATGGTGGATACGCCAGGCGATAACCCGCGCGATAGCCGATCAGGCGCGCACGATAAGGATACCCGTGCACATGGTCGAGACCATAAACAAGCTCATACGCGTTTCAAGGCAGCTTCTGCAGCAGTACGGGCGCGACCCGCTGCCTGAGGAAGTGGCGCGTGAAATGGATATAAGCGAAGACAAGGTGCGCGAGATAATTAAGATAGCGCAGGAGCCTGTTTCGCTGGAAACGCCTATAGGCGAAGAGGAAGACAGCCACTTAGGCGACTTCATACCCGACGACGACGCTCCCGCCCCGGCGGAAGCCGCGGCGTTCACGCTATTAAAAGAGCAGCTAATGGATGTGCTTGATACGCTGACACCGCGGGAAGAAAAGGTGCTGCGGCTGCGCTTTGGGCTCGACGACGGGCGCGCGCGTACGCTCGAAGAAGTGGGCAGAGAATTCATGGTCACGAGAGAACGCATACGGCAGATTGAAGCAAAAGCCCTGCGCAAGCTCCGCCATCCAAGCAGGAGCAAAAAGCTCAGAGACTTCCTGGATTAACGAAAGCTGCAATGCCGGATATTTTGGGATACAATGTATAACAAAGGCGGTCTCTAAAGGCTGCCTTTATTTTCGCGGTCGATTAGAATTCTTATTACGGAGGCCGGATGTCGTCAAGGCTTAAAGCCATAGTAAGTATGGTTCCAAATGTGAAAATCGTAGCCGATATAGGATGCGACCACGGGAAGGCCGCTGTTTTTCTGCTGGAAGCGGGGAAAGCCCAAACTGCCGTCTGCGGCGACATAAGCGAAAAATCGCTCAAAAAGGCGGAAAGATTAGCGCATTCAAAAGGCCTTGAGAAGCGCATGTCGTTCAGAGAAGGAGACGGCCTTTCGGTGCTCGAAGACGGCGAGGCGGACGCGGCTGTCATAGCGGGTATGGGCGGAGAGCTAATCGCAAGGATACTAGGGGATGCGGGAGAAAAGGCTCCTTGTACGCTTGTGCTGTCCTGCAACACGAAAACGGAGGCTTTAAGGCAATGGCTGTGCGGCAATGGATACGTGATAGAAGACGAGGAACTGATTGCCGAAGGAAACCGGTTCTATCCCGTAATACTGGCAAAACGAGGGCGTTCGCGGCAGTTTAGCGAAATTGAGCTTGAGCTGGGGCCGGTGCTGCTTAAAAAAAGGCCGGAGACGCTGCTGCGGCTTATTGATAAGCGTATCGGCAAGCAAAAGCAGTATATTGATAGCATAAAAAAGCACGCGCCAGGCAGCTCCGGCGTTAAGATAAAGGAGATCGAGGAAAGAATAAAGACGTACGAGGAGGTAATAAATGCCTGCCGCATTGGATGAAGTTATAGGGGCAATCGAGGATATAGCTCCGTTAAGCCTTGCTTACGAATGGGATAATTCAGGGCTGTTGCTGCGCTGCGGAGATAAAGTGAGCCGCGTGCTTATTGCGCTCGACGTCACAAAGGAAATTGCGCTTAAAGCCGAGCAGCTGGGCTGCGATATGATACTGGCGCACCATCCGCTGATGTTTGAGGCAAAAAAACGCTTTGACTGCCGCAAGACTTCCGATGCCGTAATGATGAGCCTAATAAGGTCGGGAATATCGCTCTACGCGGCGCACACGTCGTTTGATAAAGCAGGCGGAGGCACTAACGACGAGCTTGCGCAAAAACTTGGCCTTGAAAATATTGAGGTTATAACGGGCAGCGGCGAAGGGCTTGTGCGCGTCGGGTGCTTCAAAATTCCGCTGAGCAAAAACGAGCTTGCGGAGCATGTGGAACATGCTTTAGGTATCGATACGCTTAAAATATCACTATCGGATATAGACATGATAGAAAAAGCGGCGGTGGTGGGCGGAAGCGGAGGAGACTTCATAGAAGCGGCAAAGAAGGCGGGCGCCCATGCGCTCATAACGGGCGAGGCTAAGCATCATCATTTCCTTGAAGCGCAGGCGCAGGGTGTGCTTCTTATAGAAGCGGGACACTTCAATACAGAGCGCTGCTTCGTAGAGAAAGCATTTATGAGTTTACAATTGCGCCTTGATGAGTTACAATTAAATGTGGATTTGTTTAAGGCGGATAACGTGCAATCGCCGTATAAATATATATAAAAGGCATTGGAGGATTTTAGTTGGATAAGCTGGCCGTACTATATGAATACCAGCAGGCGGATGCCAAATTGGAGGCATACGAAGGTAAGCTGAAAAATACTGCTATAAGAAAACAGCTTGTTAAGCTGCAGAGTTATTTGAAAAGGCAGCAGACGCTGCTTAAGGATATGGAAAACAGGGCGCTAGTCGAGCAAAACGAGCTCTCAGAGATAAACGTGCAGTATGACAGAATGATGGAATTCTTAAACAAAAAGCACAACGATATCAGCGAGTACGAACAGCTCGATATAAACGTTCTTGATTATAACGTTGTCAAAGACCTTGTGCGAGAATACGAGTCGACGTATGAAAACATAGTAAAGCAAAAGCGCAGGGCGTTAAGTGTGCAGAAAAACGCTGAGGACACCGCTGAAAAGCTTAAAGATATGCTCACTCAGGTTGGCAAGGCGCAAAGGGATTTCAATACATTAAAGGCAAAACACGAAGAAGAGCTGCGCGCCGGCGCCGACGAGCTCGACAAATTGAGAAAAGAAGCAGACACCGCTGCGTCCAAGGTAGACCCGGCGCTGCTTCAAAAGTATAAACGGATAAAGCAGAACAGAGCAATGCCGGTATCGCTGCTTAAAGACGGACGGTGCATGGGCTGCAACATGGAATTGCCGTCAAGAGACTTGGCAAAAATAAAAAAAGCTGATACAATAGTCGAGTGCGAAAATTGCGGACGCATATTATATCTGCAATAAATATAATTTTGAGCAAGCTGAACGGTTGCTCCCCGCACTATTCAGTGTGGGGGGAGGAAAGTCCGAGCTCCGAAGGGCAGGGCGCCGGGTAATACCCGGTGGAGGCGACTCCAAGGAAAGTGCAACAGAGATATACCGCTCCCTACACTATATAGTGCAGGGGGGAAGGGTGAAAAGGCGAGGTAAGAGCTCACCAGAGCCATGGCGACTTGGCTGCTATGTAAACCCCGTCCGGTGCAAGATTGATAGTGGGCATTTAAGCGGCTGCCCGCCGCGCCCCATGTAATCGCTGGAGCCTGCTGGTAACTGCAGGCGTAGATAGATGACCGTTTTTGACAGAACTCGGCTTACAGGTTTGTCTCAAAATCATGATATTAAAGAAGCTTTCAAACGAGGGCTTCTATTTTATTTTAATTATTATTACAAGCTGTGAAAATGCCGTGAAATGCGCCTGAATTTTGAGCATGCCAAAAGACAATAATATGAGTAGGCAATTCATAATGGAGGGATTATGCTTTTAAAACAAAGCATTTCAGTAAATATACTCGACGATGTGAAGCTTTCTTCGCAGGAACTTATTAAGTATGCTTATGAACTGTCGCTCGTACACAAGGTATATTCCAGGAACATGGAGTACAGGCATATAAGCTTGGGAGAAGCAAGCAAGAATATTGAGAATGCTTATTCGTCCGCAAGGCAGGGAAAGTATGATGGGGTTGAACTGCCCGCGCTTTCCGAATGGTTTTACGACAACCGCTATCTGTTTTTAGAGCAGATAAAGCAGATAGAACTCAAGAAGGAAACATACCGTCTGCCGCATATAAAGAACGGCAAATTCGAGCACTACCCGCGCAGCTTCGCTCTCGCAATAGAGCTTGCCAAACACAGCTCTTTTTATATATCGATAAGCAACATACAGGAGTTTCTTGAGGCGTATCAAAAAGAATCGGAGCTCGATTCGGGTGAGCTTTGGGTGTTTGTCGACATGCTTAAAATCGCGATTATCTGCGCGGTTTCCGAGCTTGCCAAGCGAAGCGTAGAGAGCCTTAAGATGAGAAGAAAAGCGGAAAAATTCTATGCTCAGGCGGAGGATGCAACGCAGACTCTCGAACAGCTAATAACCGAAAACAAAGGGGTGCTTATAAACCCGCAGTTTATCGAACATGTAACGGTGCTTTTCAGAGAAAGCCAGCATATGGCTGAAGTAACGGAGAAGATAAACAGAAGGCTGGCGGCAAGAAACCTTTCGACAGACAAACTCGTAAAAAAAGCGCATGCCGCTCAGGCGATGAATATAATGTACATCTCCAATGCGCTCTCGTCACTGAGAATGCTTGCCAAGATAAACTTCGAGGCTATATTCGAGGACGTTTCCGCGGTGCACAGTCATTTAAGCGAGGACGAATGCTACGCTGCAATGGACTTCAGCTCGCGGGAATATTACAGGAAGGCCGTTACGGAAATCGCCTCAATAATAAACGTATCCGAGCCCGCAGTCGCAAAAGCGGCAGTAAAGCTCGCAAATAGCTCCCAAGAACATGTCGGGGTATACTTGCAGGGCGGAAAACGCCACGATCTGATGCGGGAATTCGGAAAGGTGCCGGGCAGAGAGAAGGCCGCAAGCTTTATAAAGCGGCATATGCTGTTCATCTATGTAGGAGGCACGCTTGCTTCCACCATTGTCAGCGCGGGTCTGCTGTGCATATCGCTGTTTTTCATGTATCCGCCTATCTACGGGATAATAGGTTTTATAATTAGTATAATACCGATTTACGCGGTGGCGTCAGCGATAAACAACAGGATATTCACCATAATAAACAAGCCTGCTTTCATACCCAAAATGTTGCTTAAAGAGGGCATACCTCCCCAAAGTTCGGCTATGGTGGCGGTAACTTCGCTGCTTACGAGCTTAGAGGACGGGCGGGAATTGCTCGAAAAGATGCAGGTATATTATGCCGCTAACCAGCATGACAATCTTTATTTTATGCTCCTCTCGGATTTCAAGGAGGATAAGAACGAGATAAATGCGCAGGAAGTCGAGATAATCGAGAAGATAGAGGAAGAGATAAACGCCCTTAACAATAAATACGGAAGAAAGTTGTTTTTCTACGCGCAGAGAAAGCGGACGTATATACCGGCGCAAAAGAAGTTTTCGGGCAAGGAACGTAAGCGGGGGGCGCTTCTTGAACTGTGCGCGCTGCTGCGCGGCGACGATACGGGATTCATGTACGTATCAAAGGACATACCACAGGGAATAAAGTATGTCATTACGCTGGATAGCGACACGGAACTTTCGCGCGACGCCGCTCTAAAGATGATAGGAGCGATGGAGCATCCGCTTAACCGGCCGGAGATAGACACAGTTACGAATATTGTAAAGCGCGGTTTTGGCATAATGCAGCCGCGCATAGGAATAGACGTAGTCTGCGCTGCAAAGACTAGGTTCTCGCTTGTGTTCTCGGGCAAGGGCGGGCTGGATACATACGCGTGCGCCGCGTCCGACGTTTATCAGGACGGATTCGGCACAGGCATATACACCGGCAAGGGCATATTCGAGATAGACGTATACGCAAAGGTGCTGAAAAACGCGTTCCCAGACGACGCGATATTAAGCCATGACCTGCTTGAGGGAGGGTACATAAGGTGCGCGCTGTTAAGCGACGTGGTGCTGATGGACGGATACCCCGCAAAATACCTTTCGTGGGCGCAAAGACAGCACAGGTGGGTGAGAGGCGACTGGCAGCTCATACCGTGGCTTAAAAGGAATGTACGGACTAAGGAGGGCAGGACGAAAAACCCTCTTTCCGGGCTCACAAAATATCAGATAATAGATAATATACGGCGCAGCCTCGTCGTGCCGCTGTCGTTTGTTGTCATACTCCTTTCGCAGACGGCATTTTACCGCTCCGCTTTCTTCTGGTTTATATCGGGGATACTGCCGCTGTTTATAGACGGAATTCTCGACTTCGCGAGCAGGATAATCGTGCTTATAATGAATACGGGCAAGGGAACAACGCTTAAAGACGCGTGGTATGAAACAAAGACGCTGTTTGAGCAGTCGTTCTATAAGTTTGCGTTCCTGCCGTATGAAACGTACCTGACGCTCGACGCTATAGTGCGTACGATAATACGCATGACGGTGACGAAAAAGAACATGCTCGAATGGGTGACGGCCGCGGAACGCGAAAAGCATGCGGAGGACAGCGTATCATATTACTGGAAGAAAATGCGTGCTGCACCAATTCTCGCTGTATTGCTGTACGCGCTGTCGCTTATCGCCACCGGCACGTTTTCTCTTATCGCGTTTGCCGTATTTGCAGTGTGGTTTTTCGCGCCCTCGATTGCGTATCTGATAAGCAGGCCAAGAAAAGTCAAAAAGTATACGCTTGATAAAAAACAGAAAGAATACCTTGAAGATATAGCGCTTAAGACATGGAGGTTCTTTGAAAAGTACGGCGGGGAGAACGAATACTGCTGGATGCCCGACAACTATCAGCACAGCCCCAAAAAAGGCGCCGCTTTAAGGACGTCTCCCACAAATATAGCGTTCTCGATGACGTCCGGGCTTATAGCTTATTACATGGGCTTTATTACTCTCCCTGAAGCGATCGGAAGGCTGGAGCGGTGCGTGCAGGGCATAGAAAAGGCTCCTAAATGGCAGGGACATCTTTATAACTGGTATGACATAACCGACCTTAAGCCTCTCGAGCCGAAATACGTATCGTCGGTGGACAGCGGGAATCTTGCGTGCTATCTGATAGTCGCGCTCGAGGCTATAAGCGATATGCTTAATTACCCTATCGCGGGCAATATTCACAAGGGGGTCAAAGCTATACTGAGAGAGTCAGGGCACCCGGAAGCGCTTTCGGCAGGGCAGGACCTTTTTGACAGCGGCATATACGATTCAATGCGTTTGCTCGCCATGATCGGGGAGGAGAGCGCGTCTCAGTCAGCGTATAAAAAAGCTTTTGAGAGCTATTATGACAGATATGCGAAATGGGCGCCCAAACTATTGGCGTTTGAATCGCCGCATACCGGTATGTATATTGATATCATTAACGACCTTCAGATAAAGCTGGGCGCGATATCCGTAAACAGATACATAGGCGAATTCAACGAGGTGCTCGAGCTGCTCTCCGAAATATATGAAAAGGCGGCGGGCCTAAGGGACGATAAGGCGCTCGAATGGATAAAATCAATGGAAACGGCGCTCGGAGAAAGCTATGTAGCGTGCCGCAGGCTGTCTCTTCGTACGGAAAGGCTGACAAGGCGTATAACCGCGCTCTTTGACGCCATGGATTTTGCGGTACTCTATGACGAGGAAAAAGACCTTTTCTCCATAGGCTTTGACGAACGGCAGAACAGGCTGAGCGACACGCATTACGACCTGCTCGCCTCTGAGGCAAGGCAGACGGGATTTATCGCAATAGCAAAGGGAGACGTGCCGGGCAGGCACTGGTTCAGGCTGGCAAGGCCGCTTACCGTAGCAGGAGACAACAGGGTGCTGCTTTCGTGGGGCGGCACTATGTTCGAGTATCTCATGCCGCTTATAATAATGAGAAGCTATGACAACACGCTGCTCGGAGAGACTTATAAAACTGTTGTCAGCATGCAGAGCGACTATGGAGAACAGCGCCGGGTGCCCTGGGGCGTTTCGGAATCAGGGTATTACGCTTTCGACCTCCAAATGAACTATCAGTATAAAGCGTTCGGCGTGCCGGGCCTCGGCATGCGCTCCGGCCTTGTGAGAGAGGTAGTCGTGTCGCCATACTCAGTATTCCTCGCGCTTAATGTTAACGCCAAAGCCGCTGTGCACAACCTCGAACGGCTGGAGAAGATAGGCGCCCTGGGGAAGTACGGGTTTTATGAAGCCATAGACTACACGCAGGCAAGGATGCAGAAGGGCAAAAAGAAACGCATCGTAAAGAGCTATATGGCGCACCATCAGGGCATGATACTCGCTTCAATACTCAACTGCCTTCAGGATGACAAGCTGCAGGAGCTGTTTCACAGTTCGATGTACGTAAAAGCCACGGAGATGCTGCTCAAGGAAAAGGTGCCGCCGAGAAACATCACCCTGAGCCTCGGGGAAAAGCAGCCCGAACGCAACGAATTCGCGGAAGAGATACATTCCGTAAGAACGTTCAAGCATTTCGTGCAGTATCCCGAAGCGCATTTTCTTTCCAACGGGAATTACACCGTAATGCTTACACAGTACGGCACGGGTTATTCCATGTACAGGTATAAGATGATAAACAGGTGGTACAGCGATTACTTGAGGACAGCGCCCGGCATACATGTTTTTTTGAGGGATAACGATACGGGAGCGGTGTGGTCGGCCGCGGTGCTGCCTACATGCGTTCGCGCAGACCAGGAGCGGACGGTGTTCGAGCCGCACAAGGTATCGTATATTCGGGAAATAGGAGATATAACGACAACGCTCGAGGTTTGCGTTTCCCCGGAATACGATATGGAGATAAGAAATCTTGAGATAAACAACAAAGGTGACAGGGAGGCAAATCTTTCGGTAATGTGCGCCTTTACTCCGGCCCTTTGCGGACAGCCGGATTTTGAAGCACATCCGGCTTTTGCGGAGCTTTTTGTGGAAACGGAGGTGGACGCGGACAGCAACACCATATTCGCGCGTCGCAGGAACAAGTGCGCTTACAGCGCTATGAAAGTATGTGCCCAAGGGGGCGCGGAGTTTATAACCGACCGCACCGGCATTTTCGGCCGAAAGAACACATTCGGCGTGCCCGCGTGCATGGCGGGGGGCAGCGGAAAACGGGATGTGGCAAGAGCTCTTGGTATAAAGTGCGGCGCGTCCGTGCCCGCGAAGTCGACGGGCAGCGTTGCTTTTGTTATAGCGGCAGGGGAATGCAAGCAGGACGTGATACAATGCCTTTCGGTCATATCGGGAGAAGACGACGTTAAACGGACGTTCCATCTCGCATGGACTCATTCGCAGGTGGAAATGCGCTATCTTAAGCTTAGAGACATGCAGGCAGACTTGTTCCAGAGGATTGCTTCGCGCACCGTTATAAAAATACCCTGCGATCACGCCCTGAACGCGGAGGCGGACGGCGTAAAGACGCTGTGGTGCATGGGTATATCGGGCGACATACCTATAATCTGCATGTTTGCGCACGACCAGGAGCATATGGACGTTGTCAAAACAGTCGCTAAAGCGCAGGAATTCATGAGTCACCGCTGCGTCAAAGCGGATCTCGCCATAATATATGACGGCGGTGCGGAGTATATAAACCCGCTGCGCGAAAGGTTGAAGGAATTTGAACAGGCGTCGTTGGGCAGGCCGTACAACAGGATATACGCCATTTCCAGAGACTGCGCCGCAAAAAAGGATATAGCGACTATAGTAAGCGCTTCCTGCCTTGTGCTGGAAGACAGCGCGCCGCTGCATGAGCAGCTTAAAGTGCATATAAAGCTTAATGCGCTTTATATATTCGAGCAGGAGAAAACAAGGGAAAGAGCAAGGGCTCCAAAACGCATAAAAGCGTTTGACAACGGAACGGGAGGATACATAAGCGGCGGAACGGAATACTGCATAGACGTAGAGGATTATCCGCTGCCGTGGAGCAACATACTTGTAAACAAATCGTTCGGCACGCTGATAAGCGCGGGCGGAGGAGGCTACACCTGGGCTGAAAACGCGCAGATGAAACGCCTTACGCCTTTCAGGAACGACCCGCTTACCGACATAAACGCGGAGGGCATGCTTATAAGGAACGACAGGACGGGGGCGGTGTTCAGCGTTATGCCCGACGAGCATGCGTCGGGAAAATACCGTATTATACACGGTATCGGCTATACCGTAAGCGAGCGGTACGGCGGCGTAAGCGCAAGCGCGACTTTTTTTGTGGATACAAGCCTGCCCGTAAAGGCGACGCTGCTTGAGATATCGAACAACTCAAGCAGGAGCGACGAGTTTTCCGTATATTATTTCGCTGAGCCCGGTATAGCGCGGGCTTGCCGCAGTATCAAAGCACGGTTCAATGAAAACCGGCTCGAAGCGTACTCGTCGTTCGACGACCCAAATAGAGTAATGTTCGTAGCGATGCCGCGGCAAAATGTCAATTACACTTCGTCGGCATTCGAGTTCTTCGGCGCGCCGGGAAACAACATACTGCCCGAGGCGTCAAAGGTAAAAGAGCTTTCCAATACCACGGGAACGGCGACGCTCATTGCACTGCAGGCGCGCATAAAGCTTGAGCCGGGCGAAAGAAAGAGCATAGCGGCGCTGCTTGGATACGGCGACGCCAAACAGGCGGACGATATACTCGGCGAACTGGGAGACGAAGAAAAGGTAAGGCGAAGGCTCGGTGAAGTCAAGGCGTACTGGAAGCGGCTGACGGGAGGGATAACCGTAACGACACAAAACAAGTCGTTCGATACGCTCGTAAACAACTGGCTCGTATATCAGACGTACGCGTCAAGGATATGGGGCAGGACCGGATACTATCAGTCGGGCGGAGCATACGGCTTCAGAGACCAGTTGCAGGACGTGCTGTCGCTAGTTTATACCGACCCGGAGATTACGCGTGAATTTATAGTAAGGTTCGCCGCGCGTCAGTTTATAGAGGGCGACGTGATGCATTGGTGGCATGAGCCCGCGCACGGCGTGCGCACGCGTATCAGCGATGATAAGCTTTTTCTGCCCTATGTGGCGTGCGAGTACGAGAGGATAACGGGAGATATGAGCGTATTTGACGAAACCGTCCCTTACCTCGAGGGAAAAAACGTACCTGAGGGCGCGCACGACATATACGAAGAGTTTTCTTTCGCGGATATAACAGAGAACGTATTCTCTCACTGCGTTAGAGCGATAGAGTCGGCGCTTAAGTTCGGGGAGCGCGGACTGCCTCTTATGGGCACGGGCGACTGGAACGACGGCATGAACAAGATAGGCGAGGAAGGAAAAGGGGAGAGCGTCTGGCTGGCGTTCTTCCTCTCGGAGGTATTGAGGATGTTCGCGGCGCTCTGCCGCAGGCGCGGCGAAGATATACTTGCTCAAAGTTATGAGGAAAAACGCGAGAGCCTGAGGGCAAACATCGAAAACAACGCATGGGACGGCGAGTGGTATATGCGCGCGTTCTTTGACGACGGAACGCCGGTGGGCAGCCGTGGGTCTTTTGAATGCAGTATCGATCTTGTTTCTCAGGCATGGGCGGTGATATCGGGAGCGGCGAGGGCAAGAAAGGCGTTCCTCTCCGCCGAGGAACAGCTAGTAATGCACGAAGAGGGAGTGATACGCCTCTTAAAGCCCGCTTTCGACAAGTGGGAAAAAGACCCCGGCTATATAAAGTCTTATCTGCCGGGCGTACGCGAGAACGGCGGGCAGTACAGCCACGCCGCCGTATGGTTCGTCATAGCCGCGGCAAAGCTGCGCGAGAAGGAAAAAGCATTCAGGCTGTTTCAGCTGCTTAACCCAATAAACCATACGCGCACGCCCGCCGACGTTGCAAGGTATAAAGGGGAGCCGTACGTGATGGCCGCCGACGTATATTATTCGGGCGATTATAAAGGCAGGGCGGGATGGACGTGGTATACCGGAACGTCGGGATGGATGTACCAGGCCGCAATAATATACCTGCTGGGCATTCATATTGAAAGGGGAGAGTTATCCGTATACCCGTGCGTTCCCGATAGTTTCGGAAAGTACAGCGTGGAATACAGAAGAGGAGAAGCGCTTTACATAATAACGGTCGATATAACCCCGGGATACGAAGGCCCCGCGGAGCTTAGCATAGACGGAAAGGCTAAAGGCAAAAGCGTAGCGCTGGGCGTGACGGAAGGCAGATGCGAAATTTACGCTTGTTGGAAGCAGCGTGCTGATGATATACTTTAGCGTATGAAAAACGAATTTCTCCCGATGTCAAAAAAAGAAATGAGCGACCTTGGCGTTTCTCAGCTTGATTTTATAGTGGTTACGCCCGACGCCTATGTGGATCACCCGTCGTTTGCGGCGGCGATAATAGGACGGTTTGTGGAAAGCCTCGGGTTTACAGTGGGCGTAATATCCCAGCCCGACTGGACTAAGGCGGACGACTTTTCAAAGCTCGGAACGCCGAAGTACGCGTTTTTACTAAGCGGCGGGAACATGGACGGCATAGTCAACATGTACACCGCCGCCAAAAAACCGCGGAGCTCCGATGCGTATTCGCCGGGAGGAAAGACGGGGCTGCGCCCTCCGAGGCCGACGATAGCTTATACCGCAAGGCTTAAGCAGGCGCATAAGGACACGCCCGTCATTATAGGCGGCATAGAGCCGTCTCAGCGGCGGTTCGCCCACTACGACTATTACGAAGACGCTGTGAGGCGCTCCTACCTTTTTGACAGCAAGGCGGATATGCTCGTGTACGGCATGGGTGAAAAGCCGCTGGGCGAGATAGCAAAAAGGCTTGGGGACGGCGAAGCCTTAAGCGGCATAACAGGCGTTAAAGGAACGTGTATCGTGCTCTCTTCGCTCGATGGAGTAAGCGATTATGTAATGCTGCCGTCCTATGAGCGCGTTGCCTCAAGCAAAAGCGATTTCGCGGACGCATGCAGGATAATACAGAAGAACATGACGCCCGCGGGCAAAACGCTCGTCCAGCCGCACGGTCAGCGCTTTTTAGTGCAGTTCCCGCCTTCGAACGCTCTTTCCACCGCCGAGATGGACGCCGTTTACTCACTGCCGTTTTTGCGCAGGCAGCATCCGTCGTATAATGAGCCCGTTCCCGCGCTTGCGGAGGTGCAGTTTGGCATAACCGCGCTGCGCGGCTGCCCCGGCATGTGCTCATTTTGCTCCATATCTTCCCACCAGGGCAAGCGCATACAGAAGCGCTCCAAGAAATCGATAATAGAAGAAGCGGAGCGTTTCTCGAAAATGCCCGAGTTTAAAGGCGTCATTCACGACGTCGGCGGCCCGACTGCAAACTTTTACGACGCCGTATGCACCGCCAAAGATTCAGGCGGCTGCTTTAAGGCTTGTCTTGCTCCCCGCGTGTGCCAAAACCTTAAAGTGAGCCACAAAGGGCTTGTGGAGATACTCGAAGCGCTGGAGCGCATCAAAAACGTAAGGCGCGTCTTTATACGTTCGGGCATACGCTATGATTATATAATGGCCGACAAGGACAGCCGGTTTTTTGACAGGCTTGTTAAAAAGCATATAAGCGGCCAGCTTAAAGTCGCGCCCGAGCACGTATGCCCCGGCGTGCTTTCGCTTATGAACAAACCCGATTACAGAGTATACGAGCGCTTTGCCCACAGGTTTTCTTCGGTGACGAAAAAGATGGGCAAGGAGCAGTACCTGCTGCCTTACTATATATCGTCGCACCCGGGAAGCACCCTTAACGACGCAATAGAGCTTGCACTAAAGCTTAAGCAGCAAAGGTTTATACCAGAGCAGGTGCAGGATTTCTATCCTACGCCGGGCACGGTATCAACGTGCATGTACTACACCGGGATTGACCCCATGACGGGAAAGCCGGTGTATGTGGCGAGGACGTCGAAAGAGAAAGCCATGCAGCGCGCGCTGCTGCAGTTTCAAAACAAGCGCAACTGGCCGCTCGTAAGGGAAGCGCTCAAAGAAGCGGGCAGGGAAGACCTCATAGGCAGGGGGCCGCAGTGCCTTGTGCCTGAAGCACAACCTTCCGGCCCGAAGCCCGGCAGGCGCGGCGAAAAGCGCCCGCGAAGCAGCCGACGCTAGATAATAATATATAGAATTACTGTAAAATTGACTCATATCAACATATAAGAACGAACAACCAATGGGTATACACGCTGTTGTATCAACTTTCATTTTATTATTTATGATATTGTGGTATAATTATTGTCATAACGCGCAAGGAGAATGTATGTATGAAGAGAATACTGATCGTCGATGACGAACCCAGTTTAATCAAGGGGCTAAGGTTCAATCTTGAACAGCAGGACGGCTATTCGGTGGACGAGGCGCTGGACGGCGAACAGGCGCTCAGCGTTTTTCAGCCCGACAAATACGATCTTGTGCTTCTTGACCTGATGCTGCCTAAAATAGACGGAATGGAAGTATGCCAGCGCATACGCAGCATATCAAACGTTCCCATAATAATGCTTACCGCCAAAGACGACGATATGGATAAGATAATGGGTTTGGAGTACGGCGCCGACGATTATATGACAAAGCCTTTTAATATGCTCGAACTGAAAGCACGTATAAAAACGATATTCAGGCGCATGGAAGGCACCGAAAAGAGCAAGGAACCGCAGATACTTCACGCGAAAAATATGATAGTCAATCTGGAAAACAGGAGCGTTACGGTTGACGGCAAAGACGTAGGGCTTACGGCGAAGGAATTCGATCTCCTGCAATTATTCATAACAAATAAAGGCAAGGTGTACGACAGGGAAAAGCTTTTGGAGCTTATATGGAAATATGAGTACTTAGGAGACCTAAGGACCGTGGACGTGCATATCCGCCGTCTTCGTGAAAAGATCGAAAGCAACCCCGCAAAGCCCGAATTTATAATGACCAAGTGGGGAGTGGGATACTATTTCTCGGATAAATAGCGTATTTTATTCGATACGCTGGCGTTTTGTAGTAATTTACATATTCGTAGCCGCCGCGACATTCGCGGCGGTCACGCTTGCTGTTGCTTACCTTGCGGAAGACTATCTTGTGAAAATGCGGGTGAACGAACAGCTCAAAAGCACTAACAGCGTCGCTGTAAGCATGGCGCCGTACCTTTATAATTCCAACGCAAAAAAAATGTACGAAATTGCCGAGCAGAGCTCCAAACAATACGACGGGCGTTTTCTGGTGCTCGACAAGTCGGGCATAGTGCAGATAGACAGCTTTTCCATATTTAACGGACAGAAGCTTGAGCACAAGGAAATATCCGACGTGCTGCTGGGCCCCGGAGATACGTCTTATGGGTTCCACAGGATAGACAGCGAAAAGGAAGCCTTTTACTGCGTATACTACACGTCCGCGGTGGTATACAACACTGAAACGATAGGCGCGGTGCTGTTTGCGGACGAGATACAGGACGTCGTGGAAACGACGCGCAGCTTCATAACCATACTTGTTATAATATCGTGCTCCGCCTGCCTCGTGCTTTTGCTTATAAGCCTCGTATTTTCCGGCTATATAGCAAAGCCCATAAACGAGCTTAAAAACGTCGCTATCTCCATATCCAAGGGAAACCTGCGGCAGCGCATAAAAGTCACCGGCAAAAACGAGATGTCCTCTCTTGCAGATACCTTCAACACTATGAGTGAGAAGCTGGAAAACATGGACAGGCACAGGAGTGAATTCGTTTCAAACGCCTCGCATGAGTTAAAGACGCCCTTAAGCTCGATGAAGATACTCACCGAGTCGTTGCTTTATCAGGATGGCATAGAAGAGAAGATATACAAAGAGTTTTTAAGCGATATCAACAAAGAGATAGACCGGATGAACGAAACGATAACCGGATTGCTTACGCTTGCCAAGACGGACAGCGAGGCGGACGCGCTTGTCATAAACAAGATACTCTTAAGCGAGCTCGTACATAAATCCGTTTCGTCGCTGAAACCTATAGCAAAGGAAAAGGGTATAACGCTCTCATATTCGGTAATAAACGATTTAGAGATACAGTGCGACGCGCTTAAAATTATACAGGCGGTAATGAACCTTATAGACAACGCTATAAAGTATACCGATAAGGGCGGCCACGTATGGGTATCGCTGCAGAAATCGGGGGCATACGCCGCTGTCGCAATCAAGGACGACGGGGTGGGCATACCCGAGCCGGAGTTACCTTATATATTCGACCGTTTCTACCGTGTGGACAAAGCGAGAGCGAGAGATACGGGAGGCAGCGGCCTTGGGCTGCATATATCGCAGAAGATAGCGCTGCTGCACGGCGGCAGGATAGACGTGCAGAGCGAAGAAGGAAAGGGCAGCACTTTTACGCTGTATCTGCCCATAAAAAGGCTGGGAGAAAGCAATGAGTAAATTAAAGATTGCCGTGGCGGCAGTATTGCTATTGATAACCGTATTATCAGGATGCGCCCTTGGCGAGCCGAGCAAGCCCGCCAAAACGCCGGATATAAACCCGAAAGCGGAAGCGGCGAACAAGGTCACGTCCAACGTTACGCTGTATTTCTGCTACCGCAAGCAGAACCTGCTTGCCGCCGAGACGCGAAAAATAGACGTGCCGGTCAGTAAGACGCTGGAGGAAGCAGTTATTCAGGCGCTTATCAGCGGGCCTTCTGCGGACAGGGATGAGCTGGGCGGCCTTTTCTGGAGCGGAGTTGAGCTTGTAAGCGTTTCGTCCAATGGGGATATATTGTTCGTGACGCTCAGCAGCGAATTCATATCAACCGACCCGAGCGAAGCCGCTCTGGAGGAGGGAACGACGCCTGACCAGAAAAAGCTCGCGATATATTCCATAGTAAACACGCTTGTGGAGCTAGGAAAATACTCGCAGGTGCAGATAGAAGTGGCAAGGGACAGCAGCACCGAAACGGGCGGAAGAATAACACGCGGCGAAGCGGGCTGGAAGGACAACCCTCAGACATATCTTGAGCCGCTGACCAGGGAGGCCAAGCTTATACTGACGCCAGAGAACACGCTGACGGAAGCGCTGGAATGCTTTGCTTACAAGGATTGGACAGGGCTTTACAACTTCACGGCGTATAACAGCCCAGACGGAACGGTCAAGCCTGATATAAACGCGTTTTCCAGCGCGCTGTCCTCCAATGTAGCATCGCTTGAAGGCTATAACGTTACAAGCGCAAACGTCTCGTACGACGGCAGGACAGCGGTCGTAATGCTCGATTATTCGGTTAGAACGAAGGCGGACGACATAATAAAACAGGTAAGCAAACCTGTGATAATGGTAAGAAACAACGACATATGGGCTCTGTCGTATACTTCGCTTGTAAACATACTGGTCAATGTCGGATAGGGGTGCTATGAAAAGATTCATTGCCGCCGCAGCCGCGCTGTGCTTGCTGCTTGCCGGATGCGGCGTAATAAAAGATACGGGCGAATACGGTGAATACATACCCACAAACAAAATAGATACGAGCAGTATGGGCGAAAAGGGAAGGGCCGAAAAAACTGCCGTATACTTCATAAACGCCGCGGGCGGCACGCTGACGGCGGAAATAAGAAATATCGAAATTGGCGAGGATACGAACCCCGCTACAGTCGCTATAAAAAAGCTGCTTGAGGGGCCGTTAAGCGATAGGCTCATAGCGCTCGCTCCGGCAGGCATGAGGCTGGAGCGCATTGAGTGCTCGAGAAACGTCGCGAACGTATATCTTAAATACGCCGGCGCGGCGATGCTCCCTGAGGATAAGTTCAAGCTTGAGCTTGCAATAGCAAATACCGTGACGGATATACTTGGAACGACATTTACCTCAGTATTCTATAACGGGGTACAGGCGGGTTTTGTAGCGGAAGAAGGCGCAGCCGCCGTGCCGTACGAGCCGCATGAAAAACGGACAGGCGCCATAACGGACGCATGGCTGCAGGCTTCGGCTAAATATAAAGAAGTGCCTGCTCTTCAGATACAGATACCGGGGGAGGAGGAGCCCGTACCTGAGCCTGAAGAGGAGAACACGCAGCAAGCGCCGGAACCTCCCAAAGAAAAAGAACTTTCGACAGTGTTGTATTTTATCTCCAGCGGCGGAAGCTATATACTTCCCGAGGTGCGCGACGTAAAATATACGGGCAGCGGCTATGTGCGGGCGCTCTTGGGCGAACTTGGGAAAGGCCCGCAGAATACGTCTGTTATGACCAACCCGGTTGCGGACGGCCTTGAGCTCGTAGAAGAGCCGGAAGTTATACCGGCCGATGATGGATATATACTGAAGCTTAATTTTTCCAAGCTGCCTACAAGATACGTGTATTCGGACAGTAAGGACGCCAAGCTTTCCTATGCGGCGATGGTATACACATTAACAGGCTTTTTGCCCGGCTTAAGATACGTGGACATATACGTAAACGGCAACATGGTGGAGCCGTATTCCGGCGCTTCGTCAGCGGGCATGACCAGACTTGATTTTATAGGATTGATAGGCAGCAGCGCGCCGCTCTATTTTGAAGACAAAAATTCGGATCTGCTGCTTGAAGTTTCGCGAAGCATGGAACAGGCAAAGATATGGAACGCGAAGGAGCGCCTGCTGGAGCTGTTAAAAGGCCCCCTTGAGGGCGAGGACGACAGCGCGGACCCTATAATGTTTCAGGGAATAACGGAGGAGGATATACTTTCGGTGGATACATACGGGGACACGGCGTTTGTTAACCTCTCGCAGGGCTTTAAAAGCGCATGCGCGGAGCTGACGCCCAAAAGCGAGATGCTGCTCGTATACTCAATAGTAAACACGATCACGTCGATGGACGGCATTAGCAAGGTGCAGTTCCTTATAGAAGGCAATCAGACCGAATCGCTCGCGGGAAACATGTGCCTTTCAAACCCGTTTATAAGGAACTACGGTATAATAAAGCAGCCGTCCTAAACGGCGATGCTTACGTTGTATTCCTTAAGCCACATGTTGAGCTGTATAAGGAACGCAAAGAGCTGCGGGCCGGTCATCAGCTGGCCGAACCAAGGCGTCACTATGCTCAAAGAATCGAGCATTTCTTCTACGAAATCTTTGTCTATAAGAGCGTTTACGGGCGCTGCTTTGTCGCTCAGTATATCTCTCAGCGCGATAGAGACAAGCCTCGTGTATTCGGGGTTGTGCGTTTTGGGATAAGGGCTCTTCTTCCTTGAACATATGCTCTCGGGCAGGAGGTCCTTAACTGCCAGCCTTAATATGCCTTTTTCCATGCCTCCCGCGTTTTTGATATCCCACGGTATGTTCCAGACGTATTCCGCAAGCCTGTGGTCGCAGAACGGAACCCTTACCTCCAGCCCGCTAGCCATGCTCATCCTGTCTTTGCGGTCGAGCAGGTTGGCCATGAACCATTTTATATTCAGATAGAACATCTGGCGGCGCCTGCGCTCCTTGGGCTTTTCATTGCCCAGCAGCGGGGTTTCTTCCACAGTGTCAAAATACCTTGCCTTTGCGTAGTCTTCGATGTTAAGCCTTGAAAGGCTTCTCGACATTACGTTGCGCCTCAGCGCGAGGGAATTCGCCCATGGAAACATATCGAGGTTTAACAGATCGTCACGGTAAAACCACGGGTAGCCGCCGAATATCTCGTCGGCGCACTCGCCAGAAATTGCGACGGTAGCGAATTTTTTTACTTCCCTGCAGAACATCAGCAGGCTGGAATCCACGTCCGCCATGCCGGGAAGGTCGCGGGCGACTACAGCGTCTTTAAGCGACGCCACCAATTCCTCGGTGGTCGCAATATAAGGCGTATGACTGCTGCCTATATACCTGCTTACGATATCTATATATTCCTTATCAGGGCTGGGCTGAAACACGCTGCGCGTAAAGTATTTGTCGTTGTCGGTGTAATCAATGGAGAATGTATCGAGCGTGTTGCCCTTCTTGGCCATATGTTTTGCCGCTATTACGGAGAGCGTGCTTGAATCGAGGCCGCCGGAAAGAAAGGTACAGACGGGTACGTCGGACACGAGCTGACGTATCGTGGAGTCTTCTATATAATAAAGCAGCTTTTCGACGGTAGCGAAAACATCGTCTTTATGTTCTTCGCTTTTAAACTGCCAATAGCGGTGGATGTACGTTCCGAGCGGTGAATATGTCATGCATTCTCCGGGCTTTAGTTCCTCTATGCCCGAAAACAGCGTCTTGCCTGGCGTTCGGGCGGGAGCAAGCGCAAACAGCTCGAGCAAGCCGTTGTCATTGATAACGGGCTTGATATCAGGATGCGAGAGTATCGCTTTTATTTCGGAGGCGAACAGCAGCGCGTGCTTTGTGCGCGCTATAAACAAGGGCTTTACTCCCATCCTGTCCCTTGCGAGGAATATACGCTGCTTTCGTTCGTCCCATATGCCGAAAGCGAATATGCCGTTGAACTTTTCGACGCAGGAAGGCCCCCATTCTATGTAAGACATGAGCAGCACCTCGGTATCCGAATGGGTAAGGAACACATGCCCCTTGTCATGCAGCTCCTTTCTAATTTCCAAAGTGTTATAAAGCTCGCCGTTATAAACTATCGTGTATGTATTAGTTCCCACGCTTCTTGTCATAGGCTGGCTGCCGCCTGCCGGGTCTACCACAACAAGCCTTCTGTGTCCGAGCGCCGCCTGATGCGTTATAAAAGAACCGGCGGAATCCGGGCCTCTGTGGCAGAGCTTATCCATCATATTGGAAAGTATGCCGCTGCAATTAAGAAGGTCGTTTTCAAAGTCAATGATACCGACGATACCGCACATATGAAAGCCCCCGTAAAAAGATGATACTCACTGTACAGTATATGAGCGTATGGCCTAGGCGTGATTGTACTCAGAAAAATCAGTCGTTGCATCGGATGCTGAATTATATTAAAATATAGCAAACAATGGGAGGATAAAATATGCAGAATAAAGACCACACAAGGTCCCTTGCTATCTCCAGCATACTTGCCGCACTCATATTCGTTTTCACAGCGTTCCTAAGCTTTAGGCTGACAACGACCAGCGCTTATATGCATCTTGGCGATGCTATAATTTATTGCGCGGGGCTGCTTATCAGCGCGCCGTGGGCTGCGGGAACCGCCGCTGTCGGGAGCCTGTTTGCCGACCTTATACTCGGAGCCGCCGAATACATACCGGCTACGATAATAATAAAAGGCCTGATGGGATTTCTTTGCGCGGTAATGATGAAAAAGGCGGGATTCTCAAGATTCCTTATAACCTGCATAATAGCGGGCGCAATAATGTTCCTGGGCTATGCGTTATACGAGGTGCTGCTTGGCGGATGGGGAAGAGCTTACGGCGGCCTCGTACAGAACCTTATACAGTGGGTCGCGGGCGTTGCGGCGGCGGCAGTGCTGTATTATCCTGTAAAGAGGATAAAAAGCGCGATATGATCACTCTTACCTGCTTCGGAAAATACGGGCCGTACCCCAAGGCAAACTGCGCGTGTTCGAGTTATATGCTTACATACCGCGGACGGCACGTTATAATAGACCTGGGCTGCGGCTCGCTTACGAGGGTGTTTTCTGTAATCAAGGCGCAGGAAATAGACGCTGTCGTGCTTTCCCACCTGCACGCCGACCACATGGGCGACATGCTTACGTTAAGGTACGCACTCGACGCCGCTAAAAGGCTGGGCAGACTTACAAAGCCCGTACCGGTATATATGCCCGCCGAACCGGAAGCGGAAGCGGAGCTGATCGCCTCCAATAAAAACATCGAAGCGCACTATATTAATGACGGCGGCTCGGCCAGCATATGCGGCATGGACGTAAGCTTCGCTCTTATGCCTCACGCGGTAAAGAGCTTTGCTGTATCGTTTTGCGCCGAAGGCAGGAAATTCGTATACTCCGGAGATACGGGCCGCAGCGAACGGCTTGCGGGCTTTGCCAGAGGCGCCGATCTCTTCTTGATAGAGGCCGCTTTCCTGTCGGCTGACAAACCGGAGAATGCCGTGCATGTGACGGCAGCCGAGGCGGCGGAAATAGGCAAAGCGGCGGGTGCTAAGAAGCTTCTTTTAACGCACGTGTTCCCCGAATACGATGAAAACGAGCTCGTTAAAGAAGCGGCTGAATACTACCCCGGGGCGAGTATCATTGAGGAACTTGTATCTTACGAGGTCTGAATGGGTATTGCGGTAACCGCAAAACTTTATGGCTTATATGACAGACTTAAAAGACGGCCGCTTTTCACAGCGGCGGTCTTTTTTGCTTCAGGCATAACGCTGGGAAGATATGCTGATTTAAAGGCGGCCTATATAATCTTAGCCTCGGTAATATCAGCCGCAGCTGTTCTTTTTGAAGTGATTGCAAAGAAAGGCTTGTATAAACGTGCCGGATACAAAACTGTTTTGCCGCTTGTGTGTGCGGCCGCGTTTTTTCTGGCCGCGTTTTTATCAGCCTCGGCATTAAGCGCAAGCTATGCGGAAACGGGGGAGAGCCTTAATATAAAGGGAAGGGTATACAACTCGCCGTATGTAAACGAATACGGAAGCACCGTATGCCTTATAGATAACGCGTCAGTTGAAGGGCGGTCTTACGGCAACATAAAGCTGTATCTGTCAAGCGGGGAGGTGCGCTGCGGCGACGTTATTGAGGCTGTCGCAGAAATAGAAACGCCTAAAGGCGTGCGCAATCCGGGTGGTTTTGACGAAAGGCTGTATCTCAAGTCGCAGGGCATAGCCAGCAAGGCGTATGCCGACAGCGCAAAAATTGTGGGGAGGCTTACGGACGCCTCGACGTTTTTTACAGGGTCGAGAGAATATCTTGGAAGAGTTATTGACGGCATATTCGATATGGAGACCGCGCCGGTGGCAAAAGCCATGTTGCTGGGAGACACGCAGGGCATAGACGAGGAGACGTACACGGCTTTCAAGGACACGGGCATGGCGCACGTGCTCGCCGTCTCGGGGCTTAACGCGGCCATACTGATAGGCTTTGTATACTTCGTGCTGAAGCTGCTTCGGGCGGGCCGTACGGCAAGGCTGGTAATAGCGCTCGCTTTTGTGGCGGTATATACCTGCCTTACCGGCTTTACGCCCTCCATAGTGCGCGCGGCTGTTATGTCGTGCGCCGTGCTTTTGGGCACGCATTACGGAAGGCAGAACGATACGCTGAATTATCTGTCGCTGGCGTTTATAATATCGCTGCTGATAAGGCCGCTTGACCTTTTTACCGCGGGCTTCCAGCTTTCGTTCGCGGCTGTGTTCGGCATGCTGACAATAGGCAATCAGGCGCGGCGCTTTTGGGACAAGGTGTTTAAAAAGCGCTTTAAGCGCACAGGCAATGCGCTCGCGGCTTCGGCGGGCGCTACGGCCGGGACTATGCCGGTGCTGGCGGCGTCTTTTAGCAGGCTCTCTACACTTAGCATTCTCGTCAATCTCGTTATCATACCACTCGCTTCCGCCGCGACGGTGCTCGTGTTCATCGCCGCGCTCTTCGGAGTGATGCTGGGAAGCGCAGCCGCGTTTGCCGCGTTTCCGGCTTCTTTCGTTATAAAGGCTATGCTTTATATAATAAGGCTTGTCGCGCAGATCCCGTTTGTGGCGGTAGATACGCCTTCTCCTTCGACGCTCATGGTTATCGCGTGCTTTGTGTTGATGTATATATGCTCAACATATACGCTGTCTGCGATAAGACTGAAGGCCGTGTTTTGCGCGGTCATCGTCGCCGCAGCCGCCGCTTACGCCGTGCTGTCGGGTTTTAACGGCATGTACGTTGTATTTCTTGATACCGGACAGGGGGACGCGGCGTTTATTAAAACCCGGCAGAGCGGAGAGTATTTTATAGACGGCGGGAGGGAGGCGAGCGCGAAAGAGATAGTAAACTTTACCATACGAAACGGATATACGCCCGAAGCCGCTTTTATCTCTCACACGGATGATGACCATTTCAGCGGCATAAAAGCGCTATATGAAGCGGGGCTGCTGAAAAAGGCATATTGCTCGTGGCAGGAGGAGGACAATGTGAAAGCCGCGATGCCGGACGCGGAGGTCGTTGCGCTCAGCGCGGGGGACACTGTTTGGCTGGACGAATACACGTCCGCTCTGGTATTATATCCATATAAGGACACGGAGGCGGAGGATAAAAACTCAGAGTCGCTTGTGCTGCTAGTTGAGTATAACGACAGGCGGCTGCTGTTTGCGGGCGACATACCGGGCACGGCGGAGACGGAGAATTTTGCCTGCCTGCCACGTATAGACGTATACAAAGCCGCGCACCACGGCTCGCGGCTATCGTCATTCAGGCTGCCGCTTTCCGTGATACGGCCCCGGTACAGCGTTATCTGCGTCGGAAAAAACAGGTACGGTCAGCCGGACGAACTGGCCGCAGATAATCTGTCCGATTACTCGGGCAGGGTTTATTCGACAATGGACGACGCTGCGGTGGAATTCTACATAAGCGACGATATAAAAGTCAGTACATACGGCGGGTAATATGAGTAAGAACACATACATATTTGCGGGTGAAAGCTATATGGTGAGGGAGAGCGTTAATAACCTAAAAGGCTCGCTTAGCATACAGTACCCAGAAATGAATGTAACGGAATATAAGACGATGCCTAAAACCGACGAGCTTATTGAGGCGTGCTTCTCTGTGCCGTTCATGTCGGATGTAAGGTTTATAGCAGCGTTTGGCTGTACGGCTTTGGGCACGAAAGGCAGCGCGGACGACTCAAGAAAAATAGCCGAAGCGCTGAAGAAGATACCGGACACCACCGTAATAGTATTGTGCACTGAAGATGCTTTGGATAAACGGCGCGCGCTCTATACATATATAAGCAAACAGGGTACTGTAAAGGAATTTGCCGCTCCCTCTATAGCTGATTGCGTAGGCTTCGTGCAAAAAAAGGCGCACGAATACGGCGCTTCTGTGTCGACAAAGGCTGCATCCTTACTTATCGCGGCGGTCGGGTGCGACTACTTCGCGCTTGATAACGAAACGGCAAAGCTGGCGGCATACTGCGGCTACGACGAAATTACGGCGAAGCACGTTGAAGAATGCGCGGCAAAGTCGCTGGAATACAACGTGTTTGAGATACACGGGCTCCTTGCAGGCAGACAGACTGATAAGGCAAAAAAACTGCTGGAAGATATATTGCGGACCGAGCGCCCGGAAGGCCTTATTGGGCTTATAGCGCGTAAGATAAGGGACATGTATAAGGTAAAGACAATGGCAGACTTAAAATATCCCGCTTCGAGGATAGCGGAAATGACGGGCATAAAAGGCTTTGTAGTCGATATACTGAAAAAGGAATCCGCGCGGTTTACTCAAGGGGACTTAAGGGACGCTCTTGTAAGGCTTGCCGACCTTGACTACGGCATAAAAAGCGGGGAAGCGGACGCCTCGGTAGCGCTGCACAAAACGCTTATGACGATATATAAGCTGTGACCGTATGCAAATTAATAATGTTAATATAACGATAAAAAAGCCCTTGATCAAATGACCAAAGGCTTAAACATTTCGTTTTCAGCCTGAGATAGAGGCTATAGCCTTGGAGCACTGCGCTTTTTTGCGGTCGCAGCTGTTCTTGTGTATCGCTCCCTTAAGGGCGGCTTTGTCAAGCGCTCCCGTATATTCCTTAAACAGAACGGCAGCAGTATCCGCATTCTTCGCCGTCACCGCTTCATTGAACTTCTTTGCAGTCGTTTTTAGCTCCGATTTGATATCCCTGTTTCTGAGCTTCGCTTTTGCTTCAACACGTACGCGTCTTTCCGCAGATTTTATATTTGGCAAGTGTCTACCTCCGAAATAATTCTCGTTTTCAAATAACGAATCGTATTTTAACACATGCGCAGGCGATTTGCAACAAATAATGAGCGGTAAAAGAAAATATAAACGAAAGAAAGTATCTATTAATATTATAATTGATATGTTAAAATTAATCACAATATTTTACTAGGAGAATTATATGTATTGTAAGAAGTGCGGAAAGGACTATAAGAAAAACAAAAAAGTCTGCGATGACTGCGGCATAGCGCTGGCACCCGGCAAATCGCCCGGCAGCAAAAAAAGAGGCGATAAAAAGATGCTGATTATAGGGTGCGCCGTGTTAGTGGTAATTATAGCAGCCTTTTTAATAATCGGCCTCGGCGGAATGCTTCCCGAACAGCTAAAAGGCTCCTGGCGCGACCAGGCGGGCATAGGCGGCACAGTTGAGTTTAAACCCGGCGGCAATGTACAGTGGACAGCGTCCAGCGAATTACATAACGGCAGCTATTCGTATAACGGCGCTACGGGCGAGGGGAGCATAAAGCTTGCCGGCATTGAAAAAGTGCATGAATTCACATGCGACGGGGCTACTCTTAACATGAATAGCATAACGTACACGAAGCAATAATACTGATTCGCATAGCGCGGGGTATTACTTAATTTTCCGCAAATATATTAAAGGAGTGGCTTGTTATGTTTTGTACAAAGTGCGGCGCGCAGAATTCCGAGGGAGCGGCGTTCTGCGTAAGTTGCGGCAACAGCCTTAATACGACTCAGGCGCAGTACGCGCAGCCTCAGCCTGCCATGTATGGAGGGCAGCAGAATGCTTATGCGGGTTACACGCCTTCAAAGAGTAAAAAGGGGCTGATTATAGGACTCATAATCGGCGGAGTTGTTCTTATCGCGGGCATAGTTACGCTCGTCATACTGCTCTCGGGCGGGAACGCTGTCAGCGGAATAGCGGGAAAATGGTATGATAAAGCCGGCCTTACGGGAGAGCTTGATTTTAAAGCGAACGGAACGGTGGACATGAAGGCAATGGGACAGACATTTTCAGCGGAATATATATACGATGAAAAAACAGGCTCGGGCACTATTGATATCTTCGGTACGTCTTCCGATATGTATATTGAGGGCGGCGTACTTAATATAGAGGGTACTCAGTATACCCGAGAGTATGTCAAGCAAATGGATCTTTCCGATATAGATTTTTCAGATTTTGATCTATCCCAATTCGGTCTGGAGTAAAACAGTTGACACATCATAACTTTATATATTAAAATAAGTAAGGTATTAATAAGAAGAGCTGGTGGCGTTGTTCCGGCTCTTTTTTATATTTGTTACCTGAAAAATCGAGTGGTATGAGTTTATCGGTAATTGCCACGTTTTTACAGTAAACGCAGCTGCGCTTAAGCCGTGGCATTATCACTTGAATCCACAGACTGGCTGTGTTTATAAATACAGTATAATGGCGATAATATGTTGAAAGATACATAGAAAGCAGATAAATATAATAAGTTGTATTTACTTTGAAACCATGGTAAAATCAGATTCGCAAAGAAAAAGGAGCGTTCGTACTTGAAGATTTTAAAAGGTGTGCTGTCAATCGTAATCATCGCTGCGGTTGCGGCGGGCATTTTTTTATACATAAACAGCCAGGGGACCGGAACAGGAGCCGGCACGGCTCCCGATGCATCCGGTTATGCCGTCGTAATAAACGAATTCTTAGCGTCAAACAGCGCCGTACTGCCCGACGAAACGGGAATATACAGCGATTGGATCGAAATATATAATAATACCGGCGATAATGCCGACTTGTCGGGATACGGGCTGTCGGACGAAAGCAAATCCGCGAAGTGGCAGTTCCCAGGCGTAATACTTAAGCCCGGCGAGTATATGATAGTGTTCGCGTCCGGAAATAACGTATCCGATAAAAACGCTGTTTATCAGCATACAAACTTCAAGCTGAGTTCATCGGGCGGCGGGGTATACCTGTTTGGCCCCGACGGCAAGATGGCGGACAAGGTCGAATACGACGCTCAGACAGAGAATATATCCTTGGGCAGGTCCTCCGATGCGGCTCAATTTGCTGCATTTGACAAGCCGACGCCCGGTTTCCCCAACAGCGAGGAAGGCTACGCTTCGTTCCTTAAGAGCAGGATAAAGGAGGGCTCCCAGCTTATAATTACGGAGATAAATCCTTTGAATACGACGGCGTATGTGGATAATAGCGGCAGCGCGAGCGATTATATAGAGTTGTATAACGGCTCAGCCGAGGCAATAAACTTAAGCGGCTATGGCCTTTCGGACGATCCTCTTAAGGTTCTTAAGTGGAAGTTCCCCGAGGTTACGATAGGGCCGGGGGAATATCTCGTCGTGTTCGCGTCGGGAGAGGACAAAAACTTAACCGACGTTGCGGCGAAGGCGATACACACTAACTTTCGCGTGTCGGCTTACAAAGAGACGATAACGCTTTGCGACACGGCGGGATATATACTTGATCAGGTAAGCATAAAAGAGATACCGCCGAAGACCGCATATGCGCGGAAAATTGGCGGAGACGGCGCGTACACTGCCGAATGGGAGCTTACGACTGCGCCTTCTCCCGGCGCTCAAAACGGCGGGGCATAGGCGGTAAAGAAAACCGCAGGTATAGGATTAAATCTGAATATATGTGCAATAACCTTGGAGAAAGTTCTTATATGGCGAAAGACGAAGATATTTTCAAAAAACTAAAGAAAGAGACGCCGCTTGTAAAACAGCATAACCTACAGCCGCTGTCACAGCGGGATTTCAATCCGAAGAGTACATTAAACATACCCATAGAGCCAGCTTCGGGAAGGAAGAGCAGTACAAGCTCGCCGCAAACGCGTGAGACGGGTTTATATTCTTTCAATGACACCCGTGATCAAAAATCAGCGCGGCGTGAGTTTCCCGACGAGCTGAATATTCAAAGGCGTGAGACTGAAGAAAAAAGAAAGCCGCGCAAATCCGCCGGAGATATGGGAAAAAGGCATGAAACGCGCAAGGATGCTGCCAGAGTAAAGCCCAAACAGCCTGAAATGTTTTCAGAAAGTGCAAAACCGGAAGTTAAGCATGAGAATGACGAAGGGCTCGACGTATTTTCTGAAAACGTAATGCCGAAAAGGTCTTATGCGCAGCAGCCGCCGCGGGCGCCAAAAAGCGCCTCCGCTCAATATGAATCTTATAAGGACATATCCGCGATGGAAGAAAGCGCGGGGTCTATAAAGATGCCCTTAAGGCATGAGCTTAAATATTACATAAACTACAGGGACTATATCGTATTAAGAAGCGCGCTTAAAGCGCTGATGTCGCCCGACCCTAACGCGGACGAGAACGGCTCGTACCATGTTCGCAGCCTTTATTTTGACGATATACACGAAACGGCCTTAAGAGAAAAGCTAGCGGGCAACGGCTCAAGATATAAATACAGGATAAGGATATACAATTTTCAGGACAAGCCTATTAAATTCGAGAAGAAGTTTAAGGTAGGGCAGTATATAGGCAAAGAAAGCATAGACCTTACACACAGCGAGTATGACAGCATAATAGCGGGTGAGTTTGATTTTCTTAGAGAAAGAGACGAAAAACTCGCTAAAGAGCTGTATATGGAGATGAAGGCATTCCTTTTAAGGCCGCGCGTATTAGTGGACTATATGAGGGAAGCTTATGTATCTCCGTTTGAAAACTGCAGAATCACGTTTGATAAAGACCTAAGGGCCGGACTCATGCTTAATGATATATTCGATCCGAACGCGCCGGTGATGCCCATGTACGATACGGGGCTCATGGTGCTTGAGGTAAAGTTCAACAAATATTTGCCGGAATTCATTAAACGTGTTCTAAATAATATTAACGCTGCGGACAGATGCGCTATCTCGAAGTATGTCATCTGCAGAAAGTTTGACTAGGAGGTTTATTTAAATGGGCGGCGGACTCGATGTTAAATTGGCTACGGATATCATCAAGAAGAGTATACTTGATGATTTCACGTTCACAGCCGAATTGTCGTTTACCGATGTGATTATTGCTTTGGGGCTGGCATTCGTAATAGGAATATTTATTTATATTATCTACCGGCTTACGTTTGGGGGCGTGATATACGCAAAAAGCTTCGGCACTTCTCTCGTGATGCTAACCATGGTGACGACTATGGTGATACTGCCTATAGCCACTAATCTTATCGTGGCTCTCGGCATGGTGGGCGCGCTGTCGATAGTGAGGTTCAGAACGGCCGTTAAAGACATGCTCGACACTATATTCATGTTTTGGGCTATAGCCGCGGGCATAACGCTGGGCACTAAACTTTACATAATAGCGCTCATAGCTTCGGGCATAATAGGCGTGCTGCTGCTTCTGTGGAATCTTTTCAAATCGAAAAAGAACTTTCCTTTCATGCTCGTGCTGCGATTTGACGAGAGCGTGAAAAAAGAAGTGCAAAACGTACTGCGCAGGCTGCCGCAGGGCAGGCTTAAATCCAAGGTCGTATCGCAGGGCACTATGGAGCTCACTATTGAGATGAACATAAAGGAAAGCGAAGTCGGCATGATAGACGCGTTTTCTGCCATACCCGGCGTACACGACGCTTCGCTGATTAGCTATAAGGGCGATATAGTTTCCTGAGCGTTATCTCGTTTATTGAATCAGCCTGAACCAAGGGCTTTTACAGCAAACAAAATACCGCATCCGTTGGGTGCGGTATTGTTGTGCTTAAATAAATTTTATCATCCAAGCATGAGCAGCAGTTCGCGCAGCACTTTGCAGGCTACGAGAGTAGAGCCGCCGCTGGCGTCGTAGTGGGGGGAGAGCTCGTTTATGTCCGCGCCCACAATATTCAGCCCGGACAGCGCAAATATGCTCTCAATAAGCTCGTTAAAGCTTATGCCGCCCGCTTCCGGCGTACCTGTGCCCGGCAACACAGACGAATCGAGCACGTCAAGGTCTATGGAAAGATAACATGGCCTGTCTTTAATCGTTTTTATGGCATAATCTAAGTTGTTGCAGTTGAAAAAGTTTGTATAGACGTGGGATTTGCTCCACTCGACTTCTTCACGCTCTCCCGAACGTATGCCGTACTGGAATATACGCCCGTCGCCTACGATATCCCATACGCGGCGCATGACGGTTGCGTGCGAGAGCTTCTGGCCGAAATATTTGTCGCGCAGGTCGGAATGCGCGTCAAAATGTATTACATGCAAGTCAGGGTATTTGGCGGCGAGAGGGCGAACGGCGCCTAATGTCACCAGATGTTCGCCGCCCAGCATTACGGGTATCTTTTCGTCCTGGGCTATCTTCGCGGCCGTTTTTTCTATCAGCTTCATAGCCTGCTGCGAGTTGCCTATGGGCATCGTAAGGTTGCCAATATCGCACGCCTTGATATCGGAAAGGTCCCTGTTCTGGTGGATGCTGTACGTTTCAATTCCTCCGTCGCTTGCGCTGCGCATCGCCTGGGGCGCAAAGCGCGTGCCGGGGTGGAACGACGTAGTGCCGTCAAACGGAGCGCCGAATATGACTATTGTGGATTCCTTGTATTTGTTGTCGCAGGATATAAACGTAAGAGCCGTATTATTCATATTCGAGATTCTCCAGCATTTCTATTACGTAATTGGGCAGTGAGAACGATCCTTTATGAAGATCGGTATTGTAATATCTCGTTTTTATGCCGAGCGCGTTCCAGCCTTGTTCGTCAAGATTTTCTATAGGATCTATTGTTTTTGAGGCAAAACCGAACAGCCAGTGACCGGAAGGATAGGTTGGGATATGCGCCTGATACACGCGGCAGATAGGGAAGAACTCGTTTATTCTTGCGTGCGCCCTTCTCATGTTGTTGGCGTAGGCAGAATAATACGGGCTTTCGTGCTGGTTGACAAGTATGCCATCTTCAGTCAGAGCGTTGTAACAGTTGCCGTAAAACTCCTTGGTAAACAGGCCTTCGCCGGGGCCGAACGGGTCGGTAGAATCGACTATAATGAGATCGTATAAGTTATGCTTGGAGCGAACGAACTTAAGTCCGTCCTCATAGTGTATACGCACGCGCTCATCTTTAAGGCAGCATGTAAGCGAGGGGAGATATTCAAGGCAGACGTCCACTACCTTTTTGTCTATCTCCACCATATCTATATGCTCGATGGTATTATACTTTGTAAGCTCTCTTACTGTGCCGCCGTCGCCCGCGCCTATAACGAGTACGTTTTTAACGTCAGGCTTAGCGGCCATGGGCACGTGCACTATCATGTCGTGGTATATGAACTCGTCTTTTTCCGTTACCATCATAAGGCCGTCCAGCGTCATAAAAAGCCCGAATTCTTCCGAATCAAACACGTCGATTCGCTGGAAATCGCTTTCGCCGCTGTAAAGCTGCCTTTTCACCTTTATTGAGAATCGTACTGATTCAGTATGCTCTTCCGTGTACCAAAGTTCCATTTTTTATCTCCGTTATACAAGTATATTTATCTTTTTAAGGCTCATATCTTCGGCGCCAGTAAGCAGCGCGCCCTTTTCCTTTGCGTAAAGTATATATCTGATTATTTCTTTTGTTATCACCTCGCCCGGCGCTATTATGGGTATGCCGGGGGGATAGCACATCACGAAATCGCCGCTTATCGCGTCTATGCTCTCCTTAAGAGGCACGCTTTTTTTTCGCGCGTAAAACGCTTTTTCGGGCGACACCTTTACTATGGGGGTTATGTACTCATGGTCGAACATGCCGCTGTGCTGCCCGGATTTTAAGCGCTTTATCTCAGCAAGCGAAGCTACGAGCCGCTCTATGGCAAGCGTAGTGTCGCCCACCGATAATATTGCAAGGAAGTTGGCGACGTCTCCGAATTCCACCTGTATCGAATACTCGTCGCGCAGAATATCGTACACCTCAAACCCGGCAAGCCCGAGCTTGATGGTGTTTATGCTGAGCTTAGTGCGGTCAAAGTCCGCAACGGCAGGTCCTTTTATTTCATCGGCGAAAGCATAGTAACCGCCGATATCGTTTATCTCTTTGCGCGCGTATTCTGCTAGCTCCAGCACTTTGTCGAACATTGCCCTGCCGTTGAGCGCGAGGTTCTTTCTTGCGATGTCGAGCGAAGACAGCAGCAGGTATGAGCCGCTCGTCGTTTGCGTAAGGTTAATCACAACGCGCATGTGGTCGGGGTTAACGCGCGCGCTGTTTAACAGCAGCAGCGAGCTTTGCGTGAGCGAGCCGCCCGTCTTGTGCACGCTTACCGCCGCCATATCCGCTCCTAAATGCATGGCGGCTGCCGGAAGATCGTCGTGAAAATAAAAATGCGTGCCGTGAGCCTCGTCGGCCAGCACGAGCATGCCATGGCTGTGTGCGAGCTTTATAATGCCCGCAAGGTCGGAGCATATGCCGTAATATGTGGGGTTGTTGACGAATACGGCTTTCGCGTCGGGATTTTCAAGTATGGCCTTTTCCACGGCCTCGAGCGTCATGCCAAGCGGTATGCCCAGCTCTGAATTTATGCCGGGATTGACGTAAACGGGCACGGCTCCGCAGAGTATAACGGCGTTGATAGCGCTTCTGTGTACATTCCTCGGCATTATTATCTTATCATTCTCGGCGCAGCAGCCCAGTATCATAGCCTGAACGGATGACGTAGTGCCGCCTACCAAAAAAAATACGTTATCGCAGCCGAACGCTTCCGCGGCAAGCTCTTCGGCTTCTTTGATAACGGATACGGGATGACAAAGGTTGTCAAGGCATTTCATCGAATTTACGTCTATCGAGACGCACTTTTCACCCAGGAATTCTTTCAATTCGGGAGTTCCGCGCCCCTGCTTGTGCCCCGGAACGTCAAACGGTACGACGCGCCGTTTTTTATATTGGAGAAGCGCGGTTTCTATAGGCGTTCTGGACTGGCGGTTTCTGTAATCCGAATCGTTCTGCCTGTCACTTATAGATGTTCGTTCCATAGTATATCTCAATCATCTCTCTGTATAGCTTATCTCTTATCTCACGCCTTTTCTCAGGCTTCAATGTGTATACGTCGGTGTTAAAAAGATAATTGTTAAGATCGATTTCCTTCCTGATCATTTTTGTATGAAAGATATTCGACTGGTAAACGTTTACGTCGATGGCGTCATATTCGCCCAGCGTCTCCTTGTTGATAAAATTCTGTATCGAATTAATCTCATGGTCGATATAGTATTTATTGCCATTAACGTCGCGCGTAAAACCGCGAACGCGGTAATCGATAGAAATAATATCCGAATCGAAACTGGAAATAAGAAAATCGAGCGCTTTTAAAGGGGAGATCTTGCCGCATGTGGATACGTCAATATCGACCCTGAAAGTCGTGATGTCCTTTTCGGGATGGAACTCAGGGTAGGTATGCACCGTTACGTGGCTCTTGTCAAGATGCGCGACAACGCTGTCTTTTTCAAATACTATATTGCCTTTATTGCAGCTCGGGTCTATCACATTTACGGATATAGCTTCTTCGCTTATGAGTATCGCCGCGCTTGCTCCCTGCGGCTCATAGTCCTGCTTAGAGATGTTGAGCACATGTGCGCCTATTATATCAGTGACCGTACAGAGTATATTCGTCAGTCGTTCCGAGTTGTATTGTTCATCTATATAAATAAGATAATCGTTCTTATCTTTCTGGGATTCCGCATAACATACGTCATAAATATTGAAGCTTAAGGATTTAGTGAGATTATTAAATCCATAAAGCGTAATTTTTTTCTCCAATTCTGTATCACGTCCTTAATAGTTTTGATGAAATAATATCACAAATAACCTAAAAAGCAATAAAAAATTAGACCCAGGTAATAGTATAATCTAAAATCAAAAAAGTTATTGACAAGACGTGGAATAAGCGCTATAGTTAGTTGCATAAGTAGTTAACCGACGGAGTGAATAATGATACTTGATTTTGAAAGCGATACGCCGATATTCATACAGATAGCCGAAGAGCTTGAAAACGCAGTAATCTCCGGGGCTTACGAGAGCGAAACTCAGGTGCCCTCTACAACGGAAATATCGGTGCGGTACAAGGTAAACCCGGCCACCGTGCTTAAAGGCGTCGGCATACTTGTCGACGAAGGAATACTATACAAAAAACGGGGGGTAGGAATGTTCGTTTCAAAGGGCGCGCAGGAAAAGATAATAAAAAAGCGCAAACGACAGTTCTACGAAAAATACGTCATCCCGCTTGTTTCGGAGGCGAACAAGCTTAAGATCACTACTGAAGAAATAAACGAAATGGTAAGGATGGGATACAGTAAATGAACAGAATAGAAGTTAAAAACATTACAAAACAGTTTGCCGACACGCTGGCGCTGAAGAACGTTTCCGTAACGTTCGGGGACAATAAAATCTACGGACTTTTAGGCAGGAACGGGGCGGGAAAAACGACGCTGCTAAACCTTATTACTAACAAGCTTTTCCCCACGGAAGGAGAGATAACGATAGACGGCGAGAGCGTTTATGAAAGCGACGCCGTACTTTCCAAAGTGTATTGTATGGGAGAGAGTTCGCTTTATCTTCCGACTATGAAAATAAAAGAAGTCTTCAAGTGGTCAAAAGAATTTTATCCTCAAATGGATATGGATTACGCCTGCCGCCTTGCGGATAAGTTTCAACTCAACCTGAAAAAGAAGGTTAGAGAGCTGTCAAAGGGATACGAGTCTATATTTCAGGTAATAGTCGCGCTATCCTGCAACGCGCCAATACTGCTGCTTGACGAGCCGGTGCTTGGGCTCGACGCAAATTTCCGCGACCTGTTTTACAAGGAATTGCTGCTAAATTACAGCGAGAAGCCGAGAACGATAATAATATCCACTCACCTGATTGAAGAAGCGGCGGACGTAATAGAAAACGTCGTCATCATAAAAAAAGGCGAGATACTGCTTCAGGAAGACACACAAAGCCTTATCTCGCGGGGGTACACGGTAACAGGGCCGCAGGGTAAGGTAGACGAGTTTATACGCGGCAGGAATGTGCTGGGAGCGGACGTACTGGGCGGAATAAAGAGCGCCTACATACTCGAGAAGCCCGACAAACCTTCCATGCCCGAAGGACTGGAAGCATCGGGCATGAGCCTGCAGAACCTGTTTATACATCTCACAAACGCTTAAAGGAGAAAGAAAATGAAACTTAAAGCTGCGTTAAAATATCAGATACATGGCATGATAAAGCCGCTTATAATATTCTACATCGTCATATACGCACTTATCATATTTATTGGAGTACAGCAGGTTGTATGGTCGCGCCAAGGCGTAAGAGTAACCTCCGGAGGCCTTGAGGTGGCCTCGGCGATATTCCTGTTTGTTGTCGGACTGAACTCTTTTAAAAGTACGTTTCATCTGTTTCTGGCGAACGGGATTTCCAGGAAAACGATGTTTAAAAGCTATCTCGGGACTGTGGCCCCGCTTGCCGCGTTTATGGCCCTTATTGACAGCATAAATAGCCTTGCATTGTCTGGCGTAGGCATTTATAATTCGGTGTTCTACCAGACATACTATATGCGTTACGGCGCTGTGGCAACTTTCGGCGCTAAGATGCATGTAATGCTTGACGGTTTCGTTTGGATGTTTTTCCTGTATGCCGCCATGGCGATAATAGGATTCTTCATTACGACTTTATATTACCGCATGGGAAAGCCCTTGAAGCTCATTGTATCAATAGGCGTGCCGGTGTTCTTCCTGATGGTGCTGCCGTATATAGACAATTACCTGTTTGATGGCGGGATATATGAAGCCGTAAAATATTTATTCTCAAAAGCGTGGGGATTTCTCGATGGATTCAACCCTTATATTTCAGTGCTGTCAAGCTTTATAACCATAGCGATATTCGGTGCGCTGAGCTTTCTCGCGATGCGAAGAGCGACGGTGAAAAAATAGATGCCTCAAAAAAAGATTTGATATTTGCAACCTGCAGTAAAAGCGGCCATAGCGCTGCTTTTACTGTGTTCCGTTACATAATGGGACGCTCGTTTTGTTATAATATGTTTTAATATAAAACATGCGTGGTAAGAAGGATAGACACAAATGAAGAGGCTTGTAATTATATTCGTATTAGCGGCGCTGCTGCTGGCGGGATGTTCAAACAAGGCGCCTGACGCGCCTTTGGAATTGTCAGCGACGGTAATAACAGACCCGCCGCAAATCACTTCCGGCAGCGGCATTGATTCCGTGAACAAAAATGGTACCGGCATTGTAAACCCGGACCGGACATATTCTTATGAAATGATGCTTTCGGACGCCGAAGCGCTTAAAACCGCATATCCCGGCCTTGTAGAGACGGACGTGATAGGCAAATCGGTGGAGGGCAGGGACATACTTCTTTTAAAGCTGGGCAGGGGAGATAAGAAGATCGCTTTCGTAGGAGCGCACCACGCGCGGGAATATATAACCTCCACATACCTTATGGAAACGATAGACGAGTACGCAAGGAGTTATGAGTCGGGAGCCGGGTATGGCGGCTTCGATATAAAAATGCTGCTCGACGAAACGACTATTTATATAGTACCCATGGTAAACCCCGACGGCGTCAGCCTCGTGCAGAACGGCGTGGATTCCGTAAAAGACCCAGAGAATGTAAAGAGCATGCGCATGATGCAGCACGGATATAGTGAGTGGAAGGCCAACATAAACGGCGTGGACTTAAACCGCCAGTACCCGTGCCATTGGGAGGAAAAGGCGAGCAACACGGATGTGCCTAGCTCGGAGATGTATAAAGGCGCAGCGCCCGCCTCCGAACCGGAAGTGCAGGCGATGATGAAGCTTTGCGAAGACAATGATTTTCTGCTTGCGGCGTCGTTCCACACCAAGGGCGAGGTGATATTCTGGGCGGACAGCGGCACGGAGGACGAGATACCGGCGGCGCAGCAGATAGCGCAGACGCTTTCGGACGTTACAGGATATGCGATGAATCCGGTCTCGGAAGACCCCGCGGTGTACGGCGCGGGATTCGAGAATTGGTTCCGTCAGGAATTCCGGCGTCCTGCGTTTTGCATAGAGCTGACGCCTCCGAACAATGGCTCCGCTCTGCACGACGATGAGGAATTTCAAACGCTTATATGGGATAAAGCAAAATATCTGTGCGCCGACCTTGTACATCAGGCTCTGGAGATGGACTGAAATGTTTTGTAATAAAGTTACTTATTCAGCTGCGGAATTTGTGGTAAAATAACATATAAGAACAAAGACTTAAGCGGTTAAGGAGAGCAATATGGTTGAGAAAACATATAAAGTAAGCGGCATGAGCTGCAACCACTGCGTTATGCACGTAAAAAACGCCATAGCAGAATTGAGCGGCGTAGAGAGCTGCGATGTGGACCTTGAAAAAGGGAATATGACGGTGCGCTACGACGAGGCGAAAGTCGACTATAACGACATAAAAGAAGCGGTGGAAGAAGCGGGATATGATATGGAATAATACCCCTATTTATTATGAGCATCGGTCAGCCGGTGCTTTTTATTTTAGGTAAAAATATTATATAATAACTATTGACATTGACGTTACGTAATAGTTTACGATTAATTTGTCAGGAGGTGAGAGCAATAGAGTATACGATAAACAAGCTGGGAAAGCTGGCGGGAGTGAGCACGCGAACACTCCGGTATTACGACGGGATAGGGCTACTTAAGCCTGAAAGGATAAATTCGTCGGGTTACAGGATATACGGCCCAAAACAGACAGAGCGCCTGCAGCAGATAATGTTTTACCGTGAACTGGGCGTGGAGCTAGGCAGGATTGGCGAGATATTGAATGCGCCCGGCTTCGAAAAGCAAAAGGCTCTTAAAGGTCATCTTGAGGCGCTCAAAGCAAGAAAGGCGAGGCTGGACGCACTGATAGCAAATGTGGAAAAAACGATTTCAGCAGAGAAAGGAGAGTTTGCTATGACGGACAAGGAAAGATTTGAAGGTTTTAAAAAGAGCAGACTGGAAGAAAACGAAAAGAAGTACGGGGCGGAGATACGCGAAAAGTACGGCGAGGAAACCGTGGGAAAATCCAACGCTAAGTTCATGAACATGACAAAGGAGCAGTACGACGAAATGGAGCGGCTGTCGGCCGAGTTAAACGAAACGCTGAAAGCCGCGCTTATTAAAGGCGATCCCGCGAGCGAGCTCGCGCAGAAAGCGTGCGGGCTGCATAAGCGGTGGCTGATGTGCACGTGGGACAGCTATACGAAAGAAGCGCACAAAGGCCTTGCGCAGATGTACGTGGCCGACGAGCGGTTTAAGGCGTATTACGATAACATAGCGCCTGGCTGCGCCGAGTTCCTTCGAGACGCGATTATGATCTACTGCGGATAATTGCCGCTAAACACTTTACATGCCGCCCGTAATGCAATATCATTTTTAAAAAGATATGGAGGCGGGTATATGAAGAGCTACAGAAAGGTACTGATGCTTGACGTGCCAACGCGGCGTGCGTATATGAACATAACAGGCGATGTGGAAAAAGCGCTTAATGAGAGCAGCATAAAAGAAGGGCTTTGCCTGGTAAACGCTAGTCACATCACTGCCAGCGTGTTCATAAACGACGACGAACCGGGTCTGCACAGTGATTTTGAGAAATGGCTCGAGAAGCTCGCACCCGAAAAACCGTATTCGCAGTACGCGCACAACGGCTTTGAGGACAACGCCGACGCGCACCTTAAACGTTCCGTGATGGGCAGGGAGGTAGTTGTAGCAGTTACGGAGGGAAAGTTCGACTTCGGCCCGTGGGAGCAGATATTCTACGGCGAGTTCGACGGCATGAGAAAAAAGAAGGTAATGATAAAGATTATAGGAGAATAGCAAGAACCAAAATCAAAAGGAAAGCCGGTTTTACCGGCCTCAGAGTGCCAAAAAGTTCTTATAATGGCCCTCTCGGACGAGGGGGCTGTCACCGAAAGGTGACTGGGGGAGAGAAAACGGCTTATAACCGGTCACTCCTTCCGGCACTTCGTGCCACCTCCCTCATCTGAGGGAGGCCTGATAGACTATATCGACAGCCTGAAGCCGGTTTAACCGGCTTTTCTTGTATATGAAAACCCCCGGTAGTGCCGGGGGTTCCAAAGGGCTTTAGCTATGGAGAATAAAACTCCTTTTGATATACTGAAAGCGGTCTAGCAGCCGCAAGAGTAAAAATCAAAAGGAGGTCAACCAAATGGAAGACACAAGAAGTCTAGCACATACGAAGTGGAACTGCAAATACCATATCGTATTTGCGCCGAAGTACAGAAGGAAAGCGATATTTGGACAATTAAAGGTAGGAATCGGGATAATATTGCGGGAACTATGTAATTGGAAACAGGTAAACATAATAGAAGCGGAAATGTGCCCAGACCATGTACATATGCTGGTGGAGATACCACCCAAGATAAGTGTATCGAGTTTTATAGGCTTTTTAAAAGGGAAGAGCACGCTGCTGATATTTGAACGGCATGCGAACTTGAAGTACAAGTACGGGAGCCGAAGCTTCTGGTGTAGAGGATACTATGTAGATACGGTCGGAAAGAACAAGGAAAAAATAGCGGAATATATCAGAACACAATTAAAAGAAGATCAGGTATCCGACCAAATAAGCATGAAAGAATACCTTGACCCCTTTAAGGGGTAGTCAGTAACACTGCCCCTTTAGGGGTGACCAGTAACAAGCTTTTGCGGCTGCCGACCGTTGGGTACGCCTTGAGGCGATGCCAGTATTATAGGGCTAAGCCCGCATATGAAATACCCCCGGACGTGACCGGGGGATCATTATTAATAGGGGATCCCAGCAAGTCGTGAGGCTTGATGGGGTAAATATTAAAGGACTGGCGCGAAATATGTAGAAATATGTAACTAGTATTTTTATAAAGGAGCGCTTAAAAATGGTCACAGAGCTTGACAAGCTTCAAAGAGCCAAAGAATACCTGGGAAGTCTCGCACAAGGTTTAGACCCGTTCACGGGCGAAGAACTAGCCAAGGATACCGTTCTTAATAACGTGCGGCTGTCGCGATGCTTTTTTACGTTGCAGACATACTCAGGCAGGTAATAGATAACGGCGCAGCAATAGGACGATCGGGGCCTCAAAGTCCGTTTCATATCACTACCGACGAAATTTCGCGTGTCGCGATATCCGATATCCCCGTGCCTGTGTCAATATTCGTAAAGGCTGTCAACGACGCTGTCGCGGATCCCGGCAGGAAAAAGCTCTCCGCCGTTTCGGTTACCAAATGGCTCGTCAGGGAAGGCTACTTAAATGAGCAAGAAACGGAGCCGGGCAAGCATAGAAAGATGTTGACAGATAAATCTGCGCATATTGGCATTACTTCCGAGCAAAGGGAAGGCGCAAGAGGCGCGTATGAAATAATGTTATACGATAAAAAGGCGCAGAAGTTTCTGCTTGATAATTTAAAGAGAATATTGGAAACGTAATCGATTGTGCATATATATGCACAGTTCACAGAAACTCTTTATTTTTAACGGCATATAGTCTATAATCATCCGTATGAAGAACGGAAGCACGGTAATTCTCTTTCGTGCGGACTTAATATAGGGCCGTCAAAGAGTCTTTAAGGCTTTTTGATGAGGTAAAATGAGGAGAGAACATGATTTGGAATGAAGCAATGGAGTGCGCGTCGCGGGACGAGATAGAGGCCATTCAGACGCAGCGGCTCAAAAGCACGGTAGAACGGTGCTACAACAATGTAGGGCATTACAGGGCAAAGTTTGACGCAGCGGGTATAAAACCCGCCGACATAAAGACGCTTGCGGATATACACAAGATACCGTTTACGGTAAAGGACGATTTACGGCAAAACTACCCTTATAAGCTATTCGCGGCGCCCATGAAGGAGATAGTGAGGGTGCACGCATCCTCGGGCACAACGGGCAAGCCTACGGTCGTGGGTTATACGAAAGCGGATATAGACATGTGGGCGGAGCTTATAGCAAGGCTCGCGTGCGCCGCGGGGGCGACGCCCGACGACATAGCGCAGATAACGTTCGGATATACGCTGTTTACCGGCGCATTCGGGCTTCATTACGGTCTTGAAAAGCTGGGCGCTACAGTTATCCCCATTTCCGGCGGGAACACGGAGCGTCAGCTTATGATAATGCAGGATTTCGGCACGACGCTGCTCGTCGGTACGCCGTCGTACGCTCTGTATATGGCGGAGTGCGCAAAGAAGGCGGGTATTGATACGAAAAAGCTTCCGCTGCGCATTGGTATGTTCGGGGGCGAAGGCCATACTGAAGAGATGCGCCGCGAGATTGAGAAAGCGTGGGACATAGTCGCAACGGAAAACTACGGCTTGTCGGAAGTTATCGGCCCCGGCGTGTCGGGCGAATGTTATATAAGGAACGGCATGCATATAGCGGAAGACCATTTCTACTGCGAAATTGTAGATAAGGATACGCTTGAGCCGGTGCCGGCAGGACAGCCGGGCGAGCTTGTAATAACGTCGCTTACGAAGGAAGCGCTGCCCATACTGCGTTACAGGACAAAGGATATAACGTGGCTCATACCCGAAAAGTGCGAGTGCGGCAGAACGTCGATGCGTATGGCAAAGATACAGGGGCGCACGGACGATATGCTGATAATACGCGGCGTAAACGTATTCCCGTCGCAGATAGAGAGCGTACTGCTGGATATAGACGACTTAGGGCCGCATTATGAGATCGTGGTGCGCAAAGACGGGTATATGGACAAGATAGAGGTGCTCGTTGAGGTGGTGGACGCGGGGCTGCTCGACAGGTTCAGCGCGCTTGAGGCTCTTGAGCGCAAGGTAAAGAACGCGCTGCATACAGTACTCAGCATAGACGCTAAAGTGAGCCTCGTGGAGCCGCAGTCCTTAAAACGGTTTGAAGGCAAAGCGAAGAGAGTAACAGATTTACGATAGACGGAGACATACATGAAAAAACTATTGCTTGGCAACGAAGCGTTCGCCAGAGGAGCGTACGAGGCGGGAGTAAGCGTCGCTACGGCCTATCCCGGCACGCCGAGTACGGAAATTACGGAAAACATTGCAAAATACGACGGAATATACGCAGAATGGTCGCCTAATGAGAAGGTAGCTATGGAGGTAGCAATAGGCGCGTCCATAGCGGGCGCCCGCGCACTATGCTGCATGAAGCATGTAGGATTGAACGTAGCAGCCGACCCGCTTTTTACGGCGTCATATACGGGCGTAAACGGCGGGCTCGTCGTGATAGTCGCGGACGACCCCGGCATGCATTCGAGCCAAAATGAGCAGGACTCGCGGTTTTACGCGCGCAGCGCGCATGTGCCCATGCTCGAACCCTCGGACAGCATGGAAGCGAAGGAGTTTATTAAGCTCGCGTTTGAGTTGTCCGAAAAGTTCGACACGCCGGTTTTTGTGCGCTCGAATACGCGCCTTTCACACTCGCAGGGAATTGTGGAGCTTTCAGACAGGCAGGACGCACCTTTAAAGCCATATGTAAAAGACATAGGGAAATACGTAATGATGCCCGGCATGGCGAAGAAACGCCACATTGTCGTAGAAAAACGCATGAACGATTTGAAAGCGTACGCGGACGTGCTGGACATAAACAAAGCTGAATACAACGACAAGAGCATAGGTATTATAACGAGCGGCGTTACTTACGAGTACGTAAAAGAAGCTCTGCCAAAGGCAAGCGTATTAAAGCTCGGCATGGTATATCCTCTCCCGGAGGGCAAGATAAAGGAATTTGCCGCAAATGTTGATAAGCTCTACGTCGTCGAGGAGCTTGAGCCTTTTATAGAGGATCAGATAAAGGCTATGGGCATAGAAACAGCCGGCAAGGAGCTGTTCACCGTTCAGGGCGAATATGGCGTCAACAGTATAGCGTCGAGCATTGGCGGAGTAAATAAAGACATTACCGACCCCGGAGCGCTGCCTCAGAGGCCGCCTGTTATGTGCCCGGGCTGCCCGCACAGGGGCGTATACTATGTTCTTAAAAAACTCGGCATCACTGCTACGGGCGATATAGGATGCTATACGCTGGGCGCTACGCCGCCGCTTCAGGGCATAGACACGTGCATATGCATGGGAGCGAGCATAGGCTGCGCCATGGGCATGGAAAAAGCGCGCGGCAAGGATTTCGCGCGCAAGCTTGTAGCGATCATAGGCGATTCGACTTTCTTCCATTCGGGCATTACGGGGCTTGTGGACATGGTTTACAACGGAGCTACGTCCACAGTGCTGATACTCGACAACTCCACAACGGGCATGACGGGGCATCAGGACCACCCGGGAACGGGCAAGACAATAAAGGGTGAGATCGCCAATGCAGTAGATTTGCCGCTGCTTATAAAGAGCCTCGGTGTGAAGCATATACGCATAGCCGACCCGTATGACTTAAAAGGCATTGAGGCCGCGCTGAAAGAGGAGACCGCAAGGGAAGAGCTGAGCGTAATCATCGTAAAGCGCCCGTGCGTGCTGCTGGATAAAAAACTAAAGCGCGAGCCGTATATCGTAAACGACAAATGCAGGACATGCGGCGCTTGTTTAAAGCTCGGCTGCCCGGCTATAGAAAAGGCAGAAAAAGGCATGATGATAGACAGCGCGGTGTGCACGGGCTGCGGGCTGTGCTCCGGCGTATGCGCCTTCGGCGCTATAGAGGCTAAGTAGTATGGATATATTGATAGTAGGCGTAGGCGGGCAGGGCACGCTGCTCGCGAGCAGGGTACTTGGTAATCTCGCGATGGCTCTGGGATATGACGTGAAGCTCTCGGAGGTGCACGGAATGGCGCAGCGCGGAGGCAGCGTCGTTACGCACGTGCGCTTCGGGGAGAAGGTGCATTCGCCCGTCATAGACGAGGGCAGAGCGGATGTTATACTGGCTTTTGAAAAGCTTGAGGGGTTGAGGTGGATATGCCGTTTGAAAAATAACGGCGGTATGTTTATCAATACGCAGCAGATTTCTCCCATGCCGGTCGTTACCGGAGCGGAGAAATATCCTTGCGACATAGAAGACAGGATACGCAGGGAAGTTCCGGGAGCTGTGTTTATCGACGCTTTGGCGCTCGCCAAGCAGGCGGGCAGCGAAAAAGCGGTGAATACGGTGCTTATAGGAGCGTTTGCCCGGAAGACCGATATTGATAAACAGCTTTTTATCGATGCCATAAAAGAGACGATACCCCAAAAGCTATTGGACATCAATTTAAGGGCATTTGAGAAAGGCTACGAATTTTAATCTATCCCGATTATTTGGGTAATAAATTTGGAGGCCGTATATGTATTGGAACAAAGAAATAGAATGCATGGAAAGGGATCAGCTTGAGGCCCTGCAGTTCTATAAACTAAAGAAAACCGTAAAGAAAGTCTACGAAAACGTACCGTTCTACAAACAAGCTTTCGACGAGAGAGGCGTAAAGCCGGAAGATATTAAAAACCTTGGGGATTTAAAGCTGCTGCCGTTCACGCTTAAGAGCGACTTGCGGGATAACTATCCGTTCGGCATGTTCGCTGTTCCAAGGGAAGAGATAGTAAGGGTGCACGCCTCGTCGGGTACCACCGGCAAGCCGACCGTTGTGGGATATACGAAACGCGACATAGAAAACTGGGCGAGCCTTATGGCGAGGACGCTCGTGTACGCGGGCGGCAACAGGCATTCGGTAGTGCAGGTGGCATATGGCTACGGGCTGTTCACCGGAGGACTCGGAGCGCACTATGGCGCGGAGGCGCTGGGCGCGATAACGGTGCCGGTATCGGGCGGCAACACCCAAAGGCAGATAATGCTGATGCAGGATTTCGGAACTACTATACTCGCATGCACGCCCTCGTACGCGATGTTTATGGCCGAGACAATGGAGGAGATGGGCATAGACAGGAAGGCTCTTAAGCTCGAGGCGGGCATATTCGGTGCGGAACCCTGGACGGAAGCGATGAGAGGCGAGATAGAGAAGCGCCTTGGCATACTCGCAATAGACATATACGGGCTTTCCGAGATAATGGGGCCCGGCGTAGCGGCAGACTGCAAGTGCAAGCAGGGCCTGCATATAGCGGAGGACTTTTTCCTGCCCGAGATAATAGACCCTGAAACGCTCGAGCCTCTGCCTTACGGCGAGAGGGGAGAGCTCGTTATTACGACGATAGACAAGGACGGAATACCGCTTATAAGGTACAGAACGCGCGACATAACGGCGCTGCACACAGAAAAGTGCGGCTGCGGGCGCACTATGGTGCGCATGGAAAAGGTGATGGGCCGTTCGGACGACATGCTGATAATACGCGGCGTAAACGTGTTCCCGTCGCAGATAGAAAGCGTGCTGGTGGAAATCGCGGAGGCGTCGCCAAACTATCAGATTATCGTGGACAGGGTGGACAACTTCGACACACTCGAGGTGCAGGTGGAGGTATCGCCCGAGTTCTTCTCGGACGAGGTAAGGAAGCTGGAAACTTTGAGCGAGAAGATAAGGAGCGCTATACAGAACGTTCTCAATATCAACGTAAAAGTAACGCTCGTCGAGCCAAAGTCGTTAGAGCGCAGCATGGGAAAGGCAAAACGCGTAATAGATAACAGAAAGTTTTAAGGAGGAATGGTTATGATAAAACAGATATCCGTCTTCGTGGAAAACAAGAAGGGCAGGCTGGCGAGGATAACCGACGTGCTGGGGCTTGAGGGCATAGACCTTGTAGCCCTGTCTATAGCCGACACGACTAATTTCGGGATTATGCGCTGTATAGTAAATAACCCGGATAAGGCCATAACCGTTCTCAAACAGAACGGTTTTACGGCAAGCATGACGGAAGTCATCGTCGCCGAAGTTCCGGATAGGCCGGGCGGACTCGCAAGCATTTTAAAGATGCTCGACGAAGCGGGTATAAGCGTTGAATACCTGTATTCGTTCGTGCGTACTCCGAGCCAGAATGCGCTGATACTCTTCCGCGTGGAAGACATAAAAGGCACTATGGAGGCGCTTAAAAACAGCGATGTGAGGTTGCTGGAAGAAAGCGACATATACTGAAAACATGATTTCAAAAGAAGGTAACAATGCTTATTCGTTCAACATATGCGGTTATTGATATTGATGCTGTAAAACAAAACATAAGGAACTTAAAAGAAAACCTGAGAGAGGGCGCTATGTTCTGCGCCGTCGTCAAAGCGGACGCTTACGGGCACGGCAGCGTTATGGTCTCAAAAGCGGCCATTGAAGCGGGCGCGGACTGGCTGGCGGTGGCTATACCCGAGGAGGCGGCCTTGCTGCGCGGCGAAGGCATAACGGCGCCTATACTCGTGCTCGGACCGTCAAACAAGTGGCAGTGGGATATGGCGGCCGGACTTGATATCAGCATGATGGTAACGTCGAGGGAATGCGTCGCTTACGCTGCGGAGGCTGCAAAAAAGCATAACGTAATACTGAAGCTGCACCTTAAGGTAGACACCGGCATGAACAGGGTCGGCGTAAAATCGTTTGAGGAGATGGACGGCATATTAGACGATATAGAAAAATCGCCTCTTCTCAAGCTTGAGGGCGTTATGACGCACTTTGCCGCCGCTGACGAAGCGGACAAAAGCTATACGCGCATGCAGAACGAGCGCTTTGCTGAGTTTATAGCGGGCATAAAGCGGCGCGGATTTTCGCCTTTAGTACACGCCTCCAACAGCGGAGCCGCTATAGATTGCCCGGAGCTCTCATACGACATGGCCCGGGTGGGTATAGCTATGTACGGCTGCTATCCTTCCGGCGAGGTAAGCAGGAGCATAAAGCTTAGCCCCGCGATGTCGCTGCACACGAAGATATCGCATATAAAAACCGTGCAGGCGGGCGATAAATTAAGCTACGGATGCACGTTCACCGCTCCTTGCGAAATGCGCGTAGCGACTATACCCATTGGGTACGCCGACGGCTTCAACAGGCTGCTTTCCAACAACGGCGAGGTGCTCGTTTGCGGCAAACGCGCTAAAATAGTAGGGCGCGTGTGCATGGATCAGACGCTTATAGACGTAACGGATATAAAAGGCGCGGAACGCGACGGCGACGTCGTTTGCATAGGCAGACAGGGCGGCGACGAGATAACGGCAGACGAATTCGCCTCGCGCTGCGGCACGATAAACTATGAGGTGCTGTGCGCGATATCCCCAAGGGTGCCGAGGCTTTACTGCTCTGACGGCAAGAATACTTAAAGGATACTATGGAGAAAAGCGAGTTAAGGCAAAGTATGCTCAGGGCGCGCACAATGATGGATCCGGGCGAAGCGGCTTGCAGCAGCGCGCTTATCTGCGAGAAGCTGCTCACGCTTGACCGCGTTAAAGCTGCCGCGTGCGTAATGGCGTACTGCACATTTAAAAACGAGCCCGACTTAAATGAGTTTATTAATGCCTGCCGGGCGCTGGGCAAGGCGGTCGCGCTGCCGTACATAGTGGGAAAGGGAGAGCTTAAAGCTGTAAGGTACGAGAGCGGTTCGTTGATGAAAAAAAGCAAATTAGGCATACCCGAGCCGAAACTGAAAAGCAAGGGGGACGAGCTTAAGCCGGATGTTGTTATAGCGCCGGGCATTGCGTTCGACGCTGAGCTTTACCGTATAGGCTTCGGAGGCGGATACTACGACAGGTTCCTTGCGTGCTCAAACGCTTATAAAATCGGCGTATGTTTCGACTATCAGATAGTTGACGGCATCGGCTGCGAAGCGCACGACGTTCCCATGGACGTCGTCGTGACGGAAAAACGCATAATAGGGGGCAGGGGATGCGCGTAATCGCGGGCAGCTTAAAGGGAAGGCGCCTTGTGTGCCCTAAAGGAGATACAATACGGCCGACTGCCGACAAGGTGAAGGAAGCGATGTTCGGAGCGCTGCAGTTCTATTTGCCGGGCGCGGTTGTGCTGGACGCTTTTGCGGGCAGCGGGGCTCTTGGCATAGAAGCATTGTCACGCGGGGCGGCGCACGCGGACTTCGTTGAATTGTCGGCGGAACATATAAAGACGCTGCGGCAAAACCTTGAGCCGGTGCCCAAAGAGAGCTACACCGTTTTTAAGGGCGACGTAATAAAACTGATGCCGAAGTTTAATAAGTATGATATCGTGCTGCTGGATCCTCCGTATGACGCGCAAATATACGAATCGTTTCTTAAAAGCGCAGATGAGGCCGGTATTTTGCAGGGCGGAAGCAGAGTGGTAATGGAATGCCGCGCGGCATTTGATTTTATTCTTCCGCCGAAGTATAATTTAACCAGAAAAAAGAATTACGGAGATATATCGCTGTGGTTTATGGAATACGGAGGATGATATGATTAAATGTGTTTATCCGGGCAGCTTTGATCCTGTCACCACCGGTCATCTTGACATTATAGAGCGCGCTTGCACGCTGTTTGACAGCGTTACCGTTGCGGTTCTCATAAACACCGGCAAAACGCCCGCGTTTTCTGTGGAGCAGCGTATGGAGTTCATACGGCGAAGCACATCCCATCTTAGGGGCGTAAGCGTGGATAATTTTTCGGGGTTGCTGGTTGATTATATGAAAAAGCAGGAGGCGAATCTTATTATACGGGGTCTCAGAGCAATATCAGACTTCGAATACGAGTTTCAGATCGCCGCGCTCAACGCCAAATTATCAAAGAACATTGAAACTATTTTTCTGATGACAGACTTAAAAAATTCGTTTTTAAGCTCGAGTCTTGTACGTGAGCTCGCCTCTCACGGAGGGGACATTACAGGACTCGTGCCCGAGCCTATAAAAGACGACGTAAAAAAATATTTGGCGGGTAGGTAATATGAGAATATACGAACTTCTGGAAGAACTAAGAGAGGAATTGGAGAACAGCCCCAAGGCCGTTTTCTCCAACAAAAGAACTGTCGACCTTGATATATTGCTTGAAATATTGGGCGATATGAAAAATTCAATACCCGACGAGATAATCGAAGCCCAGAATCTGCTTGCCGAACGCGACGACATAATTGGCAAAGCAAATGAGGAAGCCGCGTCTATAATAAGCAGCGCCGAGGACGAACTGCAGACGCGCGTATCCGAAAGCAGCGTGCTGCAGGAAGCGGAACTGAAATCAAAAGAGCTGCTTAACCTTGCCGAGGCAAACGCAAAAGAGATAACTGTAGGCTCCAAAGAATATGCTGACGATATACTCGGCGAGCTGGAAACATATCTCTCCGATTACCTTAAGGTGATAAGAAAGAACAGGCTAGAGCTTTCGCCCAAACGAAAGTCCGGCTGATCTCCTCCCTTTCTGGATATATTTTATTATAATCAACGTTATAATCGAAACAGCCGCAAAGCCTATGCCAAAAAACGCGGCTGTTTTTGTATCTGCAGCTGCGGGCTGCGCGTCCGCCAAAGGAAACAGCGCGAGGAAAAGAGCGCACAGCGCGTAAGCAAGAAAAGCCTGAATGCTTTTAGCCATCACAAAACGTTTGGGAACGAGGCCGTAAGGTGCGCATACTGATTTTGTCTGCATGTGTATGCACATGCCCCCGAATGTGATTATTGAAGAGATTATGGGGAGCTTTAAAGGGAGGCTTAGGTCAAGCGCGGACGCCATGCTGCAGCCGTTCGTCATCTCTATGCCGCCCAGCAGTATCGCTTTCGTGCTCTGCACAGTAAGGCCGGTAAGGCGCGACAGTGGGGAGTACACCCACGCCGCCGCGCTGAGAGCGCCGCTTATCGTCAGTATCTCCATTATGACCGAAAACACTATGATAAATCCGCCTATCTTTACCAGCGTTGTAAGCGCTTTTTCTACGCTTTCCGAAAGCAGTTCGCCCAAAGGGCGGCATCGCGCTATGTCCCGCCTGAAAAGTGCGCACGCTTCCCTGAACGTTTCTTTTTTGGCCGGAGCGCTTTTGTTTCTGACGAGTATGCCGAATAATACGCCTGTAAGTACGGCTGATAAGTAATGAGAAGATATAAGATATGCGCCCGCCTCGGGCGCGCCGAGCATGCCGGCGGCGACAGCCCCGCTTATAAACACAGGTCCGCTAACGCTCGTAAAACGGACTATGGCCTGCGCGTCGGGCTCGGAAATCTGCCCTTTTGCGTAAAGCTCGCCCGTTATCCTCGCGCCTACGGGGTAACCGGACAGAGCCGCTGCAAGGAACACGTAAGCGCTCTCGCCGGGGGCGGAAAACAGCAGACGCGTAAGAGGGGAAAGCGCATATGAAATAAGGCGCACGACGCCCGTTTCAAGCAGTATGGACGAAGCAACCATAAAAGGCAGCAGCGAAGGAAGCACGACGGCAAACCACAGGTCAAGGCCTTTTTTTGCGCTTTCGAGGCAGCGCTCCGGGTAAAGCAACAGGAAGACAGCCATCGCGACGACTCCGGCGATAAGCGGTATTTTTCTCATTTTTAAGCCTCACTTGTAATTATATGAGTAGATAGTGAGGCGTATGATTGATAAGCAAGGCGAAAGCTGTCAGCGGCAAAGGCAAACGTCGCCTTTCAGGCGTCTTCTAGTACAATGAGCTTCTCCGTTAAGTCGCGAGAGACGCAGCAAAAAGGCGCTGAATTTTGGCTCAAAGCGTATATATCAGAAGCGCTGATATCGGCGGCGTTATACTGCGAGCCTGCGACGGAGCCCGTTATAAGCGGGACGGAGCTCGAACGCGAGAGATAAGAAAGTATATCTCTGTTCTTTACCCCGAGTATGCGTATATATCTGGCGCCTAAGTTATTGTGTTCTTCAATCATATTTTTTGATACGCCGAGCAGCGCGCACAGCAGTATGCGAGAGATACGCGTATAAGTATACCGCTTTGTCTTTACTTTCCCAATTAGCTCCGCGCGCGAACCGCACGAGTCCGCGGCATCGTATATCCTGTTTTCTAGGCCTTCGCTGACGTCGGGCAGCGACGCTATATATTCACGGCCGCCCCGCCTTAAAGCGAATAAAAGCTCTCTGTCAAAGCTGTAGGGCATGACGGGCACTAAGCCGGCATCGATTGATCGCCTTACATAATCGGCGCACGCTTCTGGCATCGCCTTATATGCGGCTTTAAAATCGCTGCCGTCAATAGCGCCGCGAATAGCCGTAGCGCTGGCATACGGCGCCGCTATATCGGCGGAATGATAATCCTGTCCTATACGCTTTACCGCGAACGGTTTTATGTCAAGCTTGTTCTTTAATATTGCCTTTATATATTCTATGCCGAGTATCGCGTTGGGCAGAAATAAGTCTTCGCTTTCGCCCTGAAACGCGGCTTTCATCCTCGCTTTAGGGAAACTTAAACCCAGGCTGAGATGCCGCTTCAGTTCTTCCTTGTAATCTTCCGTCTCGGATGACAACATCTGAGCTATGCGCTCAAGCAAAGCTATATCGTCCGTCTCGCAGCCAAAGCTGATAATGCCCGCTCCAGCCGCCGCGAGCACGCCCACGCCGCCCGCGGCGAAGCCTTCGGCGCTCTGCACTGCACAAAGCAGCGGAAGCTCTATTACGGCGTCCGCTCCGCCAATTAAGGCGCACGCAGCGCGCGTCCATTTATCGAAAACAGCAGGTTCTCCGCGCTGAACGAAATTACCGCTCATGGCGCATATTACCATATCGGCGCCCGTTTTTTCACGCGTTAAGGCGATATGTTTTTCGTGGCCTTTATGAAAAGGGTTATATTCGCTGACAATACCGCAAATAACCATATTTTCTCCTTTTCAAAAGCAAAATAATTTAATATAATATTAAGGCTGTTTTATTATAACACTTAAGCGTGTTGTTTTGATATTTGTTTTTATATTGAAGGGAGTAGGGCAATTAAATGGGACTGATGGATGAAATCAAACGTAAGGCGCGCTCCTCTGTCAAAAGAGTGGTACTGCCTGAGGGAACGGAAGAGAGAACAATTAAAGCGGCTGAGACTATCTCCAAAGAGGGTATAGCGAAAGTAATACTCTTAGGCAACGAAGAGGAGATAAGAGCGAAAGCCGCAGGGCTGGATTACTCGGCAGTAGATATAGTCGACCTTCACAAGACGGGAAAGCTGGACGACTACGCTGCCGAATTTTATGAGATGAGAAAGCACAAAGGCATCTCAATGGAGCAAGCAAAAACTACAATGGCAGACCCAATGTTTTACGCTTGCATGATGGTCAAAAAGGGCGAGGCGGACGGCATGGTGGCAGGGGCGATAAACTCAACGGCCAACACGCTAAGGCCGGCGCTTCAGATAATAAAAACACTTCCCGGCATCTCAGTTGTATCAAGCTGTTTCATAATGGAACTTAAAACAAACGATTACGGTCACAACGGCATACTGATGTTTGGCGACTGCGCGGTAAATCCCAATCCGGATGAAAATGAACTCGCGGCTATTGCCGTTTCCACGGCGCAGACGGGCAGACAGCTTGCGGGCATGACGCCAAAAGTAGCTATGCTGTCGTTTTCCACAAAAGGAAGCGCAAAGCACGAGCTCGTGGATAAAGTCGTAAAGGCGACCGAGATAGTGAAAAAACTTTCTCCGGACCTTTTGGTGGACGGCGAATTGCAGGCCGACGCAGCTCTGGTGGAAAAAGTGGGACAGCTTAAGTCTCCCGGCAGCCCGGTGGCCGGAAAAGCCAACGTGCTTATTTTCCCCGATCTGCAGGCCGGAAACATAGGGTACAAGCTGGTGCAGAGGCTGGCGGGCGCAGAAGCGATAGGCCCGATATGCCAGGGCTTTGCAGCCCCCGTGAACGATCTTTCAAGGGGATGCAGCGTAGAGGACATCGTATCCGTAGTAGCTATCACAGCCGTTCAGGCGCAGCATTAGGAGGCATCAAATGAATATACTTGTTATAAACGCGGGAAGCTCGTCGCTCAAATATCAGCTTATTAATATTAAAACTTATGAGGTAATAGCCAAGGGGCTCGTGGAACGCATAGGCATTGAAGGCTCCGTGCTTACGCACAAGCCCTCGGGCAAAGAACCGTTTGAAGTAAAAACGCCTATGTCCAACCACAAGGTCGCTATGGAGCTCGTTCTCGATGCGCTCGTGGATAAAGAGCACGGCGTTATATCGAGCATGGACGAGATAGGCGCAGTGGGACACAGAGTGCTGCACGCGGCGGAAAAGTTTACCGACAGCGTAATCATAAACGAAACTGTAATAGATGCAATAAGAGACTGCATAAAGTTCGGGCCGCTCCATAACCCGGCCAACATAATGGGCATAGAGGCGTGCATGGAAATTATGCCCTCCACAAAGATGGTGGCGGTGTTCGACACGGCGTTCCACCAGACGATGCCCAAGCACGCGTATCTTTACGGGCTTCCTTATGAAGCTTATTCTAAGTACGGCATACGCAGGTACGGCTTCCACGGCACGTCGCATAAATATATAACGGGCAGATATGCTGAGATAAAAGGCATAGAGCCCAAGGACGTCAATATAATCGTATGCCATCTTGGCAACGGTTCGAGCATCACGGCTGTTAAGGGCGGCAAATGTATCGACACTTCGATGGGCCTCACGCCTCTCGCGGGCGTCGTGATGGGTACGCGCTGCGGCGATATTGACCCGGCCATAGTTCCCTATCTCATGGACGCGACGGGCATGTCCGCAAAGGAGATGGACACGTACATGAACAAAAAGAGCGGAGTACTTGGCCTGTCGGGCGTATCGAGCGATTTCAGGGATCTTTGGAAGGCCGCGGACGAGGGCAACGACCGCGCAAAGTTTGCGCTAGACGTGTTCTGTTACACCGTCAAAAAGTACATAGGGGCTTATACCGCGGCAATGGGCGGTTTTAACGCTATCGTGTTTACGGCGGGTATCGGAGAAAACGACTCGAGGACGCGAGCCATGTGCGTCGAGGGGCTGGGATACCTGGGAGTTTATATTGATAAAGACAAAAACGCTACCGCCAGGGGCAAAGAGACGGTTATTTCGACAGACGACTCAAAAGCGGAGATATGGTGCATACCCACAAACGAAGAGTTGGCTATAGCAAAAGAGACATACGCGCTTTGTAAATAGTATAGACAAAAATAAACTGTAAGGGTATAATGTGCACAAAGAAGAGGACGCCTGTCCGAAAACGCCCGTATTTAAGGGACTTCCCGGCGTGACTGCAACCGGAAAGATACGGCTTTGGCAATGGTAACAGCCTCTTTACACGTAAATAGCCGTTAAGTGTCCGGGGAAGCTCCCGGGAAAACGGGTGGTACCGCGGGTTAATGCTCGTCCCTGTCATGTGACGGGGACTTTTATTTTAGAATCATATGAGGTGAAACATGCTTACAAAAGCGCCTAAAGGAACGAAAGACGTTCTGCCGGGCGAAAGCGGAAAATGGCAGTATATAGAGGGCGTTGTAAGGGACATATGCCAAAGGTTCGGTTACAGTGAGGTAAGGACTCCTGTATTCGAGCATACCGAGCTGTTTCAGCGCGGCGTGGGCGGGACGACGGATATTGTGCAGAAGGAGATGTATACTTTTCTCGACAAGGGAAACCGCAGCATAACGCTGCGCCCCGAAGGCACGGCCGGCGTTGTAAGAAGCTTTATAGAAAACAACCTTTACGCCGAAGCGCAGCCGGTGAAAGTTTACTATCTTTCAGCGCCCGTGTTCAGGTATGAGCGGCCGCAGGCGGGACGGCTGAGGGAGCATCACCAGTTCGGCATAGAAGCATTTGGGGCGCCCGGCCCTTCGATAGACGCTGAGGTAATTTCAGTGGCGCTGTCGCTCTTTAAGTCTCTGGGGATTACGGGGCTTGAGCTGAATATAAACAGCATAGGCTGCAGGGAATGCCGCCCTAAATACAACGAAGAATTGAAGGCTTATCTTAGAAACAACGAGGACAGGCTGTGCGCAAACTGCCGCGAGAGGATGTCCACTAATCCGCTGCGCGCTCTCGACTGCAAGGAGGAGGGCTGCGCCCGGATAGTAAAGGAAGCTCCCGTAATGCTCGATTATCTGTGCGGCGATTGCGCGGAGCACTTTGAAGGCCTGAAAGCGCGGCTGGAAGCGGCGGGGATAACGTATTCCATTAATCCGTTCATAGTGCGGGGGCTTGATTACTATACGAAGACAGTGTTCGAGATAATAGCGCAGGATATCGGCGCAAAAAGCACGGTGTGCGGAGGCGGAAGGTATGACGGGCTTGTCGAGGAGATAGGCGGGCCGCCTACTCCGGGGATAGGCTTCGGGCTCGGCATAGAGCGGCTGCTGCTGACGCTTGATTCACTGGGGCTGGAGCTGCCAAAAACGCCGGGCTGTGGCGCTTACATATGCGCGGTGGGCGATAAGGCAGGCGTTAAAGGCTTTTCGATAGTATCCGAGCTGCGTGAAGCGGGGATAAACGCTGAGTGCGACCACATGGGCAGAAGCGTAAAAGCGCAGCTTAAGTACGCGAATAAGATAGGAGCGGCGTGGGTAATCATAATCGGAGACGAGGAGATGGAAAAGCAAGCCGCCGTAGTGCGCGATATGGCGAACAGCAGGGAAACTTTGGTTCCTTTCGGGGAACTTAATGATTTTATAAAGGCGGGCCAGGTATGAGCGAGTTTATGCAGGGGTGGAAAAGAACAGACTATTGCGAGAATTTTACGCTAAGCGACGTGGGGCGCGACGTTACGCTGATGGGATGGGTGCAGACTAGAAGGAACTTAGGGTCTCTTATCTTTGTGGACTTAAGGGACAGGACGGGCATTATGCAGATAGTGTTCGACGAGTCGTTTCTCGAAGGCGACTTTGCGCGCGCAGAGAGTCTGCGCAGCGAGTTTGTTATTGCCGTAAGGGGCAAGATAATAAAGCGCGATCCTGAGACTGTCAATGAAAAGCTGCCCACCGGGCTTATCGAGGTAAAGGTAAAGGAGCTTAAGGTTTTCAATAAGGCGCAGACGCCGCCGTTTGAGATCTCCGACGATTCGCCCGTAAGGGAAGAAGTGCGCTTAAAATACAGGTATCTCGATCTTCGAAGGCCTGTGATGCAGAAAAATCTGCTTGTCAGGAGTAAAATAACCAACGCGGCGAGGGAATACCTTAACAGCAACGGCTTTGTAGACATAGAGACGCCGATGCTTACCAAGAGCACGCCGGAAGGTGCGAGAGACTACCTTGTGCCCTCAAGGGTACATGAAGGCACGTTTTACGCGCTGCCCCAGTCGCCGCAGACATTGAAGCAGGTGCTTATGGTGTCGGGCTTCGACAGGTATTATCAGATAGTAAAATGCTTCCGCGACGAAGACCTGCGCGCCGACCGCCAGCCGGAATTCACGCAGATCGATCTTGAGATGTCGTTCGTGGACGTGGACGACGTGATAGCGCTTAACGAAGGGCTTATAGCTCACGTATTCAAGCAGGTGCTTGATATGGACATAGCACTGCCGTTGCTGCGCATTACGTGGAAAGAAGCTATGGACAGGTACGGCTCCGATAAGCCAGACACGCGTTTCGGGCTCGAACTTGTTAACGTAAGCGATATCGTGGAAACCTCCGGTTTTCAGGTGTTTTCATCCGTCGTAAAGAACGGCGGCAGCGTAAGAGCTTTAAACGTGAAGGGCGCGGTAGACAAGTTCGCTAGGCGCGAGATAGATGCGCTCGTGGATTTTGTAAAGGTGTACGGCGCTAAAGGCATGGCCTGGATATCGATGAAAGAAGAAGGCATGCAGTCGCCCATAACGAAGTTCTTCAGCGAGGAAGAGCTGGACGCTCTGTTAAAGCGCACAGACGCGCAGACGGGTGATCTTATTTTCTTCGTAGGAGACAAAAACAAGGTAGTATATGACTCGCTGGGAAACCTGCGCTTGAAGCTGGCGGAAAAGCTTGGCCTCATTGACGAGAACGCTTACAACCTGCTTTGGGTAGTCGACTTCCCGCAGTTCGAGTACAGCGAGGAAGAAAAGCGGTATGTTGCTATGCACCATCCGTTCACGTCTCCTAAGGACGAGGACTTAGATAAGCTGGAAACGGATCAGGCGAACGTATATGCCAAAGCATACGATATAGTACTGAATGGCAACGAGCTGGGCGGCGGAAGCATAAGGATACACGACACGGAAGTGCAGGAGAGGATGCTCAAAGCTTTGGGATTTACGAAGGAACAGGCGTGGGAGAACTTCGGATTCCTGCTCGAAGCGCTCAAATACGGCGCTCCTCCTCACGGCGGGCTGGCTTTAGGGCTCGACAGGCTCGCTATGCTGCTGCTCGGGCGGCAGTCAATACGTGACGTCATAGCTTTCCCCAAAGTGCAGAACGCGTCCTGCCCGATGACGGGCGCGCCTACTGTTGTATCCGAAAAGCAGCTTAAAGAGCTGGGATTGAAGGTAAAGGTTTGAGCGATTTCTCGCGGCAGGAAAAGCTTATAGGACAAGAAGGAATAAAGAGGCTTAATGACGCTCGCGTTGCCGTGTTCGGCATAGGCGGCGTGGGCGGCTACGCGGCCGAGGCGCTGGCAAGGGCGGCCGTGGGCGGTATAACGCTCGTTGACAGCGACGACGTTGAAGCAACGAACATAAACCGCCAGATAATTGCGTTGTTAAGCACGGTGGGCAAGCCTAAAGTCGAGCTGATGAAAGCGCGTATACATGATATTAACCCCGGCTGCAGAGTAACTGCTGAAAAGATATTCGTGGAGGAAGGGAATATTGCCTCGCTTATCGAAGGAATTACGTATGCGGTGGACGCCGTGGACAATGTGACGGCTAAGCTCGCTATAATATCGGCGTGCAGGCGGGCGGGCATACCCGTAATTTCCGCAATGGGCGCTGGCAACAGGATGAGCGGTATATTCCGCGTGATGGACATAATGGAGACAAAGAACGACGGGCTCGCAAAAGTAATGCGCAGGGAGCTGCGCAAAAGAAATATAGAAAAATTAAAGTGCGTTTGCTGCGACGAGCAGGCAATGCTGACTCCGGCGGCGGGAGAGCCTATATCGAGCGTTTCGTATATGCCGGGGCTCTGCGGGCTTACATTGGCCGGAGAAGTGATAAGGGATATCGCGGGAGGAATACATGACTGAATATGGAGAAGTCGTGGACATAAAGGGAAATACAGCGTATGTAAAGTTCCACCGTACGTCCGCGTGCGGGAAATGCGGCGCTTGCGGGCTTTTATCCACGCAGAATGAGATAGTCGTTGAAATGGAGAACAAACTAAACGTGGCGGCAGGGGATTACGTTTCTGTTGAGATAGCGATGAAAAAGGCTTTGAAAGCCTCCGCTATAGCTTATGTAGTTCCCCTCATTATGCTGATACTGGGAGTTGCTTTCGGCTGGCTTTTGTCCGGCGTGTGGGGAGTATTCCGGAATACGGACGTAACCATGGCTCTTTGCGGAATTATTTTTGCCATTTTATCCTTTTTGCTGTTAAAAGCGGCGTATCCGTTATATAATAAGACTGTTACGAACGTATACCGGATGGTAGACAGAAAAGAAGATAAACAAACGAAATGTAATGATCAAGGAGTATAACGATGTCAGATAAAACTACAGAAATAACGAACGAGAATTTCAACGATACCGTAATAAAAAGCGACAAGCCTGTTTTGGTCGATTTCTGGGCGGAATGGTGCACGCCCTGCCGCATGCTTTCGCCCGTCGTGGACGAGATAGCGCTGAATTACGAGGGAAAAATACTGGTCGGTAAAATAAATATAGACGAACAGGAAGCGCTTGCCCAGAAGTTCGGCGTAATGAGCATACCCACGTTAATACTTTTCAAGGACGGAAAGGCCGTTCAAAAAACCGTCGGCGTGGTGGGCAAAGACAAGATAAAAAATATGATAGATACTGTTTTATAAATAAATCTATACATCTGAATTTTTATTTGCTATAATTAGGCATCATGTATTTTAGTTGGGGTTATTATGGAGCCATTAAGAGTTTCGACAAAATCACAACCTAAATCAGTTGCGGGCGCCATAGCCGCCATGGTAAACGATTATCACAAGGCGGAGGTCATTGCGGTAGGCGCGGGCGCTGTCAATCAGGCGATTAAGGCTATAGCTATTACAAGGGGGTTTATGGCGCCAAGGGGGATAGACCTTGTTGTAATACCTGCGTTTGCTAACGTTGAAATAGACGGGGTAACGAGGACCTCCATAAAACTATTTGTGGAGATACGCTAAAGCTTAAATCATCTCGGCTTAAGCCGATTTTTTTTTGCAGGACTACTATTTGCAGGTCTTAAGCAGTTTGTTAAGAGCGGTCTTTCGCTCAATGATTTCATATTGAAGGCGGGCTTGAATATTGTTTCTGAAGTCCATAGAAATGTCGGGATTCAAATCGTTCCCGGAAAAAACGGTCATGAATATGAACGGGTCGATAACGGGAGTGGTCGGCCCTAATGGAAGCGGCAAGAGCAATGTTTCCGACGCGGTTAGATGGGTGCTGGGAGAACAGAGCCCCAAAACGCTTCGGGGCAGCGTTATGCAGGACGTTATATTTGCCGGCACGCAGGCGCGCAAGCCGCGCTCGTTCTGCGAGGTCTCGCTTATATTCGACAACAGCGACAATCGCGTGGGTTCAGCGTTCTCCGAAATACAGGTAACGCGCAAGCTCTACAGCTCGGGCGAGGGCGAGTATTTTATAAACGGCACGAAATGCAGGCTTAAGGATATACTTTCAATGTTCCGCGACACGGGCATTGGCAAGGAAGGCTATTCCATCATAGGCCAGGGCAGGATAGACGAGATACTGAGCGAGCGTTCTCTGGACAGAAGGCGTGTGTTTGAAGAGGCGTCCGGCATAATGAAATACCGCGTGCGTAAAGAGGATGCGGAGCGCAAGCTTGAGAAGACTCGCTTTAACCTCATACGCATAGAGGACATACTTCAGGAGCAGCGGATGCGGCTCGAACCGCTTAAAATACAGGCGGACGAGGCCATGGAATACTTAAAGCTAACAGACAGGCTTAAGCACCTCGAAGTTAACCTGTTTCTTCACAGCTATGAAAGCGGCAAGGACAGAATAGAAAAACTAAAGCAGACAAAGCTGTCGCTTTCTGAGGAGCGCGAAAGAAAACAAGCGGAATTAAAAGAACTGGGGCAGTTGTTTCTGGCCGAGCAGGAAAACGCGAAGACGCTGGAAAAGGCGGGCAGCGAGCTTTCCGACAAGCTGAGCGTAAGCCTTGCCGAAGCGCAGCGCGTCGAAGGAGAGATTAAGCTCTGCAACGAGCGAATGGCAAACCTCGAAAAGGATTCGCGGCGCATTGAGGAGGAAATAAAGGAATTAGTCGCAAAGCGCGGCGCTCTCGATGAAAGCATAGCGGGCAACGAGCGGCGCATAAACGACATAGATAAAGAAATAGAAGCCCTTAAAAACATAGCTTCTCAAATAAACGCCGAGATAGCAAAGCTTACAGGCGACTATCAGGACAGGGTAAAAACAATAGAAGCCGCGCAGGTTGACAGGCTTACGGCAATAGAGAAAATAGGGGACGTAAAGAGCGCGCTTTCCGCACTTAATGAAAAGCAGCAGTTCCTGGCGCGTCAGGCAGACGAAGCGGCGCAGCGCCAGGAGGCGCTCGAAAAACAGCGCGCGGAGTATTCGGCGCTGCAGTTAAGGCTGAAAGGCGAGCTTGAACTCTCGGCTGCCAAAAGCTCTGAGATAAGGGAACGCTACAACGGGTACGTTTCCGTAAGGAATAAAGCGCAGGAAGAATCGGCAGCGCTTGTAAAGTCTATTGAAGGCTTAAAGCGCGAACACGCTGCCTGCTCCTCGTCATTGCGCATGCTCGGCGACATGAAAAACAGCTACGAAGGCTATATTGGCAGCGTAAAACGGCTGATGAATGCCGCGAAACAGGACGGCGGGCTGGCGCGGAAGATAAAGGGTACTTTTGCCGATCTTATAAGCGTACCGCAGAAGTTTGAAACCGCGATAGAGATATGCCTGGGGCAAGCGCTTCAGGATATTGTGGTTGGCGACGAGGACGACGCTAAGTCGCTTATATCGTTCCTTCGCAGTAACGACTTGGGCAGGGTAACTTTCCTTCCCTTAAGCGCGCTGCGTCCGCGCTATTTAAGCGACCAGGAAAGAAAATCGCTGAAAGAAAAAGGCGTATACGGCGTAGCGAGCGATCTCGTTTCTTGCGGCGGGGATGTAAAAAAAGCGGCGGACTTCCTGCTGGGGCGCACGGTGATAGTTGATAGCAGCGACACGGCTATAAGCATAATGCGCGAGAACGGTTACTCTTTTCGCGCGGTAACCATAGACGGCGACATATTCAACCCGGGAGGAGCTATAACCGGCGGCAGCACAAAGCGTGAGGTATCAGGCCTTATATCTCGCGACAGAAAAGAGGAAGAGCTTAAATCCCGCGAAACGGAGCTGTCCTCTAAGATATCAGAGATAGAAGCCGTTATCGCCGCAAAACAAAGAGAATACGAGTCGATACTTGAAGATATAGAAAGCGCGCGCCAGCAGCTTCATACCAACGAAGTCGATATGTCGGCCGCACGGGAAAAGCTCGAAGCCGCGGAAGTTTCTGCCGCCGAAACAGAAAAATCTATAAACGAATGCAGGGCTCAGCGAGAAGAGCTTGAAGGCGCTCTTTCCTCCGCAGCGGGGCAGCTTGCCGAATACGACGCGCTGCGCAATGATCTTGAGCATATAAGCGAAACAAAGGACGAAGACTATAAGAGGCTGGAGGAAGAATACAGCAGGAACGCTTCCGTCGTGGATGACAAGCGAAAGCTGCTGCACGACGCGGATATAAGGATAGCCGAGCTTCACAGGGAAAGCGCGTCGCTGGAAAGCGACAACAAACGCATAGAGCGCGAGAAGCTGGAGCTTGATAAATCAAAGGCGATGAAAAACAAGACGCTCGAACTGAACGCCGAGAGCGAGGAAAACCTGTTAAAGCTCAGGCAGCAGCTTGAAATGCATCATAAACAAAAGACGTCGGCAACGGAGCAGATTAGAAAAAGCCAGAGCGATATATTGGGTGAAAGGGAAAGCCTCAATAAAGCGCTTGCACAGCAGGACGAAAACATTATCTCTCTGCGCAAGGATATAAGCGATCTCGGCGAGAAGCTGATGCGTACGGATTTCAACATCGAAAAGGCGGATACAAGCATACAGGAAGCGCAGAACAAGCTCTGGGATACGTACAGGCTTACATACGCCAACGCGCTTCCCGAACGTGAGCAGATCAACATATCGGAAGCGCAGAATGAAGCAGAGCAGATAAGGGAAAAGATAAGGGATATAGGCAGCGTAAACGCAAACGCCATAGAAGATTACGCCGAGCTTAAAAACCGCATGGAGACGCTGACCACACAAAAAGACGACCTTATCGTCGCCGAAGAAGACCTGCACAAGCTGATAGCGTCGCTGCTCGACGAGATGAGAAAGACTTTTAAAACGAGCTTCGAGCAGATTAACAGGTACTTCAACCAGACGTTCCAGGAGCTGTTCAATGGCGGAAGCGCGCGGTTGGTGCTCGAGGACGATCAGGATATTATGGAGTGCGGCATAGAGATAATAGCGGAGCCGCCGGGTAAGAAGCTGCAGAAGATATCGCTGCTCTCGGGCGGTGAGAAGGCGCTCACAGCAATAGCGCTGCTGTTTGCTCTCTTAAAGATAAACCCGTCGCCCGTGTGCATACTCGATGAGATTGACGCTGCGCTCGACGACGCTAACGTATACAAGCTCGCGGAGTATCTGCAGAAATATGCGCAGAATATGCAGTTCATTGTGATTACGCACAAAAAGCCCACTATGGTAATATGCGACAGCCTTTACGGTTTCGCAATGGAGGAAAAAGGCGTTTCCAAGCTGCTTTCCGTGCGGCTTGACTAAAGTTGTACCGCGTAATTGCACATTTTATAGGGCGGAGAAGGCATGAATAACAGTATATTCGATAAGATAAAGGGCGGGCTTAAAAAGACCCGCGATAATATATCGTCCAAAGTGGGCGGCATAATTGCTACGTTCAAGAAGATAGACGATGAATTTTTCGACGAGCTCGAAGAGACGCTCATACTCTGCGACATAGGCGTGGAAGCTGCGGGCAAAATAATGGAGCGGCTGCGCAAAGAAGTAAGAGACAGGAAGATAACGGAGACGTCCGGCGTAAAAGAGCTGCTTACAGGCATAATAACGGAGCTTTTGACGTTCGACCTTCCCGAGCCTGGTTTCCCGTGCGTGATGCTCGTGGTGGGCGTGAACGGCGTGGGCAAGACGACTGCAATAGGCAAGATGGCGCATCATTATATTTCTAAAGGCCGAAGCGTATACCTTGCGGCAGCAGATACTTTCCGTGCCGCGGCGGCGGAGCAGCTTACAAAGTGGGGCGAGCGTTCGGGCGCGAAGGTGATAAAATACGGCGAGGGGGCGGACCCCGCGGCAGTAGTTTTCGACGCCATAGATTCCGCGAAGCACCGCAATATCGACCTGCTGATCTGCGATACTGCGGGGCGCCTGCACAACAAGAAGAACCTTATGAACGAGCTTGAGAAGATAAACAGGGTAATAGATAAGTCGTATGGCGAGGCTGAAAAGCGCACATACCTAGTTATAGACGCGACGACGGGACAAAACGCAATCGCACAGGCGAGGGAATTCAAGCAGGTCGCGGACCTTTCGGGCATAATACTTACAAAGATAGACGGTACCGCTAAGGGCGGCATAGTATGCGCGATATCCGCGGAGCTCAATCTGCCCGTCGTTTTCCTAGGCGTCGGCGAAGGCATGGAAGACCTCCAGCCATTCGACGCGGCAGCGTTCGCGGCGAATCTTTTGGAATAAACATTGTTGACAACAACTTAAATTTAAATTAAAATAGCTGTGAAGTAAATTAGCTTTACAGCTTTTATTTTATTTAAAGGTGGGCCGGGGTGGAGAAGGATCTTGAGACCGTGATGCTGCTCGATACATATTCGGGGCTGCTTACCGAAAAACAGCTGCGGTTGTGCGATATGTATTACAACCAGGATTACTCGCTTTCCGAGATCGCCGAGATAGAGCGCACGTCAAGGCAGGCGGCGCGGGACGGCATCAGTAAGGCAAGACAAAAGCTTATATCGTTCGAGCAAGCCTTAGGGCTCTGTGACAGGCGTCAGCGTACGAACAATGCACTTGACAAAGCCCGCATGCTCGCCCAAGATGCCGAAATGAAAGAGATAATAAACGAGATTTCCGATATATGGGGGAACGACAATGGCGTTTGAAGGCCTTTCCGAAAAACTGCAGCACGTATTCTCGAAGATAACAAACAGAGGCAAGCTGACGGAAGTGGACGTAAAGGCCGCTATGCGCGAAGTAAAACTCGTGCTGCTCGAGGCGGACGTTAACTTCAAGGTCGTAAAGAGCTTTATACAGAATGTAACGGACAGGGCTGTGGGCGAGGAAGTGCTTAAAAGCCTCACGCCCGGCCAGCAGGTAATAAAGATAGTACGCGACGAGATGGTAAAAACGCTGGGCGAGAAGCACACGGCCGTTAACTTTGCTTCCAATCCGCCCACTATCGTTATGATGTGCGGCCTTCAGGGCTCAGGCAAAACTACGATGTGCGGCAAACTTGCTAAGATGTGGGGCAAAACGGGCAAAACTGTAATGCTCGCGGCTCTCGATATATACCGCCCGGCTGCAATAAAACAGCTTGAGATAGTGGCGGGCAACGCGGGCGCTATGTTTTTTGAGCGCGGGCAGCAGGACCCGGTGCTGACTGCGAAGCAGGCGCTTTTAGAAGCTCAAAAAAAGCTTGTCGATATACTCATACTAGATACGGCGGGCAGGCTGCATATAGACAGCGACATGATGGAAGAACTAAAGCGCGTGGACTCCGCGATAAAGCCGCATGAGAAGCTGCTCGTAGTGGACGCTATGACCGGACAGGACGCCGTAAACGCCGCTGCCGCTTTCAACGAAAGTCTGGAGCTCGACGGCGTCGTGCTTACGAAGCTGGACGGCGACACGAGAGGCGGCGCGGCAATATCCGTTAAGGCTGTTACCGGCAAACCTATAAAATTCGCGGGTGTAGGCGAAAAGCTTGAGGACGTAGAGGTGTTCCATCCCGACAGGATGGCGGGCCGCATACTCGGCATGGGTGACGTGCTCTCTCTTATTGAAAAAGCCGAGCAGAGCTTTGAGATGGATAAAGCGGCCGCGCTCGAAAAGAAGCTGCGCAAGGCCGAATTTACGCTGGAAGACTTCCTTGAACAGATGGGGCAGCTCAAAAAGATGGGCAACATAGGCGATATGCTGTCAATGATACCGGGAGGAAACAAGCTATCAGGCATGCAGGTCGACGAAAAGCAGATGGCGCGCACGGAAGCAATAATAAAATCCATGACGCCCGCCGAACGCAGGAACCCTTCCATAATAGGCGGCAGCCGCAAGAAGAGGATAGCGCGCGGCAGCGGCACGCAGGTGCAGGATATTAACAGGCTTCTCGGGCAGTTCGAGCAGATGACAAAGATGATAAAGAGCATGTCCAAGCGCGGCAGAGGCGGCATGATGAAGATGCCTTTCTAGCTAAAAGCCACTAAAAGCTAAAAGCTTTATGTGGTTAAAATAAATCAAGAAAAATATTTGGAGGAAAATATGGCGGTAAAGATCAGACTTAAAAGAATTGGCGCAAAAAAGGCTCCGTTTTACAGGATCGTCGTTGCAGACGCGAGAGCGCCGAGGGACGGCAGGTTTATTGAGGAAATAGGCAACTATGATCCTATGTCGAAAAAATGCGTCGTTGACGGCGAAAAAGCGCAGAACTGGATTAAAAACGGCGCACAGCCTACCGATACCGTAAGGTCGCTGCTCAAGAAAAACGGCGTCCTTAAGTAGTTTGGAGTATTATATGCTAGAGCTTGTAAAATACATTGCGCAGTCGCTTGTAGACAAACCGGAAGAGGTCAGCGTAACGCAGAAAGAGAATGAAAAGTCTTTTGTGCTTGAGCTTTCGGTCGCTCCCGACGATATGGGCAAGGTCATTGGAAAACAGGGCAGAATAGCAAAAGCGATACGCGCCGTCGTCAAAGCGGCTTCGTCGAGGTCAAAAAAGAAATACATCGTAGAAATCGTCGAACATGATTGAGATTGCAAGGATACTCAAAGCGCAGGGCATAAACGGGGACGTTAAAGCCGAGATTTTTTCCGACGACCCCGAGGCGTTCTGCGAAAGGGGTTACGCGTATATAAACAAGGAAGGCTCGATGAAGAAGACAGCGTTCGAAACGCTGCGTCTCGAGCCTCCTTTTGCGTACCTGCATATCGAGGGCTGCGACACGCGAAACGACGCCGAACTCATAAGCGGCATGTACATGTACATAGATAAACACGAGCTGCCCAACCCCGACGAAGGAGAATACTATATATTCGACCTTATAGGGCTTAAGGTGGCCGATACGTCTGGGAAAAAGATGGGCGTTCTCAAGGACGTGCTGCAGCACGGCGCGGCGGATGTATACGTCGTAAAGGGAGAAAAAAGCTTCATGTTTCCGGCGCTGAAGCGCGTTATAAAAAACGTCGATATAAAAAACCGTGTTATTACGGTGGACGGCGCCGCACTGGCGGAGGTCGCGGTATATGACGACATATAACATATTAACGCTGTTCCCCGAAATGTTTGAGTCCTTGATGGGCTCCAGCATGTGGTCGAGGGCCATTAAGGCCGGGCTTATAGGTATAAACGCCATAGACATACGCGAGTACACGAAGGATAAGCACAAAAGAGCCGACGACTATCCGTTCGGAGGCGGGTCGGGCATGGTATTAAAACCTGATCCCGTTCACGCGTGCTTTCTCGACGTGGAATCTCGCTGCGAGCGTCCGTATATTAACGTTTACATGTCTCCGCGCGGCAGGCAGCTTAAACACGGACTGGTCGTAGACTTGAGCAGGTACACATGCATCAACATACTCTGCGGGCATTACGAGGGCGTGGACGAACGGGTGCTTAATATGCATATAGATATGGAAGTCTCGATAGGCGACTTTGTGCTGACAGGCGGAGAGATAGCGGCGATGGCGCTTGTTGATTCATGCATCCGCCTTGTGGAGGGCGTTCTCGGGAACAGCGAGTCCGCGGCGTCCGAGTCGTTTTCTGACGCGCTGCTTGAGCATCCGCAATATACGCGGCCGCCTGAGTTTGAAGGCTTATGCGTCCCCGAGGTGCTGTTATCAGGCCACCATGCTAATGTAAGCGCATACCAGCGGCGCATGTCCATACTTGAAACGGCGCGGCGCCGCCCCGAACTCCTTTCAAAAGCGATATTCACAAAAAGCGAAATAGAATACATTACAGGAAAACAGTCCGAATAATATATGTCCGGGCTGTTTCTGTGGTATAATAAGCCATATCAAACTATGGAGAGTGCTTAATGGCTAAATTCGTTATTGTCGTTATGGACAGCGTAGGCATAGGCGCGCTGCCCGATGCCGCAAAGTTCGGCGACGAGGGCTCTAATACTCTGGGGCATATAATAGAGCGCTCAAAAGGCATAAACCTGGACAATCTTGCGGCGCTCGGTATGTGCCGCCTTGTGGACGGTCTGCCGCAAAAAGACGTTATAGGCTCTTATGGCAGGGCAATGGAAGTGTTTCCTGGCAAGGACACTACAGGCGGACATTTTGAGATAGCGGGGCTCGTGTTGAAAAAACCGTTCCCAACTTTTCCGCACGGTTTTCCCAAAGACTTTATGGAGCGGTTCGAGCAGGCCGTGGGGCGCGGGACGATAGGCAACTACGCTGCTTCGGGCACGGAGATAATAAAGGAGCTCGGAAAGCGGCATGTGGACACAGGCGCACTAATTGTCTACACCTCGGCGGACAGCGTGTTCCAGATAGCAGCGCACGAAGACGTAGTGCCGCTTAGCGAGCAGTACGACATATGCAAAAAGGCGAGGGAGATGCTCACGGGAGATCTTGCCGTAGGGCGCGTCATTGCCCGCCCGTTTACGGGAGAAGAAGGCAATTATGTAAGGACGAAGAACCGGCGCGATTTTTCGTTCGAGCCGCCTGGCAAGACTATACTCACGGCGCTGAAAAGCGCGGGGTACGAGGTAGCGGGAGTAGGCAAGATAGAGGACATATTCGCTAATGTCGGGCTTACAAAGAGCAGCCATACTACGGACAATGACAGCGGCATAACGGCGACAATAGAGTTTATGAAGCAGGATTTCGACGGCCTTGTGTTTACGAACCTTGTGGACTTTGATATGCTTTACGGTCACCGCAACAATGTGGAAGGCTACAGGCAGGCTCTCGAAGCTCTTGATAAAAGGGTGCCGGAATTGCTGGAAGCGCTTATGCCTGAAGACATAATTGTATTTACCGCGGATCACGGCTGCGACCCGACAACGCACAGTACGGACCACTCGCGCGAGTACATACCGATACTTGTTTACGGCGCGGGCGTAAGGGCGGGCATCAACATAGGAACGCGCAGCTCGTTTGCGGACATCGCGGCGACGGCGGCTGAATTTTTCAACGTAGAATGGACTGTGGGCAGATCGTTCCGCAGCGAGATAAAGAAAGGATAAAAGATATGATTCTTGAAAGGATATACAGCGCTTATAACTCGTTAAAAGACAGGACCGACAATAGGCCTGAAGTTTGCGTGGTGCTGGGCAGCGGGCTTGGAGGATACGCGGACACGGTGACAGGGGCGGAGATAATACCCTATAAGGACATACCGGGATTTCCCGTTTCCACGGTGCCCGGCCATGCGGGGCAGCTGGTGTTCGGTCAAAAATACGGCGTGAATATCGTCTGCATGCAGGGGCGTTTTCATTGCTACGAAGGCTATACGCCGGAGGAGACAGTTATACCTCTGCGCGCGCTCATTAAGCTCGGCGTAAAGAAGCTCCTTATAACCAACGCGGCGGGCGGTGTAAACACGGGCTTTAACCCCGGCGATATAATGATAATAGAAGACCATATTAACTTTACTTTTTTGAATCCTCTTGCAGGGCCTAATCTTGACGAGTTCGGGCCGCGCTTTCCCGATATGAGCTACGCGTACGACAAAAAGCTTATAGGCGCGCTCAAAGACGCAGCAAAGGAAAACGGAATCGAGGTAAGAGCGGGCGTATACGCTATGATGAAAGGCCCGTCGTTTGAGACTCCGGCTGAAATAAAGGCTCTGCGTCTTTTGGGTGCCGACGCCGTGGGCATGTCGTCTGTGCCGGAAATAACTGCGGCGGCGCACGCGGGCGTTTCTTCAGCGGCTATGTCGTGCATAACCAACATGGCGGCCGGTATACTTGATCAGCCGCTCTCTCACGAGGAAGTAATGGAGACGGGCAAGATAGCGGCCGACAATATCAAAAGGCTCATAGACGGTTTTATAAAGCGTCAGGCTGAATAAACATAAACGCAAATAATTAAGAAGCTGAAAAGCTTCTCAGTCCGATGACAAACCGTCTAAATACACGTTTGCCATCGGGCCTTGCCCAGCCTGTACCTCTGGTACGGGTGGCTGGGCGCTTCTGTGAGGATTTTATGAAATTAACGTTCGCCCTTCACTGGCAGAGTCCAGATGAAGGGCATATTAATATTCGGGTTTTAGTTTAAATTTTTATTCATTTTTCAGATAGGAACTTTGTCAGCAAGCTGAGAAGCTGCTTCTTTTTTTACGTCTCAATCGCAAAGAAACGATAAGGGCAATGATTACAGAATAATCGTTTTTGCACAGGAAAAACTAACATTGTCAACCCGAAACTCAATTTGGTTTTGGGAACAATATGGAGCGAAAGGTGGTTATTAATATGAAGAAAACAGTTGTTTTGATGCTGGCGCTTATAATGCTATTTCCATTTTCAATTACAGCGCATGCCGAAACGATTACATCGCAGGCAAAGAGCTATATATTGATAGACGCGGGCTCGGGCAATGTGCTGCTTGAAAAGGACGCCGACACGCAGCTTCCGTGCGCCAGTCTCATAAAAACGATGTCGCTGCTGCTGTTCTGCGAGGCTGAAAAAAGCGGAAGACTCTCGCTTAAGGACACTGTAACGATAAGCAGAGAGGCGGCCGCAAAAGGCGGTACGCAGGTGTTTCTCGACGCTAACACTACGCACAGCGTCGAAGACCTGCTCAAAGCCATTACGGTGTGCAGCGCCAACGATGCGACCGCGGCACTCGCTGAAAAGGTGGCGGGCAGCGAAGATGCGTTTGTCGAGATGATGAACAAAAAGGCCGAAGTGATGGGCATAGCACAGAACTTTAAAAACTCTACGGGACTGGATGCCGAAGGGCAGACGATGAGCGCGCACGACATAGGCGCCGTTTGCCGCGAACTCGTAAAGTACGACCTGACAAGAAACTGGAGCAATATTTGGATGGAGAACTACAAGCACCCCGACGGCCGAGAGACCGAAATGGTGAACACGAACAGGCTTGTCAAGTATTACGCGGGATGCGACGGCATATGCACAGGCTCCTCGCCGGCAGCGGGGTATTGCATAGCGGCAACGGTAAAGCGCGGAGGGGGCAGGTATATATTCATATCGCTGGGTTCTCCCAACAGCTCAACGAGGTTTGACGAAGCCGGAAAAGCGTTCGACTATGCGTACGCGGGCTTTTCCGCAAAAACGCTGGTTACGGAAGGCCAGACACTCGCTAAAAACCTTCAGGTAGCGGGCGGTACTTCGCCGTATGTGGACGTATATGCAAAGGAAGGCTTCTCCGCTCTTGTTGAAAAGGGCAAGGAAAACACGCTGGAAAAAGAGCTTGTGCTGCTGGAAAACGTATCGGCTCCACTCAAAGAAGGCGATACCGTAGGATACCTTCGCATATTGCTTGACGGGCAGGAGATCGGACGGGTAGACGCCATAATCAAGCAGGACATTGAAGTGCTTGACTACAGAAACTCGCTGAAACGCATTTTTGTGTGGTGGCTGTTTACTTGAGAAATTATGGATTTAAACTTATAACCACGTTGACACGCATATTTACCTCCTGTAGAATAATCCATTGGGGGTAGATATGCGTATTTTAATTGTCAATGACGACGGCATACATGCAAAAGGTATAAAAGCGCTTACAGAAAAGCTGGCGAAAAAGCATGAGGTAACGGTAGTAGCGCCCGATTCCGAGCGAAGCGCTTCGTCTCATTCCATAACTATAAACAGGCCTCTTAGGGTTTCAAAGGCCGTACCTGCCGGGCTGGAGGGAATATCCTGTTATAAAGTAGACGGGCTGCCGGTAGACTGTACGAAGATAGGTATAACTCACGTTATGCAATCGGGTGTAGATCTGGTTGTATCGGGTATTAACCACGGCGCCAACATGGGCTCGGACGTGTTGTATTCCGGAACGGTATCCGCCGCGCTGGACGCCGTTATAATGGGCTACCGTGCAATGGCAGTATCCATAGCGTCGTTTTACCCGAATCACCTTGAAACGGCGGCGCAGCTTGCGCTCGATATAATCGACGGCGGCGTTGTTGATTCCCAGCCGGACGGCGTGCTTTATAATCTTAACGTACCCGACCTGCCTCTTAATGAGATAAAAGGCGTGAAGATTACGCGCCAGGGAAGGACGATATATGAAGACGCGGTGGACGTAAGGCACGACCCGCGGGGCAACGAATATATCTGGATGGCCGGAGAGCTTATAAAGAGCAGCGGCAGCGATGACACGGACGTCTGCGCCGTACACACGGGCTACGCTTCGCTTACACCGCTGAAATATGACCTTACGGACAACGGGCAGATACAGTCTCTTAATTGCATGATTGGAAAATTAAAATTTCATTTTTCTGAATAACATGATATAATTCTAAATAAGCGTTAGCATGCCCAGCTTATAGGAATATGTAATGTTTATCGTGAAGGCGTTACGTTTGCGCTGTTTACCGGAGGTGGTTTTATGCAAGACGGGGATATATTAAAAATCATTAAAGAGAAGAAAAGCTCGATGAGCAAGGGCCACAGGGCCATAGCTTCATATATTATCGACCACTATGACAACGCCGCGTTTATCACCGCTTCCAGGCTGGGGGACACCGTAGGCGTAAGCGAGTCCACCGTAGTAAGATTTGCGTGCGCGCTCGGATTTGAAGGCTATCCCGAGCTTCAGAAGAAGCTGCAAGAACTTATAAAAAACAAACTCACGAATGTGCAGCGTATGGGGCTTGGGTCCGACATGGGCGAAGAAGAGCTTGCGCGCTGGTCGCTGCGTAACGATATCGCAAGCCTGCGCCACGTCAGGGAAGTGCTTGACTACGAGATGGTGGAGAAAGTCGCTGATTCCATTCTCGCGGCACGAAGGGTGTATATTATGGGGCTTCGCTCAAGCGAGCCGCTCGCGCAGTTCTTCTGGTACTATTTGAACTATATCATCGACTCGGTCACGCTCGTAATTTCCGGTATAGGCGATGTGTTCGGGCAGCTCATGCACGCGTCGGAAGGCGATTTGGTTATAGGCATAAGCTTTCCCAGATATTCATCAAGAACGGTGGAGGGCGCTGTGTTTTCTAAGAATAACGGCGCTAAGCTTATCGCTATAACAGACAACGACCAGGCTCCCCTTGCGAAGATCGCGGACGATTGTCTGTATGTAAACTCCGATATGAACCTGTTCGTGGATTCACTCGTAGCCCCTTTAAGCGTTATAAACGCGCTGATACTCGTGGTAGGCATGCGCAGAAAGGACGGTCTCAGGCAAAACTTCGAGATGCTTGAAGACCTCTGGCATAAGCATGAAGTATATACGGGCAGGGAAGAAAGCTAGATGAAACGCGTTTGCATCATTGGGGGCGGCCCGGCGGGCATAATGGCCGCTTACGCGGCTGCTGCCGCAGGTAAGGATTGCGACCTTTTTGACGGGAATGAAAAGCTGGGCAAAAAGCTTTATCTTACGGGCAAGGGGCGCTGCAACGTAACTAATGCCGCGCCAATAGAAGACTTTTTCGATAACGTCGTCTCTAACGGCGTATTTTTGTACAGCGCGCTGTATACGTTCAATAATACCGACCTTATGGATATGCTTAAGAAATTCGGACTCGAAACGAAGGTCGAGCGGGGAGGGCGCGTGTTTCCCGTATCCGACAAATCGAGCGACGTTATAAAGGCGCTCTCAAAGGCTCTGGTAAGCGCGGGCGTAAACGTGAAATTCGGCTCAAAAGTTCAGGGGCTTATAATTAATGAGAACAGAGTAACGGGTATTAAGCTGGGCGGGCAGGAGATGCCGTATGACAGCGTTATTGTCGCAACGGGCGGGCTGTCTTATCCGTCTACGGGCTCTACCGGCGACGGATACGATTTTGCGCGGCAGGCGGGGCATACTGTTATAAAGCCTGTAGCGTCGCTTGTAGGAGTGGATACCGAGGAGGATGTGCGCGTTCTTGCGGGGCTTACGCTGAAAAATGTTTCATTGACGCTTAAAAGCGGCGGCAAGACTGTTTTCAGCGAGCAGGGAGAGATGCTATTTACTCATACGGGCGTTTCGGGGCCGCTTGTGCTGTCCGCAAGCGCTTACATGCAGGACGCAAGGCGGTACAAGATAATTATCGACTTAAAACCTGCGCTCGACTACAAAACGCTGGACGCAAGGCTGCTTAAAGACTTTGCCGAAAAATCCAATAAGGACTTTAATAATGTGCTCTCAGGGCTGCTCCCCGCAAAGCTTATATCATATTTCGCAGGCGTTACCGGAATAAGCCCCGAAAAGAAGGCTCATTCTATAACGAAAGAGGAGCGCACAAGGCTGGAGCGGGCTCTTAAAGGCTTTGAGCTTGGGGTGAAGGCAAAACGGCCCGTAGAGGAAGCCGTCATAACGCGCGGGGGAGTGAGCGTTAAAGAGATAGACTCGTCGACGATGCAAAGCAAATTGTGCGGCGGCCTTTATTTCGCGGGCGAAGTTATTGACGTTGATGCGCTTACCGGCGGATATAATCTTCAAATTGCTTTTTCCACAGGCTATCTCGCGGGTAAAAGCTGTTGACAACAGCAAAAAGTTATGCTATTATTTTTCTGCTTGAAAAGTAGAGACTGCCCGTTTCTCACCTGTCGGCAAAGCCAGGCAAGGTAAGCGTAAGCAAAATAATTTGTTTATAGCGGGTAGTCTGCCCGTTTTTTTATTGCTCGGAATGGCTGTGCCGTTCCTAAGCGCGCATAAAATGTGCGCATAATAAATATGGAGGTGTTTACTATAGCAACTGAACATCAGATTAACGAGCAGATACGCGACAGGAGCGTCCGCGTTGTATCGGACGACGGTCAGCAGTTGGGTGTTATGTCTGCGCGTGAGGCGATGGAGATTGCGGAACAAAAGGGTCTTGATCTTGTTAAGGTTTCACCTAACGCGAATCCGCCGGTATGCAAGATAATGGATTACGGTAAATTCAGATTCGAGCAGGCCAAAAAGCAGCGGGAGGCGAAGAAGAACCAAAAGATCATTGAATTGAAAGAGATGAGGCTTTCTGCGACAATTGACAAGCATGACCTTGAGGTTAAAGCGAAAAATGTATCGAAGTTTTTAAACGCCGGAGATAAAGTGAAGGTCTCAATACGCTTCAGGGGAAGACAGATGGCTCATACAGAGCAGGGCATGCAGGTCATGAACGAATTCTTTGCTATGGTACAGGAAAACGCTTCGATAGAGAAACAGGCTAAAATCGAGGGCAGAAATATGTTTATGATATTAGCACCAAAGAACTAACGAGGAGGATACAAAAAGGATGCCAAAAATCAAGACGCACAGGGGCGCCGCCAAAAGATTTTCTCTCACCAAGAGCGGCAAAATTAAGAGAGCAAAAGCTTACAAAAGCCACATCCTCAACAAAAAGAGCACAAAGCGCAAGAGGAACTTGAGGCAGGGAACATATGTGGATGCTTCTGAAGAGAAGAGCATCAAACAGCTGATCCCTTATAAGTAGACTTTCAGGAGGTAATGCTAAAATGGCAAGAGTAAAAGGGGCAATAAACGCCCGTAAAAAACACAAGAAGATATTAAAACTCGCTAAAGGTTATTTCGGAGCGAAGTCAAAGCAGTTCAGAGCGGCTAATCAGGCCGTAATGAAATCCTTAAGATACGCTTATGTCGGCAGGAAGCTCAGAAAAAGAGATTTCAGAAGCCTTTGGATAACAAGGATAAACGCCGAAGCGAGGGTAAACGGCTTAAGCTATTCACGCCTTATAAACGGTTTAAAACTAGCCGGTGTCCAGGTAAACAGAAAGATACTTGCGGACATGGCTGTTAACGATAAAACCGCATTTGCCGGGATGGTAAACGTCGCAAAGGAAAAACTTAATGCTTAACAAAAGAATCCCAAAAAGTCATCTGACTTATCGGGTTGGTAATGTAAGCTGATACAAAAGCTTCCGCAATTACGGAGGCTTTTGTTTTATACGGGGCCTTATCGCCGCTTTAGCGGCGGCCCAAGTCGTGTGGCTTTACGGCGGCATGCATTTGGTGTGGCGTTTATCTGTTTGACAACGTTACTCAGTGCAATTATAGTTATATGAGTAGATTTAGTTAACCGTATCAAGAGCCCCTCGTTGTTTATGCGAAGTAAAGGCTATAGGGGCGCGATACGCGAAAGGCTGCGCTTTTTTAATGAAGATACTCGGAATAGACCCAGGGCTCGCTCTTATGGGTTACGGGGTCATAGAAACAAACAACGACAAGGTAACGCTATTAGAATGCGGCGTTATCGTTACAAAAGCCGAAATGCCGTTTCCTAAACGCCTTTGGGCTATATATACGAATATAAAACAGCTGCTTTCAAAATACACTCCCGATTGCGTAGCGTTTGAAGAGCTGTTTTCCGGCAAGAACGTCAAGACGGTGATACAGGTAGCGCAGGCGCGGGGCGCCGCCATGGCTGCCGCTTTTGACTCGGGCGCAGGGCTTTACGAATATACGCCTATTCAGATAAAACAGGCCGTCGTGGGCTACGGCAGAGCGGACAAAAAACAGGTGCAGGAGATGGTGCGGCTTTTTTTGGGCCTTGGCGACGTGATAAAGCCGGACGACGCCGCGGACGCCGTGGCCTGCGCAATATGCCACGCGCACAGCTGCAGGTTCGCGGAAAACTTCAGGATAAAATAAGGAGCTCTTATATGTACGATTATATCAGGGGCGAGGTAACGGAAACGGGAAAGGATTACGCGGTGGTAGAAGCCTGCGGCGTAGGTTACCGCATAAACACGACCGCGCAGTCTCTGATTCATATAAAGACGGGCGAAAATGCTAAGCTCTTCTGCCACTTTGTCGTGAGGGAAGACGCGCATACACTGTACGGCTTTATCACGCCCGAAGAGAAAGAGATATTCATTAAGCTTACGGGCGTTTCGGGCATAGGGCCTAAAGTAGCGCTGTCCATACTTTCTGCGATGAAGGTAAGCGATATTGCGGCGGCCGTTATAACTTCGGACGAACGCGCGTTTGAAAAGATAAGCGGCGTGGGTAAGAAGACTGCCCAGAGGATAATAATAGACCTCGCGGGCAAGATATCTGACGCGGGCATGGCAGAGGAAGGCGGCATTTCCGCCGTGGCTGCGGACAAAGAAACCGAAGCGGTGAGCGCGCTCGTATCGCTCGGATATAACAGGGCGGAAGCGATTCGCGCCGTATCGTCCGTTAAGAACCTCGGCGACACAGCGGAAGACATAATACTGATGGCATTAAAGCGCATAGGCGCTTGAAGGAGGCGGCATGACTGAAGAGAGCAGGATTGTTTCCGCCGAGCTGAATGAAGCGGAAGCGGTTACGGATTATTCGCTGCGTCCCAAGACGCTCGACGAATATGTGGGGCAGGAGAAGGCGAAAGAGAATCTTAAAGTCTTTATGGCAGCCGCGAAACAGCGAAGCGAGCCTCTTGACCACGTGCTGCTTTATGGGCCTCCGGGCCTTGGCAAGACTACGCTGGCATTTATTATCGCCGCCGAGATGGGTGTTAACATACGCGTGACTTCTGGGCCCGCGATAGAGCGGCCGGGAGACCTTGCTTCCATACTTACAAACCTTAACAAAGGCGATGTGCTGTTTATTGACGAGGTGCACAGGCTCTCCAGCAGTGTGGAAGAGGTGCTGTACCCCGCTATGGAAGACTTTTCTCTGGATATAATAATAGGAAAAGGCCCGTCCGCGAGGACGCTTAGGCTCGATTTGCCGAAGTTTACGCTCGTGGGCGCGACGACGAGAGCCGGAATGCTTACGTCGCCGCTGCGCGACCGGTTCGGTGTTATACACCGGCTTCAGATGTATACGCCCGAAGAGCTCTCGCGCATAGTGAAACGCTCCGCCGGAATACTCGGAGTGCCTGTAAAGGACGACGCCTCGCTTGAGATCGCATCGCGATCGCGCGGAACGCCGAGGGTAGCGAACAGGCTGCTTAAGCGCATACGCGACTTCGCGGAAATACAAGGCAACGGAGAGATAACGCTCGACGCCGCGCGGCATGGGCTTGAGATGCTGGAGGTAGACGAGATAGGCCTCGACGGAGTAGACAAGAATATACTGGACACTATAATGCTGAAGTTCGGCGGGGGCCCGGTGGGGCTTGATACGCTGTGTGCTGCGACTAACGAGGAACGGGTTACTATAGAGGACGTATATGAGCCATATCTAATACAGCTTGGTTTTTTAAACAAGACGCCGAGGGGTAGGGTGGCCACAAAGCTCGCATACGCGCATATGGGCTATACTTACGCCGGCGATACGCAGCAGACAAGGCTGGATATTACGGAGGAATAGTTGAAGACAAGCGATTTTTATTACGACCTTGACGAAAGCCTTATAGCGCAGACGCCAATTGCCGAGCGCGACAAGTCAAGGCTTTTTGTTTACAACAGGGAAACGGACGAAATTAGGCACAGGGTGTTTTCCGACATAACGGAATATTTAAAGCCCAAAGACGTGCTCGTGATAAACGAGACGAAGGTAATACCCGCAAGGTTGTACGGAGAAAAGCGCGGCACGGGCCGCGCGTGCGAATTTTTGCTGCTAAAACGTATTTCTCTTACAAACTGGGACGTCATAATGAGGCCGGGCAGGAAGCTTAGTACCGGCGATACGGTGGATTTTTCAGGGAAGCTTTCGGCGGAAATACTACAAAAGAAGCAGGACGGAGTCACGGAGGTGCGTTTCTCATACGGCGGAGTGTTTGAAGAGATACTCGACGAACTGGGCGAAATGCCGCTGCCTCCTTATATACATGAGAAGCTGGCCGATAAAACGCGGTATCAGACAGTGTACGCCAAAGAGCAGGGATCTGCCGCGGCGCCCACCGCGGGGCTGCACTTTACGCCCGGGCTGCTTCAAAATATAGAGCAAAGCGGCGTGAGTATTGCAAGGCTGCTGCTGCACGTGGGTCTGGGTACGTTCCGGCCCGTCAAGTCGGAAAACGTCGAGGACCATATAATGCACGAGGAATACTATTCTGTGTCTGAACAGACGGCCTCAATGATAAACGGCGCGCGCAAATGCGGCGGCAGGATAATAGCCGTAGGCACGACGAGCGTGCGCACCCTTGAGTCGGTTTCTGACGAATGCGGAACAGTACAGGCGGGCAGCGGCAACACGGGTATATTCATAACGCCCGGTTACAGTTTTAGAGCTGTGGACGCGATGATAACTAATTTCCACTTGCCAGAGTCGACGCTGCTCATGCTCGTTTCGGCTTTCGCGGGAAGAGAAAAGGTGCTCGAGCTCTATAAGCAGGCCGTTGAATTAAGATACCGCTTCTTCAGCTTCGGCGACGCGATGCTTATATTATAAATTCCGAATAACAGAATACCGCCTTGTTTTAAGCCGTACCGTATGAATAACAGAGAAAATGCAGGTATGGCTTTGTAATTCCTATGCAAATATTCATAGATAATATCACATATTATATTTGAACACGCCCGATATATAAGTTATAATAAATGGAAAATATGTAAATCCATCAGAATGAAACGGAGATTTAAGTTGAGTAAGAAGCGTTTTATATTGTGTTTTATTATAGCTGTTATGATAATCATATCGTCTGCGTGCGCGGATACTGCGTCTACGGCCGAGCCGACTTCAGCCGAGCCGGTTAGCCCGGAGGATATCATAAAGGCGTATATGTCCGCAGTTAACGACAGGGATTATGATAAGATGTACGGATTCATCAGCGAAAACAGCACTATGTCCAAAGAAGACTTTGTTACCCGCAACAAAAACATATACGAAGGCATACAAGCAAAAAATATCGCGATATCCGACGTGACCGCCGATGGAAGCTCAGTAAAATATATGACGTCGATGGAAACGCAGGCGGGGCAGATCAACTTTCCGGGTACGGCGGAGTTCGGGGATTATGACGGCGTATATAAGCTCGAATGGAACTCCAACATCATATTTCCGGGCCTTAACGACGACGATAAAGTGCGTGTAAAAACTATTAAAGGCGAGCGCGGAAGCATGCTCGACAGAAACGGGGAGCTGCTCGTGGGCAAGGCCGACGTCTATTCGGTAGGCTTTGTCCCCGGAAAGATAAACCCAGAAACGCGTGAGAACGATATTGCGGCGGCGGCGCAGATACTCGGCATGACTGTGGAAGACATCGGCGCCAAGCTGTCAGAAAAATGGGTGAAAGACGACCTGTTCGTTCCCCTTAAGAACATCTCGTATACCGACGAGGATAAAAAAACACAGCTGCTTGCGATAAAGGGAATAGCACTCAATACGACGCAGGACAGAGTATATAAGCTTGGCCCCGCCACCGCGGCTCTCACCGGTTACATACGCAGCATCACCAAAGAAGAGCTGGACGAGCATCCGGGCGAGGGATATAATGCCGACAGCTTGATAGGCAAGGTGGGCATGGAAAAGCTGCTTGAAGAGCGTATACGCGGCGTTGACGGCTGCAAGATATACATCGCCGACAAGGATGGCAACGAAAAGCAAGTGCTCGCAAGCATCGAGGAACGCAACGGTGAAAACGTAACGCTCACCATAGATTCAGGCCTTCAGGCCAAATTATATGAGCAGATGAAGAACGATAAGGGAGCAGCGGTCGTTATGGACCCTAAGACAGGCGAGATACTTGCGCTTGTGAGCACGCCATCCTACGACCCCAACGATTTTATACTGGGGCTGACGGAGGAACGTTGGAACGAATATAACAATGAAGAGACGCGGCCTATGTATAACCGCTTTAAAGCGACGTACGCGCCGGGTTCGTCTATAAAGCCCATTATAGCGGCTCTGGGGCTTAGCGGCGGCGCATTTGCGGCGGAGGAAGACTTCGGGCCCAGCGGGACGACATGGAAGAAGGACGGCTGGAACGATTACAGCATATCCACTTTGAAACAATACGGCGGCGCGGCAAACGTTACAAACGCTCTTGTATACTCTGATAACATATATTTCGCAAAAGCTGCTCTGAAAATCGGCGGCGGAGCGCTTGCCGACGGCCTTGTCAGCATAGGCTTCGGCGAAGACGTTCCGTTCGAATTCGGGCTTGGCCGCTCATCGTTCGGCATAGAACTTAAGTTTGCGGACGAGATAGACGTAGCGAACAGCGGCTTCGGACAGGGCAAGGTGGAGGTAAATCCCGTACATATGGCTTCGATATATTCAGCGTTTGTAAACGGCGGCGATATGATGACGCCTTACCTCGAAAAAGGCAAAACCCCGGCTGTCTGGAAGGAAAACGTGTTTACGGACGACGCGGTAAACACAGTGAAAAGCGCGATGATGCAGGTGATTGAAAACCCGGACGGCACCGGCCATTCATTTAAAATAGACGGTGTGAGCTACGCCGGCAAGACTGGCACAGCCGAGATAAAAAGCTCTAAGGACGATACGGAAGGCACGGAGCTTGGGTGGTTCGTTATATATCCCGCTGACAAAAGCGCCAAGCAGTATCTTGCCGTGGCGATGATAGAAGACGTTAAGGGCAGGGAAGGCAGCCACTATGTAATACCAATAGTGCGTTCGGTTTTCGCAGGCTGACCGGTAAAGAATATGCGTTCCGGCTTTGCTTTTATAAGGGTATAAATGTTGCGGCGTTCATGGGATATGGTATAATGTAAAAACTGCATAAGCGCATAAAGACCCTATCATAATATAAATGCAGCATACGGAGGAACGATGTCCATACATTTTACCTTAAATAAGACGTGCGGCGACACGCTGGCGCGCAGGGGCCATATTGATACGCCTCACGGCGGCATTGAAACGCCCGTCTATATGCCTGTAGGCACGCAAGCTACCGTAAAAGCGCTTACGCCCGAGCAGGTAAAGGCTGCGGGCGCCGAGATAATACTTTCAAACACATATCACCTTTATATGCGGCCGGGGCACGAGCTTGTAAAAGAGGCCGGAGGGCTTCATAAGTTCATGTGCTGGGACAGGCCCATACTTACCGACAGCGGCGGGTTTCAGGTTTTCTCGCTGGGCGCTTTAAGGAAGATATCCGAAGAGGGCGTACATTTTTCGTCGCACCTCGACGGCTCCAAGCATTTGTTTACCCCCGAAAAGGTTATGGAGATAGAACAGGCGCTGGGCGCTGATATAATAATGGCGTTCGACGAGTGCGTTGAATTCCCCGCGGAATACAACCGCGTCGCCGCCGCAATGGAGCGTACGCACAGGTGGGCCGAGCGCTGCAAGGCTGCAAAGACGCGGGAAGACCAGGCGCTGTTCGGCATAGTGCAGGGCGGCACGTTTGCGGACCTGCGCATCGAGAGCGCGAAAGCCATTGCGGCTATGGATTTTCCTGGCAACGGCATAGGGGGCTTAAGCGTCGGCGAGCCAAAGGCAACAATGAACGATATGCTCGACGTCGTCGTACCGCTGCTGCCCTCTCATAAACCAAGATACCTTATGGGCGTGGGTACTTTTGACTGTATAATTGACGGCGTGGCGCGCGGCGTCGACATGTTCGACTGCGTGCTGCAGACACGCATAGCACGAAACGGCACGGCGCTTACTAAGCGCGGCAGGCTGGTGATACGTAACGCAGAATACTCGCGGGACTTTAAGCCCATAGACGAAGGGTGTTCCTGCTACGCATGCCGCAATTTTACGCGCGCTTATATACGCCATCTTGTAAAGGCGGGGGAGATACTCGGCGCTACGCTGCTCTCAATACACAATGTGCACGCTTCGGTAGAGTTTATGAAAGAGATAAGGGCGGCAATAGACGGAGGGTATTTCAGGCAATACAAAGATGAATTTTTTGCAAATTATAACGCATAATCTTTAAAAATGGGTTGATATTTGACGGTCGCTAATATAGTATATATACTCGAAGATATATGAAGTGAAAAGGTAATGGAAAACTGCGGTATATTTATAAATAGCAGTTGCTAATATTCCGGTTTACTGATAAATATCGAAAAAACGCGAAAGAAAAGGATGGTGGAGAGATGCCAGTAGGTACGGGAAACGGTTTTATGGATTTTATATCTCAGTGGGGACTGCTTATTGTAATGTTTGTCGCCATCATACTGCTCATGATCATTCCTCAGAGGAAGAGGAAAAAGCAGATGCAGCAGATGATGGAAAGCATGGTGCCCGGTAAGATGGTCAAGACGATAGGCGGCATGTACGGCAAAATAGTGGCTGTCAAGGAAGACCTTGTTACGATAGAGGCTATGCCCGATAAAGTCCGTCTCGTTTTCACAAAGGGCGCGATAGCGACGGTGGAAGACGCGGAAGTCGATGAAGAAAATTCAATAGACAAGAAATAATTCAAAAAGCAAAAAAGACCGCAAGGTCTTTTTTTGAGGCTATCGATAAATCCCATTTGTCATTCAGAACGAGCAAAGCGAGTGAAGAATCTTTAAGAAAAAAGCTTGTTTTAGACTTATTTCTCTTTGGTCACTAACGATCGTAATTATGCTTTTCGCACTATTAAATTAGCGGCGAATTGTCAGTTGCTTAATAACCCTATATTCACACGGTTTATTCCTGTTTAACAAGAAGCGTATCCAGCAGCGCTTTATCAGGGCTTACCAGCACTGTGTTATATTTATCATACACAACCATGCCGGGCTTTGCGCCGCCGGGCTTGCGGACGTTCTTTACGCGCGTGTAGTCAACGGCAATCTTAGCGGTTCCTTTCGCTTTGCTGAGCGTCGCGGCGACGGTAGCGGCCTCAAAGAGCGTGATGTCGGGCACGCTTTCCCCGGGGTGGATAATTATCACATGCGAGCCGGGTATATCCTTTGTATGCAGCCATATATCCTCGGGCGAAGCGGTCTTCATGGTCAGTGTATCGTTCTGACGGTTGTTTTTGCCCGCGAAGAACGTATATCTGTCTGACGAAAGAAACTTATGAGGCGCGGAAGGCTTTTCCGTCGCTTTGGCCGCTGCGGCCTTTATTGATATGACGCCCGCTCTTGAAAGCTCGAACTCAATTTCCGAAAGCTCGTCCGCCGTTTCGGAAGACTCCAGCGACACCTGGACGCTTTCCAGAAACTCTATGTCGGCTTTGTTCTCGTCCATGCGTTTTTGTATTATATCAATGCCTGATTTGAGCTTTGCGTATTTTTTGTAATTCGCCTGAGCGTTTGCGGCAGGAGAGAGGCGGGGGTTAAGCTCGATAAGCGTCTGCTGTCCCGTAGCGTAATCCTCCGCGGCAACGGAGGTCATGCCCTTTTTTATACGGTAAATGTTTGCCGTTATAATATCGCCTGTATTCTTATAGCTATCCGCTTTCTTCGCCTTATCTATTGAGTCGGACTGCTTGCCGAGCAGCGCGTTATGCTTCTCAAGACGCTTTGAAACCAGCCTTTGCAGCGAATCGCGCTTTACGTTGAATTCGCGGATTTCGCTCAAAGCTGTATAAAACGCGTCGGCAAGCTCGTTGGCGCTGCCGTATGTCTTCACATTGTTTGCGGATACGCTTATGAATTTGTGCGGCGAATAGAAAAATGGCACATTTCCGTGAAGGTACATCGTCGGTTCGGTCATCTGGCCGTTGAAGAACGAAAGTATCAGCCCGGCAAGCCTTTCCGCCTCGCGCGGCTGCGGCTCGTACCCTTCCGGCATATACCTATATATGATCTCGTCCGCAGTCTGTCCCGAAACGCCCTGCAACAGCTTTGAAAGATAATCCTTAAGCTTTCTCGCGCCGCGCTTTTTGAGCATCTCTATAAGTGTGGCCTCTGATACGCTCAAAGGATTAAGCTTTGTCGATTGAGGAAGCTCATACTTCAGCGAAGGCAGCACGCAGCGCACGCGGCTCTGGGCGCTCGACACGTGGCGCAGGCTGTCCATAATCACATCCTGTTCGTTCTTCAGTATTATATTCGAGTATTTTCCCATCAGCTCGGCGACGAGAGTAAGCTCGTGCGGAAGTCCTAATTCGTCTTTCGTTTCGAGCGTTATGTTTACGACGCGCTCAAGCCCAACCTGCTCTATGGCTTTTATCTTTGCGCCCGTTATATGCTTGCGCAGGAACATACAGAACATCGGAGCCGCTTTGGGATTTGAATATTTAGCCGAGGTTATATACATGCGCGAGTCGGCCGCGCCTGCGCTTATCAGCATACGGCTGCTGATGCCGGGCGCGCGCAGCGACAGCAATATCGTATCGGGCTGCGGCTGGTGCACCTTGTCTATCTTGCTGCCCGTAAGCGCGGCTGCCGCTTCTTTTACTATGTAATGCAGCGTTAATCCATCAAGCGTCATTTATCCCTCCGTAGAATTTTCAAGTTGTCCGCGCTTTGTATTATACATTCCGGTGACATTGTTTGTAAACGGTGATATAATGCCTGTAAGAAAATCGACACGGGAGCGTTTTATATGGAGCATATAAAAGAGAAAGCACTGAAAGCGAAGCGGGCGTCGTATAAGCTTGCCTGCATGGGCGCTGCCGGTAAGAACGCCGTGCTGCAAAGCATTGCGGACGCGCTGAGAAATAACGCGGAATATATTATTTCAGAAAACGCCAAAGACGTAAACGCGGGCGAGGAGAAGGGCATGAGCAAGGGGCTTCTTGACAGGCTGTCGCTTTCGGCCGCTCGCATAGAAGGCATGGCGCAGGGGCTGGAGAATATAGCGGCCTTAAGCGACCCTGTAGGCGAAGTCATAGGTGCATGGAAGCGCCCTAACGGGCTTACAATAGGGAAAAAGCGTGTGCCTTTAGGCGTCGTAGGAATAATTTACGAAGCGCGGCCCAACGTTACGTCGGACGCCATAGGGCTGTGCGTAAAGACGGGCAACGCCGTCGTGCTGCGCGGAGGCAGCGACGCTGTAAATTCTAACAGGGCGATAGTAAAGGTGGCGGAGGAAGCGGCGTATAAAGCCGGGCTGCCCGAGGGCGCTTTGCAGCTTATAGATGATACGTCGAGAGAAGCCGCAACGTATCTTATGAGCCTCAATGGCATAATAGACGTGCTCATACCAAGGGGCGGCGCGGGACTGATACAGTCCGTCGTTAAGAACTCCACGATACCAGTGATAGAAACCGGTACGGGTAACTGCCATGTGTTTATAGACAAGAGCGCGGATTTAAGTATGGGCGTCGATATCATTTGGAACGCGAAGACAAGCAGGCCTTCTGTTTGCAACGCTGCGGAAACGCTGCTTGTTCACGAAGACATAGCAAAGGCTTTTCTGCCCGCGATGGCAAAGAAGCTAAGCGGCGTTGAACTGAGAGGCTGTGAAAAGACGCGCGGTATAATAGACGCAAAGGAAGCGACGGAGGACGATTACTATACCGAATATTTGGATTATATACTTGCGGTAAAGGTCGTTAAAGACGTCGATGAGGCAATAGAGCATATAAACAGATACGGAACGAAACATTCGGAGACCATAGTTACTAAGGACTACGGCAACGCAGAGAAGTTTCTCGAAATGGTCGATTCGGCCGCCGTGTATGTAAACGCGTCCACACGCTTTACGGATGGCAACGAATTCGGATTCGGCGCCGAGATAGGCATAAGCACTCAAAAGCTGCACGCACGCGGGCCTATGGGTCTGGAGGAACTGACTACATATAAATATATCATCAGAGGGAACGGACAGATAAGGATCTAGGCAATCAATTTAAGGAGGCCTGTTTTGGACGCTTCCCTCATTGCTCCCTGTGGTATGAACTGCGTACATTATGGAAAATGTTTAAAGTGTGAAACGAAACGCTGACATATTACTTCAAAACTAAAAAAGCTGCGGTATCCGCAGCACAATAAACGAATGCTATCTTAATAGCCGGAACGACACGGGGGTCGTTCCCTACACTTTATCGTTTTTTTTGTACTCATAACAATTATAAGTTGGGGTTTATCGACAATCTAAAAGCTGCGGATACCGCAGCTTTTATCTATTGCATGAGAAATTCTTTCATCTTATCTATATGCTTTTTTACGCTTGCCTCGCCCGGGCCGCCGTAACACGAGCGCGAGTCAACGCACGTTTCCAGTGATATGGCGTCGAATATATCGTCCTCAAAGGCGGGGGAGAGCTTTTTTAACTCGTCTATAGACAGCGCGTCTATCGCCTTGCCGCGCTGCTCGCAGTATATTACGAGCCTGCCCACTATTTCGTGCGCTTCTCTGAAAGGCACTCCTTTTTTAGCGAGGTAATCCGCGGCGTCAGTGGCGTTCGTAAAGCCGAGCCCCGCGGCCTTATACATGCGCTCAGTATCCCACTCGGCTGTCTGCAGCATGCCCGTAAATACGGTGAGGCAGCTTGTAAGCGTGTCGTACGCGTCAAACATAGCCTCTTTGTCTTCCTGCATGTCCTTGTTGTACGCGAGCGGAAGACCCTTCATTACGGTAAGCAGCGCAAAAAGGTCGCCGTACACCCTTCCCGTCTTGCCGCGTATAAGCTCCGCCATGTCGGGATTCTTCTTCTGCGGCATTATGCTCGAGCCTGTCGAATACGAATCGCTTAAGTGTACAAACGAGAATTCTCCCGTAGACCACAGCACTATTTCTTCGCAGAAGCGGGAGAGGTGCATCATGCATACGCCGCATGCATAGAGGAAGTCAAGCACGAAATCGCGGTCACTCACCGCGTCCATGCTGTTGCTCGTTATCTCGGAAAACCCGAGTTCCTTTGCTACCATTCCGCGATCTATGGGGAACGTCGTTGAACAGAGCGCGCCTGAACCTAAGGGCATAACGTCACAGGCGCTGTATGTATTCTCAAACCGCATAAAGTCACGGAAAAACATTTCGCAATACGCCATCATGTGATGGGCGAGCGTTGTGGGCTGTGCCTTTTGCAGGTGCGTGTAAGCGGGCATTATCGCTGTAAGGTTCTCGTCGGCTATTTCAGTCAGCGCGCCCATAAGCGCTTTAAGCCGGAAGAAGATATCGTCACACGCGCGCTTTACGAACATGCGCACATCGAGCGCCACCTGGTCGTTTCGGCTGCGCGCCGTATGCAGCATCTTGCCCGCTTCTCCTATGTGCTGCGTGAGCAGGCGCTCTATATTCATGTGTATGTCTTCGTCCGACTCAGAGAACGTGACGAGTCCCGCTTCGATATCCTCGAGTATGCCGCGCAGCCCCTCGATTATAGCCTCGCTGTCCGGCCTGCCTATTATGCCGGTTTTGCCGAGCATGCGCGCGTGCGCTATGCTGCCCAGTATGTCCTCGCGATAAAGGCGGCAGTCGAACGATATCGACGAATGAAAGCCCGCTGCAAACTCGTCGGTATCCGACGAGAAACGGCCGCTCCACATCTTTTTGCTGTTCATCTTTACTTCCTCTTTTGATCCAGCAGCGCCTTTACCTTCAAAGGCAGCCCGAATAAGTTTATGAAGCCTTCGGCGTCCTGCTGGTTATATACCTCGTCTTTTCCGAATGTTGCGAACTCTTCGCTGTATAATGAATAAGGAGACTTAATACCTACGGTTACGCAGTTGCCTTTATAGAGCTTTACGCGCGCCGTGCCGGTCACATTTTGCTGCGTTGAGTCCACAAACGCGGACAGCGCTTCGCGCAACGGAGTAAACCACTGCCCATAGTATACCATTTCCGCGAATTTAAGCGCAACACCCTGCTTGAAATGCAGCGTGTCCCTATCGAGCGTTATGCTCTCCAATGCGCGGTGAGCTTCGTAAAGTATCGTTCCGCCCGGAGTCTCGTATACGCCGCGCGATTTCATGCCGACGAGCCTGTTTTCCACCATGTCGCTTATGCCTACGCCGTTTGCGGCGCCGAGTTTGTTGAGCGTTTCTATAAGCTCAACGGGGGAGTAGACTTTGCCGTCTATTGAAACGGGGATGCCTTGTTCAAATCCTATTTCCACATACGACGGTTTATCGGGAGCGTCTTCGGGCGGCGTGCAAATCAGGCAAAGCTCCTTCTGCGGCTCGTTCCACGGGTCCTCAAGGTCTGAACCCTCGTGGCTCAAATGCCACAGGTTCCTGTCCATGCTGTAAGGGCGTTTCTTGGATACGGGCACTGGGAGACCGCGCTGTTCAAGGTAAGCTATCTCGTCTTCCCTTGACTTAATATCCCATATGCGCCAGGGAGCTATTATCTTAAGCTCAGGCGCGAGCGCTTTTATGGTAAGTTCGAAGCGAACCTGGTCGTTACCCTTGCCCGTCGCTCCGTGGCATATGGCTTCACACCCTTCCATTTTCGCAATCTCCACAAGACGCTTCGCGATAAGCGGACGCGCCGTCGAAGTACCGAGGAGGTATACGCCTTCATATACGGCTCCCGCCTTAAGCGTAGGATATATGAAGTCCGTTACATATTCCTCAGTAAGGTCCTCGATATATATCTTGCTGGCGCCGCTTTTTATGGCCTTTTCATTGAGCGGGTCAAGCTCCTCACCCTGGCCGACGTCCGCCGCCATGCAGATTACTTCGCAGTCGTAGTTCTCCTTGAGCCACGGTATTATTACCGAGGTGTCAAGCCCTCCTGAATAAGCCAGCAATACTTTTGTTTTACTCATAGCATTTCCCTCCGTTTATGTTTATAATTATACGTTATATTGCATATTTATGCAATATCAAATCGCTGATAAACATGAAAAAGTAAAATTGCAATTATTTATTCTTAAATAAAACAAGACATTTAGGCCGCCAGGGATTATAATAAACATTGAAGTAAGATTGCATTTTCAATCAAGAAATTGCAAAACTTTTCGATAAATATAATAGAAGGGTTGTACGGCAAAAATACTGTAAGACAACAAACCTGTCCATAATGTTATTCAAGCCTTGGCGTCATTACCACCCAAAATGCCTTCTGACTTTTTGGGACCCGATATAAATTATCAGGAATGATACTTAAGACGTTCGATAACTATATATGTGAAAAAAGAATTAACTTTTGTTGCTTTGTCGTTGCATTGACTATGTATATATGTTAATATAAATTCCGGCATTTTGGCGGGATTACGATATGGCCATTTTGGGTATTATAAGGCAGGAGGATTATTTTAATTGGCAAAAGTAGAAAACGTAGGCGCAAATAAAGTAAAAGCAGAAATTGAAGTTTCACCCGAAGAGTTTGCGGACGCGCTGCAGAAGGCATATATAAAAAACAGGGGTAAGTTCAACGTACAGGGTTTCAGGAAGGGAAAAGCGCCAAAACCGGTTATAGAGAATTTTTATGGCGAGGGCGTATTCTTTGAAGAAGCGTTTGAGATGGTTTTTCCGGAAAGTTACACAAAGGCAGTTGACGAGCTAGGTCTTGTGCCCGTTTCCAAACCGGAAATAGATATAAAGACCATAGGCAAGAAGGAAGGCGTCACATATACGGCGGAATTCTTTGTTAAGCCTGAGGTCGAGCTTGGACAGTATAAGGGAGTAAAGGCCGAAAAGGAAGAAGCGTCCGTGGATGAGAAGCAGGTCGATGCCGAACTGAACCGGCTTGCCGAACGCAACGCGAGATGGGTTGACGTTGACAGAGAGACGCGGGAAAAGGATAAGGCTGTTATCGACTATTCAGGCAGCATAGACGGAGAAAAGTTTGACGGCGGAACAGCAGAGAACCAGGTTATAGAGATAGGCGCCGGCATGTTTATACCCGGCTTTGAAGAGCAGATCGTGGGCATGAAAAAGGGCGAGGAGAAGGATATCACCGTCAACTTCCCGGAAGACTACAGGGCAAAACAGCTCGCTGGCAAAGAAGCCGTTTTCCATATAAAGCTTCAGGAGGTCAAGGAGAAAGAGCTTCCCGAGCTTAACGACGAGTTCGCGCAGGACGTATCCGAATACGACACTATTGAAGAGTATAAGAAAAGCATACGGGAACATTTAGAAGAGCATGCCGAGGAGCACGCTAAGGTTCATACCCAGAACAACGTAATCGAAGCGGTTATTAAAAACGCTAAAATAGATCTGCCCGAGTGCATGATAGAAAACCAGATTGACAATCACATAAGGCAGATAGAATACAGCCTTATGTATCAGGGCGTCAAACTGGAAGACTACCTTAATATGACAGGCGGCAGCATGGAAGAGCTTCGCAAGGAGTACAGGGAACCGGCTGAAAGGAATGTGCGCGCACAGCTCGTTGTGGAGGCCGTAAAGAAAGCGGAGAATATAACTGCGTGGGAAGAGCAGGTAGAAGCGGAGCTGAAAAGAAGGGCGGAAGCCGCGAAAAAGGATTTGGAAGAGCTCAAAAAATCCATAAACGACGAAGAGCTCGAGTACATCAAAGAAGATATAGCTTACGACAATACTGTTGATTTCCTTGTGGAGAACGCGGAACTTAAAGCGCCCTCCAAAAAAGGTAAAAAGAAATCTGCGGAGAAGGAAAACACTGACGAAGAATAGAATAGTATAGTATAGATAACGGAGGATTTTCAAGCATGACATTGGTGCCTTATGTTATAGAGCAGACAAGCAAAGGCGAGAGAAGTTATGATATATATTCCCGGCTGCTGAAGGACAGAATAATCTTTTTAGGCGGCGAAGTGGACGACGTCATGGCTAACCTGGTGGTAGCCCAATTGATATTTCTCGAGGCTGAGGACCCTGATAAGGATATATTCCTTTACATCAACAGCCCCGGGGGGTCGGTGACTGCGGGAATGGCTATATATGATACGATGCAGCACGTAAAGTGCGACGTATCGACGATATGTATAGGCATAGCCGCTTCTATGGGAGCGTTCCTGCTGGCTGCGGGCGCTAAGGGCAAGCGCAAAGCGCTTCCCAACAGCGAGGTGATGATACACCAGCCTTCAGGCGGTACGCAGGGCCCCGCTACGGATATACAGATACATGCCGAACATATCGTGAATATTAAAAAGAAGATGAACAGGATACTGGCGGAAAGAACGGGTCAGCCAGAAAAAAAGGTAGCGGCTGATACTGAGAGAGACAATTTCCTGAGCGCGGAAGATGCGCGCGAATACGGGATTATTGACGAGATTATACAGCCAAAGAGCAAGTAATTGAGGTGAATCAATGGCAAATTATGATGATCAGAAACAATTGAAATGTTCGTTCTGCGGCAAGGCTCAGGAACAGGTGAGGCGTCTTGTTGCGGGGCCGGGTGTTTATATCTGCAATGAGTGCATAGAGCTGTGTAAAGAGATCATTGAAGAGGACTATCAGGACGCGGTAACGTTTGATATGGGGGAGATTCCGAAGCCTTCGGAAATCGTTGCTTCTCTTGACGAGTATGTAATAGGACAGAATTATGCGAAGAAGAATCTGGCCGTTGCGGTATATAACCATTATAAAAGGATCAATTCCGACGTAAAACAGGACGACGTAGAGCTTCAGAAGAGCAATATCGTCATGCTGGGGCCTACCGGCTGCGGCAAGACGCTGCTAGCGCAGACGCTCGCGCGCGTATTGAACGTACCGTTTGCCATGGCGGATGCTACGTCGCTTACGGAAGCCGGATATGTGGGCGAGGATGTCGAGAATATACTTCTAAAGCTCATTCAGGCGGCGGATTACGATATAGAGCGCGCACAGCGCGGCATAATCTATATAGACGAGATCGACAAGATAGCGAGGAAGGGCGACAATCCTTCTATAACACGCGACGTTTCGGGTGAGGGCGTACAACAGGCGCTGCTCAAGATAATCGAGGGCACGGTGGCCAGCGTTCCTCCTCAGGGTGGCAGGAAGCATCCGCATCAGGAGTTTTTGCAGATAGACACGACGAATATACTGTTTATATGCGGCGGCGCATTCGGCGGTCTTGAAAAGATAATAGAGAGACGGATAGGCAACAAGATGATGGGCTTCGGCGCCGAGATAGTATCGAACCTTAATAAAGACCTCTCAGAGATTTATAAGAAGATACTCCCCGAAGACCTCTTAAAGTTCGGCCTTATACCGGAATTTGTAGGACGCGTTCCCATAATAGTGCCGCTTCATCAGCTCGACGAAAAAGCGCTGGTGAGCATACTCACCGAGCCTAAGAACGCGCTGGTAAAGCAGTTCACAAAGCTTTTGGAAATGGACGGCGTACAGCTTGAATTTGAGGCGGACGCGCTTGCCGAGATAGCTAAGATTGCTATCGACCGCAAAACGGGCGCCAGGGGCTTAAGAGCCATATTAGAGAGCATCATGCTCGACGTTATGTATGAGATACCTTCCAGAACAGATATCAAGAAGTGCGTTATTACAAAGGATACCGTAAAGAACGCCATGTTGCCCATGCTCATACTTGGCGAGAAGGACACAAAACAAAAGGCATTGCCCAAGGCTAAAAAAGAAAGCTTCGGCTGATAATAAACAAACTAAAAGGCGTTCTGAAAAAGAGCGCCTTTTAAATATTGTAGTCAGGAAAACATAAAGCTTCATAGGATAATAATCGCAATATAACGTTTAGGAGCGGCAAGAGTATGATTACGTTTTTCAACCGCAAAGAAATATTTGCGACGTTTTCGATGAAGAAGCAGTCTGAAATCAGAGATATATTGGCAGGCTGCGGAATTGACTGCTATGTAAAGACCATAGACAGAACAAGCCCTTCTGTGTTAAGCGATACGCGGGCAAGACTGGGGTCGATAGGACAGGATATGCAAACAGCGCTTGAATATATTATTTATGTTCGTAAAGATGAATTCGATCGCGCCGCTGCGGCCGTAAACAAAAAGCGTCTATGAAAAACTTTAAGATAACTTTAGCTGCCATGATCGCTTCAATATGAGAAAAACGATTTCACTTTACTGAAATTTTCTTTAAGCTCGCCATGATCAGAATAATTACTTGAGTAGACTTCCAGTATCATACCGCCGTCATAGCCCGTTTTATCAAGCTCTCGCTTAAACGATTCAAAATCGATACCGCCTTTGAACGGCAGTACTGGAACCCCGCCGTGTTCCTCGCTGAAGACACAGTCGCATATATGTACGTTGGCAAGCTTTCCAGCCGCTGATTTCAAATACTCTTCGGGAGCGAACCCAGACAGAACGGCCTGCTTTATATCCAGTGTGAAATAAAGATTTTCCATGCCGGGCAGCTTTAAGACGATATCCGCAAATTCAGGCTGTGAATACCAGCACCAGTGGACGTTCTCCCAGGCAAGCTTTACTCCGTGCGCTTTGGCTATATCGGCAAGCGGCCCTATCGTGTTTGCAATATGTTTGTAATTCAATATGGTTTTTTTCATGCGCTTCAGGTTTGGCGGGCCATGAAAAACATAAACGCCGGCGCCAAGCTCCGCGGCCGCTTCAATCACCTGTTTATATATGTCTTCAGCTTCACGCCTTGCTCTTTCATGAAGAGTAAAAAGCTGCGGTTCAAACTGTATGGAAAAGGCGTGTATCGAATAGACGCTGATACCGTTGCCGTCTGCCCGCTTCTTTAGTTCTTTGACGAAAGGCATTTTGTATTCTGACATGCAGTTGAAAAATATCTCTATGTTTTCAATTTGCATGCTGCCCATAATATCGATCGAATCCTCTAAAAAAACTTTGGGGAAGAAACAAGCTGTTGACATTCCGAATATCATATTCCGCCTCCTTATTTGATTATATCAAAATGTAAACAGAACATAAACTATCAGCTATAAGGCATAATAAAAAAGGGTAAATGCATAAATAATCGAATATTAAGATAAACAAATATTCGAAAGGCGAAATATGGAAAGAAAATATATTATAGTGGGCGGTATTGCGGGAGGCACAAGCGCCGCCATGCGTTTGCGCAGGCTTGACGAACGTGCAAGGATAACGATATTTGAAAAAGGGCCGTCTGTTTCGTTTTCGAGCTGCGGGCTGCCTTATTATGTGGGAGGCATAGTAAAATCCGCCGACGAGCTTTTATTGCAGACGCCGGGCGATTTTAAAAAAAGGCACAATATAAGCGTAAAGGTCAACATCGAGGTTGTCGGCATAAACAGGCGTGATAAAAAGGTCGAGCTGAAGAACCTCGTGACAGGAAGGAAATATCAGCAAAAGTATGATAAGCTGGTGCTGGCAACGGGAGCGGTGCCCTTAAAGCCTGAAATTGAAGGCATAAATTCGGATAAGGTTTTTGTGCTTAGAAACATGGCCGATTCGATATCAATGACAGAGTATATAGAGAAAAACAACGTAAGGCGGGCGGTCGTATTTGGGGGCGGATATATAGGCCTGGAGATAGCTGAGAACATATCAAGGCGCGGAATAACGACTACGGTGGTCGAGGAGAGCAGTCACGTTTTGCCGACGTTTGACGACGACATGTCCGTGTTCGCTGCAATGGAGCTGCAGAAAAAAGGCATGCTGCTTATAACAGGCGCCTCAGTCGTTTCAATGAACGAATCGGAAAACAGCGTGGGCGTAGAGCTTTCTAATGGCGGGAAGCTTTCAGCGGATATGGTAATACTGGGAGGGGGCGTAACACCCGAGGTTTCTCTGGCCAGAAAAGCCGGTCTGGGCATAGGAGTCACCGGCGGCATACTCGTGGATGAGCGGCAGCAAACGACAGACAAGGATATATACGCGGCGGGAGACGCCGTGGAAGTGGAATGCCTCTCAGGGGGCAAAGCGGTTATACCGCTCGCTTCTCCCGCGGACAGGCAGGGAAGGATAGCTGCCGACAATATATGCGGGCTTAATTCAAAATACAGAAAAACGCTGGGCGTAACAATACTTAAGCTCTTCGAGTCCGTTTTCGCAAACGCGGGGCTTTCAGAAGCAATGCTTAAAGAGCGCAAGGAGAACTATGAAAAAATCTATATACGCGCTTATTCTCACGCTCCGTATTATCCGGGCGCTACCGTTATGACAATTAAGCTGATGTTCGAAAAACGTATGGGCAGGATACTTGGCGTACAGATAGCGGGCGGCGGGGGAGTGGATAAGCGCATAGACGTGATTGCCACCGCCATGCGCGCGGGATTAACCGCCGACAAGCTGTCGGAACTGGAGCTCGCGTACGCGCCTCCGTTCGGCGCTTCTAAAGACCCGGTGAATATGGCGGGATTCGTGGCTTCCGATATAATGGAAGGACTTACAAACATAGTGCATTGGCATGATATAGACGGCCTTAAGGATACACTGTTAGTGGATCTGCGCCCGAAAAACGATTTTGAGGCGGGCACTATAAACGGAGCAGTCAATATCCCCGCTGACGAGCTGCGCGGCAGAATAAGCGAGCTTCCTAAGAATAAGGATATAGTATTGTTCTGCGGCAACGGACAGGCGGCGTATACAGCCGAAAGGATGCTTGGGCAGCGCGGATACAATGTTAAAACTCTTTCGGGCGGCTACAGCCTGTATGAAATATTGGGCAGCAAAAAGGCGGCAAAGGAACAATGAACTATTCTAAGTATGAAACGCTTGCTTCAAAGCTTAAAGTGTTAGGACATCCGATAAGGCTGTGTATTATAAACGGTATATCAAAAAAAGGCTGTCATGTGAAGCAGATATGCGAGGACCTGGGCATACCGCAGCCTGTTATTTCGCTTCATCTTTCAAAACTGAAAGCTGCGGGAATAGTGGCGGGAGAACGCAGTGGCAATTATGTTTGCTATAAAGTCGTTGACAAAGCTACGCTGCGGCTGCTTGAACTGCTCCCAAAATAACACCGCGGCATAATATTAAAGTCAGAAAGAGCGTTATTCATATGGTAATATCGCTTTTTTCATGCTTTGTTCTTCGCTAAATAAATGTTATAGTTATGTTATACGTATAGTTTGTAGTAAATGTTTCGGAGGTCTTAAATGGCTGATTATCCAAAGAGGGCAAAGATACTGCTTTTGATTGAGTATTTTATAAAATATACCGACGAGCGCAATCCCAAAAAGATGAACGAAATACTTGATTATCTTAAGGGAAAAGGAATAGAGGCGGAACGCAAGGCTATTTATTCCGACATCAATTTGCTGAGGGATCTGGGGTACGATATCGTGAAAACGTCGGACGGCGGCACGGCGTATTTCCTGGGCGAGCGCGCTATGGAGATAGCGGAAGCTGAGATATGCGCGAGCGCCGTATCCGCCGCAAAGTTTATCACACAGAAAAAATCGGCGCAGCTTATAAACAAGCTGGGAAGCCTTTTCAGCAACGAGCAGTCAAAAACTTTCCATGAGCGGCTGGAGCTTGTGCGCACGCTTAAAACAAAGAACGAAGAGATATACTACAACGTCGACAAGATAGTGCAGGCGCTCTCCGCTGCAAGAAAGATATCGTTCTTTTATTTTGAATATATGCCTGACAAAACGTTAAGATTGAGAAGAGAGGGCAGGAAGTATTTTGCGAGCCCTTACTCGCTCATGTGGTTTGAAGACGCATATTACCTCGTGTGCAATATAGACAAGTATGACAACCTTTCGCATTTCAGGATTGACCGTATGACAAAGGTGGAGGTAACGGGGGAGACCGTAAGGAACATAAACGAGGTGTCGGAATATAAGAACTACATAGACTTTGACGAATACCACCGAAGCGTCTTCAGTATGTTCGGCGGGGAAATGCGCAGCGTACGCATACGCTTCCGCGACGAGCTTGCCACTGCCGTCTACGACAGGTTCGGCCTGGACGTAAGCGTTTTAAGCATAAAAGACGGATGGTTTACGGTATCGGTTAACGTGCGCGTAAGCCCCGGGTTTCTCTCCTGGCTTACTATATTCGGGGATAAGGCGGAGGTGTTATCTCCCGAGGACCTTCGCGGCGATATTAAGTCTCTCGCCGAATCGCTCAATAATCTGTACAGAGACGATTAACCCTGAATCAACGGAATTCACACCCATCAAGCCTCACGACTTGGGCCGTCGCTAAAACGACGAGGGGGGTGGTTGCAGGTATCATGTAACACCTCATCAGCCGCCTGTCGGCGCCAGCTTCTCCTCAAGGAGAAGCCTTTAAAACGCATGAATCAGGCAAACCGCAACAAACTTACAACAGACGACTATTGGGTACGCCTTGAGGCGATGCCAGTATTATAGTGCTTAGCCCGCGTATGGAATACCACCGGACGTGACCGGGGGTATCATTATTGTATAAGAAAACCCCCGGTAATGCCGGGGGTTCAAAAGAGCTTAAGCTATGGAGAGAATATTTATTTTACTGGATTATTGCATTTATTGAGACTGAATTAAGAAGATAAAGCCTTCCCCCTACTGG